>NZ_SMFP01000012.1 GCF_004348975.1 Antarcticimicrobium sediminis | reverse complement strand
ATTCTTCGCCAGATCGAGCCCGACCGTGATAATCTCTGACATGACCGCTCTCCTTTGTGGATCCTCAAAGACCCACCTTGGCACACAGATGCCGTCGGGGGGCAGTTACATCATCAATGCCAATCCACTGTTCCAAATTATTTTTTCCGCACCTCATTTGGTCGGCCATTGTTTCGGAATAATGAGTTCGACACCTTTTGTTGCCGTCAGACGCCCCTCCTCCTTGCCCTCGCAAGACACTTGCGCGACCAATTTTTGCACCTCTGCCACTTAGACAATGCACTCAACGGATCGAAGGACCTAATGATACTATAGCTTCGGGAACGGCGGGTGCTGCGCAACAATCAGACGATGAACGATGCGCTGGGCACCGAGGCGACGGTCGACGCTGCTTTTGGGCCCACCATGTGCTTCATGGCGGGAACGACGGCAGAACAGCGTATCGCTGTTTCGTATGCGGTCGCAGAGGCATACCCGAATAATTACTGCCTTACGTGGGCACCTTGCCAAACACCGCGCGCTTCCTACCCGAGTGCTCATCTACCTCAGGCGCCTCGAAGACAGGCCGCCGCCCAGAAGACATAGGGCGACGGCGTATCTCGGCATGCCCGGGGAGGTTTAGAGCTTGTCGTAGATCTCGATCATTACCTGCTCGACCAGCGCATCCTGATCTGGCGTCTTGGCAACGATTTCATCCCACTTCTCCAGCTTGGCCAAAAAGCCATCAATGATGGCCTCGGAGTTCTCAATCCCGAGTTGTTCGCTGCGTGAGATCAGCGCAGCACGCACCTTCGGCGGCACCGTTTCAAGCTTTTCCTTGATGTCATCCGAGGGCGGCGCGATAACCCAGCCTTTCTCGTCTGCCATGTCTTTGGCGTCTTGGTTCGAGGCGACGGTCTGGATTGCGCCGTTGATCATGCCGCGAGCGGTCCCCTCGTAAAAGACCTGCTTGTGCTCATCGCTCAGATCATCCCACATGTCCTTGCGCAGGCTGAAGACCGGCCCAATGTAGGAAATGCCTTGGTCCAGTTCGATCCCATATTTGGCAACATCTCCGAACGAATTGTTGGTCATCCAGTTGATCTCGCCAAGGGTGCAGTCTACCTGACCGCGCTGTAGCGCCTCGTAGGTGTCTCCCAAGGACATAGTCACCGGCGTCATCCCCAACGCGGCACCAATTCCAGCCCATTCGCCCGACGCGCGGACCTTGCGACCCTTCAGGCTGTCCAGACCGTTGACCGGGGCGGCACAGAGCATGGCATAGCGGCTGGTAGCCCAGCTACCGATATATTGGACGTTGTTCTCCTCGTATTCCCCGATACAGCGGGGGCACTCGAGCAGAATGTATTCTGTCAGCGCCGCCGCGACCGCTCGTGGATCGCTAGTCATCGCGGGAGCGAGCCCCATCACCACGTTCGTCACCGGCAGTTCAGCTGGGTTGTAAACGCCCAAAATCTGGCCTCCGTCGGCGATCCCGTCGCGGATCCCTTCCAGCATCCCTGTCGCGCTAAGCAGCGATCCACCACTGTGCAGCGTGTAGTCGATGGCGCCGTCCGAATGTTCCTTGACGTAATCCAGGAACACAACCACGCCGTCTTTCACCAAACTCGCGTTCGGCCCCAAGAACGTCGCGTAGACGATGTTCATGTCGGCAGCCTGCGCCGGAATTACCGTCGAGACCCCCAATGCCGCAGCCAGCGCCGTATTTCTAAATTTTCCCATCGTATCCTCCCCTAGGTCCGTTTTCGCTTAAGCCACCAACCGGCGACTCGATAATTAAAAACAATCTTGATTGAATGTTATTTGCAGATCCGCAATCTGCCAACCCCTTTTCCACAGGCAATGCCGGTCATTCCATGAAGTTGGGCAGGAACAGAGTAATCTGAGGGAAAGAGACCAACAGCACCATGACCACGACCTCAGCGAGCAGGAACCACCCCACCCCCTTAAAGATCGTGGGCAGTGAGACGCGATCACCGATCACTCCCTTCATGACAAAGACGTTCAACCCGACCGGGGGCGTCAGCATCCCCAATTCGATGAACTTCACTAGGATGATGCCGATCCAGATCAGGTTAATATCGGCACTTTCGAAGACCGGAAGCAGTACAGGCAGGGTCAGCAGCAGCACCCCCAACGGATCCAAGAAGCAGCCAAGGAAAAGATAAACCACGGCGATCGACAGCACGATCGAGAGCTGGCTGGTGTCGTTCATCGCGATAAGGTCCGAAAGGATGGTCGGCACACCGGACAGTGCCAGGAACCGGGTAAAAAGGATCGCGCCAATGGCTATCATTAACAGGCTGGCAGTGGTCCCCGCCGCATCAATCAGACTGCTGCGCAGCATGGTCAAACTAAAGCGGAACTGCAGCATCGATGTAAGGATCGCCAAAACCGCACCAACGGCACCCGCCTCGGTCGCAGTCATAATGCCGGAATAGATGCCGCCGACGACGCAGAGCACCAGCAGAGGTAGCGGCCAGATTGCCGACACGAGCCTCAGGTGTTCGCGCAGGGTAAGCTTGGGTCCTATCACGCGAGGCGCGAGCTTCGGATTCAATGTGCAGCGGATGATGATCATCGCGGCATAGCAAAAAGCGGTCAGCAGACCCGGGATAATTCCCGCGATCAGCACCTGCCCTACTGGGGCCTGAGCGAAGATCGAATAGAGAACGATGATAATACTGGGCGGGATCACCGCCCCCAATGTGCCGACCGCGCTAGCCACCCCTGTGGCCAAGCCCGGGTCATACTTGCTATCCAGCATCTCGGGCACGGCGATCCGACCCAGTGTCGCGGTGGTCGCAATTGACGACCCCGAAGCCGCCGCGAAACCCGCTCCAGCAAAGTTCGTGGCCACCGCCACACCGCCGGGCAACCAGCCAAGCCAGACCCGCATCGCCTTGAAGAGGCTTGTGGTCATGCCGCTGTTCGACACAACAGAACCCGCCAGCAGGAACATGGGGATGGCCGATAGTGTCCAGACAGCAGTGAAGTCATAGGGCAGCGAGCGCAGCGCGCCGAAGGCCGCATTCGGGCCCCGGACCAATGTGATCCCGATCAGCGACACGACCGACAGCGCAATGCCGACCGGTACGCGAATGGCCAGCATAACGACAAGGGCCACCAGCCCCAGGAACCCAATCAGCATCAGCGACATCAGCGCGCCTCCTCTTCAGCCGGCTCTACCCGGTCTTCATCCATCAGTTCCCCAACCCTGCGAACATGGCCCTGCCACAGAGCCTGTCCCATGCGGACCATCTGGACCAGCAACACCAGCAAGAAGGCGGCGACGCTGACCACGAGGATCCAGCGCGAGGGCCAGATGAGCAGAATATTGTCCTGGCTCAGCACATATTCCCGTCGCGCGGTCTTCTGCGCCGCCGAAACCCAGGACATGTTCAGGTAAATCACGCTGAAAACGAAGGTAACCAGCAGGGCCAGGAACTCCAAAACCATGCGGGGCCGAGCCTTTAGGCTGTGCACCACGAACTCGACCGCGACATGGCCGTCGCGGATCTGAACCTGGCCAAGCGCCAAGAACGACACAGCAATCATGTAATAATGCGTGCCAATTTCGAGCGTACCGGGGATTGGGCTGTTAAAGAAGGTGCGCATCACCACGTCCGCGGTCACATGGAGGGCCATTGCCAGCAGCGCCAGGCAAGACAGCGCCATCAACCCCCTCGAGAACCATGTCGCCAGAAGTTCCGGAATTTTGATCATGTCGTCTCCCCTTTACGCTCAGGCATCGCCCCGCGCCCTCCATCGCCCAAAACACTGCCATTAAAAAACAGTCGAATATGATTGTTTGGTGATGAACAGCAAAAAGGACGAAGGCGTGTCGAAAATTACAAATTCTTCATTGGATCAGCTTGGCAAAGTTTTTTTCGAAGCCCCCAGCTGATTTGAAGGTATGGCCCATCACGCTGTTCCGACCGGTGCTGCAAACCCCCGGTTTGTGACTGTTCCCTTGGCGATCAGATGCCCTTCGGTGTCCAGCACCGTAACTTCGCAAGTGGTTTGCGAACGCCCCCGCCGCAAAGGCCGTGTCTCGGCCAGAAGGTCGCAGCCGCGCGCCGCAGACAGGTAGTTTATGGACAAGGCCGATGTGACGCCACCCACCACCCCTTCACCCGCACCGGCGACAAAACCGGCGGCTGCAGCGATATCGATCAGCGTGGCGATTGTGCCCCCATGCACCACATCCTCAAAGGTAGTGTTCTCAGGACGAAATGGCAGGCGCAAAACTGTCAGTTCCGGGGCCGCCTTCACCAGTTCCAGCCCCAACCCTTTCGCCACGGGAGACCCCATGGTAATTTCGTCCATTAGATATTGCCGATAAGGGCTTTCAGTCATTCGGGCTCTCCCAGTTCAGTTCTTCCATTCGTGACGACCACCGTGTCTCGATCTTCGACCAATGCACGAAACGAGATGACCACACCGTCGCGCCACATCTCGACCCGCAGCACCTCTCCCGGATAGACCGGGGCCGAAAACCGCAGCGCATGAGACCGTAGCCGCCCTCCGTCCATTCCAACGTAGTGCGACAGCACCGCCCGAGCGCAGATTGCATAGGTGCAAAGTCCATGCAGGATCGGCCCGGAAAACCCAGCTTCACGCGCAAACTTCGGATCCGCATGCAGCGGATTTCGGTCAGCACACAGCCGATACAGAAGGGCCTGATCCGCCCCTGTCCGCATGTGCACCACCGCGTCGGGAGCACGACCGGGTAGCGGATGCGGAGCGGGCTGCCCCTCACGCGGGCCGCCAAAACCTCCCTCGGCCCGGCCGAAGGACGTAGTAGTGATCGTGGCCAGAGGCAGCTCCTCCCCTTGAAGGACAATCTGCTTTTCCTCGCGAAAGATCGCTCCGCGTCCCGCCCCCTTGTCCCAGGCCCCGGTCATCAGGCCCCGCACGACCCCCTTGCCGGCGACAGGCAGGGGCCGGTGAAGCACTAACGCATGCTCGCCATGAAGCAAGAAGCGCGGATCAATTGCCAAGTCTGACAACGGCCCGCCTTGAAAGGCCAGGATGACAGCGAAGGTCGGAAAAACCCGCTGGTCACGTTCATAAACATAGGCCAGATTTTCAGCCCCCATCCCGATGGCTAGGGCATATAGCAACGCGTCCTCGGGCCTCCAGGACACAAGCGTCTCTGCGGTTTGCGCCAAGACGCGGTCGTACTGAATAGGGACCTGGGTCATATGTCGCGCGCGCGCCCTTCCCAATAGGGCTTGCGCAGGGACTTTCGGTCCAGCTTGCCCAGCCCCGTCAGCGGCAGTTCATCCAGAAAATGTATTGTCTTGGGGGCCCAAGGCCCGCCGCGCTCGGCCTTTACGTGGGCCATCAGCTCCTCTGGCGTAATTCTTTTACCGTCGCGCAGCACGACGAAAGCCGTCACAGCTTCGCCCCACTTGGCGTCCGGCACGCCGATCACAGCAGCCATGTCCACGGCCGGATGGGCCGCGAGAGTATCCTCGACTTCGCGCGGGTAAATGTTGAATCCACCCGAGATGATCATGTCCTTGGTACGATCAACGATGTAGTAATACCCGTCGCTGTCACGCCAGGCCACGTCGCCGGTGTGTAACCAGCCGCCGCGAAAGACCTCCTCGGTGAGTTCGGGCAAACCCCAGTACCCATTCATCACTAGTGGCCCGCGTACGCAAAGCTCACCCGGCGTACCGTCCGGCACCTCGTTCAGGCCGGTATCCAGCAGCGTCACCTCGCACAGCATGGTTGCACGCCCGCAGGAAGCCAGCCGGTCTGGGCGCGCCAAGTCGTGATCAGCCACCCGCATCGTAGTGATGCATTCCGGCGCCTCAGACTGGCCGTAAAGTTGAAGAAAAACCGGCCCGAAACTCTCGATCGCTCGGCGCATCTGATCAGGAGCCATCGGAGCAGCTCCGTAGATGATCAGGCCTAGGCTTGACAGGTCATAGTTCTCCACTATCTTGGGCCGTTGCAACATTGCATTGAGCATCGTCGGCACCAGGAAGGTCGCGGAGATACCTTCTTCGGCAACAATTTGACAAAAGCTCTCAACGTCGAACCCGTCGACCAGCCGGGTATAGCCGCCGCGCGACATGACCGGGTAAATCTTCACCCCCGCAGAATGGCTGATCGGGGTCATCGCCATGTAGCGTAAATTTTGCGGCCATTCCCACTCCGCCGCGATGATCGAGGACATTGTCACGATCGCCCGGTGCGGCATATCTATGCCCTTGGACTTGCCCGTGGTACCACCGGTGTAGGTCAGCAGCATTGTGTCCTCGGGATCGCAGGGGCAGACCAGCGGCGCAGCCTCTAGACCCTCGATACGCGCCAGGATATCCGTCGCGCCCTCGACCTGCCCCAGCGACAACAGCCGCTGCACCTGCGGCAAACGGGCCTTCAGCCTTTGGCCCAGCCCGGCAAACTTGCGGCTGTCAACGATCAGCGTGGTGGCCTGTGAATCCTGCAGGATGTGGGCGTGATCATCCTCGACCGACATCGGGTGCAGATGCGTATGGCGCAGCCCCATGACGTTTGATGCGCAAGTAGCCGCCCAAGCCTCGACCCGATTGCCCGTGACCATGCAGATACCATCACCGGGCTTCAACCCCAGTTGTCGGTAGAGCGTGAGTAAACGCCCGATGACATCGCCAAGCTGTGAATAAGTCCAGCGGACGTGATCGTCAGCCAGCGCCGGCCGGTCCGAAAACCGTGTTACGGCATCGGCGATCAGACGCCCAACAGTGCCGCCTGAATACGTCAGATCCAACATGAAAGTCCTCCCCCTCAGTCGTTGACATTACTTGCCCGTCCGACAAATAAAAGTCAATCATGATTGTTTTATAAAGATTTCGGCCGCGCCATTTTCGATTGACAATTTAAAACAATCAAGAATGATTGTTATGGCGCCACGCACCTCTGCATGGCAAGGGAGAGACGCCCACCCCAAGACCGGGCTACCAGACGAAAAGTGAGTGAAACCCTTGAATAAAACGGACTCCGCCAGCCGAGACAGGCTTTCTAACCTAGTCGAGCAAGCACCCGACGATGCGCCCCTGTTTCTGATACCCGGACAACCGGATTACACCTACGGCCAGTTGCGCTCCGAGAGCAAACGGCTGGCGGCGGCCCTGCATGCAAGGGGCATCGGTCGCGGTGATACAGTGGCACTGTGCCTGGGCAACCGGCCGGAATGGATGGTCGCCGCCTTCGCCGCCTGGCGGCTGGGGGCAGCCATTCTGGCCTTGAACCCCCGTTTCGGCACCAAGGAGATCGGCGACTTGATCCGTCGCACTGATGCCAGCGCCCTGGTGCTGGATCCCGGCTATCGAAAAGGGGCCGTAGCCGACGCCGTGCGGCGCATCCCGACCAAGGATCGCGCCAGCCTTGAACTGGTCCTCTCGGTCGAGGACATCCCGGCCGATGAGGTCATCCCCGGAGTTGAAACGCTGGCGCTGTCTACCCTTTCTGATTTCTCGACGACAGAGATACAGGCGCAACCGCAGGACGTCTGCCTCTACCTGGCCACCTCGGGCACCACGAGCCAACCCAAGATCGTGCAACATATCCAGAATCGGGTCGCACACCACTGCACCAACGCCGCCGCAGCCATCGGCTTCGACGCCGACAGCCGCACCATCTTGGCCATCCCGTTCTGTGGCGGCTTCGGCTTTGCCGTGGCCATGACTTCGATCGCCTCCGGCATTCCCATGGTACTGCTGGACACCTTTGAACCCGAACAAGTTTCGCGCCTGATCAACGACCTGGGCGTAACCCATGCCATGGGCACCAACGATATGTTGGACAAACTGCTGACAGTGACCCCCGGTGATCGCCCTTTTCCCGGTCTCAAGATGTTCGGCCACGCCAACTTTACCCCCGGCCTAACCGAACTGCCCGCCGAGGCGGAACGGCGCGCCGTTCTTATACGTGGTTTCTACGGACTGTCCGAGACCCTTGCTTTCGTGGCCGCCCGTCGCGCCGACGCCCCACTGGAAGAGCGCAAGGAGGGCGGCGGCACCCTGACGACCCCCGGCGCAAAGCTGCGCATCGCCGATCCCGACACTGGCGCTGAGCAACCTGAAGGCGCGGCGGGTGAGGTCCAGATACTGTCGCCCAACGTCATGGTCGGCTATCTGAACGACCCCGAAAGGACAGCTGCCACCTTCACCCCGGATGGCTACCTGCGCACCGGAGATCTGGGCTTGCGCGGCGCAGGTGAAAGCTTCACTTTCCTGACCCGAATGAACGACATCCTGCGCATCGGCGGATACCTCGTCGCACCAGAGGAGATCGAGGCGGTCATCAAGGAGGACCTTTCGGTCGACCAGTGCCAAGTCGTTTCGGTTACCTTGAAACAGGGACCGCGCCCGGTGGCCTTTGTCGTACCAGCAGCCGGCACCACTCCCGACCATGCGTCTCTAATTGCAACATGCAGAGCGCAATTGGCGATCTACAAGGTTCCAGTGCGCATATTCGAGATCAACGAGATCCCCGTGGCCGACGGCCCCAACGGGTTGAAGGTGCGCAAGAATGTTCTGCGTGACATCGCGCAACAGGCGATGGCCGACGGACTGGCCTGACCCAACGACCCACAGGTCCTGGCCGCGCGGGCCAGGAGGCACTCCCCCGGCCCGGTGCCCGCGCTACCGCCCTGACCAACGCGGCGCGCGCTTCTCTGCGAAAGCGCGCGCGCCTTCCTTCGCATCTTCAGAGGTAAAAACCGGCCGCGCCGCCTCATCCTGCCGCTCGAACATCTCATCCTGGCTCCAGTGCAGGCTCTGTCGCATCACCGCCTTGCTTGTCCGTACAGCCACAGGCCCGTTCGCCGCAATCTCGGCCGCCAAGGCCTTCGCCCCCTGCAGGGCCTCGCCCTCATCAACCAGCCGATTGACCAAGCCGTAACCGGCCATCTCCTGAGCTGAGGCCATGCGGCCGGTCAACACCAACTCGTGCGCCACATTCGGCGGCAGAAGCCCCGGAATCCGCAACATGCCGCCTGCTGTCGCTACCAGCCCGCGCCGGACCTCAGGCAGGCCAAACTGCGCCGCCCGGGATGCGACGATCAGATCGCAGGACAAGGCGATCTCGAACCCACCCGCCACGGAATATCCCTCGATCGCGGCAATCAACGGAACCGGCGGCGGACACGAGGCGATGCCCGCAAAGCCCCGTCTGGGTGTTACCACGACCTCACCGCGCAGAAATGCCTTAAGATCCATTCCTGAACAGAAGGTCCCTCCTGCGCCAGTCAAGATGCCCACCCGGACTGACGGATCAGCTTCCAACCGGTCCATAGCGGCCTCGATTGCCTGCGCCGTCGCCGCGTCGATGGCGTTCTTCGCCTGCGGACGGTTCAGCGTGATCACTGCCACTCCCTCCGACACCTCATATATCACATTCTCCATTCGCTCCCCTTTCGGCCACCAAGGCCATTGCAAACAATCATTTATGATTGTTTTATTGTAGTCAAACCAAAAGACGAAAGGGATGTCATGCGAGCTTTAATATGCGAGGAATATGGGTCTCCGCCAAAACTGACGCGGGGCCAGATACCCGATCCCGCACCAGGCCCCGGCGAGGCAAAGCTGGCAGTCGAGGCCGTCGGGCTTGGGTATTTCGACTCCGTACTGCTACGCGGCATGTACCAGGAAAAACCTCCCCTGCCGATGATCCCTGGCCGCGAATGCTGCGGCACAGTGGTCGCCCTGGGTGCCGGGACAGACCCAACCCTCTTGGGGCGCCGCGTGGCCGCCATCGCCTTTACCGGCTGCATGGCTGAATATGCTATAGTGAGGATCAGCGACACGGTTCCCCTGCCTCGGCGCATGCCAGCCACCATCGGTGCCGCCTTCCTGTCGGCCTACGCCACGATGCTTTATGCCCTGACCAACTGCGGTCATCAGCGAGCCGGCGAAACATTGTTGGTATTGGGCGCCTCTGGCACCCTAGGCATGGCAGCAATCGATCTTGGCCGGGCCCTGGGCGGCCGTGTCATTGCCGCCGCATCGACGCCCGCCAAGCGCGAAGCGGCACGGATGCGCGGAGCCGAGGCCACTGTTGATTACACCGCCCACGACTGGCGTGATCGACTACGCGACTTGGCTCCGAGCGGCGTGGATATCGTGGTCGACCCCGTGGGCGGAAGCTATTCCGAACCCGCCTTCCGCCACCTCGCCCCCAACGGTCGTCATCTGGTTCTGGGCTTTACCGCCGGAGAAATCCCGCGCCTGCCGCTGAACCTACCGCTCTTGAAACGCGCCAACCTAGTTGGCGTCGATTGGGGCGGCTTCGCCCAGCAGGAACCCAATGTCAATGCGGCCCTGCTGGCCCGACTGGGAGAAATGCTCACCATTGGCTCTCTAACACCGAGCCCCAGCCGGACATACACCGTCGCAACCTTTGGCCAAGCGATCGAAGATCTGGTTGCCCGGCGCAGTATTGGCAAGCCGGTAGTGGTACTGGAAGATTTGTGACCTGCCGACCCGGTCAGAGCAGCGGCTCACCATCACCCGATATAGACAAGGCCGCGGCAGTTCCCCGACACGGCCTTGTCTCGACATACCAATCTCCGCTTTTCTAGCGGCCAGTCCAATGCGGTGCACGCTTTTCGGCAAAGGCCAAGGCGCCTTCCTTGGCGTCATCGGACGCGAAGATCGGGTCGGTGAACTCGGCCTGCCGGGTGAACCCTTCGGCCGCCGGCCAATCTTGCTGGCGCATGACCACCTCCTTTACAGCCGCCACGGCCAACGGGCCGTTCGCCGCGATCTCGGCGGCCAACGCCCGGGCGGCCTCCAACGCACCGCCCTCCGGCACCACACGGTTGATTAGCCCCAGGCGCAACGCTTCGTCCGGTGGCAGCATGCGGCCGGTCATCAGAAGTTCCATTGCAATGCGCTGCGGCATCTGACGCGGCAGACGCAACAGCCCGCCGGCCCGCGCCACGAGTCCGCGCTTGACCTCCGGCAGGCCAAAACGCGCCGTGTCCGCTGCCACGATCATGTCGCAGGCCAGCGCCAGTTCAAACCCGCCGCCCAGCGCATAGCCCTCTACCGCCGCGATAATCGGGGTCTTGGGGGGCGCCTCGGTCATACCAGCAAAGCCGCGCCCAGGGATCTTGGGCAGTTCGCCTCGCAGAAATCCCTTAAGATCCATTCCGGCGCAGAAATGCCCCCCCGCCCCGGTTAGCACGATAGCGCGGATGCCCGGATCGGCATCAATCCGGTCGATCGCCTCGACCATCGCTTCGGACAACGCCAAGGTCGCGGCATTGCGTGCCTCGGGGCGGTTGATGGTCAACAGGGCAACGTGGTCCGCCACCTCGAAGGTCAGGTTCGACATCGTTCTACCTCGGTTGCATTCGGATTGCGCCGTCCAGACGGATCGTCTCGCCATTCAGCATCTGGTTCTCGATAATATGCGCGGCCAGCGCGGCAAACTCGGGCGGTTGGCCAAGGCGTGCCGGGTGTGGCACCGACGCCCCCAGCGAATCCCGCACGTCCTGTGGCAGCCGCGCCAAGATTGGCGTATCAAAGATTCCGGGTGCAATGGTGCAGACCCGGATCAGACGCCGCGCCAGATCGCGCGCAGCCACGATCGTCATACCGACGATGCCTGCCTTGGCCGAGGCATAGGGAATCTGGCCGATCTGGCCCTCCCACGCGGCGACCGAGGCGGTCAGGATGAAAACACCGCGTTCGTCGTCGATCGGGTCGTTGTTGTTGAACCGCTCAGCCGCAAGGCGCAACACGTTGAAGGATCCGACCAGATTCAGCCGGATCAGGTCCTCGAAATGCTGAAGCGCGCCCGCCTTGCCTTCCTTGTCGAGGATCCGCAGAGCTCCTCCCCGGCCTGCACAGTGCACGCAAGCGCGGAAAGTTGCCATGTCCTCGGCCGCGTCGAAGGCCTCGGCCATCTGCACGGTCTCGGTCACGTCGGCAGGCACGAACCGCGCACGGGGCCCCAGCGCCCTAGCCTGTTCCTCGCCCGCCGAAGTCGGCAGATCGACGATCACCACGTGTCCGCCTTGCGCAATCAGTTTCTGAGCGGTGGCGAAGCCCAGCCCCGAAGCGCCGCCCGTAACCACTGCGGATTTTCCCTTGATGTCCATGTCTTCTCTCTCCTCAGTTCATCGCTTCCAGAATGGTGGCATTGGCCATGCCACCAGCCTCGCATATCGTTTGCAGGCCATAGCGCGTCCCGGTCTGGGACATCGCATGGACCATGGTCGTCATGATCCGCGCGCCCGAGGCTCCAAGAGGGTGACCTAGGGCGATAGCCCCACCACGCGGATTCAACCGCTCAGGATCGGCGCCGAGTTCCTTCAGCCAGGCCAAGGGCACGGGCGCGAAGGCCTCGTTCACCTCGTAGTGGCCAATGTCATCTAGGCTCAGGCCAGCTTTCTCGAGCACCCGCCGGGTCGAAGGGATGGGCGCTGTCAACATCAAGGTCGGATCATCGCCCACCGCGTCGAAACCCACGAACCGCGCCAACGGCGTCAGGTTCAGCGCCGCCGCGGTCTCTTCGCTCATCAGCAGAAGAGCTGAGGCCCCGTCGGTGATCTGCGAGGAGTTGCCCGCCGTGATCTTCCAATCGATGCCACCGAACCGTTCGTCGAGGGCAGGATCGGCGAAGGGAGTCTTCAACCCGGACAACCCCTCGAGTGTAGAATTGGCGCGGATCGTCTCGTCCTGATCGACCAACCCTTCGGGGGTCAGGATGGGAAGGATCTCGTCCTTGAACCGACCTGCGGCCTGCGCCCGTGCCGCCAGATGATGCGAACGGACGGAATAGTCGTCCAGTTCCTCGCGGCTCAGCCCCCATTTGCGCGCCACTAGTTCGGCAGAGACGCCTTGGCCAACCAACCCAGGAGCGTAGCGCGTGTTCGCGCCATCGCCGAAGGGATCCATGCCGATCCGGGCGCTTCCCATGGGTACACGGCTCATGCTTTCGACGCCCCCCGCGATCACAATATCATAGGCCCCCGCCATGATTCCCTGAGCTGCGAAATGGATCGCCTGCTGGCCTGAGCCGCATTTGCGGTCGATCGTGACCGAGGGGACAGAGGCGGGGAACCCCGCCGCAAGCAGCGCCCAGCGACCGGGCGTGGCCGACTGTTCTCCGACTTGGCTCACGCAGCCGATCAGGACGTCATCGACTCGGGCGGGGTCGATGCCATTGCGCTCCACCAAGGCTTTCAGCACCTGGCCCAACAGGTCTGACGGGTGAACCGAGGACAGGCTTCCACCCTGTTTGCCGCGCCCTATGGGCGTGCGCAACGCATCAACGATAACCGGATTTTTCATGGGTTTCTCCATTTCTCTCTTGCTTGTTCGGTCGGGCACCCCGATCGCACGGATGCTGAATGAAACCGGATCAAACCGGCAAAGCCTCCAGCTGCGGCGTCCCGGGGCTGGCTGCGGCGTTCATCGCCTGTACGACAGCGTAGGCGTCATGCACTGCATCGCCGATCCGGCGCACGTCTCGGCAATCTCCAATGCTGTGGACCTCTAGACCTAGAGCCTGCAACTCCTCCATCAGAGGCCCGCCTGGAAACCGGCCCGCTGCCAGAAGCAGTTGGTCAAAGGTGTGGGTCGCGCGCCTCCCGTCCGCATCGGTGAAGGTGGCACCTGCAGGCGTCACCGCCTCTAGCGACCAACCTTCAAGAATCTTAACGTGAGGGTTGTCGTGCAGGCGTCCCAGCAGGTGCCGGCGATAGACATATTGCGCCCGCCGCGCCAGTCGCGCGGCGCCGCGCGCCACCAGCAACACCTCGCAGCCCTGTTCTGCGGCGTAGTCGGCAATTTCACACCCCGTCTCGCCACCGCCATAAACCAATATCTGGCCCGGCCTCAGCGCCAACCTCCCGGTCAGAACGTCATAGGCATAGCCGACGCGCGGGTCTTCCAGCCCGCTCGCTTCAGGACGGCGATCTTGTCCACCGATGGCCAGCAGAACTATGTCGTTCGCGGCCGTCAACTCCTCGGCCTTCGGCGCATAGCTGGTACGCACCAAAACGCCCGACCGCTCCAGTCGATGCAGAAGATAATCGCGGTACCACAGGAACTTTTCCTTGCCCGGCGGCTCGGCAGAGGCGCGCAACCCCGTCCCCAGGGTCGCATCGCGTTCGTAAAGCGTCACTCGCCAGTCCGTCGCGTCCAGCAACAGTGCCGCAGCAATACCCGCCGGGCCGCCCCCCACCACAGTCACGGTTCGACCACCGCCGTCACACGCGAGCATCGGTTGGGCCTCGTGCCCAACCAAGGGATTCTCGGCGCAGGAGAGGCTTTTCTTGGCCAACAGCCGATCGACGCACCAGTTACACGACGTACAGGGCCGGATATCAGCCAACCGCCCCTCGCGTGCCTTGGCGGGCCAGTCCGGATCCGCCAGCAGCGCCCGGCCCAAGGCCACGAAATCGGCATCTCCCCCGGTGATCGCGGCCTCGGCCACACGCGGTTCGCGAATGACACCGACGGCGATCACCGGCACCTCCACTACCTTTCGTACTGCCCGCGCCAGAGGTAGCCGCGCGCCCTGGGGCCGTGAGACAGGGTCGACGTTCCAGTCCATCGCCTCGGCCGTGCCGGTTGAGACGTGCAGCGCATCTGCACCCGCTTGCTCGAAGCGCGGCGCCATCCTCAACGCCTCGTGCAACACCGTACCACCGGGCACATGTTCATCAGCCGAGAAGCGAAAGATCACGGGCAGAGATCCGGCCGCCGCCTTGACAGCCGAGATCACGGCCAAAGGGAAACGCATCCGGTTTTCCAGTGACCCGCCATAGGCGTCGTCGCGCCGGTTGGCCGCACCAGACAGGAACCCCCCCAGCAAGTAGCCATGCGCGCCATGAATCTCGATCGCGTCATAGCCCGCTCGCACCGCCCGCCGGGCCGCTGCGGCAAACTGCTCAATCAACCGCTCGATACCGGCAGCGTCCAGCGCCTCGGGCGCCTCGCGATAGACCTTGCAGGCGACGGCCGACGCCGCCACGGGCATTACCCCGCCGGTGTACTGTCGCAACGTCTGCCTCCCGGCATGGAACAGTTGCACACAGGCCCGCGCCCCGCCCGCGCGGATCGCCCGGGCCAAGGCGGCATGGCTTTCAATCTGCGCGTCATCATCCAGCGCCGCCTGAGGCGCGCCGCCCATGCCGCGCGGGCTGTCGACGCAGGTGTATTCCACTGTGACCATACCTACGCCCCCTGACCCGCGCTGAGCGTAGTACGCCCGCATCCGGTCCGATACGGTGCCGCCAGGGCCAGCAAGGTTGGTCTCCATCGCCGCCATGATCAGGCGGTTTGGCAAGGTCAACGCACCGATCCGGCCAGGTTGGAACAAGGCGGGAAATGCGGTCATCAGGCCTCTCCGCCTTTCATCAACGACCGGCCGATAATCAGCTTCTGCACCTCAGATGCGCCTTCGTAGATCCGCATGGGTCGCACGTCGCGATAAATCTGTTCGACGATCGAGCCATGGGCGACACCAAGCGCCCCGAACAACTGCACCGCTTGGTCTGCCACGCGCTGCGCAGCTTCGGTTGCACCCAGCTTAGCCATGGCCACAGCATCAGAGTGCCGACCATCGCGGGTATCGCGCAACCAGGCGGCGCGATAAACCAACAGGCTGGCTTGTTCGGTATCAAGCGCCATATCTGCCATAGCTGCCTGAACCGTGGGCATCTGCCCCATCGGATTGCCAAACAACTGCCGACCCCGCATCCGCTCGACGGTCGCGCCAAGCGCCCGCCGCGCCATGCCGACCGCCGCTGCCCCGACCGACGTGCGAAAGATATCGAAAGTTTTCATCGCAGCCTTGAACCCCTCGCCCGGAGCGCCAATCATATTTGTCGCTGGAATGCGGCATGCGTCAAAGATCAGTTCACCGATGGGATGGGGTGCAATCATCCGCACCTCGGGACCCACACTCAAGCCGGGCGTATCCGCATCAACCATGAAGGCCGAGAGCCCCCGCGCACCGGGTGCCTCACCCGTCCTTGCAACGACGATATAGTGATCCGCCGCACCCGCGTTGGTAATCCACCGCTTGGTTCCGTTCAGTACGAAGTCGGTGCCGTCACGGGTGGCCGAAGTTTCCAACGCGGCCACGTCCGAGCCCGCGTTGGGCTCGGTCACCGCGAAACCCGCAATCTTCTCCCCCCGCCTACAAGGGCCCAGGTATCGACGGCTCAACACCCTGGACTCCGAGAGCCACAATGGTGCCGTTGCCAGCCCCTGCATGGTAAAAACGCTGTCCACCAGAGCTGAACGGAAACCCAAGGCCTCGCGGATCAGCGACACGGCCCGCACGTCGACCCGAGGAGCGGGCTCCTCCACATCCGGGATCACGTAGCCCAGAAACCCCCATTCCGCCATCTCGGCTGCCACATCTAGGCACTCCTGACGAAAATATGCCGAGCCCTCTTCGGCCGGCTCCTCGGCCTGCTCAACCCAGTCTGCCAACCGCTCGCCCAATGCGCGATGCGAGTCATCGAAGAACGGCAGATCCGGCATTGTCCAGCGTTCGATCATGGTCACCTCCCTTTTGCCACGCGCGGCCAATAGCCCGCCTCGACATCAATAAAAAACAATCATGACTTATTTTTTTTAACAACCCCCGTCAAGTGGTGCCGCAACGAGGACTGAACGGCATCAAGGTATTCTCTAAGGCTTTGTGAAAATCTGCCCCTCACGAAGAAACGGGTATTGAACACTTGCCCGCGCTACTATTTTCAGAGAAAAACGGAACACTCGAAAAATCATTCTGGACGTATTCTTTTGTGTGACTCAGGCGCCGGGAGCCACGTCAAAACAGGGAGACCGAAGATCGTGACCGAGAAAAAAAACAGCAGCGCAGGCAAGACATCCAAGCCACAGCAGGAACGCAGTGCAGAAACCCACCAGAAGCTAATTAGGGCTGCTATTTCCGTGCTAGCCCAGCGCGGCTATGCCAATTTCTCGACCTCCATGGTGGCAGAAAAGGCCAAGGTTTCGCGTGGCGCCCTGCAATACCATTTCCAGACCCGCGACGACATTTTGGTTGCGGCACGAGACTACGTCGCGCGGGCATTAAACCTCCCCTGGAAACCGGAGACACTGCGAGAACGACCGGTGGATGAGCGCATACGCATGATCATTGACCACTACTGGACCTTTATTGGCTCCAAGAACTACATCGCAGCACTGGAAGTCCGCCTGTACGAACGGTTCAACCGCAGCATGCACAAGACCCTGCTGGAACGGATGAACAAGCTGACCGGCGAGCGGAACGCCGAATGGCAGGAAATCTTTTCTGATACCGGGCTGAGTCCTGACTACCTAATCCCTTATCGGCTCTACATGCTGGATTGCCTGCGCGGTCTTGCCCTGCGGCGTATCGAACAGGGTGCCGGCATTAACGTGACGCCGCAAATTGAGATCTTGACCGACCTCATGATCAAGAGGATTTCTTCATAAAAAATCATTCTTGACTGTTTTCTTTCTGCATGCCAATTTTGCCTCAGCCACCTGTGGGAGGGGCCGTTGCCGCGATCTGCGGCATGCCCTTCATCCACCGATAAGCTCAATCGCTACGCCTGGAGGAGAATGACTTGGCCCAGCCCCATGCACCGAAATTCGCAACGATTCTACCGACTGCCGACCCCGGCTGGCTGTCGCTACACACCGAAGAAATACTCGAGCCCACGCTGCCCATTGTCGATCCGCACCACCACCTGTGGGACAGCCCCCGTGTGCCCCGTTACTTGCAGGAGGAATTCTCAGCCGACTTGGCGGTCGGCCACAACGTGATCGCCACCGTTTTCGCCGAATGCACCGAAAGCTACCGCGAAGATGGCCCCGAGCGGCTCAAACCCTTGGGGGAGACCGAATTCGTAGTGGCTTTCGCGAAAGAGGCAGCCAATGCTCCCGAAGGTGACCGAGGCGTCTGCAAAGGAATCATCGGTCGTGCCGACTTGCTGGAGGGCGCCTCGGTCGAGGAGGTGCTGCAGATGCACAAGGACCTAGGCCAGGGACGTTGGCGTGGCATCCGCCAGTCCACCGCCCATGACGAGACCGGAACGGTACGCACCACTGCCCGAACCCCACCGGCGGGTGTGCTGATGGACCCCAAGTTCCGCGAAGGCTTCGAGAAACTGGTCGCCCTAGGCATGACTTTCGACAGCTGGGTCTATCACCCCCAACTGGGTGAGGTGGCCGACCTGGCCGCCAGCTATCCCGACGCCAACATCATCCTCGATCACGTGGGCGGCCCGATCGGCGCCGGAGCCTATGAAGGCAAACGGGACGAGGTCTTTGCCGAATGGAAGACTGGCATCCATCAGGTTGCCGCCCAGCCCAATGTCAGCTGCAAGATCGGCGGGCTGGGCATGAAGCTGGGCGGCTTTAGGTTCGAGACCCTGCCACAGCCAGCCTCGTCAAAAGATCTGGCGGCAGCTTGGAAACCCTATGTCGAGACCTGCATCGAAGCCTTCGGCGCCGACCGCTGCATGTTCGAAAGCAACTTCCCGGTCGACATGATCACCTGCACCTACGGCACGCTCTGGAACACTTTCAAACGGCTGGCATCGGGATGCAGCGCTGACGAGAAGGCCGCGCTTTTCGCCGGCACCGCGCAGCGTGTGTACTCGGTGTGAGGCGGCACCCATGACCGGCCCCCTGCAAGGCCTAACCGTGATCGAGATGGCGGGCATCGGCCCCTGCCCCTTGGCCGGCCAATTGTTGGCCGACCAGGGGGCGGAGGTGATCGTGGTGGATCGTGCGCCAGGTGGCGCCCGCCCGCACGACATCAACAACCGAAACAAGCGCAGCATCGCCGTGAACCTCAAAGCTCCGGGGGCGACCGACCTAGTGCTGGACCTGGCATCGCAGGCCGACGTACTGATCGAAGGCTTCCGCCCCGGCGTGATGGAACGGCTGGGCCTGGGGCCTGATGTCTGCCTCGCGCAACATCCAGACCTAGTCTACGGCCGGATGACCGGTTGGGGCCAGGAGGGGCCGATGGCCCGGATGGCCGGGCACGACCTGAATTACGTCGCACAGACCGGTCTGCTGCACATGATGGGCGATTCCGACCGCCCCCCAGCACCGCCCCTGAACCTTGTGGCGGATTATGGTGGCGGCACGATGTTCTTGCTCTTTGGCATCTTCGCCGCTCTCTGGGAGCGATCGCGTAGCGGCCAAGGTCAGGTGGTCGACGCGGCGATGATCGACGGGGTCAACGCTCTGGGCGCTGTCTTTGCCGGCATGACCGCCCAAGGCATGTGGGGCCCGGCGCGCGGTGCCAATATGCTGGATGGCGGCGCTCCCTACTACCGGGTCTACGAGACGAGCGACGGCGGCCATGTGTCGATCGCCGCGATCGAGCCACAGTTCTTCACTGAACTGGTCAAGAAGGCAGGTATTCCCGCCGAACTGGCCGCGCGCCGCGACGACCATTCCACATGGCCCGAACAACGAGCGGCCTATGCCCAGATTTTCGCTGCCCGCACCCGCGCCGACTGGGCCGCCATTTTTGAGGGGTCTGACGCCTGCCTTGTGCCCGTCCTGACCCCCGATGAGGCAGTGGCGCACCCCCACGCCATCGCCCGGGACGCCTATGTGACCATAGCGGGCTTGCCTCAGGCAGCCCCTGCCCCGCGCTTCAGCCGCAGCCAGCCCGGCACACCCTGCGCGCCAGTCCCGGCGGGTTCTAATACTGCCGGGGTGCTGACCCGCTTCGGCATCGCTCCCGACCGGCAAGAGCAGTTGCGCAAGGCGGGGGCCATTCACTGACCCCCGTCAGACCCCAGCTTCGTCGTCGGCCAAAAGCAAAAGGGCATCGTCCGCAAAGACGATGCCCTTTTGCTGTCACGAAATACTGGGCAAAAACCACGGGCTGGACCTGACAATCGAGACCTTCATTCCACCGGGTAGGCTCTGCGCCCCCGATGGCAATGAAGGCCTTCTCTCCACAGGCCACCGTATATGCGCAACATGCAATGCGAACATATCATGTTGGCCGCGAAGCCCGGTAAAACCGTGCCCAGCAAAGGCGGCCAACAAAACGCCCGGAAGGACGCAAGCCGTCAGAAGACCGAGCCCAGGCTCAGCCCCCCGCAAATAAACAGGTTCTGCCCAGTCACAAAGCCTGAGCCTTCGGACAGGAAAAAGGCGATGGTGGCCGCGATCTCCTCGGGCTTTCCAACACGGTTCATCGGTACATTGGCCATGAAATTAGCGCGTTTTTCCGACCCTTCGGGTTGGAGCGCGGAGAACATCTCGGTCTCAAACGGCCCCGGAGAGATGACGTTGACAGTGATCCCGTCAGGCGCCAATTCCAGCGCAGCGGTCCGCGCGAGCCCGGTTAGCGCCGCCTTTGATGATGAATAGGTTGCCCGTTCCGGCTTGCCCAGTGAGGCCCGGCTTCCGATCATCACGACCCGCCCAAACTGCGCCTTGCGCATAGCCGGGATCATCGCCTGCATCGCCCAAATCTGCGACTGCAGGTTGACTTTGATGGTCTGTTCGAACCCCTCATCCGTGACATCCTCAATCGGCTTTGCGTCAACATAGCCAGCATTGGCCACCAGCCGGGTCGGCCCGAATTCTTCGGCGATCTCGGCGAATACCTGCTTGGCCGAGGCGTCAGCCAAGTCCACCGCGCGGAAGGTGCCATCAAAGTCCAGCGGTTCGGTCCGAGCCAAGCCGATCACGTGATAGCCTTGCTCTGTCAGATATTTCGCCGTCTGTGCCCCGATCCCGCGACTGACACCGGTCAGGACAACACTTGGTTTGTGCATTTCATGCTCCTTAGTTATTTTTGCCCTGCCCCGTCACATATGTGACGGTAACCAGAGGCTGATTTCGGGAATGAAGATTAGAAGTGCGGTAATCACGACCTCAGCGGCCAGGAACCACATCACGCCTTTGAATATCTCCTCGACCGGGATACGCGGGTCGACCACGCTTTTGACCACGTAGACATTCAACCCCACGGGCGGCGTCAACAGGCCGATCTCGATCAACTTGACCACCACGACGCCCATCCAGATCAGGTTCAAGTCGAGCGCATCAAAGACTGGCAGAAGGATTGGAAGGGTCACCAGCATCACGCCAATCGGGTCCAGGAACATACCCAGCACCAGATAGAGCACCACCGTGAACCCGATCACCATGAACACCGTTGCCTCGCCCTCGGTCACGATGCGGCCCATGGTCTGGGGCAGCCCCGCAAGAACCAAGAACTTGGACAGAAGCGAGGCACCGACCGCGATGATCAGGATCGAGGTCGTGCTGGTTACCGCGTCACGGATGCTGTTGCGGACGACATCAAGGGTCAGCGTACCGCGCAGAGCGCAGATCAGCAGAGCAGCCACCGCGCCGATGGCCCCGGCCTCGGTTGCCGTGGTAAAACCGGAATAGAGCAGCCCAATCACCGCGAAGATCAACACTGGGATTGGCCAAACCGAGACAAAGGCCGACAACGACTGACCCCAAGTGGGCCGTTCGGTCGACCGCGGGGCCAGACTTGGGTCTATCAGGACCCGGATCACCACGGTGGCGCTATAGGCCACTGCCGTCAGGATGCCCGGAAGAATCCCCGCAATCAGTAGCTGGCCGATAGGCACCCCAGTATACCAGCCGTACACGATGAAGGCGATTGAGGGCGGGATCATCGCCCCGAGTGTCCCTGCCGCCGCCACCGTGCCCGTGGCCAACCCCGGCTGATAGCCACTCTTCAACATTTCGGGCACAGCAATCCTGCCCATCGCAGCGGCCGTGGCGAGGCTAGAACCCGATGCTGCCGCGAACATGGCAGAAGCGAAATTGGCGGCAATGGCCAACCCGCCGGGTAACCGCCCGAACCAGATCCGACACGCAGAAAACAGCGATGCAGTCAGCCCCCCGCGAAACGCGATCGTTCCCATCAGCAGGAACATAGGGATGGCCGACAGCGACCAGTGCGCGGCGAAGTCGTAGGGCAGCTTGCCCACGACGGCCCACAACGTGTCCATCCCGCGTAGCGCCGCGATACCGCCCACGGACGTGGTGATCAGAGCGATAGCGATCGGCACTCGCACGACGAGAAGAACAAGAAGCAAGCCGAGAAAAATCAAAGCAATGACGGTGCCGGACATGGGAACCTTTCAGGATATGCGATGTGCGCGCGATCAGTCGACCGCGCCATGGTCCGGCCCGATCGCGGATTGCTCGGGAGCCGGTTCGGAGGCGCCGTGCAACCTGTCGCGCAGGGTCCGGATGAAAACAGCGATGGCAGCAAACGCCGCAAGCCCGAAGCCCACGGCCGCGATCCAACGGGTTGGCCAGATGGGCAGGTCGAAATAGACGACATCCATGAACTCGCCACGCTTTGTCTGTTTTAACGCGTACTGTCCGGCACTGAGGGCGATCAGCCCCATGGCCAGCAGGCTCAGAAGCCGGGCGAAGGCATCCATCGCCCGGCGTCGCCTCAGAGACATGCGCTGCGTGAAGACCTCAACAAAGACCAGGTCGCGGGACAGTTCCAACGCGGCCAAGGGCATAAAGCTGACAGCCACCATGTAATAGCTAGACACGATTTCTAGCGTACCGGTCAGAGGCATGGAAAATAGCCCCCGAAGCAGCACGTCGGCGAAGATATGCACCATCATCGCCACCATGCAGGCCCCGCCAACCGCAAATGCGGTTGACGAAGCAACTTGCATCGCGCGCATGGCGATCCGGGTCAACGTGTTCATGTGATCCCTCCTGCCCTTATGCGCCCAGCTCAGAAGCTGACCTTGCTGTAGACGTTTTCGCGCAGCAGTTCCTCGTATCGAGCCGGATCCGGTGCGTCGGTGCCCAGAAGCCCGGTCCACTTGGACAGGATCGCCAGAAAGGTCTCAAGGTTCTCCTCAGGCGTATCGATCCCCTGCTTGTGGGCATTCTCAAGGCTGATCTTGCGACCTTCTTCCTTCGCGGCCGCGATCGAAGCTTTCAAATCCGCCCCAGCCTGAGTGTAGACCGTTCCATTCTCAATGGCCTTGGCCTTGGAAACCTCGGAACTGTCGTGATAGGCCTGCACGTTCTTGGTGATGTAGCCGGGCATCTTGTCCAGGATTAGCGCGCTCTGCTCCTCAGGCAATCCGTCCCAGACATCGCGGTTCAACACGAAGCTGTGGAAGCCGTGGTAGGTGCCCATGGGCAAGTCGACCACAGTTTTGACCACGTCGTAGAGACCATAATCCTCCATCGCACTGTCCGGAGCCAGGGCGCAGTCTATCTGGCCGCGCTGCATCCCTTCGTACACATCGTTAAAGGGGATGTTCACCGGCGCCGCCCCCCAAGATACAACCAGCCGACTCCAGGGACCTGCGGCCTTTATCTTCTTGCCTTGCAGGTCTTCGATCCCCGAGATCTCGTTGTTGCAGAGCAGTTTATAGGTCGAGGTCGACTGGAATCCCAAGTTGATCACACCCATCTCGTCCAGATCTTCCTGGCAACCGGGGCATTTCAGCATGGCGTATTCGGCCATCGCCGCCGCCATCACCCAGGAACTTTCCCCCTCCAGTGCCAGGCTCGAGGCGATCACGGTATGCGGCAGGTCACCCGGCACGTAGACGTCAGTGACAAGCCCTGCATCAATCAGCCCGTCACTAATGAATGACAGCGTCGCCTTTCCCGACGCGACAGCCCCGCCCGACAGCACGTCAATACTCAGATCTCCACCTGTTGCCTCGCTCAGGGCCTCTCCGAAGCTGGCGGTATTCTTGGTCACCTGATGAGTACCGGGCTGGTAGGTGTTGTATTTCAGTTCCTTGGCCAGGCCCGAAATGGGCATCACAACCAGTGCCGCAGCTAAACCACGGGCGACATTCTTGGCGAAATTCATAGGGTCTCCTCCCCTTTCCCGGGGGCTGGCACAGCCGATCCGGGCGTTTCTATCTTGCTCCGATCCCACCATCTTGAAGGATTTCGGTTGCAAAAACAATCATTCATGATTTATTTGTATCGTCAATAGGATTCTGTTCCACGGCCCTCTTGCCCCGGCCAGTCCGGCGGAACAGGACTTGAGTTCGCAAAGGAGAACCTTTTGAAATCAGATAAGTTTGATCGAACCAGAAGGAGCGGTTTCTGATGCAGGAAATGGTTCTGGATATGGGCGCAAAATTGTTCGCCGAACATGCAGATGCGTCATTCGCAGCACATCCCGACGATGTGACCGAGGGGGCGGTGGCCTGGCTTGCAGAACTCTGGGACCAAGTGGAGGAACTTGGCCTGCCGCTCGCACTTCCCACAGAAGTTCAGGGCGGCTTCGAGCTGCCCCCCACTACGGCCCTCGGCTTGGTACGTCTGGCCGCGACTCAGGCGATTCCCCTGCCCTTGGGCGAGACGATGATTGCCAACTGGCTGCTGGCCCATGCCGGCCTGCCCCCGGCCGAGGGGCCCGCCAGCCTGGCTCTTGGCCCAACACTGGATGGTGATCGGCTTACCGGCACCGCAGCCCGCGTTGCATTTGGACGTCATGCGCAGACCGTTGTGTTGCTGGTCGGTGACCGGCTGGTCCGAGCCACTGGCGCGACGGTGACCGATCATTCCCACAACATCGCAGGCGAGCCGCGCGACACGTTGGAATGGACCAGAGCCGTAGAAACCGCCCCCGCCTCGGTAGATGAACAGACCTTTCGTCTGCTGGGAGCCACCCTCCGGTCCCAGGCTATCGCAGGCTCATTGGACGCAGCGCTCTCGATGACCGTGGCCTATGCCAACGAACGCCAACAGTTTGGTCGCCCAATTGGCAGGTTCCAGGCGATCCAGCAGAACATGGCTGTTATGGCCACCCATGTCGCCGCTGCCGGAGCCGCCGCTGACATGGCGACTGACCTTCTGCCCGATGCGCTGGTGGGGACCGGCGCATTCTCCGCGGCCGCCATGGCGGCCAAGATCCGCACCGGCGAGGCCGCCGGAACCAGCGCGCCGATAGCCCATCAGACTCACGGGGCCATCGGCTATACCAGTGAATACAGGCTACACCCGCTGACCCGGAGGCTCTGGTCCTGGCGCGACGAATGGGGGCGCGAGGCCGAATGGTCCGACGCCCTTGGCAAACGCGTCTGCACATTGGGGCCCGATGACTTCTGGCCCTTCCTGACCCGCATGGGAGCCCTGGCATGAGAAACTTTCTGGATTTCCCCGCTCCGCCCATCCTGCCCCGCCAGGACGATCTGCGTCGAGATGTCCGCGCCTTTCTGGCCGACACCCTCGGCCCAGACTACGGTGCCAATGACCGGGCACGTAGCTGGAATGGCTATGACCCCGCATTCTCACGCAAGTTGGGCCAGCAAGGTTGGCTCGGCATGACATGGCCGGAAACGTACGGTGGCAAGGATCGCTCGCCCCTTGACCGCTACATTGTCGTCGAGGAATTACTTGCCGCCGGAGCGCCAGTCGCCGCCCATTGGATCGCCGACCGACAGTCTGGTCCCCTTCTGCTGCGCTATGGCACCGAAAAGCAACGCCGTGACATCCTGCCCCGTATCGCCTCGGGCGAATGCTATTTCTGCATCGGGATGAGCGAGGCGGGCAGCGGCTCGGACCTTGCGGCCACCAAAACCCGCGCCCGCAAGGATGGTAGCAACTGGATTCTGAAAGGCACTAAAATCTGGACCACCTACGCCCAGCACGCGCATTACATGATCGTCTTCTGCCGCACCGGCGACACCGACGATCGGCACGGCGGCACCAGCCAACTGCTGGTAGATCTCTCGACCCCCGGCATCACAATCAGCCCAATCCTGGATCTGTCGGGCGAACATCACCTGAACGAGGTTCAGTTCGATGACGTTCGCCTGCCCGCCTCCGCCCTGATTGGGCAGGAGGGCCAGGGCTGGAACCTGGTAATGGGCGAGTTGGCCTTTGAACGCTCCGGTCCCGACCGCTTCCTATCCTCCTTCGCGCTACTGAACGATCTGATCCGGGTGCTTGGTACCGCGCCTGATCAATCCTCGGTCCGCGCGATCGGACGGATGGCTGCACACCTGATGGTGTTGCGGCAGATGTCGCGAGCGGTTGCAGGCAAGCTGGCACGGGACGAAAACCCGCCCCTTCAGGCCACCATCGTCAAGGACCTGGGCGCGCTGCTCGAACAGGAGATCCCCGAGATCGCGCGTACCCTTGTCCCCGTCGAACCCATTCCCGGCCCGAAGCAAGACTTCGCCTACGCCCTGGCACGCACCCTGATGTCCGCGCCCAGCTTCTCGCTGCGGGGGGGAACTCGTGAAATCCTGCGCGGCATCATCGCCCGCGGGCTCGGCCTGCGCTGAACGGCAAAGCTCCCAAACCTGAAAGAATGACAATGAACTTGATACTGAACGACACTGACGATCACGGCATCGTCACACTGACCTTAAATGACCCCGACACCCGCAATGCTATCTCGGACGCCCCGATGATCGAGGCGCTTATCGACGCTGTCACCGCGGCCGAGGCTGATTCCCGATCCCGGGTCATCATCCTGACCGGTGCAGGCAAGGCCTTCTCCTCCGGTGGGAACATCAAAAAGATGGGCGCGGGCGGCGGACTGAACGATCCCTTGCCCGCCAAGACCCGGCGCAATTATCGCACCGGCATCCAGCGTCTACCGCAGCTATTCGAGGCGATGGAACTTCCCGTGGTCTGCGCGGTGAACGGCGCAGCCATCGGTGCCGGCTGTGACCTGACCCTGATGTGCGACGTGCGTATCGCGAGCGAACACGCCAAGTTCGCGGAAAGCTTCGTGAAGCTAGGGATCGTTCCCGGCGACGGCGGCGCTTGGCTGCTGCCCCGCGTAGTCGGCTGGTCCAAAGCCTGTGAAATGGCCCTCACCGGCGACATGGTGGATGCCAAGGAGGCCAGAGCCATCGGCCTGGTGTCACGCGTCGTCCCTCAGGACCAGCTAATGGAGTCTGCGCGCGAAGTCGCCCTGCGCATAGCCGCGAACCCAACCTACGCGGTGCGCCTGACGAAACGATTGTTGCGCAAGGCCGGTCAGCAGAGCCTGTCCGAAATTCTGGAAACCTCGGCCGCCTACCAAGCTCTGGTTCACGCCACCGCCGACCATGAAGAAGCCGTGGCCGCCATGAGAGAAAAACGTGCGCCAACCTACACTGGCGAATAGCGCTCCGCCCACATGAGGCATCACAGCAACTCTAGGCGTTCCCTGCCGAAATAGGTGTAACATCTCATCCGGTTGTGCCCCCCATTTCGAGCGGGGAGTAACGCTTGGAACTGACTGTGGTCTTGATCGGTTGTACCGATCAAGACACCGCCGAAAGTCGGCATTTCGCATGTCCGACCGACCTGCGCCCCAATTTTCCCTCCGGCATGCGCGGTGTGAGCTGCTGCCGGTTTCGTGGACGGCGACTTAGGTGTTTAGTCCCGGCATTTGGTGGATCGGATTTAGGATGAATCGATCTGGCTCGGAAGTCCAGATCTTGCAGATGTATTCATAAGGCGTGAGCCCGTTGAGGGCCTTGATTCTGCGGGCGCAATTTTAGGCTGCCATGAAGTCGGTGTCAATCGGCATGCAATTCTGGCTCTGAATCAATTTCGGTGCAGCTTTGGGGTTCCTTCCTATCAAGACGCTGCAACGAGTCGGGCTCTGAGCAGGTCGATGTTCGCCCGGCCATACATCTGACGTTTCAGGGTCTTGAGACGATTGATTTGGCCCTCGGTTTGCCCGTTTGACCACGGTTCACGCAGTGCTGCGATGACGGCAGCCTGATCCCGCCGGAGCCCGCGGGCGAAGGAACAGAGCAGCCCGCCCTCCGCTTCATCCAGCCATCCTTCCAACTCGCCTTCACGAGCATTCCGCACCATGTCCGTGAACCGGTCGGTTAGCCTTCGGGCAGTGGCAAGCGCTGGCAGCGCGGCCTCGATCCTTGCAACCTGGATTGCATCGGCCTTGTTCAGGTGGTCTCGGCCCATGGTCAGGAGGCGCGCAATCCTGCGCGCGGAGGGAGACTTCCCAGTTCCCGGTGGCACTGTTTGCTCGGCTCGGCGTTGGCGCGTTGCCCATTCTCCGACGACGCGAAGGCTGCCCTGGAAGCCGTCCGCGCGCAGCCTGCGCCAAAGTTCTGCGCCATTCCGGCAGCCGCCGGCCCATTCCCGTTCCAACCGCAGTAGCCAAGGGGTGAGACTGCTCTCGCGGATTCGGAAAACGTCCTTACGCTCCCCGCGAACGATTTGGCGAACCAAACCGCGGCTCAGCCCGGTCAGGCGAACGATGCGTTTGATGGGAGTGCCATCATCGGCCATCTGGCGAACCATTCGATTGATCTGCTGGCGACGCAGGAAGCCCTCGTATTGCAGCCTTTCCGCCGCTGTCAGCAGCTTCTGATCGAGGGTATTCGCCCCGGTCACCTTTAGGATGGCAGGCATGTTCCGCTGTACTGCGGACAGAAAGGCCGCGCTCACATTCCCCAACAGGTGCCAGCGGTCGGCGACCTGAACCGCCTTCGGCAAAGCCCTTGAGACGGCACCGCCATAGCCCCCGTTGCGGTCGCAGGCGACGACCTCGATCCCTGGGCGGGTCCGCAGCAACGCCTCGACCGTAGCAGGCTCCCGGTCCGGAAGAAGATCGATGACCCGGCGCCGCTCCAGATCGCAGATCAACGTGCCGTACCGCTGACCTTCGCGCCATGCCCAGTCATCGATGCCGATGACGCGGAGTTCGCTGCTGGCAGCCTCCGTCGTGCTTCGAATGCTGCGCAGAAAGGTATCCTTGCCGGCCGGCAGCTGGAGCCGTGCAGCAAGTGCCTGTGCTGGACGCCCGCACAGTGCCAAGCCAAGGTGCCGGACCAGCCCCTTGCAGACGGGAGGTGCGCCGCGCATACGGCCGGGTCACCGCAGGTGGGAACCGCTCCGCAAATATCTTCGCAGAGCAATTCATGGCGCGGCACCGAAAGCGACGAACCAGCAAGACCAGTTCCACTGCCCGGCCATGAGCAGGCAGATCAGCCGGACGACGCCGATACCTGCTGTGGACATGACGCGAAATCGTGCCGCAGTGCGGACAGGACGCCGCAGCTTTGGCGGAATGTGAATGGATCCGGATCGTGTTCTCGACAAGTTCGATCTGATCGGCCTTGAGACCTGCGGGTAGAAAATCCCGCCGTGAAAAGTGCAACGCCATCGGCAACCTCCGCGAAAGATGGCCGAAATATAGCGTTAGCCATGCCAGAACTGCACTAAATCTGCGTCAGAGCCATTTTTGGACGCCGATCACCCCGCTACGGGGTCAATTTTGCATGCCTGTTCACACTGATGCCCTCCGCAACGCACCTCGTGATAGTCAGGTGACGCGCTGAAGACCGGCAGTTGCGGCCCGGTCTCTGCGCCGGAGAACCCTGTCTCGGCTTCGAAACGGTCACGTTCCTCGCGCCTTAGCAGCAGATCTCCAATCATGACGAAGATCGGCTCAGCTTCGCCATAGAGCGTTGCATAGGACGCGCGCGGCGTACGAAAATCGCTGAGATGAGCCTCGCTGCACCGGAAGAGCTGGAAGACGTCCTGCGCATACAGATCGAGCAGACCGCTGAAGCGGCTCGGCTCCCAGGGAACGCGGAACCGCTCCCCATTGCCGGTTTCCTCGTAATCACCCAGCTCAAGCGGAATGCCGAAGACGCGCACCGACAGCCGCAGCTTGTCGTTCTCCGCCAGATAGATCAGGTCGGCCTCGGAGATGGACCAGCGATCAAGGATCTCCGGCAGAGTAAAATACGCCTTCTCGATCTCCATCTGACCCCCGATTCCTGCCATTGAGTGTTTAGGGTTTGTTCTAAATCCTTGACGCCCTCCGATCAATCCTGTTTTATCCTATTTGATCCACAGCCCTCTGGGGAAAACATGACTGAGCATCACACGCTCTCAGACCGCCTCCGCGCCCGCGCTCAGCAACTCGGGCTGAGCCCAGCCCATGTTGCCGAGATGGCCGGGGTCAATCGATCCTTCGTTTATGACATCCTGCGCGGCCGCTCTACACGCCCCGGTATCGACAAGCTGGCAGAGGTTGCCCGCGTGCTGAAAGTCGAGCGGGAATGGCTGATCCACGGCATCGGCGAGGTCGAAGGCGAGCCGCCCTTCATCGAGAACCCGGATGAAACCTTCGTCGCGATCGCACATGCCAGCCCGCGTCCGTCGATGGGCGGGGGTGCGGTGGTGACCGAGGATCACGACACACCCGGCCGCGCCTATCACTTCCGCCGCTCCTGGATAAAGGGCAGCCTGAAGGCCAGCCCGTCGCAGCTGCGCATCATGCATGTAGAGGGCGACAGCATGTCGCCGACCCTGCTGGACGGCGACGCCGTCCTGGTCGACATGACCCGCCGGGCGCCGAACCCGCCGGGGATCTTCGTGCTGGACGATGGTGTAGGCTTAGTTGCCAAGCGACTCGAGCACGTTCCTAACAGCGACCCACCCGCCGTGCGCGTGATCTCGGACAACGGTTTCTACAGTCCCTATGAGCGCAGTGCCGAAGAAATCCACATCATCGGCCGCATCCGCTGGTTCGCGCGGGAGTTGTGATCTACACGCTAATTACGATGACAACAGGACATTTCATTTCTCGGAAGTGGAACAGAACCTGAGTAGTGGTTGGAGAATGGACTTGAACGAAATTGAACGCAAGATTGCCGCGCAAGGGTTCTTTGGGACATTGCAGGAGTTCGATCGTACCGACCGCAAGGATGAAAAGCTAATAAGAGAGATTGCGGAAGCCGCTTCCCAGCGTAGTGTTCTTCTATCCCAGCAGGACGTGGACTTGCTTAGCGATCTTTCGGGTTCAGATTTCTTCAGTATCCAAACAATTGCCTGCGAGATCATTCCGCTCTTGGATGTAGCTCCAAGCGAAGTGATGAATTTGGTTCATCTGCTCGTGGAAAAAGGTGGGGAGGATCTAGCCGCAAATCAGCCGAACGCAGCGTTCCGAAAATGGTGTGCATCCGACAGTAAACGGGCCGATGAGATAGTGTCATCTGCGCGCGCTAGCGATCCATTGTCGCTTCGTCACCTTGTATTCGCACTAGAAAGCAAGGGCGACTTCCAAGAAGCGTTGCGCTCTGCCAAAGCCTCGGGTGAAGAGCGGATAGCAGGTGTTCTCGCCCTTTCACGGATGAAGCTTACGCTAGTCGAGGCGGCGCAAGCCATTGAATACATATTAGGGATCGCCGAGACCAGCGAAGCAAAGGAGACTGCTGGGCTAATCAAAGCTGCCCTGGACATGGCAGGCAAGCATGAAGATCTCGACCGAGCGCAATTTGCAGAAACGTTCAATCGAACGACAGCAAGCGATTGCCCAATCACTGTTCATTTAATGGCAAGCGCAGTGCACATGCATCTTGGGCAGATGTGCCCCGAAGAAGTCGAAATTTGTCTGAAGGGTATCCTCGAAGTCAATCCAGAGAATCGAGGCACAATACGAGAAATTGACTCGGCATTACGACGCCTTTGGAAAATCAACCCACAACAGGCAGGCCAGGTGGCTGCAAAACTTATCTCCCGAACTGAAGGAACTATCGGAACAGACGAATTGCAGGGCTTTTTCTCAGCAACAGAATCCGATGATCGCAAGAACCTTGGAACGCTTGCAACCAGCTGGCTCTTGGCGGGGAATTACTATGTGTGTTCAACGCTCACGTCCCACCTATCGGAGATAAACCGAACGTCTCCTTGCGTCGATATTCAGCCCGCTGACCTGCCCGTCGATGCCATCGATCAGGTTTTTTTGTGCCGCAAGGCAATTGGCTTCCTATTCCTTTCGCCAATGACTGCCGCATCGTGGATAATCGCAGTCCTCCGGGGCGGGCATGCCGAAGCTGCAAGCGAAGTTGCGGACCTACTCTTCGATCCACTGCTGTTAAACTACGGTGGCGCTCTTAAGGATTGGCTTGGGGATGTCAGCAAAGCTGATGCGCCTGGAACAAAAGCCATTAAGAAAGCCATCCAACAGGCAAATCAGCTGTGGGACGGATTTGAGGCGGCCCGTGAGGTTGTCGAGTTAGAGCCACCAGCGTCTCAAAGGGCTCTTGTCCGCTTTCAGGAAGCAGAAGAAGCCGCTCGGATTCAAGAAATGGCCAGAGAGAAATCAATCTTCGCACAGATTGTGACCACTCAATCGCTGCTCTATGGCGATCAGTCGAGTTTCAGCATGAAAGACGGTGACGGCAACCGCCGCTCCCAGACGGTGCACATGGCCGAAATGTCTGTCAGCAGTGAGCTTCCAAAGGGCGTCATTTTCGACCCGGTCGGAACTGAGTGGTTGCTAGAACAGTTCCGCCATGAGCAGAGGGTGATCGCATGAAGCTCCTCGTCAGACAACATCTGCAAGGCATGAAGGAGCGTGGAGAGCTAGACGTCCTGCTGCCACTGCTCCTCAGCGAATTGGGCTACGAGATTGTTCATCATCCAAGGATTGGTGGACGACAAGCAGGTGTCGACGTCGTCGCGGTTGGCCCTGATCCTGACGCAGAAGGAGCAAAATCACTTTTGCTCTTTGTTATTAAGGCTGGCGATGTAGGACGCGCAGATTGGGACGGAACGTTGCAGGCGGTACGTCCATCCTTGGGAGAGGTTCTGGACGACTACATTCCAAACCGAGTTCCACAGCAGTATCGCGGGCTGCCTGTGGCCATATGCGTTTGCATGGGTGGAGAGATTCAAGAAGGAATCCGGGCGCAGTGGCGCGGTTTTGTTGATCGCCATTCAACGGCAACGCTCAATATTCGTGAATGGAACGGTGATCGTCTGGCAAATTTGATCCTGTCGGGCATCCTTGGGCAAGAGCTTCTTGATCCTGATCATCGGGCACACTTCCAGAAAACGGTAGCGCTGGTGAGCGAGCCGGAAGAGTCATACCGAAACTTCCGAGCGCTGCTCGACGCGCTCACCGAAAACATTGGAGCAGACCGGCAAGGCACAAAACACCTCCGGCAAATGATGATTTGCCTCTGGATCCTCGTGAGCAACGGTGTTGATGCTGGTAATCTCGACGCGCCCTACCGCGCGTGCGAGTTGGCGATGTTGCATGCCTGGGACGCGTTCCGTCGCTGCCCGGAAAGCGCGAGGGTTCGGCGTGCAGAACGTCAGGAGATTCTTGACCACGTTCTTTCGCTCTACCTTAACGTGAGTAATAAGCTCATTGTCGAGAAAGTCGGGCCGCACACAATGAACCAGCACGCGCTTTCGGCTGCTGTCCGATCACGGTCTTCGCTCGACGTGAACCTGGCATTGTTTGAGACCCTAGGACGCGCCGTACTTCTGGGACTATGGCACCACTACATCGCTTGCTTGAGCGAGGGTGAGCGACAAACCGAGCACCTCAAGTTGCGCGACCAGATCCTTGACCTAGCCATTTCCATGATCAACACCAATCCAAGCTTGGTTGCCCCGATGCGGGACGACCATCACATTGAGATTGGTATGCTTATGCTTCTGGCCCAGGCTTGCGGACGGTTGCATGATGTTGACCATTATCTTCGTGAGGTAGCGTCTCGGCTGTCCTATCGATATCTTCGTCGTTCACACTGGACTAGTTACTTCCAAGATTATCGTCAGTTGGCCCGCCATCCAATCAGCCGCGATGACGCCTATTTTGAGCGCTCCACGTGCGGGAGTGTTCTTGTTCCTTTCGTCCTCGTTGGGCTGGAGCGCCTCTCGGCAAAGGACGAACTGGAAGCTTTTAGAGATGTCGTGCGCCGTGTGCTGTCTCACATGACCCAGCAGGTATGGGTTCCAAGCGAACAGACGGATGATTGCATCTGGCGAACTGGCCAATCGATTGGGTTTGGCATCCCCATTCCAGAAATAAACAAAGACGACAGCGATGCGTCACTATCCGCGGAAATTGACGCGGTGGTCACCGAACATGATCAGATCCTTCGAATGGAAGCTTTCAAGCGCGGTTTGGTCCCGTTGTTCATGACTGCGTGTCGGCATCACCGCATACCTCTGCCGCCACATCTCTGGTTCGAGGTCGACAAAGCCGATCAGACGGGAAAGGAAGCGGTGGTAAGCGAAGTTGGCGATCACTCGGGCTAGGTCTAATCGGGAAATACTCGTTCCACCTAGACTACCGCTCTGGTTGATACACTTGGCGCGAGATGCTTCACCCAGTGTGTAGCCGCAGCCTGCTACCGGAGTGAAAGATGTGTTCCGCCAATTATGACCAGATGCGCCGCGCACGAACAAGCTCTCTGAAATACGCAGCATTGCGACAACCCATTGTTTTAACTTGAAATCCCTTTCGCATCGCGGCCACCACAGGACAAAACAGCTCCTGAGGTTCGCCCATCATGCCCGACACCAGCGTCAATTTCGCACCACCGCCTGAAACGCTCACCACCGATGAGCGGCTGGCGGAACTCGCCCAGATCCTCGCTGTGGCCGTGGATCGCGCCAACCCACCAAAAATAAACGAGAATCCTGCGGACGACCGAGACAGTTCGCTGGACATCCTCGCCCTTGTTCGCCGTCGTCGTCACCAGTTGCGAACCCGAGTTGGAGAGGACGAATGACGAAAACCAAAACGAAATCAGTAGGGAAGAGAACAGGCGTTGGCCCTGCGCAGGGCCACGCTGTCTTGGCGGACCTGGTCGCGATGAGGGCCATGACCGTGCCGGAGCTGCGCGAGAAATGGGCGGCGATCTTTGATTCGCCAGCACCGAACACCAGCCGCCAGAACCTTGAACTACGGCTGGGATACCGCATCCAGGAACTGGCCCTTGGCGGCATTGGTCGCGACGCGCGGCGGACGCTGGATGCGCTGGCGGCCGAGGTGGTCTCTGGTGAACCCGGTCAGGTGATGACCGACCCACGACGGCCTTTGCCGGGCACCAAGTTGGTCCGTGAGTGGAACGGCGTCGAGCACACTGTCACGGTGCTGACGAAGGGCTTCGAGTGGCAGGGACGCCGGTACAAGTCGCTCTCCGGCGCGGCGCGGGCCATCACAGGTGCGAACTGGAACGGTTGGAAGTTCTTCGGCTTCACCCCACGCACGAGGATCAGCAAATGACGCGCCAAACACAGCCACAACCGCCCCGCCGCCTGCGTTGCGCCATCTACACCCGCAAATCGAGCGAGGAAGGGCTCGATATGGAGTTCAACAGCCTTGATGCCCAGCGGGAGGCCTGCGAGGCTTATATCGCCAGCCAAAAAGCCGAGGGCTGGGTCTGCCTGCGCGATAAATACGACGATGGCGGCTTCTCCGGCGGGACACTGGAACGCCCCGCACTTAAGGATCTGATCGCCGACATCGAGGATGGGCTGATCGACATCGTCGTGGTCTACAAGATCGACCGCCTCAGCCGCGCGCTGATGGATTTCTCCAAGCTGGTCGAGATTTTCGACCGCCATGGCGTCACCTTCGTGTCCGTCACGCAGTCCTTCAACACCACCACGTCCATGGGGCGGCTGACTCTGAACATCCTGCTCAGCTTTGCTCAGTTCGAGCGCGAGGTTATCGGCGAGCGGATCCGCGACAAGGTCGCTGCATCACGCAAGAAGGGCATCTGGATGGGTGGGCCGGTGCCGCTCGGCTACAACGTGAAGGACCGCAAGCTGATCGTGAACCCGGCCGAGGCCGAGACGGTGCGGACGATCTTCACGCTCTACGCCCGGTCCAGTTAAACGGCGGCCGTGATCCGCGAATTGGACGCGCGCGCAATCCTCACAAAGACCGGCAGGCCATACGACAAGACCTCGCTACTTAAGACCCTGCACAACAAGGTCTATCGCGGCCTCTCCGTCCACAAGGGCACGGCCTATCCCGGTGAGCACGACGCGATCATCGACGCCGCACTTTGGGACGACGTCCATGATGTAATTGTGAACAACCGCGTCAAGCGGGTTGCCGTTGCCAAGGAACCCTCACCGGCGCTGCTGCGCGGACTGATCTTCACCGAGACCGGCGTGGCGATGACCCCGCACCACACCAAGAAAGGCACGCGGCGTTATCGCTACTATGTCTCGATGGACGTGATCAAAAAACGGCCCAAAGCCGAGATCCGAGGCCCGCAGCGGCTGCCCGGTGGCATGGTCGAGGATGCCGTGGTCGGCGAAATCCGCCGCCTGCTACGCACGCCGGAGGTTGCCGCGCGAGTGTCGCGGACCCTGCGCAAGGACCGACCAGACCTTGGCGAGGCGGACATCAGTGCGTCGCTCACCCAGTTCGACGACATGTGGAAGGCGCTGATCCCGGCCGAGCAGGCACGCGTGGTCAGGCTTCTGGTGGCGCGAGTCACCGCCAGCGACGCCGGGCTCGCGGTCGATCTCCGACATGAGGGCTTGGGCGCGATTGCCGCCCTTATGGCCCCGGCCAAGCCGGAGGTGGCGTGATGGCAGAGCCCGAAACCCTCCGCGTCCACATCCCGCTCACCATGCGCAATCGCGGCGGCCGCCCACGCATCTTTCCTCCCAAGGAGATCGATGTCGCCATGGAACGCGGCCAGGATGCCCGCCTGCTGCGCGCCATCGGCCGGGCGTGGGACTGGCGACGCAGACTTGAGCGCGGCGACGTCACCACCATCGCCGATCTGGCAAAAGAGGAAGGCATCTCCGACCGCTATGTCAGCCGCGTGATCAGGCTGGCTTGGCTCTCGCCCTCCGTTCTGGAGCGGCTGGTCCTGCGGCGCGAGCCCACGGTGCTGTCGATCTTCGACCTCTGTGGCGTGGCGGAGCTGCCGTGGGCCGAGCAGCCGGGGCAAGTGTTTGACTGAGGTCCAACCCCTTCGCGCCGGGAAACTCATGGGTACGGGCGGGAGAGCAGTCTATGTCCGACTAAGAAGCTCTGTTGTAGACATTGCTTCGATTTCGGTCGTTTGCGACCACCCTCATTCGGATGAAACCACAGCGTTTTTCACTAAACCAAAGACTTCGATCCGCATTTGCTTCTGCGCTTAGTTATCGGCCAATATGAGGACACTTGAACAAGGCGAGGTAAAAAATTGCTGGACGCGCCATCTCGTTGGACGACGGCCGGACAAACGCGGGGGCTCGATCCTCTCGCGATGTTGGGCCCTATCGAGCAGCTCTATCAAAAGGGGCTTCTGCCGGGATTCAGCTCTGTAACCACGCGGATACGCTATTACAGCTTTCACGCCTGGTGGTTGACCAGATACGCGGACGCCAAGGGCGGGCAATCGACGAGCCAGGAGATATTTCAGGATCACACCCGACGCGTCGAAGCGCTTTTTGCCCTGTCAGGCTTAGCGGCCAAGCCCGATGAAACCGGACTCGCGGGCTACTTTTTTGCGCGTGACAAGCTCGCTGAAGCCGTAGATCCGGTTGACTTCCGACGAGAGACAGACAGGCAGTCTGGCGAGAAGGATCGCTACCTCAGTCCCATGGGCGGGGCTTTCCCGGGTATCTATGCCGGTCAAATGGAGGAGATCGGTCTTATTTCCAAGGCAAAAAACCATGACCTAATGGTTCCGACGAAGCTTGGACGCCGTTTAGCAGCCGCGTTCGAGGCCGTCATCAAAGATCAAGGCGATGCTTTTCTGGCGGTCGCAGAAGAAGGCGTGGTGTCTCGGGATGATCTAGCACGTTTTTCAGTATTCGCCCCATCGGGAATCGACCCTCACGGTGAAGAGGCAGAACTGCTTCGCGCTCTCTTGATGGGATATGAAGGCCCAGAGGATTCTGGAGAATGCCGCGGTGCAACCCTGCGAGCCATCCTGGAAATGGCTGCGGCACATGAGGATGCGGGCTTCAGGAACGGAGTGTCGGCAAACGGTCTGCGGTGGGAGTGGCATGCCCAGCGCGACTCCGCGGTTACCGATGTCGTCAAATTATGGGCGGCCTACCAAGCCGGCGATGTGCTCCGCACCAGCTACGAGGCCCTGTTGCGACACGCAACACTAATACTGGAGGAATATCCTGACGGTACTTCGTTGTCGGGTCTCGTCGGAGAGATTTCCGCCCCCTTGTCTGGGCAATCGTTCCGCAACTGGCGGGGCGGCGTCGATGAAGCGTATCGCGAGACGGATTTCGAAGAATTGCAGGAATCGGCACTGGTGCGCGGCGCCTCACTGGATGAGATAATTGCCCCTGTCGCCCGGCTGGCGCGCCTTTGGTCGGAAGATATGGATGTTCTTGAGGACGCCTATCCACCCACAAACGAAGGGCAGACGGTGTATTCGGAGCTGAAATTGATCAAAAAGCTCGACAGCGCCTCAGCGGAACGGGGTTTCGCCCAAATCCTTGATGAGCGTGTCATCAGGAGGCACTTGCGGGTCGCGGCGCGCAAGTTCCATGGGCAGAACAACTACACGTTCCTGATCGAGGCGGAAAGCGGGACTGTGCGGGCACGGGAGAGCCGCACAGTCGAAGCAAGCGGCCCGAGACTGGGAACGGCAGTTCAGTTTTTGAACGACATATGCCTGCTCAAAGACGGTCGGATCACGGCCCTTGGGCGGCGGTGGATGCATCGCCGCGAGAATTCATTGGGAGGATCTGCTTGAAGTACTACGAGGCTTTCGCGGAGCACGGATTTCATACTGCACTAATGACCACGTTCCGTTTCGATGCTGGAGTGTTCGAAGACGTGATCAGGTCTCGACTTCGATCAAACGGCTGCCGCAACATTGCTGTTCTCGCTGACACTGACATGCTCAATGCGGCTTTTGCCGAGACAGGGCTGCCAGTCTCAGCTGGCGCACGTTACCACCTCGCCAAACGATCAGTTAAAGGAGCGTTTCATCCGAAGATGGTCCTCCAGTTTGGCAAGACGAAAGGCCGACTGATCGTTGGGTCGGCCAATCTGACCGGTGCTGGCCTTCACGGTAATCTCGAAATACTGGAAGTTCTTGAAGTTAATCAAAACGACATGACGGCAGCGCCCCTTCTGGCCGCAGCGCTGGCCTATTTCGCAAGTCACACGGACCGGCGGGACAAAGCCATGAAGCAGGCCCTCGAGCGGGCATCGAGGAATACGGACTGGTTGCAACACGTGAGGGCCGCCAGTCGCATAGAGACACCTAGCGGTTTCGTGGAATTTGTCACCGAAAGTGCCGGAGCCACAATCGCGGATCGGCTTGTCGATGCCGTTGGCGGACGGCGAGTTTCCCGTGTCGTCTGCGCGGCACCGTTCTGGGACAGCAATCTATCAGCCGTGCAAATCCTGCAGAGGAGGCTTTCGCCAGAGATCACGGCTTTAGTCGTCGATCCAAAGGCGCAGGATTTCGATGCACCGGGCTTTCGAGCTCTGGAGCGGGCTTCCCTGCATTCGGCAGGTCAATTATCAGCCTGCGAAAAACGTCGGTTTCACGCCAAGTTGATCATAGTGGAGACTAACGAGGGTGATCTCGTCTTGTCAGGCTCTGCGAATATCTCCCGACCTGCGCTTCTAGAAGTCGCGGGCAACGGTAACGCAGAGGCAGCAATCCTGCGCTGGGAACCGCCCGGCACAGCTGTCCAGCGGCTCGGTATCGATGCCGCTCTTGCGGTAAATATGCCGCTTTCGGATTTAAAGCCGAGGCAGAGAGCTGTGAATGAGGGGGAGACCAAGGAAGAGAGGCTGATCGACGGAGGGGCAGTCTTCCTTGATGCGGCGGCGCTCGAGTGGCAGCCGCCCGGTGATGTCGATCTGTCCTCCTGCCTGATCGAGGTATTCGACGTGGCGAGAAAAAGCCTAGGTGTCGGCGAGCCGGTGGGAGTCGGGGAGCGGATATGGATTGAGGGGATAGACGACCTGAACGCGGCAGCTGCGGCTGAAGCGCTCATCGAAGACAGGCGAAGTGTTCGGATGCCAATCGTATCCCTTTCCCAGCTCAAGGCGAGATCCAACCCGCCTTCGCGCGCAGGAGCGCAGAAGATCCTCGACGAGATTTATGCGCAGGAAACGATCGATGCAGAGTTGTGCGAGCAACTCAGGCGTCTTTTCGAACTCTTGCAGGAGAATGATGCACCAGTTCCCACGCGGGATGGTTCCTCTTCCCGCGGAGACGATCCCCAGGACGAGGATGATAGTCGGCATCTTGACAGCGATGCATTCGGGGAGGCGGCCCAAGGGTTTTCGACGAATGCTGAGAGGGATGTGGCGTTCCGGAGCGCATATGATCGGATTGCACAGATCCTGCGGCATCTACAGCCCCGCACGACGCAGTCCGAATTGAGTAATGGTGGATCTTCGAGTGGAAGCAAGCAGCCAGCGGCAGTTCATAAGCGCTCACCAGACCAGCGGCGGGATCAGCTGAGTGAATTCCTGCAGGTCATTCTCGACGGTCTCCAATCTGGTGGGTTGGAGCCCTTGTCAATAACGGCCCTAACCATGATTCAGGCGTTCATCACCACGATGCGATCTGAGGCCGCGGAGACAGATAGTACCGCGGGTGAGGCCAAAGCTTTTGGGCCGAACAAGCCGGGAAGCGGTTGGATCCGCATGCTCGGACGCTGCCTTCAAGGTTTTGTGGAGGCGATCCCAGAGGCTTTGTCAGAGTCGGACGTTGAGGACGAGCAAATCGAGGTATTGGCTCAAATCCTGATGACGGCCAAAATGGTATTCGAAAGAGCGCAAAAAGATAACATGCCTGTCGTGTGTAGGTCGATGGGGATCGTTCTTTCCAAGTTGCATCACAAGCTGGGGTCAGCGATTTCCGGGCACCGGGGCAAGGAGACGCTGCTCATACAAGAGATAACGCGCACTGCGAGACTCCAGGAAGAAACTGATAGTATCGTTACTCTCCAAGCGGGCCAGTAGGATCTGATGATGGAATGGGTTTCGGTAAGGAAAAGCGTCGCGAACCAACCCTAGCAATCCGCCAATTTACGCTGGCTTCCCGAGCAACGCGCCTACTGCGCGTTCTGTCTATGTTGCCATCGATATCATTCGGATCGCACGATTGGGTTTTGGCGGAGTTCGACGTCAGGTTATTGAAAAAGCGTAAGAAAAGTGGACCGAACCGTGGCGAGCGCGGTTCGCCCAAACTGAGACTGAGGGTCATTCTGAGCCCGACTTTAGCCTGACAGCGCGTCTATGAAGTTCGGTCGGTTCGCGCAAACCCCTTTGATAACACGGAAAAATACGTGCCCGTCAGGACGGCGTCACTGGTTCGCAATGGGGATAATGGCGGAGGGAACGGGATTCGGACTGCCGAGACGCTGACGCACTTAAGCGTTTTTCACGTTTTCCAGCACAAATCCGTTGCAAGTCATTCATTTCGGAGCATTGCTGTGCTGCTGCCAGCGGCATCGGAACCAGTGTGTCGCGTGGCGCCTGCGTTCTTGCTTGAGGAGTATCCCAATGCGCACAAGCCTAACCCACCCGCTCCAGATCGCCGAACTCCGCCCCTTCGCGGACTCAGGCCGGATCGGGATCACCTTCTGCCCCGGCAAGGTCCAGCCGGGTGCGATGTCCGGCAGTTGGAACCGGGATCTTGGCCTCGATCTCGATGCGATCGGGGATTGGGGTGCGGTGGCCGTCGTGACGCTGGTCGAGGATCATGAACTGGCAACGCTGCAGGTCGCCGGGATGGGGGCCGAGGTCCGGGCTCGACACATGGACTGGTTCCATTTGCCCATCCCGGACGTCGCGGTTCCGGATCAGCGCTTCGAACGGGATTGGGCCCTTGCCGGGCCGGATCTCCTCGGCCGGTTGCGCTCCGGTTTCGACGTCCTGGTGCATTGCAAGGGCGGGCTCGGCCGAGCCGGCACCATTGCAGCCCGGCTGATGGCCGAACTGGGAACAGATCCCGGCAGGGCCATTGCTGCCGTCCGGGCCGTGCGGCCAGGCGCGATCGAAACGCTGGAGCAGGAGCGCTTCGTGCTGCGCCAGCACGAGAGGCCCGAACCCGAACCGCTTGCGACTGAGGGCGCGATCCGCGACCGCGCGGCCGGGGCCCTTCTAGGTCTCGCCTTGGGCGATGCTCTCGGCACGACGCTGGAGTTCCGCAGCCGGGACAGTTACCCCCTGCTGACCGGTATGGTGGGCGGTGGCCCCTTCGGCCTGAAGCCGGGAGAGTGGACCGACGACACCGCGATGGCACTGGCCTTGGGCGACAGCCTCGCCGCGGATGCAGATCTCGATGTCGGCGATCTCATGCAGCGCTTCGTCGACTGGCACGAACATGGCACCTATTCCTGCACGGGGCAGTGCTTCGACATCGGCATCACCACGCGTCAGGCGCTTGCGCGCTGGAAAAGCTCTGGCGATCCAATGGCGGGCTCGACCGATCCCATGAGCGCCGGCAATGGCAGCCTAATGCGCCTGGCCCCGGTGGCGATCCGGCACTGGCGAGACCGGGAGCGGCTGCGCGATGTCGCGGCCCGGCAAAGCCGGACCACCCATGCTGCGGCCGAAGCGGTCGATGCCTGCGTGGCCTGGGCCGACCTGCTTGCCGACGCGATCGAGGGCCAGCCACGCAGTGCAGTCCTGCGCAACCGATCCGGTGGATATGCCGACCGCATCGAAGAAATCATGAGCGGCTCGTGGCGCGGCCGGACAAGGGGGCAGATCCGGGCCTCGGGCTATGTTGCCCATTCGCTCGAGGCCGCGCTCTGGAGCGTTGGCGCATCCGGAGATTTTTCTGGGGCGGTCCTGCGAGCCGCCAATCTCGGCGAGGATGCAGACACCACCGCCGCCATCACCGGGCAACTGGCGGGCGCCCTGCAGGGTGCGCGTGCGATCCCACGGACGTGGCGGGACGGCCTTGCCTGGTCAAGCCGGATCGAGGACCTTGCCCACCAACTCTTCGACGTAAGCTGATCGGCCCGGATCGGGCTAGACCCGGGCCGATCGACGCCTTTACTTGCCGAGATTGGCGCGCGTCTGGTCGTATTGCGCCGCGACCCAGCGGCGTAGTTCGTCAACGACAGCCTTGAGTTTCGGATCACCGGAGCTCTCCGCTTCGAGAAAGGCGAGATCCCTCTGCCGTCTGGCATACCATTGGTCCAGGCGCTCGAGCGCGGCATCGTGTTCGGCTTTCTCCTTCTCCGTCATCGGCCCGTTGACGGTAATGCTGCCATCCTCGAAGTCGATCTCGATGTCTTCCGGATGCGGGACAAGGTCAGGGAGATGGGTGATCCCGAACCGCTTGCGGCGGGCCAATTCCCGCTCGCCGCCGACCTTGTACTCGATGAAGGCCTGCTGAAGCTGCTCATGCAGTTCACGGTCATTCTTTTCAATGAGAGCCATGAACTTGAAAAATATTTCGATGTGACGGGCACTCCCTTGGACTACCTTCACGAGAAGGGTTCTGACTGCCGCTTCGATCATGGTCATCGACACTTCCGCACTCCCGTCACGCACCGTGATCTCCCGCGCAGCATGCTTGCGGAACGCGTCAAAAAGCCGTTCTTCCTGCCCGATATAGCGACGGTTGAACGCTCCTTTCGGACGGCCATTGGGGTTTCCCGAACTACCCTTGCGAAAGCGCTTGTCCCGCGGCGGCTTGCCATAGCCCACCTCGTAATCCGGCGAGGGCAGGAAGGGCGGCTTGTTCTTGTCCCGGCTCATTGCGCAGCCTCCCGGACCTGGCCGTCCTCACCCGGTTTCGGGTCCAGCCGCACCGCGGTGTCCTTGGCATAGGCCTCCCACCGGGCAATGATCCGGTCGCAATAGACGGGATCGATCTCGCAGAGCCGCGCGCGGCGGCCGGTCTTCTCCGCCGCGATCAGCGTCGAGCCGGAGCCGCCAAAGAGATCGAGCACGATCTCGCCCCGCCCCGAGACATCCCGGATCGCGTCCTCGATCATCTGCACCGGCTTGACGGTCGGGTGCAGCGTCAACTCGTCCATGCGCCCACTCTTGCGCGTGTTCACCCCGCGATACTCCCAGACATTGGTGCGGTAGCGCCCGTGCTGGCCCAGCTCGAAGCTGTTCACATGCGCGGCGGTGCCATGCTTGAACGCCAGGATCATCTCGTGACGCGAACGGTAGAAGGTGCCCATCCCGCCATTGTCCTTGACCCAGACAATCAGGTTCTTGAGCTCGGAATAGACCTCGCGGCCCGCCGCCTGCACCTCGCCGAGATGGCGCCAGTCCATGCAGATGAAGTGGATCGCCCCGTCCATGCTGTGCAACGTCAACTGCCCGAAGGCGCCGGCAAGGAATGCGGTGAAGGCCTCCGGGCTCATCTCGCCCGCCGCCATCGCAAACTCGCGGTGCCGGGTGCGGCCCGAGTTCCCCGCATGACCTTTGATCGGCACGTTGTAGGGCGGGTCGGTGAAGACCATGCGCGCCTTCTCGCCCGCCATCAGGGTCTCGACCACCGCCGGGTCGAGCGCATCGCCACAGATCAGGCGATGCGCCCCGAGTTGCCAGACATCGCCCGGGCCGCACCGGGTCCCCGCCGCATCGGGCAGACGGTCATCGGCCGGATCGTTCGGCTCTGCTGGCGATCCCCCGGCGATCAATGCATCAAGCTCCGGCACCGAGAAGCCGATCGCGCTGACGTCGAAGGTGAGGTCGGGCGATGCCAGCAAGGCCTCCAATTCCTCGGCCAGCAGATCCTCGTCCCAACCGGCATTCAGCGCCAACTGGTTGTCGGCGATGACAAAAGCGCGCGCCTCCGCTTCGCCCATGTGCTCCAGCCTGAGGCAGGGCACCGTGTCGAGTCCGAGGTGCCGCGCCGCGGCCACCCGGCCATGCCCCGCCAGAATACGGTTCGCCGCATCGATCAGCACCGGCGTGTTGAAGCCGAAGGCCTCGATACTGGCGGCGATCTGCTCGACCTGTTTCTTCGGATGTTTGCGCGCGTTGCGCTTCCACGGCGTCAATGCCGTGACAGAGATCTGTTCGATTTGAGCACACATGTCTCAAACGCTCCTTAAAAAGGGGATGCAATCCCCCTGAAGGCAGGCAGCCGTCCTCCGATCCGGCGTGTCTGCGGCAAAGGACCACTTCATGATGCTGCATGCTGTGGCCCGTGGGCGGGGCGGAGCAGGTCTGGCGATGATGGGAATCACGGCGGCTCCGCAACATGGAACATAGCACGAACAGAGTGGGGTGGTATATATTTTATTTTGATTACAGTCACTTAGTATCACGCCCGTGATATGAGAATTGATTTTTCTGCCCCAGAAAGGTACTGGACTTCCAAGCCTCACAGAGCGTCACTGGCCCCGTGCCCGGCCTCTTCCGGGCCTCTCCCGGTAGCAGCGGACCACCCCGGTCGCTGGATCAAAGGAGAGACACAAACATGCAGGACCTGTCCCACATCCCGACACCCCCAGAGGCCGATGCCCGGAAGAGGCAGGCGAAGAGGCAAGCAACGGGAGCCCCGTCCCTCGCCGACCTTGCGGCAGCGGATCGCGCCACCCTGCTCGATCACTGGCGCGCAACCTTCGCCGCGCCACCGCCCAAGGGCATGAGCCAGGTCTTCCTGCGCCGGTTTCTCGCCTTCGAGCTGCAATCCTGCCAGCATGGTGGCCTGCCTAAGAGCTTGATCGACCGGATCGCGCGGGAAGCGGCGGGCACGACGCGCAAGACAGCGCCCGCGCTCCGTCCTGGCGGCCGACTGCTCAGGGAGTGGAACGGCGTGACCCACGTGGTAGACATTCTCGAGAATGGCTGCCTGTGGCAGGGCGAGACCTACCCTTCCCTTTCCGCCGTCGCCCGCGCCATCACCGGTGCCCACTGGTCCGGACCGCGCTTCTTCGGCCTCGCCGATCAGGCGGGCCGACGCCAGTCGCGGTCAGGGTCGAAAGGCAAAGGGGCCGCAAAATGAAGCCGAAGCCAAGGACCATCCGCTGCGCAATCTACACCCGCAAATCCTCGGAGGACGGGCTGGAGCAGGAGTTCAATTCCCTCGATGCCCAGGCCGAGGCCTGCGCCGCCTATGTTGCCAGCCAGAAGCACGAGGGCTGGAAGCTCCTGCCTGCCCGCTACGACGATGGCGGCCTCTCCGGCGGCACGCTGGAGCGCCCTGCCCTCCAGCGGTTGCTCGGCCATATCGAGGCGGGCCGGGTCGACATGATCGTGGTCTACAAGATCGACCGTCTCACCCGATCGCTGACCGACTTCGCAAAACTGGTCGAACGCTTGGAGGCCGCGGACTGCTCCTTCGTATCGGTCACCCAGGCCTTCAACACCTCCTCCTCGATGGGGCGGCTCACCCTCAACGTGCTCCTCTCCTTCGCCCAGTTCGAGCGTGAGGTGACGGCCGAACGCATCCGCGACAAGATCGCCGCCTCCAAGAAGAAGGGATTCTGGATGGGGGGCAACCTGCCGCTCGGCTATGACCGCCATCCCGATCCGGAGAAGCGCAGCCTCGCGATCAACCCGGTCGAGGCTGAAGTGGTCAAGACCCTGTTCCGTCTCTACGATGAGTTGGGGTCCCTAGGCGCTGTCACCCGCGAAGCCGAGCGGCTTGGCATAGGGTCCAAACGCCGGACCAACCTGTCCGGTCGCGCGAGCGGAGGCGGTCGCCTCAGCAACGGGCAGGTACACCACCTCCTGCGCAATCCGGTCTACACCGGGCAGATCCGCCACAAGGACAAGCTCTGGCCCGGCCTGCACGATCCGATTCTCGAGCAGGAGCTTTGGGACCGTGTCCAGGCCGGGCTCGACGCAGCATCGCGACGGCCTCGTGGACGGACAATCCCCTCCGGCGCATCCCCCGCCGCGGCTCTCGTCGGCAAGCTTCGCGATGAGACCGGAGATCGCCTCACACCCACCCACACCGTGAAGAGAGGCCGGCGCCACCGCTACTATGTCTCCAACCGCCTGATATCTGGCGGCACCGATCCCTCCGGCTGGCGCTTGCCCGCCGCGAGCTTTGAGCGGGCCGTCGCTGGCAGCCTGGCGGAGCATTTGACAGCGCTGGTCAAATCGCATCGCCTGCTTGAAACCCCGGACGCAGCGGCGGCCCTCAGCCTCGAGGCACGCGTCGACACCCTGACCGACAACCTGCGCAGGACACCGGCGACGGCAGCGCCACTAATTGCTGAGGTCCGCGTGACCCGCACCAGCCTGCACGTCACCTGCGACGAGGATGCCCTGACCGACGGCCTCGGCCTTGCCACCGGTGCCCTCTCTTCCGGCGCCGTCGCATTCGCGTCCCCCTTGACGCTACGCCGCCGCGGTGTCGAGACACGCATCGTCAGTGGCACGCTTGCCCCGGCCTCGGACCCGGTTCTGCTGCGCAACCTGGCCGCAGCCCATTCCTGGACCCGCGACCTTCATGCCGGGACACCCATATCCGGGATCACCCGCAAGAGCGGACACTCCGAATCCTTCATCCGCACCCGGGCGCAGCTCGCCTTCCTCTCCCCGAGCCTTCAGGCCGCCATCCTCTCAGGCACCCTGCCGCCTGACGTCACCCTCAAGCGCATCCTCGCCAAACCGATCCCCCTCGACTGGGCCGAGCAGGAACATCTCTACGGTCCTCCCGCCACCTGAACAGTGTTCGAGATCACTTCGCGCCGCGGAGCACTCTCTTTCCCGGGGGTCGCCCGTGGCGCGATTCCATTCATTCTGCGGAAAAAAAGCGATGGCTCACAGGATGCGGTTTCCCTGTAAATTCCCTGTTCATCACGGGCCCGGGTCCGAAAACCGAACCCCCGAAATTGCCTCGCGGAGACTGCGCCCGAAAACCGCCTGTTTCGCGCCAAGCCAAGGCGTCTCTCCCCAAGAGTCTAACCCGCAACCGCCCGAAAACCCGGGCAGAAATCGCGAGAGCGTCGTCATCAGGGGAATACCGGAAGGTGGGTGGCGGGGAGACAGGGATTCGAACCCTGGGAACGCTCTCACGCTCAACGGTTTTCAAGACCGCCGCATTCGACCACTCTGCCACCTCCCCGGCACGGCGCGGGTGTAAGCTGCCCGGCGGGGGCAGGCAAGACAAAACCGGGGATTTCTTGCCGAGGACTGCGCGGCGTACTTTCCATGCCAGCATCGTCGCGTTATGATCCACCCAACCGGTTGCGTCGGACCCTGTCGGGGTGCGACGTGGCTGCACGACCGGGTCAACCGGCGCGGGGCGCACGGGCGTAGGTGCATATGGGGTGCATCTGCGGACGGTGGCCCGCCGACAGGCAAGGAACATGAAGATGGATCGCGTATTACGTACATTCGGGCGCCCGTTTTGTACTCTCCGCAGCCCCGTGCGTTTCGCGCTGCTTCTTGGGGCGGTCGGGGTGCTCGCGGGCTGCGAGGATAGGGCACAGATGCCCGCCTTTTTACAGGCCAAGGACAAACCCGCAGACAGCGCGCCCGTGCAGACCACCCGCACCAAACTGGTGGAGCGCGACGTCGAGGCCCCCGAGGTGTTTCAGGTCACCGAGGCGGGGCTGTGGGACGGGCGGCCTTCGCTGGGCGGGGTCTGGGTGGCGCATCCGGACGTGACCGAGCCCGAGCGAGTGATCATCCGAAATGCCGCCAACGGCAAATTCGTCATCGGCGCGCTGTTCCGGCGTGAACGGGCGATTCCGGGGCCGCGCATTCAGGCCTCTTCGGATGCCGCTGCCGCGCTGGGGATGCTGGCCGGTGCGCCGGTCAAGCTGAACGTCACCGCGCTGCGGCGCGAAACCGTCGAGCCGGAGCCCGATCCGGAGGCCGCCGCCTCTGCGACCCCGGACGCCCCCGCCGACGTGACGGAGACCGCGCTGGATCCCATCGCCGGGGCAGCGGCGGCGATTGATGCCTCCGCAACGGCAGCCAAGGCAACGGCTAAACCGGCTGCCAAACCGGCGGCGAAACCGGCTTCAACATCGCGCGCCTCTGCGCTGGACAAGCCCTATATCCAGATCGGGATCTTCAGCGTCGAGGCCAATGCCAAACGCACCGCCGACCAGATGCGGCGCACCGGCATGGTGCCGACCCTGCTGGAGCAGGAGTCGAACGGAAAACAGTTCTGGCGCGTCGTCGTCGGCCCCGCACGGAACAAATCCGAACGCGCGGCCTTGTTGAAGAAAGTCAAGGAAACCGGATTCTCGGATGCCTATGCTGTTACAAATTAATCCCCGCCTCTCCGGGGCGCTTCGCCTGACCGTTCTGGCCTTTGCAACCGTCCTTTGGGCGTTGCCGGCTGCAGCCTTCGAGACCCGGGCGCGTGCGGCCTATATCCTCGACCAAGGCACCGGCACGGTGCTTTTGTCCAAAAATCCTGACCAACCGCTGCCGCCGGCCTCGATGTCCAAGCTGATGACGCTTTATGTCGCTTTCGAGGCGCTGCGCGACGGGCGGCTGACGCTGGACGAAAAGCTGCCGGTGAGCGAACACGCCATGAGCTATGGCGGCTCGACCATGTTTCTTGATACCACCGACCGGGTCCGGGTCGAGGATCTGCTGCGCGGCATCATCGTGCTGTCGGGCAATGACGCCTGTGCCGTCATCGCCGAGGCGCTCAGCCCCGATGGCACCGAGGCCGGCTTTGCCCGCTACATGACCCAGCGCGCCCAGCAGATCGGCATGACCAACTCTACCTTTGCCAATTCCAATGGCTGGCCCGCCGCCGGACACCGCATGTCGGTGCATGACCTTGCTGTCCTTGCCAGACATATCATCACCGATTTCCCGCAGTATTATTCGCTGTTTTCCGAGACCGAGTTCGCCTTTGACGGGCGCGCTCCCTCGAACACCCACAACCGCAACCCGCTGCTGCATTTGGGCGTCGGCGCCGACGGGCTCAAGACCGGTCACACCGAAGAGGCCGGATATGGGCTGGTGGGGTCGGCCAAGCAGGGCGATCGTCGGGTGATCTTTGTCCTGTTCGGACTGGGCAGCAAGGAGGCGCGCGCCGACGAGGCCGAGGCCGTCGTTAACTGGTCATTTCGCCAATTTGCCGAAAAAATCGTTCTTCGCGCCGAAACGCCAGTCGCCCAGGCCAAGGTCTTCATGGGGCGAGAGCCTGAGGTGAATCTGGTCGCAACCGAGGATGTCACCGCGCTTTTGCCTGCGCTCTCGGCGGACAAGATTGAGGCCGAGGTGGTCTATACCGGGCCGATCCACGCCCCGATCACCAAGGGCGACCAACTGGGGGAACTGGTGCTCAAACCCGAGGGGCTGGAAGAGATCCGCCGCCCGCTGGTGGCTGATCGCACGGTGCCCACAGGCGGGTTCACTGTCCGGGTGCAGACCGCCGCGCGGGCGCTTGTAACCCGCTTCGTCAAAGGCCCCGAGGGGACGATGTGACCGCCCCCGCCCGCTTCATCACCTTCGAGGGTATCGACGGGTCGGGAAAATCCACCCAGGCGCGCCGCCTGGCCGACGCCCTGCGCGCCGCCGGTCACGCGGTTGTGCTGACCCGCGAACCCGGCGGCTCGCCCGGGGCCGAGGAAATCCGCAGCCTCGTGTTGGAGGGCGACCCCGACCGCTGGTCGGCCCAAACCGAGATCCTGCTGTTTACCGCGGCGCGGCGTGACCATCTGGAACGCACCATCGAGCCGGCGCTCGCCGCAGGCAAGATCGTGATCTGCGATCGCTTTGTCGACAGCACCCGGATGTATCAGGGCCTGTCGCGCGGCGATCTGCGCGCGCTGGTCGACACGCTCCATGATCTGATGATCGGGCGAGAGCCTGACCTGACCTTGTTGATCGACCTTGACCCCGACACCGGGCTTACCCGCGCCCGGGGCCGGCAAGGACATGAAGAGCGGTTCGAGGATTTCGGCCCGGATCTGCAACAGCGCATGCGCGCGGGGTTCCGCGCGCTGGCCCGCGAATTCGCCCCCCGCTTTCGCATCATCGACGGCGCCCGAACCGAAGAAGAGGTCGCCCGCGACGTATTCTCGGTCGTCGAACAGGCGCTGGCATGAGCGACACCCCCCCGCCCACCGATCAGGTGCAAGGCGCACCGCATCCGCGCGAAACGCCCCGGCTGTTTGGTCAGGATGCCGCGGAACAGGCCTTTCTCACCGCGTTCAACTCCGGGCGGCTCCATCACGGCTGGCTGCTTACCGGGCCACGAGGGGTCGGCAAGGCAACGCTGGCGTGGCGCATCGCGCGCTTTCTGCTGGCCACGCCAGACCCGCAGGACGGCGGGCTTTTTGCCGGGCCGCCCCCCCCCGAGACGCTGCAGATCGACCCCGACCACCCGGTCGCGCACCGGCTGCTGGCCGGGTCTGATCCTGGGCTTGCCGCCATCACCCGCAGCGTCAACGAAAAGACCGGCCGCATGCGCGATGAGATCGTGGTGGACGACATTCGCGCGCTCAACCGCTTTTTCGGGCTCTCGGCGGCCGATGGTGGACGGCGGGTGGTGATCGTGGATTGCGCTGACGAAATGAACACGAGCGCCGCCAACGCGCTGTTGAAAATGCTGGAAGAACCGCCGGCGCGCACCACGCTGCTGCTGATTTCGCACCGGCCCTCGGGGCTGTTGCCGACCATCCGCTCGCGCTGTCGCACCCTGCGGCTGGGTCCGTTGAACCCCGATGACATGCGCGCCGCGTTGGAACAGGCCGGGGTGGCGCTGCCGGGCGATGCCACGCATCTGGCGGCGCTCTCTGCCGGGTCGGTCGGGGCGGCGCTACGGCTGAGCGCGCTGAACGGTCTGGCGCTTTATACCGAATTGATCGCCCTGCTGAACAGCCTGCCGCAACTGGATCGACCGCGGGCGCTGGCACTGGCCGAGACCGCCGCCCAGCGCGGTGGCGGTGAGCGGTTCGACCTGCTGCTGGACCTGATCGACACCGCGCTCGCCCGGCTGGCGCGCACCGGCGCCACCGGCATCGCCCCCACGCCCGAGGCCGCCAACGGCGAAAGCGAAACCCTGTCCCGCCTGTCACCCGACCTGCCCCGCGCCCGCGCCTGGGCCGAGGCCGCCTCCGAAATCACCGCCCGCAGCCGACACGGACGGGCGGTCAACCTTGACCCTGCGGCGCTTGTCCTAGATACGGTTTTCAGGATGCACAAGACAGCCACGGGCTAAGTCCGGCGCCCCAAGCCCTGCGCCACCAGCCCTGCGCCACCTGCCCTGCACCCGCCAGCGCGACGGACAGAAACCGACCGGAAGCCGATGACCGAGACCATACAAACCCCGCCCCAAAGCACCGCCCAGATCACCGATAGCCATTGCCACCTTGATTTCCCCGATTTCGAGGGGCAGCTCGACGCTGTCATCGCCCGCGCCGCCACCGCCGGGGTCACCCGCATGGTGTCGATCTGCACCCGCCTGCGTAACGAACCCGCGGTGCGCACGCTTGCCGAAACCTATGCGCCGGTCTTCTACGCCGCCGGCACCCACCCGATGAGCGCGGCGGAAGAGCCGATGGCCACGGTGGACGAGCTGATCGCACTGGCCAAACACCCGAAATTCGTCGGCATCGGTGAAACCGGGCTCGACTACCATTACAGCGCCGACAGCGCCGAGGTGCAGAAACAAAGCCTGCGCATCCATATCACGGCCGCCCGCGAGACCGGGCTGCCGCTGATCATCCACGCCCGCGCCGCCGATGATGACATGGCGCGCATCCTCGCCGAGGAATACCGCGCCGGCGCCTATGGCTGCGTGATGCATTGCTTCTCCTCGTCCGCCGCGCTGGCGAAGGCCGCGCTTGACCTTGGGTTTTACCTGTCGATGTCGGGCATCGCCGCCTTTCCCAAAAGCACCGATCTGCGCGCGATCTTCGCCGCCGCGCCGCTGGATCGCATTCTGGTCGAGACCGACTCGCCCTATCTTGCGCCGCCGCCCCATCGCGGCAAACGCAACGAACCGGCGTTCTCGGCCCTGACCGCCCGGGTCGGGGCCGAGGCCTTTGGCCTCGACTACGCCGACTTCGCGGCCCGGACCCAGGACAATTTCGACCGCCTGTTCACCAAGGTCGCCGCCTACGGGGTGACGGCATGACCGAGGGGTTGCGCTTTACCATCCTCGGCTGTGGCTCTTCCGGCGGGGTGCCTCGCCTCGGCGGGCACTGGGGCGATTGCGACCCGCAAAACCCGCGCAACAGCCGCCGACGCTGTTCGATGTTGGTCGAACGCGACGGCCCCGAGGGCACCACCAGCGTGCTGATCGACACCAGCCCCGATATGCGCAGCCAGTTGCTCGACACCGGCACCGGGCGGCTCGACGGGGTGCTTTATACCCATTCCCATGCCGATCACGTGCATGGCATCGACGATCTGCGCATGATCGTCTTCAACATGCGCGCCCGGGTGCCGGTCTGGGCCGATGGCGACACCCAGAACGCGCTGCTGAGCCGGTTCGGCTATGCCTTCGTCCAACCCGAGGGCTCGCCCTATCCGCCGATCCTCGATTTGCGGACCATCAAGGGCCCGTTTGAGGTCACCGGCCCCGGCGGGCCGATCCCGTTCCGCCCCTTTACGGTTGGCCATGGCTCGATTGACGCGCTGGGGTTCCGCATTGCCGGGCTGGCCTATCTGCCTGACGTGGCCGAAATCTATGACAAGGCTTGGGACGAGTTGCAGGATCTCGACGTCTGGGTGCTCGACACCCTGCGCCGCACCCCGCACCCGACCCATTCGCACCTGGCGCAATCGCTGGAGTGGATCGAACGCGCCGCCCCGAAACAGGCGGTGCTAACCAACCTGCATATCGACCTGGACCATGACACCCTCGCCGACGAGACGCCGGACCATATCATCCCGGCTTATGACGGCATGGTGATCCGGCTGCCCTTCCCGGCCCCATGATCTTCTTCTTGTTGCAAATACTCCCGCCGGAGGCGTCCCGACCCCACCGCAGGCGCACCGCAGGATGATCCAAGCCCTGATCGACGTGATCCTGCCGGTCTTTCTGGTGATCGGCGCTGGCTATGCCGCCACGCGGGCGGGGTACTTTCAGTCCAGCCATGTCGACGGGCTGATGCGCTTTGCCCAAAGCTTTGCCGTGCCCTGCCTGCTGTTCTCGGCGATATCGCACATCGACCTGCGCGCCGGGCTGGACCCGCGACTGCTGATCAGTTTCTACACCGGGGCGCTGTCCTGTTTCGGCCTCGGGATTGTGGGGGCGCGGCTGCTGTTCAACCGCGACTGGGAAGATTGCGTCGCCATCGGCTTTTGTTGCCTGTTTTCCAACTCGGTGCTGATGGGCCTGCCGATCACCGAACGCGCCTACGGCCCCGACAGCCTGACCGGCAACTACGCCATCATCGCCTTTCACTCGCCGTTTTGCTACGGCGTCGGCATCACCGCGATGGAGATCGTGCGCAACCACGGGCGCGGCGGTCGTCACACCGCCCGCGCGGTGCTGACCGCGATGTTCCGCAATACGCTGATCCTTGCGATCCTGCTGGGCTTTATCGTCAACCTCACCGGCATCGCCGTGCCCGGCGCGGTGAACGATGCGCTCGGGCTGATCACCCGCGCCGCCCTGCCCACTGCGCTGTTCGCGCTGGGGGGCGTGCTGGTGCAATACCGTCCCGAAGGCGACCTGCGCGCCATCGCGATGGTCTGCGCGCTGGCGCTGCTGGTGCATCCGGCCCTCACATGGATGCTGGGGCGCGCAACGGGCTTGCCGCAGGATCTGTTCCGCTCGGGCGTGCTGACGGCCTCGATGGCGCCGGGGGTGAACGCCTATATCTTTGCCAATATGTACGGGCGGGCGAAACGGGTGGCTGCCTCTTCCGTGCTGATCGCCACCGGGGCCTCGGCGCTCACCGTGTGGTTCTGGCTTTACGTGCTGGGGTGATGGCGCGCGCCGCTCGCCCCCGACGGCAACGCCGCCGCCGCACTCAACCCAAGACGCAATGCCGCACCCATCTTGACTTGGCCCCGCTCGCCTGCCAGATGACCCCTACACCATAACCCGCAACCGGGCGTTCCGTGGGCGCCAAACTGACGAGGAGTGCCAGACATGGCCCAAATCTCACTCACCTTTCCCGATGGCAATTCGCGCAACTTCGACGCCGGCATCACGCCTGCGCAGGTGGCGTCAGAGATCTCCACCTCGCTGGGCAAGAAGGCGATCAGCGCCACCGTGAACGGCCAGCACTGGGATCTGCAGTGGCCGATGCAAGCGGATGCCAAGATCGCCATCCATACCCTGAAGGACGAGCCGCAGGCGCTTGAGCTGATCCGCCACGATCTGGCCCATATCATGGCCCGCGCCGTGCAAGAGATCTGGCCCGGCACCAAGGTCACCATCGGCCCGGTGATCGAAAACGGCTGGTACTATGATTTCGACCGCGACGAGCCCTTTACGCCCGAAGACCTCGCCGTGATCGAAAAGAAGATGAAAGAAATCATCAACCGCCGTGATCCGGTCACGACCGAGATCTGGGACCGCGCCCGCGCGATCGAATATTACGAGGCCAACAACGAACCCTACAAGGTCGAACTGGTCGAGGCGATCCCCGGCAATGAGCCCCTGCGCATGTATTGGCACGGCCATTGGCAGGATCTTTGCCGCGGTCCGCACCTGCAGAATACCGGACAGCTGCCCGGCGATTCGTTCAAGCTGATGAGCATCGCCGGCGCCTATTGGCGCGGTGACAGTAATCGCGAGATGTTGCAGCGGATCTATGGCGTCGCCTTCCAGAACAAGGAAAAGCTCAAGGCCTATCTGCATATGCTGGAAGAGGCCGCCAAGCGCGACCACCGCAAGCTGGGCCGCGAGATGGACCTGTTCCACATGCAGGAAGAGGCCCCGGGTCAAGTGTTCTGGCACCCCAATGGCTGGACCATCTATACCACCTTGCAAGACTACATGCGTCGCCAGCAGAAACGCGGCGGCTATGTCGAGGTGAACACGCCGCAAGTCGTGGATCGCAAGCTGTGGGAAGCCTCGGGTCACTGGGAGAAATACCAGGAGCACATGTTCATCGTCGAGGTCGACGAAGAGCACGCGCGCGAGAAAACCGTCAACGCACTCAAGCCGATGAACTGCCCCTGCCATGTCGAGATCTTCAAACAGGGGCTGAAATCCTATCGCGAACTGCCGTTGCGCATGGCCGAATTCGGGTCGTGCAACCGCTATGAGCCCTCGGGCGCGCTGCATGGTATCATGCGGGTGCGCGGCTTTACCCAGGATGATGCGCATATCTTCTGCACCGAGGATCAGATCGCGTCCGAGACCGAGAAGTTCATCGCCTTTCTCAGCGACGTCTATCGCGACCTCGGCTTTGCCAGCTACAAGATCAAGTTCTCCGACCGCCCCGATATGCGCGCCGGCTCGGACGAGGTCTGGGACCGCGCGGAAGCGGCGCTGCTGTCGGCCACCCAAAAGGTGACCAACGATATCGAGCTGAACCCCGGTGAAGGCGCCTTTTACGGCCCCAAACTGGAGTTCGTGCTGACCGACGCCATCGGGCGCGACTGGCAATGTGGCACCTTGCAGGTGGATTTCGTGCTGCCCGAGCGGCTGGACGCCACCTATATCGGCACCGATGGCGCCAAGCATCGCCCGGTCATGCTGCACCGCGCCACCTTGGGCAGTTTCGAGCGCTTCATCGGCATCCTGATCGAGGAACACGCCGGCAAGCTGCCGTTCTGGCTGGCTCCGCGTCAGGTCGTGGTGGCCTCGATCACCTCCGAGGCTGATGATTACGTGGCCGAGGTGGTCGCCGCACTGCAAGCTGTCGGTGTCCGGGCCGAGGCCGATATTCGCAACGAAAAGATCAACTACAAGGTCCGCGAACATTCGGTCGCCAAAGTGCCGGTGATCCTTGCCCTTGGACATCGTGAGGTCGAAGAGCGCACCGTGACGCTGCGCCGTCTGGGCGAGAAACAAACCGCGGTCCACTCGCTCGAAGATGTTACAAAGGCGCTCGGCCTTGAGGCGACACCGCCGGATCTTTTGTAACATTTCCCGCCCTGATCCTGCATTCCGGCCCTTGAACCGGGTCGGAATGCAACATTTTGGCGGGTTTCCACCGATTTCAGGCCCGAAAGGCTTCGTTTCGCTCACGTATCCTGACACGGGCGTGACGCACGCCGACGTGAATTCCCCAAATCAGCCCCGCCGCGCTACAGTCCTCCTGCGACATACGACTACTGTTGAATTCATTTCTGGAGGACTCGCAATGAACACCACTCTGAAGACCCTCGCCGTTGCCGGCGCCGTTGCCGCAGCCATGACCGCCGCCACCACCCACAGCGCCTCGGCCCAAGCCAAGGAAAAATGCTACGGCGTGGCGATGGCCGGACAGAACGACTGCGCCGCAGGGGCCGGTACAACCTGCGCCGGCACCTCCAAGGTCGACTATCAGGGCAACTCCTGGAAGCTGGTCGACGAAGGCACCTGCACCTCGATGGAGCTGCCGGCCATGATGGACGGCACCGCGCGCGCCGGTTCGTTGGAGCCGCTGGCCCGCGACGTGCCCGCATAAGGGCAACACGCCCCCGGGCGGCGCCCCTGTGCGCGCCGCCCGACTTTCCTTTTCCCAATCTTTCCCCTCGGGAGCGATCCCATGCTGGACCAGACCGCCCAACCCGCACGCCTGCCCAACGCCGCAGGCATCGGCTACAAGCCGCAGCATTTCACGGCGCTTTGCGATGCTCCCAGTGCGGTGAGCTGGCTTGAAATCCACGCCGAGAACTACATGGGCGATGGCGGCCGCCCGCTGGCGCAACTGCGCCACCTCGCGCAAAGCTTTCCGATCTCGGTCCATGGCGTCGGCCTGTCGATCGGCGGCGAAGGCGCGCTGGATCGCGATCATCTGGCCCGGCTGAAACAGCTGTGCGATTGGCTCAATCCCGCCAGCTTTTCCGAACATCTGGCGTGGTCCAGCCACGACGAGGCCTTTCTGAACGATCTGCTGCCGCTGCCCTATACCGATGCCACGCTGGCCCGTGTCGCCGATCATATCGATCAGGTGCAAACCACGCTTGGCCGCCGCATGTTGCTGGAGAACCCTTCCAGCTATCTCGCCTTTGCCGAAAGCACTTGGTCCGAACCCGATTTTTTGGCCGAAATCGCCCGCCGCACCGGCTGTGGTCTGCTGCTGGACGTGAACAACGTCTTCGTGTCGGCCACCAATCTGAATTTCTCACCGCAGGGCTATATCGACGCCTTCCCGCTTGATCCGGTGGGCGAGATCCATCTCGGCGGCCATGACACCCAAGCCGACGATCACGGCGCACCACTGCTGATCGACAGCCATGGGCGCGAGGTGGCCGATCCGGTCTGGGCGCTGCTCGACTATACGCTGGCCCGCTCGGGGCCGCGCCCGCTACTGATAGAATGGGACAATGACGTGCCCGACTGGCCCGTGCTGGAGACTGAGGCCGACCGCGCCCGTGTCGCCCTGCAAGAGGTGCCCGCATGCGCGTAAGCGAGACCGAATTCCGCGCCGCCCTGCTGGACGCCGACCAACCGGTGCCAACGGGCCTGCACGACAGCGCCGCGCGCCCCGCCGGGTGCCGCTTTGATGTGTACCGCAACAATGTCGCCGCCTCGCTGACCGACGCGCTGCACGAGGGATTTCCGGCCATCTCAAGCCTGCTGGGCAAGACCAATATGGATGGGGTCGCGGGCCTTTTCCTGCGCGCGCACCCGCCGCGCACGCCCCGGTTGATGCTATATGGTGCCGCCTTCCCCGACTTTCTCGCCGGGCTCGAACAACTCGCGCATCTGGGCTATCTCGCCGATGTGGCCCGTCTGGAACTGGCACTGCGCCACGCCTATCACGCCGCCGATGCCACCCCGATCACACCAGAGCGGCTGGGCCAGACCGCGCCCGAAACCTTGTTGACAGCCCGCCTGACCTTGGCCCCAGCGCTGCGCCTGCTGCGTGCGCCTTGGCCGATCCACGACATCTGGCGCTATGCGTTGGAGCCCGGCGCGCCCCAGCCCCGCACAGAGCCGCAAGACATGCTGATCACGCGCCCCGATTTCGATCCCGCGCCGCACCTTCTGCCCCCCGGCGGGGCCGCATGGATCGCCACGCTGCAAGCAGGCCAAAGCTGGAGCGCGGCCGAGGATGCCGCCCGCACTGAGGCCCCCGATTTCGACCTTACGCCGGTGCTGACCCTGTTGTTGCAGGGCGGCGCGATCACCGACCTCATACCGGAGCGATAACGAATGCAGCCATTGATCCGCCTTCACCATTCTGTTTTCGGCGCACTGGACCGCGCCGGAAACGAGATCCTGCCGCTGCTGGCGCGGCTCGCCTTTGCCGCCACGCTGCTGGGCTATTACTGGGCCTCGGCGCTGACCAAACTGGGCGACGGGCCGCTGGGCCTGCTGCGCCCCTCGACCGGGGCCTATGCGCAGATCTTTCCCCGCCAGTTGGAAGCGGTCGGCTATGACGCCTCGCAGCTTTCGGTGCTGCATTGGCTGATGGTGACACTGGGCACCTGGGCCGAATTCCTGCTGCCAGCGATGATCGTTCTTGGCCTGTTCACCCGGCTGGCCGCGCTTGGCATGATCGGCTTTGTCCTGCTGCAAACGCTGACCGATATATACGGACACGGGATGACGGATGCGGCCACCATCGGCGTCTGGTTCGACCGGATGCCCGACGGCACCCTGCTGGATCAGCGCCTGTTCTGGGTCGTGCTGCTGGCCATACCGGTAATCAAGGGCGCCGGCACGCTGTCACTGGACGCGCTTCTGCGCCGCCGCATGGCACCGGCTTGGGCCTGAGCGCACGCGTCCTGAAGAGGCTTGGCCGGGTGTGTTTACTCGGCCTGAGCCGTCTCAGAAATGCGCCTTGGGCTCGTCCGGCTTACCGGCGGCCAGCGCCAGCACCCCCGCCAGCCCCGCGAATGCAATCGGGAACATGGTGAAAACATTGAAGCCAAAGGCATGGTACATCCCTGCCGCCGAAAGCAGCAGCAAAATCCCGCCCCATAGCGCCCGCGCACGCGCCATCGCACCCCCGGCGATCGCCAACATCGGCGCCAGAACCGAGGTCACGCGGATCAGTTGCACATCGAGCACCTGCTCGGCCAGCCCGTCGATCGTGCCAAAATGTTCGACTGCGGCGGTATAGCCATAGCTGAAGAACCCCACGATCATCCCGGTTACCCCGGCGATAATCCCCAATACGAGGGCCGCGTTGCGCATCTTGTCTCGCCTCCTGTTTCGAACCTTCACATAAAGGCGCGCTCAGCCCAAGCCAAGGGCCGCGCGCACCTCGGGCCCCCACCCGAGGTAAAGCTCGCCATCCGCCTCGATCAGCGGGCGTTTCATCAGCGCCGGATGCGCAGCCAGCAACGCCAGCGGATCACCCGCGCGGTCCGACTCGGACAACCCGCGCCAAGTAGTGGATCGGGTGTTAAGCAGCGCGGCGCCAAATTGGGCATGGGCCGCGCGCAAAACCTCCTCTGGCACCCCGGCACCCCGGACATCGACGAAATCCGCATTGCCAAGCAACTTCAGTGCCTTACGGCAGATATCGCAGGTTTTCAGCCCGTACAGGATCATCTTTCGCCCCCTATTTGAGGGCCGAAATATCCGGCATGGCCGTGAAAATCAGCCCCTAATTCCTGTTTTTTACATTGGCCGTGTAATCCTGCCCCGCGCAGAGTTACCGCACGGGGCCAAGTGCACGTCAGAAGGCGACGCGGGACATGCCGCGAGCCCCCGTGAAATGGATCTATAGCACCAAAGGCCATGGTTTTGTCGTGCCAGCCACCGAAACATGACGCAGTAGCCCCTGTGTGTCGCAGACCCTCTTGCACGGCGCCAAGGGATCGTCTAAATGCCTGTCTACACCATCGGCGGCGAGTTGGCGGAGTGGTTACGCAGCGGATTGCAAATCCGTGTACAGGAGTTCGATTCTCCTACTCGCCTCCAACTTCCCCGGCTCCCGGAACATGTCGCTGGTCGCTTACTTCCCCAGATGCCGCGCCTGTTGCGCCAGCGCGCGGATTGCGGGCCAGTCTCCGGCGGCGAGCAGCGATTTCGGGGTCACCCAGCTACCACCGACGCAGGGAACTGTCGAAAGCGCAAGGTAGTCGCGCGCATTTGTCGGGCTGACCCCGCCGGTGGGGCAAAAGCTGATCTGCGGCAGCGGTGCAGCCAGCGCCTTGAGCACGGCCACGCCACCCGCGGCTTCGGCGGGAAAGAATTTCAGTAGATCATAGCCGCGCGCCAGCAGCACCATCGCCTCGCTCGCGGTGACCGCACCGGGCAAAAGCGGCAGATCCGCCGCCTCGCAGGCCGCAAGCAGTGCATCCGTCGCGCCGGGAGAGACCGCGAATTGCGCCCCTGCCGCGCGCGCGATCTGCACATCGGCCGGTGTGATCACGGTGCCAGCCCCGACAATCGCACCGGGCACATCGCACATCTGCCGGATCACCTCGGGCGCTGCCGGCGTCCGCAGTGTGACCTCCAATACCGGCAAGCCACCAGCTACCAAGGCCTCGGCCAGCGGTCGGGCCTGGGCCGCGTCTTCGACGACCAGAACCGGGATCACCGGGGCCATCGCCCCCAGCGCGCGCATTCGGTGGCTTGCTGTCACCGGATCAATCGCCATCGCTTGCCCCCGTCGCATCACCGAACACCGACGCCCCCGCCGTCGCAGGCGAAACCGCCTTGCGAAAGACCGCGAACAATTCGCGCCCTATCCCCACCGCATGGGAAGAGAGATCCGCCACCGCAGCGGCGCGCTCCAACACGCCCTCGCTCACGATGTCGAGCCGCCCGGCCCGCGCATCCACCCGCAGCACGTCGCCATCGCGCAGCCGGGCAATCGGGCCGCCCTCCAGCGCCTCGGGGCAGACATGGATCGCCGCAGGCACCTTGCCAGACGCGCCGGACATGCGCCCATCCGTCACCAGAGCGACCTTTTGCCCGCGCCCCTGCAGAATGGACAGAATCGGCGTCAAGCTGTGCAATTCTGGCATGCCGTTGGCACGCGGCCCCTGAAAGCGGACCACGACCACGACATCGCCGGTCAGCTCGCCATTGTGAAACGCCAGCTTGACCGCCTCCTGATCGTCAAAGACCCGCACCGGCGCTTCGACCACGTGGTGTTCGGGGGCCACCGCGGACACCTTAATCACCGCCGTTCCAAGCGTGCCCGCCAGCCGCTTCAACCCACCACTGGGCTGGAACGGCTTGCTTGCCGGGCGCAGGATGGATTCGTTCAGGCTGTGACCCGCCCCCGCCGCCCAGCTCAGCTCACCGTCGATCAGCTGCGCCTCTTGAGTATAGCGGTGCAGCCCCGGTCCGGCCACGGTTTCGGTGTCGGGATGCAGCAAGCCGGCGTCAAGCAGCGTGGCGATGGTATAGCCCAGCCCACCAGCGGCATGGAAATGGTTCACATCGGCCAACCCGTTGGGATAGACCCGCGCGACCAGCGGCGTGATCTCTGAAATTTCGGAAAAATCCAGCCAATCCAGAATGATACCGCCCATCCGTGCCATCGCGATCAGATGGATCAGATGATTGGTCGACCCGCCCGTCGCGTTCAGCCCGACGATGCCGTTGACGAAGGCACGCTCGTCAAGGATGCGACAGACCGGTGTATACTCCGCACCCAGAGCGCTCATCGCCAGCGCCCGCTGCGCGCCTGCGCGGGTCAGCGCCGCGCGCAGCGGCGTGCCCGGATTGACAAAGCTGGCCCCCGGCAGGTGCAGCCCCATGAATTCCATCAGCATCTGGTTGGAATTGGCGGTGCCGTAAAAGGTGCAGGTGCCCGGCCCGTGATACGCGGCCATCTCGGCTGCCATCAGCTCTTCGCGCCCGATCTCACCGGCGGCGAATTGCTGGCGCACCTTGGCCTTTTCATCGTTCGCCAGACCGCTGGTCATCGGCCCCGCAGGCAGGAAAACAGCGGGCAGATGGCCAAAGCTTTGCGCCGCGATCACCAGCCCGGGCACGATCTTGTCACAGACCCCAAGGAAAACGGCGGCGTCAAACACATCATGGCTCAACGCGACACCGGCGGACATGGCGATCAGGTCGCGCGAAAACAGGCTCAGCTCCATCCCCGGCGCGCCTTGGGTGACACCGTCACACATGGCCGGAACGCCCCCCGCAACCTGTGCGGTGCCGCCGACCTCGCGCACGGCTTGGCGGATCAGTTCGGGAAACTGCTCGAACGGGCTATGCGCTGAAAGCATATCGTTATAGGCGGTGACGATGCCCAGATTGCCAGCGCCGCCCTGCGCTAGCGCCTGTTGATCTGGGCCCGCACTGGCATAGGCGTGGGCCTGACCGGAACAGGACAGATGTGCCCGCGCCGGCCCCTGCTCGCGGGCCGCCTGCATGCGCGCCAGATAGGCCGTGCGCGACGCCCGGCTGCGCGCGATGATCCGCTCGGTCACCTTGTAAAGGATAGGGTGTAAGGTCATCGCTCTCCTGCTCTGGCGGCGGTCCGCCATCTTTTCTGCGATCGGGCGCGGGCTTGGTCCCGCAGCGCCATATGCGCATGTGTCCCGGACGCTTGCATTCACAATCCAAAGCGGGGCCCGGATTTGCAACCCGAAACCGCAGGACAGGCCCGCCACGGCAAAGGCGCGCGCAGTCTGGTCCGGGCGATATCCCCCTGCGGTTCAGGGCGGCTCAGGCTCAGCCAGGGGCCATTGCCTTCGGTCACTGGTGGAACTCGCGCAGGGTGAGCCCACCTCCATTGCAGGCGCCGCTGGATCTAGAGAGGGCTTTCCGAAAATCACATTATCTTTGCATCTTATTTATTTGATAAATAACAATAAGACTACCAACGACAATCCGTTTCTCCGCCCCGATATCGGTGCCTGACCGCCGGAAAGAGACCAAATTGGGTGGCCCTTTCTGAAGTTCTACGAGTTTCGCCCCCCGTTTTGCGGTTTTCCCCTGATAAAAGCGGCCTGCACCGCTCTGCCTTTTGCCCGGCCTTTGCCCGGTGCGGCGCGCGCCGTCTATCCTCGCCAAAGCAGGTCTTAGCGCCGAGGTCACCTTGTGGAGAAATGACACCAATGTTCGATATGTTAGGCAATCGCGCAGTTAACTGAGCATATATCATGAAATATATCGCAATATATCAACTCAGAAATCACTCTCTAGCGCATCCGAACCCTTCAGGACCCGCCGCATAGGGGAGATTTAGCGCGCGAAACCGCGCCCCTCATCCGATGCTGCGCAGATACTCCATCACCGCCGGGCGGACCGACTGATCACCGCGATGGCGGGCGTCAAAGATGATCTTGCGCACCTCGCCCAGATTGGTACGCCGCAGCAGGCTTTTCACCGGCCCGATCGAGGCCGGGCGCATCGACAGGGTGCGCAGGCCAATCGCGGCCAGACACAAGGCCTCGACCGGGCGGCCCGCATCTTCACCGCAGAAACTCAGCGGCGTGCCAGAGCGATCACAGCGCTCGACGATCTGTTCAAGCAGGCTGAGAAAACTTACGTTCAGCGTATCATAGCGCCGCCGCACCCGTTCGTTTTCACGGTCCGCAGCAAAAAAGAACTGCTTGAGATCATTGCCGCCGATCGACACGAACCCCACCTCGTCAAAGAACTTCTGTGGTGCAAACGCCAGAGAGGGGGTTTCCAGCATGGCGCCGATCTCGATGCTTTCGGGCAGCGTGTGGCCCAGCCGCTCTTCCCGCGCGATGGTCTTGTCGACCTCGGCCCGGGCGGCGCGATATTCCTCGAACTGGGCGACAAAGGGGAACATGACGGACAGCGGCCGCCCGTTGGCCGCGCGCAGCAGCGCCTGAAGCTGCATCCGCATCACCCCGGGCTTGTCCAGCCCGACCCGGATCGCGCGCCACCCCAGCGCCGGGTTGGGTTCATCGTTGGGCTTCATATAGGGCAGCACCTTGTCCGAGCCGATATCCAGCGTCCGGAACACCACCCGTTTGCCATGCGCGGCATCCAGCACCCGGTCATAAAGCGCCACCAATTCCGAGCGTTTCGGCATCTTGTTGCGGACAAGGAATTGCAGTTCGGTCCGGAACAGGCCAACCCCCTCGGCCCCGGAATCGTCCAGCGACGGCAGATCGGCCATCAGCCCGGCGTTCATCAGCAGACTGATGCTCACCCCATCCAGCGTCTCGGCCGGTTTGTCGCGTATCGAGGCATAGCGCTGCTGGGCCTCGGCGTGCATCGCGATCTTGTCGCGAAAGGCGCCGACCACCGACTCGTCGGGGCGCAGATGCACCATGCCGTGATCGCCATCCACCACCAGATGATCGCCATTCAGCGCCTCGGTCGTAATCCGTTTGGCCCGCACCACCAGCGGAATCGCCAGCGCCCGGGCGACGATGGCGGCGTGCGATCCGACCGACCCCTCTTCGAGCACGATGGCGCGCAGGCCGCGACCATATTCCAGCAAATCCCCGGGCCCGATATTGCGCGCGATCAGGATCGGATCCGCCGGCATTTCGGCACCGGTGTTGTTGCCCTGCCCGGTCAGGATGCGCAGCAGCCGGTTCGACAGATCATCAAGATCCGACAGCCGTTCGCGCAAATAGGCATCCTGCGACTGCGAGATCCTGTTGCGCGCCAGGCTTTGTTCCTTTTCCACCGCCGCCTCGGCCGACAGGCCGCGGGCGATGTCTTCGGACATGCGGCGCATCCAGCCCTTGGAATTGGCGAACATCCGGTAGGCTTCAAGCACCTGAAGCTGTTCCGTGTCGGCCCCGCGCGACAGCTCCAACATCTTGTCGACACCAACGCGCAGCTCCTCGACCGCTTCGGTCATCCGCTCCAGCTCGCGAATGGGATCATCGGCGATCGGGTTGGTGACGACGACCCGGGGCTCATGCAGCCAGACATGGCCCTCGGCGGCGCCTTCCTGCGCACTGATGCCACGGATCACCACCGAGCGCTGATGCAGCGGCGACAGCGCCGCGCCCTCGCCGACGAAAGCGCCCAACTCGGTCATCTCGGCGATCACCATCGCCACCACCTCAAGGGCATAAACCTCATCGGCGGAAAATTCCCGAGCGTCGTGCGATTGCACCACCAGCACGCCCATCGATTCGCCCAGCCGTTGAATCGGGATCCCGAGGAAAGAGGAATAGCGTTCTTCGCCGGTCTCGGCCATGTAGCGGAAACCGGGTTCGGCCGGCGCATTGCGGGTGTTGATCACACGCCCGGTCCGGGCCACCCGGCCCACCAACCCCTCGCCCAGACGCATCCGGGTGCTGTGCACCGCCGCAGCGTCCAACCCTTCGGTGGCGCAAAGTTCCAGCGTTTCGGGATCGCGGAACAGATAGACCGAGCAAACCTCGGTCCCCATGCTGTCGGCGATCAAATGGGTAATCTTGTCCAGCCGGGCCTGACCGGCATCACTGCCCGCCATGACCTCTTGCAACCGCCTCAGCAGCTTGCGACTCTCGCTTTCCGTGCCGTCGGGCATGGGCCTCGTTCACATTGGGGTATCAGACGACCCGAGGAAAATCCACTCAGGCCGCCTTGTCCAGATTGAACGCATCATGCAGCGCCTGAACGGCAAGTTCCATGTATTTCCGGTCAATCAGGACAGAAATCTTTATCTCTGAGGTTGTAATGACCTTGATGTTGATCCCCTCACCCGAGAGTACCTTGAACATTTTTGCCGCGACGCCCGACTGGCTGCGCATGCCGATTCCGACGACAGACACCTTGGCGACCTCCGTATCGGCGATCATCTGACCATAGTTCAGCTGACCGTCGGTCTTGATCTTGTCCAGCGCCGCCTCGGCGCGGGTCACCTCGTTGGTGGGGCAGGAAAAGGTCATATCCGTGCGCCCCTCTTCCGAGATGTTCTGCACGATCATGTCGACATTGACGCCTGCCTCGCTGAGCGTGGTAAAGATCGTCGCGGCGATGCCGGGGCGGTCCGCCACCGACAGCAACGTCAGCTTGGCCTCGTCGCGGGAATAGGCGACGCCGTTCACAACATTGGATTCCATGATATCCTCCTCGGCACAGACCAGTGTGCCCGCTTCGTCGGACTGTTCCTCGAAACTCGACAAGACGCGCAGCTTGACGCCAAACCGCATCGCAAGCTCGACCGAGCGGGTTTGCAGCACCTTGGCACCAAGGCTGGCCAGTTCCAGCATTTCCTCAAAGGCGATCTTGTCCAGCTTGCGCGCCTTTGCGCAGATCCGCGGGTCGGTGGTATAGACACCGTCCACATCGGTATAGATATCGCAGCGTTCGGCCCCGAATGCGGCAGCAAAGGCCACCGCCGTGGTGTCCGAGCCGCCCCGGCCCAAGGTGGTGATCCGGCCCTCGGGGCTGATGCCCTGAAACCCGGCGACAACGGCGACCTTCATGCCCTCGGCGAATTTCTGGGTGACATTCGCGGTCGGAATTTCCACGATCCGGGCGGCCGAATGGGTGCTGGTGGTTTTCAGCGGCACTTGCCAGCCCTGCCAGCTGCGCGCCGGGACATCCATTTCCTGCAAGGTAAGCGCCATCAGACCAGCGGTGACGTTTTCGCCTGAAGACACCACCGCATCATATTCGCGGGCGTCAAACAGCGGCGAGGTTTCTTCCACCCAACCGACCAGCTCATTGGTCTTGCCGGACATGGCCGAGACGATGACGATCACGTCATAGCCCTTGGCCACCTCGACACCGACACGCTTGGCGGCGCGCCGGATACGATCCAGATTGGCGACGGATGTGCCGCCGAATTTCATCACGAGGACGGGCATGCGCTTTTCCCTTGGTCCCGAAGTCGGGCGCGGTGTACGCGCAGCGCGCGACGGGCGCAAGAGAAAGGCGCGTGGGGTGTGGCGCGAGTCTCGCGCACATCCGCCCCCGAAGCGCGCCCCGCCGCCTGCAGTGGTCGGCCGGGGCGGGGCGACAACTTGCGATAAACGCGATGGATGCGGCTGTGGCGGGAGCCCTCAGTACGCGTGCGCGCGTCCGTCCCATGTCTCGAAACAGCCGGTTCGGCCCATATCCAGTTCGGCAAACCGCTCCACCAGCCCGGCGGCGGCGGCGGCGACCGAAATCTCTGCCGTGCCGCCCCCCATGTCGGTCTGCACCCAGCCCGGATGGTAGATGCCTACAGCGATTCCCTCGCCCCGCAGATCGGTGGCAAGGTTGCGACCCAGATTCAGCACGGCGGCCTTAGAGGCGCGATAGATATAGCTGCCCCCCGGTGCGTGGGTGTGCGAGGCCATCTGCGACGAAATGATGGCAATCTTTGCACCGGGTGTCGCGCGCAGATTTGGCAACAGGGCCTGAACAGCCAGAAACACGCCGGTCACGTTCACCGCAAAGCTCTGCGCCCACATATCTGCCGGATAGCCGCCCTCCAGCGCCTGTCCCTTGTCCAGATAGACCCCGGCATTGCACACAAGCAGATCCAGCGGCTGATCGGCAAGCTGCGCCGCCATAGCGCGATGCGCCTGCGGGTCGGTCACGTCGAGGGCAATCTCGGCGCTGCCATCGCGGGCGGTGCCGCTGACCGTGTGACCTTGCGCGCGATACCGCCCGGCCAGCGCCGCGCCGATACCGCGCCCGGCGCCGGTGATAAGAACATGCATAGGCTCAGTTGACCTTTCGATTGGGTAAAAAGGGCAAGGGCGCGATCGGTATGCCCTCCTCGACCAGCGCGCGGGCCTCCTCGAGCTTGGCCTCGCCATAGATCGGGCGCTCGGGCGCATCGCCCTGATGCATCGCGCGCGCCTCGGAGGCGAAGTTAACGCCGACATAGTCAGAGCCTTCCTCGACCTTGCGGCGCAATTCGGACAGGGCCTGTTCGGCGGCGTTGGAAGGTTTGCTGAGCGGGCGATCCGGGGTCTTTGGCTCTGGCGCGTCCGCGATCTGGCGCTCGGGGCGCACGCGCGGGGTCATCATCGCCTTTTCCACCTTGCCGCTGCCACAGATGGAACATTGCACCATGCCGGCGGCGGCCAGCTTGTCATAGGCCGCAGCAGACTGGAACCAGCTGTCAAAATCGTGCCCATCGGCACATTTCAAGGCGTATTGGATCATCTTCGTGTCGCCATTTGGGGTCTGTGATTAGATATCCGCACGGGGGACGAGATCAAGGGCCGCGGCGGTCGCGGGGGGCAGATCACGCGAGAGTGTACAAAATCGGCAACGTTTCGGGGCGTTTATCGGCGACTGCCAAGCCTCCCCCGGGTCGCCTTCAGGCTTTCACGGCCCCCATTCGTGCGGCGAGCCTCTCGGTCAATTCAGCATGGGGGATATCGGCGTCGATTGCCAGCCGACGCAGACCGAAATGCACAAAAGCCATCTGCTGGTAATAGCGGGTAAACAGGAAATTGGTCCCGGCCCCCGCCACGGCCCCGAGCACCGGCACGCTTTGCGCGGCAAGCTTCTGCCCCAGAACGACGGCCAACCGGGGCGAGACCTGGGCGATCAGTTTTTGCAACGCGCCGCCGGTCAGGGTCAGACGCAGCGCAAGAAAGCTGGTATCGGCACCGTCGTCATGGCTCAAAGGACCGGCCGAAGCAAACACTTGGATACAGTCGAATTGCACGTTCTCGGCGGCGGGGTCAAAGCCGCTTTGCGCCGCGACGCCTTGGATCGTGCGCAAAAGCATGGTGGTGGTGGCGGGCAGTTCCACCAGCGCGCCGGGCAGGCCGGCGAACCCGCCAGCGGCCCCCATCGCGGTGGTCAGCGCGGTGTCGACCCAGCCGGGCTGGTCAGGCACCCTGCCCCGGCTGCTCTGGGCGGCGCGCACGGAGAGCGTCAGCGCCTGTTCGGTGGCGGCGCCCAGCTTGCCGCGCAGCTCGGGCGGCAGGCGCGACAGCAGCCCCTCAGCGCGCCCACCTAGGGCCGTCAGCAGGCGCATCCCCGGCCCACCCGCCGCACGATACAGCGCGGCAAGGCGATCCAGCTCGGCCTCCGGATCGACCGGCAGGCTCAGGGTAATGTCCTCGGGTGTCATCTGTTCAAGATTGGCATACCGGGGGCAGAATTCAATCCCGTGCTTCTTCCCGTTCGATCCAGCGGGTCACCGCCCCGCGGACATCGCGCCAGGCGTCGGGCTCCAGCTCGCGGCCCAGAACGCGGTCCGGGTTGGTAGGGGGCGGCATCACCACCCCGCTCAGCCGGGTAAAGCCGAAACGGCCATAATAGGGCGCATCGCCCACCAGCATCACCCGCGCCCAGCCAGAGGCACGGGCGGCGGCGAGCCCCTCGTCGATCAGCAGCCCGCCCAGACCTTCGCCCTGATGGGTCGGGTGCACCGCGACCGGCCCCAGCAACAGCACGGGCCGCCCGTCCACACGCACCGGCCAGAACCGGATCGCGCCCGCGATGGTGCCGTCGCTGTCGCGCGCCACCATCGACAGCCCCCGCACCGGATCAATGCCATCGCGCAGCCGATAGGACGACAACGCCTCGCGCCCCGGTGCGAAACACAGATCATAAAGGGCCTCGACAGCCCACCAATCGGCGGGATTTTCCGGTTGTAGCTCGATCACCTATCCGCGCGCCTCTGATTCCAAGGTGGAAATCGCCCTAGCACGGCGCTACCCCTTGGGCAAACAAGACAACAGTCCAAAACAAGAGGAAAGAGCAATGTTCTACCGCCCCGAGGATGGCCACGGCCTGCCGCACAACCCGTTCAACGCGATCATCACGCCGCGCCCGATCGGCTGGATCTCGACCCGCGACACCGCAGGGGTCAACAATCTGGCGCCCTATTCGTTTTTCAACGGCGTGGCCTATACCCCGCCACAGGTGATGTTTGCCAGCACCTCGGGCAAATCCGATCAGGTCGAGTCCAAGGACAGCGTCAGCAATATCCGCACCACCGGCGTCTTTTGCGTGAACGTGGCCGAATACGCCATGCGCGACGCGATGAATGCCAGTTCCGCCGCCCTGCCCAAGGAGGTGGATGAATTTGCCCATGCCGGGCTGGAGGCTGCAGAGTGCGCGACCATCGACTGCCCGCGCATCGCCCATGCCCCCGCCGCGCTGGAGTGCCGGTTGACCCAGATCGTGCCGCTGCTGGGGCAGGACAACTTTCTGGTTCTGGGCGAGGTCGTCGGCGTGCATCTGCGCGAGGATTGCATCAAGGACGGGCGGTTAGATGTGTTGTCGTTTCAACCGCTGGCGCGGCTGGGCTATCGCGATTACAGCCATGTGACCGAGTTGTTCGAGATGACCCGCCCCGACGACTGAGGCAGAGCGTTCCCGGTCTGGCGGCCCATCCCCGCCGCAGACCGGGCCACGCGCGGCGCAGGCGGCAGGAGATTGCGACCAGCGGCGGCCCTAATGGCCGCCGAGGATCCCAGTCTTGACGGAATAGTTCACCGCCAGCGCGTAATCGGGATCATCATCGCTGTCGACCATCAGATGCCCCGCCTTGTTCAGCAGCCGGTGGCAATCTCGGCTGAGATGGCGCAACTGGATATGCTTGCCCTCGGCCTCGTATTTCGCGGCCACCGCTTCGATCGCCTGCAGGGCGGATTGATCGACCACCCGGCTGTCGGCAAAATCGACGATCACGACAGAGGGGTCATTCTTGGGGTCGAACATCTCGGAGAACCCCTCGGCCGAGCCAAAGAACAGCGGGCCTTGCACCTGATAGACCTTGGCGCCTTCGGGGGTGAGGTAAGTCTTGCCGTGGATGCGCCGCGCGTTGTTCCAGGCATAGGCCAGCGCCGAGACGATCACGCCGACGACCACGGCGACCGCCAGATCCTCCATCACCGTGACCACGGTGACCAGCAGGATCACGAAGGCATCGGTCAGCGGCACCTTGCGCAGGATGGTGAGCGAGTTCCACGCGAAGGTGCCGATCACCACCATGAACATCACGCCGACCAGCGCGGCCAGCGGGATCTGTTCGATCAGCGGTGCGGCGAACAGGATGAAGATCAGCAGGAACAGCGCTGCGGCAATCCCGGCGATGCGGGTGCGCCCGCCCGATTTCACGTTGATCATCGACTGCCCGATCATGGCACAGCCGCCCATGCCGCCAAAGAATCCGGTCACGGTATTGGCAAGCCCCTGGGCGATGCATTCCTGACTGGCGCCGCCGCGCTTGCCGGTCATCTCGCCGACAAGGTTCAGGGTCAGCAGGCTTTCGATCAGGCCGATGGCGGCAAGGATCACCGAATAGGGCAGGATGATCTGCAGCATCTCCCAGCTCAGCGGGACCATGGGAATGTGGAACTGCGGCAGCCCGCCCTTGATCGAGGCCAGATCCCCGACCCGGGGCACATCCAGCCCAAACCCGATCACCAGCGCCGCGACCACCGCGATCCCGGCCAGCGGTGCCGGTACGATCCGCGTGATCCGCGGCATCACCCAGATCACCGCCATGGTCAGCCCCACCAGCCCCAGCATGGTGTACAGCGGCAGGCCCGACAGCCATTCGCCCCCCGACACGCCGTGGCCGGTGTTGGTCATGCTGCCGGGCACCTTGAACTGGCCCATCTGCGCCAGAAAGATCACGATCGCCAAGCCGTTGACGAAGCCCAGCATCACCGGATGCGGCACCAGACGGATGAATTTGCCCCATTGCATGACCCCGGCCAGCACCTGGATCAGCCCCATCAGAACGACGGTTGCAAACAGGTATTCCACCCCGTGCTGCGCCACCAGCGCCACCATGACCACCGCCAGCGCCCCTGTCGCGCCCGAAATCATACCCGGCCGACCGCCGATCAGCGCGGTGATCAGGCCAACCAGAAACGCCGCATAAAGCCCCACCAAGGGGTTCACGCCGGCGACAAAGGCAAAGGCCACCGCCTCGGGCACCAGCGCCAGCGCCACGGTCAACCCCGACAACAGCTCGATTCGGATCCGCCCCAGACTGAATCCCTCATCGGGCATCCAGCGCAGGTCGGGAATGGCAAGACGATTGGCGAAGGAGGCCATAATGGCGCGTTTCATATAGGGGGTCCTGTGATGATCTGTTCGCTAAAACGCAGCGTGTACCCGGTTCCGCCCGCGGTTGCCACCGCACCCAGCGGAAGGTCGCTATGCACCCAGATCATACCGGACCCGACAAAATATGCACGGTGTCCTTGGGTAAGCGAGGCGGCGTCCGGTTGCATCCCGCTCGCCCCCGGGTAATCTCGGCCAAGAAAAAGCGTTGGGGCAAGCAGCATGGCACAGACCAAAATCGGCATTATCGGCGGATCGGGCATTTACGAGATCGAAGGGCTGGAGGATGCCCGTTGGGTCACGGTGGACAGCCCCTGGGGCGCCCCCTCGGACGAGATCCTGACCGGGCGGCTCGATGGTGTCGAACTGGCGTTTTTGCCGCGTCACGGGCGCGGGCATTATCTCAGCCCCACCGATGTGCCCTACCGCGCCAATATCGACGCGCTGAAACGGCTTGGGGTGACGGATGTGATCAGCATCAGCGCCTGCGGCTCGTTCCGCGAAGAGCTGGCGCCGGGCGATTTCGTCATCGTCGATCAGTTCATCGACCGCACCTTCGCCCGCGACAAAAGCTTTTTCGGCACCGGTTGCGTGGCGCATGTGAGCATGGCGCACCCGACCTGTTCGCGGCTCGGCGATGCCTGTGAGGCGGCGGCAAAGGCGGCTGGCATCACCGTGCATCGCGGCGGCACCTATCTGGCGATGGAGGGGCCGCAATTCTCATCGCTGGCAGAATCCAAGATGTATCGCGATCAATGGGGCGCCGATGTGATCGGCATGACCAACATGCCCGAGGCCAAACTCGCCCGCGAGGCCGAGCTTTGCTATGCCTCTGTCGCCATGATCACCGATTACGACAGCTGGCACCCCGACCATGGCGAGGTCGATGTGACGCAGATCATCGCCACGCTGACCGGCAATGCCGAAAAGGGCCGCGAAAAGGTGCGCCGCCTGCCCGCCCTGCTGGGGGCCGAGCGCGCGCCCTGCCCGCAGGGCTGCGATCACGCGCTGGAGTTTGCCGTCATGACCGCGCCGGAAAAACGCGACGCGGATCTGGTGGCCAAGCTGGATGCGGTGGCGGGCCGGGTGCTGGGCTGAGGCATGCACTTCCCAAAGGTGCGCTTTCCATAGGGCCGCGAAAGCGATGACAGCGGCCCCGCCATGATAACGGCCCCGCCCCTTGCATGCGCGGGCCGCATCGGCCAAACCCGTCGCGTTGAGAACAACCGGAGCCGCGCAATGGCCAAACCGACTTCCGTCAAGGACTATATCCGCACCATCGTGGATTTCCCGCATGAGGGGATCATGTTTCGCGATGTGACCACGCTTTTTGCCGACCCGCGCGGATTCCGCATGGCGATTGACCAGATGCTGCACCCCTATGCCGGCGAGCGTATCGACAAGGTGGTCGGGCTTGAGGCACGCGGGTTCATTCTGGGCGGGGCGATTGCGCACCAGCTCAGCGTCGGGTTCGTGCCGATCCGCAAGAAGGGCAAGCTGCCCGGCACCACGATCAGCGAAGAGTACACGCTGGAATATGGCGAGGCGATTGTCGAGATCCACGATGATGCCATCGCGCCAGGGGAAAAGATCCTTGTTGTCGATGACCTGCTGGCCACCGGCGGCACCTGCGCGGCGGGCATCAAGCTGATCGAGCGGCTGGGCGGCGATATCGTCAGCTGCGCCTTTGTGATCGACCTGCCCGATCTGGGCGGGCGCAAGGTTCTGGAAGGGCTGGGCATGGACGTGCATGCGCTGTGTTCCTTCGACGGCGACTAGGCGCGAGGCCGGCTGCAATCCCTGAAGGGCCTGCCCCTTGGCGCACCCCGCGCCGGGCAAGTGCCTGCCCGGGGGATGGCGCGTGCAACAGACGGGCGGCGCGCTTTATCCCAGCCAAACCCCTCCCCGACATGACCGGAGCACCCCATTTCCAAAGCGCCAGCCCGCCGGACCGGGCAGGCGCTCGCCCGGCGCCTTTGGCGCTGTTCGGGCAAAACCGTGATCTGCTCCGACCGCGATTTAATCCGATCAGAGCGTTTGGACGCTCTACCCCGCCTCCACCTCCAGCCGCCGCCCACTGTCCGCATCGAACAGGTGCAGGTTCCCGGGCGCATAGCTGAGCGGCAGCACCGTGCCCGTCTCGTGCCGTTGCACCCCGGCAAGCCGCACCGCAAGCGGCACCTCGGCGCCCGACACGGCGCCATGCACGACCGTGTCGGCCCCAAGCTGTTCGACGAACCGGACCGAGAGGTCGATCCGCCCGGCGCTGTCGCCTGCAAGGTCCAGATGTTCCGGCCGCACCCCCAGTGCGATGCGCTGGCCTTCCACCCCCGGCAGATCCCCCCGCAAGGACAACGGCGGCGCGGAGTCAAAGCTCAGACTGGCGCGATCCGCGCCGATCCGCCCCTCAAGCATGTTCATCGAGGGGCTGCCGATGAACTCGGCCACGAAACGGGTCGCCGGGCGCAGATACAGATCCATCGGGGTGCCGATCTGCTCGACCCGACCGGCGTTCATGATGATGATCCGATCCGCGAGGCTCATCGCTTCGACCTGATCGTGGGTGACATAGATGAAGGTGGCGCCAAGCCGGTGATGCAGCGCCTTGAGCTCGGCGCGCAGTTCCGTGCGCAGTTTGGCGTCAAGGTTCGAGAGCGGCTCGTCGAACAGGAACACCTTGGGCTGACGCACGATGGCGCGGCCCATCGCGACGCGTTGGCGCTGACCGCCCGAAAGCTGGCGCGGCTTGCGATCAAGATAACCCTCAAGCCGCAGCGTGCGCGCGGCCTCGCTGATGCGCTCGGCGATCTGCGCCTTGGGCAGCCCCTCGTTTTTCAGCCCGTATTCCATGTTCTTACGCACGCTCATATGCGGGTAAAGCGCGTAGTTCTGGAACACCATGGCGATGTCACGCTCGCCCGGTTCGCGGTCGTTGACACGGGAGCCGTCGATGTCGAGCTGGCCGGTGGTGATCGTCTCCAACCCGGCGATCATGCGCAGGATGGTGGATTTTCCACAGCCCGAGGGGCCGACCAGCACGACGAATTCGCCGTCCGATATTTCGGCGCTGACATCCGATGCGGCCGTCACGCCGCCGGGATAGGTCTTGCCAAGTGCATTCAGATTCAGGGTCGCCATGTTGTTATTTCTCGCTTTCGACCAGGCCTTTGACAAAGAGTTTCTGCATCGCCACCACGACCACGACCGGCGGGATCATCCCCAGCACGGCGGTGCCCATGACGAAGTGCCACACCGGCAGCGACTCGCCCGAGTTGACCATCCGTTGGATGCCCATGACCACGGTGTAGAGCGCCTCGTCCGTGGTCACCAACAACGGCCAAAGGTATTGGTTCCAGCCATAGATAAAGAGAATGATGAACAGCGCCGCGATATTGGTTCGGCTCATCGGCAGCAGGATGTCGATGAAGAACCGGACCGGGCCGGCGCGGTCGATGCGGGCGGCCTCGACCAATTCATCGGGGATGGTCAGGAAGAACTGCCGGAACAGGAAGGTCGCCGTCGCCGAGGCGATCAGCGGGATCGTCAGCCCGGCATAGGTATTGAGCATTCCCAGTTTGGTCACCACGTCAAAGGTCGGCAGAATGCGCACCTCGACCGGCAGCATCAGGGTGAGGAAGATCATCCAGAAGAACGCCATGCGGAAGGGAAACCGGAAATAGACGATCGCATAGGCCGAGATGATCGAGATCGCGATCTTTCCGAAGGTGATGACCAGCGCCATGATCAGGCTGTTCAACATCATCATCCCGATTGGCACACCGCCCGCTGCCGGTAGGCCGGCGGACAGAAGCTGGGTGTAATTGTCCCAGCCCTGACCGCCAAACCACAGTGGGATCGGCGATTTCGACAGCGCGTCGGGGCCATGGGTGGAGGCGACCAGCGCCATCCAGACCGGAAAGCACAGGAACAGCACGCCAAGGATCAGCACCGCATGGGTGACAAAGTTCAGGATGGGGCGGTTCTCGACCATCAGTAATTCACCTTACGCTCGACATAGCGGAACTGGATGAAGGTCATCCCCATCACCAGCGCCATCAGGATCACCGACTGCGCCGCGCTGGAGCCATAGTCCTGCCCGATGAAGCCGGTGTTATAAACCCGGAACACCAGAACCGAGGTGGCGTCCGCCGGGCCGCCTTCGGTGGTGGCATGGATCAGCGCGAAGGTGTCGAAGAAGGCATAGACGAGGTTGACCACCAGCAGGAAAAACGTCGTCGGCGACAGCAACGGCAGCGTGATCGTCCAGAACCGGCGGATCGGGCCGGCGCGGTCGATGGCGGCGGCCTCGATCAGGGATTTCGGGATGCTTTGCAGACCGGCGAGGAAGAACAGGAAGTTGTAGCTGACCTGTTTCCAGGCGGCGGCAACCACCACCAGAAGCAGCGCCTGATCGCCGTTGACATAGTGGTTCCACTCCACCCCCAGTCCTTCGAGCCAATAGGCGACGATGCCCATCGAGGGGTTCATCAGGAAATACCAGATCACCCCGGCCAGCGCGGGGGCCACGGCATAGGGCCAGATCAACAAGGTGCGATAGACCTGCGCCGCGCGCAGCACCCGGTTCGCCGCCACCGCCAGCCCCAGCGACATTCCCAGCGCCAGCGCCGCCACCGACAGGCCAAAGATCAGCGTGGTGCGGAAGGATCTCAGGTATCCGGGATCGGCGAACAGCTCGGCATAATTGCGCAACCCAACCCATTCTCGCGAAAAGCCGAAAGCGTCTTCGATGAAGAACGAGCTTTCCAGCGCCTGATAGGAGGGCCAGAAGAAGAATACCAAGGTGATCACGATCTGCGGCAGAACCAGCAGATAGGGCAGCGACTTGGAGCGAAAGATAACACGTTTCTGCATGGGTCAGGCCGTTAAAGACAGGGGCGACCCGATCCGGGCCGCCCGCGTCGTTTCTGATGTCAGGAGTTGGCGTCTTCGAACTTGCGCAGCAAGGCGTTGCCGCGTTTGACGGCCGCATCCAGCGCCTCGCGCGCGGTCTTGTCGCCCGCCCAGACGGCCTCCAGCTCTTCGTTGATCACGTCGCGCGCCTGCACGAAGTTGCCAAACCGGATGCCCTTGGAATTCGGGGTCGGTGCGTTCAGCGACAGCTGCTTGATCGCGGTGTCGGTGCCGGGATCAGTCTCATAGAACCCTTGCTCTTTCGACAGCTCATAGGCGGCAGTGGTGATCGGAACATAGCCGGTGTTCTGATGCCAGAACGCCTGTTGTTCCGGCTGCGACAGGTACTGGAAGAACTCGGCGACGCATTTGTATTCGTCGCTTTGGTGGCCGTTCAGCACCCACAGGGTCGCGCCCCCGATGATCGAGTTCTGCGGCGCGTCGGCGACAGAGGTTTCCAGCGGCAGCATGGTCTGGCCGAACTCGAAATCCTTGATGTCGGTCTTGAAGCCGCCGTAATAGCCCGAAGAGTTGATCCACAGCGCGGTTTCGCCGTTGACGAACATCCCGCGCGAGTCACCGCGACGGCCGCCATAGCCGAACAGGCCCTCTTTGCCCATGTCGGCAATCCGCTGGATGTGGTTGACCACGGCGTCGTTGTTGAAGGTGAACTCGGTCTTGAGCGAGGCAAAGCCGTTTTCTTCGCTCGCCATCGGGATGTTGTGCCAAGCCGAGAAGTTTTCGATCTGGGTCCAGGACTGCCAGCCCATCGAGAACGGCTTTTCAACCCCGTTGGCTTTCAGCGCGCGGGCGGCGGCTTCGACCTCGTCCCAAGTGGTTGGCACGGCGACGCCAGCGGCATCCAGTGCGGTCTTGTTGTACCACATGACCGGGGTCGAGCTGTTGAACGGCAGCGACAGCAGGTTGTCGTCGGTGTCGGTGTAATAGGAGATCACGGCGGGCAGATAGGCGGATTGGTCGAAATCGACGCCGGCATCCTGCATCAGCTTGTAGACCGGATAGACCGCGCCCTTGTCCTCGGCAGCCATCATGGTGGCGGTGCCCACTTCGAACACCTGCACGACGTGCGGCTGCTCGCCCGCGCGAAAGGCGGCGATCGCGGCGGTCATGTTCTCGGTGTAGTTGCCTTTGTAGATGGCGTTGATCTGGCAGGTTTCGGAGCCTGCATTGTAGTCGGTCGCGAACTTGTCGACGATCGTGCCCAACTCGCCGCCCATGGCGTGCCAGAACTGAACCTGGGCCTTGTCGGCCGCAAAGGCCGGGGCGGCAATGGCGAGGGCCGTCGTGGCCGTCAGAATGGTCTTGAAGGTCATCTCGTTCTCCTTCGGCATGGCGAATGGGGGCGCGCCCCACCCCAAGCCCGTCATTGAAACAGGCAAGGCGGGAACCGATCCCGTCCTGCGGTCATGGCGCGGTCATAGGAGGGAGAGATGACAGTTGGATGAAACTATGTGACAGCCAGATGAACCTTGGCGGGGTTGCCGCAACGGAAACCGGGCGACAAAAAAGGCGGCCCCAAGGGGCCGCCCGATCATGGTGTCAAAACCCTGCCCGAGTCAGACTTTTTCCTGCGTGTGTTTCTTCAATTCGGTGCGCGCCACCTGACGGCGATGCACCGCATCCGGCCCGTCAGCAAGGCGCAGGGTGCGCACATGGGTCCAGGCCTGCGCCAACGGGGTATCCTGGCTGATCCCCTCACCGCCGAACATCTGCACCGCCTCGTCGATCACCTTGAGCGCGACACGCGGGGCCACCACCTTGATCTGGCTGATCCACGGGGCGGCGGCACGGGCATCGCCCTGATCCATGTACCATGCCGCCTTGAGGCACAGCAGCCGCGCCATCTCGATCTCCATCCGGCACTCGGCAATGATGTCATAGTTGGCGCCCAGCTGCGCCAGCTTCTTGCCAAAGGCCTCGCGGTTCAGCGAGCGTTTGCACATCTGCTCAAGCGCGATCTCGGCCTGACCGATGGCGCGCATGCAGTGGTGGATGCGGCCCGGGCCGAGGCGGCCTTGTGCGATTTCAAAGCCCTTGCCCTCGCCCACCAGCAGGTTCGTCACCGGAACCCGCACATTGCTAAAGCGGATATGCATATGCCCATGCGGCGCGTCGTCATGGCCATAGACCTCCATCGCGCGCAGAACCTCGACACCGGTTGTCGCGGCGGGCACCACGATCATCGAATGGCGCTGGTGCTTTGGCATCTCTTCGCCGCCGGTCTTCACCATGGTGATATAGACCTTGCAGCGCGGATCGCCGGCGCCCGAGGACCACCATTTTTCACCGTTCAGCACATAGTCATCGCCGTCGCGCACGCAGGACATGGCGACATTGGTGGCGTCCGAGCTGGCGACATCCGGTTCGGTCATCAGATAAGCCGAGCGGATCTCGCCCTCCAGCAGCGGTTTCAGCCACTCGTCCTTCATCGCCTCGGTGCCGTAGCGTTCGAACACCTCCATATTGCCGGTGTCGGGGGCGGCACAGTTGAACACCTCGGCCCCCAGCGGGGTCTTGCCCATCTCTTCAGCAAAATGGGCGTATTCAACCGTGGTCAGGCCAAAGCCCTTGTCGCTGTCGGTAAGCCAGAAATTCCACAGCCCCTGCGCCTTTGCCTTGGCCTTGAGCCCTTCAAGGATCTCGGCCTGACGTTCAGTATATTGCCAGCGGTCACCCTTGCCGATCTCCTGCTGGTATTCCGCCTCCAACGGCATGATCTCGTTGCGGACCATGTCGCGGACCCGCTCCAGCAGTTTCGCGTTCTCCTCGCGAATGGTAAATGACATGTTCATCTAGGCTCTCCCTCCCGTCCGACCGGCATCGCGCACGGTCCCAATCTGTCGCGGCAAGACTGCGCAGGGAATGGGCGAATGTCTAGCGCCCTGACGGAACGTCACCACCCGTCAGAACGCGAAAATCGCTGGATTTTTCCGATCAAGAGCGCAGCGTTCAAGCAGCAGGTATTTGCGAAAGGCTATTTCGCCAAGCAAAACAAGCGCGCAAGCGGAATCAGATGCGGAAGCAAAAAGGGCGGACCCAAAGGCCCGCCCCTATCGTTTCCAACCTGCCGCGCGCGCGTCTATTCCGCCGCGTCGGCGTAATCTTCAACCGGCGGGCAGGTACAGACCAGATGCCGGTCGCCATAGACATTGTCGACCCGGCCCACAGGCGGCCAGTATTTGTCGACCCGGAACGCACCCGGAGGGAAACAGCCCTGTTCACGCGAATAGGGACGCTCCCACTCCTTGACCAGATCTTCCATCGTGTGCGGCGCGTTCTTCAGCGGGTTGTTCTCGGGGTCCATCCGGCCTTCTTCGATCGCGCGGATCTCTTCGCGGATCGCCAGCATCGCGTCGCAGAACCGGTCCAGCTCGGCCTTGGTCTCGCTCTCGGTGGGTTCGATCATCAGCGTGCCCGCCACCGGCCAGCTCATGGTCGGGGCGTGAAAGCCGCAATCCATCAGCCGCTTGGCGATGTCATCGACGGTAACCCCGGCGCTGTCGGCAAAGGGGCGGGTGTCGATGATGCATTCATGCGCCACCCGACCCTTGCCGCCCTTGTACAGCACGTCATAGGCCCCCTCGAGCCGCTTGGCGATGTAGTTGCCATTCAGGATCGCCACGCGGGTGGCTTGGGTCAAACCATCACCGCCCATCATCAGGCAATAGGCCCAGCTGATCGCCAGAATTGAGGCCGAACCAAAGGGCGCGCCAGACACCGGCCCTTCGGTGCCGCCGGTATGGGGATGGCCGGGCAGATGCTGGATCAGATGCTCTTTCACCCCAATCGGGCCCATGCCGGGGCCGCCGCCACCATGGGGGATGGCAAAGGTCTTGTGCAGGTTCAGGTGGCTGACGTCACCACCGATATCGCCGGGCCGGGCAAGCCCGACCATCGCGTTCAGGTTGGCGCCGTCGATATAGACCTGCCCGCCGTGGGAATGGGTGATCTCGCAGACCTCGCGCACGGTTTCCTCGAACACCCCATGGGTCGAGGGATAGGTCACCATGCAGGCGGCCAGATTGTCGGCGTGTTTCTCGGCCTTGGCGCGGAAATCATCGAGGTCGATATCGCCATTCTCGGCCGATTTCACCACCACCACGTCCCAGCCCACCATATGGGCGCTGGCGGGGTTGGTGCCATGGGCGCTGACCGGGATCAGGCAGACCTTGCGGTGCCCTTGCCCTTGCGCGCGATGATAGGCCGAGATCGTCAGCAGACCGGAGTATTCCCCCTGCGCGCCGGAATTGGGCTGCATCGAAAAGGCGGCATAGCCGGTGATCTGGCACAGCTTGGCCGAAAGATCCGCGATCATCTCGGCATATCCCAGCGCCTGATCGGCGGGCACAAAGGGATGCAGTTCCGAAAACTCCGGCCAGGAAATCGGCATCATCTCGGCCGCCGCGTTCAGCTTCATCGTGCACGAGCCCAGCGGGATCATCGCCCGGTCCAGAGCCAGATCGCGATCCGCCAGACGGCGCATATAGCGCATCATCTCGGTCTCGGCCCGGTTCATGTGAAAGATCGGGTGGTCCAGATAGCTGCTTTTGCGCAGCAGCGCGTCGGGCAGACGATAGGCCACGTCGATCTCATCCGCGTCCATGATGATGCCGAACGCTCGCCAGACCGCCTCGATGGTGTCGGGGCGGGTCTGTTCATCCAGCGTGATGCCGACCTTGGCCTCGCCGACGCGGCGCAGGTTCACACCCTCGCGCACGGCGGCTTGCAGAACGCCGCGCTGCAACAGGCCGACATCGACGGTGATGGTGTCAAAGAACTGCGCCGGCACCACCTTGAAGCCCGCCGCCTCCAGCCCGCGGGCCAGCCGCGCGGTCTTGCGATGGATGCGCTGTGCAATGGCGCGCAACCCCTCGGGCCCGTGGAACACCGCATACATCGAGGCCATGACCGCCAGCAGCGCCTGCGCGGTGCACAGGTTGGAGGTCGCCTTTTCGCGCCGGATATGCTGCTCTCGCGTTTGCAGCGACAGCCGATAGGCGCGGTTGCCATGGCTGTCCACGCTGACGCCGACAATCCGGCCCGGCATGTTGCGTTTATAGTCATCGCGGCACGCCATATAGGCGGCGTGCGGGCCGCCATAGCCCATCGGCACACCGAACCGCTGGACACTGCCGACAGCAATGTCGGCCCCCATCGCGCCCGGTTCCTTCAACAGCGTCAACGCCATCGGGTCGGCAACCACGACCGCCACCGCTTTGGCGTCATGCAGCGCCTTGATCGGCGCGGAAAAATCGCTCAGGTGGCCATAGGTGCCCGGATACTGGAAGATTGCACCGAACACCGTGTCGGGCTTCAGCATTTCCGGCGCCCCCACGATCACCTCGATGCCCAGCGGGCGGGCGCGGGTCTGCATCACCGCGATGTTTTGCGGGTGGCAGTTCTCATCGACAAAGACCGCCTTGGCCTTCGATTTGGCCACCCGTTGCGCCATGGTCATCGCCTCTGCGCAGGCGGTCGCCTCGTCCAGCAGCGAGGCATTGGCAACCTCGAGCCCGGTCAGATCGCTGATCATGGTCTGGAAGTTCAGCAGCGCCTCAAGCCGGCCCTGGCTGATTTCAGGCTGATACGGGGTATAGGCAGTGTACCAGGCCGGGTTTTCCATGATGTTGCGCTGGATGGTCGGCGGCGTCACCGTGCCGTGATAGCCCTGCCCGATGAGCGAGGTCAGAACCTTGTTCTTTTGCGCCACCCGGCGCAGGTGCCGCAGCAACTCGCGTTCGGATTCGGGTTTGCCGAAATCCAGTTTGGACACCTGCCGGATCGCCTCCGGCACGGTCTGGTCAATCAGATCCTCAAGACTGTCAGCCCCGACCACGGCCAGCATCTCGTCCATTTCCTTGGGCGAAGGGCCGATATGGCGGCGATTGGCGAAATCATAGGGCAGGTAATCGGTGGGCGTGTAGGTCATTGCGATGTCTCTCCGGAATGGCAGCGCCCGGCCCGGCACCGCCCCTGGTCATTTCGTTGCAACAGTTTTCAACCGGGGGCACCCCGCCCCCGGCCGTGGGCTATCCGGGGCGCTGCCCGGTCGCGGCGGAAACCGTCCAACGGACGGCCTCCGAGGCGCCGCTTACCCGATGAATTTCTTGTAGGCGGCTTCGTCCATGTAATCATCCATCGGCGACAGGTCCGAGACCTTCATCTTGAAGAACCAGGCATCGCCCAGCGGGTCTTCGTTGACCAAGCCGGGGGTCTTCACCAGCGCCTCGTTCACCTCGACGATTTCACCGTCGAGCGGGGCCAGAATGTCCGAGGCAGCCTTGACGCTTTCGATCACGACGATCTCGTCGTCCTTGGACACCTCGGTGCCCGGCTCGGGCAGTTCGACGAACACCACATCGCCAAGCTGTTCGGCGGCGTGTTCAGTGATGCCGACGGTGACCAATTCGCCCTCGGTGAGCAACCATTCATGTTCTTCGGTGTATTTCATCTGTTCAGGATCCTGTTGGAGATGGAGATAGAGATTAGCGTTTGAAACTGGCCCGCACGAAAGGCAACGCGGCAACGGTGACAGGCAGTCGCTTGCCGCGTAATTCGCCGTAGACCGTGGTGCCCAGGGCGCAAAGATCGGCGGGCAGATAGCCCATGGCGATCGGGCCGCTCACAGTGGGGCCAAACCCGCCCGAGGTGATGTGCCCCACCGGCGCGCCGCCCTCTTGCTCGGCGAAAAGTTCCACCCCTTCGCGCATCGGCGCGCGGCCCTCGGGGCGCAGACCGACGCGTTTGCGTGCGGGGCCGTTGACCAGTTGCGGCAACACCTGTGCGGCGCCGGGAAAGCCACCCTCGCGGGCACCACCGCTGCGGCGCACCTTCTGGATCGCCCAGGCAAGGCTGGCCTCGCCCGGCAAGGTCTCGGTGTCGATGTCGTGGCCATAGAGGCAAAGCCCCGCCTCCAGCCGCAGCGAATCCCGCGCGCCCAGCCCGATCGGGGCCACATCGTCATGCGCCAGCAGACTGCGCGCCAGACGCGCGGCCTGATCCGCGGGCACGGAAATCTCATAACCGTCCTCGCCGGTATAACCCGAGCGCGAGACCCAGGCCTCGACCCCGTCAAGCTCCAGCGTGCGCACATCCATGAAGCGCATGGTTGCGGCCTCGGGGGCGAATTCGGTCAGCACGGCCTCGGCGCGGGGACCCTGAAGCGCAAGCAGCGCGCGATCCTCGATTGCCGTGACGCTCACCTCCGGCTCCAGCGCCGCTTTCATGCGGGCGGTATCCTCACCCTTGCAGGCGGCATTGACCACCACGAACAGATGATCGCCGCGATTGGCGAACATCAGGTCATCAAGGATGCCGCCGGTCTCGCTCAGGAACAGGCCATAGCGTTGCCGCCCCTCGCCCAGCCCCATCACATCCATCGGCACCAATGTCTCGAACGCGCGCGCGACCGCCTCGGGGCTGTCCCCGCGCAGGATCACCTGCCCCATATGGCTGACATCGAACAGCCCGGCCTTGGTGCGGGTGTGAATGTGTTCCGCCATGATCCCGGCGGGGTATTGCACCGGCATCTCATAGCCGGCAAAGGGCACGATCTTGCCGCCCAATTCCACATGAAGATCATAGAGCGGCGTTCTGCGCAGTTCCGTCATGGCCCGTCCTGTCTGTATCCGGGGCTGTTACGACGAACTCCACCGGCATCCCATTCTCTGGCGGGCTCAAGCCCCCCATGCGATGCCCCCTCTGTCCTTTGGCCTGAGATCGTTATCCCTTCGGCGGGCGCACATGTCGCCACTCTCCAGAGTCTGTCAGAACACGCGGTCCTTGGGCCTGAGAGTTTCCGGGGCGGTTGCTCCTTCGGCACCGGTTTTCACCGGTTCTCCCACGTGTTCGAGGTCACACTAGCGACGATACCGATGCCGCACAAGAGGTCAGAAAAGTCGGTTTCAGAACAGGTTTGGCTGCGCCGCCCGGCCCCATTCCAACGCCGGGGCCAGATCGCGTGCCCGCTTTGCCCGCTTGGTCCGCAAAAGCTGGGACGTCAAGTCTTTGCCCTATGCGTTGACCCCTTTGAGTGGATCAAAGCGGTGATTGATTCGGCCGTTGAAACAGGCGCCCGAATCAAGTGGCCGAATCAGGTGGCCGAAACAAGATGTCGAATCAAGCAGCTGGTTCCGCCCCACCGCCTCCCCCGCCCGGATCACAGCTCAATCACCAGCTGCGGATGCCCGTCCGAGGTCCGCTCGCGCGAGGTGCCAGCGGGGCCGACGGTGCCCTGCACCCGCTTGCGAAACGACGAGAAGCTGTCGAAACGGACCACGTCCACCGCCGCGTCCAGATCCAGCGCCAACCGGTACCAGCCCGCCCCCTGCGGCGCGGCCGAAATCACCGTGGCCTCGAACGGCTGCGACAGGTAGCGCCCGCGCACCCGCCCGCCGGGCTGCCAAGCTGGGGTGTCGGCAACCACGAGCGCCGCGTGGCAGGCGTTCCAGTCGCGAAACCCGTGCTGGCGCGCGATCAGTTCCAACGCCTGACCATGCCCGATCTCGCGCCCCTCGGCGGCCAACCGTGCGCGCAGATCACGCGCCGCGGCCTTGGCGGCGGCGATATTGGCGAGCGGGGCGCTCATTGCCCCGCCTCCACACGCGCCGAGAACAACCCCCAACGCAACGCCCGCCGCCGTGCGGTGCGAGCCAGCACGATCGCGGTCAGCGCCAACAGGCACAGCTCGGCGATCGGACCGGCGAACCAGATCCCCGCCTCGCCCACCGACAGCGCCAGCACCAGCGTCAGCGGAATGGCGAAAAGATAGGGTTTCGACAGCCCAAGAACCGCCGCCCGCGCCGCATCGCCCAGCGCCTGAAAATGGCTGGCAATCAACATCAAAGGCCCGGCAAGCCAGAACAGCGCCGTCATCACCGGCAGGATCCGCGCCACCGCCCCGATCACCTCGGGATCATCGACAAAGGCCCCGGCGATTTCTGCCGCCCCCAGCGACAGGGCAAGCTGCATGGCACCGCAATAAAGCAGTGCCGCACCCAGTGCGATCCGCACGCTGCGATCCGAGCGCTGCCAAAGCCCGGCCCCGAAATTGTTGCCGGTGATCGTCTGCATCGCGAACGACAGACCAAGGACAGGCAGGAACACGAAGGTCATGATGCGGGTGATGATACCATAGGCCGAGACCAGCGTGGAATACTCTGGTGGCGCAGCGATCTGCAGCCCCGCCATCAGCGCCGCCGACACCAGCGCCAGACCCAGAAAATTCAGGCTTTGCGGTGCCCCCAACGCCAGCAACTGGCGCCAGCCACGACACAGCCCGCCGCGCAGCATCGCATCAACGGGCAGCAGCGTGCGCCCGCTCGAACGCAGCGCAAGGATTGCCGCCAGCGCCAGCAGTTGCGCCAGCCCGGTGCCCAGCGCCGAGCCCGCCACGCCCATCTCGAGCCGCGCGATCAGCAGGTAGTTCAGGGCGATATTGGCCAGCGTCACCAGCAGGCTCATCGCCGCCATTGTCCCGGCCTTGCCTTCGTTGCGCAGCGCGTCGGACTGCACCGACAGCACGAACATCACCGGCGAAAAGGCGACCATGATCCGCAGATAGGCCAGCCCCATGTCGGCCAGATCACCAGCGCCCCCGGCGGCGCGGCTGGCGACAAACCCGCCAATCAGCGCGAACAAGGCGATCAGCCCGATGCCCAGCGCCAGGGCAAGCCCATGCGCCCCGGCCAAGGTGGCGCGCGCCTGTTCCATCTGCCCGGCCCCCAGATGACGCGCCAGCAGGCTGGACATGCCGCTGCCCACCAGCGTCGCCAGCGCCACGATCACCATGTAGATCGGGAACATCAGAGTCACCGCCGCCAGCGCCCGCGGCCCAACGTAAACGCCAAGGAACACGGCATCGGCGACGCTCAACAGGCCGCTCATCCCCATCACGAAAATGATCGGCAGCGCCGTCTTGGCATAGATCGCCGGCAGCGATCCTTCGAGAAACGAATTGCGGGCAAGCTCAGACATCGGCCCGGTACTCCTCTATCGCGCATGTCGCGTATTAAAGGACGGGCCCCGCATTGCCATCCGCGCGCCATGCGGGAAAGGACTCAGATCGGATGTCTTTCACAGAACTTCACCAAGACTTGCGTCTGCGGGGGGCGGGCGTCTGTAGCCCGGCTCGCCCTTAGCGTCCCGATGATACATCTGTCAAGTCATAGCAGGCGCAGGCGTTACCGCAGCCGCATCAGCCCGGTGCCAGCCCAGTACCACAGGGTTTCACAGCCCCCTCCGGTGCCCGCCTGCTGGCAAGTCGCCAGCGCGCTGCCCAGCGCCACCGCGTCCTTGCCATTGTCGAGCGGCTGGATCCGCACCCCCTGAGCGAGCATTTTCTCCGGCTGGCGTCTGCCCGGATATAGCGCGCTGAGATAAAGGTCGGCCGAACACATGGCCGCGCCGCAAAACGGGCGCGCCTTCCCGGTGGAGCAGCTCACCTCGCGCCAGTCCAACACGATATCCTCGGCGCCGTCGCCATCAATCTGCGCCGGTTTCATCGCCGCCGCGCTCCAGCGCGCCGGGCCGTTGCAGCCACGCCTTATATCCGCCTCGGCGGCGCGCCGCATGGCCCCAGCCACCGCCGCCGCTTGCTGTTGCGGCCAAGGTAGGCCGACCGAGGTGAACATGGTCGCGCAATAGCCTGCCAGCTGCTCCAGCGCCGCGTCAAACCCCAGCGCCGAGACCATGTCGCTGCCGCGATCCGAGCGCAGCTCGAACCGTTCCTGCCCGGCGATGGCGGCAAAGGCCGGGTCATTGGCAGGCAGATCGACCTCCCAAGTGCTGAACATTTCATTCCAGCGCAGCCCGTGCAGGCGGAACCCGCTGTCACCGGCCACCAAAAGCACGTCGTCGCGGGTCTGAAGATGCGCCCCTGGTGCTCCGATCGCCCGGTCGCTGACATAGACACGAAACGCCCCCGCCGGGGTGATGTCGGGCTCGGTATTGCCGGTCACCGCCGCCGAAACCCCCTGTGGCGAGCGTTCGCCGCACACCAGCGCCGGGCCCGGCCCGTCCACCGGCGCCAGCGTCGCGCTGAAAAACGAGCCGTCGTCGAATTGCGACATGGTCCAGTCCTGCGCCACGCCGAGACAGGGCCACAGCGCCAGCGCCGCCCCGGCCAACGCCGCCCGGATCAGGCCTCGTGATGCCCTGTGCCGCCGATTCTGTCGCCGATTCTGCCGCCGATTCTGCCACGGAGTCTGTTGCCGAATCTTCATCCGCTCATCCTCAGATCTTTCACCGCATCACTGTACGCTCCCGCCCAGAGTATGCCCGCAAAAACATCCGTCAACGATATCCGGCTTTGCGCCGCAAACCGGCCCTGCGACGCCACAAGGGCTTCACTTAGGCGCGATAATTTGCTCACATTGGTACAACGGCAGCAATCCAAAGGACCGGACCCGATGAAATATGCTTTGCTTGGCCTCGCCCTGATGCTGTCGGCCTGTACGGACCTGCCTGAAAACTGGACCCTCACGCGCAGCGCCCCGGCAACCGAGGTCACGGTCTGGGGCCGGGTCTGGACCATCACCCAGCCGCGGGACAAGCCCGGATTTTACAAGGCGGTGCGCCATGAAAACGGCCTGAGCCCCTTCGGCCCGCCGGCCCGGCTGCGGACCCATCAGGCGATCCGCGCCTTTCATGCCGCCACCGGCTGCAAGGCGATCTATTCCAGCATGTATCAGACCATTTCCGGCGCGGTTTTTGCCCAGCTTAACTGCACCAAGGGCGGCTGATCGGCGCAGCCAGAACTTCCGGGATTGAGCCCGCTCAAACAGCCTGCCATAGCTTCGCCCATGAAACTGGCGATCAATGGATTCGGACGGATCGGACGCAGCATTCTGCGCCAGATCCTGACCACCCCGCGCGGGGCTGACATCGACCTGGTGCTGATCAATGACATCGCACCAGCCGAGACCTGCGCCTATCTGTTCCAATATGACAGCACCTTTGGCCCGTTCCCGGGCGAGGTCAGCGCGCGGGACGGCTATCTGAACGTCAATGGGCGGCAGATCCGGCTGACGCAGGAAGCCGATCTGCGCCATGTCGACTTGAGCGGGGTCGCGGTTCTGCTCGACTGCACCGGCATCGCGCGCACCTCGGAGCTGGCGCATCGCGGGATCGACGTCGGGGCGGACAAGGTCCTGATTTCCGGCCCCTCCCCGGCGGCCGAGATCACCGTGGTGCTGGGCGCCAACGAAGAGGCACTGGGCGATGAGCGAGTGGTCTCCAACGCGTCGTGCACCACCAATGCGCTGGCGCCGCTGGTCAAGGTGATCGACACCCTTGCCGGGGTGGAGCGGGCGCATATGACCACGATCCACTGCTACACCAACAGCCAGCCGCTGGTGGATGCGCCGCGCGGCGATCTTGCGCGCAGCCGCGCCGCCGCGCTGTCGATGATTCCCACCACCTCCAGCGCCACCCATCTGATCGACACCGTACTGCCGCATCTGTCCGGGCGGATCAGCGGCGCGGCGGTGCGGGTGCCCGCCGCCAGCGTCTCGGCGGTGGATCTGGTGGTGCAACTGGAGCAGGACCGCGACATCACCGGCTTTACCGCCGAGTTGAAAGCCGCCGTCGCCGCCAGCCCGGTGCTGGGCTGGACCGAACGCCCGCTGGTCTCGTCAGATCTGCGCGCGCGCCCCGAATCGCTGGTCATCGCGCAACCGGAAACCCGCATGATCGGCCCGCGCCAAGTGCGCGTGTTCGGCTGGTACGACAACGAATGGGGATTCTCGGCGCGGATGCTGGACATGGCCAAACGGATGGCAGCACGCTAACCCAAAACACGGACCTGCCCGCACCCCGAGGGTGGCGAAAATCGGCCAGCCAACAGAGGATCGCGCTGTTTGGCCCGGAAACTGATTTCACCCCTAGCAAAGAGCGTGGTAAACAAATCACGTGCCGGTGCCGGAAGACCCGCAGCCGCACGGCCCCGGATGTTTTACGGGGCGTACAGAGTGAGAGAGGGGCCGGAATGACCGCCACGGATCGTGGACAGGGTGTCTTGCGCAGGGCCACCCTGATCGGGGCGGCGCTTTGCCTTGCTATGGCCCCGGTCACCGCGCTGGCGCTCGACACCGCGTTCAAGACCCCCGGCGCGCCCGAGGCGCTGCGCGAGCAGTTGCAGACCGCCTCCTCCGTGATGGCGGCGCAGACCCACGGGCTGAGCACCGCGCAGGAACTGCTGGCCGCCGCCCAATCCGATTACAACACGCTGGTGCAGGTGCTGTACGATCAGGGCTATTTCAGCCCGGTCGTCCAGATCCGCGTCGACGGGCGCGAGGCCGCCTATATCCGACCGCTGAACCAGCCGCGCCGGATCGACCGGATCGAGATCACCGTCGAACCCGGACGCCCGTTTCGCTTTGGCCGCACCGAGATCACGCCGCTGGCCCCGGGCACTGCCCTCCCCGCCACCTTCGCCCCTAATCAGCCGGCCACCACCGGCGCGATCCGCGATGCCGCCGCCGCCGGGATCAAGGGCTGGCGCGAGGTCGGGCATGCCAAAGCCGGGGTCGCAGGCCAGCGCATCACCGCCAATCACACGCAGGCCCGGCTGGATGCCGCCCTCCGCCTGACCCCCGGCCCCCGGCTGCGCTTTGGCCAGATGACCATCAAGGGGCAGACCGGGGTGCGCGACACCTCGATCTGGCGCATCGCCGGGTTTCCCAGCGGCGAAATCTATAGCCCCGAGGCGCTGCCCACCGTGAACGCCCGTCTGCGCCGCACCGGAACCTTCTCCTCCGTCACCCTGCAAGAGGGCGAAACAGCCAACCCAGACGGCACCCTGGACGTGACCGCCACGTTCGAAGACATGCCCAAGCGCCGCATCTCTTTCGGCGCCGAACTGGCGTCGAACGAAGGCTTGGACCTGAGCGCGACATGGACGCATCGCAACCTGTTTGGCGGTGCCGAACGGCTGCAACTTGAGGCAGTGCTGAGCAATATCGGCAGCAGCGAAGAGATCGACGGGCGCATCGGCGCGCGGCTTGATCGCCCCGACCGGCTGGGGCCGGATGACAGCATTTTCTACCTGTTCGAGCTGGAGCGGCAGGACCGCACCAATTACGCGGTGACCCGGGGCAGCATCGGGATCGGGACGCGGCGGGTGTTCTCCGACAAGCTTGTCGGAGAGCTGTCGCTCACCGCGAACTATGCCGATGCCGACGACGCCTTTGGCTCCGACCGCAAGTTCCGCTATGCCGCCCTGCCGCTGAAACTGGAATGGGATCGGCGCGACAGCCCGGTGGATGCGCGCAAAGGGTTTTATCTCGATACCGAGATGATGCCGTTCCTTGGCGTTGCGGGCAGCGCCTCGGGCGGACGGCTGTGGCTGGACGGGCGGGCCTATCGCACCTTTGGCGCTGCCGGGCGCCTCACCTTGGCCGGGCGGATGCAGCTTGGCTCGGTCATCGGCGCGGCGCAGTCCGAGGTCTCGCCCGATCTGCTGTTCTTTTCCGGCGGCGCGGGCACCGTGCGCGGACAACCCTATGAAACGCTGGGTATCGACGAGCCGTCCAGCACCCTGCTGGCGGGCGGGCGCGCCTTCCTCGGTGCCTCGGTCGAGCTGCGCGGGCGGATCACCGATAAGATTTCGGCGGTGGGCTTTTTTGACTATGGCGCGGTCGGGTCCGGGGCCTTCATCGACGGCAGCTCGCCCAGCCATTCTGGCGCCGGGCTCGGGGTGCGCTATGATATCGGCGGGTTCGGACCGATCCGGCTCGACCTCGCGGTTCCGGTAGGCGGATCAACCGGCGACGGGCTCCAGTTCTATATCGGGATCGGACAGGCATTTTGAAACGGGTTTTCGCCATCCTTCTGGTGTTGGGCACAGCTGTCGCAGGACCGATGCGCGCGCAGGTCTCGGACGAGGACGAGGCCGGCGGGTTGCTGGTGCGCTTCCTTGAGGGCACCTTTTCGGACGAGAGCCGCCAGATCGAGGTGAGCGGGCTGGAGGGGGCCTTCAGCTCTCAGGCGTCGATCAAGAAACTGACGGTTTCGGATGCGGATGGCGTCTGGCTGACGATCTCTGGCGCGGTGCTTGACTGGAACCGCCTGGATCTGGTGCGCGGTAAATTCACCGTCAACGCGCTGACCGCCGAAGAGATCGTGATCGCGCGCAAACCGCTGCCCAGTACCGCAGTCGACCTGCCCAACCCCGAGGCGCAGCCCTTTGCGCTCCCCGAACTGCCGGTGGCGGTGGAACTGGGCGAGATCGGCGTCAAGCGGTTTGAACTGGGCGAACCGGTGCTTGGGCTTGCCGCAGAACTGCGGATGTCGGGCGCGCTCAGCCTTGCGGACGGGGCGCTGGAGACCGAGCTTTCGGTCACGCGGCTGGACCGGCCCGGCGATGCGCTGGATCTGATGGCGCAGTTTTCTAACACCACCCGGCAGATCGCGCTGGATCTCAAGCTGATCGAGGATGCCGGTGGGCTGATCTCGACCGTGCTGAAGATGCCGGATCGCCCGCCGCTGCTGTTCACCGCCAAGGGCGACGGGCCGATCAGCGATTTCACCGCCGATATCGCGCTGGTCAGCGACGACGCCGAGCGGATCGGCGGCGCGGTGCGCCTGCGCGGACTGGAGGTGCCCGAGGGCACCGATCCAACAGCCCCGCAAGGCACCCGGTTCTCGGCCGATCTGGCCGGTGACATCACCCCGATGCTGCCGCCCGAATACCGCGCCTTTTTCGGTGCCGAAACGCGGCTGGCGCTGAACGGGGTCAACCACCCCGACGGGCGGATGGAAATCGAGCAGCTGGATCTCAGCTCTGATGCGCTGCTTCTGAACGGCAAGATGGCGATGGCGGCGGGCGGCAAGCTGGAAACGGCGCTGCTGCACGGGCGCATCGCGCCGCCCTCGGGGGAAACCGTTCTACTGCCGATCAGCGGGCCACAAACCCGGATCGGCGCGGCCCAGATCACCCTGCGGATGGACGGGAGCGAGACCCAGGACTGGGATCTGACGCTGTCGACCGATCGGCTTTCGCGCCCCGATCTCACCCTGCGCCGGGCCGATCTGAGTGCCAGCGGCACGATGGATCAAAGCGCCGGGCTGGCACTGGACGGGGACATCACCGCCGGGCTGCGCGGGCTGGAGTTCACCGATACCGCCCTCGCCCAGGCTGTCGGAAAGGATGTCACGCTGGACGGGCACTTTACCCTGCCCGGAACCGGCGCGCTGGCGTTCCAAGGGATCGAACTGACGGGAACTGATTACACCGCCACGCTCGACGGCAGCCTTGACGGCCTGCAAAGCGGCTTCGAGATGGAAGGTCGGCTGCGGCTTGAGGCAGCAGATCTGGGCCGCTTTTCGGGTCTGGCCGGGCGCGATCTGGGCGGCGCGGTCAGTGCCGATCTGTCCGGCACCGGTGCGCCGCTGGCGGGCAGTTTCGACATCACGCTGGCGATGCAGGCACAGGATCTCTCGGCGGGGATCGAGCAGCTTGATCCGCTGATCGCAGGAACCAGCACCCTTGCGCTGGAGGCCGCGCGCGGCACCGACGGGCTGAACATCCGCAGCTTCACGCTTGACGGCACGGCCCTGTCGGCACAGGCGAAAGGCGTGCTGAAAAGCACTGGCAGCTCGCTGCGGTTCAGCGCCGCGCTGGACGATCTGAAGCGGATCACACCGGAGGTCTCCGGCCCGCTCACCCTTACCGGCGATCTTGATCAGACCGGGCCGGCCGGGCGCGAATGGACAGGCAAGATCACGCTGAAAGGACCGGACAAATCCTATGCCGATCTAAGCAGCACCTTTGACCCCGACGGGCAGGCCGATCTGACCTTTGACGCGCTGCTGGACCGCATCCAACGCTTTGTTCCCGACCTGCCCGGGCAATTGGCTGCCAAGGGCAAGGCCAGTCGCGACACCGCTGGCCTCTGGACGCTGGCGGCCGACGCCACCGGCCCGGCCGGTGTCACCACCCGGATCGCGGGCGGTTTCGACGAGACGGCGGGCACCGCCGATCTGACCGCGCGTGGTGATCTGCGGCTGGAGGCGGCCAATCCGTTCATGGCCCCGAACTCCATCGCCGGGCGGGCCGAATTCGATCTGGCGCTCAACGGGCCGCCAGCACTGTCGTCGCTCAGCGGAACGGTTTCGACCTCGGGCACCCGTATGGCCATTCCTGCCGCGGCGCAAACCATCGAGAATATCTCAGGGCGCGTAACGCTGGGCAATTCCAGCGCCGCCCTCGCGATAACCGGCGCGCTGGGGGCCGGTGGGGGCTTCCGTGTCAGCGGGCCGGTAGCGCTGATCCCGCCCTATGACGGGCGCATCGCGGTCGATCTGCAAAACCTGATCCTGACCGATAACAAATCCGTCACCTCCTCGGCCAGCGGGCAGTTGCTACTGTCCGGTCCGCTCACGGCTGGTCCGACCCTTTCGGGGCGGGTGGTGTTCGGCGAGACCGAGCTCAACCTCAACGCGGTTTCAGGCAGCGCCGCCGCCGCCCCGATCCCGCAAATCGCCCATGTGAACGAACCCGCCGCCGTGCGCGCCACCCGCGCCCGCGCCGGGCTGATCGAGACCGGGAACGGCGGCGGCGGCGGTGGACCGGCCATCGGGCTTGACCTGACGCTGGTGGCCCTGAACCGGGTGTTTGCCCGTGGCTTCGGGCTTCAGGCTGAACTGGGCGGCACGCTGTATCTGCGCGGCACCACCGCCGCGGTCGAGCCGGTCGGCCAGATCGAACTGATCCGCGGCACGATCGACATCATCGGGCGACGGTTGAAGCTGACCAAGGGCGTGGTCACGATGCAGGGCGATCTGTCCCCCTATGTGGACTTCTCCTCCTCGACCACGACCGAGGACGGCAAGGCCACGATCGAAATCGCCGGCCCGATGGATGGCCCCAAGGTCAGCGTCTATGCCGAACCGGAACGCCCCGCAGAGGAGGCGCTGGCGATGGTGGTTTTCGGCAGCCGGGTCGCCGACCTGTCGCCCTTCGTGATCGCCAAGATGGCAGCCTCGCTCGCCACTCTGGGCCGCTCCGGCGGGGCCAAGGACAAGCTGCGCAAGGCCACCGGGGTGGACACGGTCGATTTCGGCACCGATGACAGCGGTGCGGCCCAAGTTGGCGCAGGCACCTATCTGTCGGACAACATCTATACGGATTTCAACATAAACACGCAGGGCGAGACCGAGCTGAACCTCAATCTGGACCTCAGCAAATCGCTGACCGTGAAGGGCAGCGTGGACAATTCCGGCAGCACCGGGATCGGCCTGTTTTACGAACGCGACTACTGATCCGCCCGCGCCAGCCGCGCCAACCCACAAAGCGCGGCGGCATCCTCCGTGATCAGCCACAGCGGCAGCGTTTCGCTGATCTCCCTCAGCGGCCCGGCCCCCGTCGCGCGCAGAAACTGTGCCGGAAACGGCGTCGAGACCGGCGGGCCAAGCACCCCGCGCGCCATGCTGCCCGCCCAATAGAACCCGTCGCGCGGCAAGTAGGCGGCGATCAGATCACGGGCCAGAAGGCCCATCAGCCGCGCCATCAGGGTGACGGTCTGCTGCGCGGCGGTATCGGTTCCTGCCGCCTCTACCAGCGACGGGGCCGGGATCTCTGCCCCACCCTGCCGCGCCGCATGCAACCGCGACAACCCGGGGCCCGAAAACAGCGACTCGATGCTGGGAAAATGTGCCGCCTGCGCGCCCAGCTCCGCCACAATCGTTGCCGACAACGCGGCATGACCCAGTTCCGCCTCCCAAGTCACGGGGCCAGCGGCGGTGTGTTTCACCAGCCCGACATTGAAGCCGGTGCCGCAATTGGCGACCAGCGCCTGCCCGTTACCCAAGGGCTGCGGAGGCGGCGCAAGCGGGCGCAAAGGCCTGATCTGCTCTGCCGTCAGTTCCGGCAAGGCCAGCGCCAGCGCGGTCAGATCGTTGACCACCCGCAGCGCACCCTGCCCCGGCAGCCGCAGCAGCGCGATCAAATCGTTACGCTGCATGTGCCAGTCGCGGTTGCTCAACCGCAGCTCGTCCGACGCGGCAGGGCCAACCGGGCCGGCGATGGCGATGCAGGCCCCACGCAAGGCGGGATCCCCACATTGGCGCAGATAGCGAAGCAGCAAGGGCCCCGGCCCGTCATACTTGTCGTTGCTCCAGCCCACAGTGCATTGCAGTTCTCCGTCCCCGCGCAACAGCGCCAGCCGGGTCGTGGTGCCTCCCATATCCGCCAACAGTATGGTCATGCGCGGCCCTCCCATCGCATCCGTCCCCCCATGCTGCCCTATTCCGACCCCGCCGCCAAGCCGCGCCTTGCAGGTGGGCGCCAAGCGGCTAGGTTGGGCGCGCAACAATACGGGCGGATCAGGGCAGTGAAGACCGGACAGAGGATGAGCGGACAGACTGGCGGGCAGACCGGCGCGGGGCCGCACATCGACGCGGTGGTGATCGGGCGCAACGAAGGCGCGCGGCTGATTGCCTGCCTGACCTCGTTGCAGGGCCGGGTTCAGCGCATCGTCTATGTGGATTCCGGCTCGACCGACGGCAGTGTCACGGCGGCGCAGGCGGCGGGGGCCGAGGTGGTCGCGCTCGATCTTTCCCTCCCCTTTACCGCCGCGCGGGCGCGCAATGCCGGGCTGGCGCGGCTCGCCGGGGGCCAAGCGGATTTCGTACAGTTGGTGGATGGCGATTGTACGATCGCGCCGGGCTGGATCGAAACCGCCGCCGCCGCCCTGATCGCGCATCCCAAGACCGCCATCGCCTGCGGACGACGCCGCGAGGAGCATCCAGAGGCCTCGGTCTATAACCGGCTGTGCGACCGCGAATGGGACACCCCGGTCGGCGAGACCACGGCCTGTGGCGGCGATGCGCTGGCGCGCCGGGTGGCACTGGAGGCGGTGGGCGGATTTCGCGACGACCTGATCGCCGGGGAAGAGCCCGAGATGTGCCTGCGGCTGCGCCGCGCCGGGTGGCGCATCTGGCGGCTGGAGGCCGAAATGACCCGGCACGACGCCCGCATCCTGCAGTTTGGCCAGTGGTGGCAGCGTAGCCGGCGCGCTGGCCATGCCTTTGCCGAGGGCGCGCATCTGCACGGAACGGGGCCGGAGCAGCACTGGGTCAGGGAAACCCGCCGCGCGCTGATCTGGGGCGCGGGGCTGCCGCTGGCGATCCTGCTGTTGATGCTGGTCACGCCTTGGGCGGCGCTGCTCGCGCTGGTCTACCCGGCGCAGGTTCTGCGGCTGGGGCTGCGCGGGTCCGGCGCGGGACGCTGGGAAAGTGCGCTGTTCACCGTGCTTGGAAAATTCGCCGAGGCACAGGGCGCACTGGAGTTTCACCTGCGACGGCTTCGTGGGCATCGCCGGGGTCTTATGGAGTACAAGTGAGGCGCCAAAGCTGCCTGCGTTACCCGACCTCAAAAATCACAGAAGCGCCGCCCGGTGCAACCGTCGGAGGCCTTAGGCGCCGAACCACCTGAGTTTCAGCGCCTTGAGCGCCTGCACCGGCAGCACCGCCGCGCTGCGCGCATAGCGCGGCACCATGCGGGCGGGGCTGCTTACCATGCGCCACAGCCATTCCAGCCCGACCCGCCGCATCCAGCGCGGCGCGCGCACCTGATGGCCGCCAAGGAAATCCAGCCCCGCCCCGATCGAGGCGAACCCGACCCCCGGCGCAAGAGCGCGACCACGGGCGGCGAATGTTTCCTGCTTGGGTGCGCCCAGCGCCAGAAAACAAAGCTGCACACCGGCCCCGGCCAGTTGTCGCAGGATGTCGTCCGCCTCTGCCCCGTCGGGATCAAACACCCCGGAGGGGGCGATCGATAGAACGATCTCAAGCCCCGGTGCGCGGGCGCACAGCGCCTCGGTGGCGTCGGAAAGGGCGCGATCAGTGCTGCCCACCAGCGCCACCCGCGCGCCCTGCTCGGCCGCCAACAGGCAAAGCGGCACCACCAGATCAGAGCCGGGCATCAGTTCAACCGGTCGCCCGGCCAACCGCGAAAGCGCCACCACCGGCCAGCCATCGGCAACCACCAGATCCTGACCGGCATAGACCTGCGCGAACGCGCGCGAAGCGGTCATCTTGGCGAGATGATCAAGATTGATGGTCGCCAGCGCAAAGCCTTCGCCAGCGCGAAAACGGCGGCGAATCTCGTCCAGAAGCGCGGCGCGGCTGGGCATGTTGATGCTGATTGTCTGGTCGAAAAAGCAAAACTTCACCGGAATTCTCCTTGGCCTTGGCATAGGCCGGAACCACCCTCCACGCCAGTCAGCGGACAAAAATTTCCCCCGGTGCGGTATCTGCGCCCCCTGTCGCGCCCCAGATGCGGGACAAGTCCGGAACAACTTGCTAAACTGCCCGGCGGACGCAGCCCGCGTCCCAATATGAAACGCCGAGCAGATCCGCCCATGCCCAATACCTTTGCCTCGCTCATGCTGCTGACATGGCCATTTGTCTGCCTTGTCCTGTTCAAGCGCCTGCCGCTGGAACGCGCCCTGATTTGGTGCATTCTGGGCGGCTATCTGCTGCTGCCGCCCAAGGCGGCCTTTGACTTTCCACTGGTCCCGGCGATGGACAAAACCTCATTGCCCAATATCTGCGCCTTTCTGTTCGTGGTCCTGATGCTGCGCCGCAAGGTGTCGTTCTGGCCCGAGTCCGGGGCCGCGCGCGCCTTGGTGCTGCTGTTCCTGCTGGGCGTCATTCCAACCGTTCTGAGCAATGGCGAACCGGTGACCTATTCCGACCCCGGCACGTCGGCGCACGGGCTTACCATCGCGGGCGCCACGATACATGATCTGCTCTCGGTCGCGGTCGACAAGATCATCGTGCTGTTGCCGTTCTTTTTGGGACGGCAATTGCTAGCCTCCGAGACCGGCCAGCGCGAGATTTTGCGGGCCCTGATGCTGGGCGGGCTGATCTATTCAATCCCGGCCCTGCTTGAGGTTAGGCTCAGCCCGCAGCTCAATATCTGGATCTACGGGTTCTTTCAGCACGATTTCGAGCAGATGATGCGCGGGGGCGGGTTCCGACCCATCGTCTTCCTGCCCCATGCCCTGTGGCTGGCGCTGTTCGTGCTGAGCGCGCTGCTGTCCACCGCCGCGCTGGCGCGGCGCGCCAGCAACGCCGACCTGGTCAGGCTGATCCTCGCGACGGTCTATCTTGTCGGGGTGTTGTACCTGTGCAAAAGCTTGGCCACACAGCTTTATGCCATCGCATTCCTGCCGGTCATCGTGCTGTCCGATGCCCGGACCCAGTTGCGCCTGACCGCGCTGCTTGCGCTGGTCGCGATCACCTACCCGATCCTGCGCAACACCGGGATGATCCCGCTCGATACGATCCTCGAACAGGCCTCGGCCATCGACCCGGACCGGGCATCGTCGCTGGCCTATCGGTTCAACAATGAACAGATCCTGCTGGACCGCGCCCAGGAAAAACCCTGGTTCGGCTGGGCCGGCTGGGGCCGCAATCTGCTGTTCGATCCCAATTCCGGAAAGATCCTGACCGTCCCCGACGGGCGCTGGATCATCGTGTTCGGGGTCTATGGCTGGATCGGCTATATTGCCGAAATGGGGCTGCTGGCGCTGCCTTTGTTGTTGCTCTGGTGGTCCACGCGCAAAAGTCTGCCGGAGCGGTTTTCACCCTATGCCAATACGGTCGCGGTCATTCTGGCGGTGAACATGATCGACATGTTGCTGAACGCAACGTTGATCCCGCTGACCTGGCTGTGCACCGGGGCGCTGTTGGGCTACGCTGAGACACTTGGGCGCAAGCCCCGGTTCGGCAGCACCGGGCCCGGCCCCCTGTTCGGAAAAGGGCCGGTGATCGGACGCCGACGCAACGCCAAAACGCCACGCACGACGATATAGGGGCAAGACAGGCTTGGGCCGAAATCGCCACAATCTGTCCTTATCCAAGCCCGATTGGGCCCTGATCAATGCAACCATGCGCAAAGTAGTGTATTGAATTTAAAGAGTTGAATGTGTCGAGCGTTTCGCGGTCGGCACCGGCAGCCGGTGGTGCAGTCTTCCTGAAGTGCAGGCTCTGCCCGCCAACCATCCCCCCCTTGGGAACAGGGGCTTAAGGATCAGGGGCTTGGACGGCACGCCAGAGTAAATGGGTTTTGATCGAGTGGTCGGGATATGACGTCGCACACAAAAAACAGCACAACCAGAGATATTGCCATCGTCGGGATGTCGGTGCGCATGCCGGGGGCGAACTCTACCTCGGCATTCTGGGACAATCTGCGCACCGGAACGGAATCGATTCGCCGCCTCAGCGAGGAAGAGCTGTTGGCCAATGGCGAGCGCCCCGAGTTGATGGCCGATCCCAACTATGTGCCCGCAGCCGCGCCTTTGGACGACTTCGCCCAGTTCGATCCCGATTTCTTTGGCTTTTCCCCGAAAGAGGCGGCGATCCTTGACCCCCAGCACCGCAAGTTTCTTGAGGTTGCATGGGAGGCGATGGAGGATGCCGGCCACCCGCCCGAGACCCTGAGCGCCCCGGTCGGTGTCTTTGCCGGCTGTGGCATGGGCAGCTATTTCTATTTCAACATCTGCTCCAACCCCGGTCTGGTCGAGGATGTGGGCATGTTCCTGCTGCGCCATACCGGCAACGACAAGGATTTCCTGTCCACCCGGGTCAGCCATGTGTTCAACCTGACCGGGCCGTCGATCAACCTGCAAACCGCCTGCTCCACCTCGCTGGTTGCCGTGCACTATGCCTGCAAGGCGCTGCGCGATGGTGACTGCGGCATGGCCTTGGCGGGCGGGGTCACGATCGAACTGCCGCAGGGGCGCGGCTATCTTTACAAGGAAAACGAAATCCTGTCGCCTGACGGCCACTGTCACGCCTTTGACCATCGGGCGCAGGGCACGGTGTTCGGCTCAGGCGCGGGCGTGGTGGCGTTGCGCCGGCTCGAGGATGCGCTGGCCGATGGCGATCACATCTGGGCGGTGATCAAGGGCAGCGCGGTCAACAATGACGGCGCGGCAAAAGCGGGGTATCTGGCGCCTTCGGTGGATGGTCAGGCGCAGGCGATCTCGCTGGCGCTGAAGGCTGCCGGGGTGCCTGCCGAGACCATCGACTATGTCGAATGCCACGGCACCGGCACCTATCTGGGCGACCCGATCGAGGTGTCTGCCCTGACCGATGCCTATCGCAAACAAACCGGCGAAACCGGCTTTTGCCGGCTGGGCTCGGTCAAGACCAATATCGGCCATCTGGACGCGGCCGCCGGGGTCGCCGGGCTGGTCAAGACCACGCTGGCGCTGAAACACGGGGAAATCCCGCCCTCGTTGGGCTATGAGGCCCCCAACCCGGCAATTGATTTCGCCCATTCCCCGTTCCTTGTGAACAACAGGCTCACCGGTTGGACCTCGCACAAGGGACCGCGCCGGGCCGGGATCAACGCGCTGGGGGTCGGGGGCACCAATGCCCATGTGATCCTTGAGCAGGCGCCCGAGCGCGTGCCCTCGGACGAGAGCGAATTTCCGGTTCACATCCTGTGCCTGTCGGGGCGGACCCGGGCGGCGCTGGACGCCAATGCCGCCGCGCTGGCCGCCCATCTGCGCGCCCACCCGGAGCAACCGCTGGCGGATGTGGCCTTTACCCTGAAACAGGGGCGACGCGGCTTTGACAAACGCCGGGTGCTGGTGGCCGAAACCGCGCAAGAGGCCGCCGCGCTGCTGGAGGACGGCGATCCGCGCCGGGTCTTTACCCACGACCGGCTTGGCGATGCGCCCGAAACCGTGTTCATGTTCCCCGGTGGTGGCGCACAATATGCCGGCATGGCGCGCGACCTTTATGAAACCGAACCGGTTTTCGCCGATTGGATGGATCGCGGGCTTGATCATCTGGAGCCGCAGCTGGAGTACGATCTGCGCGCGCTCTGGCTGCCCGAGGACGAGGCGTCGCGGGAACAGGCCGACCGCAAGTTGACGCAGCCCTCAGTACAATTGCCGCTGATCATGATCGTGGAATATGCACTGGCCCAGCTGTGGATCAGCTGGGGCGTGCGCCCCGCCGCGCTGTTGGGCCATTCCATGGGCGAGAATACCGCCGCCTGCCTCGCTGGCGTGATGCGGTTCGAGGATTGCATTGATCTGGTGCTGCTGCGCGGGCGCTTGTTCGATACCGTCCCGGCGGGCGGCATGTTGAGCGTGCAACTGCCCGAGGAAGATCTGCGCGCGCTGCTGGGCGAGGATCTGGATATCGCCAGCGTGAACGCACCGCGCCTGTGCGCCGTGTCCGGGCCGCAGGCAGCGCTGGACCAACTGTCCGAAGAGCTGTCGGCGCGCGAGATCGACTACCAGCGCGTACCGATTGATATCGCCGCGCATTCCCGCATGCTCGACCCGATCCTGGCAGAGTTCCGGGCGTTTCTGTCAACCATCCCGCTCGCCGCGCCGACCCTGCCGGTGATGTCGAACCGGACAGGCCAGATGCTGAGCGCGGAACAGGCCTGCGACCCCGACTATTGGGTCGAACAGCTGCGCAACACGGTGCGGTTCGCCGATTGTGTCGCGACCCTGTCGGAGGGGCGCAAACGGGTGTTCCTTGAGGTCGGGCCGGGCAAGGCGCTGAGTTCGCTGGCACAGATGTCGGACGGTGTCGCGCCGGGTCAGGTGCTGTCGTCGCTGCGCCACCCGGAGCAGGAGATCGCAGACGATTCCTATTTTCTCGGCGTGATCGGGCGGCTCTGGGCCTGCGGGGTCGAGGCCGACTGGCAACAGATTTGGGGCGAGGCGAAACGCCACCGGCTGCCCCTGCCCACCTATGCGTTCCAGTCCAGCCGCTATTTCATCGAACCGGGCACGCCGCCGGTGGCGCAAACGGTGCAGACCGCGCTGACCCGGATCGAGGACATGACGCGCTGGGGCTATCGCCCGGCATGGCGGCCGCGCCCGGCGGCCTGCGAGATCGACGTCGAAACCGAGTTGGACACGGCAGAGCCGCAAAACTGGCTGCTGTTCGAGGATGGCGAGGGGCTGGCGGCGCGGATCGCGGTGCAGCTGCAACAGGCGGGCCACAGCGTGACCCGGGTCAGCCCCGGCGATTCTTACGCGAAACTGGCCGAGGATCACTATCTCCTGCCTCCGGAACAGGGGCGCTTTGGCTATGACAGCCTGCTCGTCGATCTGGCCGAGGCCGGGCGCACGCCAACCCGGATCGGGCATTTCTGGCTGGTGACGGGCGAAGAAAGCTTTCGCCCCGGCAGTTCGTTCTATGACCGCATTCTGGAACAGGGCTTTTTCAGCCTGATGTATCTTGGCCAGGCCTTGGGCGCGGCAGAGTTGGAAACCCCGGTGCATCTGGTCGTCTTTACCAGTGGCGCGGCACAGCTGCGCGACGAAGGGCTGCCCTATCCCGAAAAGGCGCTGATTTCCGGCCCGGCGGGCGTGCTGCCGCGTGAACTGCCCGGTGTGACCTGCTCGACCGTCGATCTGCGCCTGCCGGAACGGGCCGAGGGCGGGCTCCTGTCCCGCCTGCGAAGGGACGCGCCCCACGACCCGCTTGCCGCGCTTGTCCCGGACGTGCTGGAAGAGCTTTTTGCAGAGCCCGGCTCAGACCCCGACGGCGAGACCGTGGCACGACGCGATGGCAAACGCTTTGTCCGCAGCTGGCGCCCGGTGGCGCTGGAGGCACCGCAAACCCCGATCTGGAAGACCGGCGGCACCTATCTGATCACCGGCGGCTTCGGCGGCATCGGCCTGACGCTGGCGGGCGCCTTGATGCGCGAGCACGGGGCCAATGTGATCCTGCTGTCGCGCGATGCACTGCCCGCGCCCAACGCGCGAGACGCCTATCTTGCCGCGCACAGCCCCGCCGACCGGATCGCACAACGCCTGTGCGCGCTGCAGGATCTTGAGGCCTTGGGCAAAGGTGCGGTGATGGCGATTGCCGCCGATGTCGGCAACATCACCCGAATGCGCGCCGCCGTCAGCACCGCCGAGGAGCGCTTTGGCGCGATCACCGGGGTGATCCATGCCGCGGGCCATATCGACGACGGCCCGATCCTGACCAAGACCGAGATGGGCGTGGCGCAGGTGTTTGCCCCCAAGATCACCGGGCTGCGGGTGCTGGATCAGCTGTTTCCCGATGGGATGTTGGAGCTGATGGTGCTGTTCTCCTCCTCCTCGACCGCGACGCGGCCAGCGGGGCAGATCGACTATATCGCGGCCAACGAATACCTCAATGCCTTTGCCGCCGGGCGGAAGCACGGCGCCACCCGCGTGATGGCGGTGGACTGGGGCGTCTGGGCCGAGGTCGGCATGGCCGCCGAAGCAATGGCGGCGCGCGAAAACGCGGGCAAACCCACGAAGCGGCACCCGATCGAGCAGCCGCTACTGGACGAAACCGGATTCGATACCGCCGGAAACCAGCTTTTCGTGGCCGATTACGATGCGCAGGCGCGCTGGGTGTTCGATCAGCACCGGCTGGCCTCGGGCGCGGCGCTGATGCCCGGCACCGGCTATCTGGAACTGGCAGCCGAGGCGATGGCGGCGCAGGGGGGCGATTACCCCTATGAAATCCGCGATCTCTATTTCCTTCGCCCCTTGCAGGTGGGTGACGACGCGCCACGCCGGGCGGTGATTAGGTTGGAGCCCGAGGGCGGCGCGCTGAATTTCACCGTGCATTCGGCGCTGGGGCACGATGAAACGCAGGGCTTTGCCCTGAATGCACAGGCGCGGCTGCTGCCACGCCCCGACATGGTCGCAACGTCGCTGGATCTTGCCGCCATCAAAGCCCGCTGTCCGCAGGTCGAGACCGCCGCGCCGGGCAACCGGCTGCACAGCCCGCAAGAGGCGCATCTGCGCTTTGGTCCGCGCTGGCATGTACTGCGCCGCATGGCGCTTGGCGACGGCGAGGGGGTGGCAACACTGAGCCTGCCGCAGGACGCCTATGGCGATCTGGCGCAGGGCTTCCGGTTGCATCCGGGATTGCTCGACATTGCCACCGGCTGGGCGATCGGGTTGGCGCCGGGCTATGACGGCAGCGCGCTCTGGGTGCCGGTGTCCTATCGTGCGGTCCGGGTGCTGGCGCCGCTGCCGGGCAAGATCCACAGCTGGGTCCGCCTGTCGCCGGGGGCCCGTCCTGCCGAGGGCTTTGTCAATTTCGACGTCACGCTCTGCGACGGCGAAGGCCGCGTCTGTGTCGAGGTCGAAGGCTTCGAAATGAAGCGCACCAGCGCCGCGCTAGACCTTGGCCAGCCCGACCGGGCCGATGCCGATGCGGCGGCACTGGGGCTTGCGGCACGCGCCAGCGAGACCCCGCTTTCGCCCGACGAACAGAGGTTGCGGCACAACATCACCCAAGGCATCCGCCCCGAGCAGGGCCCCGAGGCGCTGACCCGCGCGCTGGGGCTGGGGCTGGGACAGGTGGTGATCAGCTCGCTCGATCTGCCGGCGTTGATCGCGCAGGCAGATCATACCGCCGCCGCCGCCCCCTTGGACGAGGCACAAAGCTTTGATCGCCCCGATCTCGACACCGCCTATGTCGCGCCGGAAACCGGGGTCGAAAAGACCCTCGCCGAGCTGTTTGAATCCCTGCTCGGGGTCGCGCGGGTGGGCGCACAGGACAGTTTCTTTGATCTGGGCGGGCATTCTCTGATCGCGGTGCGGCTGTTCTCACGCATCAGCCGGCTTTACAATGTGGAGTTCCCGCTCTCGACCCTGTTCGAGGCCCCCAGCGTGGCCGCGCTGGCAGATCTTGTCCAGCGCCGAACCGGCCAGACAGGGGCCGGAGAGGCTGACCCGACTGCCGATGCGCCCCCCGCCGACACCCCGGAGTTCACCCATCTGGTGCCCCTGTACAAGGGCAACAGCGGCGCGCGCGCACCCTTTTTCCTTGTCGCTGGCATGTTCGGCAATGTGCTGAACCTGCGCCATCTGGCGCTGATGCTGGGGCGCGACCGGCCGGTCTATGGCCTGCAGGCGCGCGGGCTGATCGGCAGTGACGCGCCACACCGGCGGATGGAAGAAGCCGCCGCCGATTATATCGCCGAACTGCGTCAAGTGCAGCCCGAGGGGCCCTATCTGCTGGGCGGGTTCTCGGGCGGTGGCATCACCGCCTATGAAATGGCCCGACAGTTGCAAGCCGCTGGCGAACAGGTGGCGATGCTGGTCCTGCTCGACACGCCGCTGCCGGTGCGCCCGCCCCTTTCGCGCCATGACAAGGCCCTGATAAAACTGCAGGAACTGCGCCGAAAAGGGCCGGGATACCTGCGCGAATGGGCCGGAAACCGGGTCCGATGGGAACGCGAGAAACGCCGCGCCCCGGCGGCCTTCGATGCGGCAACCGCCTTCGACAACGCCAAGATCGAGGCCGCCTTTCTTGAGGCGGTGAACGCCTATGAGCTGGAACAATGGTCCGGGCCGCTGGTGCTGTTCCGCCCGCCACTGGATCGCCATTGGCAGGTCTCGGGCGGGCGCTGGGTGAGCGCGGCCAAGGAATATGTCTATCCCGACAACGACTGGACCCGCTGGGCCCCACGCATGAAGGTGATCGAAGTGCCCGGCGATCACGACAGCATGGTGCTGGTGCCCAACGTCAACGTGTTGTCCGAACGGTTGGCGCGCGTGCTTGACCGGGCCGAGACCGGAAATACCGCCGACGGAGACGCTCCGTCGGATTGGATCGAAGCGGCGGAGTGATGCGATGAGCCAACCAACAGTTCTATGCGTGATCCTGAACTACCGCACGCCCGAGTTGACGCTGAAGGCCGCCGCCGCCGCCTTGACGGCGATGGAGGGGATTCCCGGCGAAGTCGTGATCGTCGACAATGACTCCGGCGACGGCTCCTTTGCCCAGATGTCACAGGCGGCCACGTCGCGGGGCTGGACCGCAGGCAACCGGCTGCGCGTGATCAGCGCCGGGCGCAATGGCGGGTTCGGCGCCGGGATGAATTTCGGGATGCGCGCGGGGCTCTCATCCGGCGGGACACCGGCGTTTTACTATCTGCTGAACTCCGACGCCTTCCCCGAACCGGGGGCGATCCGGCATCTGCGCGATTTCCTGATCGCCCACCCCACTGCCGGGCTGGCTGGCAGCCATGTCGAGGGCGAGGACGCCAAGCCGCACTGCACCGCCTTTCGCTTTCCCTCGATTGCCGGGGAATTCGAGACGGCGGCGCGCACCGGCCTGATCTCGCGCGCATTGAAACACGCCGTCGTGCCCCTGCCCCAGCCAAAGGGCGAGACGCAGGTCGACTGGACCGCCGGCGCCAGCCTGATGCTGCGCGCCCAGATGATCGAGCAGATCGGCGGTTTCGACGAAACATTCTTTCTTTATTTCGAAGAGACCGACCTGTGTCTGCGGGCCGCGCGGGAAGGCTGGTCGTGCTGGTATCTGCCGCAAAGCCGGGTGACACATCTGGGCTCGGCCTCGACCGGGATGAAACGCTGGACCCGCACGCCGGGCTATTGGTTCGAATCGCGGCGACACTATTTCACCAAGAACCACGGACATGCCTATGCCGCCGTCGCCACGCTTGCCCGGGCTGCCGGTCAGGCGATCTGGCTGCTGCGTCGGTTTCTTGAGCGTAAACCACAGACCGATCCTGAGCATTTTCTGCGCGACCTGTTCACCTATTCATTTGGAAAGCCCGCCACGCCCGCACCGGCGCGCGCCGTATCCGCCCCCTTGGCAGAGGACCGTAAATGACCCCGTTTTCCTGTGTATTGATTGGCAATGAATCCCTGTTGGTCGGCTGCGGCGAGGCCCTGCGCGAGCGCGGCCACGAGATCCGCGCGGTGGTTTCACGCGACCCCGAGATTCGGGCCTGGGCCAGCCAGAACGATCTGCCACTGGAAAAGACGATTGCCGCGCTGACCGAGCGGTTCGAACAAGGCGGCTTTGACTGGCTGTTTTCGATCGCCAATCTGGCCATGATCCCCGACGCGGTGCTGGCCCTGCCCGCAGGCGGCGCGGTCAATTTCCACGATGGTCCGCTACCGCGCTATGCCGGGATCAACGCCCCGGTCTGGGCGCTGATCGCGGGCGAGACCGACTATGGCATCACTTGGCACATGATCGAAGGCGGCGTCGACGAGGGCGATATCCTGGCGCAGGCGCTGTTTGCCATCGCCCCCGATGACACCGCACTTTCGCTCAACTCCAAATGCTACGGCGCGGCGATGGACAGTTTCCCCACCGTGATCGCCCAGTTGGAAAGCGGCGCGCCCAAGCGCACAGCGCAGGATCTGAACCTGCGCAGCTATTTTGCCCGCGATGCCCGCCCCGAGGCCGCGGCGCGGTTGGATTTTCATCGCCCGGCGGCGCATCTGGCAACGCTGGTGCGGGCGCTGGATTTCGGCGGTTACCGCAACCCGCTGGCTTGCCCGAAAATCGAGATCAACGGCCGTGTGCTGCTGGTCGGCAAGGCCGAGGTGGTGGGCGAGGCGCGCGGCCTGCCCGGCACGGTCATGACGGTCGCGGGCGACAGCCTGACGCTGGCCACCGGCGAGGGCGCGCTGCGGCTGGCGGCGCTGCGCACGACCGAGGGGGGCATGCTCAAGCCCGCCGATCTGGTCAAGCCGGGCGATCACCTGCCTTCGCCCGAGACCGAGGAGGCCCATCGCCTGACCGAAGCGCTGGCCGCCACGCAAAAGAACGAAAGCCATTGGCGTCGGGCGCTCTGCGCGATGCACCCGGTTTCGGTGCCACTGGCCAGCCCCCGCCCCGCCCAAGGGCCTCAAGGCCCCGAAACATGGGAGGCGCTGCGCATCGCCACCCCGGACGGGATCAGCCCCGAACGCGCCACGCTGGCCGTGCTGGTCTGGGCGCTGCTGAGCAGCGGTGAGGAGGCCGCCGATCTGGCGATGAGTGACCCCGCGCTGATCGCCGCCGAGGCTGCCGCGCCGGGCTATGTCGCGTCTTGGGTGCCGCTGCAATTGCGTCGGGACGCAACGCTGGCCGAAACCGCGCAAACCCTCGCGCAGGTCCGCACCCGGGCGGCACAATCCGGCTTCGCCCGCGACCTGATCGCCCGCGATCCGCAGATCGACTGGACCGGCGGCCCCGACATCGCGCTAATGCTGGACGGTGCCGACCCGCTACCCGGCAGCACCACCACCGTGAGCCTGCGCGGCGAACGGGTCAGCCTGCATGTGAACCGCGCCCGACTGGACGAGGACGCGGCCGAACTGCTGGCGCGCCGGTTGGAAGCCGCGATGCTGGCCGTGACACAGGCCGCGGAAGACAGCGAATTGGGCGCGCTCGACATCCTACCCGCCTCGGAACGGCGCAAAACGCTGGTAAGCTGGAACGACACCGCGCAGGAGTTCGACCCCGATCTGACCCTGCATGGCGCGATCGAGGCGCAGGTGGCCAAGACCCCCGAGGCCACCGCGATTGTCTTCGAGGATCGCGCGCTAAGCTATGCCCAGCTCGACGCGCGGGCCAATGCACTGGCCGCACGCCTGCGCGACAAGGGCGTGGCACCGGGGGCGCATGTCGGCCTGTACTTGCGTCGCAGCCCCGAGATGGTGATCGCGGCGCTGGCGATCCTCAAGGCCGGGGGCGCCTATGTGCCGCTTGACCCCGCCTATCCCGCCGACCGCATCGCCCATTACATCAGCGACAGCGCTGCGGCGGTGATCGTGACAGACGCCACTCTGCGCGCAGATCTGCCCACGACCGAGGCCAAGATCGTCGTGTTTGACGGCAACGGCGAACAGGCCGCGCGGGTCGATGGCGGCGCGACCGGGGCCGATCTGGCCTATCTGATCTATACCTCCGGCTCCACCGGCCTGCCCAAGGGGGTGATGGTCGAACATCGCAACGTGGCCAATTTCTTTGCCGGTATGGATGCGCGCATCGGCGTGCCCGAAAACGGCACATGGTTCGCCGTCACCTCGCTGGGATTTGACATCTCGGTGCTGGAGCTGTTCTGGACCTTGGCGCGCGGCTTCAAGCTGGTGCTCTCGGGCGAGGAAAACCGCGCCGTGGTGTCGCGTGGGCCGCTGGCAGTGAGCGAGCGTCATATTGATTTCAACCTGATGTACTGGGGCAATGACGACGGCGTCGGGCCAAAGAAATACGAGCTTTTGCTCGAGGGCGCGAAATTCGCCGATACGCACGGGTTCAACGCGGTCTGGACGCCAGAGCGGCATTTTCACGCCTTTGGCGGCCCCTATCCCAACCCTGCGGTCACGGGCGCGGCGGTGGCGGCGGTGACGCAAAATATCGCCGTGCGCGCAGGCAGCTGCGTCGCGCCGCTGCACCACCCGGCGCGGATTGCCGAGGAATGGGCGGTGATCGACAACCTGACCAACGGGCGCGCCGCCATTGGCATCGCCTCGGGCTGGCAACCGGATGATTTCATCCTGCGCCCCGAGAACACGCCGCCCAACAACAAGCCAGCGATGTTCGCCACCATCGAGACCCTGCGCAAGCTCTGGCGCGGCGAGGCGGTCGAGTTTCCCAAGGCCGACGGCACGATGCATTCCGTCGTCACCCAGCCGCGCCCGGTGTCAAAAGAGCTGTCGGTCTGGGTCACCACCGCCGGCAATCCCGAAACCTGGAAAGAGGCCGGGGCGATCGGTGCCAATGTACTGACCCACCTGCTGGGCCAATCCGTCGACGAGGTGGGCGAAAAGATCCGCCTGTATCACGCCGCGCTGCGCGAAAACGGCCATGATCCGGCCGATTTTACCGTCACCCTGATGCTGCACAGCTATCTGGCCGACACCCGCGAGCAGGCAGAACAGGTCGCGCGCGGCCCGATGAAGGACTATCTGCGCGCCGCCGCCGGGCTGATCAAGCAATACGCCTGGGCCTTTCCCGCCTTCAAGAAACCCAAGGGCGTGACCAATGCCTTTGAAATGGATCTCGGCGTATTGAGCGAAGAGGAGCTGGAAGCGATCCTCGATTTCGCCTTCGAGCGGTATTTCGAGGACTCCGGCCTGTTCGGCACCGTCGCGGACGGGCTGGCGCGGGTTGAACAGCTCAAGCGGATCGGGGTCGACGAGATCGCCTGCCTGATCGACTATGGCATCGCCCCCGATCTGGTGCTGGAGGGGCTGAAACCGCTGGCCGAGGTGCTGGCGCGTGCCAATGCGCCCAGCGCGCCCGAGGCCGACGACTTTTCGCTTGCCGCGCAGATCCTGCGCCATGACGTGACGCATATGCAATGCACGCCGAGCATGGCGCGGATGATCGCCATAAATGACGAGGCGCGGCTGGCGCTGGGGCGGGTGAAACACCTGTTGCTGGGCGGCGAGGCGCTGCCCGGTGATCTGGTCGCGGATCTGCGTGAATGCACCAGCGCGCGCATCCTCAACATGTACGGGCCGACAGAAACCACGATCTGGTCCACCTGCGAGACGGTCGGCGCGCAGGCGCGCGGCATCGTCAATGTCGGCACCCCGATCGCCAATACCGCTGTCTATGTGCTTGACCCCGCCGGACGTCCCGCCCCCATCGGCGTCCCGGGAGAGCTGTGCATCGGCGGTGCCGGTGTGACGCGCGGCTATTGGCAACGCACCGAGATGACGGCGGAGCGGTTCCCGCCCGACCCGTTCGGCCCCGAGATCGGACTTGCCGGCCCTCACCCGCTGCGCATGTATCGCACCGGCGATCTGGTGCGCTGGCGGGCAGATGGCAAGCTCGATTTCCTTGGCCGCACCGACCATCAGGTCAAGATTCGTGGCCAGCGCATCGAGTTGGGCGAGATCGAGACGGCACTTGCCGCCCACCCCGGCATCACCGGCGCGGTAGTCATCGCACGGAGCGGCGCGGCGGGCGATCAACGCTTGCTGGCCTATGTCACATCCGACACCCCGGTGGACGAGCCCGCCCTGCGCAAGGAACTGGCCCGCCACCTGCCCGAGGTCATGGTCCCGACCCGGATCACCCGGCTCGACGCCTTTCCGCTGACCCCGAACAAAAAGATCGACCGCAAGGCGCTGCCCGACCCGGCCCCGGCGCGCGCGCCGCGCCCAAATTCCGGGCCTGCTTCCGCACCGGCTGGCGGCGCGATCCCGGCGACGGCTGTCGCGAATACCGCCACAGGGGATGGGGCACAAACCCGGATCGCGGCGGTCTGGGGCGCCATCCTCGGGCTCGATCCCGCCAGCCTGCGGGCCGAGGATAATTTCTTTGCCCTTGGCGGCCATTCCCTGCTGGCGGTGCAGGCGCATCGGGAAATCCGCACGGCGCTGGCGCGGCCGGACCTGTCGATCACCGACATCTTCCGCTTTCCTACCTTGGGCGGGCTGACGGCGCATCTGAACGCGGGCAGCGACCCCGCCCCCGAACCGCCGGTGCAGCCCGAGCAGGACCGCAGCGAGACCATCTCGAAACGCCGGGCGATGCGCGACCGGCGGCGGATGCGCGCGGAATGAGCGCGGTGGCGACCCTCTGCCGTGAATCGCAGGCTTGGACGCTCGCGCGCCCGCTGCTGCCGGGCACGGTCGCGCTGGTCGCCACCGATCCAAACGCAGCGCAGCCTCCCGCCCTGCCGCAAGAGCGGGCCGCGCTGTCCGGGGCCCGGCCCGCCCGGTTGCGCGAATTCGATGCCGGGCGCGCGGCGGCGCGGCGCGCCATGGTGCAACTGGGCGCGCCCCCGGCCCCGGTCCTGCATGGGGCTGACCGCGCCCCGATCTGGCCCGAGGGGCTGGTCGGAACCATCACCCACGGCGCCGGGGCCTGTCTCGCCGCGCTGGCATATCGCCGCGACATGCAGGCGCTTGGGCTTGATCTGGAAGAGGCCGCGCCACTGGAGCCGGATCTGTTCGAAACCATCTGCACCGGAGCTGAATTGAACCATCTTGCGGCCCTGCCGCCGGACCAACGCGGCCTTAGGGCAAAGCTGATCTTTTCCGCCAAAGAGGCCGCCTATAAGGCGCAATACCCGCTGAGCCACACCCTGTTCGATTTCCAAACGCTGGAGATCGACATCGACACAGACGCCCCCGGCCAGTTTTCGGCCCGGTTCCTGCGCGCCATCGCCCCGTTTGCGGCCGAAAGCCGCCTGTCGGGCCGCTATGCCATCGGCGGCGGGCGGATCGTGACGGCAGTGGGGATTGCGACGTGAAATCTGCCCCTAGCTGAGCTAGATCTGGGGTAACGATGCGATTTAACCGCCAGAGGCCCTTCACCCGATGACCCTGCGCCCGTTCGTTTTTCTCATCGCTGCCACGCCGGTGCTCGCCGGACTGGTCTGGTGGTATTTGTCCAAACCCCGGCTGCCCGATGCGGCAAGCGTCGCGGCGGCCTATGCCACGCCGCTGGCGCCGCCCGAGGGGCCGATCGCGGTCTATCACCTTGGCCACTCGCTGGTAGGGCGCGACATGCCGGCGATGCTGGCGCAACTGGCGGGCCCCGGCCATCGCTACGCGCTGCAACTGGGCTGGGGCACCTCGCTGAAACAGCATTGGGAGCCGGACGTGGCGATCAATGGCTTCGAGGCCGAGAATGACACGCCGCATTTCCGCCCCGCCCGCGCGGCCATCGCGTCGGGCGACTATGACGCCGTGGTTCTGACCGAGATGGTCGAGCTGCGCGATGCGATCAAATCCCACGACAGCGCCAGATACCTGTCGAACTGGGCCGATCTGGCGCGGCAGGCCTCGCCCACGACGCGGGTCTATCTTTACGAGACATGGCACCGGCTGGATGATCCCGAAGGCTGGCTGAACCGGCTTGACGGTGATCTGGAAACCCTGTGGGAAAACAAGGTTCTGCTGCCCGATCTGGCGGGCGGCGGGGCGACGCGCCCGATCCATGTCATCCCGGCGGGCCAAGTCATGGCCGCTTTTACCCGAGCGGTTGAAGCCGCTGGCGGCGTCGAGAATATCCACAGCCGCGATGACCTCTTTCGTCGCGACGCCAAAGGCACCCGCGACAATATCCACCTGAACGATCTGGGCCATTACCTTGTGGCGCTTACCCATTATGCGGTGCTTTATGGCCGCAGCCCCGTGGGCCTGCCGCGCCAATTGAGCCGCGCCAACGGCACGACGGCCACCGCGCCCGGCCCCGAGGCCGCGCGGCTGATGCAAGAAATCGTCTGGCAGGTCGTCACCCCCTATCCCAAGACCGGAGTAGCCCCATGATCGCGCCGATCCGTTTCGCCCTGCTTCTGCTCAGCTTCTGCGCCATACTGGCGCCCCCCGTCCTGGCGCAGGAGACCCCGGCCCCGGAGGCGCAAGCGCTGCTCGCCGGGGACGGTCCACCACAGCCGATTGGCCCGGTGCCGATGGCAATCGAGCTGAACGCGGTCACCGACTGGAGCACGCAACAGCCCTTTATCGACGTGATGAAAACCGCGCGACCCTGGATCGGGCATCTCCCCGGCAAATGGGGCGGGATCGATCATGACGATCTGGCGCAGGCCGGCTATCTGGACGAAAACGGCTGGCCGATGGAAATCCCGCCTGAGCTCGGCTCGATCGGCACGGTGCTGCTGACCTCGATGCCGGAGCAGGCGCACACGCTGGCCGGGCATTATGTGCTGCGCTTCGAGGGCGACGGCATCCTCGAGGTCAAAGGCCAGGTCAGCAATGTCCACTATGGCGAGGGCGAGATACGCTTCGACTATGCCCCCAACCCCGGTCTCGTTGATATTCGCATCCAGCGCACCGATCGCAAGAAAACCGGCGACTACCTGCGCAACATCACCGTCGTGAAGGAAGACAACCTGGCCATGTTCGACGCGGGCGCGGTGTTCAACCCCGACTTCCTGCACGTGCTCGACGGGTTCGGCGCGCTGCGTTTCATGGACTGGATGCGGACCAACAACTCTGAAGTCATGCACTGGGCTGATCGCCCACAGATCGACGATTACACCTATTCCCTGCGGGGTGTCCCGGCCGAGGTGATGATCGACCTGGCCAACCTGCTGGGCGTGGACGGCTGGTTCAACATCCCGCATCTGGCCAATGACGACTATGTCCGTCGTTTGGCCACGCTGGTGCATGACACGCTTTGGCACGATCTCTCCGCCTATGTGGAGTTCTCGAACGAGGTCTGGAACTGGCAATTCAAGCAGGCCCGCTGGGCCGACCGCATGGCCCGCGAGCGTTGGGGCAAGGACAATGGCTGGGTGCAGTATTATGCCCTGCGCGCCAGCGAGGTGGCAGCGATCTGGTCCGATGTCTATGGCGCCGATGCCGACGCCCGGCTGATCAACGTGATCTCGACCCAGACCGGCTGGATGGGATTGGAACGTGATATCCTCGACCCGCCACACCTGAAACGCGAGCAACCCGAGCGCGCGCCGATCGCAAGCTATTTCGACGCCTATGCGATCACCGGCTATTTCGGCTATGCGCTGGGCAAGGAAGACCGCGCGCCGATGGTGCACCAGTGGATCGCGGACAGCCGCGCCTTGGCGGAGGCGGCGGCGGACAAAAAGGGGCTGTCCGGGCCCGCGCGCGAGACCTATGTCGCGGCGCATCAATACGACGTCGCCACAGCGCTGGCCTGGGCCGAGCTGCGCGACGGGCTGAGCAGCGGCAGTGAAGACGATACGCTGAACCAAATCGTGACCACCGTCTTTCCCTATCACGCCGAAGTCGCGCGCGAACACGGGCTTGATCTGATCATGTATGAGGGCGGCACCCATCTGGTCGGCATCGGCGAGATGGTGAACGACGACGCGCTGAGCGACTTTTTCATCCATCTCAATTACACACCCGAGATGGGCACGCTTTATACCGAGCTGATCAACGGTTGGCACGCGGCCGGGGGGCAGCTGTTCAACGTGTTTTCCGATGTGGCCGGTCCCAGCAAATGGGGCAGCTGGGGCGCGCTGCGTCACCTGTCCGACGACAATCCCCGCTGGGATGCGATCAAGGCGTTTCTGGCCCCCGTGTCAGACTAGCGCGCTGCAGGCCCGGCGGCGACAACCGCCGCGATATACCCGGCCAGCTTGGCCGCCTCGGCTTCGGCATCATGGCGCGCCAGAACCCGGGTGCGGCCCGCCTGCCCCATCCGCGCCAAGGTGGCGACGGGGGTGGTCGCCATCTCGGCCACGGCCACGGCCAGCGCCCCGGCATCGCCTGCAGGCACCAGCCAGCCGGTCTCGCCCGGGCGCACAAGTTCGGGGATGCCGGCGATATAGGTGGCAATCACCGGGCGGGCGGCGGCCATCGCCTCCATCACCACCATCGGCAGGCCTTCGGCGAAACTTGGCAGGATCAGCCCGTGCGCCGCCGTCAACTCGCGCCGCACCCCGGCCTCGTCCAGCCAGCCGGTCAAGGTCACCGCGTCGCCCAGCCCCTGCGCCGCGACAGCCTGTTCCAAGGCACCGCGCAATTCCCCATCCCCGACCAGTGTCAGATGCAGACCCGGGTGTGCCGCGCGCAGCTTTGCCAGTGCCTCGATCAGCAGCATCTGCCCCTTTTGTTCACAGAACCGCCCGATCGTGACCAGCCGCAGCGGCCCACCCGGCAGTGGCGCAGGATCGGCGAAGGCCCCCGGCTCGATGCCGCAATGCACCACCTTGATCCGGTCCCATGTGTCAAAGGCGGCCCAGCGGCAAAGCTGGCTGCGCCCGAACTGGCTGATCGCCACGGAAAAGGTGGCGCGATCCAGCTTTTCGCCCAGCGACAGCGCGGCGGGCGCGTCGAACTCTTCCGGGCCATGGGTGGTGAAACTATAGCCCGGCCCGCCCAGCGCATGGGCCAGCATCGCCACCGTGGTGGCGTTGGTGCCGAAATGGGCATGCATGTGCTCGACGCCAGCAGCCTCACAGCGATTGGCCACCTCGGCCGCCTCGGCCAGATAGATCAGATGCCGCGCCCGCCCCAGCGGCGAGGCGCGCCCAACCCGCAGTGCCAGCCGCAGTGCCGCCCATGTGCGCCCCGGATGGCGCAGGGCCCGCCCCGCCAGTGCCGCCAACAACCGCCCGGCGCCGCGCTCGAGCACATAGGTGGTGCGCGCCTCCTCCTCCCGGTCCTGGGCATCAACCAGCGGCAACGCGCTGCGCCGCATCGCCAGTCGCAGCACCTGCGCCCCGCCCCGCTCCAACGCGCGCAGCTCGCGGCGGATAAAACTATGCGAGGGCATGGGATAGGTGTTCAGCACATATGCAATCTTCACGGGCGCAACTTTCAGACAGGGACACTGTCTTCCTAGCCTCTGGCGCGACCTGAGGAAAGCATCCCGCGCAGGGCGTAGAAACCGGCCGCGCGATTGTTTCAGCTCTGGCTGAAATGCCCGGCAGAGCGCGCATTTCCCGCCCCGGACGAAACAGGGGGGCGCGCCAATACCCCGCAGGACCGCAGGTCGATTGACCCCCCCGCGCCCGCACCCTAGCCTGCGCGCGAGGCACCCTGTGGCACAATAAAAAGAACACCATTCGTGAACAGATTGATTTCCCCGTTTCAAGGCGACGGCCTGATGGCGCGCGTGCTGCGCAGCCTGACGTGGTTGATGATGCAATACGGCGGCACGCAGGCGCTGCGGCTGGCCTCGAACCTGATCCTGACCCGTATCCTGTTTCCCGAGGCGTTCGGGTTGATGGCGCTGGTCTCGCTGGTCACGGTGGGGCTGTCGCTGTTTTCTGATATCGGGCTGGGACCGGCGATTTCGCAAAATCCGCGCGGCGACGATCCCGAATTTCTGGACACCGCCTGGGTGTTGCAGGTGATCCGGGGCTTTGCGCTGTGGCTGCTCGTCTGCCTGCTGGCGCTGCCGGTGGCACAGTTCTATGGCGAGCCGGACCTCGCCTATTACCTGCCGATTGCCGGGCTGGGCACCGCCATCTCGGGCTTTGTCCCGACCAAGGTGCAGACCGCCCATCGCCACCTGTTGCTGGGCCGCCTGACCGTGGTCGAGCTGGTGGCCCAAGCCATCGGCATCGGCGGCATGGTCATCGTGGCACTGATCACCCAGTCGGTGGCGGCGCTTGTCCTTGGCGGCATCTTCAACGCGATTGCCCGGCTGATCCTGTGCAACCTGTTTCTGCCCGGGCGCGGCAACCGCTTTCGCTGGAACCGGAAAATCGCGATCGAACTGATGTCATTCGGGAAATGGATTTTCCTGAGCACCTCGCTGTGGTTCCTCATCAGCCAGGGCGACCGGATCATCCTGGGCCGCTACCTGTCGCTGGAGATGCTGGGGCTGTACAACATCGGCTTTTTTCTGGCCAGTTTCCCCACCCTGCTGGGCCATTCCGTCGCCAATGGCATGTTGATCCCGATCTATCGAGACCGACCCGCCCATGCCACACCGGAGAACTTTCGCAAGCTGCGCCTGATGCGCGCCGGGCTGGCCGGGGGGATTGCCGGGTTGTCCATCCTGATGGCGCTGATCGGCCCGGCGCTGGTCGAGTTTCTGTATGACGACCGATATCTGACCTCGGCGCAGATCGTGACCCTGATGGCCTGCGCGCTGGCCCCCACCGCGCTGGGCACGACCTATGATCTGGCGGCGCTGGCCGCAGGCGACAGCCGGTCCTATTTCATCTATTCAAGCGCGCGCGCCGCAGCCCAGATCGGTCTGATCCTGACCGGCGTGATCTGGTTCGGGCTGTTCGGGGCAATTCTGGCGATGGGGCTGACCAGTCTGGTCACCTATCCGATCCTGGTCTGGCTGGCACGCCGCCACCGGGTCTGGGACCCGTTGCTCGATCTGGTGTTCTGGAGCCTGACCGGCGTGTTTTGTGCCCTCGCGCTTTGGGCGCACTGGGACGAGGTGATCGGTCTGATCGGAGTGATCTCCTGACGAGGTTTTGGGGCTTGCCTGACTGTACAGACGGGCCCCTGATTGTACGGGCACGCACCTTACAACACGCGGCGGGCGCGATCCGGCCTCAGAAAACCGTCCTGTCATGGGACCGGTGCGCCGAACGGCGGCCAAAGAGCCGGCGCAAAATCCCGCGCCGTTTCGACCGGGTATCCATCCGCGGCACCGAGACCACCGGCTTGATCCCCAGATCCCGCTCCATATGCGCGGCGGTGCGCATCACCGGGTTCATCAGATCCAGCAGAAAGGCAGCCAGAAGCGCCAGAACACCGCTGACCATGGCGCCAGCGATGACCAGCTTTGTCCGGCTGCGCGTAAAGGGATAGTCGGACATCGAGGCCGGTTCGATCACCGTCAGCTGTTCGCCTTGACCTTGCGTTTCCAGACGATAGCCCACCTCGGCCTCGGTACGACGCGCAACCGCCGCGTCCAGTTCCGCCCGCAATTGTTCCTGTTCGCGCTCATAGGCCCCAAGTTGCCGTTCGATCTGTGGCGAGGTCTCGATAGAGCTTTCCAGTTCGACCTTGCGGGACTCCAGCAGGCGCACCTGCGCGTCCAAGGTCTCCAGTTCGGCATTGAAATCCGCCAGTTTTCGCACGGCGGTGGCCTGACGCTCGGTCTGTTGCGCCTGAACGGCGGCCCGCTCGATACGGATGCGTTCCCGCGCGATGGTCAGCAATTCCTGATTGATACCGGCAATCTCATCCCGGCGGAAACTTAGCGTGCCGGGCAGCGCCAGATCGTTATCCCTGCGGAACGCAGCCATCGCATCCTCGACCCGCGAGACCTGCGCGCGCAACGTTTCCTCGCGTGCAGTGAAAAAGGCCAGCGTCTCGCGCGCCTGTTCCAGCCGCGTCTCACGGCTCAGCGCGATGGTGCGCGCGGCGAATTCATGGGCGATCTGCTGCGCCAAAAGTGCAGACGACATCTCGGCAGAGACCGTCAGGATCGAGACCGCACCGTCGCGGCCATTGCCCCCGCCTGCGGCGGCCTGATTGTCGATCCTGACGGCGCTGCGCAACATCTGGATCTTTTCGTTCGGTGTCATCGCCGGGATATCAGCATAAAGCCCGTGCAGTGCGATGATCTCAAGCACGCTGTCGCGCGCCATCACGCGCTGTTCGATCGATTGCAGACGCCGCGCCGCCGACCCTTCGACCGTGCTGCGCGCCAGATCGCCTGCGACCTTGGCCTGCACCACCTGAATCACCTCGGCCGAACGATAGAGATGGCGTTGCTCCAGCGCCGTGACCACCGAAATCGCCACGCCCAGCCCCGTCAGAAACACGATCAGACCTGCGCGCCGACGCAGCAAGTCGAAAAAATCTGCCAAAGAAAGAACCGAACCCATGCACCCTACCTCAATACCGCACGGGGCTGGTCGCGCCCACATGCCGCCCGTAACCCGGGCTTCTTGCCCGGTCTAGGCACCATATCAAACGGGCGAAACTATGGCGATTCCGGGGAGTTGCCCGGCCACAGACCAAGACCGAAGCCAAGACTGCGACCAAGACTGCGGCCTGAACTGGGGCCTGAACTGGGGCCAGTATTGGAGCCAGAGAGTCGGACGGAGTATCAGTGGGAGTTGCGGGCCTGATTCAGCACCACACCCAAAAGCTCGCCCTGATCCCCCAGCAGGTCTTCGCAGGACCGAATCTGGGCGGCGGTGGTCTTGGTGCCATCAGCGACCAGCAACAGCGCATCAACCTGCGGCAAAAACGCGGCCGCATCGTCAAACGACAGAATGGGCGGCAGATCGTACAGAACCACATCCGGATTCAGCGACAGCATCATCTCGTCCAGCGCATGCGCACACCGCGGGTCGTGCAGCGTTTCCGCAGCGTTGCGATCAGGTCCATCGGCGAGACCAAGCGCCAACCCTTCAGAACAGCGCACCAGATGATCCCCGGTTGCGACGTCGCCGCGCAGGAACCCCTCCATATCGCCGACGCCCTGCAGACCCAGCGCGTTTGCAACGCCGGGATTGCGGCGATTCATGTCCATCAGGACGGTGCGGGTTTCAGGAACCCGGGCAAGGCTGAGCGCCAGATTCACCGCCGTGAAGGTTGCGCCGCAGCCCGAAGTCGGCGCGGCAATTGCCACGCGGCTCCAGCCCCGGGCGCGCAGGGTTTGCATCAGCCGGGTGCGCAGCAGGTCAAAGGCGCGGGCGGCCGGATCCTCACGAAACAGGCTGACCAGCGCGGCAGGACCGCCATTGATATCAAGAAGCCCCGGCTTCACCCGGTGCAGCCGATCCCAAGGCGCGGGCAGGCTTGCCGGCAGGTTGCGAACCGGCGCGTTCATGCTCATCGTCACATTCCCTTGGCCGCGCGCGGCCTTGCGCCGAAAAATTTTTCGATCCTGACGGGTCATTCGTTCCGTTTCGCTCACCTCGTTCAAGGGCAGAACCATGCTTTCACTGCTGGCCACGTCCATATCAAGATAATCTCTCACGCCCTATCCTCCAACTGCTTGGTCCTGCGAACGACGCCGATCAACATCCGGTGCGGCGGAATACGACGCCAATGGTGCGAAACATCAAGACCAGATCGCGCCAGACCGACAGCGAGCGGCAATAGACAGCATCGACCTTGGCACGGTAGCTGAATTCCTTGTCATTGCGGGCCGAGACCTGCCACAGCCCGGTGATCCCCGGTCTGAGCATTTCATAACAATCGGCATCGCCGTAAAGCCGCAGTTGCTCAGGCAGCATCGGGCGCGGTCCAACAAGGCTCATCTCGCCTTTAACCACGTTCCAAAGCTGCGGCAACTCGTCCAGCGACGTTGCGCGCAGGAAGTGACCGACGCGGGTGATACGCGGATCGTTGCGCAATTTCTGGGTGCAGTTCCACTCGTCGCGGATCGCCGGATCGGTGGCCAGAAGACGCACCAGCTGGGCATCGGCATCGCGCACCATCGTGCGCAACTTGACGATAAAGAACTTGCGTCCCCCCTGCCCCAGCCGGGTCTGCCAGTAAAACGGCTGACCGCCTTCGACCCAAAGCGCCAGCGCACAAATCATGATGATCGGCAGCGTCACCGGAAGCGTGAGCAGAATCAGCACCAGATCCAGCGCGCGTTTGCCGGTCCGGGCATACCAGTCCTTGGGGGCCGACGTCACGACCTGCGCGGGCGTCTTGTCCACGGGCATTGCATGCGCCGCCGCGTAACCGGCGACAGGAAAATCAAAGTTGGCCGGCGTCGGGATGGTCAAATGCATCCTGATACGCCGTGGGGTCGGCGGGAAACGCAGCGCTGCGCCTTGTGAAAAAAATACTTTACTCATTGCCATTCACTTTCCCGACAGGCGACCGCAGTCCACAGACTGGGCAACCCGCCGCACTGGCTCTCACTCAAATTTCAGATACCCGTTCAAGCAGCTCGACCGGGCGTTGAATGCGGACTTTCGAACCGGATGTCCCCCACAGACAGACCGTTTCTTCCGCTGGCTAAATCAGGTCTAGAACTTGCCCTGTTTTCGCCATGATTGAATTTACCACTCACACATACAGTTTTAATAATTTCGGAGGAAACAATTTGTTTCCACCACGAAACCCCAGAAAACCGGGCTCGATACGAAATAGATAGGACGCATTCCATCCATTTCCAGAAGATTGTTGCGACTATGGAAACCAAACGGGCCTCAGAATCGGTTAACACCGCCCCGCTCTGCCCGGGGGGGGCTGCCGAAGGAACCCGGCCAAACTGTGGCGCAATAGGGGCAGTGGCTCCAACTCCGGGGCTGACTCCAGAGCAGATTGCGGCCCAGGCCCCTTTTGCTTGCCTGACCGATCGCGGCCATGACATGACCACATCAGACCAACGCGGCGCAGGACCGCGACACCGGGAACAACGGAAAGGAGCCCAAATGACTGTTTCGCTTCAGGTTATTTACCCGATCTCCGAGGGGACGCATTTCGACTATGACTATTACCTCGGCACCCACATGCCGCTGGTCAGCACCCATATGGGGCCGCATATCGAACAGACGCTGGTAACCCGAGGCGTCGCAGGTGGCCCCGACACCCCGCCGGCCTATTATGCTGTGGCCACGATGGTGTTTGCCGACAAGGCGGCGATGGGCGCCGCGATGCAGGGCTCTGGCCCGGTGATGAAGGATGTCGTCAATTTCACCGATGTGCGACCGCAGGTCCTCATCGGTGACGTGATCGCATAGGGTATGGCGATGAACCCCGCTTCGGACAATGCGAGTTGGTGTGCGATCGAACTTAGCCCCCATGCTGGACGTGGCTGGGCGGCGCGGGGCTGGGCGATGCAGGGCGACACGATGAAAGCCACCCACCAGATCGAGAGCCTGTCGGCGCGTCCGGGGATCGCGGTGGCGAAAGAGCTGGTGCAAGCGCTTTGCCCCGGGGTACCCGCGGTGATCTGCGGGCTGGCAGAAGGGCCAGAGCCGATCGCGGTGCCCGCGAAACCGGCGTCGATCCTCCCGGTGCCGCTGGAGCAGATGCAGGCCCATGCGCTGCCCGGTCTGCGTCAGGACACCCCGCCGGGGCTGATGCGGGCGGGGGCGGTGCGGGTCGCGGGATTTCTCGCGCTCAACCCCGGCTGGGACGGGGTGATCTGCCTGCCCGGCCCGGTCACCCACTGGGTTCAGATCAGCGCCGATGAGGTGGTGAGCTTCCTCAGCGCCCTGACCGGAGAGATCGCGACAGCGCTGGCCACCGCGTCCTCATTGCGCCCGGCGCTGGAGGGCGACGGCTGGGACAGCACGGAATTCAGCGCGGCGTTGGACAGCGTCCTGTCACGCCCCGAACGGCTGGCCACCGGGCTGGCCACGATCCAGACCGGGGCCGAGCTGGGAACGCTGCGACCGGGTCAGGCGCGGGCGCAACTGTTCGGTCTGCTCACCGGGGCCGAGCTGGCGGCGGCGCGTCCCTATTGGTTGGGCCAGCAAGTGGCCCTGATCGGGACCGAAACAGAGGCGCGCCCCTATGCCGAGGCGCTGCAACGACAGGGCGTGCCCACCACGATCGCCAACGAGGCGCGGATGACCCTGGCCGGGCTTACTGCCGCTTGGCGCCGGATCAAACACACGGGCTGATCCGGGGCCGCTCTTTAACCTCGCTACGACGTCCGGCTTTTGGCGCGCAGACCGATTGGCGCGCCAAGCTGCGCCGGTCGCGCCAGCCCGGCGTGATCGGCTTTCATCTGCGCGAACCGCCGCAGGGCCCAGTCCGGAAACGCAATGGACCGCCGGGTGCCGTGATCGACATTCATCGAAACCAGCTCTTGCGTGGCGCAAACGACACCATCCGCATCGCGCACCATCTCGGCAAAGAAATGCAGCCGCTTATGGTCATGATCAATCAGCTGGAAGCGCACCGAAAACGCCTCGCCCTCGCGTAGCTCATTCAAGAAATGCGTATGGGCCTGCAGCACGAACGCCGCCTGACCGCAGCGCTCGACATACTCCCAGCCCACGCCCAGAACTTCATCGAACAACGTATCGGCGGCCAGATCGAAGGCGATGCCGTAGTAGCCCACATTCATATGGCCGTTGAAGTCGATCCACGCCGGATCAACCTTTTGATTTTGCACAAGAGTCGGTGCGGGATAGGGGCCATCGTGGCCATTGACCGGCGGCTGTGTCATCTTTGGTCTTTCTCCTCTTGCCTGAAACCGGCGGCACCTTGCCCTGCCAGAGCCCGGGGGCCAAGCCCCGGCAGTTGCCTTTTCCGGGTGGGCGGTCGAGGATGCCGGAAATCCGCCACAACACACCGCCGCATTACGAGGACCGCCAGACCATGAAAGACACCTATCTCAAGCAAGACGCCACCGGATTGGCCGCCATGGTGGCCAAGGGCGAGGTGACGCCGGATGAGCTGCTGGAAACCGCGCTGGCGCTGACCGAGGACCGCAACCAGGCGCTGAACGCTGTGGTGATGCGGCACGACGAGGTGGCGCGCCAGGCGATCCGCGACGGGCTGCCCAAGGGGCCGTTTTCCGGCGTGCCCTTCCTGCTCAAGGATCTGGGGGCCGAGGCGCGGGCCTATCCCACCAACAACGGCTCGCGCCTGATGCTGGGGACGAAATCGGCATATGATTCCGAGATCTTTCTGCGGATGCAGGCGACCGGGGTGGTGACCTATGGGCGCACTGCTTCGCCCGAACTGGGGGTCGGCCCGGTGACCGAGGCGCAGGCCTATGGCGGCCCCACCCGCAACCCGTGGAACACCGGCCATACCTCGGGCGGCTCCTCCGGCGGCGCGGGCGCGGCGGTGGCAGCAGGCATCGTGCCGATGGCGCATGGCTCGGACGGGGGCGGATCGGTGCGAATCCCGGCCTCGTCCTGTGGGCTGGTGGGGTTCAAGCCAACCCGCGCGCGGCTGCCTGACGGGCCTGCTGCGGGCGAGGGTTGGGCCGGGATGGCGACCGACGGGGTGCTGAGCCGGTCGCTGCGCGACACCGCCGCGATGCTGGATGCCTGCACCGGGCCGGATCTTGGTGCGCCCTATTGGGCACCGCCGATGCAGGGCACCCACCTGCAGGCGATGCAGCGCGATCCGGGCAAGCTGCGGGTGCGCTATGCCACAACAACGCTGAGCGGCGTCCCGCTGCACCCCGAGTGTGTCGCGGCGGTGGAAAAGACCGCCCGCCTGCTGGCGGATCTGGGCCATGAGGTCGAAGCGTTCCGCCCGGCCCCTGACCTGGGCGTCGAGGCGATGATGCTGGCCTGGACCCAGATCGTGGCCTGCGGCACCGCCTTGAGCGTGCAAAGTGTTCTCAAGGGCGCGCCATTGGATCCCACCAAGGTCGAGGGGGTCACACGCGCCGCCATCGCCTATGCGGCGCAGATCAGCGGCGCGGACTATCTGGCCGCGATCGAAGAGGTCCATGGCTTTGGCCGCCGCATGGCGCATGTCTTTCTTGACTGCGACGTCTTGCTGACACCGACCCTTGCGACCCCACCGGCACCGGTGGGCAAGTACAAGCCGGATTTCGAGGATTTCGTCGCCTATCGCAACGGTCCGGGCAGCGTGTTTGACTATTCGCCCTTCACCGCCATCTTTAACGCCAGCGGTCAGCCGGCGGTGACCCTGCCGCTGCACTGGAGCGCCGATGACCTGCCGGTCGGGGTGCATCTGGCCACGGCCTTTGGCGAGGATGAACGCCTGATATCGCTGTCGGCCCAGATCGAGCGCGCCGCCCCTTGGGCCGCCAAACAACTGAGCCTGATCGAGGGTGGCCCCCGCACCCCCTGAACTGGCCCAAAATCGGGGCAAAGGAATGCCGATGACGCGCAACACCTTCACCACCCGCGACCTGCGCAAGATCTATGGCGAGGGGCCGGCGGCGGTGCAGGCGTTACGCGGCGTGACGCTGGAGATCCCCGAGGGCGAGATTGTCGTGCTGCTGGGCCCCTCGGGCAGCGGCAAATCGACCTTGCTGAACATCCTTGGCGGGCTGGATCGGGGCACCGATGGCGCGGTGTTCTTCCGCGACCGCGACCTTGCGGCGATGAGCGACCGGGAGTTGACCCGCTATCGGCGCGACCATGTCGGCTTTGTCTTTCAGTTCTACAACCTGATGCCCAGCCTAACCGCGCGCGAGAATGTCGAACTGGTGACCGAGATTGCCCGCGACCCGATGGACCCCGGCGAGGCGCTGGCGCGGGTCGGGCTGGCGCAGCGGGCCGATCACTTTCCCGCCCAGCTTTCGGGCGGCGAGCAGCAGCGCGTTGCCATCGCGCGGGCGCTCGCCAAGCAGCCCGATGTGCTGTTTTGCGACGAACCCACCGGCGCGCTGGACAGCACCACCGGGCGGGCGGTGCTGAACGTGCTGAAGGAGGCGAACGAAAAGATGGGCACCACGGTGCTGATCGTGACCCATGCCGCGGCTCAGGCCGGCATGGCCGACCGGGTGATCCATTTCGCCGATGGCACCGTGCGCGAGGTCATCGAGAACGCCAACAAATGCGCCCCCGAAGACATCGAGTGGTGAGGCGATGACGCTCCACCCTGCCCCGCTGACCCACAAGCTGATGCGCGACCTGTACCGCATCAAGGGACAAGCCGTGGCGATTGGCGCGGTGATCGCCGTCGGGGTGATGATGCTGGTGATGATGACCGGGTTGGTCGCCTCGCTCAGCGAGACACGGCGCACCTACTACGACCGCTTCCGGCTGGCCGATGTCTTTGCCCCGGTGGCCCGCGCGCCCGAGACGGTCGCGCAGCGGCTGCGTCACCTGCCCGGGGTGGCCGCGATCCAGACCCGGGTGAGCGGACGCGCGCTGATCGATCTGGGCGGCAATGCCCTGCCGATTCAGGCCCGTGCACTGTCGCTGCCCGAGTATCGGGCCGCCGCGCTCAACACCATCTATCTGACCGATGGGCGCATGTTCGACGCCGCGCGTGCCGAAGAGGTGGTGGTTCTGCGCAGTTTCGCCCGCGCCCATGGGCTGCGCCCGGGCGATCATATTGCGGCGACGATGAACGGGTTTCGCCGCGAGCTCAGCGTGGTGGGCTTTGCCCAGTCGCCGGAATTCCTGTATTCGACCGCGCCGGGCGAACTCGCCCCCGACGATGCCCGCTTTGCCGTGCTGTGGATGAGCCGCACCGCGCTCGCGGCCGCCTTTGACATGCAGGGCGCGTTCAACGAGGTGCTGTTCTCGCTCAGCCGCGGGGCGGAACCGGAGGCGGTGATCGCGGCGGCCGACCGGCTGCTGGACCGCTATGGCGCGCAAGGCGCCTATGGGCTGTCGCACCTGCAATCGGACCTGTTCATCAGCGAAGAGATCGACGGGCTGCGGCGCAGCGCGCGCAGCGTGCCGCCCATCTTTCTCGCGGTGGCGGCCTTTCTGCTGTACATCGTGATTTCGCGCATGGTGCAGGCCGAACGCGAGCAAATCGGCCTGATGAAGGCCTTTGGCTATAGTGATACCGAGGTCGGCGGGCATTATTTCCGCATGATCCTTGTGATCGCAGTCGGCGGGGCGCTGGCTGGCTGTCTGCTGGGGGTCGCGGCGGGCCGATGGATGGCCGATCTCTATCTGCTTTACTACAAATTCCCCTTTCTGGTGTTTCGGCTTGACCCGGCCTCGTTCCTGACCGGCTTTGCCGTCAGCATTCTGGCGGCCTCGGCGGGCGGTCTGCTGGTGTTGCGGCAGGTCTTTGCCCTGACACCGGCGGTGGCCATGCGCGCCGCGGCACCGCCTGATTATAGCCACAGCGGTCAGTTCTCCTCGGCGCTGGAGCATGTTCTGGATCAGCCCACGCGAATGGTTCTGCGCCGTCTCACCCGCCAGCCGCTGCGCATGGGCGGGGCGGTGCTGGGTGTGGCGGCGGGGCTGTCGGTGTCGATCGCCATGATGTCGATCCTCAACAGTTTTTCCGCCATGCAGGCGCTGACCTTTGACGTGATCGACCACAGCGATTTGAACGTGAGCTTCATCCAGCCGCTAGAGGCGCGCAGCATCCATGATCTGCAAAGCCTGCCCGGCGTAATCGAGGTCGAGCCGGTGCGCATCGTGCCCGCGATCCTGCGCAACGGACGCGCTTTGTATCACGGCGCGATCCACGGGCTGATCGAACAGCCGCGCCTGTATCGCGCCGTGGACGCGGACACGCAGCCGATCACGATGCGGCAAGGGGGCGTGATCCTGTCCTCCGGGTTGGCGCGCACGCTGGACATCAAAGCCGGCGATCAGCTGAGCGTGGATGTGCGCGAGGGGCGCCGGCCCCGGTTGAGCTTGCCGGTGATCGCTGTGGCCGAAAGCCTGCTGGGATCGCCGGCCTATATGGAAATCGGTGCGCTGAACCGGGTGCTGAAGGAACCGCTGCGGATCTCTGGCGCCTATCTGCGGGTGGACGCGACACAGGCGGCAAAGATCTATGCCGCGCTCAAGGCGATGCCGATGGTTGCCGGTGTCAGCGTGAAATCAGAAAGCCGGGCGGCGCTGAAAAAGGTCATGGATCAGGGGGCGGGCGCGATGCGCTATGTCATGGCGCTGATCGCGGCGGTGATCACCTTTGGCGTGATCTACAACGCCGCCCGCGTGGCGCAGGCCGAACGCGCCCGCGATCTTGCCGGTCTGCGGGTTCTGGGCTTTTCCCGGGGCGAGGTCGCCTTTGTCCTGCTGGGCGAGTTGGCCGCGGTCACGCTGCTGGCGCTGCCGCTGGGCGGGGTGATCGGCTATGGGCTGACCTTTGCCATCGCGGCGGGCTTCAGCACCGACGTTTATCAGATCCGGCCCGTGCTGGACGCCGAGAGCTTTGGGCTCGCGATGGCGGTGGTGCTGGTCGCCGCGCTGGTCTCGGGGTGGCTTGTCAAACGCGACATTGACCGGGCAGACTTGGTCACCGCGCTGAAAACGAGGGAATGACAGGTGGCCGTGAAACGAAAACACTCTCGCAGGGTCCTGACGCTTTTGGCGGTCGCGCTGGTGGGCGCGGCGATGGCGGCGGCCTTTTGGCCCCGCGCGGCGCTGGTCGATCTGGCAGAGGTGCAGCGCGGCGCGATGCGGGTGAGCATCGACGAAGAGGGCCGCACACAGGTGCATGAGCCCTATGTCGTCTCTTCCCCGGTGGCGGGCGAATTACAGCGCGTTGCCGTCCAACCCGGCGACAAGGTGATCGCGAACAAGACCGTGGTGGCCCGGATGCGGCCCGCGAACCCCAGCGCGCTGGATGCGCGCACCCGCGAACAGGCCTTGGCCGCGGTCGCCGCCGCCGAGGCCGCGGTGCAGGTGGCGCATGCGGATCTGAACGCGGCCATGGCTAATCAGGAGTTTTCCGACGGAGAGTTGAAGCGCATGCGCCAACTGGTCGAACGCGGGATCACCAGCCAGGTGGCGCTGGAACGCGCCGAGCAGGAGGCGCGGGTCGCCCATGCCGCCGTCAACACCGCCCGCGCCGCCATCGCCATGCGCGTGGCCGAGTTGAACAGCGCCAGCGCCCAGTTGATCAGTTTCGACGACAAGGATCTGGCGCAGGCGCTGGAAGACTCCGCCACAGCCCAGTCGGGCATTCCCATCCTTGCCCCGATCGACGGCACCATCCTGAAGGTGATCCGCAAAAGCGCGACCACCCTGCCCGCCGGAGATCCCATTCTGGAGATCGGCGATGTGACCCGCGATCTGGAGATCGAGGCCGAACTTTTGTCCTCGGACGCGGTGCAGGTCGGTGTCGGCGATCCGGTGCTTGTCACCAATTGGGGCGGGACCGGCGATCTGAGCGGGGTGGTGCAGCGGATCGACCCCTATGGCTATACCAAGTATTCCGCGCTCGGGGTCGAAGAACAGCGGGTCAAGACCACCATCCGCTTTACCGGCGACAGCGCGCCGCGCGCCGGGCTGGGCCATGGCTACCGGGTCGAGGTGCGGATCGTGGTCTGGCAAAGCGAGGACGCGCTGTTGGCCCCCTCCAGCGCGCTGTTTCGCCATCAGGGGGATTGGGCAGTGTTTCGCGCCGAGGACGGGATCGCGCGGCTGCGAAAGGTACAGATCGGGCGCGACAACGGCACCACGGCGCAGGTGCTGGGCGGCCTGTCGCCCGGCGACAAGGTGGTGCTGTTCCCCTCGGCCAGCCTGACCGATGGGCAGCGCGTGGCACAACGCCAGATCGAGTAGGCCACAGGGGCCAAGCACAGGGACCAACCACCGATTCCGGTGACGACAACAGCCAGCCCTGCAAGCGCGACAAGAAAGTGCCGGAACCGTTTCAAGAGGGATAAATGGTGCCTCTGAGAGGCATCTAACATCTATATGTTGTAGCCCTATCTCGTCCGAGTTCCCACCCGCCTCCCAAAAATTGCTGATTTTACTGTAGTTTTCTGTCTTACCCGTCCAACTGTGTCGATATCTTGAGGGTGGACAAACTGGTGGATAGAGAACCAGGCCCTGAAAGGTGGATACGACATGCGGGCTCGCAACAGGCTTTCGGCAGCCTTCGTGAAGAAGGCTCCTATCGGAAAATGGAACGATGGCGCTGGCCTTTGGCTGGTGAAGCGTGAGGACGGCGGCGCACAATGGGTATTGCGTGTAACAGTTCACGGTCGGCGGCGCGAGATGGGCTTGGGCGGATTACCCGGAGTGGGACTCGCCGAGGCCCACAAAGCGGCTGACCGTTGGCGCGCCGTGGCTGCGATCGGCAAAGATCCGATCAAGCAACGAGAAGCAGAGCGGCGAGCAGCTCGGCAAGAAAATATCTCGCTCGCGGCCCTGACCGCCGAGGCGTTCGAAGCGCGAAAGGCAGAGTTGAAGGATGACGGAAAGGCTGGACGCTGGATGTCACCACTCGAAAATCACGTTCTACCAAAACTGGGAAAAGTGCCCGTGACCGACGTGGATCAACGCGACATTCGCGACACGGGGCGCAGCCTCAGTCGGTTGGGGAGGGCGCGCCCCGTGTCGCGAATGTCGCAAGTGTCACCCCCCCGAAACCTTCCCACATGGCCTATCCATCGCGGGCAGTCCGCTCACTTGGACGGGCCGCGTCGTGTCGCTGGATGCGTGGCGGCGGCTGTCGGAATGGGCAAGGCACCGGCCAAACGGGCGGCATTGGTGCGGCGCGGTTGCCCGGTTCTCAGACCCTTCACGGGAATACGGACTGCTGGCTTACTCCGCTAATAATTGACCGTAATGATAACGCTGTCGCTGTAGACACCGACAGGCACTGTTTGGCCGCTGTTGATTTGCCCGTAGACAGGGATTGACTGGATCGCCCCGGTTCCCGTGCCGGAGTTGTCGTTGACGCCGATGGTCCAGCCCCAGGGCGCTGTCAGCGTCTGATTGCGATAAAGGCCGTAGGACAGCGTGTTGCTGCCAGATGTCATTTTCCGAAAACTCGGGTCGGAAACGCCCGGGCCTTGGCCCTCTCCGAGCTGGACCGAGTAGGGCACGCCGACAGAGCAGGATACGTCGATGGTTGTCTGCGCCGTAACAGCGGCGGAGACATTGGTGCCCAATGTCCCGAAGTCCAATGTGCCGGCCGAGACCGTGCAGCTTGGCTCGATGTCGGCGGAGACCATGAAATCGCTTGTGTCCTGCGCGCCACGGGAGGTGCAGGAAAACAGGGTTCCCGCAGTGACGCGGAAATCGGTGCCGGCCGTGAAATTTGAGGAATAGTATCCACCCTTGACGGAGGTACCTGAATCGATCACCTCCGCGAAGATCGGCTCCTCGTAGACGCTCGACCCGAGCAAGTTCAGCGTGATCCCGGAAATAGTGTTCAGAACCGTGCCGCCATAGCCGCCACGGTAGAGTTGATAGGCCAGTTGGGTACCATCGGCGCGGCGCATGTAGCGCGGGCTATTTGACGACCCCGCACCTCCGTCGCCGTCATCCACTGTTATGCACAGATTGACGAGGCTGATCAGACCGAGCAGGGCATCACATTCCACCCGCAATGTGCCCATGATGCGCGGCGTGTTGCCGTCGCGCACCGAGGTGGTCGCGAAGTTGAAATCGCTCATCGAAGCCGTGCAGGTCGCCGCAGATGCTCCTCCGGCAAAGGTTGTGAGGACCATAAGAAACAGCGCGATCCGCGCGAGGGCTCGAATTTTCACAAGCATTCCAATTCCAGATAGGCTGTCTCGGTTGACGGAAGATCGAACCGGGCCGTGCATCGCAGGGCGCCGCCGATCACTTCAATTCTGTTCTGTCGGTGCAGTTTCTCAAGCCAGACCTCACCATCATAGCCCACCACGAAATCCGACGTTCGGCCATTGAGCACGACTTCGGAACCGACGGGAACAAAGTGTCCGGCCTTGTCGTGCAGCACGATGAGAGCGGAGGAGCCGACCCCTCGCCCCATGCGCAGGGTGGTCCCGGAGCGGCGGGCCGGAACCGCCTGAATGGCGGTGGCGATCATGTTGGTATTGAGCGGCAGGCCAGAGGGATCGACCGAAACGCGGTTCTCCTGATAGGGCACGAGCCCGGCAACCAATGCCTTGCCCGTCACTCCTGTCTTTGCGACCGGCTGATTGTTCAACAGGATCGGGACATCGGCAACGCCAAGGTCGACAACCGCGAAACCGTCGCTGATCCTGTTGCCGGCAACCAGCCCCGCGTCGCTTAGAACCAAGGCACCCTCCAGGCTGGCAGCGGCCGCGACGGCCCCATCATCTGCCCGTTGCAGGCGTCCGTCGATGACGCCGTAACGGCCACGGTAGGATCCGCCCAGGAATGCCCAGTCATCCCCTTTTCCGGTCTTTTCAATGTCTACCCTGTAGGCGGCGCTGCCAACATCCTGATCGAGGGGTTTCCGCAAATGCAGGCCCGCGCGCCATTGGCCACTGCTGTCGCGCCGCAGGTCGGAAGAGGCCCGGGCCTTTTTGCCGAGCGGAACGGAAAGCCCGATCGAGAGGCCATAACTCTCGGTAGAGACGTCTTTGAACCCCGATACATGAAAATCGGCCTCCTGCCATTTCATCTTCCGGCTGAACGATCCCGAAAGGATCGTGTTGTGGCTATCCGCCCGTTCAATGTTGATGAGGTTGATGCCAAGCGTCGAGAGATCCGAAAACAGCGGCTTCGATATCGACAGGACATCCTGCGCCTTGGCCGGGCGCAAAAGGTCCGGGCTGGATGCGGTGCCGTCCACCAGGGCCGTGACATAGGCGAGATCCGCGTAGTCACCGCTATGGCGGGTCGACGAGATCCGAAGGTCAACGCCGGAAATGTCGGTCCGCAGATCGAAATGCCCCAGATATCCGGTATGGCCCTGAAACCTGCTGGCACCGACAGCCAGTCCAAACTCCGCGCGATTGAAAAGCACCGAGGATATTCCCCCGCTGGCAGCGACCAGGTCCGAACTGGCTTCGACGTGACCTTGCAGCGTTACCCGATCCGTCAGGCCATAGCGCAGGCTGGCAAGTGCCATCCGCTCGTCGCTATATGCGGAATTGTCCTGTGCGAAGTTATTGCGCGCGACGCCGGCTTCGAAGGAAAAATCCAGCTGCCCCCGGCGGAGGAGGTTCTCGGTTGCGAAGAAGCCGATCGTCTTGGTTTGTTCGTTTCCGGCTTCGTCGCGAATGACGATCTGCGCCTCGCCGCTTTCGCCAATCATCGGCAGGTCGGTCAGGGTAAACGGCCCCGGTGGAACCGTGCCGGACCATGCGTTCACGTTATCCACATATACGTCTATCGCGGTGGGAACGGCCGCCGTGCCCGAATAGGCCAGTTGCGGATCTGTTACGATGTCGCTGCGAAGCGAGAAATCGCGCCGGATCTGAATGCCGCCCATGCGGATCGAGCGCGTCCAGGGTTGCCCGGAAGATATGACATCCCCGGCACTGAAGGTCACAAGGGACCCCGGGCTCGAATAGCTGTATGTCGTGTCTTCGCGGTGGAAATGCGCACCCTCGAAACCGAGGTTCTGCGCAGAGACCGACCCGGTGGTCCGCAGGACGCCAAAGGGCGCATAAATCCGCCCCTCCAGCGAAGCGAACATGCCTTCGACCCGAAAACCGTCCGAAAGAACGTCGCGGCCGATATTGCCCGTCAGGTGATAGTTCAGGAGCGCGCCATAGCCGGGCTGCGCCTTGGTAAAGGTCGGCCGTGTTCTGCCCTTGATGATGCGGCGCTGCAGCCGCTCCGGCGCCGCGGAGATCTCGATCTCCTGGGCTGCCACGTCGTAGCGGTAGGACAGTCCGGGAATGTCGTCCAGCAACAGTATCGACCGGGTGGCCCGAGGGGGCGTCAGGCCGATGTCCTTTAGTTCGTTTGGCAAAATCCCTAGGCGGTTGCCCTGGGAAAACCAGAGGAATTCAGCGATCAATCCGGTATCCACCCCGTTGAGCGACACCAGAAGGAAAAGCGGCACCCCGTCGTCCGGGACAGGCCGCACTGCGTCCGGTCCTGCCCTGTCTTGGCTGCGGTCCACGACCACAGGCTTGAGCAGTTGCAGCGCATTGTCGCGCGCCCATGCCACTGTCGACATCTGCATGCAAACTGCGGCAAGAACAACCGATGCTCTGATCACGTCCTTCTCCCTTCCAAAGCCGGCAACCGGGGCCCTGGCTTTGGAAATCCGGTCTCCACCCTATCGCGACCTCAACCCCGCTCGAAGCAGAGCGGAACGGAATGCCGGATCGTGAACTTGACAGCGGAATTGCGCTGCGAAGTGCCGGGCAACTGGTCGATCAGGACGCGATAGCATTCGCGTTGCTGCCGGACGGCGGTTTTCTTCACACGCACAAGGCGGATCGTCGTCTCCTGATTGCGCGCAAGGCGCAGAACCGGCGGGCTGGCGATGACATCCCGGGTCGGTGTCAGATGGTCCTTTCCACCGGAACGGGTCCACCTCATGACGCGGATCTGCCCTTGCATCTGGCCGGGGCCGCCGGATTTCACAGTGAGTGTTGCAGTTCGCTCCGCTCCGCTTACCAGCAGGTTTGTCGGCGAAATTGAAAAGGAATCCGCGACAGCAAGGGAGGGGAGGATCACCGCGGCGCACAAGGTCGCCGCGATCCTTTTCGCAAGTTTCATGCCTGTATGCCTTTACTCTCCCGGCCGAGACTTTTTTTGTTTTTCGGGACTTGGGTCGGCCTGGAAATTGGGGGGTTAGGGAGCTGAGTAAGTTACGGTAACGGTGATGTCGTCCGAATAGGATCCCAGCACACGCGCCGACCCGACAGAAGCGATCGCACCGTCGATGTCGGCAGAGTCCGCGTAGGGGCCCCCTCCCGTCAGTGTGAAGCTGCTGCTGATGTCACCATCTACCGCGACCGAACTGCCGCTGACGGCCAGAGTGTAGGGAATGTAATTGGTCCCGTCACTCATCTGGCGGGTCCCCGCGCTCTCGTTGCTGCCGCCGTCGAGAACGACCGAAGACAACGTATTGTCGGCATCGCAACTGATGGAAATGGAGCCCGTGGCAGATGCCGCTTGGGTTGGAGAGATTTCGCCAAACGCGACAGCCGATGTGGTGACGGTGCATTGCGCGATCACCGTGGCCGTCACGTTCAGGGTGCCTTCTTCCACAGCGGCATGCGCTGTCGCTGGCAACAAAACTGTCGCTGTCAAAAATACGGCTGTGCTTAAGGTGCCCAGTGAAAAAGGGCCCGTTGAAAACGTCATTTTTACTTTCACCTTCTACTGCCAATAGATTACTTGGCTTGAGATCGCTACTTAACAGCCCTTTCAAATCACACCGGGGAGGTCAAGTTTTTAGTAAATAGAATTTCCTTATTGGTAATAATTATTATCCAATTAAATTAATTCTCGCGTTTTCAATGACTTAAGCGAAAACTCCACCACTCCACTCAACTTATGAGGTAGGTGTAGATCAATTGAACTCTCGAAATCTTGAATCTCGCCTGACGACGTCATAATTCAAGACGGGCCTGCGGCGTTTGGCCTCACCGACCGCCGTTCCCAAAAGCATGACATCTAGGTCATATTGACAAATGGAGAAGCCAGAGGCGGATCGAAAGCGCTCGTCTGAACGATATCAATCCACGCAGTTACTTGAATTGGGTGGTGGAAAAAATCGAGCGCGAGGGGGGCGACATCGCTGCGAAACTCTGATGCCTTGGTACTGCCCGGTCGGACACATCCACGACTGACAACACTTGGCCCGGCCCCTATGGTCGGTCCCCACTGTTGCGCGAGCAGCCGGCCCCCTGAATGATGTGAGCCCCGGTGTCAGTTCAACCAATCTGTCTCGTGAAGACCGGCATATGCAACAGCGCAACGCGGATGGCCGCCACATGCTGAAATCAGGTTCCAGCTCCGCAACTCCAGCCCCTCGCGATGTCCACCCTTCAAAACAATTTCGGCGATTGGCCAAATCCGGGGCCTATACACCGCTTGCTTCAACTCGTGATCCCAATGAGAAAAGGCTTTGGTGATGTGGCCGCTCCCCGACGGCATCGACGTGCCATTTTGGGTCTGCAATGATTTGGCAAAGGGGGACGGGCATGCCACCAGCGCCCTCCACAATGCTAAGGTTTGACAAGGTTGATTGTGGCGCTTGTCGAGGTCGGGCTTGAGCGCCACTGAGCCCACCGCTTGTCTCCAATCCCACAAAGCTACCGACCGCCGACCTGCCGGAACAGCCCCCCGAAAGTATTCGGACCCATCGAATGTCACCCGAGTCACCGGCCAAACCCGCCAAACCGACCCGCAACTTCGGTGCCCAAAATATTAGTGAATGTTGGACATCACCAGCGCATGAAGGGTGGACAATTGGGGGATAAAGCCACTCCGCCCAAAGGAGATCACCTTTATCACTCAAGGACTTATGTGAAATCCATGGTGCTGCTGCAGAGAATCGAACTCTGGACCTCTCCCTTACCAAGGGAGTGCTCTACCTCTGAGCTACAGCAGCACTGTGGGCGGCTAGGTAGACTTAAAAATCCGGGGGTGCAAGCGCTTCTTTGGAATTTTTTCAAAGCAATGCCATCGGCTCGCGCCAACACCGTCGATAACAGGCGGACGGCCCCTGGTTCAGGGCCGCCCACCCCCTGTTCAGATCGGATCAGAACAGGAAATCTGCCGCGTCCAGATCCGCCAGCTGGACATTCACCAAGGTGATGACGTCGCCGCCCGTGGCGTCGATCACCACATCCAGACCGACCTGGGTCATGTGGGAACCGGCCAGATCGGCGAACCCGGTGATTTCGGACAGGCCGGACAGGTCGATTTTCTCCAGATCATTCGACGCCTCGAAATCGAAGATACTGTCCAAGCCGGACCCCTCAGAGAACCGAAAGGTATCATCCCCGTTCCCGCCAAAGAGCTTGTCGTTCCCGGCCCCGCCAACCAGCGTATCCTTGCCGTTTCCGCCTTTCAGCGTGTCACTCCCGTTCTGGCCGAAAAGTTTGTCGGCCCCCTTGTTCCCGAGCAGCCTGTCGCGCAGGTTTCCGCCCAGCAGCAGGTCGTTGTCGACACCCCCATCAAGCAGATCCCTGCCATTTCCGCCCTTCAGCGTGTCGTTGCCTTTCTCGCCGAACAACGCGTCTGCGCCATTATTCCCGAACAGCGTGTCCCCCTTGTTGCCCCCCAACAACCGGTCGGCACCGTCACCGCCGGTCAAGCGGTCGCGACCGCCCAGCCCCTTGAGCGTGTTGTCCCCGTCCGACCCGGTCAGCGTATTGGCCAACACGTTGCCGGTTGCGTCCAGATCATTGTCGCCCGACAGGGTCAGGCTGGTCACCCCATCAAGCTTGAGTTCGGCGTCGATGGCCCGGTTCGAGGTCACACTCAGCCCGTTGTCGGTGACGGTATAGCTGTCTTCGGTCACTGCAGTGGCCTTGTTGATCTGCACCACATTGCCATCCTCGGTCGCCGCCAACGCCTCTGTCAGCGTGTCGTGGTTCGACATCAGCACCCCCAGGGTGGTGTCCGACAGCACCCGGACCGCCGAGGTGTCAGGGCTCAGCAGGACATTATCCAGACCGCCGGTGTCGGCGCCCGATACATATTCGCCCCGGATCCACAGGCTCGTCACATCGGCGAGCACCGCGTCGATATCAGCCTGACTCGCCACCGCACCCGAGACCGAGCCCAACCGCCAATCACTACCCGCGTCCAGCGACACCGAATAATGGGTCCAGTCGAGCCCGGGATTGTTCGCCGTGTTGAACGCAATGGTCTTGCCGCCACCGGTGATCACGACGTCCTCGTCATTGAACTGGCTGCTGAGCGAGGATTGCTTGAGGTCGAATTGCAGTGAGCCGCCCGAATAGGCGGATTTGTCGCCAAGATATTCGTTGGGCGCCACGAAATACCACACCGCCCCCGTGGCGTAATCGACCGCCTGAACATAGCCGCCGGGATTGCCACCGGTGTCGACCCAGTCGAACGCCTTGACGTCGGCAACAAAGGACCAGCCGTCCAGCCCGGTATCAAAGCGCGAGTCCACCTTTACGCCAATGTACTCGGGCGGAGTCGCCGGCTCCTTGACCATCGAGAAATTGTCGAGGTTGCTGGCGTCGCCCGTGGTGCCATTGACGAATTCGCCCCGCACCGAAAGCGATTCGAGATCGGCCAGAACCGACCGGATCTGCACCTCGCTCGCGATCGAGCCGGACAGGCTGTTGATCCGCCAGCCGCCGCCCAGCGCCAAGTTGACCGAATAGGCGGTCCAATCGGTGCCCGGGTTGTCGCCCATGTCCAGAACCAGATCCATCCCGGCCCCGGTCAGAACGATGTCGGCGGCGTCAAACTGGCTGGTGGCGATATCCTGCTTCATGTCGAAGCTGATCGACCCGCCGTAATAATCGGACCGATCCCCCAGAAAGGCGTCGGGCGCGACGAAATACCAGTCCCCGCCGCCGCCCTCGGTGCCACGCAGGCTGCCGACCGGATCGCCGTCGATGGCGTCAAATATCTCTGTCCCGTTGGTGGTGGTCCAACCGTCCAAACCCGTCGTAAAAGCGCTGATCGTCATACTTCTCTCTCCCCAAAGGGTCCGAGGGGCACTTTTGCCCGATGCTGTGACCGGAAACAGGCTGGCCCGGCAGCATCCTTTTCCTCGCACCTGATCCCTGCATTATATCGAATTTACGGAATATCATTTTTGATTTGCATCATTTGCGCGCCTCCACCCACGGCTGTCGCGCAATCTGGACCAGAGGCGGGGCCTCCTGTAGAGAGACCCTATGGCATCCAGACCAACAGACACCGACAAGACGAAACCGGCAGCAGACCGGGAAGACCGGCTCAAGGCCGCGCTCAAGGCCAATATGGCCAAGCGCAAGGCACAGGCGCGGGCCAGAGCCGAGATCGTGGCCGAGACCGGAACCGCGATCAAGGCCGGCGGCGAGGCTAGCGGCGAGGCGGACAAAGCAGGCAAAAGCGAGGGCTAGGGCAGATGGATTCGATTCTGGTAACCGGGAACGGACCGCTCAGCGGCCAGATCCCCATTGCGGGCGCCAAGAATGCCTGCCTGACGCTGATGCCCGCGACGCTGCTGAGCGAGGAACCGCTGACGCTGACCAATGCGCCGCGTCTCAGCGACATCCGCACCATGACCGAGCTGCTGCAATCGCTGGGGGCCGAAGTCTCAGGCTTGCAGGACGGTCAGGTGCTGGCGATGTCCAGCCATGACGTGAACAACCACGTCGCCGACTATGACATCGTGCGCAAGATGCGCGCCTCGAACCTTGTTCTGGGGCCGATGCTGGCGCGTCTGGGTCATGCGGTGGTGTCCCTGCCCGGCGGCTGCGCCATCGGCGCGCGACCGATGGATCTGCATGTCCACGGGCTGGAAGCGCTGGGGGCCGAGATCGAGCTGCGCGATGGCTATCTGCACGCCAAGGCGCCGGGCGGGCTGAAAGGGGCGGTGATCAACTTCTCTTTTGCCTCGGTCGGGGCGACGGAAAACGTGATGATGGCCGCAACGCTGGCCAAGGGCACCACGGTTCTGAAGAACGCCGCGCGCGAACCCGAGATCGTCGATCTGGCCACCTGCCTGCGCAAGATGGGGGCGCAGATCGACGGCGACGGCACCTCCGAGATCACCATTCAGGGGGTTGATCGGCTGCATGGCGCCACCCATCCGGTGGTCACCGACCGGATCGAACTGGGCACCTATATGCTGGCCCCCGCCATCGCCGGCGGCGAGGTTGAGCTGTTGGGTGGGCGGATCGATCTGGTGGGCGCATTCTGCGAAAAGCTTGATGCCGTCGGCGTCGCCGTCGAAGAGACCGAAAAAGGGCTCAAGGTGTCACGCCGCGGCGACCAGATCGCGGCGGTGAATGTCGCCACCGAACCCTTTCCCGGCTTTCCCACCGACCTGCAGGCGCAGATGATGGCGCTGCTGTGCACCGCAAATGGCACCAGCGTTTTGGAAGAACGGATTTTCGAGAACCGCTTCATGCACGCCCCTGAACTGGTGCGCATGGGGGCCCAGATCGACGTGCAGGGCGGCACCGCCACCGTCACCGGGGTTGATCGCCTCAAGGGCGCGCCGGTCATGGCCACCGATCTGCGCGCCAGCGTGTCGCTGATCCTGGCCGCCCTTGCCGCCGAGGGCGAAACCGTGGTCAACCGGGTCTATCATCTGGACCGTGGCTATGAGAACGTGGAACGCAAGTTGCAGGCCGTAGGTGCAAAAATCGAACGGATCAAAAGCCGATGACCAAAGATGCCACATTCGAAGAAGGCGGCGAGGCGCCGCTGAACCTTGGGGCACTTGATGCCGAGGATCTCAAGGTGATTTCATCGCTGGCGCAGGACGCGGTTTTTCCGGCCAGCGAGATGAAATGGGCCCCGGCGCAACGCCGCTTCGCCCTCTTGCTCAACCGCTTCCGCTGGGAGGACGCCAACCGCGACCGCCACGGCGCTGAACGGGTGCGCTCGGTGCTGGCGATCGACGAGGTGCTGCGCGTCTCGAGTCAGGGCATCGACCGCAAGGACACCGATACGGTGCTGTCCCTGTTGTCGGTCGAGTTCACCCCCGATGCGGATGGTGCAGGACATGTGCTGCTGACGCTGGCGGGCGATGGCGCGATCCGACTCGAGGTCGAGGCGCTGGGGGTGACGCTCAAGGATGTCACCCGTCCCTATCGCGCCCTCTCGGGGAAGGCGCCCACGCACCCCGAATGAGCCACCAGAACAAGCGTACAAATATGACCTCGGACTGTACATCACCGCGCTGATCCGGGTCTGCGATGGAGAAACACCTCTCCCCTTGAGGCCCCTCGCCCGCGCTTGTATGTGAGACTATCCGCCGGAGACACAAATGCCCCAGTTTCTCGACACTCAAGACGCCGATTTCGAAGCCGCCTTTTCCGCCCTGCTGTCCGCCAAGCGCGAGGACAGCCCGGATGTCGATGACACGGTGGCCGCCATCATTGCCGATGTGCGGGCCCGCGGCGATGCGGCGGTAATCGAGCTGACCGCGAAATTCGACCGGATGGAGCTGACGCCGGATCGGCTTGCCTTTACCCCCGACGAGATCGCCACAGCCGCCGCAATGGTCCCGGCCGCTGAGCGTGACGCGCTGGAACTGGCCGCCGAGCGCATCCGCGCCTATCACGTGCGCCAGATGCCCCCGGATGCAAGCTGGACCGACCCGGATGGCGCGACGCTGGGTTGGCGCTGGACCGCCGTGTCCGCTGCAGGGCTCTATGTGCCGGGGGGGCTGGCCTCCTACCCGTCTTCGGTGCTGATGAATGCGATCCCGGCCAAGGTGGCGGGCGTTGATCGGTTGGCCATCGCCGTGCCGACGCCTGATGGTCAGGTCAATCCGCTGGTGCTGCTGGCGGCAAAGATCGCCGGGGTGGATGAAATCTATCGCATCGGCGGCGCACAGGCGATCGCGGCACTGGCCTATGGCACCGGAACCATCGCGCCGGTCGACAAGATCACCGGCCCCGGCAACGCCTTTGTCGCCGCAGCCAAGCGGCGCGTCTTTGGCAAGGTGGGGATCGACATGATCGCCGGCCCGTCCGAAATTCTGGTGATTGCCGACAAGGACAACGATCCCGACTGGGTCGCGCTCGATCTGATGAGCCAAGCCGAACATGACGAAAGCGCGCAGTCCATCCTGATCACCGATGACGCCGATTTCGCCCAACTGGTGGCCGCTGCGGTGGACAAGCGGCTGGAAACGCTGGACCGGCGCGCCATCGCAGGCACCAGTTGGCGCGATTTCGGGGCCATCATCACCGTGCGCGATCTGAGCGAGGCGGCGGCGCTGTCGAACCGGATCGCGCCGGAACACCTTGAGCTTTGCGTCAACGACCCCGAGGGGCTGGCCGCCAGTTGCGTCCATGCCGGGGCGATCTTTCTGGGGCGCTACACCCCCGAGGCCATCGGCGATTACGTGGGCGGACCCAACCATGTGCTTCCCACGGCGCGTTCGGCGCGATTCTCTTCGGGGTTGAGCGTGTTGGATTTCCTCAAACGCACCACCATGGCGCGCATGACCCCCGAAGCACTGCGCGCCATCGGTCCCAGCGCCGCCTGTCTGGCGCAATCGGAAAGCCTCGAGGCGCACGGGCTGTCGGTCCGCGCCCGTCTGGATCAATTGAACAGGTAGTCAGCCCATGTCACATATCGTGGATATCGCGCTGGACGATGCGGGGCTGCCCCCGCCGACGCCCGAGATCGAACAGGAACGCAAGGTCGCCATGTTCGACCTGTTGGAGCAAAACAGCTTCACCCTCCCCGATCGCGACGACCGCGCGGTGCCCGATGGGCCCTATCGGCTGATGCTCTCGATCCGGAACAAGCGGTTGGTCTTTGATATCGACACCGAGGACGGGCAGAAGGCGGCAGAATTTCACCTGTCGCTGGGCCCGTTCCGGCAGGTGGTCAAAGACTATTTCCAGATCTGCGAATCCTACTACAACGCCGTGAAAACCCTGCCGCCCAGCCAGATCGAAACCATCGACATGGCCCGGCGCGGCATCCACAACGAAGGCAGCCGGGTGCTGAAGGAACGGCTGGAGGGCAAGGCCGGGGTCGACGAGGACACCGCAAGGCGCCTGTTCACCCTGATCTGCGTCCTGCATTTCGGGGCCTAGCCATGGAATCGCTGCCGCAGTCCATTCTGTTCTGCTGCGACCACAATTCCTGCCGGTCGCCAATGGCCGAGGGGATCATGAAAAAGCTTTATGGCAAGGCGACTTATGTGCAGTCGGCTGGTGTTAAAAGCGATCTGGAAATTGACGGCTTTGCCATCGCCGTGTGTCAGGAAATCGACGTCGAGCTGTCGCGCCACCGCAGCCGCTCGTTCGAGGACATGGAACAGTGGGGCGACGATCTCAGCTCGTTCGATCTGGTGGTGGCGCTGTCCCCCGCCAGCCAGCGCCGGGCGCTGGATCTGACCCGGTTCTTTCATCTGGACGTTGAATACTGGCCGGTGCTTGACCCCACCGGACTGGGGCACACCCGCGCGGAAAAACTGGACGCCTATCGACAGGCCCGCGACCAGATCATTACCCGGCTGGCCGGAAAATGGGGCCCGCCCACCGAGGGGCAATGACCGCCAGTTCATGCCGGTCTGGGGAAAAACCGGCACAAATCGTACACTTCGGGCGATTGCAGCCTTGAAAACGCGGCAAAATGGAGCCATCTAAGCGCACGGCCCGCATCTTGGCGGGTGAAACGACTATGGAGACACTATGGCCAAGGAAGATACGCTCGAATTTCCCGGTGTCGTGAAGGAACTCCTGCCGAATGCGACATTCAGGGTCGAGCTGGAAAACGGCCATGAGATCATCGCACATACGGCAGGCAAGATGCGCAAGAACCGCATCCGAGTTCTTGCCGGCGACAAGGTGCAGGTCGAAATGACCCCCTATGATCTGACTAAGGGTCGGATCAACTATCGCTTCAAGTAACCACGCCTTGGCGCGCTGCTTCGAAAGCTCGCGTGGCTTGCGCACCGCGTCGAAGCGTGCTGTTCAGTTTACCCAAAAGGATGCGGTCGAGATCAATGATCCGCATCCCGGACAGGGCCTGAACCCGTTTGCATGTCATCTCGCTGCCGGGATGGCTCGCGCCCACAAGGACAGATCCGGCACCGTGCCGGATGACGGAGCCACACAATGAAACTGATCCTGGGCTCTGCCAGCCCGCGCCGGCGCGATCTGCTGGCGCAGATCAACGTCGTGCCGGACGAGATCCGCCCGGCGGATATCGACGAAACCCCCGGAAAAGACGAGCTTCCCCGCCCCTATGCCGCCCGTGTTGCGCGCGAAAAGGCACTGGCCATCACAGCCGCGCCCGACGAGATCGTGCTTTGTGCCGATACCACCGTGGCGCTGGGGCGGCGCATTCTGGGCAAACCGGCGGACAAGGCGGAAGCCGAACGCTTTCTCCGGGCGCTGTCGGGGCGACGGCACCGGGTGATTACCGCCATGGCGGTGCGGCGCGGTGAACGCCTGTGGGAACGCGAGGTGGTCAGCGCGGTGCGGATGAAACGCCTGTCGCACCTTGAAATCGAGGCCTATCTTTCTAGCGGAGATTGGCAGGGCAAGGCCGGCGGATACGGGATTCAGGGGCCGGCAGGCGCCTTTATTCCGTGGATCAGCGGCTCATTTACCGGAATCATGGGACTGCCACTGGCCGAGGCCGCCGCGCTGTTGCAGGCGGCCGGATATCCCGTTTACGGAGGCACCGCATGAAGGGCCGTCAAATCGTTCTGGACCATATCGGCGGGCATGAGGCCGCCGCTCTTTTGATTGACGGGCAGCTGGAGGATCTACTGATCGACAGCGACGCCCCACGCCCCGGCGCGATCTATCGCGCCATTGCCGGGCGCCCGATGAAGGGTCAAGGCGGGTTGTTTCTCGACACGCCCGATGGCGCCGCCTATCTGCGTCAGGTGCGCGGCATCGCGCCGGGACAGGCAATGTTGGTGCAGGTCACCGGATATGCCGAACCGGGCAAGGCGATCCCGGTCACCACCAAGCTGCTGTTCAAAAGCCGCTATGCCATCGTCACCCCGCAAGCGCCGGGGGTGAACCTGTCGCGGCGCATCCACGATGAAGAGGAACGCATCCGCATCCTGTCGGCGGCCAGTACCCCAGCGGCCGAAGACAGCGCCCATGGCATCATCCTGCGCTCGGCCTGCGACGGCGCCGATGCGGATGACATCGCCGAAGATGTCGACGCCATGCTAGCGCTGGCCGATGCGGTCTTGGCGGATGCCGACGGCGCTGCGGAAACATTGACTGAGGGCGATGCGCCACACCTGCTGGCTTGGCGCGACTGGTCAGAGCCTGCGCAGGTCGAGACAGATGCGGACGGGTTCGAGCGCTGCGGTGTGCTCGATGCGCTGGAGGCGCTGAAATCCCCCCGTGCCCCCCTGCCCAGCGGCGCGTTCTTTTATGTGGAACCGACCCGCGCGCTGGTCGCGGTGGATGTGAACACCGGGCCTGACGGTTCGCTCGCGGCCGGGCTCAAGGCCAATATCGCCACCGCCCGCGACCTGCCCCGCCAACTCCGCCTGCGCGGGTTGGGCGGGCAGATCACGATCGATCTGGCACCAATGCCCAAGAAGGACCGCCGCGGCTTTGAAGCCGCCCTGCGCGCCGCCTTCCGCACCGACAGCGAAGAGACCAACCTTCTTGGCTGGACCCCGCTGGGCCACTACGAATTGCAGCGCAAGCGCGGTCGCGCGCCCCTGCATGAGCTGCTGGCATGAGCTGCCCGATCTGCAAGGGTGCGAGCGATCCGGCCTATCGCCCGTTCTGCTCGAAACGCTGCGCCAATATTGATCTGGGAAACTGGCTTGATGGCACCTATGCGGTGCCCTCGGACAGCCCCGAAGACCTTGATAAAGCGGCAGAACAGATCGAGACAGATCACCACCGCCCACATTAGCGCAACAAAGGTAAAAATGCCTCTGGACACCCGTCTGTGGAATGCCTAGAACGCCCCCACCCAAAGGCAATAGCCTTTCCCGTGCCCGGGTAGCTCAGGGGTAGAGCAGTGGATTGAAAATCCTCGTGTCGGTGGTTCGATTCCGCCCCCGGGCACCACTTCAAGCACTTGAAAAATATAAACTATTTTTCTCACAACGCGCTTGGATTTCGAAGCCAATAGCTTGCGGGGACGCACTGGGGACGCAAAGGCTTTCAGTACCCTTTACGCTCACGCTCTCTAGAAACAGGCTAAAAAGTAGGCTCCAGCCTTGCTGAGGGTCTATGCCCCTACAGGCCTCCCTTGCCTAACATTCAGAATGCACGCCCTCCCGATCTCCGTGGCCCACGGATCGCTGGGCTGTCGCAGCCGTATTTCACGCATGCGACAGCCCGGGTTTACCGGGGCACCATCGGGCGTCAGACAGACAACGTCGCCAAGGCCTCATCCAAGGTCTGAGCGATCTTATCGATCTCCTCAGCCGTCACGATCAGCGCAGGAGAGAGGCACAGCGTGTTGTTGAAGCCGGACAGAGACCGGTTGGTCATGCCGATCAGAACGCCGCGTTTGTCGCATTCCGCGACGACAGATGCGACAAGCTTTTCAGACAGCGGCACCTTTGTTTCGCGATCTGCGACCAGCTCCGCCCCGCAAAACAGCCCCTTGCCGCGCACGTCACCGATAACCGGGTATTTGTCCTTCAGCGCGTTCAAATGGCCCAGCAGCCGCGCGCCCATGACGGTGCAATTCTCAAGCAGGCCTTCATCCTCAATGATACGCAGGTTTTCAAGCGCCGCCGCCGGGCCGCTGGTGCAACCACCAAAGGTGGAAATGTCGCGAAAATGGCTAAGCGGATCGTCCGCGTTTTCCTTGAACATATCAAAAACCCGCTCGTTCGTCACACAGCAGGAAATGGCGGCATAACCGCTGGCCACGCCCTTTGCCATGGTGACGAAATCCGGTTCGATTCCATAGTGTTGATAGCCGAACCATTCCCCGGTGCGCCCGACCCCGCAAACCACTTCGTCGATGTGCAGCAACACATCATACTTCCGGCAGATTTCCTGCACCCGCGGCCAGTATCCTTCGGGCGGGGTGATGACGCCGCCGCCAGCGGTCACCGGTTCCAGACAGATCGCGCCGACGGTTTCCGGGCCTTCACGCAGAATGACCTCTTCGATAGCGTCGGCAGCACGTCGGCCATACTCCTCCACGTCCCATTGCGCGCGGTACTCCAGACAATGCGGCACCTCGACAAAGCCCGGGGTAAGCGGACCGTATTGCACCACACGTTCCGGCTGCCCACAGGCTGACAGGGTCGCAATGGTGGTGCCGTGGTAGTCGCGTTCGCGAAACAGGATCTTGTATTTCTTGCCGCCATAGCGATTGTGCGCGATCTGGCGCACCATCTTGAACGCTTTCTCGTTCGCTTCCGATCCCGAGTTCGCATAATAGACGCGGCTCATCCCCGGCATTTTCTCGATAAGCTTTTCGGCGAACTGCGCACCGGGCACTGTCCCGACAGAGCCCGCGAAATAGTTCATCTTGACCAATTGGTCGCGCACCGCGTCCGCGATGGTGGTGCGACCATAGCCGACGTTTACCGTCCAGACCCCGCCCGAGACAGCGTCAAGATATTCGCGCCCGTTCTGATCCCAGACGCGCATCCCTTTTCCTTCGACGATGATGCGGGGGTCTTTGTCCTCAAGCGTCTTGTGCTGGAACAGGTGGTGCCAGACGTGGGCACGGTCGGCGGATACGACTTTCGTCAGATCGTTATCGAGCATGAAGGTCTCCTGATTTGCTGCGCTCAGATGGCCACTTTCGTCGCTCGTCTGACAGGTCCAGGTGCAGACATAGGATGGAGCCAGCTTAAAATTTATGCGATGACAGGCGTGACGTAACAGAACGATCGGCGTCGTCTTGACGCCGCCAAGCAACTGACAAATGGGTGAAGGTTCTTCACGAAAGCCCCTGAAAACCATGCTGATTGATTTCCACAAACACCGCGGTGACACGATCCAGAGCCGGCTGCGGCGTTCTGTGATCGAAGCGATTCACTCCGGGCAGATGACCGAAGGGCAGCGCATGCTTCCCTCTCGCCAACTTGCCGAACAACTAGGAATTGCCCGCAACACCGTCACGGCAGTCTATGAGGAACTGGTCGCGCGTGGATATCTCTACAGCGTGCCGCGCCGAGGTCACTTCATCGCCCGCGGCATTGGATCAGGGGCGTCAGAAGCCCCAGTTAGCCCGCGCCCGAACGTGGATTGGGACACGCTCCTGCATCAGCGGCCCTCGACCCTGCGCCATATCCACAAACCGTCAAACTGGCAGGATTTCCCGTTTCCCTTTGTTTACGGGCAAGTGGACCCGCAACTGTTCCCGCTCAACACATGGCGGGCCTGTTCGCGCGATGCACTGGGCCGCTCTGCGATCGACTGGTGGACGGCGGATCGCGCGGTTGAGGATGACCCGCTTCTGATTGAACAGATCCGAACGCAAATTCTTCCTCAACGCGGCATCTATGCCCGCGACGAAGAGATCCTGATCACGCTGGGATCGCAGGAGGGGTTCTTTCTGCTCGCCCGGTTGCTGGCGCGGGAGACAACGCGGGTCGGCGTTGAACAGCCCGGATATCCGGACAGCCGCAACATCTTTGCCGCCGAAGGCGCGACCATGGTGGACCTGCCCATCGATACCGAAGGCGCGGTGATGCACGGGGCCGGACCGCTGGATATCGCCATCCTGACACCGGCGCACCACTGCCCGACGATGATTTCGATGACCCACGCCCGGCGGGCAGCCATCATGGCACAAGCGGAACGGGACGGCACCATATTGATCGAGGACGACTACGAGGGCGAAACCTCCTATTCGGGCGATCAATCGACGCTCAAATCACTCGATCGAAGCGGTCGGGTCGCCTATCTCGGCACCTTGTCCAAGGTGCTGGCCCCCGGCGTGCGGCTTGGCTTCATGGTCGCGGATGCCCCCCTTATCGAAGAGGCGCGCTGGCTGCGGCGCATGATTCACCGCTCGGCCCCGCTGAACAACCAACGCACCGCCGCGATCTTTCTGGCCGAAGGGCACTACCTTGCCCTGTTGAAACAGCTTCGCCATGCCCTGTCGGAACGCTTTGAAAAAGTGGTGGAAGGTTGCGAACGGTATCTGCCCGATTTCCCCCGCGCCACGAACTCTGGCGGCTCCAGCGTCTGGCTGGAATGCCCCCCCGGTATCAATGCCCACCAACTGTTGGCGGCGGCCGCAAAACGCGGGGTACTGGCCGAAGACGGCGATCCTTTCGTACCAGAGGATCAGGCGGGGCGGTTCCTTAGGCTCGGCATCTCCTACATAGAAGAAAGAAAGGTTGATCAAGGGCTTAAGATCTTGGGCGAGACGGCGAACGCCCTCATCTGAGCCTTGGACCAACCGACTTTGGAGCCGTGGACCTAGCCGGGTCGCAGGCGGGGTCACTACGTTCTGCGCAACCGGAACAACGCCTCGGAGTCGCCCTATGACCAGCCCCATCACCGTCTTTTGCGCCAAGAAAATCCGAACAATGTCGCGCAATCGGCCCACCGCCACCCATGTCGCGGTGCAGGACGGCAAGGTGCGCGCGGTCGGCACCAGCAGCGATCTGAACGACTGGATGGCGACATGGCCCGGGATCAGGGTGGATGACAGATACGCCGACAAGGTGCTGATGCCCGGGTTTGTCGAGGCGCATGGGCACGCGATGGAGGGCGGCGTCTGGCGCGACCTGTTTCTGGGATTCTTCGAACGCTATTCCCCCGAGGGGCAGTTGGAAGGTGGGCTGAAGACCCTTGATCAGGTGCTTGCGCGGCTGAAGGCTGCCGAAGCCAAGATGGACGACCCCAGCAAACCGCTGCTCGCTTGGGGCTATGACCCGATCTACTATGACAATCAGCGCATGACGCGGCATCAACTGGATCAGGTCTCCACCACCCGACCGATCATCGTTCTGCATGCCTCGTTCCACATCATGAACGTGAACTCCAAGGTGCTGGAGATGGCTAATATGTTTGGCGACACCGGCGTGGAAGGGATCCTGAAGGACGACAGCGGCGACGTTACCGGGGAACTGCAGGAAATGGCCGCCATGTTCATGGCTCAGGAGGCCACCGGGGCGGGGTTCAAGCTGCAGGGAATCAGCAAGGACGAGCTATACTGGTTTGGCAAATCCGGCGTGAACGCGGGCGTCACCACCTCGGCAGACCTGTCGCAAAAGATGGACGAAACCCAGCTTTCCACCTATGAAGAGGCGACCGGCGAAGACGGCTTTCCGATGCGGATTGCCACCGCTTTTGCCTCGATGATGTGGGATGTTCCGGCCGGTGTCGCGCGGGCAAAAGCGCTGAAATCGCGTGGCAACGACAAGCTGCATTTCGGCGTGACCAAGGTGATGACAGACGGCTCGATTCAGGGCTTCACCGCCCGGGTGAAATGGCCGGGCTATCACAACGGCGCACCCAACGGGATGTGGAATTCCCCGCCCATGCAGCTGAAAGAATTGATCAAGGCCTATAACGCCGAAGGGTTGCAGTTGCACCTGCATGTGAACGGCGATCAGGCCTCGGAGTTTGTGCTCGACTGCCTGCAAGAGGCGCTGCGCGAGCATCCCAATCCAGACCACCGCCACACCCTGCAACATTGCCAGATGGCAGATTCCAGCCAGTTCCGGCGCATGGGCGCACTGGGCATTTGCGCGAACCTTTTTGCCAACCACATCTATTATTGGGGTGATCAACACTATGCCCTGACCATGGGGCCGGATCGCGCCAACCGGATGGATGCCTGCGCCACCGCGCTGGCCTACAACGTGCCGCTTGCGATCCACTCGGATGTGCCGGTTACGCCATTGGCGCCGCTGTTCACGGCATGGTGCGCGGTGAACCGGGAAACCGCGACGGGGCGGGTGCTGGGCGAAGAAGAAAAGATCAGCGTCGAGCAGGCCCTGCACGCCATCACCTTGGGGGCGGCATGGCAGTTGAAGCTGGATCACCTTGTCGGGTCGATCGAGATCGGCAAGTTCGCGGATTTCGCCGTACTAGACGCCGACCCGGTCGAGGTTGGCGCCAAGGCGTTGAAAGACATCAAGGTACTGGGAACCGTGCTGGGCGGCACGCCACAGATCAGCGCCATTCACGGTGCGAAAGCCACCGAGCCGGCGCGCGCATGACCGTCCCGGTTACCGTTGTCGGCGGCTTTCTCGGGGCCGGGAAAACGACGCTGATCAACCGCATTCTTGCCGCTGCGCCCGCGCGCACGGCGGTGCTGGTAAACGACTTTGGCGAAATCAACGTGGACTTTGATCTGGTCGAAACCGACGACGATCTGATCTTTGAGCTATCGGGCGGCTGTATCTGCTGTTCGATGGCAGAAGGGGTCGGTCCGGCGATCAAACGGGCGCTTACGACCCGGCCAGAGGTGATCCTGATCGAGGCCAGCGGCGTAGGTGAGCCGCGCCGAGTGGCCGAGTTCGCGCTGCTTGATCCCGCCCTTCGGCTGGACATGATCGTGACGCTGGCCAATGCGGTCGAGTTGTCGGAACAGGTAAACGATCCGCTGATCGGCGACACCGTGGTGCGCCAGTTCGATGGCGCCGATCTCATTGTCCTGAATCATACCGACACGGCGCCGCCCGAAACGCTGGCAGAGGCGCACGCCATTTTGCGCCGCCTCGCGGTTGGGCGCAGGGTGGTGGAAACGGTGGCGGCTGAACTGCCGCTCGACATGCTCACCGCCTCGACCCATGCGATCTTTTCGGCCGGGCCTTTGGTCGATGCCTCGGACCACGACGGGATGTATTCCAGCGCCACGTTTGTCGGCCCCGATGCGGTCGAGCGCGCAGGATTTGAAGCGGCGCTGACCGCCCTGCCCAGATCCGTCCTGCGGCTCAAGGGCTGGGTGCAGATCACGGATGAGCCTGTGCCGATGCTGGTGCAATACGTCGCGGGCCGCTGGGCGCTGACCCCAGCGCCGGATGCTCCCGCAGAAACTCGTCTGGTCGCCATTGCCGCCTCGGGCGAGATGGATCTGGCTGAAACGCTTCAAAACATAATGGGTTCAAAGCCTTAGCTCTGGACCCATCCAAATTGTCACACTGGACCAAGAATTGCCGCGCAGCGGCGTGAATGATGAGAATATGATGGAACATACACCCCTGCCCCTGACACCCGAGGCCGCGCTCGCCGCCTATGAAGGTGTAAACCTGATCAATGGCCAGCGCGTCGCCGCTCAGGCGCAGTTGGACGTGCTGAACCCCGCCACGATGCAGGTACTTGGCCACGCGGCGGCAAGCGGCGCCATGGAAACCGACGCGGCGGTCGCGGCGGCGAAAGCGGCGGGCGCCGATTGGGCCGCCCTGCCCGCCCGTGCCCGCGGCAAACTGGTCGCAGCGGCCGGTCGGGCCATGTTGGCCGAGTTGGAAACCGTGGCACGGCTGCTGGCGATGGAAACCGGGAAAGCCCTGCGAACCGAGTGCCGGGGCGAGGTCACGGTGGCGGCCGATCTGCTGGAATTCTATGGCGGGCTCGGATCCGAGTTGAAGGGCGAGACCATCCCCTTCAATCCGCGCATCTTGACCATGACCACCCGCGAACCGCTGGGTGTGGTGGCAGCGATCCTGCCGTGGAACGTGCCGCTGGTCCTGATGATGCTCAAGATCGCCCCGGCGCTGGTCGCTGGCAACACGGTCGTTGTGAAAGCCTCGGAAGAAGCGCCCTTCGCCACCCTGCTGGCCGCCGAGGTCGTCATGTCGCACCTGCCCGACGGCGTGCTGAACGTGGTATGCGGCACCGGCGCCGACTGTGGCGCGGCCCTGACCGCGCACGAGGATGTGGCCAAGATCACCTTTACCGGGTCCGAAGCTGCCGGCGAGACCGTCTATTCCGCTGGCGCCAAAAAGATCATCCCGGTGAGTCTGGAACTGGGCGGCAAGTCTCCGATGATCATATGCCCCGATGCCAATCTGGACAAAACCGTTGCCGGGGCCATTTCCGGGATGCGCTTTACCCGGCAGGGGCAAAGCTGTACGGCGGCAAGCCGGATTTATGTCCATGCCGATCTTTACGATGATTTCACCGCGCGCCTGACCGGCGAACTCGACCGGCTGGTGATCGGCGATCCGCTGGATGAGGCAACCGATGTTGGCACCATCGTTTCGACCAAACAGGCCGCCACCATCGCCCGCTACGTCGCCATGGCCGAGGCCTGTGACGGCGCGCAGGTGATCCGCTGCGCCACCCTGCCCGACGACGCGGCGCTCTCTCCCGAGTTGTTCATGCTACCAACGCTGATCACGGACCTGCCCGACGATCACCCCTGCGTCACCGAAGAGATTTTCGGCCCGGTCGCGGTGATCCTGAAATGGAGCGATTATGACGACGTGATCGCGCGCGCGAACGACAGCCGCTATGGCCTTGCCGCCACCGTCTGGACCACGAATATCGCCACCGCGCTGGATGCCACCGCACGGCTGAACGCGGGCTATGTTCAGGTGAACCAGAACCTGACCATCCAGCCCAACGTCTCCTACGGAGGTTTCGGGCGCTCCGGCCTCGGCAAAGAGGCGTCGCTGGAAGCCATGCTGGAGCATTTCACCCGCAAGAAGACCATCGTGATGGCCTTCGACATATGATGCTGACGCTGATCATAAGCGCAGCAGTCTTTTTTGCAGCGGTTTTGCGGGGGCTCACGGGGTTTGGCTTTGCCCTCGCAGCCGTTCCGGCGATGAGCCTTGTGGTTGCCCCCGCCCGTGCCGTGGCCATTGCGATCACGCTGCAGTGCCTCGTCGGCCTGCGCGATGTCGTGACCATGCGCGCGTTCATGGATCGGCAAGCCTTGGTGCTGCTGTCGATCGGGGCGCTGGTCGGCACACCGATCGGCGTCGTCGCACTGACGCAATTGTCGCCCGATGCCATGCGCATCGTTCTGGCGCTGGTCGTATTTGCCGGTTTGGCGGCCCTTCTGGCACGGGTCCAACTGCCACCGAACCGCACCCCGGCCTTGATTGCCGGGATGTTGTCGGGGGTGTTCTCGGGCCTTGCCGCCATGCCGGGGCCACCTGCGATTGCCTATTTTCTGGGCCGCGCAAGCGGGGCGGTGGCCACCCGCGCGTCTCTGATGGTGTTCTTCTTCATCACCTCGCTGATGACGCTGCCCGGCTTGTTGATCGCCGACCGTCTGGATCGCTCGACCGTAATCCTCGCCGTCTCCGCCCTTCCCGCATTGCTGATCGGGACATGGGCCGGGGGCAGGATGTTCACCCGATTGGGGGAAGGCGGCTATCGCACCGCCGCCAGTGTGCTGCTCGCCTTCACCGCGATTGCGACCGGCCTGCGGGGGCTCGCCGCATACCTTTGACCCGAAACCACCACTCACGTGCCAACCCAACCATAAAACAACGACAGGGAAACAACTTGAAACACTTTCGCAAAACCGCATTCGGGGCCTTGGCTGGCCTCGCCCTCATGGCAACCTCTGCGATGGCACAGCAATCGCTGCTGGTCGGCTCGGGCGAGGTTCCGCGCCATTTCAACGGCGCGATTCAGTCGGGTATCGCCACAGCCATGCCCTCAACCCAGATCTTTGCCTCGCCGCTGATGTATGACGAGAACTGGAACGCGCAGCCCTATCTGGCGAAAAGCTGGGAGGTGTCAGAGGACGGTCTCGCCGTGACCCTGCATCTGGTTGAAAATGCCACCTTCCACGATGGCACGCCGGTGACCTCGGAAGATGTCGCCTTCTCCATCGGGGTGATCCAGGAAAACCACCCGTTCAAAACCATGCTCGCGCCGGTTACCTCGGTCGATACGCCCGACGCCACCACGGCCATCATCAATCTGGCACACCCGCACCCCGCACTGATGCTAGCGATGAGCCCCGCGCTGATGCCGATCCTGCCCAAGCATATCTATGGCGAAGGCCCGATTCAGCAAAACCCGGCAAACCTGGCCCCGATCGGGTCCGGCCCGTTCAAATTCGTGGAATACCGTCAGGGCGAATATCTGAAGCTGGAGAAATACGACGACTTCTTCATCGACGGGAAACCGATGCTTGATGAAATCATCGTGCAGATCTTCAGCGACCCCGCAAACCTTGTCCTCGCGATGGAGCGTGGCGATGTGGACATGCTGACCTATATGGCCGGTGTGCGCGACATTGCCCGTCTGCAAAAGGCCGATGGGATTTCAGTTACCAACGAAGGCGGCGATTCAATCGGGGCCATCAACTGGCTGGCGTTCAATACCAAGAAGGCGCCGTTCGACAACGTCAAGGTGCGCCAGGCCATCGGCTATGCGATCAACAAGGAGTTCTACCTGAAACGGATCATGGGCGGCTTTGCGGATGATGCAATGGGGCCGATCACCATGACCTCGCCGCTCGCCACCGACGAGGTGGAAGCCTATGCATTCGATCTCGCCAAAGCCGAAGCGCTGCTGGACGAGGCCGGGATGACCAAGGATGCGGACGGCAAACGCTTCTCGATGACTGTGGACTATATCCCCGGTTTCGTCGAAGGCGGTCGCAATCTGGCCGAATACCTGCGTTCGCAACTCAAGCAGGTCGGGATCGAGCTCGACGTGCGCACCTCGCCCGACTTCCCGACATGGGCGCAGCGGATCTCGTCCTATGACTTCGACATGACGCAAGACGCGGTGTTCAATTGGGGGGATCCGGTGATCGGTGTGAACCGCACCTATATGACCTCGAACATCCGCCCCGGCGTGATCTGGTCAAACACCCAACAATACTCCAACGCGCGTGTGGACGAGCTTTTGGAACAGGCTGCGATCGAGACCGATCTGACGAAACGGGCCGCGCTGTACAAGGAATTCCAGCAGATTGTCGTCGGCGATGCGCCGATCCTCTATCTGTCGGATCTCCCCTATTCTCTCGCCTACAAAGACACATTGGAGGGTTTGCCGACCACGATCTGGGGGCCCGCCTCGCCTTGGCTGGACCTGCATTGGACTGAATAATCCAACCCGATCTGCCCAATACTCACCGCGCGGCCCCCTGCCGCGCGGTGGACCATAACCGCCGCGCTGCCCCCCGGATATGCCGCAGTCAAAAGGACGACAGCCGATGAAAACCCTCCTCTCAAAACTTGCCTCGGTCGTGGGGCTCTTGTTCGCGGTGGTCGCGCTGAATTTTCTACTCATCCAGTTCGCCCCCGGTGACCCGGTCGAGGTGATCGTTGGCGAAATGGGCGGTGCATCCGAAGAACTGGTCGCCCAGATGCGAGCCGAATACGGGTTGGACAAACCCGTTCTGGTGCAACTTGCAATCTATGTGGGAAAGATCGTGACCGGCGATTTCGGCCTGTCTATCTATTATAACCAACCGGTTCTTTCACTGATCCTGCAACGCCTGCCCGCCACCGTGCTTCTGATGCTCGCCTCGATGACGATTGCAGTCGTGCTCGGGACCTTTCTGGGCATTTTTTCTGCGCGCCATCCCAAAGGGCTGCTGAGCCACTTTGTGACGCTGTTTTCCCTCGCCGGATATTCCGCCCCCGTGTTCTGGACCGGATTGATGCTTTTGATCCTGTTCTCCTCGGTCTGGCCGATTTTCCCGGTCTCGGGTATGACCAGCATCCGCGGCGTGCAAGGCGTTTTCGGATATATCCTCGACGTCGCGCATCATCTGGTTTTGCCCGCTGTCACACTGTCCTCCGTCTACATCGCGCTGTACTCGCGGCTGTCGCGGGCCTCGATGCTGGACGTGCTGGGGGCGGATTACATTCGCACCGCACGCGCCAAGGGCTTATCCGAGCGGCAGGTGATCTATGGTCACGCGCTGCGCAATGGCATCATTCCCGTGGTCACGATGCTGGGCCTGCAGATGGGCCAGCTTCTGGCCGGGGCGACGCTTGTTGAAACGGTGTTCAACTGGCCGGGTCTGGGGCGACTTGCCTATGAAAGCATCCTTCGCCGCGATTATCCGACGCTTTTGGCCATTCTGTTTTTCTCGGCCGTGATCGTGGTGGTCGCCAACCTTCTGACCGACCTTGCCTATGGCAAGATTGACCCCCGGATCGGCGGGCGCCGCAAACCCGCACCGCGCAAGACCAAGGAAGCCACCCAATGACCGACGCGACCATGGAGCCCGACATCGCCGTGACCGATCCCGCCCAAAGCCCCGCGCGCCAGCCCCGACAGCCGATGCCAGACAAAGGCATGGAAGTGCCGCAAAAACCCGCGCATCCGGTGACCGAGTTCGCCCGCGCCTTTGCCCGCAACCAATCCGCGATCCTTGGGCTGGTGCTGCTGATCGCGATGTTCGCGCTGACGTTTATCGGGCCGTTTTTCTATGGCGTGGATCCTTATGAAATGGTGGATATGCCCTTTGCCCCACCGGGCGGCGACTATGCGCCGCTGGGCACCGATTATATCGGGCGCGATATCCTGGCGGGGATCGTCACGGGCGGCAAAGCCACGCTTGCCGTAGGCGCCTCCGCCGCGTTCATCTCGGTTGTCATCGGCATTCTGATCGGGTCCATCGCCGGTTTCTTTGGCGGCTGGATCGATGCCGCGCTGATGAAAGTGACCGAATTCTTCCAGATCCTTCCGGCTCTGCTGCTCGCCATGCTGTTGGTCTCGGTCTTTGGGGCAAAACTGCTGACGATCATCCTCTCCATCGGGATCGTGAGTTGGCCGCAAACCGCGCGACTGGCGCGTGCCGAATTCATGCGGATCCGCAAACTCGACTATGTTGCCGCCGCCCGGACGGCTGGGGCCAAGAATGCCTATCTCATCTTTGCGGTGATCCTGCCTGCCGCCCTGCCCCCGCTGATCGTTGCCGCCGGCCTCGCCGTCGGCTCCGCCATCCTGTTCGAGGCCGGCCTGTCCTTTCTCGGGCTTGGCGACCCGAACGTGATGAGCTGGGGCCTGATCATCGGCCAGAACCGCAATTACCTGCTGGACGCCTGGTGGACAGTGACCCTGCCCGGCATCGCCATTTTCGTCACCGTGCTGGCGATCAGCCTTGTCGGTGACGGGATCAACGACGCCCTGAACCCAAAACTGCGGAGACGCTGATGCAACCTATTCTGTCAGTTCGTGACCTGATCGTCGAAGTCGACACCGGATCGGCGGTTCACCGGGTTCTGGATGGCGTGTCGCTTGACCTTTACCCCGGCAAGACGCTGGGCGTGGTCGGTGAATCGGGCTGTGGCAAGTCGATGACCGCGCTCGCGACCATGGGCCTGCTGCCCGACCGGTTCCGGATCGCCGGTGGCTCCATCCGATTGGGCGACGAGGAATTGACCACGGTCAAACCCAACCGCCTGCGCCAATTGCGCGGCAATACGATTTCGATGATTTTCCAAGAACCCATGACCTCTCTCAACCCGCTGCTCACCGTCGAGCGTCAGATCGCGGAAGTGGTCGAGTTACATCAGGGGAAGTCCGCCACAGAGGCGCGGGAGATCGCGCTAGAGACCCTGCGCGCCGTCCAGATCCCCTCGCCCGAGGAACGTCTGGCCGCCTATCCCCACGAGTTGTCCGGCGGAATGCGGCAACGGGTGATGATCGCCATCGCGCTTGCCTGTCGGCCCAAGGTCATCATTGCGGACGAACCCACCACCGCGCTGGACGTGACCGTTCAGGCCCAGATCTTTGGACTGTTGCGCGATCTACAGTGCAATACCGACACCGCCATCATGCTGATCACCCACGATCTGGGCGCGGTCGCGGATATGGCCGACGAGGTCGCGGTGTTCTATGCAGGCAAGTCGATCGAGACCGGGCCGGTGGCCGATATCCTCGACCACCCGGCGCACCCCTACACCCGCGGGCTGATGTCCTGCACCCCCCGCCTGCGTCTGGGCGCGGCGGCACGGTTGCCAGAGGCGGGCACGCTGGGCGAAATCCCCGGCATGGTTCCGCCGTTGGGCCGGTTTCCCAAGGCGTGCCGGTTCGCCCCACGATGCCCACTGGCCGACACCCGCTGCACCACCGAGGCGCCCTTGCCCGTTGCGGTCGGCCCCAACCAATCCGCCCTGTGCTGGCATGCCAAGGAAGAGGTCTACGTATGAGACTGTTGGAAGTCGAAAATCTGAAGGTCCATTTCCCGCTGGCCAGCGGCCAGAGCGTTCGTGCCGTGGATGGCGTCAGCTTCTCGGTTGATGAGGGCGCGAGCTTTGGCATCGTCGGGGAATCTGGATCGGGCAAATCGACCACGGCGCAGGCGTTGATGCGGCTGGTTGATCCGGTCGAGGGCGCGATGCGGTTGGGCGATCACAACCTGTCAGGATTGCAGGGTGAAAGCCTGCGCCTTGCGCGCAAGACCATCCAGATGGTGTTTCAGGACCCGTTTTCCTCGCTCAATCCGCGTCTACGTGCAGGTCAGGCCGTGCGCGAACCGCTGGACCTCATGGGGATCGGAACCAAGGCAGAGCGCGAGGCCAAGGTGGACGAAATGTTCGCCGCGGTGGGCCTGCACCCTGATGCGAAACGGCTGTTTCCGCACCAGTTCTCGGGTGGCCAGCGCCAACGTCTGTGCATCGCCCGCGCGATGGTGACCGAGCCGCGCGTCGTGGTCTGTGACGAACCGGTCAGTGCGCTGGATGTGGCCATTCAGGCTCAGATCCTGAACCTGTTGAAGGGGCTGCAGCGCGACAAGAAACTGACCTATGTCTTTATCAGTCACGATCTGGCCGTGGTACAAAACATCTGCACCCATGTCGCGGTGATGTATCTGGGGGAGTTCGTGGAAACCGGGCCCGTGGCCGAGATTTTTGCCAATGCCAAGCACCCCTATACGTGGTCCCTGATGGCCGCCGCCCTGTCACCGGATGACCGTGATCGTGATCGTGATCGCTTTACCGTGTCGGGAGAACCGCCCTCGCCGATCAACCCGCCCAAGGGGTGTCGGTTCGCCGGACGCTGCCCGTTTGCGCAGAACATTTGTGTAACCAAGCGGCCAGAACTGACGAAAGTCGCGGGCAAACATCGCGTCGCCTGCCATTTTTCCGAAACGCTCACCCCACCGTTGGCCGAACTTGCGGCCAAGCAAAGGCCGAAGAACAAAGTCACATCAACTCCAGGGACACCACCATAGTCTCACAATGCAATAATTTATGAATGATAGAGTAAGGTGACCCAATGGGATTGATTAAAGAGATTGTCGCACAGAAAGATGAATTTGCAGCATGGCGGCGCGCTATGCATGAAAACCCTGGTATTGGCTTTGAAGAAAGCTTTGCCGCAGAGTTGGTCGAAACCAAACTCCATGAATTTGGTTTCGACGAGGTGCATACCTGTGTCGGCAAAACGGGCGTTGTGGGCGTGTTGCGTGGCAAACGGGCGTCGAACCGCGCAATCGGTTTGCGAGCAGATATGGACGCGCTGCCCATCCTGGAAGAAACGGGCAAGGTTTATGCGTCTAAAACGCCCGGTGTGATGCATGCTTGCGGACATGACGGGCACACCGCCACCCTGCTGGCCGCTGCATCGCATATGTCACGGACTCGGGATTTTTCAGGCACTGTTCATTTCATTTTTCAGCCCGCCGAAGAGGGGCTCGGCGGCGCTTTGGCGATGCTGAACGATGGCTTGTTTGAGCGGTTTCCCTGTGATCGCATCTATGCCTACCACAATGCTCCGGGGCTTGAGTTTGGCCATGTCTATATGCGTCACGGGCGCGCTATGGCAGGCAGCACTTTCTTTACCATCAAGATACAAGGTAAAGGCGGCCACGCGGCAATGCCAGCTGCGACGATCGACCCCACGCAAATCGCCAGCAACATTGTGCTGACAGCCCAAAGTATCGTGTCGCGTAATTTGGACACCGAGGAGAAAGGCATCCTGTCCTTTACGGATGTCTATGCAGGTACAAATAGCCACAATGTTATCCCTGACAAGGCAACGTTGAAGGGCTGTTTTCGGTACTTCGATGCGGTAGTCGGTAACAAAATGAAAGACCGTTTCACGGCGATCATTCAAAGCGTTGCCAACTCCTATGGCGGCACGAGCGAAGTCGAATACGTTGATACGTTTGCGCCGCTAGTGAACGACGCAGAAGCAACAGATATTGCTGCCGCTGTTGCCGGTAATGTGGTGGGTAAAGACAAGGTTCATACCGATCTTCCAGCTATGCCAGGAAGCGAAGATTTCTCTTTTTTGATGGAGAAAATTCCGGGAAACTACCTTTTCGTCGGCGCAGGTCCTGGCGCGAGCCCCCACAACCCAAATTATGATTTCAATGATGAAATCATCCCTGCAGCGGCCAGCTATTTCTGTCGCCTTGTGGAAACTGAACTTGCCTGACGAGGCTTTGATGCTGTGACTCCCCCCCCCGACGGCATCGATGTGCGAAAGTAACGGCCCGCGCGCGCCGCGCCCTGGAGCAGGAGGTCGTCATCCTCGATCCCGTCGGGAAGCAGACCGACGCCCTGAACCCGATGGAGGCCATCCAGCCGGCCACTCGCGAGCGGTGAAATCTGACCGGTCAGATGGCGAAACATCCGCATTGGCAAAATTGTGCATGTCCATCTCCTTGGAGATCAGTACGGTTTGGAACTGAATTACTAGTCCGGTTCATGTCAGAAGAACGCCTCCCATTCCTCCTGTGTGATCTCCCCGATCATGTCAGTATGCCCCCTGTTGATGCTGAGCATCTGAAACGCTCTAGTACGGTAGGCCTCGGCCGTCTTCTCGCTGCGCTGTCCGCAGGCACGCATGGCCAGTTCCACACCGCGGCTTCCAAGACGTGCAAATTCGTCATGGAGTTTTGTCCGCGCAGCGTGGTTTCCTGTTCCCAGCACCCTCTCCCAGAGGTAGCTGACATACCGCGGATGGGGTTTGCTCCCATCATATGTCACAAACAGCGGGCGCTTCTGGCGAAAACAGGTCTCCCTCAAATCATGCAAATGCTCAACACCAGCCCCCTGCAGAATCAACTGGTCGATAAAAAAAGACCAAAAACTGGCTGAATGGGCGCCGCAAACGGCATGCGGTTCTTGGAGAGCACCAGATCGAAACGATACCCGGTGCCATCCCAGAGAATTTCTTCTCCGAACCGCATGGCCGTGTCGGCCACCCGAAACGGGAATGCACAAAACAGCGTGATAGCGACTGCTGAGAACGGCGGTGCAAAATTGGGCCACGGTAGCGGTGGGATAGTCCTGCTGCGGGCGGAGTAAAATCCGGCCACTTTTCCCTTCGTGCGGCAGCAGGGAGGGCGAGGAGATCTATACCGTGGAATTATATCGAAAGGTTCGCCT
>NZ_SMFP01000011.1 GCF_004348975.1 Antarcticimicrobium sediminis | reverse complement strand
CGCCCCGCCGTCCCGTCCGGCCCCGCCGTGCGCCTCAAGCGCCGCCGGTGAAGGGGTGTCTAAGGTTTACCGCCAAAACCCGCAAGCCCTTTCTGCCAAAACCGTCATCTTTTCTTCAATCCATCAGAAAATCGCTCAATATCAACGCTGTACCAAGGCGCACCCCAAGCAACCCAACCCGAGAATACACTCCAGATCACAGACGCCCACCGACTCGTTTCCACCCAAAACACCACATCTCGTGGTATCCACAGGCTTATCCACAAGGAAGGCTCGGAATCGCACGGGATTTGGCCGAATCCGGACGACAAAGGGGGACTCACGCAGGACGCGCGCGCCGCACCATCGGCAACCGCAGCGCCAACAGGGCCAGGACCACCGCGAGATAGATCAACGGCTCGATCTGAAGCCCTTTGCGCAGCATCACGAAATGCACCGCCCCCAGCAGCACCGCTGGATAGACCAGCTGATGCAGGCGCCGCCACAGAGGCCCGAGCCAGCGCAGCGCGCGATTGTTCGAGGTCAGCGCCAGCGGCAGCAACAGCACGAAGGCCGCCATGCCGACGGTGATATAGGGGCGCTTCACGATATCCCCCCAGATCTGTGACGGGATCTGCACATCCAGCAGCAACCAAGTCAGCAAGTGGAGCGATATATAGAAGAAGGCCAGCAGGCCGATGGCGCGGCGAAACTTCATCAGGTTAAGACCCAGCCTGCGGCGCAGAGGGGTAATCGCCAGCCCCGCGATAAGAAGCTGCAACGCCAGCGAGCCCAACTCATGTTCCAGCGCCTTGATCGGCTCCACCCCCAGCCCGCCTGTCATCCCCCAATACAGGAGGACTGGCGCGGGCAGGGCCCCCAACAGGTAGACGGCCCAAACCGGGACGCGACGCAGCCAGTGGTTCAGAAGATCGGCCAGCACGTCAGAACTGCTTTGCAAGATCCATACCCTCATAAAGGGCCGCCACCTCGTCGCCATAGCCGTTGAACATCTGGGTCAGCTGGCGGCGGGAAAACAGCCCGCCGCCCACCAGCCGCTCGGTCGCCTGACTCCAGCGGGGATGATCCACAGTCGGGTTCACGTTACTATAGAACCCGTATTCGCGCGCGTTGACCTGATTCCAGCTGGCAAAGGGTTCGTCTTTGGTCAGCGTAATCCGCACGATCGACTTGACCGATTTGAACCCGTATTTCCACGGCACCACCAGCCGCAGCGGCGCGCCGTTCTGGTTCGGCAACGGCCTGTCATAAAGGCCGGTGGCCATGATCGTCAGCGGGTGGCGCGCCTCGTCCAGACGCAGCCCCTCGCGATAGGGCCAGTCCAGCACCGGATAGTTGGTGCCCGGCATCTCTTCGGGGCGATTGAGCGTTTCAAAGGCGACATAGCGCGCGCCCTCCTGCACCCCAACCATGTCCAGCAGATCAGCCAGTTCAAATCCGGTCCAGGGGATCACCATCGACCAGGCCTCGACGCAGCGAAAGCGATAGATGCGCTCCTCCAGCGTCATGTTGTCGACGATGTCGCCCAGATCATAGGCACCCGGCCGGTCCACCAAGCCGTCGATCATGACCGACCAGGGGGCGGTTGTCATCGCACCCGCATGGGCGGCCGGATCGGTCTTGCTGGTGCCGAATTCATAAAAGTTGCAGTAATTGGTGATCTCTTCCCAGCTGTTGGGCTTCAACCCCTCATCCGTCGCCGCCAGCGCGGGACCGCCCAGCGCGGCGAGCCCCGCCCCGGCAGCCGCGCCAGCCATAAGCTGCCGACGGTTCAAAAAGGCCGATTGCGGGGTGGTGTCGGCGCGGGTCAGCGTATTTGTCCAGCGATAGGCCATGATCTCTCCCTTGATCCGTTTCCTTAGATCTAGCCGCGACTGCGCCCCGCGCCAGCCCACATCCTCTCACGTTTCGGCGACGGGGCTGTAACTTGGCAGGATTTCATTCATCGGGACAGAATGGCCGTCGCCCTGAACAATACGGACATGACGCCGCCGCATCAGCCGGGGTTCGGCCACGCCGACGGAATGGGCGATGGTCTCGACCTCGCCAATCAGGCCCCGGGCATAGCGGGCGACGCGGATGTATTTGCGTTCAACCACCAGCCCCTTTTGCAGGTGCGGGTCATGGGTGGTGATGCCGGTGGGACAGGTATTCTTGTTGCACTTGAGCGCCTGAATACAGCCCAGCGCGAACATGAAGCCGCGCGCCGAGGTGACGAAATCGGCCCCCGCAGCCAGTGCCCAGGCGACATCGCCGGGGTTGATCAGCTTGCCGCTGGCGATCAGGCGCACCCGCTCTTTCAGCCCATGCTCGTCGCGAATATTGGCCACCACCGGCAGCGCCTCGCGCACCGACATACCGACAAGATCGATCAACGGCATCGGTGCCGCCCCGGTGCCGCCCTCGCCGCCGTCCAGAGTAATGAAATCCGGCGCGCTTTCCGGTCCACGCGCAACGATGGCGTCAAAGAAGCCATGGAACACGTCGTCGGACCCGGCCACGGTCTTGATGCCAACTGGCTTGCCGGTCACCTCGCGCACATGCGCGATCATATCGAGCAGATCGTCAAAGTTGCGCACCTCGGGATGGCGGTTGGGCGACAGGCTGTCCTGGTCCATCGGAATATTGCGGATCTTCGCGATCTCTGGCGTGATCTTGGCGCCGGGAAGAATGCCGCCCTTGCCCGGCTTGGCCCCTTGGGCAAGCTTGATCTCGAACATGCGCACGGTGTCATGCGCGGCCACGGCGCGCAGCTTGTCATCGTCAAGTTTGCCGTTCTCGTCGCGTACACCGTATTTCGCGGTGCCGATCTGAAACACGACATCACAGCCGCCTTCCAGATGCATCGAGCTTAGCCCCCCCTCGCCGGTGTTGAGCCAGATGTTCGCCTCTTTCGCGCCCCGGCTCAACGCTTCGACCGCGGGCTTGGAGATGGCGCCATAGGACATGCCCGAGATATTGAAGAACGAGGGCGCAAGATATGGGGTGCGCGCGGTGGGGCCGATCAACATCGGCTCGGTCTTGGCGTATTGGTCATTGAGCGGCGGGAACGGCGCGTTGACGAAGATCGCGGTGCCCGGCAAGCTGAGATTGCGGGTAGAACCAAAGGCAACCGTATTGCTTTCGCCGGTCGAGGCGCGCGTGACCCATTCCCGCTGGGCGCGGTTGAACGGCATCTCCTCGCGGTCCATGGCAAAGAAATACTGGCGAAAGAATTCTCCCAGCGCACTGAACAGATAGCGGAACCGCCCGATCACCGGATAGTTTCGCCTGATCGCATCGCCAGTCTGAACCCGGTCGATGACGAAGAGAACCGCCAGAACCAACACGAGCACACCCATGATAGCGATAAAAAGACCGGCCAGAAGCTCGACAGCGTTCACGGCGATATTCATTCATAAACTCCGATATGTTTGACTTTGCGCAAGGCGCGCCAAGGCGTTAGCCTAGAGAGTGAGAGGGAAATGCGGGACTGGCAAGTCGCGCTTTTGTGAAGGGGAGAGAAAGATGAAAGCTGTGTTTCTTGCCGCCGCGCTGGGGTTGGCCGCGCAGGCCGTCGCCGCGCAGGAGATGGTGCGCCATACTACCAATCAAGGCTTTGACGACGTCGCTTTCGGGATCGAGAACGCGATTCTGGATGCCGGGCTGGTGATCGATCACGTCAGCCATGTGGGCGATATGCTGGAACGCACCCGCGCCGATGTGGGATCTGACAAGGTGTTGTTTACAAAGGCAGATGTCTATTCCTTCTGCTCGGCCAAAGTGTCGCGCAGCGTGATGGAGGCCAATCCGATGAACATCGTCTATTGCCCCTATGACATCTTCGTGGCCGAACTGGCGGACACCCCCGGAGAGGTGATCGTCGGCTATCGCACCTATCCCGAAGGGCCGATGCAAGAGGTGCAGGCGATGCTGGAAGGGATCGCGCAAACCGCCCTGAGCGAGTAACGCGCGCCCGGTTAACCCCCGGATTTCGGGGCGGAGCAAAGCTGTTCCGCCCCTTTTTCATGGCTGTTTCGGGGAGTTTCAGGGGCAAATCGTACAGTTCGCCCCACTGCCGCAGCACCGGTTTTCCCCGGATTGGGGAGTTTCCACCGGGTTTAGTACATTTTGCGCGGATCGCCGCCCAAAGGCGCGCGACTCGGGTTAACGCCTCCCCGCCGCGCACGCGATTGTGACCTGACATCGTGATCCGGCGCGAGCCGGGCTGGCGCGCAATAGGTAGATGTCGTCTTTGCCGGGCTCCCGCGCTGTTTGCGCGCGAGCCCGTTGTCGTCTTGACTGTCGATCAGACCGTCTTGGCACCGCTCGCAGGGCGCGCCAACAAACGCAGACGCGAGGTGAATTCACCCCGGTCCACATAACAGCCGTGCAGATGCCGAAACCCGGTCGAGGGATCGAACGCGTCGCGGCCATGCAGCACCCGACGATTGTCAAAGACAACCATTTCGCCCCCCTTCAACTTCAGGGTCAGGCGGTACTTTGGATCCCGTGTTTTGGCCATATAGGCGCGATACGCCCGGTAATAGTCGGGCATGATCTTTGACGGCATGTCAAAAACCCCCGCCAGATGGGCGTTATAGCGGATCTCGATCACCTCGCCTGACCCGTTCAACGTGATGACCGGTTCATGAACGCGAATATCTGCCTCGGGATCGTGGAACCGAAAGGGAATGGGCACGTCGCACAGGAGACGAAACGCCTCGGGATCCTCGACGCGCAAATCCTCGGCAATCGCGAATCCATCGGCGAACAGGGAGCCGCCCCCTGTCGCCTCATTGGCCAGGCAGTGCAAAAACTGGAACCCGGGGGGAACTTCCTGGTTTGGCAAATCGGTGTGCAGCGGCAAGGCGACAGAGGTGTAAGCGAGGTTGTTCGGATCGGGTTTGTTGATCACCTCGAACGTTGTGCCGAAATTGGTTTCCCGCAGGAAACCGATCCGTTGCGCCACATCGACCCCTGCGCTGGTCCTGTCCTCCAGGCCCTCAACAATCGCGATGCCGTATCTGGCGGTGTCTTGCAGCCATGCGTTCAGCGCGGGGTCGTCCGCCAAAATCGGGGCCGCCACATGACGCGGGACGGTTTGCGCGGTCATCTCCGCGCCAAAGCTGGGGCGCAATGGCGGCGGCATCCGCTGCGCGCTGTCCGGGACGATGGGCGCTGAGCAACCCCACGGGCATCGGGCTGACATGACCGTCGCCATAGCTGAGCACAACGTGATCTCCGTCAAGCTGCGCAGAGGTCAGGACCGGCGCGGCCTCCAACGCGAGCAGATCCAGAAGCCGTTCGTGGGTTTGCGGATGCAAGCCCGAGGGGCAATTGTCGCGCAGCCAGATCGTCGGGTATGAAGACGAGCTGCCGTCCGCCCAAGACACGACAAGCGTGTCAGCGCGGACCAAAACGGTGTGTATGGTCATCGTAAATCCAGTTCATTTTGAGGTGTTGATCGCGGATAAGCGGATCAACGGCAGGGGGGCGGCCACCACTCCTGCGTTTTGCCGAACGGCGCACCAATGGCGCGCCAGCCCAGCTCAAAACGTGTGAATTCCGATCTCATGGCCTGACGCTAGGTCGGTTCCGGCTTTGCGGCAAGGCGCAACAGCGTGTCTGGTCGGATGTCGGTCGCAGCACGTCCTGTCGGGGACGGCTGTGTTTACGGCAGCGCAGCTTTGATCGCGTCCCCCTGCCTGACGCGCCGACACCGGCGCAAAAACGACATCCCACCGCCGCAAATCCCGAAACTCGCGTATTTCGGCGGTGGACCGCCCCTTAGGGGCCCTCGTGTCGGCACGGACCCGCCCGCGCGGGGTGCGGACAGACTTTCGCCACACTTTAATTCAAATTCTGCCGCAAAGCCGGGCGCAAGGTCTCTGCCAAGGGAGACATGCGCAGTACGCGCATCATGCGCGCATTCGAATAAAGGAACGTCACGTGGGCAAGAAACTGACCGAAGGCACGACCGGAACCGGGCTGGATAGCATCGTCAACGCGCTTCTGGACAATAGCGGGTTGAACCGAAGCATTTCGAGCACCGACATTCAGGGCGGGGCGCAGGCGGCAGATGCCCTGAACGCGCTGATCCTCACCGCGATCGAAAACGGCAAGCTGTTCGCCGACGGGTTGATCGACATCGCCGATGTCCAAGCGATCAACGCCTATATCCGCGATCCCGCCCATACCGAGCGCTATGACACGTTTATCGAGTTGCACGGCGATGACGAGGGCGGCGAGGAATGGGGCTATCACCTTGTGCAGAACGATGGCGGCAACGGCTATCTGGAAGGCGACAGCCTGACCAACACGGTGTTCGACGGGATGTATCATATCGGCTTTGAAATCCGCGAGGACGGCCGGGTCGTGAACGAGGACGGCAATGCCAATGCAACGCTTGGGCAGTTGTCGCACTGGATGACCTATTATCTGAGCGAAGGGGCATCGCATTATTTCGGCACCGATCTGGACGACCGAGTGGATGGCGGCGAGTTGGACGACACCATTCATCTGGGGGCCGGGCATGACCGCAGCTATGGCGATCACGGCAATGACACCATCTTTTCCGGCACGGGTGACGATTCGGTCAGTGGCGGGGCGGGCAATGACAAGCTGTTCGGCGAGGGCGGCAATGACAGCCTGAATGGTGGCGATGGCCGCGATACGCTTAGCGGCGGCGGCGGCGATGACAGCCTGTCAGGGTCGTACGGTAACGACGTGCTGCGCGGGCAATCCGGCAATGATGCGATGTATGGCAATGAGGGGCGCGACAAGCTGATCGGCGGCGACGGCGACGACAGGCTGTATGGCGGCGATGCGGCGGACCGGCTGTACGGAAACGAGGGCGTCGACAGCCTGAGCGGTGACGCGGGCAACGATCGCCTGTTCGGCAACGGCGGCGATGACAAGCTGTATGGCGGCAGCGGCAATGACCGGCTGGTCGGGGGCAACGGCATCGACGAGCTGTATGGCGGCTATGACAATGACACGCTTGAGGGCGGCGAAGGCGATGACAAGCTGGCCGGCAGCTATGGCAAGGACAAGCTGTATGGTGGCGAGGGCAATGATACGCTGTATGGCGAGGACGGTGCGGACCAGCTGTTCGGCGAGGCGGGGATCGACCTGCTGTATGGTGGCTATGGCGACGATGTGCTGGAGGGCGGCAAGGGCGCGGACGAGCTGCGCGGCGATCACGGCGACGACCTCCTGTCGGGCGGCGCGGGCGATGATTATCTTGATGGCGGCGCCGGCGACAACACGCTGATCGGCGGCATGGGCGATGACGAGATGCGCGGCAATATCGGCGCCGACAGTTTCCTGTTCGCAAAATCGGCGTTCGGCGACGATCATGTGGAGCGCTTCAACGGTGCCGATGGCGACCGGATCGTGCTGGATGCGGGGATCGAGTATTCCATCGGCGTCAATACCGCCACCGGCACGCCGGTCACCGTGCTGACGCTGAGCGATGAGAAAAGCGGCGCGGTGCTGGGCACGGTAAGCCTGACCAACAGCCTGCTCGATACCGCCGATATCGTGGTCGACGAGCTGGCCTTTCTGTAACGCGAGCCGCGCACCGGGACGCGCACGGGGGAGAGAACGAAAAAGGCCCGCCAGAGATGGCGGGCCTTCTGTCTGTCGCGCGCGGGGTGCTTAGTGCACCACGGCGTCGTCCGGTTTGGGCCGGTTGCTGGCCCCGATCCGTTCGCCGACGATCAGCCCCTCGGCCCCGGCGGTGACCGGGATGGTATCGCCGTCCTTCACATCCCCGGCCAGCAGCATCTCGGCCAGCGGGTTTTGCAGCGCGGTCTGGATCACACGCTTGAGCGGGCGGGCCCCGAACACCGGGTCATAACCTTCGTCCGCCAACCATTTATGCGCCGCCGCATCCAGTTGCAGCGTGATCTTGCGATCCGCCAGCCGCTTGAGCAGGCTGGCCATCTGGATATCAACGATGCCATCCATGTTCTCGCGGCTGAGCCGTTCAAAGATGATGGTTTCGTCCAGACGGTTGAGGAACTCGGGGCGGAAATGGGCCCGCACCGCATCCATCACGTCGCGCCGCGCCTGGGCACTGTCGCCGCCCTCGGGCAGTTGGCTGAGCGCCTGGCTGCCAAGGTTGGAGGTCAGCACGATCAAGGTCTGCTTGAAGTCCACGGTGCGGCCATGACCATCGGTCAACACACCGTCATCGAGCACTTGCAACAGCACGTTGAACACGTCCGGGTGGGCCTTTTCGACCTCATCGAACAGCACCACCTGATAGGGCCGCCGACGGACCGCCTCGGTCAGCACGCCGCCCTCTTCATAGCCGACATAACCCGGAGGTGCGCCGATCAGACGGGCGACCGCGTGTTTCTCCATGAATTCGGACATGTCGACGCGCACCATCGCGTTGTCGTCGTCAAACAGATATTCGGCCACCGCCTTGGTCAGCTCGGTCTTGCCGACGCCGGTCGGCCCGAGGAACAGGAACGATCCCAGCGGGCGCCCCTCGTCATTCAGACCCGCACGCGCCCGACGCACGGCATTGGCAACCGCGCGCACGGCGGCGTCCTGCCCGATGACGCGCTTGTGCAGCTCGTCTTCCATGCGCAGCAGCTTTTCGCGCTCGCCCTCCAGCATCTTGGAGGTGGGGATGCCGGTCCAGCGTTCAACCACCGCCGCGATCTGTTCGGGGCGGACGGCCTCTTCGACCATCATGCCATCGGCTTCGGCCTGTTCGGCCCCGGCCAGCTGTTTTTCAAGCTGCGGGATCACGCCATAGGACAGTTCCCCGGCCTTGGCGAGGTTGCCCTCGCGCTTGGCGATGTCGAGATCGGCGCGGGCGCGGTCAAGCTGTTCCTTGAGCTCGCGACCAGAGGCCAGCTTGTCCCGCTCGGCCTGCCATTGCGCGGTCATCTCGGCAGAGCGTTCCTGCAGATCCGACAGCTCTTTTTGCAGCGCCCCCAGCCGGTCCTTGGAGGCGGTGTCGTCCTCTTTCTTGAGCGCCTCGGCCTCGATCTGCAATTGCAGGATCTGGCGGTCGAGCTGGTCCAGCTCTTCGGGTTTGCTGTCCACCTCCATCCGCAGACGCGAGGCGGCCTCGTCCATGAGGTCGATCGCCTTGTCGGGTAGGAACCGGTCGGTGATATAGCGGTTGGACAGGGTCGCGGCCGCAACCAACGCCGCATCAGAGATGCGCACGCCGTGGTGCAGTTCGTACTTTTCCTTGATGCCGCGCAGGATCGAAATGGTGTCCTCGACAGTCGGCTCCTCGACCACGATGGGCTGGAACCGGCGGGCAAGAGCCGCATCTTTTTCGACGTATTTGCGGTATTCATCCAGCGTGGTCGCACCGATACAGTGCAGCTCGCCACGTGCCAGCGCCGGCTTGATCAGGTTGGCCGCATCCATCGCGCCGTCAGATTTCCCGGCCCCCACCAGCGTGTGCATCTCGTCGATGAACAGGATGATTTCGCCCGCGGCGTCCTCGATCTCGTTCAGGACCGCTTTCAGGCGTTCTTCGAATTCACCACGGTATTTCGCCCCGGCGATCAGCGCACCCATATCGAGCGCCAACAGTTTCTTGTTGCGCAGGCTTTCGGGCACATCGCCGTTGATGATGCGCAGCGCCAGCCCCTCGGCGATGGCGGTCTTGCCGACACCGGGTTCGCCGATCAGCACCGGGTTGTTCTTGGTCCGGCGCGAGAGCACCTGCATGGAGCGGCGAATTTCCTCGTCGCGGCCAATGATCGGGTCGATCTTGCCCTGTTCGGCGGCCTCGGTCAGGTCGCGGGCATATTTCTTGAGCGCATCATAGCCTTCTTCGGCCGACGCGGTGTCGGCGGTGCGCCCCTTGCGGATATCGTTGATCGCCTCGTTCAGCTTTTGCGCCGAGACAGCCCCCGCCTCCAGCGCCGTTTTCGCGCCGGATTTGACCATGCAAAGCGCCATCAGGACGCGTTCCACCGGCACAAAGCTGTCGCCAGCCTTCTTGGCCAGCTTCTCGGCCTCGTCCAGCACCTTGGCGGTTTGCGTGTCGATATAGATCTGGGCCGCGTCGCCGCTGACCTTGGGCAGCTTTTTCACGGCGACTTCCAACGCCTCGACCACGCGGGCGGGGGTGCCCCCGGCGCGGGTGATCAGGTTGCTGGCCAGCCCCTGATCGTCGTCCATCAATGCCTTGAGCAGATGTTCGGGGACCACGCGCTGATGCTCTTCGCGCATCGCGATCGTTTGGGCCGCCTGCACGAAACCACGTGCCCGCTCAGTGAACTTGTTCAAGTCCATGCGTCTCTCCTTGTTAAAGCGCCCGGTAAGTTCGATGCCCACTTTGCGGCGCACCGGGGACCGGGCCTCAGGGATAGATTTGGGGAGAAGGCGGGGTAGTTCAAGACCTAATGACCGGAAAACGGGCCGGAAATCGTCCCGGACCGCAGGCGGGAGGGGGCGGTCGGGGGTGTCGCGAAATTTCCTGCCCGCCGCCATATTGCTGCACCAATTGCGGACAATACCGGGGCAAAACAGGAGGCCATCATGCAGATCACCGACGTCGAGATTTCCGCCCCCGAGTATTGCCCCGAGCAGGCACGGCACCGGGCCAGCGTCTGCCTGACACTGGCCGACCGGATCGTGACGCTGTTCTGTTCCATCGAGCTGACCGCCGAGACTGGCGCAGAGGCGCGCTGGGCGGCGTTTCTGGGCGATGCGCTGCGGCAGATGAAACGGATGCCAGAGTTTCGCGCCGGGCGCGCAACGCTGGAGGTTGCCGACGGGCTGACGCCACACCCGGGTTTTGCCTGATCGCGGGTTTCGCCTGAACGGGGCCTGTCTCTTGTCTGGGACGGCGGCGCAGCCTAAAGAGGGGCCGCCGCAACCCGAGGAGAAGCCCAATGTCCGATGACCGCCTGATCGTCGCCCTGGACGTGCCCAACGCCATTCAGGCGCTCGCGCTGACCGAAAAGCTGGGCGATAGCGTCAGTTTTTACAAGATCGGGTTGGGGATGCTGACCGGGGGCGGTCTGGGCCTTGCGCATGAGCTGATCGCCGAGCAGGGCAAACGCATCTTTCTTGATATGAAGCTGTTCGACATCAGCGCCACCGTCGAGGCGGCGGTGCGGGGGCTGGCGCAATTCGATCTGGATTTCCTGACCGTGCATGGTGACCCGCATGTGGTGCGCGCCGCCAAGGAGGGCGCGGCAGGCAAGGATATGAAGATCCTCGCGGTGACGATCCTGACCTCGCTGGACCGGGCCGATCTGGACGACGGGTTGATCAAACCGGGCGATCTGGCCGAACTGGTGGTGGAGCGTGCCGCGCGCGCGCTTGAGGCCGGGGCCGACGGGGTGATCGCCAGCCCACAGGAGGCCGCCGCGATCCGGGCGCTGCCGCAGGCAGAGGGCCGGTTGATCGTGACACCGGGGGTGCGCCCGGCAGGCAGCGCATCTGGCGATCAGAAACGGGTGGCGACACCGGGCAGCGCGATTGCCGCCGGGGCCGATCATATCGTGGTCGGGCGCCCGGTCTGGCAGGCCCAAAACCCACGCGAGGCGGCGCAGGCGATCCTGAGCGAGCTGGCCGCGCTTTAAGCCTCAGAACAGCACAAATATGTTGCAGCGCTGCACAGCATCCGTGGCCGAAAAGGCACATTTCGGGCGCCTGTTTGGCCGAGGCGGAAATCCGGGCTTCAAAACAAGCCTGTTTTGAGCGATTCTAAATTTAGGACACTCCCCCAACGAACCTTTTCTTCCTGTGGTTCGTTACCTTCCCCCCGCCTCAGCAGCGGGGGGTCTTTCTGTGAGATCTCCTGAATCCCCCGCTTCCGCCTGCTGCCCCAGATACAGCGTCAGGGTCTCGGCGAAATGCGGCACCGCGAGCGGATGCTGGCAATAGGTTTGCGGCGCCATCAGGCACCAGCCCTGCCCTTCGTCCCCCAGCCGCACTCCGGCGACACGGGCGGCGGGCAGATGCGCGGCGAAGAACCAGACCCGGCCATGCGGGCGCAGATAGCTGCGCGACCACGTGATCTGATCCGGCGACAGGGTCAGGTTCACCTCTTCGCAGGTTTCGCGCAGGGCACAGTCCATCGGGGTCTCGCCACCCTCGCGGCCGCCACCGGGCAGATCCCAATGGCCGGGCCAAGGGATGTCGGGGCGATCATCGCGTTGGATCACCAACAGGTCGGGGCCCAGAAACAGCGCCAGCTTGGCCCCGGAAAAGGGCGCGATTTCGATGTCACGCTGATCTGTCATGCTGACTGTTCCGTTGATCCGGCCTATGGTCTGACAGAGATAACCACCACCCAGCCGAGATTCCACCGCCCATGCATGCGCTTTGCCGTGATTGCCTGACACAATTTGACGCCTCGGACCCGGCGCCCGGGCGCGCGCGCCGTTGTCCGTCTTGCGCCAGTCCGCGCGTGTTGGCGCATGACGAACTGTTCAGCCTGAGCATCGCGCATATGGATTGTGACGCCTTCTATGCCAGCGTGGAAAAGCGCGACAATCCCGAACTGGCGGGCAAGCCGGTGATTATCGGCGGCGGTCGGCGCGGGGTGGTATCAACCGCTTGCTATGTGGCGCGGATCCGGGGGGTGCATTCGGCGATGCCGATGTTTCAGGCGCTGAAACTGTGCCCCGATGCGGTGGTGATCGCGCCCCGGATGGAGGTCTATGCCCAAGTCTCGCGCCAGATCCGCGCGATGATGCAGGAGTTGACCCCGGCGATCGAGCCGCTGTCGCTGGACGAGGCGTTCCTGGATCTGTCAGGCACCGAAAAGCTGCATGGCGCGCCCCCGGCGGTGATGCTGGCGCGGCTGGTTCGGCGGATGAAGGACGAGTTGGGGGTGACCGGATCCATCGGGCTGAGCCACAACAAGTTTCTCGCCAAGGTGGCATCGGACCTCGACAAACCGCAGGGGTTCGCGGTGATCGGGCAGGCCGAGACGGCAGCGTTCCTGCGCGACCGGCCGGTGCGGATGCTTTGGGGGATCGGACCGGCGGCGCAGGGTGCGTTGGAGCGCGCCGGGATCCGGACCTTTGCCGATCTGCTGCGCTGGGAGCGGCGCGATCTGCAGGCGCGGTTCGGTAATATGGGCGACCGGCTGTACCATCTGGCGCGTGGCGAGGACCGGCGCCGCGTTGAGGCGAATGCGCCGATGAAGTCGATCTCGAACGAGACCACCTTTCGCGAGGATACCGGTGATGCCGACATCCTTGACGGGCATCTGTGGCGGATGGCCGAAAAGGTGTCGGGCCGAGCCAAGGCCAAGGGGTTGGCCGGACGAGTCGTGGTGTTGAAGCTGAAACGCTCGGATCACAGCCTGCTGACCCGGCGGGTGGCGCTGCACGATGCGACGCAGATGGCCGACCGGCTGTATCGCAGCGCGCGCGCGCTGTTCGATCAGCTGGGCGACCGGGGGCCCTATCGGCTGTTGGGGGTCGGGATTGCCGAGCTTTGCCCCGAGGCCGAGGCGGATATGTCCGGCGATCTGCTTGACCCGGGCGCGGCCCGACGCAGCGATGCAGAGCGGGCCGCAGACGAGATCAGACGCCGGTTCGGCGCGGATGCGATCAAGAAAGGCCGGGCGTTGCGCTAAGCGACCCCCGGCCCCGAAAGGCCGGACCGCTAGTCGTACTTGCGCTGGTCCTCGATCACCAGCCCGTCCTTGGGCAGCGTACCAGGGGCCACCACCTCGATCTTGCCCTTGAGCTTGAGCAGATCGGCCACGCTGGCGGAATAGGTCCCGCCATCGCCGCCGCTTTCGGCTTCGATCTGGACAGTCATGGCGTCCATTTCGCCGTCGCGGGTGGCGATCACCCGGGCCTTGATAATCTCGGCATGTTTTTCGACCAGTTGCGCCACCTGTTCCGGGCGCACGAACATGCCCTTGATCTTGGTGGTCTGATCGGCCCGTCCCATCCAGCCCTTGATCCGCATGTTGGTACGGCCACAGGGCGATTGCCCCGGCAGCACGGCGGACAAATCACCGGTGGCAAAACGCACAAGCGGGTAATCCGGGTTCAACGTCGTCACCACCACCTCGCCGACCTCGCCGGGGGCGACCGGCGTGCCGGTGCCGGGGGTAACGATTTCAACGATGACCTTCTCGTCGACGATCATTCCGTCCATCGCCGCGCTTTCATAGGCGATATTGCCCAGATCGGCGGTGGCATAGCTTTGCAGGCAGGCGATACCACGATCGGTGTATTCCTGACGCAGCGACGGGAACAGGGCGCCGCCGCCCACCGCCGCCTTGGTGATTTTCAGCGCCAGCCCCATCGCCTCGGCCTTGTCGAGGATGATCTTGAGATAGTCGGGTGTACCGGCATAGGCGGTAACGCCGATATCATGGGCGGCGCGGGCCTGAAGTTCGGTCTGGCCGGTTCCGGCGGGCACCACGGCGGCCCCGACTGCGCGGGCCCCGCTTTCAAAGATCATGCCGGCAGGGGTCAGGTGATAGCCGAAACAGTTCTGCACGATGTCGCCCTTGCCGATGCCAGCGGCACAGAGAAAGCGGCCCATGCGCCACCAGTCATGACTGATGCCGCCCGGCTCATAGATCGGACCCGGCGACTGAAAGATATGGGCGACATTGGCCACCGGAAGCCCGCCAAACGGCGGCGTGGTCTTCTGCCGCGCGCTGAGGTCGGATTTGCGCAGCACCGGCAAGGCGGTGAGGCCGCCCAGATCGTCCAGCGAATCGAGCCCGTTGCGGGCGAGATTGGCGTTCAGCGCCAACAGCTGATCGGCCGTGCGGGCATCGGCGGAGCGGGTTTCCAAATCGTCAAAATGAACAGTCATTATTCGACCTCGTCCTTGTCCTTGAGCCGCGTTCTTGCGCCGCTGTCCTTGTCCTTGGCCCGCGCTTTTGGGCCGCTGCCCCGGTGGGCAGGGAATGCGCCTGTAATCTGGCGGGCGCGCTCAGCTCAGCCACCGCTTGCGGCGGCGATAAGAGCGTACGTCGCGAAAGCTTTTGCGCCCCTCGTCGGACATGCCGAGATAGAATTCCTTGACGTCCTGGTTCTCGCGCAGGTCGGCGGCGGGGCCGTCCATCACCACGCGACCGGATTCAAGGATATAGCCGTAGTGGGCGAAGCGCAGCGCCACGTTGGTATTCTGTTCCGCCAGCAGGAAGGTCACGCCCTCGCGTTCGTTGAGATCCTTGACGATGCCGAAAATCTCTTCGACCAGTTGCGGTGCCAACCCCATGCTGGGTTCATCCAGCAGGATCGTTTCCGGTTTGGCCATCATGGCGCGCCCGATGGCGACCATCTGTTGTTCGCCGCCCGAGGTATAGCCCGCCTGACTGCGGCGGCGTTCCTTGAGACGGGGGAAATAGGCATATACTTTTTCAAGGTCGCTCATCATCTCGGCCTTGCCGGATTTCCGGGTGTAATAGCCGGTGAGCAGGTTTTCCTCGACGGTGAGGTGTTCGAAACAATGGCGTCCCTCCATCACCTGGATCACGCCCTTGCGCACCAGATCGGCCGGGTCGGCGTGATGCACATCCTCGCCACGATACTTGACCGAGCCTTTGGTGACCTCGCCGCGTTCCGATTGCAACAGGGCCGAGATCGCCTTGAGCGTGGTGGTCTTGCCCGCGCCGTTGCCACCCAAAAGCGCGGTGATGCCGCCCTTGGGCACATTAAGGCTGACCCCTTTGAGCACGAGGATCACGTGGTTGTAGACCACCTCGATATTGTTGACCTCGAGCAGGGTCTCCCTGGTTTGTCCGGCGTCCAGCATCTGGTGTCCTTCTTTCCGAATTCCGCGACAGCGCCGTCGCGGGCGGTTTGACCGTTTGGGGTAGGAACGGCGGCTGACCGCCGTCCCCGATATGTCATCCCACCGGGCTTATTTGCAGCCGGGGGTGATGTTGTTTTCCTTGCCGAAAGCCATCGAGTCGGCTTCGATCAGGGGCTGAACGACATCCTGATCCGACTGCATGTAGTCGGTGATCAGCTTCCATTCATGCGCTTTCGCATCCCACTGGCCGATGGCAGCGAAACCGTTGCCGCCATGGTTCTCGCAAGAGACCTTGAATTCAGGACCGAAGTTCGGCAGCCCGAGAGCCGTCATCTTCTCTTCCGTCATTTCAAGGGCTTCCATCCCGTCGCGCATCATCGCCGGGGTGATCTTGCTGGTGCCGTGGATTTTCTGAGCGGTCTTCGCGGCTTCGGCCACCAACATCGCGCCATACATACCGCGGTCATAGATCGCCGTGCCGTGCTGATCGCCTGCACCTGCGGAAAGCCCCTTGTCATAGACATAGCTCTTCAGGTCGTCATACAGCGGGTAGTTGTCGCCGAGGTTATGGAATGTCAGCGCCTTGTAGCCATCTGCGCCTTCACCCGCGGGCAGCACGTCGTTTTCCGAGCCCGACCACCAGATGCCGATGAAATGATCCATCGGGAAGCGGATGTTGACCGCCTCTTGAACGGCAACCTGGTTCATCACGCCCCAGCCATACATGATCACATAATCCGGTTTTTCACGGCGGATTTGCAGCCACTGGCTTTTTTGTTCCTGACCGGGGTGATCGACCGGCAGAAGGGTCAGATCGTAGCCATGCTTCTTGGACAGTTCCTCGAGCGTGCGGATCGGTTCCTTGCCGTAGGCCGAGTTGTGATAGACCAGTGCGACTTTCTTGCCTTTCAGATCGCCGCCTTCCTCATCAAGGATATGCTTGATCGCGACCGAGGCCCCATCCCAGTAGTTGGCCGGGAAGTTGAACACCCAGGGGAACATGGCCCCGTTCTTGGCCGAGGTTCTGCCCAGACCCGAGGTCAGCATCGGAATGCCGTCCGCCGTCACCTTGGGAATAAGCTGATAGGTGATCCCGGTGGACAGCGGTTGATAGACAAGCGAACCAAGGTCTTTGGTCGACTCGTAGCATTCAACACCCTTCTCGGTGTTATACGCGGTTTCGCATTCCGGCACGTCGATCTTCTCGCCGCCGATGCCGCCGTCACGCTCGTTCAAAAGCGTGAAATAATCGGCATACCCGTCCGCGAAGGGAATACCACCCGCCGCATAGGGTCCCGTGCGATAGCTCAGCGACGGGAACACGAGATCCGCTGCTGCGGGCCCCGCAGCCATCAGGGCGCCCAGCGCCAGTGCTGTCAATCTTGTCTTCATCGGGTTCCTCCTCCCATTGGTTGTTTCCGATGTATCTCTGATATGTCGCACCCACCGGACAGGTGCAGCCTCCCCCCCATTCAATACGGGAAAGGCCAGAGTCTCAGCTTCTCCTTGGCGACCCGCCAGAGCTGTGCCAGCCCATGCGGTTCCAAGACCAGAAATGTAATGATCAGCCCGCCGACGATAACCAGCTGCAGATGCGCCACGATATCCGTGGCCCAGCCCAGCACGTCGACGCCGACCAGCTTCAGCGCCACCGGCAGCACCACCAGAAAGGCCGCGCCGGCAAAGGCGCCAAAGATCGAACCCAGCCCGCCGATGATGACCATGAACAGCACCAGGAACGATTTCTGGATGCCGAAGGCTTCGCCAACCTCGACCGCGCCGAGATAGACCGAGAAGAACAGCGCGCCAGAGATGCCGACAAAGAACGAGCTGACGGCAAAGGCCGTGAGTTTCGCGGTCAGCGGGTTCACCCCGATGATCTCGGCGGCGATGTCCATATCGCGGATCGCCATCCATCTGCGCCCCATCGTGCCGCGCGTCAGGTTGCGGGCAAGGATACCGGCCAGGGACAGGAAGATCAGGCAGAACAGGTAGACCGCCCAGGATGGCGCATTGGCACCGGTGATCATGATGCCGAACACCTCGCGCTCGGGGGCCGAGATCTGGCCCGAGGCGGAGTAGTTGTAGAACCACGGCACCCGGTTGAGCAGCCAAACCAGAAAGAACTGCGCCGCCAGCGTCGCCACAGCAAGGTAGAACCCCTTGATCCGGAGGGATGGCAGGCCGAACAGCACGCCGACCGCCGCAGTGATGCCGCCGGCCAGGATCACATGGATGAACATGCTGACCTCGGGAAAGGCGGTCATCAGCTTGTAGCAGGCATAGGCCCCCACCGCCATGAACCCGCCGGTGCCAAGCGAGACCTGTCCGCAATAGCCGGTCAGGATGTTCAGCCCGATCGCCGCGATGGCATAGATCAGAAAGGGCACCAGAATGGCGTTGGCCCAGTAATCATTGATCAGGAACGGCACCACCCCGAAGGCCACCGCCAGAACGACATAGTAACGATAGCGATCGAACCGGATCGGAAAGGTCTGGCTGTCCTGCTGGTACGATGTCTTGAAATCGCCCGCTTCACGGTAAAACACGTCAGATTCTCCCCTGCGATTGCGCCCGTTCGCGGGTGTCCGCGTCGAGTTGTTTACGTGGCTCGAAGCCACTGTCTTCCGAGGCACGGCTGAGCTTGAGATAGGCCAGCACCCCGATCAGGAAGCCGACAAAGGCCAGAATCGCGGCAATCACCAACTGGCGCTCTGACAGATCGTCAGAGGTGAGGGCGATATAGCCAAAGGCCCAGAAGCCCGACCAGGCGATCACGTTGAGGATGGCAATCAGCTGCTTCATGCTCACACCCTCTCGATGATTTTCTCGCCGAACAGGCCCTGCGGCCGGAACACGAGGAAGACCAGCGCCAGCACATAGGCGAACCAGTTCTCGGTGGCGCCGCCCACCATCGGGCCGATCATGAAGTCGAACAGCTTTTCACCCACTCCGATGATCAACCCGCCTACGATGGCACCGGGGATCGAGGTAAAGCCCCCCAGCATCAGAACCGGCAGCGCCTTGAGCGCGATCAGGGACAGCGAGAACTGCACCCCCGATTTGGTGCCCCACATGATGCCCGCGACCAGCGCGACAAAGCCCGCCACCGACCACACCATGACCCAGATGAAGTTAAGCGAGATGCCCACCGACAGCGCCGCCTGGTGATCGTCGGCAACGGCCCGCATCGCGCGCCCCTGCTTGGTGTACTGGCTGAAGGCGACCAGCGCGATCACCAGCAGCGCCGCGATGACGCTGGCAACGACATCGAGATTGTCGATGAAGAACCCATAGCCGAACAGGTCATAGGTGACCCGGTCGAGGGTTTCGTTGATCCCCTGCGGCAAACCGATATCAAGCTTGCGGATCTCCGAGCCCCACATCAGGTCCGAGACCCCTTCGAGAAAATAGGCCAGCCCGATCGTGGCCATGAACAGGATGATCGGTGCCTGCCCGACCAGATGGCGCATGACGAATTGCTGCACGCACCACGCCAGCCCCACCATCACCACCATGGTCAGCAGGATCGCCACCAGCCCCGGCAGCTGCCAGCCGAAATTATGGATCTCGGTGCCAAAGATCGCGTTGATCAGATGCGAGAACGGCACCTGCCCCTCGGTGATCCCCACCAGCGTCATCGCCGCAAAAAGCGCCATGACGCCCTGCGCATAGTTGAAGATGCCGGAAGCCTTGTAAATCAGCACGAAGCCCAGCGCGACCAGCGCATACAGCACCCCGGCCATCAGACCGTTGAGCGTGACTTCCATGGCGTAAAGCAGTTGATCAGGCATAACGGCCTCCCTGTTGTTCGGGTCGCACGGTGCGGGCGTTGCTCCGGTCAGTCATGGGCCACCCCCAGATAGGCGTCGATGACGTCCTGATTGTTGCGCACCTCGTCAGGCGGGCCGTCGCCGATCTTCTTGCCATAATCCATCACCACCACACGGTCGGACAGATCCATCACCACGCCCATGTCGTGCTCGATCAGCGCGATGGTGGTGCCGAATTCGTCGTTCACATCGAGGATAAAGCGGGACATGTCCTCTTTCTCTTCGACATTCATCCCCGCCATCGGCTCGTCAAGCAGCAGCAACTTGGGCTGGGCGGCAAGCGCACGGGCCAGTTCGACCCGCTTTTTCAGCCCGTAGGGCAGCCGCGACACCGGCGTCTTTCGGATATGCTGGATTTCGAGAAAGTCGATGATCTTTTCCGCCACTTCGCGGTTCTCGGTCTCTTCCTTCTCGGCCGGGCCTTTCCACAAGGCTTGGGAAAAAAGCCCGGTCTTCATATGGGTGAGCCGCCCGGTCATCACGTTGTCGAGCACGCTCATCCCCTCGAACAGCGCGATATTCTGAAAGGTCCGCGCGATGCCCTGACGCGCCACCTCGAAGGGGCGCATCGGCGGCCGTTTCTCGCCGTGGAACCAGACCTCGCCCTCGGAGGGCACGTAAAACCCTGAAATCACGTTCAGCATCGACGATTTCCCGGCCCCGTTGGGGCCGATGATGGCGCGGATTTCGCCCTCGCGGATGTCAAAGGAAATGTCCTTGATCGCCACCACGCCGCCGAAACGCAGGGTGATGTTCTTCATCTCCATCACCACGCCGCCGATCTTGCGGCCATCCACGGTGGTGTACCCCCCGGCCTGATCAAGCATGCGGTCCATCCTTCTTCTTTGTCCAAATACTCCCGCCGGAGGCGGTCCCGACCATGGCCCCATAAATCGTGGCCCCATCGAAGGTGGCCCCCTGCCCCATGCCGGTCATTCCGCCGCCACCTTATGCGGCGCGACCGGCTGCACGGCGGCGTCACCTATCTTCAGCGTGGCGCTGATATGGCCCTTGCGGCCGTCCTCATAGGTGACCTCGGTGCGGGTCGAGACCGAGGCAGAGCCGTCATACAGCGCGGCGATGATGTCGGCGTATTTCTGTTCGACGATGGCGCGGCGCACCTTGCGGGTACGGGTCATCTCGCCATCATCGGCGTCGAGCTCCTTGTGCAGCACGACAAAGCGATGCACCTGACAGCCCGACAGCATCGTGTCCTGCGCCACCGAGCGGTTGACCTCTTCCACATGCTGCTGGATCGCGGTCAGCACCATGGGATGGCCAGCAAGCTCCAGATAGGAGGCATAGGCGATGTTGTTGCGCTCGGCCCAGTTCCCGACGGCGGTCAGGTCGATATTGATGAAGGCGACGCAGTGGTCACGGCCATTACCGAACAGCACCGCCTCCAGAATATCGGGATAGAACTTGAGCTTGTTCTCGACATATTTGGGCGCGAACATCGCGCCGCCCGCCATCGTGCCGACGTCCTTGGCCCGGTCGATGATGCGCAGGTGGCCGCTGCTTTCCTCGATGAAGCCGGCATCTCCGGTGGCAACCCAACCTTCGGGATCCTTGGTCGAGGCGGTGCTTTCGGGGTTCTTGTAGTATTCCACAAAGGTGCCGGGCGAGCGGTAGAAGATCTCGCCATTTTCGGCGATCTTGATCTCCACATCCGGGGCGGGCACGCCAACGGTATCGGCGCGCACCTCGCCGTCGGGCTGAACGGTGATGAACACCGTCGCCTCGGTCTGACCATAAAGCTGTTTGAGGTTGATGCCGAGCGAGCGGTAGAAATCAAAGATCTCCGGCCCGATCGCCTCGCCCGCGGTATAGCCGACGCGGATGCGCGAAAAGCCCAGCGTATCCTTGAGCGGCCCATAGACCAGCATATCGCCGATTGCATATTTCAACCGGTCCCAGGCGTTCACCGGCTTGCCGTCCAGAATGCGGGGGCCGACCTTGCGGGCGTGCGCCATGAAGTGGTTGAACATCGCCTGCTTCAGCCGCCCGGCATCTTCCATGCGGATCATCACATTGGTGAGCTGGGTTTCGAACACCCGCGGCGGGGCGAAGAAATAGGTCGGCCCGATCTCGCGCAGATCGGTCATCATGGTTTCGGCGCTTTCGGGACAGTTCACGCAGAAGCCACACCAATAGGCCTGGCCCACGGAAAAGATGAAATCGCCAACCCAAGCCATCGGCAGATAGGACAGGATATCCTCATTGCGGCCCAGATGATCGAATTCGACCGAGTTCTTGGCGCTTTCGATCACGTTGCGGTTGGACAGCACGACGCCCTTGGGCTTGCCGGTGGTGCCCGAGGTATAGAGCATCACGCAGGTACTGTCGTAGGTCAGCTTTGCGCGCCGGGCCTTCAGGTCTGCGATGAACTCGTCATGGGCGGCGCGGCCCTGCTCCTGCACATGTCTGTATTCGTGCAGATGAGAATGATCGTATTTGCGCAGGCCGCGCGGATCGAGATAGATCAGATGCTCGAACTGATGCAGCTGGTCCTGCACCTCAACGACCTTGTCGACCTGTTCCTGATCGCTGACGATGACGAACCGCGCGCCGCAATGGCCCAGCACATAGGCCATCTCTTCGGCCACCGCGTCCTGATACAGCGGCACCGGGATCGCGCCAACCGACTGGGCGGCGACCATCGCCCAATACAGATAGGGGCGGTTGTGGCCAATGATGGCGATGAAGTCGCCCTCGTTGACGCCCAGATTGATCAGCCCCAGCGCCAGCGCCTCGATTTCCTGCTCGGTCTCGGCCCAGTTCCAGCTTTGCCAGATCCCGAATTCCTTTTCGCGATAGGCCGGTGCCGTCGCGAAAGTGGTCGCATTGCGATGAAGCAGCGCCGGAAGGGACAAAAGCCCTTCGGCGCCAGACTGCGTCTGAGCCAATTTAGTTCTCCTCCCTGTCCGGCGCTGGCGCCGGCGCGACCGTCTCCCACGGTCTTGCCCCGATTAGGACAAGGCCCAATCATGACGTCAACTTTTTCCTGATGTTTTCTCAAACCTTACGAATTGTTACAAAGGTTCGGAAATGACGGGGCGGGCGTAATCCAAGTGGCCCCCTCCCGCCGCATCGCCCCCTTTGCGCCACGCGCCGGCGGTGATAGCCATAAACGGGGAGCAAGGAGAGCAGCGTGAGCGAAACCGACCAGCAGATCCGGGCGATGACCAACGCGGGGCTGAACCTGATCGCACAGGCGTTGACGATCTATGACCGCGAGCTGCGGCTGGCGGTCTCCAACAGCCGATTTCAGGAAATGTTCGATCTGCCGGACTGGCTGGTGACGCCGGGCGCGCGGTTCGACGACACCATCCGCTATCTTGTCGAGACCGGCGAATATGGCGATGTGACTGATATCGAGGCCTTTATTGCACAAAAGGTCGAACAGGCCCGCGCTTTTGAGCCGCATTACATGGAACGCCCCCGCGCCAACGGCCGCATGATCTCGGTCGAGGGTTCGCCCTTGCCGCAGGGGGGATGGGTGACGGTCTATACCGACATCAGCCGCGCCAAACGCTCGGAAGCCCTGCTGCGCACCAGATCAGAGGCGCTGTCGGATCAGCTGCTGACCCATGCGGAGGAGCTCTCGGCGACCAACCGTGAACTGGCGGCGACCATCACCGCGCTGGAAGAGACCAAACGGCAACTGACCGCGATGGAGGCCCGCACCCGGCTGACCACCGAGATGATGCCGGCCCATATTGCGCATGTGGACAGCAACGGTTGCTATACCTATTCCAACCGGCGGCTCAGCACGGTGCTGCCGGGGTCTCCGTCGGATATTGTCGGCATGCCTATGCCAGAGGCGCTTGGGGCCAGCAGCTTTGCCAAGGTGGCGCCGCATCTGACCGCCGCCTATGGCGGGCGCAGCCCGGTGTTCGAATTCACCGAAGACCGCGATTCACGCCGCATCCGCGTTGCCATGACCCCCGACGGCGAGGGCGGGGTGTATCTGATGTCGATGGATGTGACGCAGGAAACCCAGGCCCGTAGCGCGTTGCAACAGACCCGACGCCGGGCGCTGGCGGCGCAGATGACCAGCGGACTGGCGCATGATTTCTCAAATCTTCTCACCATCATTCTGGGCATGCAGGGCAAGCTGGCCAAGACCGATCTGCCCCCCGAGGCGCAAGAGTTGGTCGCCGCAACCCAGGCCACGGCACGGCGCGGTGGGCGGCTGTTGAGCCGGATCGCCGACATGACCGGAAAGCGGCGGCTCAGACTGCAGGCGACGGATCTGCACGCGCTGCTGGAGGATCTGACGATCCTCGCCACCCCCAGCCTGCCGCGCGGCGTGGGGTTGAGCCTACTCGATCATACCCCAGACGGGCCGGTGATGATGGATCCGGGCATGTTTCAGGACGCGCTGCTGAATCTGGTTCTGAACGCGCGCGACGCCTGCGGCGCCAGCGGGCAGATCACCGTCAGCGCCCATGCCGTCGGCCAGATCTGGATCGAAGTCGTGGTCAGCGACACCGGCCCGGGATTCTCGCCCGAGGCGCTGGAGCGGGCGCTGAACCCGTTTTTCACCACCAAGGGCGGCGAAGGCTCGGGGCTTGGCCTGCCGATGGTCTATGACATGGTCAAGCTGGGCGGTGGCGATCTGCGGTTGGCCAATACGCCCAGCGGGGCCAGCGTCACAATGCGCCTGCCCTATCGTGCGGCGCCGACGGTTGCCGGGGGGCTGGCCTTGCTGGTCGAGGACAGCGACGATCTGCGCGAAGCGGTGCGCGACATGCTGGTGACGCTGGGCCATACGGTGATCGAGGCGGCCTCGGTCGATGAGGCCTGCGCGCTGTTGGCCGATCTTGAGGATATCCGGCTGGTGCTGTCGGACATCCGCTTGCAGGGGAGCGCGACCGGGCTGGACCTGCTGGACCGCACCGAGGGCAGCGGGCTGCCCTGCATCCTGATGACCTCGCTACCGCCCTCTGACCCGCTGCACCGCGCCGCGCTGGCCCGCGCGCCGGTGCTGCGCAAACCCTTCACCCCGCGCCAGCTTGCCGCGCTGACCCGATTGGAGTCCATCGCATGAACGCGCCGCTGGTCAGCATTCTGGACGACGAGCCGGAAATCCGCGCCATCCTGACCGAGGCGCTGGAAGAGGCGGGGTTTCGCACCCAGAGCTTTTCCCGCGCGCGCGAATTCGAGGCGGCGCTGAAACGGGTGGTGCCGGATGTCTGTCTGGTTGATCTGTCGCTGCCCGATACCGACGGGCTGACGCTGGTGCACCGGCTGGCGCTGGAACGCGGGGCGACGGTAATCATCATTTCCGGCCGCGCCCAGGTTCAGGACCGGGTGACCGGGCTGGAGCTGGGCGCGGATGATTATATCACCAAGCCATTCGACCCGGCCGAGGTGGTCGCCCGGATCCGCGCCCGCCTGCGCAGCAGCCGCAGCGCGCCGCAATCGGGACAGACCGCGCGGTTCAACGGCTGGATCGCCCATTTCGATCGCTATGTGCTGGAGGACGAGAGCGGCACGGAAACCCCGTTTTCCCATGCCGAGGGCGAGGTTTTGCGGCTGTTTCTGGACAGCCCCAAGCGGCTGATCAGCCGGGCCCAGATGCAGGACGGGCTGGGCGGCGCGGCGGGCGAAAGCTTTGACCGGGCGATGGATGTGCGCATCTCGCGCCTGCGCACCAAACTGCGCGAAGATCCCAAGAACCCACGCCTGATCAAGACGATCTATGGCGCCGGTTATATCTTTCTGGGCGATGTGAGCTGGAGCTGACGCTGTGCTGCGCCTTCGGCGAGAGTATTTGCAACAAGAAGCAGCAGCAGGCGCGCCCCGACGGAAATGCCCGGTCTGGGCCGGCCCCCCTTTTCCCCTGCGCGGCGCTCGCATAAGACGGAAGCAAAGCAGGAGTGGCGCAATGTCCCTTATCACCCTGATCCGGCACGGGCAGGCCAATACCACCGCCCGGAACGAGGCCGACTATGATCGTCTGAGTCCGCTGGGCAAGCAGCAGGCGCAGTGGTTGGGCGCGCATTTGCGCACCTCGTCCTCGGATGGCGGCCACATCCACGGACGGATTTATTGCGGCACGCTCACCCGGCATCAGGAAACGGCGCAGGCGATGGGTCTGGGCGATCATCTCGTTTGCGATCCGCGCCTGAACGAGTTGGAGTATTTTACCCTGGCCCAGTTGATGGAACAGCAGCATGGGGTTGCGATCCCGGCTGATCGCGCAGGGTTCATCACCCATCTGCCGAGGGTGTTTCAGGCCTGGCAGCGCGGCGAGATCGAGCATCCGCCGGAAAGCTTCGAGCAGTTCGAAACCCGGGTGCGCGAGGCGATGACCGAGATCGCCGCTGGCGCCGGTCCCGCCACCGTGGTGACCTCGGGCGGGCTGATCGCCATGGCGATGCGCCAGGTTCTGGGGCTGGACATCGCCTCAATGGCGCGCATGGCGCTGGCGATCATGAATACCTCGGTGCATCGGCTGTTTCCCATCGGCGACACCCTGAGCCCGGTTCTGTTCAACGCGGTGCCGCATCTGGAAGCGCCAGAGCGGCATTACGCGCAAACCCATCTGTAGCGCCGCCGCGCGCATCCCCCGGAAAGGAGCCTGCCATGACACATCTATGGGTCCGCGCCGAACAGCGTGAGAACGAAGATCGGGTGGGGCTGACCCCCGAGGGCGCCGCGCAGCTGATCGCGCGCGGGATCACAGTGACGGTCGAACACAGCGCGGTCCGCGCCCTCCCGATCGAGGGCTATCGCGCCGCCGGTTGCGAGATCGCAGCGGAGAACAGCTGGCCGCAGGCGCCGCTGGACGCGATCATCTTCGGGCTCAAGGAACTGCCCGAGGATGGCACCCCCTTGCCGCACCGCCACATCATGTTCGGCCATGCCTTCAAGGGGCAACATTCGGGCAAGGCGCTGCTGGCGCGGTTCAAGGCCGGGGGCGGCACGCTGTATGATCTGGAATATCTGGTGGACGAAGCCGGGCGCCGGGTGGCCGCCTTTGGCTATTGGGCCGGTTATGCCGGGGCGGCGGTGACGCTGAAAGCCTGGGCGGCGCAGCAGCGCGGCGGCCTTTGCGGACCGGTCGGGGTCTATTCCGGCAAGGACGCGCTGGTGACGGAACTGGCGGCAGAGCTGGACGCGCTGGAGCTCGAGCGCCCCCGCGCCATCGTGATCGGGGCGCTGGGCCGGGTCGGCACCGGCGCGGCGGATCTGTGTGCAGCGGTGGGCGTGACGGTGACCAAATGGGACATGGCCGAGACCGCAAGCGGCGGACCCTTCCCGCAGATCCTTGACCATGACGTGTTCCTCAACTGCATCTTTGCCCGGCCGGGCACGCCGGTCTTTGTTCCCCGCACGGCGCTTGCCACGCCGCGCAAACTGAGCGCGATTGGCGATGTGGCCTGCGATCCGGACAGCGATTACAACCCGGTCCCGGTGTACGAGCGCGCCACGACATGGGAGGCGCCCGTGGTCCGGGTGGCGGAAAACCCGGTGCTGGACGTGATGGCGATCGACAACCTGCCTTCGATGTTGCCGGTGGAAAGCTCGCAAGATTACGCGACACAGCTTTTGCCGGTGCTGCTGACGCTGGAGGATCTGTCGGGCGGCGTCTGGGGCCGGGCCAAGGCCACCTTTGACGCCCATATGGGCGAGGCGGGCTGAGAATGGAACTTTATATCGGGTATCTCGCCGGTGTTCTTGGCACCATCTGCTGGGTGCCGCAGACTTGGAAGGCCTGGAGCACCCAGGATACCTCTGGCCTGTCACTGGCCGCGAACCTTCTGTTCCTGGCGACCGTGACACTCTGGCTGGTCTATGGTCTGCTGGTGGGCGACTTGCCGCTGATCCTTGCCAATGGCTGCGGTCTGTTGATCGTGCTGAGCATCGTAGTGGCAAAACTGAAATACAAATAGGGAGAACCATCCATGACCATTCATTGGTGCGGCACCGGCCTGTCGGCCATTCCCGGCCTGCGCAGGCTGCTCGAGGCGGGGCACAAGGTCACCGTCTGGAACCGGACGGTGGACAAGGCGCGCGAGGCGGTCGGCGACCTGACGCAGGATATTCGCGCCTTTGACATCGACGCCCTTGGCGCGGCGCTGGAAAAGGGCGACGTGGTGGTTTCCATGCTGCCGGGCGACTGGCATGTGCCGCTGGCCGAACTGGCGATCTCCAAGGACGCCAACTTCGTCTCATCCTCCTATATCGCGCCGGAGATGCGGGCGCTGGATGACCGGGCCAAGGCGGCCGGCGTGGCGCTGGTGAACGAGGTCGGTCTTGATCCGGGCATTGATCACCTGATGGCGCATGCGCTGATGGCAGATTACCGGGCCTCGGACGCGTTTGACCCGAAAAATCAGCTCAGCTTCATTTCCTATTGCGGCGGGGTGCCCAAGATCCCCAATGCGTTCCGCTACAAGTTCAGCTGGTCACCGCTGGGGGTGCTCAAGGCGCTGCGCTCGCCGTCGCGTTCGATCCGCGATTTCGAGGAACTACGGGTGGACCGCCCTTGGGACGCGATCAGCAGCTATACCGCGCCGCTACCCGAGGCCGAGGCGTTCGAGGTCTATCCCAACCGCGACAGCGTTCCTTTCATGGCGGACTATGGGTTTGAGGCTGGCTGGCCGGTGAAGCACTTTGTGCGCGGTACGCTGCGGTTGGATGGCTGGGCACAGGCCTGGGCGGATGTGTTCGCCGAGGTCGAGACCCTTAGCGGGCCTGAGGGCGACGCGCGGCTGAAACAGATGTCGGACCAGTTCTGGGACGAGAACGCCTATGACGACGGCGAACCGGACCGGGTGGTGCTCTGTGTCGGGCTGACCGCCGAACAGGACGGCCAAGAGGTCTGGCACAAGACCTATGTGATGGATGCCTCGGGTGATGCACAGGGCACAGCCATGGCGCGACTGGTCTCGATCACCGTGGCGCTGGCGGTCGAATCGGTGCTGGCAGGCCGGATCGAACCGGGGGTGCATGCCGCCCCCAGCGCACCTGATCTGGTCGGCGACTGGTTGGGCGAGATCGGCGCGCTGGCGCAGCATCTGGAAGTGGTCGATCACCTCGCGTGAGCGGCAGCACAATCTGAGCGAACATCAGGGCCCGCCGGGATGATCCAGCGGGCCCTTTTCGGTAGCTGCAAATGTCGATTGTTCCGAAACCAAGAAGGGCACGCAGATGCCGGCCGCTGGCATGCACCGGCTGCGAGATAGGGCGACAACAATCGCCCCCTCGCCGCGCGCAATCGGGCCTTGCTAGACGCTCACACCAAAAAGCCAGCCCACGCCCGCCGTGACGGCCATTGCGAAAACGCCCCACACCACCACGCGGATCGTCGCGCGCAGAACCGGGGCCGCGCCCGCCTTGGCCCCGAACGCGCCAAGGGCGGCCAAGGCAATCACGGTAACAACAAGAACAACCGGAATGATCGACCCCGCCGGCGCGAGAAACGCGGCCAACAAAGGGATCGCAGCGGCCACGCTGAACGTCACGCCCGAGGTGAAGGCGGCCTGCAAGGGGTTGGCGGCGTGCACCTCTGAAAGGCCCAGCTCGTCTCGAACATGGGCGCCAAGCGCGTCATGCTCGGTCAGCTCTTTCGCGACCACGAGCGCAGTCTCTTCGCACAGCCCTTTCTCGCGATAGATGGAGGCGAGTTCGGCGAGTTCGGCCTCGGGGAATTTCTCCAGCGCATCGGCTTCGCGCGCGATGTCGGCGCGTTCGGTGTCGGATTGCGACGAGACCGAAACATATTCGCCCGCAGCCATCGACATTGCCCCGGCAGTGAGCCCCGCAATGCCCGCGATGATAACGGCGTTCGGGCTTGGGTCCGCCGCAGCAACCCCCACGATCAGGGACGAGACAGAAACCACGCCGTCATTCGCACCAAGCACAGCAGCACGAAGCCAGCCACTGCGCGTGATATAGTGGGGCTCTCCCGGATGGGCCGAAATATGGTGCATTCAGGATGCCCTTTCTCTGGTCGCGGATCTGCAAGAGTTGTCTTAATCGAGATACATTCAAAAACGAAGATCTCTTCACCGGACGGGCAACTATGTCGCAGAAAAGACCTGCGTCTGGTCGTTCGGCCCGACACAGCCTGACAGGCACAGGGCGGTTTTCACCGGTAGAACCCCGGCAAAACCCCGGCAAAACCGTCGTCTTTCAAGCGCGGCTGAAATAGCTCAGGTGGAAAATGTCCAGGCGCGGTGCCCCCTCACATAAGGTCGTTTTCCACGTCCTCAGGCGAAATGCCCAGAGCCTCGAGCCCGTTTTCCAGATTGTCGGACAGGTGCGGTGTGCCCAGAAGGTAGTCAGCACAGGGGGTCGATGCCTCGGCCCGGGCAGTGGCGATGGCTTCTTCCAGATCGGCGGCGTCAAAACTGTCGCGCCCGATCCACATGATCGCCACCAGTTCGGCCTGCTCGTCCTCGCTCATGCGGTCGATGAAGGCGCGCAACTCGCCCTCGGCGCGTTTCAGCTCCCGCGCCATTACCGCCACCTGCGCCACTTTACGTGGGGAAATTTCCATCTTGTCGTCCTCCTGTTCGCGTTGGTTCGGCCATCTAATACCGGCCGGCAAGTGCGGTCTTTGATCCCGCGCAAGATACCTGCGTTACCTGCACCGCAATCCGCGCAGGCGCAACACGCCATCGCGGCCGCGCAGCGTGGTTTCAGCCGCCAGATCCCAGGGCGCGCCGTCCTTGTCGCGCCCGGCGATCCGCAAGATATCACACGAGGCCAGAATATCCGCCTGCAAGCGCTTGGTCTCTTCCTCCAGCCGGGCAGCGGTGTTCACGGTATCGCCAAAGACCGAGTATTCCAGCCGGTCGCGGGTGCCCACCACACCGCTGAACACCGCGCCCCAGTGCAACCCGATCCCGGCCCGCAACGGGGAAGCGCCAGCGGCAACGCGCCGGGCCGACCACTCGGCAATCGTGGCGCACAGGTCAAAGGCACAGTCGATACAGGCCGCAGCAGCAGCGGGCGCATCCTTGCCCTCTTCGAACACGATCATCGCCGCGTCGCCCATGAACTTGTCTAGGATCCCGCCCCTTACCCGCGCCACGGTGGTGACGCGGCGGCGGTATTCGGTGGCGAATGCCGACAACTCATCCGCCGTCATGCCCTGCGACAGGTGGGTAAAGCCGCGCAGGTCGATGAACAACACCCCAGCCTCGTGCCAGCGGCCCCGGCGCAGCTCGTCCAGCCCGCCGGCGGCAAGACGTGGCGCCAGTTGTCCGGGAAGATAACGGGTGAGGTTGGTGACGTTCTGCGTCTCGGTGATCGAGCGCAGCAAAAGCCGCCGGGTGCGCACCGCCGCCACCACCAGAACCGCGCCGGCCAGCGCCAGCATCGCCACCCGCATGATGTTGGGGGGGAAGGACAGGAAAACCGACGCCGTGCCGGAGCGCGGCGTAAACCCCTCGCCCGCGGGCAGGCTGATCAACAGGGTAAGCCCCCCCACGGTCAGCGTCGCGATGAACGCCTGAATACCGGGATTGAACCGCAGCACGCCAAAGGCCAGCACCAGCGGCGCCAGCCAGACAGCGGGAAAAATGAACGCATGGCTGCCCGGAAGCGCGGTGTTTTCCATGCTCATCCACACGCCATACAGAAAGAACAGGCAGTCGGCAGCAGCGGCGGGCCAGATCATCCAGATCCGCAGCCAGTCGCGCCGATACCCCCACCACGCCAGCGCGCCGAGGATGAAATACCCCGCCATCATGGTGCCGGCATTGAACACTTGCCGCGCCAGCAGATCCGACCCCTTGGGCGCGGAATGATCGCGGACCGCCAGCGCAAAGGACAGTGCCAGCGCCAGCACCGCGAGCATCCGCAACAGCCCCACCAGCCCTTCGGCGCGCAGTTCGGCCTGACGAAACAGCGCGGCGGTATCCACGGTCATCCGCATCGGCCCGCCGCCCTAGACGCTGCTGTCGGTCAGGGCGGCATAGCCGCGCGCCTGACTTTCGACCAAGGCGGGAGTCTCGATCTCGGAGCCTTGGGTGACCACGCCCATCGCCTCGAATTTGCGTGCCGAGGGCAGAACCCGGCTTTCCATCGATCCCACCGCCTTGTTGTAATGATCCACCGAGCGGTTCAGCGCCTTGCCGACCGCGTCGAGATGGCCGCCAAAGGTGTTGAGCCGATCATACAGCTCTTTCGCGACCTTCTGCACCTCGACCGCGTTCTCGGCCATCTTTTCCTGTTGCCAGCCATAGGCGATGGCCTTGACCAGCGCCATCAGCGTGGTCGGGGTGGCGATCAGAACCTTACGCTCGAACGCGTATTCGATCAGGCCGGTGTCGGCCTCTACCGCTGCCGAGACAAAGGTTTCGCCGGGGATGAACATCACCACGAAATCCGGCGTGGTCGGGATCTGGTCCTGATAGGCCTTGGAGGACAGCAGTTTGACATGCTGGCGCACCTGCGCGGCGTGACGGGCCAGATGATGTTGCTGTTGTTCCGGCGTTTCGCATTCCAGCGCGTCCAGATAGGCCTCCAACGGGGTCTTGGCGTCGATCACGATGCTCTTGCCGCCGGGGATCTTTACGATGGCGTCGGGGCGTCGGGGCCCGTCATCGGTGGCCAGATGATGCTCCAGCGTGTAATCGACGTTTTCCGCCATGCCGGCCATGTCGAACACTTGGCGCAACTGCATCTCGCCCCAGCGGCCGCGGGTCTTGGGCGCGCGCAACGCCTGCACCAGTTTGCGCGTCTCGGTGCCCAGACTGGCCTGCCCCTCGGCCAACAGCTTGACCTGCTGCCGGATGGCGCCATAGGCCTCGTTGCGGGCCTGTTCGATTTCCTTGATGCGGGTGTCAAACACGGTGAGCTTTTCGTTCAGCGGTTTGACCAGATTCTCGATCGCCGTCTTGCGCTTTTCCAGATCCTCACTGGCGGTCAGCTCGTGCGATTTGAACCGTTCAGAGGCCAGTTTCAGGAAGGATTCGGAATTCTTCTGCAACACGCCCGAGGCGAGCACGGAAAAGCGATCCTCGATCTCGGTCTTCATACCGCGCAATTCTTCAAGCCGGGCCGCGTGCTGGGCCTTGAGCGTTCTCAGCTCGGTCTCGGCCATGATGCGGCGCTGCTGTTCCGCGCCGTGCAAGCGACGCAGATCCTCGATCACCTGCAACAGCTCCGGAATGCGCCCGACCTGCGCGCGCTGTTCGGCCAGATCCTCGCGCAGGTGCCAAGCCTCGGCCTCCAGCGGCCGCAGCTCCCGGAGTTGGGAGCGCAGCGCGAACTGGCGCAGCAACAGGGCCAGAACCAGCAGCGCCAGCGCCACGCAGGCCCAGATCAGCAAGTGCTGCGGCGGGATCGCCCGTATCGCGTTCAAAACGTCGTCCACTGTCATCTCTGGCGCCGTCCCTGTTCCCGCTTGGTTCTCTCGCCCTCCAGTTGACCCACCCGGCGGGAAATAACAAGTCCGGGATCAAGTGCGCCCGAACAGCCGTTCGATGTCGGCGAGCTTCAGCTCCACATAGGTGGGCCGTCCGTGGTTGCATTGGCCGGAATGCGGTGTTGCCTCCATCTCGCGCAACAGGGCGTTCATCTCTTCCGCCCGCATCCGGCGGCCCGATCGGATCGAGCCGTGACAGGCGACGCGCGACAGGATCGCTTCGATCCGCGCCTGCACCAGCTGGCTTTCGCCCGCGTCGTCCAGTTCATCGAGAATATCGCGCAACATGGCTGCGGCGTTGACCTCGCCCAGAATGGCAGGGGTTTCTCGCACCGCAACGGCAGAGCCGCCAAAGGGTTCGATGCCAAGCCCCAGTTTTTCCAGATCCGCCGCCACCTCCAGCAGCCGGGCACAATCGCCGGCGGAAAGCTCGACGATTTCGGGGATCAGCAGCGCCTGCGCCGCAACGCCGTTTTCGGCCATCTGATGTTTCAGCTTTTCATAGACCAACCGTTCATGCGCCGCGTGTTGATCGACGATCACCATGCCGGTTTCGGTCTGGGCGATAATATAGTTTTCATGCACCTGCCCGCGCGCGGCCCCAAGCGGCAGCGATTCCAACGTCGCCTGATCTTCGCGGGGCGCGTCCGGCTCCTCGATGATCCGGCCGCTATAGGCGCTGGACAGCTCGGCAAAGCCCGGCTCGGGGGCGGGGCGTTCGCCATAGGCCGGGGCGGGCGTGAACGGGGCCTGCGCCTGATAGGCGGCCATGCGTGCGCCCGGCGAGGGACGGTCCATCTGATAGACGCGCGGCGGCGCACCGGGCATTTCAGGGCGCATCGCCCCCAGCGTCGCGGTGGCCACGGTTGACGAGGCACGGTGCCCGGCCTCGGCCAGCGCATGGCGCAGCGCCGAGACAATCAGCCCGCGCGGAACGCCGGGATCGCGAAAGCGGACTTCAGATTTTGCCGGGTGCACGTTCACATCCACCAGCGTCGGATCGCAATCGAGAAACAGCGCGGCCGCCGGGTGGCGATCGCGACTGAGAAAATCGAAATAGGCCGCCCGCAGGGCGCCGGTCAGCGTCCGGTCGCGCACTGGGCGGGCGTTGACGAACAGGTATTGCGCCACCGCCGCGCCGCGCGAATAGGTCGGCAGCGCAGCATAGCCAAACAGCCGGATCCCCTCGCGCGTGGCATCGATGGGCAGGGCGTTTTCGGTGAACTCCCGCCCCATCACGCGGGTCAGCCGCGCCAGCAACGCGTCAAACAGATCGCCGCTTTCGGCATCGGCGCGAAAGGTCACCCGCCCCTCGCCGCCGCCCGACACGTCACGCAGGGTAAACCCGACCGAGGGCTCGGCCATGGCAAGCCGCTTTACCACGTCCGAAATCGCCTGCGATTCGGCGCGGTCGCTGCGCATGAATTTCAGCCGCGCGGGGGTGGCAAAGAACAGATCGCGCAATTCGACCACCGTGCCGTTGCGCAGGGCGGCGGGGCGCACCGGCTCTGGCTTGCCGCCAGAGACGCGGATCGTCGCCGCCTCATCGCCGGTGACGCGGCTGGTGATGCTCAACCGCCCCACCGCGCCTAGCGAGGGCAGCGCCTCGCCGCGAAACCCGAAGGTGTGGATGTTCAGCAGGTCCGAACCGTCGATCTTGGAGGTGGCATGGCGTGACAGCGCCAGCGGCAGGTCGCCCGGCGTGATGCCGCAGCCGTCGTCGGTGACGCGGATCAGGGTTTTGCCGCCGTCGGCAATCTCGATCCCGATGCGGGTGGCCCCGGCGTCGATGGCGTTCTCGACCAGTTCCTTGACGGCAGAGGCCGGGCGTTCGACCACCTCGCCCGCGGCGATGCGGTTGATGGCCGTTTCGTCAAGTTGCCGGATCACGGGGCGATCTTCGCCGATATTGCGGTACTGGGTTATCATACCGCTAAACCTAGCATAAGAGGCAGCGATTCTGCCAGATCGATGATGCGGTCCAATCCGCGCAGGCCGGGGTCGAAACGCGATGGAATTGTGCGGGGTCGGGGCCGCGTTAAATCGGGCACTAACCATGGTGCAAACTCGGGTGCAAACCAAGGCGCAAGGGCGCGGGTCGCTTGCCAAGGCGGCGCGCCCGTGCCAGCCTGCCCGCAAATCTATCAGACCAAAACCAACCACCGGACCCGCCGCATGGACATGACCGAGACGTCACACACCGCGCAACTGCCGCAGGTGAGCGAGCCGCGCAATCCCGGCATGGCGCTGGACCTTGACTGGGTGCGCGCGGCGCAGGCCAACCGCTCGGCCATCGAGCGGCGCGCCGCCACCCTGCCCGGCCGCCGCAGCGTCAAGAAAGATTATCAGGCGGCTTGGCTGCTCAAGGCGATCAGCTGCATCGACCTGACCACGCTGTCGGGCGATGATACCGCTGCCCGCGTGCGCCGCCTGTGCGCCAAGGCCCGCCAGCCGGTGCGCCCCGATCTGCTGCAGGCGCTGGGGATCGAGGGGCTGCGCGTGGGCGCGGTCTGTGTCTATCACGACATGATCGCCCCCGCCGTCGCCGCGCTGGAGGGATCCGGCATCCCGGTCGCCGCCGTCTCGACCGGCTTTCCCGCCGGGCTGTCGCCGTTCCCCCTGCGCGTCGCCGAGATTGGCGAAAGCGTCAAGGCCGGCGCGGGGGAGATCGACATCGTGATCTCGCGCCGCCATGTGCTGGAGGGCAACTGGCAGGCGCTGTATGACGAGATGCGCAGCTTTCGCGCCGCCTGCGGCACGACCCATATCAAGGCGATCCTGGCCACCGGAGAGCTGGGCACCCTGCGCAACGTGGCGCGCGCCAGTCTGGTCTGCATGATGGGCGGCGCCGACTTCATCAAGACCTCAACCGGCAAAGAGGCGGTGAACGCCACCCTGCCGGTATCTCTGGTGATGATCCGGGCGATCCGCGACTATCACGAGCGCAGCGGTTATCGCATCGGCTACAAACCTGCGGGCGGGATTTCCAAGGCCAAGGATGCGCTGACCTATCTGGCGCTGATCAAGGAGGAACTGGGCGACCGTTGGTTGCAGCCCGACCTGTTCCGCTTTGGCGCCTCGTCGCTGTTGGGCGATATCGAACGACAGTTGGAGCATCACGTCACCGGGGCCTATTCCGTCGCTTACCGCCACGCGATAGGCTGAAACGTGACTGCGGCACATTTGGCCGACGCTAGGCCAATGAGTATTTGGAACAAGAAGAAGCCATGACCGTCAAACAGATCTTCGACACGATGGAATACGGCCCCGCCCGCGAAAGCGCGGCCGAGGCGCTGAGCTGGCTGGTCGATCAGGGCGACCGCTTTGGCCATTTCATCGATGGCACCTTTACCGCGCCGGGGCCGGGGTTCGACAGCCGCAACCCCGCCACGGGCGAGGTGCTGGCCACCTTGACCCAGGCCAGCGACGAAGAGGTCAATGCCGCCGTCTCCGCCGCCCGCCGGGCGCAGGGCAAATGGGAGCATCTGGGCGGGCCGGGACGGGCGCGCTATCTTTATGCCATCGCGCGATTGTTGCAGAAACACGCGCGTCTGTTCGCGGTGCTGGAGACGCTGGACAACGGCAAACCGATCCGTGAAAGCCGCGATATCGACGTGCCGCTGGCGCAGCGCCATTTCTATTACCATGCGGGCATGGCCCAGTTGATGGAGACCGAACTGCCCGACGCCCAAGCCATCGGGGTCTGCGGCCAGATCATCCCTTGGAACTTCCCTTTGCTGATGCTGGCGTGGAAAGTGGCGCCGGCGCTGGCCATGGGCAATACCGTGGTGCTGAAACCGGCGGAATATACCTCGCTGACGGCGCTTCTGTTCGCGGACATCTGCCGTCAGGCCGGGCTGCCCAAGGGGGTGGTCAATATCGTCACCGGCGATGGCGCGGTGGGCGAGAGGATCGTGGCGCACCCCGATATCGACAAGATCGCCTTTACCGGCTCGACCGAGGTCGGGCGCAAGATCCGCGCGGCGACCGCCGGGACCGGCAAGGCGCTGACCTTGGAGCTGGGCGGCAAATCCCCCTATATCGTGTTTGACGATGCCGATATCGATTCAGCGGTCGAAGGGCTGGTCGATGCGATCTGGTTCAATGCCGGGCAGGTCTGCTGCGCCGGATCGCGCCTTTTGGTGCATGAGCCGGTGGCAGAGCGGTTCCACGACAAGCTGCGCGCGCGGATGGACAAGCTGCGCATCGGCGATCCGCTGGACAAATGCATCGACGTGGGCGCGGTGGTGGACCCGGTGCAGCACGCGGCGATCAGTGCCATGGTGGCGAGCAATACCGAGGGCGCGGTGCATCACGCCGATGTCGCCCTGCCGGACCGGGGCTGTTTCTATCCCCCCACGCTGATCACCGGGCTGTCGCCCTCGGACCGGCTGATGCAAGAAGAGATCTTTGGCCCGGTGCTGGTTTCGACCACCTTCCGCACCCCGGCTGAGGCGGTGCAACTGGCAAACAACACGCGCTATGGGCTGGCCGCCTCGGTCTGGACCGAGAATGTGAACCTTGCGCTTGATACCGCGCCAAAGCTGGCCGCCGGGGTGGTTTGGGTCAATGCGACCAACCTGTTCGACGCCGCCGCCGGTTTTGGCGGGGTGCGCGAAAGCGGCTTTGGCCGGGAAGGCGGATGGGAGGGGCTGTCGGCCTATACCCGGCCCAAGGCGCGGCCAAAGGCGCTGGCCCCGGTTGCCCCGATGGCGGCAGGCGATGGCGCGCCCGTGGATCCGCTGGACCGGACCGCCAAGCTTTATATCGGGGGCAAACAGGCGCGACCCGACGGCGGCTATGCACACCCGGTCTGGTCAAAACGCGGCGCGCTGCTGGGGCATGTGCCGATGGCCAGTCGCAAGGATGTGCGCAACGCGGTCGAGGCGGCGCAGGCGGCGGCAGGCTGGGCCCAGACCTCGGGGCATCTGCGGGCGCAGATCCTGTATTATCTGGCCGAGAACCTTTCAGCGCGGGCCGGGGAGTTTGCCCATCGAATTGACGCCATGACCGCAAAGCGCGGCGGCGAAAAGGAGGTTCAGGCCGCGATACAGTGCCTGTTCAGCGCCGCCGCATGGGCCGACAAATATGATGGTCAGGTCCATGGCGTGCCGATCCGGGGCGTGGCGCTGGCGATGAAGGAACCGGTTGGTATCATTGGCGCGCTTTGTGCTGACGAGGTGCCGCTTTTGGGGCTGGTCGGGGTCATGGCACCCGCCATCGCCATGGGCAACCGGGTGGTGCTGGCGGCGTCGGAGCCGTTCCCGCTGGCCGCCACCGATTTTTATCAGGTGCTGGAGACCTCGGACGTGCCGGCGGGGGTGGTCAACATCCTGACCGGATCGCACGCGGATCTGGCCGCGCCACTGGCGTCGCATCTGGGTGTGGACGCGGTCTGGAGCTTTTCCTCCACCGATCTTTCGGGCGACATCGAACGCGCCTCGGCGGGCAATCTCAAGCGGACATGGGTGAACAACGCACGCGCCACCGACTGGTTTGCACCGGACCTGCGCCCGGTTCTGGAGGCGGCGACCGAGATCAAGACCATCTGGGTGCCCTACGGGGAATAGGATGATGATGCGCGCCCCGGACCAAAACCGCCCGGTCCTGAGCTTTCACGGACTCGGCCAGCCCCGGTGGGGGCTGGAGCCGGGCGAGGCGATACTCCGGATCGCGCGGCCGGAATTTTGCGAAATTTCAGACCCTATCAAAGGGATGGGCGACGATGCGCCCGGATCGTTTTCCGCGGCGGATGTGGAACGGGGGGCGGCATGATCTCGATCGTGATCCCGGCCTACAACGAAGAAGGGTACATCGGGGACAGTCTTGATGCCCTGCTGCGGTCGCGCGACCCAAAGGGCGATGATCCGGTCGAGGTGATCGTCCTGCCCAACGGCTGCACGGATGCGACCGCGCAAGAGGCCCGCGCCCGCGCCCCGCAGTTCGCCGCGCGGGGCTGGCAGTTTCAGGTGATCGAGCTGCCTGAGGGCAGCAAGACCCGGGCACTGAACGCCGGCAGTGACGCGGCGCGCTATCCCCGGCTGCTCTTTCTGGATGCCGATATCCATGTCTCGCACGGATTGGTCGCGGCGCTGGCGGCGGCGGTGGACCGGCCCGAGCCCGTTTATGCCAGCGGGCAGTTCTGCATCCGGCGCGCCCACAGCCTGTTGTCGCGGATCTATGCGCGATTCTGGTTGCGCCTGCCGTTTTTGGCAAAGGGGGTGCCGGGCTGCGGGCTTTGCGCGGTCAATGCCGCCGGACGGGCCCGCTGGGACAAGATCCCGGAGGTGATCTCGGACGACATCTTTATGCGCAGCCACTTCGCGCCCGGTGAAAGGGTCGCCGTGTCGGACAAGTTCCTCTGGCCCATCGCCGAAGGCTTTGGCGCGCTGGTGCGGGTGCGGCGGCGTCAGAACCGCGGGCTGGCCGAGCTTGGGGAGAAACGGCCCGATCTTGTACAGAATGCGGGCGGGACCGCCCCCGGGTTCGGCGAAAAGCTTGGGCTGTTGCTGCGCGACCCGCCGGGTTTCATCCTTTACGCCACCGTGGCGCTGATGGTGAGGACCCCGTTTTTCAAATCCCGAACCCGCTGGGACCGTGACCGCAGCGCCCAGTAGCGCCGCAGTCGCAAGCCGTCACAAGCCCCTCACAGGGCTGGTCAGTTGGTGGTGGTTGCCAGCCCCTCGGGCTGACCGACCACGACAAAGCGCAGCTGATCGGGTTTCAGCAGCTCCGCCGCGACGCGATTCGCGTCCGCCAGCGTCACCGCATTCACCCTGTCGTTGCGGGTGGTGATATAGTCGATGGGCAGGTTGTCCATCTGCATCCCGACAAGAATGCTGGCGATCTGCCCGTTGCCATCGAACCGCAGCGGATAGGCCCCGGTGAGATAGGTCTTGGCCTTGTCCAGCTCCTCCTCGGTGACGCCCTGTTGCGCCATGCGGCTCCATTCGTCGCGGATCACCTGCACCGTCTCGCCAATGCGGTCATTGGCCGAGGCGACGCTGCCCATATAGACCGAGGCCAGATCGCGCGGCATGAGGTAGGAATAGACGCCATAGGTCAGGCCGCGCTTTTCGCGCACCTCACTCATCAACCGGCTTTCAAAGCTGCCACCGCCCAGAATGGTGTTGAGCACATAGGCGGCAAAGAAATCAGGGTCGTGCCGGTCCATCCCCGGCTGCCCGAACAGCGCCACCGATTGCGGCGTCGCAAAGGGCACCACGGTCACACCGCCGCTGAACGTCACATCGGCCTTGCCCGGCATCGGCGCGCCACTCGCGGGCAGATCGCCCAACAGCCCATCCAGCAGCGCCCCCAGCGCCTCGGGGGTGATATCGCCCACCGCCCCGACAAAAAGCCGGTCGCGGGCAAAAACCGCACTATGGGCCAGCAGCAGATCGTCGCGGGTGAGCGAGGCCACCGACTCGGGCGTGCCCTTGCCAGTGCTGCCATAAGGGTGATCACCATAGGTCATCGCACGAAAAGCCGCGCCGGCGATATCGTTGGGATCCTTGGCGTCCGAGTGCAGCCCGGACAGAACCTGCGCCCGCACCCGCTCAACAGCGTCGGCATCAAAGCGCGGCGCGTGGAGGGTTTCATGCAGCAGGTCCATCACCTTGCCCCGGTTCTCGGTCAGGAACCGGGCCGAGACCGAAACCGAATCGGCCCCGCTGTCAAACGAGAACGAGGCGGCCAGCGATTCCAGCGCGCGGGTATAGGCACGTGCGTCAAGATCGCCCGCCCCCTCTTCCAGCAGCCCGGTCATCAGGTTGATCGCACCGCGTTTGCCCGGCGCGTCCAGCGAGGTGCCGCCGCGAAAGCGCAGCTCCAGCGCGGTGAAGGGGATCGAGTGATCCTCGACCAGCCAGGCACGGATGCCGCCCGGGCTGGTCACCTCTTGAATCTTGACCGCGGCCATAGCCGGCAGCGCCAGCACCATCAGGATCAAAGCTGTAAACAGGGCCCTCATTGCGTCACCTCTTCGTCGCGCATCAACCAGCCGGTGACCGATCCTTCCCGGCGCAGAACGCTGCGTGCGGCGTCCAGAATATCGCCTTCGGTCACGGCCTGAAGCAGATCAGGCCAGCGCTGCACATCCTCGACCGTCAGCCCGGTGGCCAGCGCCTTTCCATAGCGGTTGGCGATGTCGGCGACATCGTCACGCTCATAGATCTGGGCGGCGCGCAGTTGCAGCTTGATCCGGGCGAGGTGTTCAGGATCGACCCCCTCGCGCAGAAAGGCGCGCAAGGCATCGTCCAGCGCCGCCTCGGCGGCCTCCAGCGAGACCCCCTCGGTCGGGACCACCACCAGATCAAAGGTGGTGTCGTCAAGCGAGACGCCATTATAGAAAACGCCGGTGTAGACAGCGATGTTGCTGTCGAATTGCAGCTTGTCTGCCAGATACGAGGTCTGCCCACCGCCCAGAATATCGGACAGCAGATACAGCGCGGCGGCCTGCTCCTGCGCGCCCGGATCGCGTTCCGGGGCCAGATAGGACCGGCTGACATAGGGCTGCGCGACGCGCGCATCGCGGTATTGCAACCGCCGCTCGGCCAGTTGCGGCGGCTCTTGCGAGCGGATGCGCGGCGGCAGGTCTGGGTTGGCGGGGATCTTGCCATAATGCTCTTGCGCCAGCGCCAGCACCTCTTGCGGTGTCACATCGCCAGACACCACCAGAATGGCATCGTTCGGCGCGTAATAGCGATGATAGAACGACAGCGCATCCTGCAGGTCCAGCGTTTCCATCTCGTGCTTCCAGCCGATCACCGGCACGCCATAGCGATGGTTGAGATATTGCACCGCATTCATCTGTTCGGAAAACAGCGCGCCCGGGTTGTTCTCGGTGCGCATGTTGCGCTCTTCCAGAATCACGTCGCGTTCGGTGGCGATGTCGTCTTCGCTCAGCCGCAGATGGGTCATCCGATCGGCTTCCATCTTCATCATCAGGCCCAGCCGGTCGGCGGCGACACGCTGAAAATAGGCGGTATAATCATAGCTGGTAAAGGCATTGTCACGCCCACCATTGGCGGCCACGGTCGCCGAAAGCTCTCCCGGGGCCATGGTGTCGGTGCCCTTGAACAACAGATGTTCCAGAAAATGCGCCACCCCGGACGAGCCGATCGGCTCATCAGCAGAGCCGGCGCGATACCAGACCATATGTTGCAGCACCGGGGCGCGATGATCCTCGACCACCACCACCTGCATACCGTTTGCCAGCGTGAAACTGCTGACCCCTTCGGTCGACGAGGCAATCACCGGGTCGGTTGCTGAATCGGCCGCCGTTTCAGGGGCCGCCGTTTCAGGGGCTGCCTTTGGCGCATCGCTGGTCGCGCCGACCGCCTGACTGGCAGCGGCGGCCCCCGAAAGCGCGCCAAGCATGGCGGCGGTTGCGGCAAATGTCTTGAGCATACGGGCACCTTCTGTTCCTGCGTGAGTCAACCTACGCACGGCCCGCCCGGGTTCAAGTCAAAGTCTCGAAAACGTGAGGGGTGTCAGCGCGTTGCCGGCGGCGCGGTCGGCGTCCCTGCCCCGGCCCAACGATAGCGTTCGTTCTCCGGATAGGGCTCAAGCGCCTGACGGCGATAGGCCTGCTCATAGCGATCCACCGGCAGCAAGCGGAAGCGGGTCATGCGCGATTGCCGCTTGCGGAACTTGGCATCGTTTTGCGCCAGCGTTTCGCGCACGTCGGACTCGACGCCATAGCGGCTGCTGGCGGTGACCAGCGCGCCATCGGCAGCGGGCACGCCACCCGGCACCATGGCCTCGGCACGCCCGCCAAGGGCAACGACGGCCTCGGTCGTGGGCGTCTGATCAACCAGATTTCCGCGGCCCGGCTTGGGCGCCGGCAACGCGGTGTAATCCTGCGGCGCGGTCAATGGCTTGACCGGCAGAATCATGAATTCGTCCGGACCCGGACCCGGCGCACGCAGATCGCGCAAGCCGTTTTTCGAGCACCCTGCGACCGACACGGCCGCAAACAGCATGATCATGATACCCAGAGGGCGCCACATGGCCACTCTCTCCCGCCTGTTTCCGGGCTGTTTAACCGATTTGTTAGACAAGGTCACGGGGCCTTTTTCCGTTTGCCCTGCGGACTGCGTCCTTCGAACAGGATCAGCCCGGCTGCGCCGGCAAAAATGAACACATCCCCGAGATTGAACACGAAGGGATTGTTGAGGCCACAGCAGGACATATTGAGAAAATCCAGCACATAACCATACAGCAGCCGGTCCACCACATTGCCCAGCGCGCCGCCGATCAACAGCCCGGCGGACAGCAGCATCCAACGCCCCGCCCGCTGGCGTAGAACCCAGAGGAAAACGGCGACGCAGACGGCCAGCGAAAAGCCGATCAGCGCCCAGCGCGCCACCTCGGACCCGCTGTCGAGCAGGCCAAAGTTGATGCCCCGGTTCTCGCCATAGCGAAAGTTGAGCAGCGGCGGCAGCACGTCGATTTCGCGCAGCCGCACCAATCCCATCCAGTGAACCACTAGGGATTTGCTGGCCTGATCCAGCAGAAAGGCCCAGAACCCGGCCCAGAACAGCAGTGCAAAGCGCATGCGGCGGTCAGTGCCGGAAATGGCGCATGCCGGTGAAGACCATGGCAAGCCCGGCCTCGTCGGCAGCCGCGATCACCTCGTCATCGCGCATCGAGCCGCCCGGCTGAATGACACAGGTCGCGCCAGCGGCGGCAGCCTCCAGCAAACCATCGGCGAAGGGGAAGAATGCGTCCGAGGCCACGGCCGAGCCGATGGTCAGCGGTTTGGCAAGGCCCAGCGCCTCGGCCATGCGTTCGGCCTTTTTGGCGGCGATCAGGGCCGAATCGACCCGGCTCATCTGGCCCGCGCCGACGCCGACGGTGGCCTGATCGCGGACATAGACGATAGCGTTGGATTTCACGTGTTTGGCCACCTTCCAGGCGAACAGAAGATCGCGCATCTGGTCCTCGGTCGGGGCGATCTTGGTCACCACCTTCAGGTCATCCAGGTCGATGAACCCGTTGTCCTTGTCCTGCACGAGGATGCCGCCGGACACCTGACGGAAGGTTTTCCCGCCGATGCGCGAATCAGGCAGACCGTCGGTGGTGAGCAGGCGCAGGTTTTTCTTTTTGGCAAAGATCTCCTTGGCCTCGTCCGATGCCCCCGGCGCGATCACGACCTCGGTGAAGATGCCGGTGATCTCTTGTGCCGTTTCGGCATCCAGCGGTTTGTTCAGCGCCACGATGCCACCAAAGGCCGAGGTGCGGTCACAGTCGAACGCCGATTTATACGCCTCGAGCAGGGTCGCGCCCTTGGCCACGCCGCAGGGGTTGGCGTGTTTGATGATGGCGCAGGCGGCGGTGTCTTCGGGGGAGAATTCGGCGACCAGTTCAAAGGCCGCGTCGGTGTCGTTGATGTTGTTGTACGACAGCTCCTTGCCCTGATGCTGCAGCGCCGTGGCAACGCCGGGGCGCGCCGAACCATCGACATAGAACGCCGCCTTTTGATGCGGGTTCTCGCCATAGCGCAGGGTTTGCGCCAGCGTCCCGGCAAAGGCACGACGGCGCGGCGCCTCGTCTTCCAGCGTTGCGGCCATCCACGCCGAGACGGCGGCGTCATAGGCCGCGGTGCGGGAATAGGCGGTCAGCGCCAGATTCTGGCGGAAGGCATAGGTGGTCTGGCCGTCGTTCGCGTCCAGTTCGGCCAGCAGCGCGTCGTAATCGGCCACATCGACCACCACGTTGACGAAGGCGTGGTTCTTGGAGGCGGCACGGATCATCGCCGGGCCACCGATGTCGATATTCTCGATGCAGGTCTCGTAGTCGGCGCCCTTGGCGACGGTTTCCTCGAACGGATAGAGGTTGACCACCAGCAGGTCGATCGGCGCGATCAGATGGGTATCCATCGCCGCAACATGCGAGGCGTCGTCGCGCAGCGCCAACAGACCGCCATGCACCATCGGGTGCAGCGTCTTGACCCGACCGTCCATCATTTCGGGAAAGCCGGTCACTTCGGAGACGTCGCGCACCTCCAGTCCGGCATTGCGCAGCGCGCCAGCGGTGCCGCCGGTGCTGATCAGCTCGACCCCGCGCGCGGCCAAGGCCTGGCCCAGTTCGATAAGGCCGGTTTTGTCGGAGACGGAAAGCAGAGCACGGCGCACAGGGTACAGGTCGGTCATGGGGTCGATCCTCATTCTCAAAAAAGGTCTGCGCGCGGCATAGTCTATATCTTGCCGGGATAGAACCACCCGTTTTGCCGCGCTGCGGCATGAAAGGGCCCGAATTGGTGGATTTCCGGCCGATCCGGACCTTGGAGGCCTGCTGGAAAGGAGTATTCAGCAGCTCAGCGCCCCCTGATGCCTGCAACTGTCGCCCATCGAAGCACCGTCTTTGACACAGAGAGGGACGGGCATGGGACCGAAAAACCCAAGCTCAGGAAAACCCTAACTCGGGAAATCGGGCTCATCCCGGTGCAGATCGCGCACCGCAACCGCAGTGTCCTGCGCCTTGCTCAGGGTCCAGCGCACGCGGGTGCGATAGTCCAGCGCGCGACCCGACAGAACGATCTGCTTGCTGGCACGCGGTTTCAACCGGCCCTTTTCAAGATAGACGCTGGGTTGCAGCGACAGCGAGTCGCCGCCATCGTGGCGAAACACCCAGATCTCGCCGGATTTCAACGCCATCGAAACTGCCGCCCCGCCCAGATCCAGCGCCGCGTCGACCTCGGGGTGCAGGTGCAGGCGGATGTCGAACCCGACCCCCGACAGCACAGTGGCATCCATCGCCTTGTCAAAGCGGCGCTTGTCGGCATCCTCGACCGCCAGCAGCATATCCTCGCCCGCCAGCCCGCGGCCATCGAACGTGAGGTCAAGACTGCGTGCATGGGTCAGGCCGAATGTGCGCAGATAGCCGTCGTGGCCACCCTGAAACCGGATGCCATCGCTCATCTGCGCGATCTCGATCGGCACCCGGCGCGGCCCTTCGATCAGCGCCTCGCGCCCCGAGCCACGCGCCGGATCGCTTAGCCGGGCGCTGGAATAGCCATCAAGGCAAAGCGTGGAATGCGAAGGAGTCGCCCGCCCGGCCCGGCGCCATTCGACCCCGAAAGAGGCCCCCGAGCCGCAATTGACCACCAAAGGCCGCCGCCCCGAGGTCAGCTCGAACGCCAAGGTCGAGGCATGTGCGTTGAACGAGGCCGCCCCGCTTGGCGGCGGGCTAGCATCAACGATCACGCTGGAGCGCCCGCCGGTAAGGCGCGCATAGCCCATCGCCAGCCCTTCGGGATGTCCCGGCCTGACCTGAGAAGCCGCCAGCGCGTGATCAAGCCGCCCTTCAAGCCCACGACCCCCGCCATGAAACCGCGCCAACCCGCCATCGGCATGGCGCAGCGTGCGCAGGGTCGGCGCGATGCGCTCGATCGCCTCCTGATGCGGCCCCGGTACGCCGCGCCCGGCATCGTGCAGCACCGCCGCCGCCCAGGTCAGCAGGGTAAAGACTTCCAACAGCTCTTCGGGATTGCGGGTGGGCAGCCCCCCTTGGGCGTCGATCTGCGTGGCGCATTCGCGGGACAAGGCCTTGACCGCCGGATCGGCCAGCTCTTCGCGCCCCTGCAGCGACAGCCCGGCATAGATCAACCCGGTCAGCGCCTCGAATCGCGGCAGGCCGGGTGCGGCGCCAGACCAGCGTTTCGACAGGAACCAGCTTTGCGCCGATAGCGCGCGATAGAACGCCTCACTCGCCGCCTTGTCCTGTCCGCGCAGCAGAAACAGCGCGTGGTTGATCCAGCGGATCACCCGCCGTCCGGCCAGATCCGGGGTCCAGCCCGGCCCCGTGCCGCCGCCATGCGTCTCGATCCAGCCCCAAAGCCACGCCTGTGCCTTTTGCCTAGCCGCCATGTCGCCCACCGCCGCCAGATCGTCGAGCCAGGCAAACCCGTGGCGCTCGGCATCAAAGGCGGCATTGGGGGCGCTCACATCCCAAAGCGCGGTGTCACGTGATTCGATCAGGTAGCCGGCGAACAGCAGGTTGCCCGCAGTCAACTGCCGACCCCGGGCAAAAGAGCCGATTGTACGCGGCTCGGGCTGCGACACGAATCCGGTCGCAGCGCGCTGCCGTCTGCTCTGCCGGGCGTACCACCGGTTGAGCAGCCGTGTGCGGCGGTTGGCAAATGTGTCAGGACTGGACATGCGCTCTGCCTCTTACGCTCTCTGGCGTTTCCAGCAGATGATAGCGTCCAACCCCTCACGAGTCACCGACGAAACCGCCGGTCAGGCAGCTTTGCGCAGGCAGGCGATATAAAATCCATCCATACCGCCCAGTTCAGGCCAGTAATCCGGGCGCAGACGCAGCCCGCCCTCTTCGGTGATCCAGGCCGGATCCACCCCCGGCAAAGCCAGCGCGTCGCGGTCGATGGCCACGCCTTCCAGAATGTCCAACGCCTCTTCAACCTGCACCTCGCCCTCGTCGGGCAACAGCGAACAGGTACAATAGACCAGCCGCCCGCCGGGTTTGAGTAGGGACCAGGCATGCGCCAACATATGCGCCTGCAATTCGATCAACATCCCGAATTCGGCCCCGTCCTTGGCCTGTGGCAGATCGGGGTGGCGGCGGATCGTGCCGGTGGCGGAACAGGGCGCATCCAGCAGGATGGCATCATATTGGCCCTCCTGCTCCAACGCGTCGCCGGTGACGACCTGCGCCACAAGCCCGGTACGCGCCAGATTTTCGCGCAGACGATTCAGGCGGGCGTCCGAGATGTCCAGCGCCACCACATCGGCCCCGGCGGCGGCCAGTTGCAGGGTCTTGCCCCCCGGTGCGGCGCAGAGATCCAGCACCTTTTCCCCCGGCTGCGCGGCCAGCACCCGCGCGGGCAGCGCGGCGGCGGCGTCCTGCACCCACCAGGTGCCGTCCGCGTATCCCGGCAACGCCGTAACCTGCCCCGGCACGTCCAGCCGCAGCGATCCGGTGGGCAGCAGGCGCGCCCCCGGCAGCGTGACCTCGGCCCCCGGACGCGGCGTGATATCCAGCGGTGCGCCGGCAAAATGCACGGCCTCCATCGCCGCCATCGCCTCGGCGCCCCAGGCCTCGACCAGCGGTTTGCGCAGCCATTTCGGCAACCGCGGCACCCGCAGCCGGTTCCATTCCGTCGGTCCCTCGGCGGCGATCTTGCGCAGCACCGCGTTGACCATCCCCTTGAGATGCCCGTGCCGCCGGTGGCGTCCGATGATCTCGACCATCGCGTTCACCACCCCATGCGCCGCCGCGCCGCTGCACAGTTCGACCGTGCCCAGCCGCAGCGCATTCTGCACCGGCAGCGCCGGGGCCTTGCGCAGGTGTTTTTGCAACAAGCGGTCGGCGCGCTCCAACCCGCGCAGAGTGTCGGAGGCAAGCCGCTGCGCACGGGCACGGTCCGGGGGATCGAGCCGATCAAGCGCCCCTTCGGCAAGGCATTCGGACATCAGCCGCCCCTCGCCCAGAACCTGATCAAGCAGATAGATCGCGCTGCGCCGCGCTGCCGTTGCGCTATTGTCCATACTGATATGCCTATTCCACCGGGACGCCCGGCTTGTTCCCAGGCAACAGGGGCGTATATCACGGGTAGAGGACAAAGGAACCCGCGATGAGCGAGAACGACAGCCCAGACCACCCTGACGAGAAATCCGCCCTGCCCGCCGCAGCCCAGCGCGCCTTGGCCGAAGCCGAGGAGCGCCGCGAACAGGCCGAAGCCCGGATAGCCGCCCTGCCCAAGGAAATGGGCGGGCGCGACGGCCCCGAGCCTGTACGCTATGGCGATTGGGAGAAAAAGGGAATCGCGGTGGATTTCTGAGACCCCCGGCCTCGGCCCCATCGTCCCCCCCTGCGACGTATCTCCTACGACCCGGGGGCCAGCCTTGGAGGGCGCGCTTGCCCGGTCGGGCGGATCGCGATCTTGTGGCGGCTGCGCGTCGAACAGGTGCGAATCACCTTCGGCGGCGGGGCGATCCCCCACCGCGCAACGGCCTTGGCAGACGTCTTTGGAAGACGGTCCTAGGCGACGGGCCCAAAAGACGGACCCAAACGCCCCGGCAAAACCGACGCGGCGTTACAACCCCAGCACATCCACCATGTCGTATTCGCCGGGCCCCTTGCCCTGCCCCCAAAGCGCGGCCTTGAGCGCACCACGCGCAAAGATCGCCCGGTCGGTCGCCGCATGGCGCAGCACGATACGCTCGCCATCAGCGGCGAACAGAACCTCGTGTTCGCCCACGATATCGCCGCCCCGGATCGCGGAAAAGCCGATGTGCCCGCGTTCCCGCGCGCCGGTGATGCCATCGCGACCGCGGTCAGAGACATCTGCCAGATCGACGCCGCGCCCCTCGGCGGCGGCCTCGCCCAGCATCAGCGCGGTGCCCGAGGGCGCATCGACCTTGTGGCGGTGATGCGCCTCGATGACCTCGATGTCGAAATCCTCGTCCAGCGCGGCGGCCACCCGTTTTGTCAATTGCACCAACAGGTTGACGCCAAGGCTCATATTGCCGGCCCGGACGATCACCGCATGCCGTGCCGCCGGACCCAGCCGGGCGATCTGTTCCGGCGTCATACCCGTGGTGCCGATCACATGCACCGCACGGGCCTGCGCCGCCAGTGCCGCGAACTCCAGCGTTGCCTCGGGCGCGGTGAAATCGATGATCGCCTGGGCGCGGGCAATGACCTCCAGCGGCTGGTCGGTGACCGTCACGCCCAAGGGCGCGCCGCCCATCGCCTCGCCCACGTCGCGGCCAACCCAGGAATGACCGGCCTGCTCCACTGCGCCGACAAGATGCGCCTTGTCGCTGTCACTGATGGTTTTGATCAGCATCTGGCCCATGCGGCCCGATGCCCCGGTCACGACAATCCCCGGCGTCTGTGTCATGTGGCGTCCCTTTTGCTGCGATCCTGCGCTTTCTCCCTACCCGCTCAGGCACCGCTTGGCAAAGCCCCGTCAAAGCCCTAAATCGAAGTCATGGCAAAGAACAAATATCATGACTCCGGCCCCACGCAGCGACAGCTGCGCGTTGGCGAACTTATCCGGCGCACTCTGGCCGAGGTGCTGGCGCGCGGCGACATCCATGACCCGGACCTGAACCGGATGTCGATCACCGTGGGCGAGGTGCGCACCTCGCCCGATCTCAAGATCGCCACCGCCTATGTGCTGCCCCTGGGCGGCAAGGGGAAGGAAGAAGTGGTCAAACTGCTGGCCCGCCACAAGGGCGAGCTGCGCCACATCATCGGCAAGAAAGCCGGGCTGAAGTTCACCCCCGACCTGCGGTTCCAGCTGGATCAGACCTTTGATCAGATGGACGAAACCCGCCGGATGTTGTCGCAGGACGCGGTGCGCCGCGATCTGGAGGAGTGATCCGCGCCGCGCTGATCCTGTTGGCGGCCGTAATCGCCGCCCCGGCCAGCGCGGTTGAATGCGGCGACACCAGTTTCGAGGGCACCCGCTATACGATCTGCGAGGTCGATGCCGCGCAAGAGGACCTGCGCCTGTTCCTTGACGACGATCAGGGCAACCGGCTGGGCCAGTTCCCGGCGGTGGACGCAATGCTGGCCGCCGAGGGCAAGCGGCTGTCTTTCGCGATGAACGCGGGCATGTATCACGATGATCGTGCGCCGGTTGGCCATTATGTCGAAGACGGGCGCGAGCTGATGCGCGTGATTCCCAATGCCGGGCCGGGAAATTTCGGCCTGTTGCCGAATGGGGTCTTCTGCATCCGTCCGGACCGCGCCGACGTGATCGAAACCCAAGCCTTTCTTGATCGCAAACCAAAGTGCACCTACGCCACGCAATCGGGGCCGATGCTGGTGATCAACGGGGCGCTGCATCCCCGGTTCCTGCCGGACAGCAGTTCGCGTCATATCCGCAACGGGGTGGGAAGCAGTGCCGACGGCACGCGCGTGGTCTTCGTGCTGTCGCGCAACCTCGTCACCTTTCACGAGTTCGGGCGGCTGTTCCGCGATCACCTTGGCCTGCCACAGGCGCTGTATTTCGACGGCAATGTGTCGCGTCTTTATGCGCGACAGCTCGGGCGACATGATCGCGGCTTTGATCTGGGGCCCATCGTCGGCGTGGTCACCCCCGCCGAATAGCGGAAAGCGCCGCTTTTTCACCGCCACAAATTGACAGTGCGGGGGGGGTAGGCTACCCCGCCGCCCTTGAATCAAGAACAGGGACGACATGGCACGCAAACGCAAAGGGCGCGACATTTCCGGCTGGCTGGTGGTCGACAAGCCCGCCGGCCTCACCTCCACCTCGGTGGTCAACAAGGTGCGCTGGGCGCTGGAGGCGAAAAAGGCGGGCCACGCCGGCACGCTTGATCCCGAGGCAACCGGGGTGCTGGCCGTGGCGCTGGGCGAGGCGACCAAGACCGTTCCCCACATCACCGACGCGCTGAAGGCCTACAGCTTTACCGTGCGGCTGGGCCAGTCCACCAATACCGACGATGCCGAGGGGGAGGTCATCGCCGAAAGCGACACCCGCCCCAGCGACGATGAGATCAAGGCCGCGCTGGGCCAGTTCATCGGCGATATCATGCAGGTGCCGCCGAAGTATTCGGCCGTCAAGATCGACGGGCAGCGCGCCTATAAGCTGGCGCGCGACGGCGAGGAGTTCGAGGTCGAGGCCCGCCCGCTCTGGGTCGAGGAGCTGGTGATGACCGATCGCCCAGACCCCGATCATGTGGAGCTGGAAATGACCTGCGGCAAGGGCGGTTACGTGCGCGCCATCGCCCGCGATCTGGGCGCGGCGCTGGGCTGCTTTGGTCACGTGGTGCGCCTGCGGCGGGTCTGGTCCGGCCCGTTCGACGCCGAAGACGGGCTGAGCCTTGAGAAGATCGAAGAGCTGGCCAGAACCCCGGCGCTGGATGAATATGTCCGCCCACTGGAAGAGGGGCTGGCCGACCTTCCGCAGGTCAAATGCACAGCCGAGGGCGCGGCAAAACTGCGCAACGGCAACCCCGGCACGGTGCTGCCCTCCGATGTGGAATACGGCGACGAATGCTGGGCCTCTTTCGATGGGCGCGCGGTGGCGATCGGCCGCTACAAGGCCGGGCAGCTGCACCCCAGCCGGGTGTTCAACCTGTAATCCAAAGGCTGGCATCTTACCCCAAGATGGGCACCGTCCGGCCGCGCCCGCGGCCCGGGCGGTGCCGGGTCTATGGGGCACGCCAGCAGCGGGGGTGCGACACATTCGTACTTGCGAATTCATCTCATTGGCGTGACTGTCCCGTCCGGCGGCGGGGCCCCTCCCCGCGCCAAAAGGAGACTGACATGAAAACTGTGGATTTCGTTGCCACGCTGTTTGACGGCACCGCTAACCCCAACAAGATCACCGTTGCCTACACCATGGCGTTGAATGCGCTGAACAAGGGCCACAGCGCGATGGTTCTGCTGATGGTCGAGGCGGTAGAGCTGGGCAAACCCGGCATGCTGAACGCGATCGACATCGGCAAGCCGTTCCAGCCCGCCGGTGAGCTGCTGGAGCAGTTTCTGGCTGCCGGTGGTCGGATCGGCATCTGCGGCGCCTGCATGATCCACAACGGCTTTACCGCCGAGGACATGGCCCCCGAATATGAGATCATCACTGCCCCTGATGTGGTAGATCTTTTGATGGATGCCAAAGGCTCGCTGCAAATCACCTGAGGCCCGCGCGCCCCGGACCACGCACCGGCCAGTCCGGCAGGGTCCGGGTCCGCGCCCCTCGCGGCGGTTTGTGGTTTCCCCCGGCCCCGCGCCGCGTTAAATCCGTTTGCATGATTACCCGCAGCCATACCAAGGGCGACGCGCCCTCGACCGCCGTCTATTCCGATTGCGAACGCTATCGCTATAGCCTGACGCGGGTCTGGGACGCGGGCGGCAAACGGGCGCTGTTCGTGATGCTGAACCCGTCAACCGCGACCGAAGTCCAGAACGACCCGACGGTCGAACGCTGCGAACGGCGGGCGCGGACGCTGGGGTTTGGCGCGTTCCGGGTGACCAATATCTTTGCCTGGCGCGACACCGATCCGCGCGCGATGCGCCGCGCCGACGATCCTGTCGGGCCCGAGAATGACGCCGCGATTCTCGATGGTGTCGGTTGGGCCGACCGGGTGATTGCCGCCTGGGGCACCCATGGCGCGCATCTGGGCCGGGGTCCTGCGGTCGAGGCCTTGCTGCGCGGCACCGGCCAGCCGCTGTATCACCTTGGGCTGACCAAGGACGGGCATCCGAAACACCCGCTTTATATCGCCTATGCGCGCCAGCCCGAGCCCTGGGGGCCGGAAAGCACCTGTTAACCAGACAGGCCGGAATGCTTTGACCTGCGCCCGGCTTTGTGGCTGTTGGGGGCGTATCTTTTTCCCAGTGGAGCGGTAGCATGTTTTGGCCGGCGGGTTTGCTTGGCCTCGTTGCAGTTGGCGGCATGGCCTTGGCCGATATCTTTTCCGACGACAATGAATTTTCTGACGACGAGTCAGAGGCCGACCCGGATCTGCTCGACGCGCAAACCGATCCGATCCCGCCCGAAGACTGGCTGAACAACGCCACCGGCGATACGACGTGGGACACGACGGGCGACACGACGGCAGACGACGGCCTCGCTGAGGACCCGGGGCTTGAAACCGGCGGCGCGTCTGATGGGTTGATCCTTTCGGGGGGGCCGGGTGTCGACTTTCTCGCCGGTGGCGACGGGAACGATAGCTTGGACGGGGCCGCAGGGCCGGACCAGCTCAACGGTTATGGCGGCGACGACTGGCTTGACGGGGCGGCGGGGGATGATCAGCTGTTTGGCGAGGCTGGTGATGACACCCTGTATGGTGGTGGCGGCGCGGACCAGCTTCATGGCGGCTATGGTGCCGACAGCCTGTTTGGCGAGGCCGGGCAGGATCAGCTTTTTGGTCATGACGGGGCCGATCTGCTGGACGGGGGCGCCGGGGCCGACCGGATTGAGGGCGGGTTGGGCGACGATGTGCTCTGGGGCGGGGCGGGCGATGACTCGCTGCAAGGGGCCGAGGGCGATGATCTGATCGTGGGTGGTGCCGGGGTCGACACCCTTTTTGGCGGCTGGGGCGACGATACCCTGTCCGGGCTGGAACCGGGCGAAGGCCCCGACACCGCAAACCCAGTCGCCGGAACCGACACCGGACCCGATACCAGCGATGCGGACCCCGATGGGCTGGCGGGCAGCGATTTCCTGAATGCCGATTTTCTAAATGGCGGAGCGGGGGCCGACACCATCGTAACCGGGGCCGGCGACGTGGTGACGGCGGGCGAGGATGGCGACAGCATCGTGCTGGGCGATTGGATTCTGGACGGCGAAGCGGCAGAGCTGACGGATTACAACCCGGCCGAGGATCAGCTGACGCTGGTCTGGGACATGAAATCCGATCCCGACCCGGAAATCGAAGTGCTGGCCGACCCGCTGACGCCGGGGTTAAGCCATATTCTGGTGAACGGCGGCGAACTGGCGCATGTGTACAGCAGCGGGGCGATGTCGGCAGGCGATATCGAGCTGGTCGATTACGCCGATATGCCCGATTTGACCCCGACCTGATGGCGGTCTGAGGCCGGGCAGATCCCGGGCCAGACCCCGGCCCCCCGCCGCCGTGCCGATTTTCCTTTGCATCAACGGGGAATCCGCCTATACGCCTGCATCCGCTCCGGCAACGGGTTACCCCGCCCGGACCGGTGTTTCTCCATGGGCCTGTGCTGGACGACATCCCGGCCTGCGCCATCCACTCTAACCTTTTAAAGGAGACCCCGATGTCGATTACTGCTGAAGAAAAAACACGGCTGATGAAAGAATACGCGACCAAAGAGGGCGACACCGGTTCGCCCGAAGTTCAGGTCGCGATCCTCAGCTCGCGGATTGCCACCCTGACCGAGCACTTCAAGATCCACAAGAAGGACAACCACGGTCGCCGTGGCCTTCTGAAGATGGTGGCCCTGCGCCGCAAGCTGCTGGACTACCTGAAGGGCAAAGACGATGCCCGGTATCAGGACCTGATCAAGCGTCTGGGCCTGCGCCGCTAAGCGCAGCCGCAACGACGGATCAATTGGCCGCGTCCCCTTATCCGGGGCGCGGTTTTTCTTTGTCTAGAGGGCAGTTGCCTGCCGGGCCGCGCTCCAGACCCTGCACCGCGTTTTCCGGCACCTCGCGGATCGCCTCCGGCCCGCTGGCCGAGGTGGCGTTGGCGCTGAAATCGACCACATCGCCACAGGTTCAGGTGTTCGATGACAAGACCGGCGCGGTGATCGATCTGGATCTGCGCGGCAGCGCGGCCGAGATCACAGCCCGGTTGTCCCCCGCCCCCGCCCCCGGACCCGCCCCCGATCCTGATCCTGACGCCGCCCAAGATCCCGCCCCGCAGAAACCCCGCCGCGGTCGACCCAAACTGGGCGTAGTCGCGCGCGAGGTCACGCTGTTGCCGCGCCACTGGGACTGGCTGGCGGCACAGCCCGGCGGCGCCTCTGCTGCGCTGCGCCGGCTGGTCGAGGCCGCCCGCCGACAAGACGGCGGCGCCACCGAGGCCCGCGCGGCGCGCGAAGCCTGCTATCGCTTCCTCTCGGCTATGGCGGGGGATCTGCCCGGTTTCGAAGAGGCCGCCCGCGCCCTCTTTGCCGACGACATGGCGACGTTTACTGCTCGGCTTTCAACTTGGCCCGACGACATCCGCGCCTATGCCCGTCAGTTGGCCGCCGAACCCGCCACACCCTGACCGCTCAAGCCACCCCCACCCGCATCAATCCTTTCAATGTGCAGCATTCTCCTGTATGCGGCCTGCATCTGAGACCGTGTGCCCGGACCCCGGCGCGCGACATGAAGATCAACAGGGGTCGGCGGCAATGGGGCCGCCACACAAACGGGAGACCCGGAAGGCCGGGAGTGCTCCCTAACAGGATACGATGATGTTTAACGTGACAACGAAATCAATCGAGTGGGGCGAAGACACCCTTACTCTCGAAACGGGCAAGATTGCCCGTCAGGCCGACGGCTCGGTCATCGCGACGCTGGGTGAAACCCGCGTGATGGCCAACGTGACCTTCGCCAAAGAACCCAAGCCCGGGCAGGATTTCTTTCCGCTGACCGTGCATTACCAGGAAAAATACTATGCCGCCGGCAAAGTGCCTGGTGGCTTTTTCAAGCGCGAGGCGCGTCCGACCGAGAAAGAGACGCTGACCGCGCGTCTGATCGACCGGCCGATCCGTCCGCTGTTCGTCCCCGGCTTCAAACATGAAGTGCTGGTGATGTGCACCGTGCTGAGCCACGATCTGGTCAACGACCCCGACGTCGTGGCGATGATCGCCGCAAGCGCCGCGCTGACCGTGTCTGGCGTGCCCTTCATGGGGCCGATCGCAGGCTGTCGCGTGGGTTATGTGGATGGCGAATACATCCTCAACCCAGAAGTCGAAGACATGCACAACCTGCGCAACAACCCCGAGCAGCGGCTCGATCTGGTGGTTGCCGGGACCAAAGACGCCGTGATGATGGTCGAATCCGAAGCTTATGAGCTGTCGGAAGCCGAAATGCTGGGCGCCGTCACCTTTGCCCACGAGCAGATTCAGCCGGTGATCGACCTGATCATTGATTTGGCCGAAGACGCGGCAAAAGAGCCGTTCGACTTCACCCCGCCGAATTACTCTGCTTTGTTTGACGCCGCCAAGGCTGCGGGCGAAGACAAGATGCGTGCGGCCTATGCCATCACCGACAAGCAGGCACGTCAGAATGCTGTCTCGGCCGCCAAAGACGCGATTCGCGCCACGCTGAGCGAAGAGCAACTGGCAGACCAGAACCTCGGTGCCGCGCTGAAAAAGCTCGAATCGACGGTTCTGCGTTCCGACGTGGTCAAGAACGGCCGCCGGATCGACGGCCGCGCGCTGGATCAGGTTCGCCCGATCGTGTGCGAAAACGGGCTGCTGCCGCGCACCCATGGGTCGGCGCTGTTCACCCGTGGCGAAACCCAGGCGCTGGTCGTGACCACGCTGGGCACCGGCGATGACGAACAGTTCATCGACGCGCTGCACGGCAACTTCAAATCGAACTTCATGCTGCACTATAACTTCCCGCCCTATTCGGTCGGCGAAGTGGGCCGCGTGAGTGGCCCGGGCCGTCGCGAGATCGGCCATGGCAAGCTGGCGTGGCGCGCGTTGCAGGCGGTTCTGCCGGCCTCGACCGACTTCCCCTACACCCTGCGCCTCGTGTCCGAGATCACCGAATCGAACGGCTCGTCCTCGATGGCGTCGGTCTGCGGTGGCTCGCTGTCGATGATGGATGCGGGCGTTCCGCTGAAATCCGCTGTGGCCGGTGTGGCCATGGGTCTCATTCTGGAAGACGACGGCTCCTATGCGGTGCTGACCGACATTCTGGGCGACGAGGATCACCTCGGCGACATGGACTTCAAGGTCGCAGGCACCGAAGAGGGTATCACCTCGCTGCAGATGGACATCAAGATTGCCGGCATCACGCCGGAAATCATGGAAAAGGCGCTGGCACAGGCCAAAGAAGGCCGGATGCACATCCTTGGCGAGATGAACAAGTCGCTTTCTGGCGCGGCTGACTTCTCGGTCCACGCGCCGCGCATCGAGACCATGCAGATCCCCACCGACAAGATCCGTGAAGTGATCGGGTCCGGCGGCAAGGTGATCCGCGAGATCGTCGAAGTGTCGGGTGCCAAGGTCGACATCAACGACGATGGCATCATCAAGATTGCCTCGGCGAACGGCGATGCCATCCAAAAGGCCTATGACATGATCTATTCGATCGTGGCAGAGCCGGAAGAAGGCAAAGTCTATAAGGGCAAGGTCGTGAAGATCGTCGATTTCGGCGCCTTCGTGAACTTCTTCGGCAAGCGCGACGGCCTCGTGCACGTCAGCCAGATCGAAAACCGCCGCCTGAACCATCCTTCCGACGTGCTGAAGGAAGGCCAGGAGGTTTGGGTCAAGCTGCTCGGCTTTGACGATCGCGGCAAGGTGCGCCTGTCGATGAAAATCGTCGATCAAGAGACCGGCGAAGAAGTCGATCCCGAAAAGAAAGACGAAGCCGCGGACTGATTCGCAGCTCTCTGACCAGACTGAAAGCCCCGGTAGAAATGCCGGGGCTTTTTCGTTGCCGATGACAGGGGTATGACAGATCCATGCACGCGCTGATCATCCATATGTCCAGCAGCACCGCCCGGCGACCGAATGCCGAGGCCCTGTTGCGCACCCTGCCCGACCCGATGCTGATCGAGGCGGTCGACGGGCGCGATCCGGCGCAGGTCACCGGCGTGATGATTCGGCCCGGAGATGCCTTTTCCCCGGCCTATCCCTTTGCGCTCGCGCCCGGTGAGATTGGCTGTTTCCTCAGCCACCGACGCTGTTGGCGGCGTATTCTGGCCGAGGGTTGGGACCATGCCCTGATCGTCGAGGACGACCTCGCCATCGACCCGGCCCGGTTCACCGCTGCGCTGGACCTGATCGCGGACCATGTCACGCCCGACAGCTATATCCGCCTGCCGGTGAAACCACGCGAACGGGCGGCGCAAATCCTAGGGCACCGCGACGGGCTGGATCTGATCTTGCCCCGTAAGATCGGCTTGCAGACCGTGGCACAGGTGGTCGGGCGCGGCGCAGCGGCACGCCTGCTGGACGCGACGCAGATCCTCGACCGGCCGGTGGATACCCTGCTGCAGATGCACTGGGTCACCGGTCAGCCGATCCACAGCCTGACAGGCAGCGGCGTGCGCGAACTCACGGCGGATCTGGGGGGGTCGACCATCCAAAAGAAAACCCGCGCCAGCGGCAAGCTGGCGCGGGAAATCAAACGGGCCGTCTATCGGGCGCGGGTTGCCCTGCGCCCACAGCGACCGGCTTAGGCCGGGTTTTTGGCAAAGCGCAGATACGGCAGCTTCTTGTCCAGTTTCCCGAACTTGGCCTCGGCGGCGGCGTCGTCCAGCGCCAGCCCCACGATCACGTCCTGACCCGCGGTCCAGTTGGCCGGGGTGGCCAGCGGCTGCTTGTAGGTGCGTTGCAGACCGTCAAGCGCGCGCAGCACCTCGGCAAAGTTGCGGCCCACCGTCATCGGGTAGATCATCATCAACTGAATTTTCTTGTCCGGGCTGACGATAAAGACCGAGCGGACAGAGGCGCTGTCAGCCGCGGTCTTGCCATCGGGCAGATAGGCGTCGGCGGGCAGCATGTCGAACAGCTTGGACACTTTCAGATCGGTGTCGGCGATGATCGGAAAGCTGGCCTTGGCACCGGAGAAGCCTTCGATGTCGGACTTCCATTTCACGTGCTCGGCGGCGCTGTCCACCGACAGGCCGATCACCTTGGTGCCGCGCTTGGCCCATTCGTCGGCCAATTGCGACACGGCGCCGAATTCGGTGGTGCAAACCGGGGTAAAGTCGGCCGGGTGCGAAAACAGGATGGCCCAGCTGTCGCCGATCCAGTCGTGAAAGGTGATTTCGCCCTGGTCGGTTTCGGCGGTGAAATTCGGGACGATATCGTTGATACGCAGGCCCATATGTCTACTCCTGATGATGAAATTTGGCTTTGTGTTCCGTGGATTCTGTCGCGCGTCGACAGGAATGTAGTATCTTGAATGCGCCGTTGCATCCCCTGACTTGTTCCCAATCGGAAGCAATGACACATTGACGCGGAATCCCTGACCGCAGGGTCAGGGAAAACCCTCGGGTTGGGAGAGACCGGACATGATCGAGAAACGTGAATTTTACATCAACGGCCAATGGGTCGCCCCGTCACAGGCGCACGATTACGAGGTGATCGACCCCTCGACCGAAGAGCCCTGCGCGGTGATTTCGCTGGGGAGCGATGCCGATACCGACGCCGCCGTCGCGGCCGCCAAGGCGGCGCTGCCGGGCTGGATGGCAACCCCGGTCGAAGCGCGGATCGCGCTGGTCGAAAAGCTGCTCGAAATCTACATGACCCGGGGCGAAGAGCTGGCACAGGCGATGTCGGTCGCCATGGGCGCACCAATCGAGATGGCCCGCACCCAGCAGGTCGGCGCCGGGGCCTATCACCTGAAAAACTTCATCCGCGCCGCCAAGGCGTTTGAATTCGACCGCCCGCTTAGCGATCGCGCCCCCAACGACCGCATCATCTATGAGGCGGTTGGCGTTGCCGCGTTGATCACGCCGTGGAACTGGCCGATGAACCAGGTCACGCTCAAATTCGGGGCCGCCGCCATCGCTGGCTGCACCATGGTGCTGAAACCGTCGGAAGAAAGCCCGCTGGACGCCATGGTCTTTGCCCAGTTGATCCACGAGGCCGGCTTCCCCGCCGGCGTCTTCAACCTGGTCAATGGCGACGGCATGGGCGTCGGCACTCGCCTCACCGGGCATCCGGATGTGGACATGATCAGCTTTACCGGCTCGTCCCGTGCCGGAATCGCGATCTCCAAGAACGCCGCCGATACGCTGAAAAAAGTCCATCTGGAGCTGGGCGGCAAGGGCGCCAACGTGATCTTTGCCGATGCCGACGACAAGGCGGTGAAACGCGGCGTGCTGCATATGATGAACAACACCGGCCAATCCTGCAACGCGCCGTCGCGGATGATGGTGCAGGCAGAAATCTATGACCAAGCGGTCGAGATCGCCGCCGAAACCGCCGCCAAGATCACCGTCGGCAGCGCCCATGACGAGGGCCGCCATATCGGCCCCGTCGTCAACAAGGCGCAGTGGGACAAGATTCAGGGGTTGATCGAAAAGGGCATCGCCGAAGGCGCCCGTGTGGTCTCCGGAGGCCCCGGCCGACCGGAAAACTTCAACAAGGGCTATTACGTGCGCCCGACGATCTTTGCCGATGTGACCCCGGACATGACCATCGCGCGGGAAGAAATTTTCGGCCCCGTGCTGTCGATCATGAAGTTCGAGACCGAGGAAGAGGCGGTCAGGATCGCCAATGATACCGACTATGGTCTCACCAACTATGTTCAGACCCAAGATGGGGCCCGCGCCAACCGCATGGCCCGCGTCCTGCGCTCTGGCATGGTCGAGATGAACGGCACCTCGCGCGCGCCGGGCTCGCCCTTTGGCGGCATGAAGAAATCCGGCAACGGACGCGAAGGCGGCATCTTCGGGATCGAGGATTTCCTCGAAATCAAGGCCGTCAGCGGCTGGACCCCGTCCTAAGATCCAAGCCAAAGACCCAGCGCGAAAGGCCGCCCCACCCGGGCGGCCTTTCTTTTTGGGTGTGGGGTCGCCCCCTCCGCCAAGGGCAAGATCCGCGCGTTTCGCGCTGGCCCCGATGTGGCCCGATAAGCTATGTCCGGGGCAACCACGGGGGCAACCGCCAATGATCATCACCCGCCTGCATGGCCGCCTAGGCAACCAGATGTTCCAATATGCTGCCGCCTGCGGTCTGGCTGCGCGATTGGGCGTGCCGGTGGCGCTGGACGAGCGCGGCGCGCTGCGGCGGGGCGAAGGGGTGCTGACCCGCGTCTTTGATTTGCCGCTGGTCCCGCCCGATGCGCTGCCGCCGGACCGCACCGAGCGCCCCGTTCCCTATGCGTTTTGGCGGCTATTCGGACGCAGCCCGCGCTTTCGCCGCGAACGGGGCCTTGGGTACAATCCGGCGTTCGAGACTTGGGGCGATGACAGCTATCTGCATGGCTATTGGCAAAGCGAACGTTATTTCAACCAAATCGCCGAACAGATCCGCCGCGCCTTCACCTTTCCCGCCGCGTTCTCGACCCAGAACGCCGAGATGGCCGCGCGCATCGGTGAGGGCCTTGCCATCTCGCTGCATGTGCGACGCGGCGACTACCTCACATTCAACGCGCACACGGTCTGCGACGAGACCTATTACGCCAAGGCGCTCGAGCGTCTGCTCGACGGGCTTTCCGGCACGCCCACGGTGTTTGTGTTTTCCGACGATCCGGACTGGGCAAAAGAGAACCTGCCGCTGCCGGTGGAAAAGGTGGTGGTCGATTTCAACGGGCCAGAGGCGGATTTCGAGGATATGCGCCTGATGTCGCTGTGTCGGCACAACATCATCGGCAACTCCTCGTTTTCCTGGTGGGCGGCCTGGCTGAACGCCCACGACGACAAACGCGTGGCCGGCCCGGTGCAATGGTTCGGCGATCCCAAGCTGAACAACCCCGATATCCTACCACCAGATTGGCTCCGGATCACCTCCTGAGCCTGCTAGGGTCTGGCTCCCTCAGAACGGGGCCTTGGCCCGCAGCTTGAGCGAGACGCCGCCCTCGGGGTTCTTGATCCGAAGCTCCTCAGAATGCAGCATCAGACGGGGAAACTCCCCCGCCGCGCCCTCGGCATAAAGCGGGTCACCCAGAATCGGATGGCCCAGTGCCAGCATATGCACCCGCAACTGGTGGGTGCGCCCGGTCCTGGGATACAGGCGAACGCGGGTTTCATTCTCCCGGTATTTCGCCACTTTCCACTCGGTTATCGCCCGCTTGCCCGTCTCGTGGCAGACCTTTTGCAGTGGCCGGTTGGGCCAGTCGACGATCAGCGGCAGATTGACAGTGCCCTGTTTCGGCTCCAGTTGCCCCCAAAGACGCGCCACATAGGTCTTTTTCGCGGTCCGGGTTTCAAACTGCATCGACAGGTTGCGCTGCGCATAGGGCGTCAGGGCAAAGAGGATCACGCCCGAGGTGTCCCGGTCCAGCCGGTGCACCACCAGCGCATCGGGAAAGGCGGCCTGCACCCGGCTCGACAGGCAATCGGCCAGATGTTCGCCCCGCCCCGGCACCGAGAGCAGGCCGGCGGGTTTGTTGACGGCAACAAGTTGGGCATCCTCATACAGGAATTCCAGCGGGTCGGTGGGGGGATCATAGTCGCTCATCCCCCGGGTCGTAGCGAAACCCGCCCCGACGTCAAGCTTGCCGCAGCGCGCCGCCGCAACCAATCTAGCTGCAACCAGAGATGAGGAGCCCGAAATGAGCACAGAACTGCACCCCGACATGCACCCGACGATCGCGCAGGCGCTGGACATCGTCGCCTCGGGCGATCACGAGCGGATCGCACAGATTCTGGCCGAAAATGTACGGTTCCTGCCGCCGACCTATTGGGCGACATGGACCGGGCGCGAACCGGTGGCCGCCGTACTGGGCCATGTCGGTCAGGTGTTTTCCGATTTCCGCTATCGCCGGGTGATGGGCGCTGGGGTCGACTGGGCGCTGGAATTCCAGTGTAAGGTCGGAGATCTGGACGCCGTGGGGGTGGATCTGATCACCCTGAACGCGGAGGGGTTGATCGAGACCTTCGAGGTGGTGATGCGCCCGCTCAAAACCGTCGCCGCCCTGCGCGAGGCGATGAATGCCCGGGTGATGAAAGACCCGCGGTTCCTGAAATTCCGCGAGGCCCTGAGCTAGGCGCCCTCAGCCCTTGCGGCGGCTCTGCGCTTGGCGGAGCAACGCCCCGGTATAGATTGCCAGCGCCAGCCAGATCATCGGAAAGGCGATCATCCGCGCCTGCCCCATTGGCTCGTCGAACAGGAACACGGCGATCAGAAAGATCATGGTCGGTGTGATGTATTGCAGGATGCCAATGGTCGACAGCCTGAGCAGCTTGGCCCCATTGGCATAGGTGATCAGCGGCACCGCCGTGATGACACCGGTGCCCAGCAACAACGCAGTGTCGATCGTGGCCCCGCCGAAATGCCCGGCCCCGCTGGCGGACAGCCAGATGATACAACCTAGCGCCGGCGGCGTGAGGATCAACACCTCAAGCAGAAACCCCTGATTCGGCCCCACCGGCAGGGATTTCTTGAAAAAGGCATAGAACCCCCAACTGAACGTCAGCCCGACCGCCGCCCAGGGCATGCGATCGGCCTGCACCGTGAGAATCATCACCGCCACCGCCGCCAATGCGATGGCGGCGATCTGCGCCCGGTTCAGCCGTTCGCGCAGAAACACCGCGCCAAGAAACACGCTGAACAACGGGTTGATGTAATAGCCCAGCGCCGCGTCCAGCGTATGGCCCGTGGTGATCGCCCAGACATAGATGCCCCAGTTGATCGAGACCAGCGTGGCGGTCAGACAGGCCTGCGCCAGCGTCTTGGGATGGGCCAACGCGCGGCGCAGATCCCCGGTGCGCCCCAGCACGATCAGCAACACGCCCGCCAGCGGCACCGACCAGATCACCCGATGCGCCACCACCTCGATCGGGGAGATATGGCTCAGCTGTTTCATATACAGCGGCATCACCCCCCACATCAGATAGGCCGCCAGCGCAAAGGCAAAGCCCCGCGCGCTGTCGGTGTTTTCCGGTTTGCTGGGGTCTGTTTTCGACGGCATCGCGGGGCTCCCTGTCTGGCCTCAGCCTTAGGTCAGCCTCCGAGGCGGCGCAATGGGGGCCAAATGCTTCCCGGATCACACGCCCGACGCAGCGGGCGCGTGAAAGGGCGCTGCGCGCTCAGGCCCGCACCCGCTCTGACTTGGGGTCATACATCGGTTTCATCGAAGCCTCGGCCCGCACACGGGTGCCCGCGACGTCAATTTCGTAAGCCGAGGCCAGAACCTGCTGCGCCGTTTCGCCGGTGCAGGGGACATAGCCCATCCCGATGGCACCGCCGAGGTGATGGCCATAGGCGCCGGAGCTGAGGTATCCGACGATCTGACCGTCGCGCAGGATCGGTTCGTTGTGATAGAGCAGCGGCTCGGGGTCGCTCAGGCGGAATTGCAGCAACCGCCGTTCCAGCCCGGTCTCGCGCTTGCGCAGCACCGCGTCGCGGCCAATGAAGGCGGGCTTGTCGGTCTTGACGGCAAATCCCAGACCCGCTTCCAGCACGTGATCCTCGCAGGTGATGTCATGGCCGAAATGGCGGAACGCCTTTTCGATCCGGGCACAGTCCATCATGTGCATGCCGCACAGCTTCAGCCCCATCCCCTCGCCCGCCTGCCACAGCGTTTCAAAGGCATGGGCGGCCATATCGGCACTGACATAGATCTCCCACCCCAGTTCGCCCACGTAGGAGACGCGATGCGCGCGGGCAAGGCCAAGGCCCAGCTCGATCTCTTGCGCGGTGCCGAACGGGTTGGTGGCGTTGGAAAAGTCATTGGGCGACACCGCCTGCATCAGCTTGCGCGCGTTCGGCCCCATCACCGCCAGCACCGCCTCGCCCGCTGTCACGTCGATGATCACGGCGCGGTGGGCCCCCATGTGACGGCGCAACCATGTCTCATCCGCCAGCCGGGTCGCGGCGGGGGTGACGATAAGATAGGCGGTCTCGGACAGACGGGTCACGGTCACGTCGGCCTCAATCCCGCCGCGCGCGTTGAGGAACTGGGTATAGACGATCTTGCCCACGGGCACCGACATGTCGGCACCGCAGACATGGTTGAGAAAGGCTTCGGCCTCTGGCCCCTCGACGCGCAGTTTTCCGAAACTGGTCATGTCATACAGCCCGATATTGTTGCGCACGGCGGCCAGTTCCTGCGCCACGTTGTCAAAGAAGGTCTGCCGTTTCCACGAATAGGCGTACTCGGCTGTCTGGCCGGGCCGGGCGAACCAGTTGGCCCGCTCCCACCCGGCGGTTTCGCCGAACACCGCGCCGCGCACGTCCAGATGGGCGTGGAGGGGCGAGCGGCGCAGGCCGCGTGCGCTGGCCTTTTGCCGAAACGGGAAGTGATCGGCATAGAGCAGGCCCAGCGTTTCTGTGGCACGCTCGACCAGATAGCGTTTGTTGCCCTGAAACGGCTGCATCCGCGCGATATCCACATCGCCCAGATCAAAGGGTTTCTCGCCGTCCTGCATCCATTGCGCCAGCGCCATTCCGGCCCCGCCCGCCGACTGGATCCCGACCGAGTTGAACCCGGCGGCGACCCAGACATTGTCCATCTCGGGCGCCAGCCCAAGGTGATAGGCATCGTCGGGCGTAAAGCTTTCCGGTCCGTTGAAGAAGGTATGGATGCCCGCGTCGGCCAGCATCGGCATCCGCTTCACCGCCGCCTCTAGGATCGGCTCGAAGTGATCGAAATCTTCGGGCAGCTGGTCGAATTCAAAGCTGTCGGGGATGCCCGCCATGCCCCAAGGTTTGCTGACCGGCTCGAACGCGCCAAGCAGGATCTTGCCCGCGTCTTCCTTGTAATAGGCGCATTCATCCGGCACCCGCAGCACCGGCAGGCGGCTCAACCCCTTGATCGCCTCGGTCACGATGTAGAAATGTTCGCAGGCCTGCAGCGGCACGTTGGTGCCGGTCATCCGCCCGACCTGATGGCCCCACATGCCAGCGCAATTGACGATCATGTCACAAGTGATATGCGCGGCGCTGCCATCCTCGCCCTGCCAGTCCACGCCGGTGATGCGGCGGCCCTGCCGAGTGATCCCTGCGACCTTGACGCGTTCCTGCACGAGCGCGCCGCGCTGGCGCGCGCCCTTGGCCAAGGCCAGCGCGATATTGCTCGGGTCGCCCTGCCCGTCCTTGGGCAAATAGACGCCACCCAGAACCCCGTCGAGGTTCAGGTGCGCATAGCGCGCGCCAACCTCGTCTGGCGTGATCTCTTCGACCTCGACGCCAAAGGCGCGGGCCATCGCCGCCTGACGCCACAGCTCTTCACGCCGCGCCTCGGTCAAGGCGACGGTGATCGACCCCACCCGTTTGAACCCGGTGGCGACACCTGTCTCGCCCTCAAGCTCGCCGTAAAGCTCCTGACTGTATTTCGCCAGTTTGGTCATATTGGCGGTGGCGCGCAGCTGCGCGATCAGACCGGCGGCATGCCATGTGGTGCCCGAGGTCAGCTGTTTGCGCTCCAGCAAGACCACGTCCTGCCAGCCCAGTTTGCTCAGGTGATAGGCAACGGAACAGCCGACGACACCGCCGCCGATAATGACGACGCGGGCTTGGGTTGGAAGATCTGTCATGGGGCCTGTGTCCCTTTATGCGGTTGGGCGCCGCGCCGCAGCATCGACGGGGCGGGTCTGGCGTGAGGGGAAAATCGCGATAACTGTCATGGGGCGTGCGGCGTGGCGCTGGTGCCCAGCAACACGCCATAGAGAATGAAACAGGCGGCCAGCACCCGGCGCACCCAGATGTTGAACACCGCGCCCAGCGCCGCGCGGCCCATCAACGCGCCCAGCGCGGTGAACCCGGTATAGCTGAGCATGGTAAGCGTCAGCGCGGTCGGCAGGATGATGATCATCTGGTCCCAGATCGGCACATCGGGCTGCACAAAGGTGGAAAACGCTGCAAGATAGCCGGCCACGCTTTTCGGGTTGATCGTGGCGATGGCCAGCGCGTGCAGATAGACATGGCGCGCCGGGCGCTCGGCCTTGGGGGCGGGGTTGCCAGCGCTGCGCCAGCCCCGGATGCCAAGCCAGATCAGCACGCCCGCCCCCACCAGTTTCGCCACGAAAAACGCCGTGGGCGAGGCTGCAATCAGCGCCGTGATTCCCGCCGCCGAAAGCAACAGAAACGCGGTTGCTTGGGTCAGGATCGCCAGCACCCCGACCAAGGCGCGACGAAAGCCAAGCGCCATGCCGTTTGACATGCAGTTGACCGCGTTTGGCCCCGGTGTGGTGACAAAGACCACCCAGAACAGCGCGAAAACAGTCCAAGCCTGAAAACTCATGGAATCCTCAATAGACCGGCGGGGCGATCACCCAGATCACCACCGCAGGCACGTCATAGGGGTTGGCCCAGCGAAACGGCTCGCCACGGATGCGAAAGCTGTCGCCGGGATGAATGGTAAAGGCGCGCGCCCCGATCTCCAGATCCAGCTTGCCCGAGATCAGATAGCCCAGCTCCTGCGTCGCGCGCGTCACCCACTGGTCAATTCGCTGCTGCGGCTCGAAGGTGGAGTGCATCATCTCGAAATCATCGGTCAGATCGGGCGACAGCAGTTCCTCGGTCAGCCCGGCGGCGCCTGACCCCAGCGGGCGACGGGTGCCCTTGCGCACGACATAGCCCGCCTCGTCCGCGCGCGGGGCCTCATGCGCGAACAGCAGCGAGAGCGGCACATCAAGCGCACCAGCGATCTGGCGCAGGTCGACAATCGCGGGTTCTGACAGGTCACGCTCCACCTGGCTGAGCCAGCCGACAGAGCGCCCAAGCCGCTTTGCCAGACCCGCCAGCGTCAGCCCCCGCGCCCGACGCAACGCACGCAGATCGGCGCCGAGCGTCTGCGGTTGGTCCGGGGCGGCGTGGATCATGGTGGAGGGCCTTTGGCGCTGCTGTCGTCGTGAAAAATTTTAGCCTTTTTTCATGGTTGCGCGATTCGGTGAAATTTGCACCATTTTTTTCACCCCACCGCCCAAAATCAGCGGGAGCATTCAGGCGATTCTGCACAGGTCACGGGCAATCCTCCGCTATAGGGCGGAATACCTGCCCTATTTGCTGCGATGCGGCATTTTCCCTGCGCCCGGTCAGATCGGCCCTGCTAGGCTGATCCTGTCACAGCTGCGGGAGGACAGGCTGCGTCGCCGAGTCATCACAAAGGAGATGCCCCATGTGCATAACCGCCGAGGCCCTCGCGCTGTTTCTGAACCTTCTGAACCCCGATCTGATCGCCACGGACACGGGCCGGATCACCGTGCACGCGACCGAACGCGATGCGGTCTGGGTACTGACCGACGAGGACGAGTGGTGCACCATGGCGCCACAAATCGATCGGTTGGCGCGGTTCGACTAATCCGAGATCACCCGCGAAAACGCCCGCTCCAGAATGGCACCCATTTCGCGCGCGTCCTGCGCGGTAAAGGCGTCCGGTCGATCGCTGTCGATGTCGAACACCCCGATCAGCCGCCCGGCACCATCATGCACCGGCAGCACCAGTTCGGATCGGGTCGAGCTGGAACAGGCGATATGATCCGAAAACGCCTCGACATCCGCGACGCGCTGCACCGTTCCGATGCGGGCTGCCGCGCCGCAGACGCCGCGTGAAAACGGGATGCTCAGACAGCCATGACCGCCTTGATAGGGGCCGATCTTGAGTAATTCCGGCGCCACGACGCGATAGAACCCGGTCCAGTCGAACCTGTCGTCGGAGTGATGCACCTCGCAGGCGATGGTGGCCATCAGGGCGATGGCGTCGGTCTCGCCCTCGGTCAGCGCCGCGATGGTTCTGGACAGCGTGTCATAATCGACGTTCACGCGGGATGCTCCTGTAAAGGGGATGAGGCGGCGCTGTGCCGCCTCGCAGCCTGATGATCCGAACGGGTCAGACCCGTTCGATGGCGTTACCTGTTGGCCAGAACGGATCAGATCCGTTCGATGGCGATGGCCGTGCCCTCGCCGCCGCCGATGCAGATCGCGGCGACCCCGCGTTTGAGCCCGCGTTTCTCCAACGCGTTCAGCAGGGTAACGATGATCCGCGCACCGCTGGCACCGATCGGGTGGCCCAGCGCGCAGGCCCCGCCATTGACGTTCATGATGTCGCGGGGGATGCCCATTTCGTGCATGAAGGCCATGGGAACAACGGCAAAGGCCTCGTTGACCTCCCACAGGTCGACATCACCAACCGTCCAGCCGATCCGCTCAAGCAGCTTGCGCACCGCCGGAACCGGCGCGGTAGCGAACTGCGACGGTGCCTGTGCATGCGAGGCATGTCCAAGGATCCGGGCGCGGATGGTCAGCCCCTGCACCTCGGCATGATCGCGCGCAGCCAGCACGAGGGCCGCCGCCCCGTCGGAGATCGAAGAGGAATTCGCCGCCGTGACGGTGCCGCCCTTGCGAAAGGCCGGTTTCAGCATCGGGATCTTTTCCGGCCGCGCCTTGCCGGGCTGTTCATCCTTGGTCACGATGGTTTCGCCGGTGCGGGCATGGATGGTGACGGGCGTGATCTCGTCCTCGAACGCACCAGAGCGTTCAGCCTCCAGCGCGTTGTCGAGCGAGCCGATGGCATATTGATCCTGTGCCTCGCGGGTAAACTGGAACGCCTCGGCGCAGTCCTCGGCAAAGGTGCCCATCAGACGCCCCTTGTCATAGGCATCCTCGAGCCCGTCGAGAAACATGTGGTCGATCACCTCGCCGTGGCCGATCCGGGCACCGCCGCGCATCTTGGGCAGCAGATAGGGCGCATTCGACATGCTTTCCATGCCGCCGGCGATCATGCTGGTATTCTGGCCCAGCGCGATCTGATCAAAGGCCAGCATCGTCGCCTTCATGCCCGAACCGCACATCTTGTTCAGCGTGGTGGCCGGTACTTCTTGGCCCAGACCGCCGGCAAACCCGGCCTGACGCGCCGGGGCCTGACCCTGACCGGCGGGCAGAACACAGCCCATCAAGACCTCGTCCACGGTGGCAAGACCGGCACCGGCCAGCGCCGCGCGAATTGCGGCTCCGCCCAGCTTGGCAGCCTCAACGCCGTCATAGACCCCCTGAAATCCTCCCATGGGCGTGCGCGCAGCCCCCGCAATCACAACTTCTTTCATCTGAGTCCCTCCTCAAGGCGCTGAACAACCGATTGGTAAGACTTCGGCTCTAGCCTGATCATGCCAGAATTGCCACCAGAGGAAAGCCATGTTCCTGACCAGCACCCAAAGGGGGGGCGCGCGTATCGTCTCCGTCAAGGCCGAGCGGATCGATGCCGCCGTCGCCATTCAGTTCAAGGAAGATATGCGGGTCGAAACCGAGGGTGGGCCGGATCGGGTGATCCTGAACCTGTCGGATGTCTCGTTTATCGATTCCAGCGGTCTGGGCGCGATCGTCGCCGCGATGAAACAGCTGGGGGCCGGGCGGCGGCTGGATCTCGCCGGGCTGCGCCCGATGGTGGACAAGGTGTTTCGACTGACCCGGATGGACACGGTCTTTACCCTGTTCCCGTCGCTCGAAGATGCCATGGCCGAGTTGGAGGGCTGATCCGGGCCTCAAGGGACCGGACCAGCAATGCACCGCGATGTCTCATCACAGTTCGCACAGCTTCAAGGCCAACGAGAGAACCGTCCGGGACGGGATCACCACGGTGATGTCGCAGTTGCGCGCGCGCGGGCTGGCGGATCAGCATGCAGGGGATGTGGAACTGGCGCTGGTCGAGGTGGTGAACAATGTGGTCGAACATGGCTATGCCGGTCTGGGGGGCGGCTTGATCCACATTGACGCGCAGCTTTCCGCCACCGGACTGGATCTTTGCGTTTCTGACTTTGGCCGACCGCTGCCCGGCGGACACGTTCCACCGATGCAGGCGGTCGATCTGGATTGCCCCCGCGCCGCGCTGCCCGAGGGTGGCTTTGGCTGGTCCCTGATCCATCAGCTGACCGATGTGCTGCGCTATGAGCGGCGCGGCACACGCAACACCCTGTTGATGCGCTTTTTCCTGACCGGACCCCGCCGCAAGCGGCAGCGCAGCGCGCCACCGGCGCCCTGAAACCGCCACATTCGGATCAAACTGCTGCCCGATTGCTCGCACATAAAGGGGGGGTAGCTGCAATAGGCTTCCCTCGGCACCGCGCTGTATGTGCCCCCACCCAGTGTGCGGCGCCGAGGTCTCCCCCCCCTCCACACACAGTTCCGCTGATCCCCTGAGGCTATTGAGCGATTCGAAAACTCGACTGCTCCGGGCCATTGGTCCGGCGTGCGATCACCTTGTCGTCAGGGGCCCAGCCCTGCGGAACCAAGCCGCACTGCAACAGGCCAAGCGGTTAACCCTACCGCGTCAGTTGAACTGAAAATGCAGCGGATAGGTGCCGTCTTCGAACGGACCGAACATTTCTGGGATATCGGGGTGATCCACCGGCTCGCCGGAATAGTCCGCGACCAGATTCTGTTCGGACACATAGGCGACGTAATAGCTGTTCTCGTTCTCGGCCAGCAGGTGATAGAACGGCTGGTCCTTGATCGGACGGCTTTCTTCGGGAATCGCGTCATACCATTCATCAGAATTGGAAAATTCCGGATCCACGTCAAAGACCACACCGCGAAACGGGTGTTTCTTGTGACGGACCACCTGTCCGAGATGATATTTCGCGCGAGTCTTCAACATGCGTTTTTTTGCCCCTACAGCCCGTTCTTAACCGTAATTACCCGTCATTGTCCAACCCTGCGCCGGGAATTTCACAGAAACAGTCTGTGGAAGCGACCGTGACAGTACCCGCGGCCGGGCCCGCGGCCGGTCGCGCATGAACTGCGTTGCGAATAGGATTTCATCCCGCGAAGGTTTGCGCTAAAATCCCGTAAAAAAAGGCATGAGGCAGCAAAAAGGGCATGAGGCAAATGAACAGACCTCTGGGGATGTTGATCATCGTCTTGCTGCTGGCGTCCTGTGGCGGCGGCTACAAGGCGCCACCGCGCAATCTGGACAACGCCTGCAGCATTCTGGCGCAGCGACCAAAGTACAAACGCGCCTTTCGCGCCACCGAGCGCAAATGGGGGGTGCCGATGCATGTGCAGATGGCGGTCATTCACCAGGAAAGCAAATTCCGCTCTGATGCCCGCACCCCGTTTCGCTACAAACTGGGTGTGATTCCCATGGGCCGGGCCAGCAGCGCCTATGGCTATAGTCAGGCGCTCGACGGCACGTGGGAAGAATACCAGAAAGCCACGGGCCACCGTCGGGCCAAGCGGGACCGGATGCGCGATGCCTCTGATTTCATGGGCTGGTACATGACACGAAGCTATGAACGCAACGGCATCTCGCTCACCGATGCGCGCAACCAGTACCTTGCCTATCACGAGGGGCACACCGGTTATTCCCGTGGCTCGCACAAAAGCAAAAGCTGGCTGTTGCGCGTGGCCTCGGACGTGGAGCGGCGCGCCAGCACCTATCGCGCCCAGCTCAAGTCCTGCAACTGATCCCAGCAGGGGAGGGGGGGAGGACCGCGTCTAGCGGTCCTGCGCCCCTGCGGCGCTGGAATTGGGCAGGAACAGCCCCCCACTCAGCTTGAGGCCAGTTTCCAAGGCCCCCAGAATCACCGTGGTCTGCCCGCCGCCGCCGTCATGGATCACCCATTTGCGCAGCTCGACCGGGTTGTCGGTGAACATCAGCTCGATCCGCCCATACTCCGGGTTCTCTGGGTCCTGCGCCGTCACCACGGTCGAGGTGCCGTCGAACCCATGCCCCACCACCATGTTGGCGCGACCCAGATTAACGTTTTCGGCCAAGATGATGGAGAGCGGCGTCCGTTTGAGCGGATAGCTTTCCGGTGGCTGGTTGGATTTCGGATCGTGAATCGCCACGGTTCCGGCCCCGGCCACCACCACGGCGCTGTCGGGCGGATCGTATTCGAACCGCGCCCGGCCCGGACGGTACAGATACAGCGTGCCGGTGGACAGGCTGCCGTCATCGTTGATCTGGGTAAACGGGCTTTTCGCGGTACTCAGACCGTTGAGATAGCCGGAAATCTCCGACAGCGGCAGTTTGTCCGCCGCCCAGACGGCGGGGGCACTCAGGCAAAGCGCACAGGCAAGAAGGATCTGTTTCATAAGCTCAACATAAGAAGGCAGCCGACGATTGTAAGCCGTCGCTAGTTCTGTTCCGGCACCAGGATCTCGCGCTTGCCGACATGGTTGGCCGGGCTGACGAGCCCCTCGTCCTCCATCTGTTCGACCAGACGCGCGGCCTTGTTATAGCCGATCGCCAGTTTGCGCTGGATATAGGAGGTGGAACATTTGCGGTCCTTGATGACGATTTGCACCGCGGTATCGTAGAGCGCATCCTCCACGTCGGTATTGCCACCGGTGGACAGGCCCAGCACCGCGTCGATATTGTCGGCCTTTTCGTCGTCGTGACCGTCGAGCACCTTGTTGACATAATCCGGCGGACCGAACTGCTTGAGGTGCGTCACGACCTCCTCAACCTCTTCGTCCGAGACGAAGGGGCCGTGGCAGCGGGTAATCTTGGCCCCGCCCGCCATATACAGCATGTCGCCCATCCCAAGAAGCTGTTCGGCCCCCTGTTCGCCAAGGATGGTGCGACTGTCCACCTTGGAGGTCACCTGGAACGAAATCCGGGTGGGGAAGTTGGCCTTGATCGTGCCGGTGATGACATCGACCGAGGGGCGCTGCGTCGCCATGATCAGGTGGATGCCCGAGGCCCGCGCCATCTGCGCCAGACGCTGGATGCAGGCTTCGATCTCTTTGCCGGCGACCATCATCAGGTCAGCCATCTCGTCCACGATCACCACGATATAGGGCAGCGCGACGGGCTGGAATTCCTCGGTTTCGAACACCGGCTCGCCGGTATCATCGTCAAATCCGGTCTGCACCGTGCGCGAGAACATCTCGCCCTTGGCCAGCGCCTCGCGCACGCGACCGTTATAGCCCTCGATGTTGCGCACGCCGGTCTTGGACATCTTGCGATAGCGATCTTCCATCTCGCCCACGGTCCACTTCAGCGCGACAACCGCCTTTTTCGGGTCGGTCACCACCGGAGAGAGCAGATGCGGAATGCCGTCATACACCGACAGTTCCAACATCTTGGGGTCGATCATGATCAACCGGCATTCCTCGGGCGTCAGCTTGTACAGCAGGCTGAGGATCATGGTGTTGATCGCCACCGATTTACCCGACCCGGTGGTCCCCGCGATCAGCAGGTGAGGCATCTTGGCCAGATTCGCCACCACCGATCCGCCGCCGATATCCTTGCCCAGCGCCAGCGGCAGGCTCATCTTGCTGTCACCGAAATCGCGCGACGAGAGGATCTCGCGCAGGACCACTTTCTCGCGGGTCTCATTGGGCAGTTCGATCCCGATCACCGACCGGCCCGGCACGGTCGAGACGCGCGCGGACAGCGCCGACATCGAGCGCGCGATATCATCGGCAAGCCCGATGACACGGCTGGCTTTCAAGCCCGGTGCTGGCTCCAATTCGTACATCGTGACCACGGGGCCGGGGCGAACCGAGACGATCTCGCCCTTGACGCCATAGTCGTCCAGCACGTTTTCCAGCATCCGGGCGTTTTCCTCCAACGCCTCGTCGCTGAGATACATGCAATCTTCATTGGACGGGTTGGTCAGCAGGCCCAGCGGGGGCAGTTCGAATTCAACCTCGGTCTCGTCAAAGGCCAGTGCTGGCTGCACCTCTTCCTGGGCCCGGCGCGACGGCACGGCCACCTTGCGCGGGATGTTCTGGACCACCTTGCGCGGCTCGGCCACCGGCACCTGCGGCAGGACGGGGCGGGCCTGCGGCACCGGGGCAATCGTTGCGGCCTGCATCGGGGCAGACGGCTCCGACATCGGCGCGGGCATCAGGTCGTCGTCGTCCGCCAGCTCGGGCATCATGTCCTGCGCCGTCGCTTGGTAGGGCTCAGACTGCACAGAGTACGCGTTCGATGTGCCGCGCAGAATTGGCATGGCGCTCGCAGAAGTCGGGGCAGCAATCGGGGCGGCAACCGAGCCAAAGGTCGCAGAAATCGAAGTTGAAATCGGAGCAGAAATCGGGGCTGTCAACGGCAGTTCAGGCGGCAACCCGGCCTGCGGCCCGGTCACCGGCGGTTCTGGCGGCAAGCTCGTGTCGCCGACGCGATCCAGCACCAGCGGCGTCGGACCGCGCCCGCGGCCCTTGGTCAAGGGTCGGGTGGGATCGGCGACGGGCTTGGCCACGAATCCGGTCCGAGCACGGGCGCGGATCGCATCCGAGATCTTGGCGCGGATCCGGTCATCGCCCGGCATCGCCTGATCGGGCGCGGCCCACTCCGGCTCGACCAGTTCGGGTTCGGGCATCGGTTCGGGACGACGGATCAGCGCCGGCATGCGCGACAGGAAACTGCTGCGCTCTTCGGCCACCGGCGCGGCATGCGCGACCAGTTCTGGCGCCTCGATCACCGGCTCTGCGGCCTCCTGCAGGGCCAGTTCGGCCTCATAGGCGGCCTGCGCCTGACGCTCGGCCTCGCGGCGCTCGGCGCGCAAGGCCTGCCGTTCCCGCGCCGCCTGCGCCGCAGCGCCTGCACCGCGCCCCACAAGGGTAACGATCGCGCCATAGACCATCACGACACCGATCATTGCGAACCGCAGCACGCGGGTGACCTCGGGCCGGGTAAAGCCCAGCACATAGGCCCCCAATGCCAGCATCGACAGCGCCGTAATCAAGGACATCAGCTTGACCGCGAAATGCGACCCCATCGGCAACAGCGTCAGCAGCGCGCCCATCACCGTGTCGCCGAACAGCCCGCCCAGACCAAAGCTGTGCGTCGCGTGCCATTGCGCCCCCGGCACCAGCGTGGCGGCATAGACCGCGCCCAGCGCCACCGCGATTGGGGCAAAGATCAGCCGCGACATCGCGCGCTCATCGCCATAGTGCAGGGCATAGCGCAGCCCCCAAGCCACCAGCACCAGCGCGATGCCCCAGCTGCCCTCGCCCACCACCATGAACAGCGGCGCGGCAATCGAGGCACCCAGACGCCCCAGCCAGTTCTGTACCGGCGCATCGGTCGAAACCATCCAGTTGGGATCGTCCGGCGTATACGAGCCAATCATGGCCGCCGCCGCCAACCCGAGACAGATCAGGGCAATCCCGATCAGCTCTCTGCCACGTTTCTCGATCAGAGCCTGCATATTGCTATCCAGCAAAGGATCGCGGCTGCGCGATTGAAATGCCATGCTGTCCCTCGGTCCTGCCGTTCTTATACGTACAAACAGTCGCGGAGCTTGATCAGCCCGCGCTGCAACTCAGTCTTCGGGGCCACCATCGCGACCCTGACGTACCCCTTGCCGGGGTTCTGCCCATTCACCTCGCGCGCAAGATAGGCGCCGGGCAGCACACGCACCCCGGTTTGCGTCCACGCCTTGAGCGCGGCGGCCTCGCCATCCTCGACCGGCAACCACAGGAAAAAGCCCGCCTCAGGGGCTTGATAGCCCTGAATGCCCGCCATCACCGTATCGGCGATGCGGTATTTCTCCTGATAGAGCGCGCGGTTTTCTTCCACATGCGCCTCGTCCGACCAGACCCTTGCGGCGGCGGCCTGCAACGGCCCCGGCAGCGGCGCCCCGGAATAGGCGCGCAAGGTCTTGATCCGCGCCATGCTGTCCGGCCCACCGGCGACAAAGCCCGAGCGCAGCCCGGGCAGATTCGACCGTTTCGACAGCGAATTGAACAGCACGACCCGTTCCGGATCGGCCCCCATATCGCGCGCGACGCTCAACGCCCCCACCGGCGGCGCATCGCGGTAGATCTCGGAGTAACATTCATCGGCAAAGATGCGGAAATCATGCTTTTCCGCCAGCGCGATCAGATTGGCCCAGTAATCCCGGCTTGCCACTGCGCCCTGCGGATTGGCGGGCGAACAGATATAGGCGATGGCGGTGCGATTCAGGACATCCTCGGAAACCGCGTTGAAATCCGGCAGTTGCCCGGTGAGGGAGGTGGCGGGCAGGAACACCGGCTCGGCCCCCACCGAAAGCGCCGCGATCATATAGACCTGATAGAACGGGTTCGGGATCAGCACCACCGGGCGTTGGCCATTCTTGACCTCGGGGCACAGCGCCATGGCGGCATTATACAGCCCCTCGCGCGTGCCGTTCAGCGCCATCACCTGCGTGTCGGGATCGGCCTCGACACCGTAACGGCGCCCGAGCCAGCCAGAAATCGCGCCGCGCAGCGCGGGCGTGCCGTCATTGGGCGGATAGCTGTTGAACTCTGCCGCATGGGCCGTGATCGTCTCGGTCACCCAAGCGGGAAATTCATGCTTGGGTTCTCCGATCGTCATATGCACCACGTCACCGCCGGGCTCGTGAGAGTCCAGCAGCGTGCGCAGACGCGGAAACGCGTAAGGCGGCAGGTTCGAAAACCGCTCGGGAAAGTCCATATCTCTGCCTCAAGGTCGGGATCATTGGCGTCCCGTTTCTCCAAAGGGTACAGGGATGTGGCTCTTGCGTCCAGCCTAAGCCGGGGGGCAACCGGGGAATTGTGGCATTCAGGCCAGCGCTGCCTCGGCCGCCGCGCCCAGCCGCAACAGGGCCTCTTCGGTATTGGGCGCCGCCAGCAGCTGCACCCCGCAAGACGGCACACCCGTGGGCAGCGTCAACCCGCAAAGCCCCATCAGGTTGCCCACCCGCGTGTTGCGCAGGGTCAGCAGGTTCTCGGTGACGTAATACTCCGAGTCGGTCATCAGCCGGTCCACCTCGGGTGGCAGAATCGGCGCGGTCGGGCAAATTACCGCGTCAAATCCGGCGGTCGCGCGAGCCCATGCAACGCGGGCGGCCTCCAGCTTTTGCCAGGCCGCGACGTAATCAGGGGCCGAGACCTTCGCGCCAGCGCGGAACCGGTCGCGGATCTCACCGAACATCGCGTCGGGATTGGCCTCGATCACATCGCGCCACAGCCCATAGGCCTCGCCAGTGAACAAGGCTGGCGACAGCGCATGTGCTCCGACCAGCTCCGGCACCTCGACCTCGGTGATCACGGCCCCGGCCTCGCGGAACTTTGCCACCGCTTCGTCAAAGGCGCGCGCCGGGGCCTCGCGCAAGTCATCCATCGCCAAGGTGTTCAGCACCGCCAGCCGCCGCCCCTTCAGCGTGGCACCGGCAAGATCGGGCGCTCGCCGCTTGCCCTCCAGCGCCGCCAGCAACAGCGCCGCATCCTCGACCGAGCGCGCCAGCGGCCCCACGGTGTCGAACCTCAGACACAGCGGCACCACGCCGTCGAGACTGATCCGCCCCGAAGTGGTCTTGAGCCCCACCAGATCGTTCCAGACCGAGGGGATGCGCACCGACCCGCCGGTGTCCGAGCCGATCCCCGCCGCCGCCAGATTGAACGCCACCGAGGCCGCCGCGCCCGAGGACGAGCCCCCCGGCGCGCCCTCGGGATCGTTCACGTTCGGCGCGGTCGCGGTGCTGGGGTTCAGCCCCAGCCCGGAAAACGCCAGTTCGCTCATGTGGGTCTTGCCCAGACACACCAGCCCCATCGCGGTGGCGTTGCGCAACACCGCCGCATCCGCCTGCGGCACCCGCCCCTTGAGCAGGGCAGAGCCCGCCTCGGTCGCCGTGCCTGCGGTGTCGAACAGATCCTTCCAGCTCACCGGCACCCCGTCGAGCGGTGACAGCCGCCGCCCGGCCTGCGCGCGGGCCTGCGCCGCCCCGGCCTCGGCCAAGGCGCGGTCATGGGTGACGCGGGCATAGATGCGCGACGTTTGCGGATCGGCGTCGATGGCCTCCAGATAGGTTTGTGCCAGCGCGACCGGGTCAATCTCTCCCCGTTCAATACCGCGCCCCAAATCGCCCGCCGTCATGGTCAGCCAGTCCCGCATGTCTTTCCCCTTGGATTTCGTTTTCGCGACGGTAGCGACAGCGTCGCGCATGGACAATCCCGAAGCAGAGGTCATATTGCGGGGCATGACGAATGACACCGATATCGTGATCGTGGGCGGCGGGCTGAACGGCCCCGCGCTGGCCTTGGCGCTGGCCCAGACGGGACAGCGCGTTACCCTGATTGATGCCCTGCCCGAGGCCCTGCGCAAGGACGCCGGGTTCGACGGGCGCGCCTATGCGCTGGCGCTGGCCTCGCAACGGCTGCTGGCGATGATCGGCGTCTGGGACAAGATCGCCGATCAGGCGCAACCGATGCTGGATATCAAGGTCACCGATGGCCACGCCGGCGCTGGCCCGTCACCGTTTTTCATGCATTTCGACCATGACGAAATCGAAGAGGGCCCGATGGGCTTTATGGTCGAGGATCGCCACCTGCGCCGCGCCTTTCTCGACGCGCTGGACAATGAGCCGGGCGTCACCCAGATCGACGGCACCGTGGTCGCGCAAACCACCGGCCCCAGCGGTGTCGAGGTGGTGCTGGCAGATGGCCGCACCCTGACCGGCAAGCTGCTGGTCGGCTGCGACGGGCGCAACAGCGGCACCGCCAAACGCGCCGGAATCACCCGCACCGGCTGGGGCTATGGCCAGACCGCGCTGGTCTGCGCGATCGAACACGAAAAGCCGCACCACGGTGTCGCGCATCAGTTCTTCATGCCACCGGGGCCGCTGGCGATTCTGCCGTTGACCGGCAACCGCAGCTCGATCGTCTGGAGCGAGCGGACCGAGACCGCCGAAGCGATCAACGCCCTGCCCGAGGCCGAATATCTGGCCGCCCTGCGCCCCCGGTTTGGCGATTTTCTGGGCGAAATCAAACTGGCCGGCACACGCTGGACCTATCCGCTGGGCCTGACCGTCGCCAACAGCTTTATCGCCGAGCGGCTGGCGCTGGTGGGGGATGCGGCGCACGGCATGCATCCGATCGCGGGACAGGGGTTGAATGCCGGGTTGCGCGATGTCGCCGCGCTGGCCGAGGTGCTGGTTCATGCCGCCCGCCGGGGCGAAGATATCGGCGCGCTAAGCGTGCTGGAGCGTTACCAGCAGTGGCGCCATTTCGATACCGCCACGCTGGCGCTGGCGACCGATGCGTTCAACAGGCTGTTCTCGAACGACAACCCGCTGCTGCGGCTGGGTCGAGATCTGGGCATGGGGCTGGTCAATTCCGTCCCCGCCCTGCGCCGTGGCTTTATACGCGAAGCCGCCGGTCTGACCGGCGAATTGCCGCGCCTGCTGCGCGGACAACAGATCTGACGCGGGCTAGATGAGCCGCGCGATCTGAGTTGGCGCGCGCCGTTCAGTCCACCTTCAGTCCAGCGTGCGCGCCTCGTCCACCAGCATTACCGGAATGCCGTTGCGGATCGGAAAGGCCAGACCCGCCGCCTTGGAAATCAGCTCTTGATTTGCGGCGTCGTAGTCCAGCGTGGTCTGGGTCTGCGGACAGATCAGCGCCTCCAACATGCGGCGATCAAAGGGGGGCGAAACAGCGGAGCGGTTGGTCGGGGCGTCGGTCATTGCAATATCTCCTCACTCGATCCGCCACGCATCGTGAACTCAATCAGCGTGACCAGCGTTTCACGTCGCGTTTCCAGCGACGGCGCCTCAAGCAGGGCCTGCTTGTCCTCAGGCTCGAAGTCAAGCAACATCGACAGCGAGTTGATCAGCAACTCGTCCTCGGCCTGTTTCAACGTGTCCCAGTCGGTATTCAGCTCGCGGGCGGCAAAGAACCGCCCCAGCAGATCCAGAAACTGGTCGCGGTCAAAGCCGGGGTCGCGCTCCTCCCGGCCAAGATCACGCTCGAACCCGTCCCAGGACACCGCAGCACGGCGATAGGGGGTGAACCCGTCCACCTCCTGCAACAGACGGAACCGGCTGATCCCCGTCAGCGTGATCAGATAGCGGCCATCCTCGGTTTCCGAAAACTGGGTGACGCGCCCAGCGCAACCGATGCTGTGCAGCGCGTCTGCTCGACCCGGCAATGGGCTGGGCTGGACCATCCCGATCAACCGCTGCGGCGTCTTCAGCGCGTCTTCCAACATCTGCAGATAGCGCGGTTCAAAGATATGCAGCGGCAATCGTGACCGGGGCAGCAAAAGCGCCCCGGGCAATGGAAAGACAGCGACGGTATCGGGCAGATCAGAGGTTTGCATCATCACGATGAGTCTAGCCCCGAACCGGCATTAGGCAAATATCATCGAGCTGAGCCTGCGACGTCCGTTCAGAACGATGGGATCATTGGGCTTGAGCGCTTCGAAAATGGTAAGCAGCTGGGCCTTGGCGGCACCATCGTTCCACTCCCGGTCGCGCCGAAACAGGGTCAGAAGTTGCTCCACCGCCGCCTCGACATCGCCATTGGCATGCAGCGCCGTGGCCAGATCGAACCGCGCCTGAAGATTGCTCTCGTCGGCCTCGACCGCCGCCAAAAGCTCGGCCACCGGGCCGGCATCCGCGGCCTGACGTGCCAGTTCCAACTGGGCATGCGCGGCCTCAAGTTCCGGCGCATGCGAAATCTCGGCCGGGGCGCCGTTCAGCACTGCCTCGGCCTGATCCAGATCGCCGGTTGCGATATGGGCCCGCACCAGCCCGCCATAGGCGGCGGCATGGTTGGGGTCTTCCTCCAGGATCGCGGCAAAGGTCTGCGCCGCATCGACTGCGGCCCCCTCGGCCAGCATTTCTTCGGCGGCGGCGACGGCCTCGTCCAGATGCCCACCGGCGGCTTCACCGCCCCCAGCCTCGATCGCCCGGTCGATGAACGCCTTGATTTCCGAAGCCGGCTGCGCGCCCTGAAACCCGTCCACCGGCTGGCCCTGGAAAAAGGCATAGACGGTCGGGATCGACTGAATCTGCAATTGCCCGGCCAGCATCTGGGCCTCGTCCACGTTGACCTTGACCATCTTCACCGCCCCACCGGCGGCCTTGACGGCCTCTTCCAACTGCGGGCCCAGCGTCTTGCACGGCCCACACCAAGGGGCCCAGAAATCGACGATGATCGGCAGCTCTTTCGAGGCCTCGATCACATCGGCCATGAAGGTGGCCTCGGTTGCATCCTTGATCAGGTCGGCGGCCGGTGCCGCACCATTGCCTGTGAGAATATCCATCATTTCAGTTCTCCGCTTTGCGCTTGCGTTCTATATGAAAGCTGTGGGCGCAGAAACCAAGGGGCAAGCATCGGGCCTTTGCCGCAATTGCCCTTGGCGCGCCGCGATCACAGGTCGAATTCGGCGAACACCGGGGCGTGGTCGCTGGGCTGTTCCCAGCCGCGCGCCGCGCGCAACACGCGGCTGCCATGCCCGGCCCCGGCGATGTCGGCGGTGGCCCAGATGTGATCCAGCCGCCGCCCCTTGTCGGCCTCGTCCCAGTCGCGGGCGCGGTAGGACCACCAAGAATACAGCTGGCCCTCGGGGATGTCCGAGCGGGTGACATCGACCCAGCCTCCGGCCTCCTGCGTTTCGGCCAGTTGCGCGACCTCGACCGGGGTATGGCTGACCACCTTGAGAAGTTTCTTGTGATCCCAGACGTCATCTTCGCGCGGGGCGATATTCAGATCCCCCACCATGATCGATTTCCCGAACCTTTCAGTGCGAAACCAGTCGCGCATCTCGGTGAGGTAGTCGAGCTTTTGGCCGAATTTCTCGTTCACCTCGCGGTCGGGTTTGTCGCCGCCGGCGGGCACATAGAAATTGTGGATCACCACCCCGTTTTCCAGCCGCGCCGCCACATGACGGGCATGGCCCAGCCCGGCGAAATCCATGTCGCCCATGTCCTCAAGCGGTCGTTTCGACAGGATCGCCACGCCGTTATAGCCCTTTTGCCCGCGCGCGACCATGTGGGTGTATCCCAGCGCGCGAAACCCCTCCAACGGGATCTTGTCCACCGGGCTTTTGCATTCCTGCAGGCACAGCACATCGGGGGCCTCCTGCTGCATCAGCTTGCAGACCAGCCCCTCGCGCAGGCGGACCGAGTTGATGTTCCAAGTGGCAAGGCTGAAGGGCATGACGTCTCTCCTGATCGCGTTGCCGGCAAGGTATGGCCCCTTTGCCCGCGCCACAACCGGAGTTTGCCGGCGCCGCCACCGGGACTCGCCCGAACACCCCACCCCCGAACACCAGACAAAAAAAGACCGGGCACAACGGCCCGGCCAAGTCCAACAGGGAGGTGCATGTCAGAACCCGGACATGCACGGGATGGCTTCAGATAAGGAAGTCGGGCGCCAACCGTCCTTGATCTACGTCAATTTTGTCTCGGTTCAGGCCATCAGGCGATAGCCGCCGGATTCCGTGACCAAAAGCCGTGCATTAGAGGGGTCCGGCTCGATCTTCTGGCGCAGACGATAGATGTGGGTTTCCAGCGTATGGGTCGTGACCCCCGCGTTATATCCCCAAACCTCGTGCAGCAGCACATCGCGCGGAACCACCCCCTCGGTCGAGCGATAGAGGAATTTCAGGATGTTGGTTTCCTTCTCAGTCAAGCGGATCTTGCGCTCGTCCCCGGTGATCAACATCTTCATCGCGGGCTTGAACGTATAGGGGCCAAGCTGGAACACCGCGTCCTCTGATTGCTCGTGCTGGCGCAACTGGGCCCGGATGCGGGCCAGCAGAACCGGGAATTTGAACGGCTTGGACACGTAATCGTTGGCCCCCGCATCGAGCCCCAGAATGGTGTCGGAATCGGTATCATGCCCGGTCAGCATCAGGATCGGCGCCTTGACCCCCTGTTTGCGCATCAGGCGGCACAGTTCCCGCCCGTCGGTGTCAGGCAGGCCCACGTCCAGCATCACCAGATCAAACAGCGATTCCTTCACCCGCTCCATCGCGGCATGGCCATCGCTGGCTTCGAACACGTCGAAATCCTCGGTCATGACAAGCTGTTCGCTCAGCGCGTCACGCAGATCCTCGTCATCGTCCACCAACAAGATCTTTTTCAACTGTGGCACGGGCGTCCTCCTGTTCACTACTTTCCAAATGAGCCCAGCACCCACCGAGGGCAAGTTTTGCTGCAACGGCTCACGCTGACGTGTCCCTTGCAGGGGATTTGTTTCATATTCCGACAAAACCGCCTAGATAGAACCCGACCAAAAGCCGGACCCTGACACATGAGCCTTCTGCCCGATATTAACGAACTTCTTGCCCGCGCGCGTGCTGACCTGCGCATGGGCGTCCCCGTGGTCCTTGACGGCGAGGACGGCGCGGCGCTTGCCGTGGCGGCCGAAACGCTGACGGCCGAGCGGTTGGGCGATCTGCGCGCACTGAGCGAACATCCGGTGATCGCCATCACCGCGCGGCGTGCCGAAACGCTCAAGGCGCGGGTCTATGATGGCGATCTGGCACGGGTCGAGATCCCCAAAGGGGCCGATCTGGCGTGGATTCGTGCGGTGGCCGATCCCGCCGACGACCTGAACGCGCCGATGAAAGGTCCGCTCAATGGCCAGCGCGGCGGCAGCGCGGCGCTGCACCGTCTGGCCATCGCCCTGACCAAATCCGCCCGCCTGCTGCCCGCCGTCGTGGTGGTGCCGATTGCGGAGGCGACCCGCTTTGCCGCCGAGCATGGGCTGACCCGGATCAATCACCAACTCGCGGTGCCACATCTGGGCGAACGCAGCCCGCTGAACGAGGTGGTCCACGCGCGGCTGCCAATCGCGGCTTCGGAGGCGGGGCGTTTGCATATCTACCGCCCCGAGGACGGCGCGGAAGAACATTACGCCATCGAAATCGGCCGCCCCGACCGCTCCAAACCGGTGCTGGCGCGGTTGCATTCGGCCTGTTTCACCGGCGATGTGATGGGCAGCCTGAAATGCGATTGCGGCCCGCAACTGCACGCCGCGCTGGCGCAGATGGGGGCCGAAGGCGCGGGCATCCTGCTGTATCTCAACCAAGAGGGGCGCGGCATCGGGCTGGCCAACAAGATGCGCGCCTATTCCCTGCAGGATCAGGGGTTCGATACGGTCGAGGCCAACCACCGACTGGGGTTCGAGGATGACGAACGCGATTTCCGCCTTGGTGCCGACATCCTGCGCGGGCTGGGCTTTTCATCGGTCCGGCTGCTGACCAACAACCCGAAAAAGATCGCCATGATGGAAAAAACCGGCATCACCGTGGCGGAACGGGTGCCGCTCAAAGTGGGCGAAACCGCGTACAACCGCGCCTATCTGGCCACCAAGGCCGCGAAATCCGGGCACCTGTTATGAGCCCCGAAGATCTGGTTCTGACGCCCACGGGGCTGCGCTTTGCCGGACGGCGGCTGCCCTGTTCGATCGGCAAGGGCGGCATTTCTGCCGCCAAACGCGAGGGCGACGGCGCAACGCCGGTCGGCATCCATCGGATCGTCGGCATGCTGTACCGGCCCGACCGGATCAGGCGCCCGAACGATTGGGCTCTGCCCATCGGGCCGCGCGATCTGTGGTCGGACGATGGGCGCGATCCGGCCTATAACACTTGGGTGCGCGCGCCCTATGCCCCCAGCCACGAGCGGTTGCGCCGCGCCGATCCGCTGTATGATCTGGTTCTGGTCACCGATTGGAACTGGCCCGAGGCGCAGCCCGGCGCTGGCTCGGCGATCTTCCTGCATCAATGGCGCCGCCCCGGTTCTCCGACCGAAGGGTGCATCGCCTTTTCCCGCGCCGATCTGCACTGGCTGGCGGCACGGGTCCTGCCCGGCAGCCGGATCATCGTACCGGCGCGTTAAGCACTCTCAGGCCGCCGGGGGAACACGTTCGCCGAAAATCGCTGATCCGACGCGCACATGGGTGGCCCCCAGCGCGATGGCGGTCTCGAAATCGCTGCTCATGCCCATCGACAACCCGGTCAGCCCGTTGCGCGCGGCGATCTTGGCCAAAAGCGCGAAATGCAGGCTCGATTCCTCGTCGACCGGCGGGATGCACATCAGCCCCATGAGCGGCAGATCCAGCGCCCGGCACTCCGCGACAAAGGCATCGGCCTCGCTCGGCAGGATTCCGGCCTTTTGTGGTTCTTCGCCGGTATTCACTTGAATGAACAGCGCGGGGCAATGCCCCTCTTCCTGCGCCAGACGGGCCAGCGCGGTGGCAACCTTGGGCCGGTCCACCGAATGGATCACGTCGAACAGGCCCATCGCCTGACGCGCCTTGTTGCTTTGCAACGGGCCGATCAGGTGCAGCTCGACCCCGTCATAGCGGGTCTTGAAATCCGGCCATTTGCCCGCCGCCTCTTGCACCCGGTTCTCGCCAAAGACGCGTTGGCCTTGATCCAGCACCGCCTCGACCCGCTCCAGCGGTTGCACCTTGGAGACGGCGATCAGCTTGACCGCCCCCGGCGCGCGCCCGGCCTCGGCCTCGGCCTTGGTGATGCGGGTTTTGATCTCTTCCAGCGGCATGACGGACCCTCTTTTTCAGTACTGGCAGCAGGAAAACACCAGTTGGCGACAAATGAAAAGGGCCGCAAAAAAGAAAAAGGGCAGGTCCGAAGACCTGCCCAAATCACGTCAGACGTGACGACAGCTATTAGAAGCTGAAGTACACACCAGCCTGAACGGTGGTGTTGTCTGCCGACGACTCACGCCAGCCAGCTTCGAAGGAAGCGCCGCCACCGAGGTCATAGGAGTAGTGGATACCGTAGGAGGTACCTTCGCCACGATCCAGCAGAGCGGTGTCGCGGTTGTCGCCACGGCCGGCCAGAACGTCAGCAGCCGAAACTGCGTCTTCTTCGGTGACCCAAACCAAGACGTTCGACGCTGCGCCGATGTCCATGTTGCCGTACAGGCCCCATTTGGAGATGCCTTCGTTGTCGGCATAGGCCAGACGAACGCCGTATTGACCCAGATCGCCAGCGATGGAAACTGCGACTTTGTCGCCCCAAAGTTCGTCGGTGTCTTGAGCGGCCAGAGCGGCAGTCCAGTCACCAAAGGTGTACGACACGCCTACGGCAGCGCGGTCAACAGCAACGGCACCGTTGTTGGTCGAGTACGACAGGTGGCCGTTGAAGGCGCCCGAGGTGTACAGAACTTCGACGCCGTTGGCGCCACCGCCACCGAGACCCGACGAATACGCATCCCAGTTGAAGTACTCGTTGCTCACGTTGGTGACCAGCGAGACGAAGCCAGCGCCGTCAATACCAGTGCCCGCGGTACGGGTTTCCAGGTACAGGCCGGGCATGTTTTCGATCGCGCCGATGATGTTGCCAACACCCAGCGTGAAGCCGCCGTAGCTGGCATAGAACCGTGCGCCGTTGAAGGCACCAATGCCGGGAGCGTTGTCACGGCTTTCGATTTGTGCACGAGTACGCGCGCCCAGAACAACGCCACCATCGGTTTCGGTGGACATGTCGAACTGCAGACGCAGACGGCTGGTGATGGTGGTGCTGGGAACTGCGTTCACAGCGCGATCGTTGGCGTCGTTATAGTCGATACCAAAACGGCCGTAGCCGCTGATCCGCACTTCGGCTGCAGCCATGCTCGCGGTCGCGATCAGTGCAGTCGTGGCGAAAAGAACCTTTTTCATAGTCTTTCCCTCGGTTTTGAATTCATACGCCCAAACCGGGGAATCCGGTGTGGGTATGGAAAGGGGTTTCGCTTGTTCGGGGCCATTTTGGCAAGAGTTGCGGACAGGCGTGGATCAAAGTGGTTCCGGATGGTGCAGCTTTGCCACAGTCCTGTTACACGCCCCGAAACCACTCCTACCCTACTGTATTGCCGGATTACCCACCCCGCGCTGTAAACACTGCATAGCGGAGAGCCGCACGAAAGCCTTGCCCAGCATGGCGCTGTTGGGTAGGACAGGCCAGAGTGGATAAGCCGGGGCTGCCTGAATGACCTTTCTGAAGAACCCGACCAAGGTGGTCTTGATCGTCACCATCTGTCTGGCTGCAGCCTCCTGCAGTCGTGGCCCGGGCCGTGCCCAAGCCGTTGAAACGGTCTCGATTGATGATCAAATCACCCATAACAGGGAATCAGCCGCCGGCGATTACGAACGTTCCTCGATCTGGGATCTGTTCGGCGGCGGCAAGGCTGACACACGGGTACAGGTGAACCGGTATCTCTGGTCTGCCTCGCTTGATGTGCTGGATTTCCTGCCGGTGCAGTCGGTCGATCCCTTTACCGGTGTGATCACCACCGGATACGGCACACCGCCGGGGGGCGGACGCGCCTATCGCGCCACCATCCATATCAGCGATCCGGCGCTGGACGCCCGCTCGCTCAAGGTAGCACTGCAAACCAAAGGCGGCACCCCGGTGTCCGCCGGCACCGCCCGCGCGGTCGAGGATGCGATCCTGACCCGCGCCCGCCAGTTGCGCGTGCGCGACAAGAGACTCTAGTACGCTGGCTCTGGAAACCGGGCCGAAACCGCAGTAACACCACGCCGGGTTTTTACCCGGCGTTTTCATTCAAAGGACCGCAGCAATGTCGCGTTACTCTGCCGCTGAAATCGAAGCCAAATGGCAGCAGGCCTGGGACAAGGCCGGGATCTTTACCGCGCGGCGTAGTGCCGACAAGCCGAAATATTACGTGCTTGAGATGTTCCCCTATCCGTCGGGGCGTATCCACATGGGCCATGTGCGCAACTATACCATGGGCGACGTGATCGCGCGCTATAAGCTGGCGACCGGGCACAACGTGCTGCACCCGATGGGCTGGGATGCCTTTGGTATGCCGGCCGAGAACGCCGCCATGGCGAGCGGAGGCCACCCCAAGGACTGGACCTATGGCAACATTGCCGACATGCGCGGCCAGATGAAGCCGCTGGGCCTGTCGATCGACTGGTCCCGCGAATTCGCCACCTGCGACCCGGAATATTACGGCCAGCAACAGGCGCTGTTCCTCGACATGCTCGACACCGGGCTGGTCTATCGCAAGAACGCCGTGGTGAACTGGGATCCGGTCGACATGACGGTTCTGGCCAACGAACAGGTGATCGACGGCAAGGGCTGGCGTTCTGGCGCCGAGGTTGAACGCCGCGAGTTGACCCAATGGTTCTTCAAGATCTCGGACATGGCCGAAGAGCTGCTTGATGCGCTCGACGGGCTGGAAAACTGGCCCGCCAAGGTGCGGCTGATGCAGGAAAACTGGATCGGCAAGTCGCGCGGGCTGCAAATGCGGTTCGCGCTGAGCGAATCGATCCATGGCCACGACGGGATCGAGATTTATACCACCCGCCCCGACACGCTGGCCGGGGCCAGCTTTATCGCGCTGTCCACCGATCACCCGCTGTCGCGCGCGCTGGAGGCCGACAATCCCGATCTCGCCGCCTTCAACGCCGAATGCCGCAAGCTTGGCACCTCCGAGGCCGAGCTGGAAAAGGCTGAGAAACGCGGCTTTGACACCGGCATCACGGTGCAGCACCCGCTGTACCCCGATCAGACCCTACCGGTCTGGGTCGCCAATTTCGTGCTGATGGACTATGGCACCGGCGCCGTCTTTGCCTGCCCTGCGCATGACCAGCGCGACCTTGATTTCGCCCGCAAATACGACCTGCCGGTGATCGACACCTTTACCGCCATGGACAGCGATGCGCGGGTCGAAAACACCGCCTTCGTGCCGCCGAAAACCGAGAAAGTGCGCTGGATCGACCAGCCCGCCGGTCTCAAAGATGCCACCGGGCAAGAGGCGATCGACGCCACCATCACCTGGGCCGAAAACGCCGGTCTGGGTCAGGGCAAGACCCAGTTCCGCCTGCGCGACTGGGGCCTGTCGCGGCAACGCTACTGGGGCTGTCCGATCCCGGTGATCCATTGCGACACCTGCGGCGTTGTCCCTGAAAAGAAAGAGAATCTTCCGATCAAGCTGCCCTATGACGAAGACGGCAAAGCGATCGATTTCTCTATTCCCGGCAACCCGCTCGACCGCCACCCAAGCTGGCGCGATTGCAACTGCCCGAAATGTGGCGCCGCCGCCCGGCGCGAAACCGACACGATGGACACCTTCGTCGATTCGTCTTGGTATTATGCCCGCTTCACCGCGCCGCATGCCGACACCCCGACGGTGATGGAAGACGCCGACTATTGGATGAATGTCGATCAATATATCGGCGGCATCGAACACGCGATTCTGCACCTGCTGTATTCCCGCTTCTTCGCTCGCGCGATGAACCGCACCGGGCATCTGCCTGCAAAGGCGATTGAGCCGTTTGACGCGCTGTTCACCCAAGGCATGGTAACGCATGAGATCTATCAGACCCGCGACGCAAAAGGTCGCCCGGTCTATCACCTGCCCGAAGAGGTCGAGGACGGCAAGCTGAAGGCCACCGGCGAGGCGCTGGAGATCATCCCCTCTGCCAAGATGTCGAAATCCAAGAAGAACGTGGTCGACCCGGTCAGCATCATCTCGGCCTATGGCGCCGATACCGCGCGCTGGTTCGTGCTGTCCGACAGCCCGCCGGAACGCGACGTGGAATGGACCGCCGCCGGGGCCGAGGCCGCGTTCAAGCATCTGTCCCGCGTCTATCGCATCGCTGCCGGAATCGACGCCGAGGCCCCCGCAAACGATGACGACGCCGCCCTTTTGCGCGAGATGCACAAATGCATCCATGACGTGACCGGCGGGGTCGAAAGCTTTGGCTTCAACGCCGCGATCGCCAAACTCTATGCCTTTACCAACACACTGGCGAAATCCAACGCCGGCGGTGCAGCCAAACGTCAGGCGGCGCTGGTGCTGGCACAGCTCATGGCCCCGATGACCCCGCATCTGTCCGAGGAAATCTGGACCCTGCTTGCCGGTGAGGGGCTGATCGCCACCGCGCCCTGGCCGAAAGCCGATCCGGCGATGCTGGTCGACGATACTGTCACCCTGCCGGTTCAGGTCAACGGCAAACGGCGCGGAGAAATCAGCGTACCCAAGGATATGGACAAGGCAGAGATTGAAAAAGCCGCGCTGGCAGTGAATGCTGTGCACAAGGCGCTGAACGGGGCGGCGCCGAAAAAGGTGATCGTCGTTCCCGGGCGGATCGTGAATGTCGTCGTTTGACCGCAGAAGCCTTCTAATCCTGCCGCTGGCGCTCGCCGCCTGCGGCTTTACGCCGATCTATGCGCCCGGCGGCACCGGCAGCGCCCTGCGCGCGCGGGTTGAGGTTCAAAGCCCCGAGTCGCCCGATGAATATGTTCTGGTGCGCACCCTCGAAGACAGGCTGGGCCGCGCGACGCTGCCCGCCTATCAGCTCAGCTACAAGCTCAGCACCACGACCGAGGAACAGGCGATAACCGCCACCAACGAGACCACACGGTACAGCCTTGTGGGTCAGGCCGACTATACCCTGACCGCGCTTGAAACCGGGACCATCGTCGCCTCGGGTCAAGTCAAGAACTTCACCGGCTATTCCGGCACCGGCACCACCGTCGAATCGCTCGCCGGCGAAAGCGATGCAAGCGAACGGCTGATGGTCATCCTCGCCGATCAGATCGTGACCCGGATCTATGCCACGGCGGACCTGCCGGAATGAAACTTTCGGCGCGCGAGGCGGACCGCTATTTCGCCCGGCCCGACCCGGACAAGACCGGCATCCTGATCTATGGCGCCGACGCGATGCGGGTTGCGATCAAACGGCAACAGCTGCTCAAGACGCTGCTGGGCGAAACCGCCGAGGAAGAGATGCGCCTCACCCGCCTGTCCGGCGGCGACCTGCGCAAGGATCCCGCGCAACTGCTCGACGCGGTCAAGGCGGTGGGGTTCTTTCCCGGGGCCCGCGCCGTCTTTGTTGAAGAGGCCGGCGACGGTACCGCCCCGGCGATCCAGGCCGCGTTAAAAGATTGGGCGCCGGGCGATGCCCAGATCGTGGTGACCGCCGGTGCGCTCAAGGCGACCTCGAAACTGCGCAAGGCGTTCGAGGGGCACGCCAGAACCTTCGCCGTCGGTCTCTATGACGATCCCCCCTCGCGCGACGAGATCGAGCGGACGCTGGCCGACAAGGGCATCCGCGATGTGCCGCGCGATTCGATGGCGGCCCTGACCGATCTGGCCAACACCCTTGGGCCTGGCGATTTCGCCCAGACCATCGAAAAGCTGGCTCTGTACAAATTCGGCGACGATCTCCCCGTTTCGCTTGAGGATATCGACGCCTGCGCACCGCGCTCGACCGAGGCGGCGCTTGACGATGTGATCAATGTGGTGGCCGAGGGGCGCGCCGGAGAGATCGGCCCGCTGCTCAGCCGGTTGCAGGCTCAGGGAACCAACGCCGTCTCGCTGTGCATCGGGACAACACGCCATTTCCGCACGCTTTACACCGCCGCCTCGGATCGTGGCGGCGCTGCAGCTGGCGTCGGCAGGCTGCGCCCCCCGGTCTATGGCAAACGGCGCGACCAGATCGTGCGGCAAGCGCAAAGCTGGGGCGCGATCAATCTCGAGGCCGCGCTGAGCCTGCTGACCGACACCGATCTGCACCTGCGCTCGGCCGGGCAGACCGCCCCCGCCATGGCGGTGATGGAACGCGCGCTGATTCGCTTGGCGATGCTCAGCCGGGCGCGCTGATCGGGGCACCTTTCCCCGGTGCCGACCGGCGCCGCCTGCCCCCTTGCAGCGCGAGCGGTTCCCGATCAAGGTTGCGCTGGAAAACAAAAGGAAACACGTATGTACAAAGTCTACGGTGCCGTCCAAAGCCGCGCCTTCCGCGTCTTGTGGATGCTGGAAGAAATCGGTCAGCCTTATGAGATGCACGACGTCAAACCGCACAGCGCCGAGGCTCTGGCACTGAACCTTTCGGGCAAGATCCCGATTCTGGTCGATGGCGATGCCGTGCTGACGGATTCGGTCGCGATCATCACCTATCTGGCCGACAAGCACGGCGCGCTGACCTATCCGGCTGGGACCGTGGACCGCGCCCTTCAAGATGCGCTGACCCACACCATTCTGGATGAATTCGACGCCGTCCTGTGGACCGCGGCCCGCCACCGCAGCGTTCTTCCCGAAGACCGGCGCATCCCGGCGGTGGACGACAGCCTGAAGTGGGAATTTCAACGCAATCTGGATCGTCTGGGCAAACGCTTTGTCGGGCCGTTCCTGCAAGGCGATAAAATGACGCTCGCCGACATCCTTTGCGTCCATTGCCTTGGCTGGGCAAAAAGCGCGGGCTTCCCGGTCGAAAACGACGTGATGACGGCCTATTTCAAGGATCTGCGCAAGCGCGACGCCTATGGCCGCACGCTGGCGTTGATCTCCTGACCTGACAACAGCCGGGCCGCCGCCGCGCGGCCCGCCCAGCGCCCGGTGGCCAGACATGCGGTCAACAGATAGCCCCCTGTCGGCGCCTCCCAGTCCAACATCTCGCCGACGCAATAGGTCCCGGGACAGGCGCGCAGCATCAGCACATCGTCCAGCGCGGCTCGGGTCACCCCTCCGGCCGTCGAAATCGCCTCGTCCATCGGGCGCAGGCCGTCATGACGTATCGGCAACGCCTTGATCAGCCGCGCCAGATCCGCCGGGTCGGCAGGCAACGGGCGGCCGAACTCCTGCAACAGCGCCAGCCGCGCGGGATCAAGCCTCAAAGCCTTGCGCAGGTGGTTTGACAGGCTTGCCTTGCCGCGCGACCGGGGCAACCGCGCGCTGACCTCCTCAAGCGTCAGATCAGGCAACAGATCGAGCCAAAGCGGCGCCCCCGCGCGCAGTGCCGGGGTCAGCGGATAGATCCCACCGCCCTCAAGCCCGCGTTCTGAAATCACCGCCTCGCCGCGCGAGGTAAGCCGCCCGGCACTGAACCGCACCCCTTTGACCGGCTGCCCGAACCGCGCCCGCATCGGACCCGACCACGCCACGCAAAGCCCCGCATTGGCCGGCGCAAAGGGGGCAAGCTCAACACCACGCTCCGCCAGCGACCCCGCCCAGGCCCCGTCCGAGCCAAGCCGCGCCCAGCTCGCCCCGCCCAGCGCCAGCACCGTCAGCTCCGGCGTGATCCGCACCAGCCCTTCTGGCGTGGCAAATCGCAACGCCTCACCCTCCCAGCCGGTCCAGCGCCAGCGGGTGCGCCACCGCACCCCCAGCCCCTCCAGCCGGGCCAACCAAGCGCGCAACAGCGGCGAGGCTTTCATCGCCTGCGGAAACACCCGCCCGGTCGAGCCGGTGAACACCGCCTGCCCCAGATCTGCGGCCCAGCCCTGCACCTCATCCGGCCCGAACGCCTCCAGCATCGGGCGCAGCCAGTCTGCCGCCGCGCCATAAGCGCGCAGAAAATCGTCAAGCGGCTCGTCCTTGGTCAGGTTCAGCCCGGATTTCCCCGCCATCAACAGCTTGCGCCCCAGTGACGGCTTGGCCTCGACCACCAGCACAGAAATCCCGGCACGCGCCAGCATCTCGGCCGCCATCAGCCCGGCCGGGCCTCCGCCCACCACCACAGCGCGGGGGGGGGGCTCTGCGCTGCGTTCGCTCATGTTCCCGATCCAACCTGAAGCACCGTGCCCGATACCCGATCCCGTTCATCGCCCGGGCGCATCATCCCGGCTTCTTCTTGACCCAAATACTCCCGCCGGAGGCTCCCGCCGCCAGCACAGGCACCCCGGTCAGGAGGCACAAAGCGCCGCGATGGCGCGGGCGACCTGCGGATCGGCGGCACAGGTATCTGCAACCAGCGCGCGCGCTGTCGGCATCAGGTCCTCGGGCTCCACGATCCGGTCGATCAGACCAAACGCAAAAGCCTCCTGCGCGGTGATCTTCTGCCCGCCCATCAAGATCAGCTTGGTCCGGGACGGGCCGATCAGCGCGATCATCCGCCCGGGGTCAGAGGGCTGCGGCAAAAAGCCCAGCTTCATCACCGGGTAAAAGACCTTGGCGGTGGGCACCGCGATCCGCAGATCACAGGCCAGCGCCATGCCCATGGCGCCGCCCGCCAAGGTGCCGTTCAGCGCAGCCACGGTCATCCCCGGCAGCCGCGCAATGGCCCCCGAAAGCCGTTCCCACAGCGGCGAGGTGGCAAGCCCGGCGCGGGCCGCTTCCAGATCGGCCCCGGCGCTGAACACCTTGCCCACCCCGGTCAGGATCAAGGCGCGCGCATCGCCGGCATCCTCGGCGATGCGGGCCAGTTCTTCCAGCATCTCGGGGGTCAGCGAATTCGCCTTTTCCGGGCGGTCGATGGTGACGATCCACAGCCCGTCGTCCTGCTCCAGACGGATCATACCAGACCCACCCGACGACGAATCGCCTCATCCCGCAGGGAAATCTCGGTGCCGACAAAATCGTCCGCATCGGCCGAGCACATCCACAACAGCGTGCGCGCCGGCCAGTCCGCCGGGACATGGTCAGACCACTCAAGCTGGCTGACCGGGTTGACGCCACTGGCCTTGATCTCGCGCTGCATCTGGGTTGCCACGGTGCCGGGGCTCAGGCCCAGCGCCCGGATACCGTTGCCGCGTTCTTCGGTGTCGAGACAGGCGGTCAGCATCGCCGCGCCCGCCTTGGAACTGCAATAGGCGCTCCACCCCTCCAGCGGATTATGCGCGGCGCCCGAACTGATCGTCAGCACGGTTCCGCCACCGGTTTTCTGCATCGCCGGAACCGCCGCGCGCATCCCGTAAAAGATGCCCTTGAGATTGATGTCGATCGCCTGCCCCCAGTCCTCGGGGTCGGCCTCGGACAGGCGGGTGATCGGATCGATCACACCGGCATTTCCGATCAGAACGTCAAGTCCGCCAAACCGGTCGAGCGCAGTCTGCACCGCCGTCTCCATATCGCCATAGCGACTGACATCCGCGCCCAGCGCCACCGCGTTCGGGCCGATCTCATCGGCCAGCGCCGCGACAGCATCGGCGCTGCGCGCCAGCAAAATCACATTGGCGCCAGCGGCTGCGAAAACCCGGCCCGCCTCGGCCCCGATGCCCCGGCTGGCGCCGGTGATCAGAACCGTCTTTCCCGTCATGTCCATGCATGGTCTCCCAAAAATCCTGCCGCAAGTGGTACTGTGCGATGACGTGCCGGTCCAGTCCTTCCCCCTTGACGCCCCCGCGCGCAACACAGACCATACGCCAGAATTTTCCAGGAGGATATTTGCATGATGTCTTATCTTACGCGCGGCTCAGCGATGGCGCTGGTCCTGTCGTGCACGGCCCATGGTGCGCTCGCCGATGTGGCTGCGCAGGACGTCTGGACCGATTGGCAAGGCTACCTGTCTGCGGCTGGCTATCAGATCACGGCCAGCGAAAGCATGACCGGCGGCACGCTGACCGTCAGCGACCTCAGCATGGCGCTGCAACTGCCCGAGGACCAGGGCACTGTCTCGATCCTGCTGGACCAGCTGCAATTCGCCGAGAATGGCGATGGCACCGTCAATGTCGTCATGCCGCCACAGATGCCGATCACATTTGATGTCACCGATGGCGAGGAAGACGTCACCGCGGTCATCGGGCTGACCCAATCCGGGGCCGCGATGGTGGTCTCGGGCGCGCCCGACGACATGACCTATGCCTACACATCGGCCAACATCGGTGTGCGCATGGACTCTCTCACGGTCGACGGCGACTCCATGCCGCCCGAGGCTCTGCGCATGACCATGGCGCTGAACAACGTGATCAGCAGCACCCACATGCGGCTGAGCGACATGCGCAGCTATGAGCAGAGCATGACCGCGACCTCGCTGACCTATGACCTCGCCTTTGACGATCCCGAGTCCGAAGATGCCGCCACCTTCCGGGGCGACCTGCAAAAGCTCGGCTTCGCCGGCTCGGGCAGTGTGCCGCTGGAGATGGACGCCTCTGATCTGCCCCGGATGCTGGACTCCGGGTTCGGCTTTGACGGTCGGTTCACCTATGCGTCGGGCACCGGCAACATGTCGGGCACCGGCGACGGCGAACAGTTCGCCATGCGCACCGCCTCGCAGGGGGGCGTGCTGTCGGTGGCGATGGATGCCGCGCATCTGGCCTATGAGGTGTCGCAGAACCAGAGCGATATCACGATGGAAACGGCCGAACTGCCCTTTCCAATCGCCATCGCAATGCAAAAGATGGCCTTTGCGCTCAACATGCCGATTGCCAAGTCGGACGCGCAGCAACCCTTTGCCTTTGGTCTGACCATCGCCGATTTCACCATGCCGGAACAGCTTTGGGGAATCTTCGATCCGGGCGCGATCCTGCCGCGTGATCCGGCGACGATCATCGTCGATCTGAGCGGCAAGCTGAAGCTGCTGGCCGATCTGCTGGATCCCGCGATCGCCGAAACCATCGAGAGCAGCGACACCCCTCCGGGTGAGCTGCACGCGCTGACGATCAACGCTCTGCGGGTCTTGGCCGCCGGTGCAGAATTGACCGGCACGGGTGATTTCACCTTTGACAACACCGACATGGAAAGCTTTGACGGCATCCCCGCACCGGCGGGCACTGCCAAGCTGAAGCTGGTCGGCGCCAACGGGCTGATCGACAAGCTGATCCAGATGGGGGTGATGTCGGACGGCGACGCCACCGGCGCGCGCATGATGATGGGCATGATGGCGGTGCCGGGCGGAGCACCCGATACGCTGAACTCGACGATCGAGATCAACGATCAGGGCCATATCCTCGCCAACGGACAGCGCCTGAAATAACCCTGTCCCGCTGCGGGACGTGGTGCGGGGCCGGGTCATACCGGCCCCGTTTTCCGTTCGCTCCCTTGCAGCGCGGGCCATCCGGGGCTACCTCATGGCCTGAGAATTGCAAGCAAGGGCGCCCATGACCCAATCCCTCGAAGAGCTGTGCCACGCCATCCTGACCGCTGCCCGCAAGGCCGGCGCAGAGACCGCCGACGCCATCGCCCTCAGCGGCGGATCGGTCGAGGTCGACATCCGCGCCGGCACTCTGGAAAAGGCCGAGCGGTCCGAAGGCACCGACATCGGCCTGCGCGTCCTTATAGGGAGGCGACAGGCCAATGTGTCGTCCTCGGACACCCGGCCCGAAACGCTGACCGAAATGGCCGAGCGCGCGGTCGCCATGGCCCGCGAAACCCCCGAAGATCCCTATGCCGGGCTGGCCGATCCAGACCAGTTGGCGCAGGGCTGGGACGCCGCCGCGCTGGAGCTTGACGATCCGACCCCCGAACCGGCCCCGACCGAGTTGCAGGCCGATGCGCAGGCCGCCGAAGCCGCCGCGCTGGCCGTCGAGGGCGTGACTCAGGTTCAGGCTGCCGGGGCCTCCTACAGCCGCCACGCGGTGCATATCGCCGCCAGCAACGGGTTCTCTGGCGGCTACCAGCGCAGCGGGCGGTCGACCTCTTGCGTTGCGATTGCCGGCACCGGTACGGGGATGGAGCGCGACTATGACGGCGACAGCCGCACCTTTCAGGCCGATCTGCGCAGCCCGGCGGACATCGGCCAGCGCGCCGGCGAACGTGCCGTGGCGCGCCTTGGTGCCCGCAAGCCCAGCACCGGGCAATTCCCGGTGTTGTTCGACGAACGTATCGCCTCGTCCCTGATCGGGCATCTGCTCGGGGCTTCCAATGGCGCGGCCGTGGCGCGCGGCTCGTCCTGGCTCAAGGACGATCTGGGCAAACTTGTGCTGCCCGAACAGCTGTCGGTGATCGAAAATCCGCACCGTCCCCGAATCGGCGGGTCGCGCCCGTTTGACGCCGAAGGCTTGCCGACGCGGGACCGCGCCATCGTGGAAAACGGCATACTCACCGGCTGGACGTTGGATCTGGCCAGTGCGCGCAAACTGGGGATGGCCCCCACCGGCAACGCCGCGCGCGGGGTCTCCTCGCCGCCGTCGCCGGCGAACTGGAACATCTCGCTCACCCCCGGCGAGGCCAGCCGCGCCGACCTGATCCGCGACATGGGCACCGGCCTGCTGGTGACCTCGCTGATCGGCTCGACCATCAACCCCAACACCGGCGATTATTCGCGCGGCGCAGCGGGTCTTTGGATCGAGAACGGCGAAATCGCCTATCCGGTCAACGAATGCACCATTGCCGGCAATCTGCGCGAGATGTTGCTGCGGATCATACCGGCCAACGATGCGCGCGCCTATCTGTCCCGCGTGGTGCCCTCGCTGCTGATCGAAGGCATGACACTTGCGGGAAGCTGACCTCATCCTCCTGACCGAGGCCGCGCGCGCGGCGGGCGAAATCGCCTGCAGCTTTACCGGCCCCGACGCCCGGCGCTGGGACAAGCCCGGCGGCGCCGGCCCGGTGACCGAGGCGGATCTTGCCGTCAACGACATGCTGGAACAACGGCTGCGCGCGGCGCGGCCCGACTACGGCTGGCTGTCCGAGGAAAGCGAAGACAACGCCGAGCGGCTGGCGCGCGACCGGGTGTTCATCATCGATCCGATCGACGGCACCCGCGCCTTTACCGAAGGCGCCCGCACCTGGGCCCATGCGCTGGCCGTCGCCGAACACGGCGTCGTCACGGCGGCGGTGGTCTATCTGCCGATGTGTGATCTGCTCTACAGCGCCGCACGCGGGAGAGGCGCGCGCCTCAACGGCGCGGCCATTGCCCCCCGTGATACGCAAGATCTGGATCAGGCCGAAATCCTCGCCACCCGCCCCAACATGGCGGCGCAGCACTGGCGCGCCGGTGCGGTGCCCGGTTTTCGCCGGGCCTATCGCCCATCCCTGGCCTATCGCATGGCGCTGGTGGCGCAGGGGCGTTACGACGGCATGATGACGCTGCGCCCCAGTTGGGAATGGGACGTCGCCGCCGGGGATCTGATCCTGCACGAGGCCGGGGCGATCTGCACCGACCGGCGCGGTGCGCGGCTGCGCTTCAACAATCCCCGGCCACAGGTCAACGGTGTGATCGCCGCCGGTCGGCCGCTTTATGACCGGCTCAGCGCGGCACTGGAGCCCCGCGACCCCGACATCGCCCCGACCTGAGCCTGCGCCCGCCACCGGGCCAATCCGCGCCGGGCCCCGCCTTGACGCCGCACCGCCAAGGCGTAGGGTGCCGCCAACCCAGAGGCCCTCAATTCGGACCTTCCATTTGCAAAGGATACCGACATGACGCAACGTCTTCACCTCGTTTTCGGTGGCGAACTGATCGACCCGTCGAAAAGCACATTCAAGGATCCCGACAACATCCATATCGTCGGCATGTTCCCCGATTACGCCAGCGCCTATGCCGCTTGGAAAGCCGAGGCGCAGCGCACCGTGGATGACGCGCATATGCGCTATTTCATTGCCCACATCCACCGGCTGCGCGACGAAGAGCGAGAGGCCTCCTCCACCGAAGAGCTGGGCTGAGCACATGCGGTTTTCGCTGGGGCTCGCGACCTATCGCGCGCTGTCCTGGCGGGCGGCGCAACCGGCGCAGGATCAGCCGCCGCCACGGCCTCGGGGGCCGCTGGTCTGGATGCACGCCACCAGCCCCGAGCGGCATCTGGCGCTGCGCGATCTGGGAACGCGGTTGCGGGCCCAACGCCCCGAGATCAATCTGTTGATCACCGTGAATGCCACCGTCCCGGCCTCTGGCACCGGGCGCGATCCCGCGCCACTGCCGCTGCTGTCGGACCATCCGCAGACGGTGCGGGCCTTTCTCGAACATTGGACACCTGATCTGTGCCTTTGGACCGGCGGCGATCTGATGCCGAACCTGATCTGCCAGGCCGCCGATCGTGGCACCCTGATGGTGATCGCCGATCTCGATACCGCTGACCTGCCGCATCGACGCACCGGCTGGTTGACCGATACCACCCGTCCCTGCCTGGAGCGTTTCGACGCCATCCTGACCACAAGCGACAGGGCCGCGGCACAGCTGCGCCACCTTGGCCTGCACCGATCCGAGGTTGAGGCACATTCGCGCCTGCTCATGGGGGTCAGCCCGCCGCCCTGTCCAGAAACCGCACTGGCTGCGGCAACTCAGGTGCTGTCGGCGCGGCCGCTCTGGCTGGCTGCCTATCTCCAGCCCGAGGAATTCGCCCCGGTTCTGGCCGCCCATCGCGATGCGCTGCGCTTTCAGCACCGGCTGCTGCTGGTTGCCGTCCCCGCCGAGCCCGGCGATGCCGGTGCCCTGATCGATGCCGCCGGAGCAGCGGGGCTGCGGTTTGCCGACTGGCACGGCGGCGATTCAATTGGCGAAGAGGTGCAGATCCTGATCTGCGACGACAGTTCGGATCTGGGCCTTTGGTACCGCATGGCCCCGGTCACATTCATGGCCGGATCCCTGACCGAAGGGGCCAGCGGGCGGGCTCCCTTTGCCGCCACCGCGTTGGGATCGGCGGTGCTGTATGGTCCCCATGTCTCGGCCCATGCAGAAGCCTATGAGCGGTTGAATCAGGCACAGGCCGCCCGCATCGTGCACGATTCCGCCAGCTTGGCGCAGGCGGTGGTGCAGCTTTCAGCCCCCGATAACGCCGCTGCGATGGCGCTGGCCGGCTGGGACACGATCACCGAAAGCGCCGCCCTCACCGATCGCCTTGTCGAGTTGATTCAGGACCTGCTGGAGCAGAAGGAGACCCGCGATGCGCGCGCCTGACTTCTGGACCCGGCCGCCGGAGCGCCCCGGCTGGCAAGCCCGGCTGCTGGCACCGCTTGGCGCGCTTTATGCCCGCGCCACGGCGCGACGGGTGGCGCAGGGGCCCGGATTTGCCCCCGGCGTGCCGGTGATCTGTGTCGGCAACCTGAACGCCGGCGGCACCGGAAAGACACCGACGGTCATCTGGGTCATCGAGGCGTTGCGCGCCCTGGGCCATGATCCGCATGTGGTAACCCGCGGCTATGGCGGGCAGCTGTCCGGCCCGGTGCGGGTCGACCCGTCGCGCCACCGCGCGCTGCAAACCGGGGACGAGCCGCTGTTGCTGGCCGCCTTTGCCGAGGTCTGGGTGGCCAAGGACCGGGCCGCCGGGGCGCGCAAGGCTGCGCAGGCGGGCGCCAGCGTGATCGTTCTGGATGACGGGTTTCAGAACCCCTCGGTCCAGAAAACCCTCTCGATTGTCGTGGTGGATGCCGCGCAGGGCTTTGGCAACGGGCGCTGCCTGCCCGCCGGGCCGTTGCGGGAACCGGTCGCCGCCGGGCTGGCGCGGGCCGATCTGGTCCTGTCCCTTGGGACGCCAGAGGCACAGGCGCAGTTCGACCGGATCTGGTCAGCCGCGATCCCGGTGCCACATGCACGCGGCGCGGTGAGCCCGCTAGAGACCGGCATGGACTGGGCCGGAACTCCGGTGCTGGCCTTTGCCGGAATCGGGCAGCCCGAGAAGTTCTTTGCCACCCTGCGTGGCCTTGGCGCGGACCTGCGCCGGGCCGAGCCACTGGATGACCATCAGCCGCTATCAAACGCGCTGATGACCCGGTTGGAGGCCGAGGCAAGACTCCTTGGCGCGCAATTGGTCAGCACCGAAAAGGACGCCGTCCGTCTGCCCGCCGATTTCCGCAGCAAGGTGATCACCTTGCCGGTGCGGTTGCGGGTGGAGGAGGACGAGGCGATCAAGGACATGCTGCGCAAGGCGGCACCGCCGCCGCCCTGACGCCCCTATGACGCCGCAAACGCGGCCCTCTTTTCGGATCCGGCGGCGCAAGATCGTCTGTTGCGCCATGAGTATTTGAAACAAGAAGAAGCGGACAGAGCCGCGGCTGGTGCGGGGCCCTAACAAAGCCCCGCGACCGATGGCGATCAGGCGGCGTCGTCGGCACCCAGTTTCGGCGCGGCCTTTTGCAGCGACAATTCGGCATCCGAGAATTTGAACGGCGACCGTATGCCGGGCACGCCGTCAAGCATGATCTGCATGCCGCGCGCCACCACCTGCGGATCGGCCATCACCTCGGCCAGGTCGTTGATCGGGCCAGCCGGCACGCCCTCGGCCTCGCAGGCGGCGAGCAGGTCGCTCTTGCTGCGCTGCGCCGTGGCCCCGTTCAGCCGCGCGATCATCACCCGGCGATTGGCGATCCTGTCCTTGTTGTGCAGGAACTCCGGCGCCTCGGCCATCTCGTCGAGCCCGAGGATGCGACACAGCCGCTGGTATTGCGGGTCGTTGCCTGTCGCGATGATGATATGCCCGTCGGCACAGTCAAACACCTGATAGGGCGTCAGGTTCATATGGGCATTACCAAGCCGCCCCGGAGGGGTGCCGGTGGTGAGATAGTTCATCGCCTGATTGGCGGTCACCGCCACCGCCACATCCAGCAGCGCCATGTCGATATGCTGGCCACGCCCGGTGCGCTCACGCTGATGCAATGCCGCCAGAATCCCGGCGACCGAATAGATGCCGGTGAAGATGTCGGTGATCGCCACCCCGGATTTCTGCGGCTGACCCTCCGGCTCTCCGGTGATCGACATCAGCCCGGACATGCCCTGGATGATGAAATCATAGCCGGCGCGATGGGCATAGGGCCCGTCCTGTCCGAAGCCGGTGATCGAGCAATAGATCAGCCGCGGATTGATCTGTTTGAGGCTGCCATAATCGAGCCCGTATTTCTTCAAACCACCCAGTTTGAAATTTTCGATCACGATATCGGCGTCGCGGACCAGCGCGCGCACCTTTTCGCGGCCCTCTTGCGTGGTGAAGTCGGCAATGACCGAAGCTTTGCCGCGATTGGCGCTATGGAAATAGGCGGCCGACACCTCGCCCTCGCGCTCGACAAAGGGCGGGCCCCAAGCGCGGGTATCATCGCCCTGCGGGCTTTCCACCTTGATCACCTCGGCGCCCAGATCAGACAACGTCTGACCGGCCCAAGGGCCGGCCAGGATGCGTGCCAGTTCGACGACTTTCAAACCGGAAAGGGGAGAGGTCATTGCTTGGCCAGCTCCGCCTCGATCAGCGCCTTAAAATCTTCCCAGGACTGATTCGACACGCTTTTCCCGTTGACGATGAAACTGGGGGTGGCCTTGATGCCATCGGCCTCGGCGTTCTTTTGATACCAAGCGACCAGCGTCTGCGCCTTGGCCCCGTCCTGCAAGCAGGCCTCCAGCGTGTCATTCTCCAGCCCGGCAAGGCGACCGATCTTGCGCAGCTCATCCACGATTTCGGTCGGGCCACCGGCGCGCACCCAGTCCGACTGTCCCTTGAAGATCAGATCGCTGATGCCAAAGAATTTCTCGGGGCCACCACAGCGCGCGATCATCGACGCCCAGAGACCGTAGCGGTCGAAATACACCTCGCGATAGGTGAAGCGCACCTTGCCGGTATCGATGTATTCGGCCTTGAGCTTTTTATAGGGCCCTTGGTCGAAGGTGGCGCAGTGCGGACAGGTGTAGGAGGCGTATTCGGTGATCGTCACCGGCGCATCCTCGGCGCCTTGCGTCATTTCGACAATGGTCGAGGTGTCGACCTCGGTCGCGTCCTGGGCGTTGGCTGTACCGAACGTCATCAGGACGACCGCAAGCATCGCGGGGAGTATTCGGGTCATCAGAACCCCTTTCTCAATCTTGGTTTTTCGTTTGGCTCAATTTCTTCGTTTGGATAGAACGTTGCGCCCCAGCCGTTCAAGGGCCGCGCGCAGATCATCGTCCGCGATGGCCCCTGCGGTTTCATGGGCCGCCTTGCAAATCTCGGGTCCCGGTTCGGGGCGTGGTTTCGGCGGCGGGGCATCGAACTGGGCCTGCCCTTCGGCAAAGCCGGTGGGCGCGGTCTGGGTGATGCGCACCCGGCTGATCGCGTTATAGCCATAGACCGCGTTCACCCGGTCCCGCAGCTGCTCCTTTTGCATTTCCAGCATCGGCGCATGGGGGCCGGTGGTCAGCACGGTCAATGTCGCGCCAAACCCGCCCCGGCCATAGCCGATCTTGATCGGGCGGGCGATGGTGGCGATATCGGGCCCGGCGATCTCGGCCCAATGGGTCAGCACGCGGGTCACGGCAAAGCCACGGGTTTCGCCCGCATGGCGAATCTGCTCGTTTAGCAGCGTCGCGGTGCGTTTGAAGCCCCGAGTTGTGGATTGGCGCCGAGCCATGCGTGGATTCCCATTGCTTTGGTATTATTCTATGCCCCACAGACCCAAGTACCAGCGAAACCGGAACAACAAGCGGATAAAGGCGGATAAAGATTGCGTGACCCAGATCTCGAAGCCGGCCCCGTCGCGGATGCGCTGCTGGCGTGGTATGACGCCCATGCCCGTGACCTGCCCTGGCGGGTGAGCCCGGCCGAGCGGGCGTTGGGCGTTCGCCCCGACCCATATCGCGTCTGGCTGTCCGAGGTGATGCTGCAACAGACCACGGTGGCCGCCGTGCGTGCCTATTTCCATCGCTTTACCACGCTGTGGCCGGATGTGACTGCGCTGGCCGCGGCCGAGGATGGCACGGTGATGGGGGAATGGGCCGGGCTGGGATATTACGCCCGCGCGCGCAACCTGTTGAAATGCGCCCGCCGTGTCGTCAGTGATCTGGACGGCCGCTTTCCCGATAGCCCCGAGGCGCTGCGGCTGTTGCCCGGCATCGGCCCCTATACCGCCGCCGCCATTGCCGCCATCGCCTTTGACCGGCCCGAAACCGTGCTGGATGGCAATGTCGAACGGGTGATGGCGCGGTTGCATGACATCCACACCCCGCTGCCCGGCGCAAAGCCCGAACTGACGGCGCGTGCCGCCACCCATACGCCCACCACCCGACCGGGGGATTACGCGCAGGCGGTGATGGATCTGGGCGCCACCATCTGCACCCCGAAATCACCGGCCTGCGGGATTTGCCCGCTGCGCGCCCCCTGCCGTGCGCGGGCGGCAGGGACGGCAGCGGAACTGCCGAAAAAGACCCCCAAGAAGCCCAAGCCGACCCGGCGCGGCATCGTCTATCTTGCAAGGCGCGACGATGGTGCGGTGCTGCTGGAACGCCGCCCCGACAAGGGGCTGCTGGGCGGCATGTTGGGCTGGCCCGGCTCCGAGTGGGGCGAGACCGCGCAAGAGCGCCCCCCGTTCGCGGCGCAATGGGACACTCTGGCGGGCGAGGTGCGCCATACCTTTACCCATTTCCACCTGATCCTGACGGTCAAGACCGCCCCTTTGCCCGACCGCATGAACCCGGAAACAGGCGAGATCATCACCGCAGCCGGGTTTCGGCCCAGCGACCTGCCGACGGTGATGCGCAAAGCCTATGACCTGTGGCGCGACGGCGTGGCGTAACCATGTGCAAACCTCGGAAAATTGGGTAGAATCGCCCCTGTTTCGTACAATTGCTCGAGGTGCCCGATGATCCCCCGCGAAAAGCTGGCCCGCTGGCAAAGCGCCCTGCCCTTCTGGGTCTCGTTCCTGCTGATCCCCGTCGCGTGGCTGGGGGCGGTCGCCGGGGGCTGGACGGTAATCTTGCTGCCGTTGATCACGTGGTATCTGTTCGCCGCGCTTGATCAGGTGGCCGGGCTGAATCTTGAGAATGCCGACCCGGAAACGCTGGCCGAGGATCTGCTTTGGTACCGGGCGCTGACCAGTCTCTGGGTGCCGCTGCAGTTTTTCACGCTGTTCGGGATGATCTGGTATGTCACCCATAGCGACCATCTTTCGGTGCTTGAAAAGATCGTGCTGTTCTTTGGCATGGGCGTGATCACCGGCACCATCGGGATCAATTACAGCCATGAGCTGATGCATCAGAAGAACCGGCTGGAGCGCGGGCTGGGCGATATCCTGCTGGCGATGGTGCTGTATTCTCATTTCCGCTCGGAACATCTGCTGGTGCATCACAGCTATGTCGGCACCCCGCGCGATGCGGTCACCGCGCGCTATAACGAGGGGTTTCACCGGTTTTATCCGCGAGTGCTGCGGCAAAGCCTGATATCGGCCTTCCGGGCTGAAAAGGCCCGGCTTGCGCGCAAGGGGCGACGCTGGAGCGATGGCTCCAACCCGTTCTGGCGCTATTGGGGCCTGCAAGGTTTGATGCTGCTGCTGGCGGGTCTGCTGGGCGGCTGGGCCGGGCTGGGGCTGTTCCTGCTTCAGGCGGGCGTGGCGGTCTGGCAGTTGGAGCTGGTCAATTATGTCGAACACTACGGGCTGACGCGGAAGTATCTGGGTGACGGCACCTATGAACATGTCCTGCCACAGCATTCGTGGAACGCGGCGCAAAAGGTGTCAAACTGGCTGCTGATCAACCTGCAGCGCCACTCAGACCATCACTATAAACCTGACCGGCGGTTCCCGCTGTTGCAGAACCACACCGTCGCGGATGCGCCGCAACTGCCCTATGGCTATCCGATCATGACGGTGGCGGCGATGATCCCGCCGCTTTGGCGCCGGGTGATGAACCCGCGCGTGCGCCATTGGCGGGCGATGTATTATCCCGAGATCACCGACTGGACCCCCTATACCAAGGCGACGAACCCGATGCCGAAGCGGAGCCTTTGAGGGCGCGGCGCGCTGTTGCGCCTTTGGCGTGACGATCACCAAAGGCCGGGGTCCGACAGTCGTCAACAAAAACAGTCACCCATAAAAAAGCCCCGCCAGAACGGCGGGGCCAGGTGCGGTGCCACTTAGGGGCCATCAAGCGGCCTTTGGGCACCGGCGGTCATGTCGTGGTCGTCTTTGCCGAGTCAGTCTTGGGGATTATGCCTCGCGCATTTCCGAACGTATCTGCTGGCGCAGAACGTCGATCGGGATGACCTTGCCTTCTTTCTTGAAGCACCAATAGGTCCAGCCGTTGCAGCTTGGCGCGCCCTCAAACGCGGCGCCGACCTGATGGATCGAACCTTTGACCTCGCCCCCGACCAGCGTGCCATCTGCGCGCACCTTGGCCTTGTAGCGTTTGTTCATCGAAAACAGCTCTTCGCCCGGGCGCAGCATACCACGTTCGACCAGTTGACCGAACGGCACGCGCGGTTCGGCGCGTTTGCTGACACTGACCTGCAGGGCGTCGCGTTCGAATTTGCGCACCCGCGAGATGCGCTTTTCGGCAACCTTGCGATAGGCGGCCTCGCGCTCGATCCCGATGAATTCACGCCCCAGCATCTTGGCCACGGCGCCGGTGGTGCCGGTGCCAAAGAACGGGTCAAGCACCACATCGCCGGGGTTGGTCGAACCGACCAGAACCCGGTGCAACAGCGATTCCGGCTTTTGCGTGGGGTGCGCCTTGTCGCCGTTGTCGTCCTTGAGCCGCTCGTGCCCGGTGCAGATCGGCAAGACCCAGTCCGAGCGCATCTGAATGCCCTCGTTCAGCGCCTTGAGCGCCTCGTAGTTGAAAGTGTATTTGCCGCCTTCGGATTTCGAAGCCCAGATCATCGTCTCATGCGCGTTGGTGAACCGTTTGCCCCGGAAATTCGGCATCGGGTTGGCCTTGCGCCAGACCACATCGTTAAGAATCCAATAGCCTTCATTTTGCAGCGCCGAACCAACCCGGAAGATGTTGTGATAGGAACCGATCACCCAGATCGCGCCGTTCGGCTTGAGCAGCCGACGTGCGGCGGCGAGCCATTCGCGGGTGAACTTGTCATAGGCAGCAAAGGAATCGAATTGATCCCAATGGTCATCCACCGCGTCGACCTGGCTGTTGTCGGGGCGGTGCAACTGGTTCTTGAGCTGCAGGTTGTAGGGGGGATCCGCAAAGATAAGATCGACACTGCTCTCCGGCAGACTGTTCATCACCTCGATGCAGTCACCATCCAGAATAGTATTCAACGGGAGCGCTGCGGCGCCCTTGGTTTTGGTTTTTGTCATTTTCTGCCTCTATTCGGCGCTTTGGTGCGCTCGTTTTATAGCGACAAGGATGAGTCAATCCCGATTCGACGTCAATTTCTTTTTTGAATCAGTCACTTAGGTATTTCTCTTGATACAAGATATTGTGTACCGGTTTGAATGAATGTCTATGGTGTGGGGTGACACCGAGATTTTGCAGCGCCTCTTTATGGCTTTTCGTCGGGTATCCCGCGTTTCTTTCCCAACCATAACCCGGATGCTGTTGCGCCAAATCCACCATCATCCGATCGCGGCGGGTTTTGGCCATGATCGAGGCCGCCGAAATCGACACCGAGCGCGCGTCGCCACCGATCACGGCGCGCGACGGGAGGGTGAGCCCGGCAGGGATCATATTGCCGTCGATCAGCAGGAAATCGGGGGCCGGATCCAGCGCGGCAACGGCGCGCTGCATCGCGAGATGGCTGGCGCGCAGGATGTTGATCTCGTCGATCTCTGCAACGCTGGCATGGGCAATCGCAAACTCGGCGGAGTCGCGCAGCAGCTGGTCCAGCGTCTCGCGGCGGCGCGCGGTAAGCTTTTTGGAATCGTTCAGCCCCGGGGGAATGGCGTCGGGGTTCAAAATAACGGCCGCTGCGGTCACCGGGCCGGCGATGGGGCCGCGGCCGACCTCGTCAACGCCGGCGATGCGCAGGTGCCCTTGCGCGTGCAATGCCTGTTCAAGGCTGTAATCAGGATGGCTCATGCGTGCCTTGCTGCCCCGTCACCCGGGGCAGCACAAGAGGGATTGATTGATCCGCTCAACGATCCGGCGTGTGCCAGTCGGCGGGCGGCACGTCGCGGCGGCGCAAGCGCAGCGCCAGACCAACCGCCACACCGACGCCGATTGCGACGGTCAAGTCAGCGACCACCGTCAACACCAGCGTCAGCAGCAGCAGCACCCGGTCCGACATCCGCGCCTTCATGTAGACGTGCCATTTGTCAGGCTCGCTCATGTTCCAGGCCGTCAGCATCAGCAACGCGGCCAGCGCTGGCATCGCCAGATAGCCCGCCAGCGGCGCGGCCACCATCATCACCACCAGAATGGTCAGCGCGTGCACCAGCCCGGCCACCGGCGTCTTGCCGCCGGCGCGCACGTTGGTGGCGGTGCGGGCAATCGCCCCGGTCGCAGGCAGCCCGCCGAACAAGGCCGAGCCGATATTGGCCAGCCCCTGTGCCCGCACTTCCGCGTTCGGGCGGTGTTTGCCGCCGATCATCCGGTCCGACACCATCGCCGAGAGCAACGATTCCACCGCCGCAAGAAAGGCGATGACCGCGGCAGAGGGCAGCAATTCGATCACCCGCGCATAGGACAGTTCGGGAAGGGACGGCATCGGCAGGTGATCGGGCAGCGCCCCGAACCGGGAAAAGATCGTATCAATCGGCAAGGTGAAGATCGCGGCAAGCGCCGAGCCCAGCCCGACCGCAACGATCAGCCCCGGAAACCGCGGGAACAGCCGCCGCAACGCCACGATCGCCACCATCGTCAACAGCCCGATGCCAAAGCTTTCCCAGTTGACCGTGTCGCGCGCGTGCCAAAGCGCCGGTATCTTCTCGATGAAATCAGCAGGGACCGTTTCCATTGAAAAGCCAAAGAAATCCTTGATCTGGCTGGTGGCGATGATCACCCCGATCCCGATGGTAAAGCCGTTGATCACCGGTTCCGGCACATAGGCAATCAGGCTGCCGGCCCTGAGATAACCCGCGACCAACAGGATCAGCCCGGCCATGAGGGTGGCAAGCACCAGCCCGTCATAGCCGTGTTGCGCGACCACCCCGTAGACCACCACGATAAAGGCCCCGGTCGGCCCCCCGATCTGCACCCGGCTGCCACCAAAGGCCGAGATCAGGAACCCCGCCACAATCGCGGTGATCAGACCCGACGCCGGGTCAGCCCCCGAGGCGATGGCGATGGCAAGGCTGAGCGGCAGCGCCACCATCGCCACGGTGATCCCCGCCAGCACATCGGCGCTGAAATCGGGCATCGTATAGGTCTTCAAAGTGGTCAGAATCTTGGGTTTCATTGCGCGGCCCATGCATGTCGAGGTTGGATGGGCAGGGCCCCGCGTCGCCCGGTTCGGGGTGACGTCGGTCGCGTACGCTGTCGCGCGCGGCCCCGCTGGGGCGTCGAAACAAACGCGGCAGCCAAGCGGGGTCCTGTCCGGATCAGGATCAGCGCATATGATGCGATAGGCGGGTGAGTTTCAACTCCCCCATACAAAAAAAGGGCGGCCCCGGTGGCCACCCTTGCAATCCCTGTCGGGGGTGTTGCCGCATGTCAGCGATGAACATGCACGATGCGCTTGTTGACGACCCTTTTGCGCACGATCACCTGACGCCGCGGCGGGGTCTGAACGCGGGTGTGATGTTGATGCTGCGGCGCGTAGGCGCGCGGCGGCTGATAGACCGGGCGTGGTGCCTGATAGACCGGACGCGGCTGCTGATAAACATGCTGCGGCGGCTGATGCACCACCACCCTGCGCTGGTGAACGACAGGGCCACGATCATTGCGGCTGTCCTCGATGGCGGCACCGATGATCGCCAGTCCGACCAGACCGGCAAAGATGCGCGCCGCGTCGTTATCAGCGCGGGCGGGGGCGGCGGTGGCGCCGGTGATGGCCACTGTCAGCGCGAGGCCCGAGATCAGGGCGATGAAGGAACGGTGCGAGAAAACCTTGCGTGTCATTGGAGGATCCTTTCATGGGTGCGATCCGTTGCGGTGCCGACGGTGTTTGATCCGTGGCGGTGATGCATCCACCCTCGCCCCGGGGCGCTCAGACAGGCAATAACGGCCCGCTGATATCGGATAACAGCCACCGCAAAGCCCTGTGGTTATTGAATGACCGCCATTCTCCAGTCAGGATGATCCAATGAAACAGATCCTGCTCCCCATCGCCCTGATCGCCGGTCTGGTGGCAACCGCATTGGCCGCCCCGGCCTCGGCGGCCGAGTGCTATGCCGATTACAAGGCCAAGCGCGACAACCCGCTGAAGCTGCACTATGGCATTGTGCAACTGCGCGGCGGCTGCGACCGTCAATCTGCGCGGGCCGAGGTTTCGGCCCGGCTGCAACAGAACGGCTGGACACTGCTGAATGTGGTGTCGGTCTTTGGCCCCGAAGGGCTGCAAGGGAGGAGGGCCAATGCCGGACGTTTCTATCTCCGGTTCTGAGCCGCGCCGCCCCGGCGCCCGGATCGTGGTGGTCGGCATCGCGGCCATCGTAGCGATTCTGATCGTCGCGGGCGTGGTGTTGCTGCTGACCCTACCTGACGCCAACGCATTCAATGCGCGGGTCGAGCGGCTGTTTGTCGAAAGCGATCTGACCAGTGGCACCGAAATCAAGCTGTTGGAAATCCTCGCCCAATCCGGCACCGCCTTTGCCGATACGCTGGCCAGTTACCGTATGGTGATCTTTGTTCTGCTGGTCTTTGCCACCGCGATGATGGTGGCCGCGCTGGTGTTTCTGGTGCTGCTGGCCGGGCTGAACCGACGCATGGCTCAGGTTGAACGGGCCGGCATTCAGGTCAACTCGCTGCTGATCAGCCGCGAGGAAAACACCGTTTACCTCAACAACATGGACTTCAAGCTGACCGCCGCCGCAATGGAAACCCTGTCGGTTCTGGCCGAGGCGCGGCTGGATGACGAGGTGCTGTCAGGGGCCGAGATCGAAGCCGTGGTCTCGGGGCGCGATTCGTCGGATTGTGACGAGGCCGCCGGGGCCACGCGAATCAAGCGGTTGCGCGACACCTTGGGCAACCAGATGGTGAGCGAACTTCTGGTCAAGAACATCGCCCGGCGCGGCTATATGCTGGCGATCGAAAAGGATGTGATCCGAATGGTGTGAGGGTCTGCAACGGTGGCGACCCAACCCGTCTGAGACCACAAGGACTCGCACCCGGCTTTGCCCGCGCGCTCCCTCGACCGGTTTGATGCGATACGGTTTCCCCCACGCAAACGGCGAATCAGGCGTGGCCCGCAAGCGGGTGCGCCACTGGAGAGCGGCCAATATGATCAGGAACAGGGGGGGGATCAGAAACGCGAAAACGGCAAAGGAATTTCTTCGCCGTTCACACTCCGAAGAGCATCCGCTGACTATCCGCTGCGGATGAGTCGGCATGCCGTCAGGAAGCGCCGTCAGTCTCCGGCTCAGGCTTCTTTGCGGCTGATTTCTTTGGTTTGGGCGCTGCGTCTCCGGCCTCTTTGGCCAGGCGCGCTGCCTTGAGTGTGGCGGTGAGCGTCGCGCGTTTTGCGGTCTCTGCCTCGACAATCCGCTTTGATTCTGCGGTCGCCCTGTCGTGTGGGCTTAGTGATTTCGGTGCCGGGGCCCGAAACACTGCATCATACTTATCCTTACGCGCCATCTTCCCCCCAAAAGGTCAGGCCCGACCAAAACGGTCGGGCCTTCGCAGTGTCGTAACGGATCAGGCGAGTGCCAGATCACGTGCAGATTCGCGCCCGTCGCGACCAGCTTCGACCTCAAAGGTCACAGCTTGGCCGTCGTCGAGGTGGCTGATGCCAGCCCGCTCAACAGCGGAAATGTGGACAAAGATGTCTTTGCCGCCGGACTCGGGTGCGATAAAGCCGAAGCCTTTAGTTTGGTTGAACCACTTCACGGTGCCTTTAGCCATCGTGACGTCTCCTCATAGTATGTGTTGCCCACAGAACGCGGCAACCTGGCTCAGTCAGTTCGAAGAAGCAGACTGAAGCCGTTGCGGGAGACAGGATGCGGTCGGAAAAAACGTTGCAGATTTAGCCACTACGCGATTTGCGCTCAGATAGCAAGGAAAAGCGTCGCCGCGTTGTGCGCACCCGCCCCGGCGTCGGCCAAAAATTGCCCCTGTGACAGACGGAAAAGCGGTGGTGACCCCGACTGGATTCGAACCAGTAACCTGCCCCTTAGGAGGGGGCTGCTCTATCCAGTTGAGCCACGGGGCCGACGAAACCGGTGTTTAGACAGGTTTATCCCACTTGTCACCGTTTTTACAGATGCTTGAACAGGATCGGTGCTTCGCGGTAACGTCGGGACATTCCGACAAAAAGGGTCAAACGTGACGGCTGAAAACAAACGCCCGCTCACCCTGCGCGATGTCTCCGAGGCTTCGGGTGTCTCGGAGATGACGGTCAGCCGGGTTCTGCGCAACCGCGGTGATGTCTCCAAGGCCACCCGCGCAAGGGTGCTCGCCGCCGCCAAAGAGCTGGGCTATGTGCCTAACAAGATCGCCGGCGCGCTGGCCTCGAATCGGGTCAACCTGATCGCGGTGATCATCCCGTCGCTGTCCAACATGGTGTTTCCCGAGGTCTTGACCGGCATCAACAAGGTGCTGGAACATACCGAGCTGCAGCCGGTGATCGGCGTCACCGACTACCTGCCCGAAAAGGAGGAGCGGGTGCTGTATGACATGCTGTCGTGGCGCCCCTCTGGCGTGATCATCGCGGGGCTGGAACATTCGGAGGCCGCCCGCGCCATGCTCAGGGCCGCAGGCATCCCGGTGGTCGAGATCATGGACACCGACGGCACGCCGATTGATGCCATGGTCGGGATTTCGCACCGCCGCGCCGGACGCGAGATCGCCCGCGCCATCGTCGAGGCCGGCTATCGTCGAATCGGCTTTCTGGGCACCAAGATGCCGCTGGACCACCGGGCGCGGAAACGGTTCGAGGGGTTCACCGAAAAGCTTGCCAAACACGGGATCGAGATTGCCGACCGCGCATTTTATTCTGGCGGCTCGGCGCTCGCCAAGGGGCGGGAAATGACCGCCGAGATGCTGGCGCGCACGCCGGATCTGGATTTCCTGTATTACTCCAATGATATGATTGGGGCGGGTGGGCTGCTTTACCTGCTGGAAAAGGGCATCGACATCCCCGGTCAGATCGGGCTTGCCGGGTTCAACGGGGTCGAACTGTTGCAGGGGCTCCCACGGCAACTGGCGACGATGGACGCCTGCCGGTTGGAGATCGGCCGCAAGGCGGCAGAGATCATCGTGGCGCGGTTGGAAACCCCACCGCGCGAGGTCGAGAGCCAGATCGTTCTGACCCCCAAGATCAGCTTTGGCGATACGCTGAAGCGGGACTAGGCCAAAGGCGGCAGCGGTGCCCAGATCACCGGGTCCGCGTCTGCGAGCGGTTCCAGCGATTGCCGCACCGCATCCCTGCCCAGCGCCTCGGCATAGGCCATCACCCCGCCGCGCCCGGCAGGAAAACCCAAGCCAGCAACGCTGACCGTGTCGATATCGCCAGCGGCGGTGGCGGTGCCATCGGCCAACATCAATGCCCCCTCATGAAAAAGCGCCAGCGCCAGCCGCTCCTGCATCTCCTGCGCGGTGAACAGGCGCGGGGCGATGCCGGCGAACCAAGCCTCTTCGCGCACCAGATCCTCGACCAGCGGATCAATCACCGCGCCGCCGCCGCCGGGATAGCGATACCAGCCCACCCCGGCGAGTTTGCCCAGCCGTCCTTCCTCGACCATACGGTCCTGAATCGGGATATAGCGGCGGCGCGGATCGCGTGTGGACGCCTGCGCCTTGCGCGCGCCATAGGCCTGCGCCAGCCCGACCAGATCCTGCGCCTCATACAGGCCCATGTCCCAGCCGAACGCCACCATCGCCTCGTCCAGCTCATGCGGGATGGCACCGTCCATCAGCATCATGTCCGCCATCTCGTACAGCCGCTGCATCAACCGCGTGCCGATCGAGGGGCGATCAAGGGGGGCCGCAACGGCCTGACGCCCCAGAACGCGGGCCAAGGCAAAGGCGGTGGCGAGTTGCGGCGTCTCGGTTTCGGGGCCGGGGGCGATTTCGACCAACCGGCGCAAAGCAGTGGGAGCAGACAGGCGAAACCCCAGAACGCGCCCGGTCAGCCCGGTCAGCGTGGTGGACAACAGCAGGCAATCGGCGCGACAGGTGGCCAGTAAATCGGCCAGCACCGGGGCGCGCTGATCCGGCTCCTCCTCCAGCGCCTCGACAACAAGGGTTGCGGATTGCGGAGTACCCGGCCCGTCGATCACCGCCAGATCCAGCCCGGCCTGCGCCAGCATATCGCGCACCCGCCGTGCGGTATCCACGTCAAGCTCGGCCAGATCCACACGATACCCCGCCCGCCTCAATAGCAGCGCGACCGCCACCCCGGCAGGTCCGGCACCGACGACCAGAGCGGTGTCCATGCTCAGCCCAGAAACTTGCGATCTTCGATCAGCGCCAGCAACTGCGCCAGCGAGGTCTCGACCGATCGACCAGAGGTATCCAGCTGCGCCTGCGCGCGGGCATAAAGCGTTTCGCGACTGGTCAGGATCGAGCGGAGCTGCTCCATCGCTTCGGGGTTGCCGGACATTGGCCGTTCGTCCCCTTGCGCCCGCACCCGCGACATATGCTCGTCGGGCGAGGTCTTGAGCCAGATGGTGTGGAAATGGCCCAGCAACAGGTTATAGGTCTCGGGCTCGGCCACGATGCCACCGGCGACCGCCAGAACCATGCTGTCATGGGTGGCGATGATGCGGCTGATCGCCTGCGCCTCGAGCTTACGATAGCCTTCTTGCCCGTACAGTGCCATCACCTCGTCGACCGGCATGCCGGCCTGTTCCTCGATCTCGCCGTTGAGTTCGACAAAGGGGATGTTCAGCGCCTGTCCGGCCAGCGCGCCAAGGGTCGATTTCCCGGCGCCGCGCAGGCCCAAAAGACAAATGCGGCGGGCGCGCAGGGTCTCGGCCGGTTCCGGGTTGAGCTGGCGCAGGATTGCCTGCTGCACGTCAGAGCTGGAACTGCGGAACATATCCGCCACCCGCAAGGCCTCCGAGTTCCACGGATCCTCTTCGCCGATCAGCCATTCGATCCGATGATCAAGCGCCGAGGCCACCCGCTGCAACAGGCCGATGGAGATATTGCCCTCGCCAGCCTCAAGCTGTGCCAGATAGCGTGGCGAGACCCCCGATATGTCCGACAGCACCCGGCGCGGAATGCCGCGCCGTTCGCGGGCCCGGCGCACACGCTCGCCAACCCGCTGGATCAACGCCGCAACCTCGGCCTCGACCCGGGTTGCCTGCGATTGCGGTGTCGCCTCGCCTCGGAAATTGGTGATTTCGGTCATGCCACCGGTCGATTATGAAAAATATTGCACAAAACTAGACCGGGGTCCGGGCGCATTCAAACCCTTTCCCCGAACGACAGTCAAAACCTGCACTATCCTGCGGAAGATTCCCGCAACAGGTCGCGCGCGCAGGTCATGGCCGCAGCAAAGGCGTCACGAGGGCGCGGATCTCGGGCGGAGCCGGTTGCGAGGCAAAGGTCTCGGAAACCGTAAAGACATTCACGAACCGGCCTTTGAAGCACAGCGTGCCATCCTGATAGCCATCCACCCGGAACTCGATCGACTTGGTGCCCAGCTTGCTGGGCCAGACCTTGCAGATCAGGCGATGGCGCGGCGTCACGGGCGAGACGAAATCCAGACTCAGATGCACAAAGGGTGTGCCAAAACCCAGATCAAGTTCCAGATGAAACCAGCCGCCGCCAAGGTGATGTTCCCACCAGGCGTCGATCGCATCCAGCGCGAAATAGGGCAGCCGCCCGGTATAGGCGATCTTGGCCGGGTCGCAATCGGCCCAGGTGACGCGAATCTCATGCTCGAACGGCGGCGGCACCGCCGCTTCGTTGGTCTGTGTCATTCAATAGGTTTCCACGTGATAGCGGCCCTCGTTGCGCATGGTATCGCGCAGCGCGCCCCAAGGCTGGCCGATGCTTTCGGCGATATTGGTCAGCGTCTTTTCGACGCCCTCCTCCATACCGCGCAAGCCGCAGATGTAAATATGCGTGTTGGGATCGGCGATCATCTCGGCCACCACATCCTCTTCGGCCCTCATGCGGTCCTGCACGTATTCCTTGGCCGCGCCGGGGATGCGTGAAAACACCAGATGTTTCTTCAGCAGGGTGTCGGGCACTTTGTTCAGTGGCCCGAAATACGGCAGGCTTTCTGGGGTGCGGGCGCCAAAGAACATCACCATGCCGCCCGATTTCGCCCCGACAGAGCGTTGGCGGCGCATGGTAAAGGCACGCATTGGGGCCGAGCCGGTGCCGGTGCAGATCATCAACAGCCGCGCCTGCGGATCTTCGGGCATCAGAAAGGTCGCCCCGAACGGGCCGGTCAGTTGAACCGTGTCGCCCTTTTTCAGATCGCAGACATAGTTGGAGCAAAGCCCACCCTCGTCCCGTTTTACGGTCAAGGACAGGTTGTTGAAATTCGGCCGTTCCCCGTCGCGCGGGCTGGAGACGGAATAAAGACGTGGCAGGTGCGGCTTGCCCTCGTCATCGGTGCCCGGCGGAATGATCCCGACGCTTTGGCCCTCCAGCACCGGGAACGGCAGGCCGCCCAGATCAAGGATGATGTGGCGCACGTCGCTGTCGGAGTCCTCCGATGTCAGGCGATAGTTGCCCTGCACCACCGCTTTTGCCGGTTTGCCAAGGTTGTACATGTTGACCGTCGGCTTGGAGGCCGAGGCGGGCGCTTTCGCCTTGCCGCCAGCTCCGGCATGGGCCTCGGCCAAAAGCGCGGCCATGGCCTCGTCCAGTGCCTCCATCCCGGTCTCGACCTCGCCACCGGCGGTCTGGATATCCGCCTGCGCGGGCAATTCGTCCCATTCGAACTGCTCATCAAGCGAATAGGGATCGTTTACCACCCGCCATTCGTCGATCGAGCCGGTGGGGCAGACCGGAATGCAATCCATGCAAAAGTTGCACTTGGAGGCATCGACCACAACGTTGTTGTCGTCATGCTCGATCGCCTCGAGCGGGCAGGTCATTTCGCAGGTATAGCAGCGGATGCAGATTTCGGGGTCGATCAGGTGCTGTTTCAGCGGCTTGTTCATTGGCTCTCGCGCTTTTTTCTCAGGATCACGTCCGGCAAGACCAGCGCATCGATCAGCGCCACGCACAGGCCGCCGCAATCGTCGCAGCCGACGCAGGGCCCGTTCAGCTGCGATATCTCGACCGACAGCGCGTTCAAACGGGGCGTTTCGGATTTGGTCCTGCTGATCGTCATGTCAGATGCTCCCGTTGTGTTGGCGTCGTGCTTGAGTCGTGTTCGCGTCTTGCTTGCGGCTCGTGTAGAGCCGACCGCCCGACCGGATCCCGAAAGCGCGCTTTCGATTCCCTGTCTAGCATGTCTTTGCCGGTCTCCGCAAAACCGCCGGACGGCTTGCGACACCCGGCCCGGGCGCGGGGCCCAGACCGGTCTCTGTCACGTATCAGGCCATGTGCAGCTTGACGTATTCAAAATCGCCCGGCTTGTTGTCGATCCCGACCTTCGGTGCCGCGATCCAGCTTGCATATTTGCCGGGTTCGGTGACCGGCTTCATCAGGCTTTGGATGAAATCGCCATCCGCATGGGTCGGCAGCCACTCCTTCATGCCGGCGTCATACTCCGCGCCCGTAACCAGTGTGCCCTCTGGATCAAACAGCTTTTCGGCAAAGACCCCGATCTTGCGATTAAAGGCCTCGTGCGGCAGCTTCATCTCGAAGGCGACACCGGCCTTTTCGATGATCTTGTTCCAGCGCGACACTCCACCGGCGGCATCGCGGGAATAGTCATCGCGCAGGCGCATGTTGATCGCGGTCAGCGCCGGGACGTCATGTTGCACCAGCTTGCCGTCGACCATATCCCAGACCTTGTAGGTGTCTTCGGTCAGCTTGTGGTCGTCCTTGACGCGATGCTCCATGTACCGACCCTTGATGCCGGCGTTAAAGGCATTGGCGGCATTGGTCGAGACCTCCTGTCCGAACAGGTCGAGCGACAGCGTATAGTGCAGGTTCAGCTTCTTCTGGATCGTCGGAAGGTCGATCACGCCAAAGCTGCGGATCTTGTCGATATCATAGGGATCGTCGATCCCGTGCTCGTTCATCACCTCACAGGTCTTCTGGATGGTCCGACCGACGCCGGTTTCCCCCACGAACATGTGGTGCGCCTCTTCGGTCAGCATGAAGCGGCAGGTGCGCGACAGCGGGTCAAAGCCCGATTGCGCCAGGCTTTCCAGCTGCATCTTGCCGTCGCGGTCGGTGAAATAGGTGAACATGAAGAACGACAGCCAATCCGGCGTTTCCTCGTTGAAGGCCCCCAGCATCCGCGGTGCCTCTTCCGAGCCAGACGAGCGCAGCAACAGATCATCCGCCTCTTCGCGACCATCGCGACCGAAATACTTGTGCAGCAGATAGACCATCGCCCAAAGGTGGCGGCCCTCTTCGACGTTGACCTGAAACAGGTTGCGCATGTCGTAAAGCGACGGCGCGGTCAGGCCAAGGAAGCGTTGCTGTTCGACCGAGGCCGGCTCGGTATCGCCCTGAATCACGATCAGACGTTTCAGCAGGTTGCGATATTCGCCGGGCACTTCCTGCCACGCCGGGTCGCCAAAATGCTCGCCACAGGGGATGGTGCGCCCCTCGACCTGCGGTGCCAGCAGCACGCCCCAGCGGTATTCTGGCATCTTCACATAGTCGAATTTCGCCCAGCCCTTGGGGTCGACCGAAACGGCGGTGCGCAGATAGACCAGCGATTGCTGAAAGTTCTGCGGGATCAGGTCGGACCACCAGTTGATATACCCGGGGTGCCATTTCTCCAGCGCCTTGAGAACCCGCTTGTCCGAGCTGAGGCCGACGTTGTTGGGGATTTGCGTGTCATAGCTGACGTTGATCAGATCGAGCATGAATTTTCCTCCGTTTGAGCCCGGAGCGGCGGGCCCTTGCCCATCCTACACCGGAAAATGCCGTCGGGCAGGCCAAGGCCCGCCCGCTGTTGTTACACCCGTTCCATATTGTAATCGCCGCGGATGCCGGTGCCGTAACGTTGCAGCGCCCCGTCCTTGCCAACCGCATTGGGCCGCTGGAAAATCCAGTTCTGCCACGCGGTCAGGCGGCCAAAGATACGGGTTTCCATCGTCTCTGGCCCGGGAAAGCGCAGGTTGGCCTCCATCCCGGTCATCGCATCGGGGCTGAAGCTGGCACGCTCTTCAAGGAAGATACGCACCTCGTCCTCCCAGTCGATATCGTCAAAGGCATAGGTGATCAGCCCGGCCTTGTCGGCCGCGTCGGCCTCCATCGGCTCGCCGATCTTCGCCTTCAGCGCGTCCACGGTCTCGGGCGTGCCCAAGAACCGGGTTTGCAGCCGGGTCAGATCGTTGCTCATCGGGTACAGACCGAAGTTGCCCGGCGTCAGCGTGACGGTGGCCGTCGGGCGATTGTCGCCCTCAAAATCATCCAGCATCATATAGCCGCGATCGCAGGCCCAGAGCAGTTCGGCCAGCACGCCAGCAAAGCAACTGCCGTGTTCCACCATCGCCGCCATCGAGCGAGAGGTCAGATCGACCCGCTTGAGCACGCGTTTCCAGAATTTCAGGATCTCGTTGGCCAGCCAGTGATCGCCATTGTCGATCAACAGCTTTTCATGCGCGATCAGTTTTTCCGGATCGCCCTGGGTGCGAAACACCAGCGTTCCGATCTCGCGCTCGTTCAGGCGCAGATGCAAAAGCGCATCGTCCAGTTCCCGCGCCAGCCGCAGCATGTAGCTGTCACAGCCCTGCGCCTGCACCGCGTCCATGCTGCCCGGCGCATCCGTATCCGGGCCCGACAGGGTGATCGTGGCCTTGCGCCCGGCGCGGTCGATGGCGACCTCGACCAGCGAATAGGTCACGCTGTCTTCGCCGAAGGTGCGATCCAGCGGGGTCAAGGCGATGCCGGTCGCGCCCGATGCCTTTTTCGAACTGGCGGCAAATTCGCGCGCCCGTTCCTGCACCACCGCGTTGAATTTCGAATTTGGCACAACCTCGTCCACCAGACGCCAATCCACTGCGCGCTGGCCTTTGACGCCCTCTTCGACCGAACAGAACACATCGGCCAGATCGCGGCGCACCTTGCGTTTGTCGGTGACACGAGTCAGCCCGCCGGTGCCCGGCAGAACCGCAAGCAGCGGCACCTCGGGCAGCGCGACAGACGAGGTGCTGTCATTGGTCAACATGATATAGTTGCAGGCCAGCGCCAGTTCGTATCCGCCACCCGCGCAGGCACCTTTGACCGCAGCGATGTATTTCTGACCGGAATCCTCTTCGGCGGCCTCGAAGGTGTTGCGCGTCTCGTTGGTGAATTTGCAGAAATTCACCTTGTGCGCATGGGCCGCCCCACCCAGCATCCGGATATTGGCCCCGGCGCAGAACACCTTGTCCTTGCCCGACTGCATCACCACGACCTTGACCTCGGGGTGTTCGAACCGCATCCGCTGCACGACATCGGCCAGTTCGATGTCCACGCCCAGATCATAGGAATTGAGCTTGAGTTGGTAGCCGTCAAACAGGCCGCCATTCTCATCCACATCCATGAAAAGATTGGCGACCTCTCCATCATACTCGACCCGCCAATGGCGGTATTTGGAGGGGTCAGTCTGAAAGTCGATCACTTTGCCCATGTCGCGCTCCTGAGAAAATCTGAGTTGGTGCAACTTATGTCATTCACCCGCTGGCGTAAACAGATTTGTGCATAATAGTGCGCATGCTGTTGTGCAGCAAATCAACATCTTACCAGATCATGCGTAATATATCGCGGATTCCCCCAAGGCGCACGTGCAATATTATGCACTATTTCGCATCCTCTTCCAGCGCGCGAGTCGCGACCGCCCGCATCCGCACCCCTTTCGACACCAGCCAATCGCGATCCCCCTGCATCGCGGCGGCTCCGAGCACGCCGGCGGCGTCCAGATGGGCCTGCGCCAAATCGCACAGCCGCAGCACCGCGCGGGGGCGGCCCATCCGCGCTTTCAGCGCCGCATTGGCGATCTGGATCGCCCCCTGAACAAAGGCGCGCGCGCGTAAATTCGGCGGCAGCGCCCGCCAGACCGGCTCGAACAGCTCATGCGCTTCCCAGAAATAGCCGGTCTCAAGATATCTCCACCCGGTGCGCCACGCCTCGGACGCGGCCAGCGCGGCGGGCGTCATGCCCGGTCGCGCCGTTCGGGTCACGTCCTCGAACGCGCCCTCGGGATGGCGGGCATTTTGCCCCGGCACATAGGCATGCGGCGGGTCTGGATAGCGCGGGCGGGTCAGCTTGGCACCACCTCGGCCGCCTCGATCCGTTCCAACCGGGCGGTAAACTCGGCCACGGCATCAAGCGTCTGTTCCGACTGCTCCTGATGCGGGGCATGCTTGCAATCCTCAAGGATCACGGTGTCGACCGGCGCATAGGACCGGCTCTCGATCTCTTCGATCTGCGCCAGCGTGCCGTATTGGTCGTCACGCCCCTGTATCGCCAGCACCGGAATACGAAGATAGTCGATCACCTCGCCCACGTTCCACGCCTTGAACCCCGGATCGAGCCAGGTGTCGTTCCAGCCGCGAAAGGCATTTTCCGGATCCTTGTGATACTTGGCCATCCGCTCCTTCATATCGGTGCGCGCAAAGACCTCGCGCGCTTTGGCGATCTCTTTCAGGCCCATCTCTTCGGTAAAGAAATGCGGCGCCATCAGGATCAGCCCGCGCACGCGAAAATCCTCGACGCTGCCGGCATAGATCGCGGCGATGGTTGCCCCGTCGGAATGGCCGAACAGGATACAGCGGGCAATCCCCGCCTGATCCAGCACATGCGGCAGCACATCCACCGCCTCGCGCGTCATGAAATCCAGCGGGCGCGGCAGCTTGGCCGGGTCCGACTGGCCATAGCCCTGCCGCGAATAGACCAGCACGCCCATGCCGGTGCGCGCCGCCACCCGCGCGGGGAAATCACGCCACAGCGCGGCGCAGCCCAGCCCCTCGTGCAGCATCACGATGGTTGGCGCCTGCTGTGGCGGGGGGCCGAAGCAGCTGTATTCCAGCGTTACCCCGTCCACCACCAACGGGGTTTTCGGGACCTCGGACCAGTCCAGCGCCACCATCACGCCGCGCCCCGCAGCTTGTAGCGTTGGATCTTGCCGGTCGCGGTCTTGGGCAGTTCGTCCACCACCTCGATCCAGCGCGGGTATTTCCACATGCCGATCTTGTCCTTGACCAGATCCTTCAGATCGCCCGCGATGCTCGGATCAGCCCCGGTCTTGAGCACGATATAGGCGGCCGGTTTATCCAACCCCTTTTCATCGGCCCGGGCCACAACGGCGGCCTCCAGCACGGCGGGATGTTCGATCAGCGCCTGCTCCACCTCGAACGGGGAAACCCAGATGCCGGACACCTTGAACATGTCGTCGGTGCGCCCGCAGTAAACATAGCGGCCATCTGGCGTACGCTCGTATTTGTCGCCGGTTCTGGTCCAGTGACCCGCAAAGGTCGATTGCGACTTGTTGCGCCGGTTCCAATAGCCATCCGCCGAGGAGGGGCCGCGCACCAACAACTCGCCGACCTCGCCATCGGGCAGATCCTCGTCATGCTCATCGACCAGACGCACCTCGTATCCCGGCACCGCAATGCCAGAGGTGCCATAGACGACGTCACCGGGCCGATTCGACAGAAAGATATGCAGCATCTCGGTCGAGCCGACGCCGTCGATGATCTCGGCGCCCCAAAGTTTTTCCCAGCGCTCGCCAATCTCGCGCGGCAGCGCCTCGCCCGCCGAGGTGCAGATGCGGATCGTATGGTCCGGCATCCCGCCAGCGGCCTCTTGCGCGGCGACCACGGCGGCATAGAGCGTCGGCACCCCGCAAAAGATGGTCGGGCGTTCGGTCTTCATGATGTCAAACACCGCATCCGGGGTCGGACGGCCCCCGAATAGAACCGTGGTGGCCCCCACGGACATCGGAAAGGACATGCCGTTGCCCAGCCCATAGGCAAAGAACAGCTTGGCCACGGAATAAACCGTATCCCCCTCGTCGATCGCCAGCACCTGCGCACCAAAGGTGTCGGCGGTGGCCCTGAGGCTGGAATGCACGTGCCGCACCCCCTTGGGCAACCCGGTCGAGCCCGAGGAATAGAGCCAGAACGCCAGTTCATCCTCATGCGCCTCGACCGTGTCGGCCAGTTCGGCGCCTTCGACAAAGGCGCGATAACTTTCGGTGCCCTTGGGCGCGTCACCGATCACGAGGATCGCGCGCAGAAACCGGTTGTCGGCCACGGCGGGGGCGACGACCTCCCACAGCTCCTGCGAGACGACGAGGATCGAGGCACGGCTATCGTTGAGCACCGCCTCGTAAATGTCGGTGGACAGCAGCGTGTTCAGGGGCACCGGGATCGCGCCCGCCTTGAGCGCCCCCCAGAACACCACCGGAAATTCGATCTGGTCGCGCACGATCATCGCCACCCGTTCTTCGCGCCGCACGCCATGGCGATCCAGCGCACCGGCGAAGCGCGCGGTCTCCTCAGCGAGTTGGCCGTAGGTCAGGCTGCGCCTGTCCCCGTCCGCCTCACGAAAGGCGATCTTGTCGCCCCGGCCTTCGTCAATGTGACGATCCACAAAATAGATCGCCGCGTTCCCCGATGCGTGCATGGGTTCTCCTCCCTCTCGGTCCTGCCTGCCCGTCCCGACCGCCAGCAAACGCTCCTCCGCGCGGCCCGGGACTCGCTGTGGCTCATCATGCATTTCCATCATGTGTATGCAAGATAATGCTAATATATTTGGCATTATTTTGCACAAATCCTGCCGCGATCCGAGGTCACGGGAGCCAAAATGCAACGACAGGGCAACGAGACGGAAACGAAAAAGGCCCGACCCCCAAACCGGGGACCGGGCCAATATTTAGCTCGCTGTGCGCCCGTTATCGCAACAAGAACAGCGTGATAGATGGGAAGGCCACCAGAATGACCACCCGGACAAGGTCGGAGCCGACAAAGAACATCACCGCCTTGTAGGTGTCGACCATCCGCGTCTTGCGGTCCATCGCGTTGATGATGAACAGGTTCATCCCCACCGGCGGCGTGATCAGGCCAACCTCGACCACGATCAGCACCAGAATGCCAAACCAGATCGCCACATGCTCGGTCTCGATCCGGTTGGCCATGCCGCGCGTCATGCGGATGTCCAGCGCCTTCATCTGATCGCGGGTCAGCTCGGCACCGCTGGCGATCGCATTCTTGATCTGCGCCAGCATATCCGTCGTCATGCCATCCGGCACACCGTGCCTCAGCACCTCCATCGCCGCGTCGCCCTGCAATCCGGCCAGCGAGACCAGACCGAAATCCATCACACTGATCACCGGATAAAAGATCGGGATCGTCAGCAGGATCATCGACAGGCTGTCCATCAGGCAGCCGAACACGAGGTAGAAGATCAGGATCAACGTCAACACCAGCCAAGGCGAGAACCCCTGGCTGACCACAAAGTCAGCCAGTTCTTGCGGCACCTGCGTCAGCGCCAGAAATCCGTTATAGAACCCCGCGCCGAGAACGATGAAAAAGATCATCGCGGTCGAGCGCGCGGTGACAAAGAAACTGTCCACCAGCGTTACCCGGGTCAGCCCGCCATTGAGCAATGCGATCAGCCCCGTGCCCGCGGCCCCCACGGCCGCACCCTCGGTCGGCGTGAACCAGCCCAGATAGATACCGCCCACCACCAGCGCAAAGACCAGCAGAACCGGCCAGACCTGCAGCAGCGCGGCGAACCGCTCCGCATAGGGCACACGCGGCCGGATGCCCGCCGATTCAGGGTACAGCCGGACATAGATTGAGATCGCGAGAACATAGCCCAGCGCCGCCAACAGACCCGGAATAAAGGCCGCGAGAAACAGCTTGGCGATATTCTGCTCGGTCAGGATGGCATAGATCACCAGCACCACAGAGGGCGGGATCAGGATGCCCAGCGTGCCGCCAGCGGCCAGCGTCGCGGTCGAAAACCCGCCGGCATAGCCATATCGCTTCAACTCGGGCAGCGCGACGCGGCCCATGGTGGCGGCGGTGGCCAGCGACGAGCCGCAGATCGCGCCGAACCCGGCACAGGCGCCGATCGAGGCCATTGCGACACCGCCCTTGCGATGCCCCAACCAGCCCTCGGCCGCCTTGAACAGCGCGTTCGACATGCCGCCCAGCGTCGCGAAATGCCCCATCAAAAGGAACATCGGCACGATGGTCAGCGAATAGCTGGAAAAGGTCGTATAGGTTTCGCTTTTCAGCCGCGCGAAGGCGACCGTGGTGTCGCCGGTGACGGTGACCAGCCCGACCAGCGCGACGACGAACATGGCCAGCCCGATCGGCACCCGCAGAAAGATCAGGACCATCAGGGCGGGAAAGGACGCAATCCCGACTTCAAGCGTACTCATTGATCTGTCTCCACCCCGTCCCAGATGATTATGCGGCCGGTCAGGAATTCGGTCACCCGAACGCCAGCCATGTAGGTTCCCACGATGGCGGACACCACGGCCCCGAACAGGCTGGCCGCATAGGCCCACCAGACCGGGAATTGCAGCAGAAACGAGGTCTCGCCATAGCCCTTTTTGGACAGCATCCCGTCACCCAGTTTCCAGGCGATCAGCACCAGAACGGCTGCAAAGATCACCTCGGTCACCATGCGCAGGAACCGGTTGACGCCGCGCGGCAGCGCATTGGCCACGATATCGACCGAGGCATGACCAGCGGTGATCTGACACAGCGGGATAAAGGCAAAGATGGCAAAGGCCACACCGGCCTCGACCAGTTCGAAATCGCCATTGACCGGCCCGACGCCGATGTCGATCAGCCATTGCGCAAAACCGGGCATGATGCCCATGACGAAATCGCTGTGCAGAATGCCGTTCAGGCTCCGCCCCAGAATGGATACGCAGGTCAACAGGATCAATACAGACAGGACGATGCCGCCCAATATCGCCATGAACCTGGACAGAGCGGTGAACAATGCGTGCATGCCTTCCCCTTCGGCTTGCCAGTGGTCTGAATGAATGGGCCGCAGCGGCACCAAAGCCGCTGCGGCCGGATCACGATACCGCCGAATGTTATTCGTACATTGGCGTGTATTTGGCGATCAAGGACTGCGCCTCGTCAAGCAGGGCCTGACCGTCGATGCCCTTGCTGTCCATGTCCTTGAGCCACGCATCATAGATCGGCTGTGACGCGGCCCGCCAAACGGCGGTTTGCTCTTCGTCCAGCGTGATGATGTTGTTGCCCATGTCCACGGCCATCTGGCGCGCCGGACCATCGGAATCGGCTTGGGTGCCGCCGGCAAAGATCGAGAATTCCAACCCCGAATTGTCGTCGACCACCTTTTTCAGGTCATCGGGCAGGCTGTCATACTTTTCCTTGTTCATCGCCAGAACGAAGGTCAGAACATACAGCGCGTTGCCCGTGAACTCGGTATGGTTCTCGACCAACTCCGGCACTTTCAGCGCCGTGGTCACCTCCCACGGGATGGTGGTGCCGTCGATCACGCCCTTGGACAGGCCCTCGGGAATCGCCGGAACCGGCATGCCAACCGGGGTTGCGCCCAGTTCGGTCAGCAGTGCGTTGACCGAGCGCGAGCCGCCGCGGATCTTCATGCCCTGCAGGTCATCCGGGGTCTCGACCGGATCGGCCGAGTGGATCAGGCCGGGGCCATGAACCCAGGTGCCCAGAATGTGCACGTCCTTAAAATCAGAGTCTTTCCAGTGCTCTTCGAACATTTCCCAATAGGCCCGCGAAGTGGCGCGCGCATTGGTCATGATGAAGGGCAATTCGAACACTTCGGTGCCGGGGAACCGGCCGGGGGTATAGCCCACAACGGTCCACACGATATCCGCCACGCCGTCGATCGCCTGGTCCAGCAACTCAGGCGGCTTGCCACCCAGCTGCATCGAGGGATACCGGTCAACCTTGATGCGACCGCCGGAGTCCTTCTCCACGTTGTCGGCCCAGACATCCAGAATCAGCTTCGGCACGTTGGCCTGCGCCGGCAGAAACTGGTGGAGCTTCAGCGTCACGTCTTGCGCCATCGCCGAACTCGCCATCAGCGCGGCAACGGCAACGCCGCCCACCAAGCCCAGAACACTTCTCCGTTTGGTCATGTGATTCCTCCCTTTTGACCGTCTCAAGCAATATAATGCCGCTCTCCCGCGGCAATGCAATATATTGCCTATTCTTTCGCCCTGTGCCTGCCTCCAACACGCGAAACAATATTACTCCCAAGGCCGACAGGCCCTCTCACCTTGTCTAATGTAACGAAAACCTCGTGCAAGTCAGGTTTCCGGTAACGCCTATTCGAATTTGTTTGAGATCGCGAGTCTTTTTGCCCGCCGGTGGCGGCGCGATCCTGCGGCAATTCGCCTGTTCGCGACCATATCACACTGGCCCGTCCAGCCCATCCTGCCAATAAAAAAACCGGCGCGAAGACCGCGCCGGTTTGGGTATATCAGCCTGTTCGCGCCTGTATCACTGGCGGCTGAGCAGCTTCCACTCGCCGTTCTCGACAACCGAGATCATGACCTCATCGGCGCCTTGGTGGTCGTCAGGACCATAGGTGATCTGGGCGTCGGCCAGCTCATCCCGATATTCGAGCGTCTCCATCCCCTTGATGAAGCTCTCCTGCGTCAGATCCGGCCCCGCCGCTTCCAGCGCACGCACCACCGTATCGGCTGCGGAATACCCCAGCATCGAGAACCCGCCAGCGTCCTGATTGTACTTGGCGTTGTAGTCGGCCATGAACTTGGCCACCGCTGGCACATCGGCGCGCGATTTCAGATCGACCCAACCGGCCGCAGCATAGAGCCCGTCGGTCACGCCACCGGGCACCGCTGCCACCACGTCCAGAAAACCGGCCGAGGTGTTCAGGAACATCACGTCGGTCCAGCCCAGTTTCTTGGCGGTGCCGACCACCGTGATCGCCTGCCGCACGCCCAAAGCCAGCGTGATCAGGTCGCATTCGGCAGCCTTCAGCTTGGTCAGAGAGCCGACAAAATCCAGCTCGTCGGGCTTGTGCGTGGTCTCCCCCGCAAAGGTCAGCCCCAGCGTGCTGACGACATCCTTTGTGCTGTCGCCGATTTCCTTGCCGAAATCGGTGGGCAGGTACATCGAACAGATGTTCTTGGCGCCCTTCTCGGCGGCAAGGTATTTCACCCCTTCCTGCACTTGGTCCCAATAGCTGGAAAACCCGACGAACTTGTTGTGCATCGGCTCCTGCAACATGTCGCGCGCGGCGGTGAGCGGCCCGATATTCGGAATCCCCTTGGGATCAAGCAACTTGAAGCCCGCCAGGTTCATCGGTGTGCCCAGCGACAGCAGCATCCCGAACACCTTGTCGCGATTCAGCAGCTTGTTATAGCCCTGCATCGCGCGCGGAATCTGATAGCCGTTGTCCTCGACCACGAAGCGTATCATGCGGCCATGCACACCGCCCGCCGCGTTCGCCTCGTCAAAGCGCAGGTTGGCACCGTGCACGGCCGGGACGCCCACTGCGGCAAAAATGCCGCTGAGGTCATTGACCGAGCCGAACACCACCTCGGTATCGCTCACACCCTGGGTCTCGGCGCCAGCGCTGCCGGCAAGACCGGCGGCAAACGCCGCAGCGGCCAGGGCCTTTGTCAGTTTCTTCATGATTCTCCTCCCAAAGAATTGTACGTTTCACACCATGTTCAGTACATCTCGTCGATCAGCGCCTTATGTTTCTTTTCCACCAAGCTGCGCTTGAGCTTCATGGTTGCGGTCAGCTCCTCATCCTCTGCCGTCAGAAGCACGTTGATCAGGCGAAAATCCTTGATCTGCTCCACCCGCGCGAACTCCTTGTTGACCGCCTCGACCTCGCGGCCGATCAAATCAATCACCTCCTGCGCGGCACAGAGAGATACAAAATCACTGAACGGTATTTTTTGGTCCTGCGCAAACTTCTCGACGTTTTCCTGATCGATCATGACCAGACAGCTGAGGTATTTGCGCCGGTCCCCGATCACCACCGCATCCGAGATATAGTGGCTGAATTTCAGCCGGCTTTCGATCTCGGCGGGGGTGATGTTCTTGCCGCCCGCGGTAATGATGATGTCCTTGAGCCGCCCGGTGATGGTCAGGAAACCATCCTCGTCGACGCGCCCGACATCGCCGGTGCGCAGCCAGCCGTCCTCGGTAAAGGTTTCGGCGGTCTTTTCGTTGTTACGCCAGTAGCCTTGGAAATTGTTGAGGCCAAAGGTCTGGATCTCTCCATCCTCGGCGATGCGCACATGAAACCCCGGCACCGGCTTGCCCACAGTGCCAAGCTTGTTGTCACCGGGCAGGTTGACCGTGGCCAGCCCCGCATTCTCGGTCATGCCATAGCCTTCGATCAGCTTTACGCCGATGGACCAGTACCATTTGATCAGCTCGGGCGAGATCGGCGCCGCGCCGGTCGCCCCGCGCCGCATCTTGTCCATGCCCAGCATGCGGCGCAGGTTGCGCAGCACCAGAAAATCCCAAACCGCATAATACGCCGAAACCAATGCCGGCGGCGTCTTGCCCGCCAACAGATAATCGGCCCGCTTGGCCCCGGCCCTTTGCGCCAGATGAAACGCCAGACGCCCCGCCGGTGTGGCCTCCTGCGCCAGAACCAGCACCCGGGAATAGATCTTTTCCCACACCCGAGGCACGGCGGTGAAATGCGACGGGGACACCTCCTGCAGGTTGTCGAACACGGTTTCCGGGCTTTCGGCGAAATTCACCGTCGCCCGCGCCGCCAGCGGAAAATAGACCGAAACATCCCGCTCCAGAATATGGCAGAGCGGCAGGAAGCACAGCTGCTGATCGGTGGGCAGCGTCGGCAGCGCATGCGCGCCAGAGACCACGGCCCCGATGATATTTTCCTGGCTCAGCATCGCGCCCTTGGGCGCGCCGGTGGTACCCGAAGTATAGATCAACAGCCCGGTATCGCCGGGTTGTACCTGTTCGATCTCGGCCTCGAAAAACCCGGGATTCTCGGCCTCGAACACGCGGCCGGTCTCGTACAGCTCGTCGAGAAACACGCATTTGTCGTGGCGCAGGTCGTGCAGCCCCTCTTGCTCCAGAATGATGACCTTGAGCACCTGCGGCGCGAGATCCTCGATTTCGAGAAACTTGTCGAGCTGCTCGTCGCCCTCGACGAACAGGAACCGGCTGTCGGAATCGCGCAGTATATATTCCAGCTGGCTGGCCGAGTCCGTGGTATAGACCCCCGAGGCAATGCCGCCGACGCATTGAATGCCCATATCGGCGTACAGCCATTCCTTACGATCCTCGGACAGGATCGAAACCACCTCGCCCCGTTTCAGCCCCAGCGCGCGCAGGCCCAGCCCAAGCCATTTGGCATGGTCCCAATAGTCGCGCCAACTGTGCGATTGCCAGATGCCCAGATCCTTTTCCCGGTGCGCGGTCTTGTGGCCCATCTCGGCACAGCGCCGGGCGAACAGTTTGACCACCGTGTCGCAGCCATCCACCAGCGCCGGGCGCGATCCCGGCACCGCGTTGAGCATGACGCCATTCACCTCGATCTGGTCGGTCGATTGCAGGTTCATCGCCTCACCTCCAGGTCTTCTTGCGTTTCCAGCGTCTCTCGCCGCGCTGGCTCTGTTCCTGATGGCCAAGGTAGAACGCCTGAATGTCCTCGCTCTCCATCAGGCGATCGGCGGAGCCTTCCATCACGATCCGGCCTATCTCCATCACGTAACCCACATCCGCCAGATCCAGCGCCACCCGCGCGTTCTGTTCGACCAGCATCATGGTCACATGTTCGTCGCTGTTCAGCCGCCGCAGGATGCCAAAGATCTCTTGCACCAAAAGCGGTGACAGCCCGAGGCTGGGTTCGTCCAGCAGCATGATCTTGGGTCGCCGCATCAGGCCCCGCCCGATCGCCAACATCTGCTGTTGCCCGCCCGAAAGCGTCCCGGCCTCTTGCGTGCGCCGCTCGGCGAGGATCGGGAAATAGTCGAACACCATCTGGCGGTCGCGCTCGATCTCGACGCGGTCATTGCGGGTATAGGCGCCAAGGCTCAGGTTCTCGTCGACGCTCAGCAGCGGGAACACCTCGCGCCCCTCGGGCACATGGACGATGCCGCGATTGACGATCTGGTGCGGTTCCATCCCCTGAATCTCTTCGCCCTCGAACAGGATCTTGCCCTTTTCCGGCTCCATGATCCCCGAGATCGTCTTGAGCAGAGTGGATTTTCCGGCGCCATTGGCACCCAGCACCGTCACGACCTGCCCTTGCCCGACCTTTAGGCTGACGCCCCGGATCGCCATGATCGGGCCATAGAAGCTTTCCAGATTCTTGATTTCTAAAACGGTCTGCCCCATCACACCGCCCCCGTGCCCAGATAGGCCGCGATCACTGCCGGATCTGCCTGCACCTCGGCCGGGGTTCCTTCGGCCAGCTTGGCACCGTCGGCCAACGCAAGCACCCGGTCGGACACGCCCGAGACCAGCCCCATGTCATGTTCCACCATCAGGACCGTGATCCCCATCTGTTTGCGGATGTCGTCGATCCACCAGCGCATGTCCTGCGTTTCCTCGACCGACAGCCCCGAGGCCGGTTCGTCCAGCAACAGCAGCCGGGGATCCGAGGCCAGCGCGCGGCCCAGTTCCACCACCTTGCGCACGCCATAGGGCAGCCCCGCGATCATCTTGTTGCGATAGGGTTGCAGATCGAGGAAATCGATCACCCGCTCCACCGCCTCGCGATGCACATGCTCTTCGCGCCGGACCCGGGGGGTGAAAAGCAGCTCTTGGATCATGTTGCTTTTGCGGTGGCGGTGACGGCCCACCAGCAGGTTTTGCAGAACCGTGGCATGATCGAACAACTCGATGTTCTGGAAGGTGCGCGCGATCCCCAGATCGGCCACCGCATCGGCGTGGCGATCCAACAGGTTTGCCCCATCAAAGCTGATGCTGCCCGAATAGGGATCGTAGAACCGGGATATCAGGTTGAACACGGTGGATTTCCCCGCCCCGTTCGGCCCCACGATGGCATAGACCTCGCCCTCTTCGACCGAAAAGCTCAGGTCGTTGACGGCCACCACGCCACCGAATTTCAGCGTGGCGTTCTTGATCTCCAGCAGGCTCATCTCAGACGCTCCGTCTTGAGGTAGCTTTTCTGACGCTTGAACATGTCCTTGCGGGCAAAGGGGAACAGCTCGAACCAGGTGCGAATCTTGAGCCAGCGGCCATAGATGCCCATCGGCTCAAACATGATGAACAGGATCAGGATGGCCCCGAACACGCCGGTTTCCAGCCCCGGGATCGCGACGTTGTTGGCGCCCAACAGGCCACCGATCGTATCGCTCGCCATCGACAGCGCTTGCGGCAGAAAGGCGATGATGATCGCCCCGAAGAACGCCCCGTGGATCGACCCCAAGCCGCCGATCACGATCATCATCAACAGGCTGATCGAGATCACGACCGAAAAGGTCTCGTTGTTGAAGGCGCCGGCATAGAACCCCATCAGCGCCCCGGCGAGCCCGGTGATCGCGCAGGACAGGCCAAAGGCCGCCGCCTTGGTAAAGGCGATATGCACCCCCATGGCGGTGGCCGAAACCTCGGAATCGCGCACAGCGGCAAAGGCCCGGCCCAGCGGCGCGCGCAACAGGTTGCGATAGGCCAGCGTGCACAGGATCGTCACCACGAGGACCAGCCAGTAGAACCGATCCGGCGTCGTCCAGCGTTCGATCTCGAGCCCGAAAATGGTGATGGTCGGGGCAAACTTGCCGCTGACCCCGTCGGTCCAGGGTGCCAGCATCACGATGATGTCGTCGGCCAGAATCGACAGCGCCATGGTGGCGATGGCCAGATAGATGCCATGCAGCCGAACCGCAGGGATCGCGAACAGCGTGCCGAAGATCCCCGTAATCACCCCGGCCAGCGGAAAGGCCAGCAGAAACGGCACCCCGTGCTCCATCAAGATGATGCAGGAATAGCAGCCCAGCGCAAGAAACGCCGCGTGCCCCAGGCTTGCCTGTCCGGTCTGCCCGGTCAGCAGCATCAGCCCAAGCCCGGCGATCGCCCAGATCAGAACGTTGGTGACCTCGCCCAGAAAGAAATCGTCCAGCAGCCACGGCAGGATGATGGCCCCCGCCACCAGCGCGGCATAGACGAAAAAGCTCCAGCGGTCAGGGAACAGACGGATGTCGTTCTCATAGGATGTCTTGAAATGAATGCGCATGGTGTCAGACCTTTTTCGTGCGGACCTGGCTGAACAGGCCGTGCGGACGGAACACCAGAACAAACAGCAACAGCGCATAGGGCGCGACCTGCGAATATCCGGCGGCGAGATAGCGCGAGGCAAAGGGTTCGATCACCCCCACGATCAGCCCCCCCGCCAAGGCACCGGGCAGGCTGCCAAAGCCGCCGATGACTGCCGCCGCAAAGGCCTTGATCCCCAGTAGCCCGGCATTGGGATCAATCGCCCCCTTGGAGGCGAACAGGATGCCAGCCACGGCGGCCACGGCACCGGACAGACCCCAGATCATGCCCTGCACCCTTTTCACCGGGATCCCCATGTAATAGGCGGCCATCTGGTTCTGCGATGCCGCCTGCATCGCCAGCCCCAGTCGCGTGCGCTGGAAGAACTGGTACAGAAACAGCGTCAACAGAAAGGTAACGACGATCACCGCCATGTCGGCCATGCCCAGCACCACGCCGGCGACCTGGAAATCGCCCAGCGCCAGCGGACTGTGCAGCGTCTGCGGCTCGTGGCCCCAGATCGCCCCAGCGACAAAGCGCAGCACGAACCCCATGGCGATGGTCAGGATCACCACCGAGGTCTGGCTTTGCCCGGACAGGTGGCGCAGGATCAGCAGATCCAGCAGATAACCGATCAGCGCCATCAGCGCGATCGACAGCGGCGCGGCGACCCAGAACGGCAGGCCGACATATTCGGCATTGGTCAGGCCCAGCGTCACGAAGGCGCCCAGCATCATCAGGTCACCCTGGGCGAAGTTCACCGCCTCGGTCGCCTTGTAGATCAGAACGAAGCCCAGCGCGATCAGACCGTATACACAGCCGTTCGCCAGACCGCTGACCAGCAGTTGCAAAACGTCCAAATTTTCCTCCCCCTCGCCATTATGGCGTCACGACGCGAACCGGCCTCATCCTCCCCCGGTCTCGCACCGCCGGTTCGCGTCCTCACACGAAGCCAGCTTTATTGCTTTCTAACATACCACGCGGTATGTACCTGTCTTGTCAATCACTGAAACGCATTAATATTTCTTTTCGAGCCACCACAGAGCAAGAAGAAACCTTTTGGCCGCCTCGTGGCAGGTGGCCCCCTTGGTCCCCGCCTGCGGAGGCGCTGCCAGACCCTCGTCCCTCACGCCACAACACCCGGCCACCAATGTCAGAACAGATCTCAGACTCTCACCACGAAATTCTGGATGCCGCCGCCAAATGCTTCATGAAGCTGGGGGTGAACGCGGCATCGGTGGATGATATCGCGCACAGTCTGGGGTCGACGAAGGGGCGGATTTACCACCATTTCGCCTCGCGCGGCGCGCTTCTGGGCGCGGTGCGACTGCAGGCACCGGAATTCACCCGCCGGGCGGTTGCGCCGGTGATGGATGACAACCTGTCGCCAAGCCAGAACTTTCACAATATGGCGCTGACCCATATCGCCGCCGTGTTTGAAACCCTGCCCTATCACAAGGTCGTTCTGCAACATTACACCGGGCTGGAGGGCAAATCCGCCACCGAATCCGACCGCGCGATGGAAGCCCGTATCCGGGACGCAAAACGCGGCTATGAGGATCTGTTCCGCAGCGTGATCCACGCCGGGATGCAAAGCGGAGAGTTTCGCTGTCAGAACCTGTCTGTGACCCTGCACAGCGTGCTGATCCTGCTGAACGCACCGGTGTTCTGGTATTCGCCGCGCCCGGACGAGCCACAGGGGTTCACCGCCCAGGTGGCGCGGCAACTGGCCGATATGGGGCTGGCCGCGCTGATCTGATCACGGGGGATTCTGATCACATATTACGAAACATGAAAAAGCCGCCGCGACCATAAGGTCACGACGGCTGGTCGCACAGACACGGCGCGCCGGTGTCAGTAGCTTATCACACGGGCGTTTTCGTCGATGATGGCGGCTGCCATCTCGCCCGGTTTGGCAACGCCGACGCCGTCCAGCAGGACCGACATGTCAGCCCCCCTGCCCGGCAAGTAGATCGCGCAAACCTCGACCTTGGCACCGGGCTGCTTCATGATCATCTGCATCAAGCCCTGCGGGCTCATGTTCTTGGGCGGCTGGCCTGCGGTGGCGCTTGCCGGCGCATCCTTGAGCGCCAGATCCCCCGCCGGACCGCAGAGCATGATATGCGGGGTCACCCCCTGCTGCGCCGCCTGCATGGCCAGCACCATCGCCATCAGCTGCGTCTGCGCCTCGGGCGCGGTCAGCACGGTTACCAGCGTTTCGGGAGCCTCGGCATGGGCCGGGGCGGTGGTCAGGACGGGTGCGGCCAGGGCGGCGGCAGTCAAAAGGCGCTTCATCTGGAACTCCATTTGTCAGGATTGGTTTGAATTAACGCGCGGGGCTTCAGGGCGCTGTCTTGCCCTTGGGCACAACGGCCACGTCGCCCAGCGCAACGCCTCCAAGGAAACGGCGGTGGCAATTGGGAAAACTGGTCTGGGTGATCATATGGTCCGTGCCCTGCAATTCACATTGCGTTTATCGCATGCGACGGGATGCCGGGATTTGACGCAGATCAATAACCTGTATTCAGGATGTATTTTTATGTGCGATATGATCGCCCTCCCCCAAACGGAAACGGGCGCCCCGAAAGGCGCCCGTCCCGGTCTGCCCCCTCCCGGGGACGTTCTCGGGAGAGATTAGCTCTTGCCGTCCTCTTCGGTCAGCCGCGCATCTTCGCGCATTTCAAGCCACATCGCGTTCAACACAGCGACCATCGCAGCCAAGGGAAGGCCAAGCAGCCAAGCAAAATACCACATCGTTGTCTTCCTTCCTTAATAGCTATGGCCGCTGGTGACGTCGTCTTCTGTCACCTTGCCCCACAGCACTTTGTACACCCATGCGGTATAGGCCAGGATCAGCGGCACAAAGATCACCGCCGCCACCAGCATCACGAACAGCGTCTGATGCGAGGACGAGCTGTCCCAGACGGTCAGCGAACTGTTGGGATCAACGATCGAGGGCAGGATGAACGGGAACATGGTCAAACCGACGCTGGAAATGATACCGGTGATCGCCAGTTTGGACCACAGCAGCGTCGAAACCTCGCGCCCGGCGCGCAGACCCAGCACCGCCATCGCGATACCGACAAAGCCCATGATCGGGGCGATCACGATCCAGGGACGGATGCTATAGGCTTCAATCCACGAGCCACCGCGCGCCACCTCGGAATACAGCGGGTTGGACGGACCATTGGCCGCCACATCGCTGACGATCCGGAACCCGTCCACGCCAAAGGCAAGCCAGACACCGGCCAGCGCATAGGCGAGCGCCGCCACGATCCCGGCATAGGTGCCGATGGTGCGTGCCCGCATCTGGACCGGCCCTTCCGTCTTCAGCGTCAGCCAGGCCGCGCCGTGCATCAGCAGCATCGACAGCGACACCACCCCCGACACGATCGCGAAGGGCCGCAGCAAACCGATGAACTTCATGAAGAAGTTGCCGTCATACATCGGCATCAGATCCTCGGTCAGGTAAAACGGCACACCCAGCAGAACGTTGCCAACGGCCACGCCGAACAACAGCGCCGGTGCCGCGCCGCCCACGAACAACGCCCAGTCCCAGCCATTGCGCCAGCTTTGGCTGTCGCGCTTGGAGCGGTAGGTAAAGCCAACCGGCCGCAGGATCAGCGCCGCCAGAACGGCAAACATCGCCAGGTAAAAGCCCGAGAAGCTGACCGCATAAAGCGGGGGCCAAGCGGCAAAGATGGCGCCGCCGCCCAGGATGAACCACACTTGGTTGCCTTCCCAGACCGGCCCGACGGTGTTGAGCACCATCCGGCGTTCCACGTCGGTCTTGCCCACGAAGGGCAGCAATGCGCCGACCCCCATGTCAAACCCGTCGGTCACGGCAAATCCGATCAACAGGACGCCTAGCAGCACCCACCACATGACGCGAAGGATATCGAAGTCGATCAATTCAAACAGGATCATCGCTTTTACTCCGCTGGCTCGGGCGCAAACGGGCCCTTGTCGTCATTGGCGCGCAACCGGTCTTCATGACGCGCCATCCAGGTTTCTGTTTCCTCGACATCCTCGTAAGGCCCTTTGCGGATATATTTCAGCATCAGCCCCATCTCGATGATGAAGAGAACGGTGTAGAGGGTGACAAAGCCCGCAAGCGTGATCAGAAGATCGGCAACGCTCAGGTGGCTTACCGAAAGCGCGGTGGGCAACACCCCGTCAACCGTCCAGGGTTGGCGACCAAATTCTGCCACGAACCAGCCCAGTTCTGCTGCGAGCCAAGGCGTCGGGATGATGATCACACCCAGCCACAGCGCCCAACGCGGGAACCGCATGCCACGGAAGCTGGCCATGAAGGCAAAATAGGCCATCACCGCGATGAAGCTGAAGCCAAGCCCGACCATCAGGCGGAACGCCCAGAACAAGGAGGCCACACCGGGGATGGTATCGGCGGCAGCGGTCTTGATCTGCTCTTCCGTCGCGGTGCGCGGGTCATCCACATAGCGTTTCAGCAGCAGGGCAAACCCCAGATCCTCGGAATGGGCCTCGAAGGTCGCGCGCACCTCATCGGGTGTGCTTGCGCGTTCGGTCCGGATCGTCATCAGCGCATCATAGGCGATAAGACCGTTGCGGATCTTTTCCTCGGCCTGATCGACCAGATCGTTGATGCCGGGGATCTGCTGGGTCAGCGACCGTGTCCCGATCAGCCCCATCACCCATGGAATTTCCAGCGCGTAATGGGTCTCGCGCGCTTCCTTGTCGGGGAAGCCGACCAAGGTAAAGGACGCAGGCGCATCATGGGTTTCCCACATGCCCTCGATCGCGGCGAGTTTCATTTTCTGGGTGTGACTGGCCGAATAGCCGGATTCATCCCCCAGCACCACGACCGACAGCGCGGACGCCAAGCCAAAGGTTGCGGCAACCGCGATCGACCTGCGGGCCAGTTCGACATGGCGCCCCTTCAGCAGGTACCAAGCCGAAACCCCCAGAACAAAGACTGCCGCCGTCACGTAACCGGCGGATACCGTGTGTACGAATTTGGCCTGCGCCACCTCGTTGAACATCACCTCAAAGAACGAGGTCATCTCCATCCGCATACTGTCGGGATTGAACTGCGAGCCGACCGGGTTTTGCATCCAGCCATTCGCGATCAGGATCCACAGCGCCGAAAAGTTCGACCCGATCGCGACCATCCAGGTCACGACCATATGCGCCCGCTTGCTCAGCTTGTCCCAGCCGAAGAAGAACAGCCCGACAAAGGTCGCTTCGAGGAAGAAGGCCATCAGCCCTTCGATCGCCAGCGGCGCGCCGAAGATGTCACCGACATAGTGGCTGTAGTAGGACCAGTTCATGCCGAACTGGAATTCCATCGTGATGCCCGTGGCAACGCCGAGCACAAAGTTGATCCCGAACAACGTGCCCCAGAATTTCGTCATCTGGCGCCACACCGGGCGGTTGGTCATCACATAGACCGTCTCCATGATCGCGACGAGCACCGACAGGCCCAACGTCAACGGCACAAAGAGGAAGTGATACATGGCTGTCATCGCGAATTGGAGGCGTGACAGCTCGACGACATCAATCTCCATGATGCGCATCTCCTCGGTTTGGGTTCGCAGGTATTGGCGACTCAATCATGTCGCCAATACCTGCTTGAAAAATACATCATTCCGATCTTGCTACACCCGACGGGCCTCACAGATACTTGATCTGCGTCAAGGCTACTGTTGATTCTGAACGAAATCCTTAAGATCCAGATGCATATCGGCTATGTCTTTCTCGGCCTCGCGGTGAGTCGCCGCGACGATCGCGGCCGTCGGCAGATAGGCCCGGATGCCAGCGACCACACGTCGCGCGGTTTCGGCGTCCAGCCCCTCGGTCGGTTCGTCCAGCAACAGGATGTCCGGTCGGCGCAACAGTGCCCGTGCCAACGCCAGCCGACGCGATTCGCCCCCCGAAAGCCCGGCGCCGCCCTCGTCCAGACGGGCCTCCAGCCCGCCGCGCTCTGCGATCACGCCATCCAGCGCCACGGCGCGCAGCACCTCCTGGGCCTCATCCTCGGTCAGACCTGGCCTGGCGATCTCCAGATTTTCCAGGATGGTGCCGCCCAACAACGCCGTGCGCTGCGGCAACAGGGTCAGATGTTGGCGCAGCGCGGGTTCGGGCCATTCCCCCAGCGGCACGCCAAGCAGGCGCGCCGATCCGGCGCGCAGCGGCGCAATCCCGGCCAAGGCATCCAAAAGCGTGCTTTTTCCGGTGCCGCTGGCGCCGCTGATGGCCAGCATCTGGCCCGGTGCGACGGCAAAACTTACCCCGCTGAGCAGCGCCACATCCCGCCCCGGACGGGTCAGCGACAGATCGCAAACCTCCAGCCCGGCGGCCCGGTCCGACTGCGGTGCCGGGCCCACGGCGGGCAACGGTCGCGCCCCCGCCGGCGGCGGTGCCAGAACCCGTTCGGCAGCATCGCGCATGCGCCCGATCTCGGCCAGACCCCGGCGCAGCGGCAGGATGGTTTCGGCCAGCGCCAGCGCGACGAAAACCCCGATTGCTGCCTGCGCCGGGTCGATTCGCCCGGCCGCGATCAACCCACCCGACAGGCCCAGCACCAGCGCAGTGACCAGCGCCACCACCGCCGACAGCACCAGCCCGGCACCGGTGTCGATCCGGTCCAGTCGGTCTTGCGCGGCGCGGGTGCGGGAATCCTCGGCCTCGATCCGGGCGCGCCACGTGGGCAACAGCCCCTGCAGGATCGCCTCGCGCTGGCCGCGAAACAGGTCGATGGCGCGGCGCCGCAACGCCTGCATCGCCGCCTCGGCCTCGGTCGAGGGGGCAAAGGTGCGCAACGCCACCCGCAGCAGAATCAGCGACCCGCCCAGCAGATAGCCCAGCGCAATCGCCACCGCGACCGCGGGCGTCACCAACCAGAACAGCATCGCGAAAGCCACCACATGGGTGACCAGCGCCGCCGCCACCGGCAGCGCCAGACGCAGCGCAACACCGTCCAGCGCATCCACATCTGCCGTAATCCGCGTCAGCGCGGCACCACCGCGCAGCTGCCGCAGCGCCTCGATCGGCCAGATCTCCAGCCGCCGCATCAGGGTGATCCGCAAGGCCGCCAGCGCCCGCAGGGTGGCGTCATGGGTCAACACCCGCTCGCCATAGCGCGCGCCCGCCCGGCCCAGCGCCAGAAACCGTACCCCCGCCGAGGGGCGGAACACGTCAAAGGCGATGCCGATCCCGGCGACGCCCGCCAGCCCCGTCGCAGTGATGAACCACCCCGACAGCCCCAACAGCGCCGCGCCCATGATCAGGACCACCACGCTCAACGCCGCGCCGCGCCACATCGCGTGCGGATCCGCCGCCCAGAGCAGCCGAAAGATCTGCCAAATCGCCCTCATGCCGCGCCCTCCAGCTCGATCACCCGGCCCATCGCCGCCGCCAGTCGCATGTCATGGGTGGCCACGATCACCGTGCGCCCCGCCTCCGCCAGCGCGACCAGTGCCGCGATAATTTCGCCCGCCGTCCCGGTATCGAGATCGGCGGTCGGCTCGTCCGCCAAGATAACATCGGCCCCGGTCAGAAACGCCCGCGCCAACAACAGCCGCCGCGCCTCGCCGCCCGACACGCCAGCGCCGGTTTCGCCCAGCCGTGTGTCCAGCCCCTCGGGCAGCGCCGCAACGATCGAGCCCGCCCGCGCCTTGTCCAGCGCCGCCGCCAGATCCGCGCCCTGGCCGTGCGGGTCGAGAAAGTCGCGCAGGGTCACATCGGGCACATGCACCGACTGCGGCACAAAGGCGAGCCGCGCGCGCCAACCATCGGCGCTGTCATCGTCCAGCGGTCGCCCCGCCACCGTGATCTGCCCCGCCTCCGGGCGCAGCAGCCCGGCAGCAAGATCCAGCAGCGTCGATTTCCCGGTCCCGCTCGGCCCGCGCAGCGCCACACTCTCGCCGGCAGCGACCGACAGGTCGGGCATTGCCCGCACCAGCCCACCGCGCCGCACGCGCACCCCGGTCATCTCCAGCGTTGCCGGCCCGCCCAGCCGATCGACCCGGGCGCCTGCGCCCAGAACCTGCGCCGCGACGCGCGACGCGCGCGCCTCCAACTCCTCGGCCACGGCCTCGGCGGCGGCCTTGTCATGCCAAGCGGCTGCCAGATCGCGCAGCGGCTGAAAGAATTCCGGCGCCAGCAGCAGGATAAACACCCCCTCGCCCAAAGTGAGCGGCGCGCCATAGGTGCCAAAGGTGATCTCGCCCAACAGCGAAAAGCCGACATAGACCGCCACCATCGCCACCCCGATGGCGGAAAACAGCTCCAGCAAGGTCGAGGACAGGAATGCCACCCGCAGCACCACCATGGTGCGCCGCCGCACCCCTTCGGCGAGGGCGGCGAAATCGGCGCGCGATTTCTCGGTAGCGTCCAGAATGCGAATATCGGGCAACGCCGCGATCCGGTCGATCAACAAGGTGTTCATATCGCCGATCTCGACCATCTGGCGGGCGCTGGCCTCTTTCGCCGCCATGCCCACCAGCGCCATGAACACCGGGATCAGCGGGCCCGCCAGCAGCAGCACCAGCGCCGCCGCCCAGGACAGGGATGCGGTGAGCGCCAGATACAGCAGCGGCAGCACCATCACCCGCGCCATCGCCGGACGATAGCGCGACACATAGGGCATCAGCAGCGCCAGCTTTTCCGACAAAAGCGCCGCCAGATCGGCCGAGGATACCGCCCGGTCAGAGCGCAGGCTCTCGCGGTCAAGCAGCACCTTGCGCTCGGCCGCGACAACCAGATCCGCCGCCGCAAAAGCGCGCCGCCCGGCGACCCGGTCCGCCGTCGCGCGCAGCAGGCCCAACAGGGCGAACCCCGCCGCAGCCGCCCATCCCGCCGCGCCAATTCCGCCTGCGGCCCAGCCCTGAATGACCCAAGCGATCAGCGCCGCCTGCACCGGCCAAAGCACCCCCGAAAACGCGCTCCAAATCGAGGCCGCGCGCAACAGCTGGCGCGGCCGCTCGGTAATCAGACGGCTGGAAGGAGTTTTTTTTGCGGACACGGGCTTGCTCGATCGCTGGACTGGCGCAGGCTATCTGGACTGGCCCAGATGAGGGCGCAGATTTGGATGCGGGTTATATGGTCTATTTAATATGTGTATTATTTTCCGCCACCCCGTTTCCAGCCCCGATCCTGCGACATCCTGTATCGGGCTCAGTCATCCTGTTGTTCAGCCATAACCTTTTTCGCCGCCCGAAAATGCTCCAGCGCCTGCGGCACACAGCCTGCGGCACACAGCCTGCGGCACACAGCCTGCGGCCAAGATGTCCCCATCCGCCCACAAGGCGCAAGCGCCCGGCAAGGAAATTCACCGCCGCAGCCCCCGGTTTACCCGCGCGGCGCAGTTCCATGCAGAAAGATCGAAATCGCCATATCCAGCCGCGCGGCCATCGTTGCCTCATCGGGCAAACGCCCGGGATCGAGCAGCGTTTCGATCGGCCAGGGACGCAACATGTCAAACAACAGCGCCGCAGCAGCCTCCACATCGTCGATCTCGACCTCGCCGCGGGCACAGCCCCGTTGCAGCTCATCGGCCAGAATACGGCGATAGGCGTCGGTGGTGCGCTCCAGCATCTCGCAGGCGACAGCGGGAGCGGCGGGCCGTTCTGCAACTAAGCCACGCAGGATCTCCAACGGCAGACCGAACCCGCACGCGCCAAACTCAGAAGGCAGCGTCAGGTGCAGCCGTTCCACAAGGGGGCGGTCGCACATCCCCTCCGGGACCGGCCGGATGAAGCCACCGCCATATTGCTCCAGATAGGCCTGCAACAATGCGGCGCGGCTGGGAAATATCCCATAGATCGTGCGCTTGGACATGCCCGCGCGGCTGGCCAGCGCATCCATGCTGGCCCCGTCCAGCCCGTTTTCGCTGTAGACGGCCTCAAGCGCCTCGAATATGCGTTTCTGCCGCTCTTCCGGCAGCAACACAATCGGACGACCGCGCCGGGGGGCAGCTACGCATTTTTCAGCATTCGTCATGTCCGCTCCAGTGTTCACGCCGGCGTGATACGATCCGCGCAAAGACCGCTTGTCATCCGACCACTTGACTGATTATAGAAACGCCACAGTTTCCTAAGCCATTCATGCGACCATGCCAATCCTCTTTCCTGAAAGCCCCGTCATGACCGTGTTCTTGCGCCTGACCCTGACCCGTCTTTTCGCCGCTCTTTTCGCCGCTCCCCTCGCAGTCGGCCTGCTGACTGCGTCCGCCACCGCCCAGCAGCAAGGCCGCCCGCCCGCTGCCGTGACCGTCGTCACGGTCGCGCCGCAGACCATCACGCTGACCTCGGCGCTGCCGGGCCGCGTCGCCGCCTCGTCAGAGGCCGATGTGCGCCCGCAGGTCAACGGCATCATCACCGAACGCCTGTTCCCGGAAGGGGCCGAGGTAAGCGCCGGTGATCCGCTGTTCCGGATTGACCCGGCCAGCTATGAGGCCATCGTGCAGCAATCGCGCGCCGGCGTGACCCAGGCCGAGACCCAGTTGCGCACCGCACAACGTGAAGCCGACCGGATCAACGAGCTGCATCAGCGCAAGGTGGCAAGCGATCAGGCGCTCGACGACGCGACAGCCGCGCGCGACTCCGCCGCAGCGGCTGTGGAGGTCGCCCGCGCCGGGCTGAACTCGGCCGAAATCGAGCTGTCGCATACGGTCATCCGCGCCCGTCTCTCGGGGCAGATCGGCCTGTCGCAGTCCAGCCCGGGCGCGCTGGTCACCGCCAGTCAGGCCCAGCCGCTGGCCGTGATCCGCGATATCGACCCGGTGCATGTGGACGTGACCCAATCCGCCGCTGACCTGCTGCGCTGGCGTCGCGGCGAGACCGAGGCCCAGTTGGGCGATGCTGACCGCACCGTGCGGCTGACACTGGCCGACGGGTCCGAATACCGCGAAACCGGCAAGCTGACGGCGGCCGAACCCAAGGTCAATCCGCTGACCGGTGTGGTCACCCTGCGGATGGAATTCGCCAACCCCGACCGGCTGTTGCTGCCGGGGATGTATGTGCAGGTCGACATGCCGGTCGAAGCCGCCGAGGGTATTTTTCTTGTACCGCAGGAAGGGGTGCTGCGCGACCGTCGTGGTCGTCCCATCGCCTGGGTGGTGGGCGCCGACAACGTGATCGAGGAACGCCCGCTTTCGATTCTGCAGGATCAAGGCAACCATTGGGTCGTCAACAGCGGGTTGAAAGACGGGGACCGGGTTGTGGTCGCCGGCTTCCAGAAGGCAGCGCCGGGCGCCACCGTCACGCCGCAAGAGCGCGCCGCCGTTGCTGCGGACGACTCGAACTGAACGACAGTTAATAAGGACCGCCACGCATGGCCCGTTTTTTCATCGACCGCCCGGTCTTTGCCTGGGTGATTTCCATCCTCATCATGGGGGTGGGGATCTTGGCGATCACCAGCCTTCCTGTCGCCCAGTACCCACAGATCGCACCGCCTTCGGTCACGATCCGGGCAAGCTATCCGGGCGCCTCGGCGGAAACCGTGTCCAACACCGTCACCCAGGTGGTCGAACAGCAGATGACCGGGCTCGACGGGCTGCGGTATTTCTCGTCCAATTCCAACTCATCGGGCAGCGCCCAGATCTCTCTGACCTTCGAGACCGGGACGGACATCGACATCGCGCAGGTGCAGGTCCAGAACAAACTGTCGCGGGCCACGCCGCTGCTGCCCGAAACCGTACAACGGCAGGGCATAACCGTACAGAAATCCTCGGCCGGGTTCCTGATGGTGGTCAGCCTGATCTCGCCCGATGGCACCTATGAACAGGTGGACCTGTCCGACTATCTGGTCACCAACCTTGTGGACGAGCTGAGCCGGATCGAAGGCGTCGGGGATGTGCGGGTCTTTGGTGGCCAATACGCCATGCGGATCTGGCTGGACCCGTCAAAACTCGCCGCGTTCGAGCTGACGCCCTCGGATGTGGTCGCCGCCGTCTCGGCGCAGAACGCACAGATTTCGGCCGGTTCCTTTGGCGCACGTCCAACCGTGTCGGGGCAACAGCTGAATGCCACGATCACCGCGCAGTCGCTGCTGAGCACGCCCGAGGATTTCCGCCAGATCGTTCTGCGCGCGGAAACCGATGGCGGGTTGGTGTTGTTGGGCGATGTGGCACGGGTCGAGATCGGGGCCGAGGATTATTCCGCCATTGCGCGGTTCAACGGCGCGCCCTCTGCCGGTATGGCGATCAGTCTGGCCTCGGGCGCCAACGCGCTGGATACCGCCAAGGCGGTCAAGGCGCGGGTGGCAGAATTCGCCAACTTCTTCCCCGAGGGGATCGACTATGTGATCCCCTATGACACCACGCCGTTTGTCGAGATCTCGATCGAAGAGGTGATCAAGACCCTGTTCGAGGCGATCGTGCTGGTGTTTCTGGTGATGCTGCTGTTCCTGCAAAACCTGCGCGCCACGCTGATCCCCACGCTGGCGGTGCCGGTCGTGCTTTTGGGCACCTTCGGGATTCTGGCGGCGGCCGGGTTCACTATCAACACGCTGACCATGCTGGCGATGGTGCTGGCCATCGGCCTGTTGGTGGATGACGCCATCGTGGTGGTCGAGAACGTCGAGCGGATCATGCGCGACGAGGGGCTTTCCCCGCGCGAGGCAACGCATAAGTCCATGGGCCAGATCTCTGGCGCGCTGATCGGCATCGCCATGGTGCTCTCGGCGGTGTTCGTGCCCATGGCGTTCTTTCCCGGCTCGACCGGGGTGATCTATCAGCAATTCGCGATCACCATCGCCTCGGCCATGGCGCTGTCGGTGGTGGTGGCGCTGACGCTGACCCCGGCGCTTTGCGCCTCGCTGCTGCGCAGTTCGGATCACGGCGCCCGCCGCGGCCCCTTTCGCTGGTTCAACACCGGCTTTGACGGGGTCACGCGTGGCTATGCCGGCACGGTACGCTGGAGCCTGCGGCGCCCCTTGCGCTCGGGGATCGTGTACCTGATCCTGGCCGGGGTGATGGTCGGGCTGTTCATGCGCACGCCTACCGGGTTCCTGCCAGACGAAGATCAGGGCATTCTGTTCACCATCGTCCAGGCCCCCACCGGGGCCACCGCCGAGCGCACCCGCGAAGTGATGAAACAGGTCGAAGACTATTACCTGACGCAGGAGACCGACGTGGTAAAATCCATGTTCGGCGTGGTCGGGTTCTCGTTCGCGGGGCAGGGTCAAAACATGGGGCTGGGCTTTATCCAGTTGAAAAGCTGGGATGAGCGCCCGTTGCCAAACCAAGGCGTTCAGGCGCTGGCCGGTCGGGCCTTTGGCGCCTTCAGCCAGATTCAGGATGCCATGGTGTTTCCCATCGTGCCGCCTTCGGTAATCGAATTGGGCAACGTGTCAGGCTTTGATTTCTATCTGCAGGCCCGCAGCGGCCAGTCGCACGAGGACCATACGGCGGCGCGCAACCAGCTGTTGGGGATGGCGGCGCAAAGCCCGCTGATCGCCTCGGTCCGGCCCAGCGGGTTGTCGGATGCGGCGCAGTTCAATCTGGATATCGATTGGCGCAAGGCCGGGGCGATGGGCCTGACCCCCACCGCCGTCGGCGAATTGCTGCGGGTGGCTTGGGCCGGATCTTACGTCAACGATTTTCTTGATCAGGGTCGAATCAAGCGGGTCTATATTCAGGGCGAGGCAGATGCCCGCGCAACGCCGAGCGATATCGAGAAATGGCGTGTCCGCAATGCCACCGGCGGCTTGGTGCCCTTTTCCAACTTTGCCGAGGGCAACTGGGAATATGGGCCGCAGGGGCTGTATCGCTATAACGGCGTTCCAGCGCTGCAGATTCAGGGCTCTCCCGCGCCCGGGGTCTCGACCGGCGAAGCGATGGCCGAGATGGAGCGGTTGGCCGCCCAACTTGGCGGGGGCTATGATCTGGCCTGGACCGGTCTGTCGCTGGAAGAGCGGCAATCGGGCAGTCAGGCGCCGCTGCTGTATGCGTTGTCACTGGCCGCCGTGTTCCTGTCGCTCGCCGCGCTGTACGAAAGCTGGTCGATTCCCTTTGCCGTCATGCTGGCGATGCCGATCGGCGTTCTGGGCGCGCTGACCGGGGCCTGGTTGGGCGGATTCGAAAACGGGGTGTTCTTTCAGGTCGGCCTGCTGACCGTGATCGGTCTGACCGGCAAGAACGCGATCCTGATCGTGGAGTTCGCCCGCGACCGCCACGCCCAGGGTGAAACTGTGTTCGACGCGGTGATCGAAGCGGCACGCCAGCGCTTCCGCCCGATCGTCATGACCTCGATGGCGTTTTCGCTCGGGGTGCTGCCGCTGGTGCTGAGCACCGGGGCGGGGTCCGGAGGGCGCAATGCCATCGGCTCTGGCGTGTTGGGCGGGACGATCTCGGCCACGGTGCTGGGCGTGCTGTTTGTGCCGCTGTTCTTCGTCATCGTCACCCGCCTGTTCCGCCGCAAGGCCAAATAAGCGGGCCGGGGGGCGCGTAGGCCGCCCCCCGAGCCCTCGCAGGCCCCCAGAACGCCCCCCCTCCGCCCTGCCCGGCATAAAGGGCTTACAGCCCGCCATGCGCAGCCCCCAGGACATTCCAGATACGCGCGCCACGCGCCGACGCGGCATGTCCTGCGCTGGCCAAGGGCTGACGACCACGGCGCACGTCGTCGCTTTGATAAACATTTCGGGGGGGGCTGTAAGTGGACGGGCGAAACCTGCCGCCATCGGCGCTAATCGGGACTGCGCCCAGCGCATGTCCATTTGCACCGCAGGACGAAAATCTGTCTCACATGCCCAAAAAGGGAAGAGTGGTGAGCCGTGCTGGATTCGAACCAGCGGCCAACTGATTAAAAGTCAGTTGCTCTACCAACTGAGCTAACGGCCCACTCTTCGGCTTCGGGATCTGCCCGTTGCCGTGTTGCTCTCTAAGCCAATTGACCCGGAAGGATCAACGCCTAAATTGCCCCCCGACGCAGGAAATTTTCATCCCCGGCATCAGGTTGGGGGCTAACTAGAAAAGCCACGCCGGGCGGTCAAGCCCGAATCGTGCAGTTTATGCCTATCGGTTCGGATTCTCTGGATTCCCCGCCCCGGCATCGCTATATGCGCGCCATGCAGACACGCACAGATACCGGATTGCCCTTCATGAAGATGCACGGGCTGGGCAATGACTTCGTCATTGTCGATGCGCGCGCGCAGGATGTCGCGTTGGGCGTCCCCTTGATCAGGACCATCGCGCACCGGCAATTCGGTGTGGGATTCGATCAACTCGCGGTGATCAGGCCCGGGGCCGGGGGGGCCGACGCGCATCTGATCTTTTACAATGCCGACGGATCGACATCGGCGGCCTGTGGCAACGCCACCCGCTGCATCGCCCGCCATCTGATGCAGCACAGCGGCAAAGCTGCGCTGACCCTCACCACGGAACGCGGCACGCTTTACGCGCGCGACGCCGGCGATGGGCTGACATCGGTCAACATGGGGCAACCCCAGCTGGACTGGGCTGAGATCCCGCTGGCCCGGGCGATGGACACGCTGGAGCTTCCGATCGAGGGCACCCCGACGGCCACCGGCATGGGCAACCCGCATTGCACCTTTTTCGTGGAGGATGCCGAGGCGGTCGATCTGGAGGCGCGCGGCGCCGAGATCGAACATCACCCGCTGTTTCCGCAGCGCACCAATGTGCAGTTTGCCAGCCTGATCGGCCCCGACCGGCTGCGCATGCGGGTGTGGGAGCGCGGTGTGGGCGTGACGCTGGCCTCTGGCTCCTCCTCCTGCGCCACGGCGGTGGCGGCGGCGCGGCGCGGCTTGACCGGGCGCAAGGTGGCCATCACGCTCGATGGCGGCACGCTACAGGTCGATTGGCGCGACGATGGGGTCTGGATGACCGGAGCGACCATGCATGTGTTCAGCGGCGCGCTGACGCCCGCCTTTCTGGACGCGGTAAAATGAGCGCACCCAAGTTCACCACGCTGGGCTGTCGGCTCAACACCTATGAGACCGAGGCGATGAAAGAACTGGCCGCCGAAGCCGGCCTTTCTGACGCGGTGGTGGTCAACACCTGCGCCGTCACCGCCGAGGCCGTGCGCAAGGCGCGCCAAGAGATTCGCAAGCTGCGCCGCGAAAACCCCGGCGCCCGCATCATCGTCACCGGCTGCGCCGCCCAGACCGAGCCGGAAACCTTTGCCGCCATGGCCGAGGTCGACCGGGTGATCGGCAATACCGAAAAGATGCAGCCCCAGACATGGGCGCGCATGGCCCCCGATTTTATCGGCGAGTCCGAGCGCGTGACGGTCGACGACATCATGAGCGTGACCGAGACCGCCGGCCATTTGATCGACGGATTCGGCACCCGTTCGCGCGCCTATGTTCAGGTGCAGAACGGCTGCGACCACCGCTGCACCTTCTGCATCATCCCCTATGGCCGGGGCAATTCCCGTTCCGTCGCTGCCGGTGTGGTGGTGGACCAGATCAAGCGGCTGGTGGACAAGGGCTATAACGAGGTGGTGCTGACGGGCGTTGACCTGACCTCGTGGGGGGCTGACCTGCCGGGAGAGCCGCACCTTGGCGATCTGGTGATGCGCATCCTGAAACTGGTGCCCGATCTGGCGCGCCTGCGCATCTCTTCGATCGATTCGATCGAGGCGGACGAGAACCTGATGCAGGCGATCGCAACCGAGTCCCGGCTGATGCCGCATCTGCACCTGTCGCTGCAGCATGGGGATGATCTGATCCTGAAGCGGATGAAGCGGCGGCACCTGCGCGATGACGCCATCCGGTTCTGCGACGAGGCACGACGGCTACGCCCCGGCATCACCTTTGGCGCCGATATCATCGCCGGCTTTCCGACCGAGACCGAGGCGCATTTCGAGAACTCGCTCAAGCTGGTGACCGACTGCGACCTGACCTGGCTGCATGTCTTTCCCTATTCCAAGCGGGAGGGCACGCCGGCGGCCAAGATCCCCAATCAGGTGAACGGTGCCGTTGCCAAGGCGCGGGCCGCGCGGCTGCGCGCGGCGGGCGACGCGCAGGTGGCGCGCCACCTTGCGGCGCAGGTCGGGACACGGCACAACGTGCTGATGGAAAATCCGCACATGGGCCGGACCGAGCATTTCACCGAGGTGGATTTCGCCGCGCCCCAGCCCGAGGGGCAGATCGTCACCGCCCGCATCATCGGCCACACGGACACCCGCCTGACCGCCGAGGTTTAGACCCTATTCCGCCGCCTGTCCGCGTTTCGGCAACACCCAGTCAGGGCGCACGAAATGGCAGGTATAGCCGCCGGGGTGTTTCACCAGATAATCCTGATGCTCGACCTCGGCCTCCCAGAAATCACCCACCGGCTCGACTTCGGTCACCACCTTGCCGGGCCAGAGGTCGGAAGCCTCGACATCAGCGATGGTATCGAGCGCCGTCTCTTTCTGCGCTGCATCAACATAATAGATCGCCGAGCGATAGCTGAGTCCCAGATCATTGCCTTGCCGGTTGATCGAGGTCGGATCGTGGATCTGAAAGAAGAATTCCAGAATATCGCGATACGAGATCACCGCCGGGTCGAACAGGATCTCGATCCCCTCGGCATGGGTGCCGTGGTTGCGATAGGTGGCGTTGGGCACATCCCCGCCAGTATAGCCGACGCGGGTGCCCAGAATGCCGGGCTTTTTGCGGATCAGATCCTGCATGCCCCAGAAACAGCCGCCCGCCAGTACGGCGCGTTCGGTCTTGCTCATTGCTCAGCCCTCCACTTGGTCCAGATAGTCGCCATAGCCCTCGGCCTCCATCTCGTCGCGATGAATGAACCGGAGCGAGGCGGAATTGATGCAGTAGCGCAAGCCGCCGCGGTCGCGCGGCCCATCGGGGAACACATGACCCAGATGGCTGTCACCGTGTTTTGATCGCACCTCGGTGCGGATCATGCCGAGCGAGCTGTCCTGCAATTCGCTCACATAGGCCGGTGTGATCGGTTTGGTGAAACTGGGCCAGCCGCAGCCTGACTCGAACTTGTCGGCCGAGGCGAACAGCGGCTCTCCCGACACGATATCGACATAGATCCCCGGCTCTGTGTTGTTCAAAAGCGCGCCGGTGCCGGGCCGTTCGGTGCCGCTTTCCTGCGTGACATAATATTCCTCGGGCGACAGCGCCGCGATGGCGTCGGGGGTTCTGCCGTATTGGGTCATCTGTGATCTCCTGCGCGTGCTTGAGGCATTAGATGGGCCGATCCCGCCAAATGCAAAGGGGAATCAGCGGCGCATCGGTCAGGGTTTTACCGGAACCGGCTGGCGCGCAAGCTGCACCGCAAGAATGCCGACGGTGACGATCAACACCCCGACCACGTCGAGCGATCCCAGCTTCTCGCCCAGAAACACGGCAGCGACAGCCACCCCGAACACCGGGTTGAGAAAGTGGAAGGTCGCCGCGCGGGTGGCCCCGATCCGGTGCAACAGCACCACCCAGACATAGGTTGCCGCCAACCCAGGAACCAGCGTGGTATAGGCGAACGCCGCCGCCAGCCGCCAGCTTGGCGTGACATGAAGGGTCTCGGTCAGGGGTGCCGCGACGAACAGGATCGCCGAGCCCACCAGCATCTGCAGCCCGACGATCATCATGAAATTGCCGCCCTTGGTGGCCCCGCGCACCGCCATCGTGGCAAAGGCCAGCGCCAGCGCCCCAATGGCGCACAGAAGAACGCCGTACAGATCGACCCCCGCGCTGATCCGGGTGCCCATGATCAACCCGACACCGGCAAAACCTGCCGCCAGCCCCAGCACACCGAGGGGTCGCAGCTTTTCCCCCAGCAACAGCCAGCTCGCCAGCGCGACCAGCAACGGCATGGACGAGGCGATGATTGCCGCCAGCCCGGCCTCGACCGTCTGCATGGCGATGAAGTTGAGCCCGAGATAAAGCGCGTTCTGACAGAGGCCGAACAGGATCGTGGCGTACCATTGGCTGCGGCTCAACCGCCAGCTCTGGCCCATGAAACGGGCGATAATCACCCCCAACAGACCCGAAACGAGGAACCGCAGCGCCAGCGAGAACAGCGGCGAGGCATCGGCCACGATAATCCGCGCCGAGGTAAAGGCAGAGGACCACATGAAGGCAAACGCCAGCCCCATAGCAATTGCACGAATATCCATGAAGCCTCCGGCTGCGTCATATGTCCGCAAAAGGGCTAGACGCTAGGTCAAGGGAAGACAAGTGGACGCAGGCGACAGCGCAGGCCCTGCGCCCGCCGTCAGCCGCCGGTCTTGCGCAGCAGCAGGAAGGTCATCATCCCCAGCGGCGGCAGGCTGGTGCGTTCTTCCACTGTCAAAGACGGTTCCCCCAGAACCCTCTCGATGGCGAAATCGGAATGCCAGCCCAACACGTTGGCAAAGGGTGCCGAGACCCGCTCGAGCGCCGCGAGCGGCCCGCTGGTGCGCTTGAAATGGTTGGTGATCACCACCCGCCCCCCGGGTTTGCACACACGGGCAATCTCGGACATCACGCGCTCGGGCTCGGGTACCACGGAGAGCACATGCATCGCCGTCACCGTGTCGAAACTGTTATCGGGGAAATCCAGCGCGCGCGCATCCATCTGGCGCAGTTCGACCACCTGACGCAGCCCGACCTCCTGCACCTTGGTGCGGGCCTTTGCCAGCATTTCTTCGCTGAAATCGATCCCGGTCACCTTCATGTCGGGCCGATAATGCCCCAGCGACAACCCGGTTCCGACCCCGACCTCCAGCACATGACCAGAGCCAGAATTGATATAGCCGACCGCCCGACGCCGACCGTCATTGGTGATCGCCCCGAACGTCTTGTCATAGATCGGCGCCCAACGCGCATAGGAGGTCTGAATGGTTTTGATATCCAAGGGATCACTCTTCTTTGTGGGTCTGGTGGGGCTTCACGATCAGGGCCCAAATGATCGTTCCCACATAGGCGAGGCACAGCACCACCAATGTGATCCAGGCATAGGTCACGACACCGGCAGCGACAAAAGCAAAGCTGACAAGAAAGAATTTGACGTTCTCACGCGAGATCTTGGTTGTTTTGAAAGACCAGGTGGGAATGCGGCTGATCAGCAAAAGGCCGATCGCCACGATATAAAGACACAGCACAACATCCGGCAGCTTGGGCGCGGCGGGAAAGGCAAACGAGAAAATGATCGGAAGCAGCACCAGCAGCGCCCCGGCCGGCGAGGGGATGCCGACGAAATAGGCGGTCTCGCTTTCCTTGTCCTCGGACTTGGCCGAGACGTTGAAACGCGCCAGCCGCATCACGCAGCACACCGCAAAGACCAGCACCGCCAGCCACGCGGCGTTGCGCATGTCCTGCATGGCCCAGAAATAGATCACCAGCGGCGGGGCAACGCCGAAATTGAGAAAATCGGCCAGCGAATCCAGCTCGGCCCCGGTCTTGCTGTCGCTGCGCAAAAGCCGTGCGACCCGCCCGTCCAGCCCATCCAAAATCCCGGCGACCAAAATCAGCCGCACCGCCAGGGAATATTCCCCATGCACACCGAAACGGATTGCCGAAAGCCCGGCGCAGATCGCCGCGATGGTCATCATGTTCGGCAGGAGCTGGATCAGCCCGAATTCCGACCGAATCTTCTCAGGTGCCTCTGTCATGGTGCCCGTTTCTATGCTCGCTCAGGGAGAAGCAGATCGGCCAGCACGGTTTCGCCGGCGACCATGGTTTGCCCGATCTCAACCATCGGCTCCACCCCCTCGGGCAGATAGACATCAAGCCGCGAGCCAAAGCGGATCAGGCCGAACCGTTCACCGGTCTGCATCTTGGCGCCGATCTCGGTGAAACAAACGATGCGGCGGGCCACCAGACCGGCGATCTGCACCACGGCAAGGCTGCGGCCGTCTGCCATGCGGATCGCCAGACTGTTGCGTTCGTTGTCGACGCTGGCCTTGTCCAGCGAGGCATTGAAAAACTTGCCCGGACGATAGGCGATGGCGGTGATCTCGCCCGCGATCGGCGTGCGGTTCACGTGGCAGTTGAACACGCTCATGAACACGCTGACGCGGGTCAGCGGTTGATCCGGCATCCCCAGTTCGGCGGGCGGCACCGCCGGTTCGATCAGCGACACGATGCCATCGGCGGGGCTGACGACCAGCCCCTCGCGCGGCGGTGTCACCCGTTCGGGATCACGAAAGAAGTAATAGCACCACACAGTCAGGCCGACGCCGATCCAACCCAGAACCTCTGAGATCAGGAACAGAACAACGGTGACGGCGGCAAAAATCGCGACGAACTTGATCCCCTCGCGATGCATCGGTTTGATGAAAGTGCCTAGCATCTGCATGTTGGGGTCCCTCGGGGCAAATTGTGCCACACTCATAGGGCGATAGCGCCCGCTTGCAAAGGGTTTGTGTGCAGCTGCGGCAAGCCGGCGTTGGATTGCCACCCGTTGCCGCCCCGGTTTGTGCCCCCATCACCGGCCCCCTCTTGGCGGAACAGGGCCGCAGGAGTGCGCCTAAACCGATCCCTAAGTTGGAAGCGGGGCCAAATTGCCGCGAAACAGAGCCTAACGAAGCTTTAACGCACCGTGATTCCGGTGCGCTTGGCCTTGTCCTCGGGCTCTACATGGATGGTGATGACGCTGCCGGGTAGTACCTTTTCCAGCGCCGCCTCAACCCGGTCACAGACTTCATGCGCCTGATTCACGCTCACCTCGCCCGGCACCACCAGATGAAACTCGACAAAAGAGGCGCTCCCGGCGGACCGGGTGCGCAGGTCATGCGCCTGATAGGCGCCGGTGGCCTCTTGCGCGATTACGGTGCGCACCTCTTGCAGCGTTTCCTCAGGCAGGGATTCATCCATCAGCCCGCCCACCGATTGGCGCATCACAACCCAACCGGCCCAGAGGATGTTCAGCGCCACCAGTACTGCCATCAGCGGATCCAGCCACGCCACCCCGGTCGCCACCGCGACCAGCACGCCAAAGACGACCCCCACCGACGAGACCACATCGGTGCGCAGATGCCTGCCATCGGCCAGCAGCGCCGGCGACCGCAGGCTGCGGCCCTGGGTAATCAACACCCAGCACCAGATCCCGTTCAGCACACTGGCCACGCCATTGACCAGAAGCCCGGCCAATGGTGCGGTGATCTGGCGCGGCTGAAAAAAGGCGCCCCAAGCCTCGTGCAGGATGACGAGCGCGGCCACCACGATCATCACCCCCTCAAGCACGGCGCTGAACAGCTCGGCCTTGTGATGGCCATAGGGGTGGTTCGCATCCGCGGGCCGACGGGCATACAGCACCGCCGCCAACGCCGCAGCGGCGGTGGCCACATTGACGATGCTTTCCAGCGCATCCGACAACAGCGCGACCGAGCCGGTCATGCGCCAAGCCAGCAGCTTGATCGCCAGGACGACGATTCCGACCAGCAGACTTCCGATTGCGATTTTGGTGATGCGGCTCACGGGCGGGTTCCTTCTGGGCGCCCGCGCGATGTATGAGAGACGCCCGGTCAACGCAACCGGCCCCTCTGTCAATCACGCCCGAAAACCGGCCCCACAAACGAAACAGGGCCACCCGATCCGGTGGCCCTGTTCAATAGAATTCGCGTTCAGGCCAATCAGGCGTTCACGCTGTCCTTCAGGGCCTTCGCGATGGTCATCTTGACCACCTTGTCGGCCTCTTTCTGGAACTGTTCGCCAGTGGCGGGGTTGCGCACCATGCGCTCGGGGCGTTCACGGCAATAGATTTTGCCAACGCCCGGCAGAGTCACGGCGCCGCCGCCCGATACTTCGCGCGTGATCAGCGCAGTGATCGCGTCCAGCGCAGTGCCTGCAGCTTTCTTGTCGGCGCCCATTTCCTCGGCCAAAGCGGCGACAAGCTGAGTCTTGGTCATCGGTTTTGACATTTTTCTGTCTCCTTCGTCCGCCCGATCTTGGGCCTCATTGCGTAATGTTAGCGTTATATGGTGGTCAAACACAACGCATAGTGGCGCGGGTCAACCCCAATTGCGGCGATTTATGCGTGTTTTCACCCTTGCAGGGAAGGGGTTTCGTCGAAGGAACCCAATTTCCGGCTGTGCAAACGCCCCAACGACAGGGTTCGCAACCGCTCCATCGCCCGAATTCGACGCTCAAGCGGCGCGAAATCTGCATGTGGCAGTTTGTGGGGAGGAATTGGGGGCAAAAACAAAAAACCCTTGAAAACCGAAGCTTTCACGGGTTTTTTGGTTTTATGGTGCCCAGGAGAGGACTCGAACCTCCACGTCCATACAGACACTAGCACCTGAAGCTAGCGCGTCTACCATTCCGCCACCTGGGCAGGTGTCGTGAGGCCGTTCTCTAAGTATGTTCGGGGGGGGTGTCAAACGGATTTTCCGCGCCGCTTCGAACTTTTTTCATTTTCTCGCGACAGGGGTTCGGACACCCCCAGCCAAGAGCGGCGGCGGGCGGCGGCTGCGGTGTTTTTCCACCTTGTTCCGCTGGGCATGGGGCGGTAGATCGGGAATGAACAAAGAAGCAGGAGCGATGCCATGTCGAAACTGGTCACCATCTACGGCGGATCGGGCTTTGTCGGCCGCTATATCGTACGCCGCATGGCAAAAGCCGGCTGGCGTATCCGTGTTGCCGTGCGTCGCCCGAACGAGGCGATGTTCGTAAAGACCTATGGCGCGGTCGGACAGATCGAGCCGCTGCTGTGCAATATCCGCGACGACGAGTCGGTTGCCGCGATGATGCAAGGGGCCGATGCGGTCGTGAACTGCGTTGGTCTTCTGGCCGAAGCGGGCAGGAATAGCTTTGCCGCCATCCAAGAGGCCGGAGCCGAGCGGATTGCCCGGATCGCCGCCGAACAGGGTGTTGCGCAGATGGTGCATATCTCGGCCATCGGAGCGGATGCCAAGTCCAACAGCGCCTATGCCCGGACCAAAGCCGCGGGCGAGGCGGCGGTTTTGCGCCACATGCCCGACGCGGTGATCCTGCGCCCCTCGGTTATCTTCGGGGCAGAGGATCAGTTCTTTAACCGGTTCGGGGCAATGACCCGGATGGGGCCGTTCCTGCCGATCGCGGCGGCCGCGACCAAGTTCCAGCCGGTCTATGTGGATGATGTGGCCCATGCCGCTGAACTGGCGCTGCTGGGTCAAGCCACGCCCGGTGTTTATGAGCTGGGCGGGCCGCGCGTGGCCAGCTTCCGCGAGCTGATGGCCACCCTGCTGGAGGTAATCCAGCGTCGTCGGATCGTCCTTGGCCTGCCGTTCTGGATCGCCGGGATCATGGCCGGGGTGCTGGATCTGGTCCAGTTCGTTAGCTTTGGCTTGCTGAAAAACAAGGTTCTGACCCGCGATCAGCTGCACAACCTTGCGCATGACAATGTCGTAAACGACGGCGCGCGGGGATTTGACGCGCTGGGGATCATCCCCACCACGATGGAATCGGTGCTGCCGGAATACTTGTGGAAGTTCCGCCCTGCAGGTCAATATGCGGACCTGATGCGCTCTGGCCGCAAGCTGCGCCCATAACAGGTTGCCCTACAACACGCTGCACCCGTAACCGGGTGCGGCCTTACGAATAGGCGATGACCAGCAGACCGACGCCCAGGATCACCCGATAGACCACATAGGGCGTGAAGCTGACGCTGCGCAACAACCGCATCATCAGGGTAAGCGCCAGCAGCGCCGAGAAAAAGGCGAACAACGCGGCCAGCGCCCCGTCGCGGATCACAGCCCCATTCGCTTCGATCGCGACCTCGGCTCCCAGCAGCACACCAGAGGCGAGGATGGTGGGGATCGACATCAGCATCGACAGCCGCGCCGCCTCGTTTCGCGCATACCCCATGTAGCGGGCGCTGGTGATGGTGATGCCCGAACGCGAGGTGCCGGGAATCAGCGCCACCGCCTGCCAAAGCCCCATGATCAGCGCATCACGCGGGCTCCAGTCCGCCGCGCTTTTTGTGCTGGCGCCACGCTGATCCGCCCAGAATAGCACCAGCCCGAAGATAAGCATGGTCCAGCCGATCACGGTGATCGAGCGCATCGCCTCATCAATGTGGGTGAAATGCAGCACGACACCAACCAGCACCACCGGAAGGGTGGCGATGATCAACCCCAGCGCCAACCGCGCGCCGGGACTGTCGGCCCGACCCCGCAAAAGCTGGGGCAATCCGCCAAGACCCAGCTTCACGTCGCGCCAGAAATAGGTGACCACCGCCCCGAGGGTGCCCATATGCACGGCCACATCGATCACCTGACCTTGGTCCTGCAATCCGGTCAGTTGGGGGAAAAGAATCAGGTGACCCGATGAGGAAATCGGCAGGAATTCGGTAATTCCCTGAATCACGGCGACGAGAAACAGCTGTAGGATGGGCATGGTGCGATGTGTCCGGACGGGAGGGGGTGTGGTCACAACATGTATAAGTGTTTGTGGCGGAATGAAAAGTTCCCATTTGGGTCCGGATTGATACCTAAAAATAGGTAAAACTTTCGCCTGACGCCGCGGTGCGGCAATAAAAAGTAAAACTAGGTCAGCACCTATGACTTTTAATCCTCTTTGACTTCTCATAAACAAGCGCAGCCAAGCAATCATGGAGTCTGACCCGTGGCCAAACAACCGATGCTGAAATTCGTCCAGATCGGACGGGACATGCCAGTCAAGCGCGTTGCGGATCAACGCCGCACCGATTTCCATGAAATCTATGCCGAGTTCGCGGACGAAAAGGCCAAGGAACAGGCCAGCCGGTGCAGCCAATGCGGTGTGCCCTATTGTCAGTCGCATTGTCCGTTGCACAACAACATCCCCGACTGGCTGCGTCTGACCGCGACCGGGCGACTGAAAGAAGCCTATGAGCTGAGCCAGGCGACCAATACCTTTCCCGAGGTCTGCGGCCGCATCTGCCCGCAGGATCGCCTGTGCGAAGGCAACTGCGTGATCGAACAATCGGGCCACGGCACCGTGACGATCGGCGCGGTGGAAAAATACATCACCGATACAGCCTGGGACGAGGGCTGGGTGCAGCCGATCGACCCGGCGCAGGAGCGGACCGAAAGCGTTGGCATCATCGGGGCCGGCCCCGGCGGGTTGGCGGCGGCGGACATGCTGCGCCGCGCCGGTATTCAGGTGACGGTCTATGACCGCTCTGACCGTGCTGGCGGGTTGATGATGTACGGTATCCCCGGCTTCAAGTTGGAGAAAGACATCGTGATGCGCCGCAACGACCTGCTGGCAGCGGGCGGCGTCAACTTTGTGCTGAATTGCGCCGTCGGCGTGGATATCTCGTTCGAGGCGATCCGTGCAAAGCATGACGCGGTGATCATCGCCACCGGGGTCTACAAGTCGCGCGATCTGGAAATGCCGGGCAGTGGCGCCAAGGGGGTCGTGCGCGCGCTTGATTTCCTGACCGCATCCAACCGCAAAAGCTTTGGCGATGCGGTGGAAGACTATGACAACGGGGCGCTGTCCGCTGAGGGCAAGCGCGTGGTGGTGATCGGCGGCGGTGACACCGCGATGGACTGTGTCCGCACCTCGATCCGCGAAGGCGCGACATCGGTCAAATGCCTGTACCGCCGCGACCGTGCAAACATGCCCGGCTCGCAGCGCGAGGTGCAGAACGCCGAGGAAGAGGGCGTTGTGTTCGAATGGTTGCGCGCGCCCAAGGGCTTTGCCGACAAGGATGGCGCAGTGTCTGGCGTGATGGTGCAAAAGATGCGTCTGGGCGCGCCAGACGTGACCGGACGGCAATCCCCCGAAGTGATCGAGGGCGCCGATTATGTCGAAGACGCCGATCTGGTGATCAAGGCGCTGGGGTTCGAGCCCGAGGATCTGCCCAAGCTCTGGGATACGGAGGCGTTGGAGGTGACCCGTTGGGGCACCGTCAAGGCCGAGTTCACCAGTGGCGCCACGGCGCTGGACGGGGTCTATGCGGTCGGTGACATCGTGCGCGGCGCCAGCCTGGTGGTCTGGGCGATCCGCGACGGACGCGATTGTGCGCAGGCTATTCTGGAGCGGTTCAGCCTCCCGGAGGCGGTTGCCGCACAATAGCGACAGCCCGCGAAAACCGGGGTTCGGAGAACGCACCCCGGGGCAACGCTCAAACTCCGCTGCATCGCAGCATTTCTGCTGCAGTGCAGCAAAACAGTCAGGTGACGTGACCTAAGCTGGAGAAGCCAAGGATGACGGATCGAAACGGGAAATGCATGTGCGGCGCGGTGCGATTCACCGCCCACGACCCGAGTCGGGAGTTCGGCGCATGCCATTGCAAGATGTGCCAACGCTGGGCTGGCTCGGCGCTGTTGGCGGTGAGCGTGAACGAAAACGATATCGACTGGCAGGGCAGCGAGCACATCCGGCGCATCCAGTCGTCGGACTGGGCCGAGCGGGCTTGGTGTGACCGCTGCGGCTCGGGCCTGTGGTATAGGGTGACCGCAGAGGGCCCGTACAAGGGAAATTACGAAATACCGATCGGCCTGTTCGACAACGCCGACGGCCTGCGCATGACGCGCGAGATCTTCATTGACCGCAAACCCGACGCGTTCGCGTTTGCCGGCGAACATGAGGTGATGACCGAAGCGCAGGTTATGGCGCAGTTCGGGCCAGCGCCAGAAGGAGCCTGAGAATGACCAAGTATGATGAAAACTGGGCACTGGCAGAAGAAGCCAAGCGCAAGTGGATGGCCGAGAACGGCATGTATTCCGAAACCGAGGAGCATTCCTCCTGCGGGGTCGGGCTGGTGGTGTCGATCGATGGCAAGAAAAGCCGCAAGGTCGTCGCCGCCGGGATCAACGCGCTCAAGGCAGTCTGGCACCGGGGCGCGGTGGATGCGGATGGCAAGACCGGCGACGGTGCCGGTATCCATGTGCAGATCCCCGTCCCCTTCTTTTATGACCAGATCCGGCGCACCGGGCACGAGCCGCATCAGGATCAGCTGATGGCGGTGGGTCAGGTGTTCCTGCCGCGCACCGATTTCGGCGCGCAGGAAACCTGCCGGACCATCGTCGAGACCGAGGTCCTGCGCAAAGGCTACTATATCTATGGCTGGCGCCATGTGCCGGTGAATATCGAGGTGCTTGGCGAAAAGGCGAACGTCACCCGGCCCGAGATCGAACAGATCATCATCTCGAACTCCAAGGGCGTCGACGAAGAGACCTTTGAGCGCGAGCTTTACGTGATCCGCCGCCGGATCGAAAAGGCCGCCGCAGCGGCCGGGATCAACGGGCTTTATATCGCCTCGCTGTCCTGCCGCTCGATCATCTACAAGGGTATGATGCTGGCCGAACAGGTGGCGGAGTTCTATCCCGACCTCAAGGATGACCGGTTCGAGTCTGCCTTCGCGATCTATCACCAGCGTTATTCCACCAACACCTTTCCGCAATGGTGGTTGGCGCAGCCGTTCCGCATGCTGGCCCATAACGGCGAGATCAACACGCTGAAGGGCAACATCAACTGGATGAAAAGCCACGAGATCCGCATGGCGTCGGCGACCTTTGGCGATATGGCCGAGGACATCAAACCGATCATTCCGGGCGGATCGTCGGATTCCGCCGCGCTGGATGCGGTGTTCGAAGTGCTGGTGCGCGCCGGACGCAAGGCGCCGATGGCCAAGACCATGCTGGTGCCCGAAAGCTGGTCGCAACAGGCGGTGGAGCTGCCCAAGGCCTGGCGTGACATGTATTCCTATTGCAACAGCGTGATGGAACCCTGGGACGGTCCCGCCGCACTGGCGATGACCGATGGACGCTGGGTCTGTGGCGGGCTGGACCGCAACGGGCTGCGGCCAATGCGCTATGTGGTGACCGGCGACAACCTGCTGATCGCGGGCTCCGAAGCCGGAATGGTGCCGGTGGACGAAGCAACGGTGCGCGAAAAGGGTGCGCTTGGACCGGGGCAAATGATTGCCGTGGACATGGAAGAGGGCAAACTGTTCCGCGATACCGAGATCAAGGACAAGCTGGCGGCAAGCCAACCCTTTGGCGAATGGGTCGGCAAGATCAAGGATCTCGACGAAGAGATGGCGCAGCTCAGTGAGAAAGCGCTGTTCAGCGGTGCGGAGCTGCGCAAACGGCAGGCCGCCGCGGGCTATACGCTTGAGGAACTGGAGCAGATCCTTGCGCCGATGGCCGAGGACGGCAAGGAGGCGCTGGCCTCGATGGGCGATGACACGCCCAGTGCGGTGCTGTCGAAACAGTATCGCCCGCTAAGCCATTTCTTCCGCCAGAACTTCAGCCAGGTGACCAACCCGCCAATCGACTCGCTGCGCGAATACCGGGTGATGAGCATCAAGACCCGGTTCGGGAACCTCAAGAACGTGCTGGATGAAGACAGCTCGCAGACCGAGATCCTCGTGCTGGAAAGCCCCTTTGTCGGCAACGCACATTGGGATGAACTGGTCCGCCACTTCAATGCCGATCTGGTCGAGATCGATTGTACCTTTGCCCCCGGCGAAGGCACCCTGCGCGAGGGGCTGGCACGGATCCGGGCCGAAGCCGAAGATGCGGTGCGCTCCGGCGCCGGGCATCTGGTGCTAACCGATCACATGTCGGGGCCGGACAAGATCGCGATGCCGATGATCCTGGCCACCAGCGCGGTGCACAGCCACCTGACGCGCAAGGGGCTGCGGACCTTCTGCTCGCTGAACGTGCGGTCGGCCGAATGTATCGACCCGCATTATTTCGCGGTGCTGATCGGGTGCGGCGCGACGGTGGTCAACCCTTACCTGGCCGAGGATTCGCTTGCCGATCGGATCGAACGCGGGCTGCTGGACGGCACACTGACCGAGAACATGCTGCGCTATCGTAACGCCGTCGATCAGGGCCTGTTGAAGATCATGTCGAAGATGGGGATCAGCGTGATCTCGTCCTATCGTGGCGGTCTCAACTTCGAGGCGGTGGGTCTGTCGCGCGCCATGTGTGCCGAGTATTTCCCGGGCATGACCAGCCGGATTTCCGGCATCGGTGTCAGCGGCATCCAGCGCAAGGCCGAAGCGGTGCACGCGCGCGGCTGGATCGAACCAGCGCATGTGTTGCCGATTGGCGGCTTCTACAAGTCGCGCAAATCGGGCGAGACCCACGCTTGGGACGCGCAAGGCATGCATATGCTGCAAATGGCCTGCAACCGCGCCTCTTACGAGATGTGGAAACAGTATTCGGCCAAGATGCAAAGCAACCCGCCGATCCATCTGCGCGATCTGCTCGACGTCAAGCCGTTGGGCAAGCCGATCCCGCTGGAAGAGGTGGAGAGCATCACCGCGATCCGCAAACGCTTTGTCACGCCGGGCATGTCGCTGGGCGCGCTGAGCCCGGAGGCGCACAAGACGCTGAACGTGGCGATGAACCGGATCGGTGCGAAATCCGATAGCGGCGAGGGCGGCGAAGATCCGGCGCATTTCGTGCCGGAACCCAATGGCGACAACCCCAGCGCCAAGATCAAGCAGGTGGCGAGTGGCCGGTTCGGCGTCACCGCCGAATACCTCAACCATTGCGAAGAGCTGGAGATCAAGGTCGCGCAAGGCGCCAAGCCCGGTGAAGGCGGTCAGCTTCCGGGGATGAAAGTCACCGAACTGATCGCGCGGCTGCGCCATTCGACTCAGGGCGTGACGCTGATTTCGCCGCCGCCGCACCACGATATCTATTCGATCGAGGATCTGGCGCAGCTGATCTATGACCTGAAACAGATCAACCCGCGCGCCAAGGTGACGGTGAAACTGGTGGCCAGCTCTGGCGTTGGCACCATCGCCGCCGGCGTGGCCAAGGCCAAGGCCGACGTGATCCTGATTTCGGGGCACAATGGTGGCACCGGGGCCAGCCCGGCGACCTCGATCAAATATGCGGGTCTGCCGTGGGAAATGGGCCTGACCGAGGCGCATCAGGTGCTGGCGATGAACAACCTGCGCGAGCGGGTGACACTGCGCACGGATGGCGGTTTGCGCACCGGGCGCGACATCGTCATGGCGGCCATGATGGGGGCCGAGGAATACGGCATCGGCACCGCCGCGCTGATTTCGATGGGCTGCATCATGGTGCGTCAATGCCAGTCGAACACCTGCCCGGTGGGCGTCTGTACGCAGGATCCCAAGCTGCGCGACAAGTTCACGGGCTCGGCGGACAAGGTGGTCAACCTGATCACCTTCTACGCTCAGGAAGTGCGCGAGATTCTCGCCTCGCTCGGGGCGCGCTCACTTGGGGACGTGATCGGGCGGGCCGACCTGCTGACTCAGGTCAGCCGGGGTAGCGCGCATCTGGATGATCTTGACCTCAACCCGCTGCTGATCACGGTCGATGGCGCCCATGACATCGTCTACAACCGTGACAAGCCACGCAATGTGGTGCCCGATACGCTGGACGCCGAGATCGTGCGCGATGCCGCGCGGTTCCTCAAGGAGGGCGAAAAGATGCAGCTCTCCTATGCGGTGCAGAACACGCATCGCACGGTGGGAACGCGCACATCGAGCCTGATCGTGCAGAACTTCGGGATGCGCAACGCGTTCCAACCCGATCACCTGCATGTGAAACTGCAAGGCTCTGCCGGGCAGTCTCTGGGCGCCTTCGCCGCGCCGGGGCTGAAGCTGGAGGTGTCAGGCGACGCCAACGACTATGTCGGCAAGGGTCTGTCCGGGGGCACCATCGTGGTGCGCCCGCCGCAGGTCAGCCCGCTGGTGGCCAATGAGAACACCATCATCGGCAATACCGTGCTCTATGGGGCGACGGCGGGCTATCTCTTTGCCGCTGGCCGCGCCGGAGAGCGGTTCGCCGTGCGCAACTCTGGCGCGCATGTGGTGGTCGAGGGCTGCGGCTCCAACGGCTGCGAATACATGACCGGCGGGGTCGCTGTGATCCTTGGGGCCATCGGGGCCAACTTCGGCGCCGGGATGACCGGGGGCATGGCCTATCTGTACGACCCGGATCGCAAGGCGCAGACCCTGATGAACATGGAGACGCTGGTCACCTGCCCGGTGACAATGGATCACTGGGAAGGTGAGATGAAGGCGTTGATCGAGCGTCATCTGACCGAGACAGGCAGCCGCAAGGCCGCCGACATCCTGCAGCACTGGGATCTGGAAAAGGACAACTTTCTTCAGGTCTGTCCGCAGGAGATGTTGAAGCACCTTCCGGCCCCGCTAAGCCGCGAAGAGCGGGCGATGCCGGCGGAATAAGCCGCGACAGCCCCTGAGAAATGAGGCCTCACCGATCCGGTGGGGCCTTTTCGTCTTTCCGACCCTGCTTGCCCGCTCATGTCTTGACCGGCCCCGGTCCTGCGGGCAAGCAGGGCAGGTGGGAAACCGGAACGCAAAATCGAAAACAACAGGGCGCGGCAAGACCGCCCGCAGGACGTACCAGCCGCTGCGCTGGCTGCGCCGTTGGCTGCTGCGCCTCGTGCTGGCGCCGGTTGTGCTGGTGGTTGTGCTCGTGTTTCTTTTCACGGTGGTGAACCCGCCGATCACCCACACCATGTGGGTCGAATACGGCAAATATGGCAAGCTTGAACGGGAGTGGGTACCGCTTGAGGAGATCGCCCCGGTGATGGTCCGCTCGGTCGTGGCGGCCGAGGACGCCAATTTCTGCCAGCACTGGGGGTTCGATGTCGCTGCGATCCGCGCAGCGATCGCCGAGGGCGCAAACCGCGGCGGCTCGACCCTGTCGCAGCAGGTGGTCAAGAACGTGCTGCTCTGGCAGGGGCGAAGCTGGTTTCGCAAGGCGCTGGAAACCGCGATCACACCCTTGGTCGAGGCGGTCTGGTCCAAGCGCCGGATTGTCGAGGTCTATCTCAACGTGGCCGAGACCGGCGAGGGCGTGTTTGGTGTTGGCGCCGCGGCGCAGGAATACTTCGGTGTTGCACCGGCAGAGTTGAGCGCAAGTCAGGCCGCGCTGATCGCCGCGATATTGCCATCCCCGAAAGGCCGCTCGGTGCGCAAACCCTCAGATCGGGTGCGGCGGCGGGCTGCGGCGATCGCTGACGGGGCGGCCACCATCCGCGCAGACGGACGCGCCAAGTGTTTCGAGGATTGAAAACCGGCGCGTGGCAGGGCATTGGTAATCGGGCACCCCAAACCAGTGACTGCTGATCGCCATGGCCCGACTCTATCACGCCCCCCTCTCCCCATTCTGCCGCAAGGTCCGCCTGGCGCTGGCCGAGAAACGCATCGAAGTGCAGCTTATCGAAGAACGCTATTGGGAGGCGAGCCCGGATTTCCTGCGGCGCAACCCGGCGGCCAAGGTGCCGGTCCTGCAACTTGACGGGCGGACCATGGCGGAAAGCTCGGCGATCTGTGAATATCTCGACGAGACCCGGGCCGATCCGCCGCTGATGCCGAAAGATCCGACGCAACGGTTGGAGGTGCGCCGGCTGGTCGGATGGTTCGACGACAAGTTCCACAGCGAGGTGACTTCGAAACTGCTCTATGAGCGGGTGAACAAGAAGGTCACCGGCCAGGGCTATCCCGACAGTGGCAACGTCAAGGCCGGCTCAAAAGCGATCAAATATCATCTCGATTACATGCATTGGCTGCTTGATCACCGCCGCTGGCTGGCGGGCGACGTCATGACACTGGCCGATTTCGCCGCCGCCGCACATCTGAGCTCGCTTGACTATACCTCTGACGTCGACTGGAACCGTTCGGCGGTGGTCAAGGACTGGTACGCCAAGATCAAATCACGCCCGGCGTTTCGCTCTATTCTGGCCGATCAGGTGCCGGGGTTCCGCCCGCCGCCGCATTACACCGATCTGGATTTCTGATCCCGACCGTCGCAGCCGGGGGGCTGTCTGCCCCCCGATCCCCCCGAGAGTATTTTCCGGCCAGAAAAAGAGCGGGATTAGCCCGGCGTTAACAGATATGCGCGCAAGCTCGGACCTGCGGTACAGGCGGGAGCGCCGATGACCACGCCAGGAAAAGACCGGAAACGGCCTTTCGACGGGGGAGGGGCTGATCTTCCCCCGTCTTTTTCTGGCCCCGTCTTTTTCTGGCCGAAAATACTCCCGCCGGAGGCATGAAACCTTTGCCGCGCCGGGTCGAAAAATGACCCTAACTCGCGTAATTCGAGCCCTCATCGTCGAGAATGGCCTTGAGCTCGGCCAGATGCCGTGTGTCCTGTTCGGGGTAAGCCTCCAACTCCCGCGCGGTTTTTTCTGCCACCTCGTCCGACAGCACCCGCAGTGGGCGACCGGTTTGCAGCGCGCGGATATAGGTCTCGGCGGCGCGTTCGAAATAATAGAGCCTGTTGAAGGTCTCGGCGACGGTTTCCCCGATCACCATGACGCCGTGATTGCCCATGATCATCACCTTCTTCTTCGGATCGGTGAGCAGCGCGGCACAGCGTTCGCCCTCATTCTCAAAGGCCAGCCCGCCATAGCCGTCGTCGATCACATAGCGGTTGAAGAAGGTGGCGCAGTTCTGGTCGATCGGCGGCAGGGTGCTGTCGACGAGGCTGGCGAGCACGGTGGCGTGGATCGAATGCACATGCATGGCGCAGCGGGCGTGCGGGCAATGACGGTGGATGCCGCCATGCAGCCCCCAGGCGGTGGGATCTGGCGCGTCTGGGCCTGTGAGCGTGTCGGGATCATTCGCGTCCACGACGATCAGATCGCTGGCCCGGATGCGCGAGAAATGCATCTGGTTCGGGTTCATCAGGAACCGGGTGCCCTCCTCGTTGATGGCCAGGCTGAAATGATTCGCCACCGCCTCGTGCAGGTTCAGCCGGGCGGTCCAGCGGAAGGCGGCGGCGAGGTCGACGCGTTCGGGCCAGTTGTCCATGTTGGGGCGCAGGTTGGTTACGGTCATGTCAGGCTCCTTTGCTCAGTCCGGGCCATCCTGCCTGTCCGGGCGCCGCAGAACCAGCGGAAAGCGGGTCAGCCTTGTGGGGCGGTGCTCCGACGGCCAGTTTGCAGGCATTGCGGTTCGGGGACAAGATGGGGACCTTTCGCACCCCCTGTGATGTGGGGGCGATTGCGCGATCGTGACATCTGCGGCTTCTGAGTGGATCCCTCTAGCAAACAGTCTCTAATAAGGCAATTACTGCCCAATTTCTGCGCAGCAAAAGGGGCTGCCCGAGGCCCGGCGCGAGCGGTCGAACCTCTCTGCGCTGCCGGTTTCAAGGAAGATTTGAAACACCTATACCAAATGCTTCAAAACGAGGTGGCTTGATTGCCGAAATATCCCGTGTCAACCTACGTCATGGAGCACAACACAGTAAAAACTTGGGCCGAATGCGCCCCCCGCCTTATCGCCGTCGCCGCTGGGCGCGCGCCCGCTGATCTCGTTATCCGCAAGGGCCAGTGGGTCAATGTCCACAGCCGCGAGATCCTGCCGGATCACGACATCGCCATTGTCGAGGGGCGCATTGCTTGCGTCGTGCCTGATGCCAGTTACTGCATCGGCGAGGGCACGCAGGTGGTCGAGGCCGATGGCCGCTTTATGATCCCTGGCCTGTGCGATGCGCATATGCATATCGAAAGCGGTATGCTGACCCCGGCGGAATTTGTCCGTGCGATCATTCCGCATGGCACCACCAGCATCTTCACCGACCCGCATGAGATCGCCAATGTGCTGGGTCTGGACGGTGTGCGCTATATGCATGACGAGGCGCTGATGCAGCCGATCAACGTCTTGACCCAGATGCCCTCCTGCGCGCCCTCGGCGCCGGGGCTGGAGACCACGGGGCATGAAATTTCACCCGAGGACGTGGCCGAGGCGATGACATGGCCCGGCATTGTCGGCTTGGGCGAGATGATGAACTTTCCCGGCGTGGCGGCGGCCGATCCCAAGATGCTGGCCGAGATCGCGGCGACGCAGGCAGCGGGCAAGACGGTGGGTGGGCATTACGCATCGCCCGATTTAGGGCCTGATTTCGCCGCCTATGTCGCCGGCGGGCCCGCCGATGATCACGAGGGCACCTGTGAAGCCGACGCGATCGCCCGGGTGCGGCAGGGGATGCGAAGCATGATGCGGCTGGGCAGCGCTTGGTATGACGTCGAAAGCCAGATCACCGCCGTTACCAAAAAGGGGCTGGACCCGCGCAACTTCATCCTGTGCACCGATGACAGCCATTCTGGCACGCTTGTAAATGACGGCCACATGAACCGGGTGGTGCGCCATGCGATTGCCTGTGGTTGCGATCCGCTGGTGGCGTTGCAGATGGCGACGATCAACACCGCGACCCATTTCGGAATGGAGCGTGACCTGGGCTCGCTGACACCAGGGCGGCGGGCGGATGTGATCCTGACCTCCGACCTTGTGACCCTGCCGATCGAGCAGGTCTTCGCGCGCGGGCGGGTGGTGGCGGAACATGGGGAGTGTCTGGTCGAGTGCCCACATTATGATTGGCCCGACAGCGCGCGGGGCACCGTGCATCTGGGGCATCCTCTGACCGATGAGGATTTTGAGATCAAAGCGCCCGAGGGCGCCAATACTGCGCGGGCCAATGTGATCGGGGTGATCGAAAATCAAGCGCCGACCAAGGCGTTGCAGGTCGATTTGCCGGTGCGCAACGGGCTGGTCGAGGGCACGAATGCAGGCGAGGGCAAGGGCCCGGACGAGGTCTGTCAGATCGCGCTGGTTGAACGGCACCGGGGCACCGGCGGCGTGGTCAACGGCTTTGTCTCGGGCTTTGGCTATACCGGGCGGATGGCCATGGCCTCGACCGTGGCGCATGACAGCCACCACATGATCGTGGTGGGTACTGACCGGGCGCAGATGGCGCTGGCCGCCAACCGGCTGGCCTCGGTTGGTGGGGGCGTTACCGTGTTCCGCGACGGCGCGGAACTGGCGTTGGTCGAGCTGCCGATCGCCGGGCTGATGTCGGACGCCCCGGCGCGCGAGGTGGCGCAAAAGGCCGAGCGGATGATGCAGGCGATGCGCGATTGCGGCTGTGATCTGAACAACGCCTATATGCAGCATTCGCTGCTGGCGCTGGTGGTGATCCCGGAGTTGCGGATCTCGGATCTGGGTCTGGTCGATGTGCGGAAATTTGAGAAAATCGACTTGTTAGAGCCACAAACGTGATCTGATTTCACATGCCCAGTGCCAATGCCCAGCGTCACCGCGCCGGATCTGTTCCGCAATTTCCTGATTAAACAGATCGGGCTGCTGCTGGAAAACCACCGGCACCCGATCGAACCCGCATCATATCCTACAGTAAAGGGATATGATGCGGGTCGGTTCTTTATCCGTCCAAACGCACGCCTTCCAAACGGATCCGGCCATCAGGATAAGGCACAAACCCGCTGAGTTCTCTGCGCATCGTCCACAGCCAAGTGGGGTGATACAGATACAACAGAGGTGCTTCGTCGACCAGGATTGCACGCGCCTGCGCATAAAGCGATTTGCGTTCGGTCGTGTCCGTCGTTGATCGCGCGGCGTTTAGCAGGCGATCGACCTCGGGGTTGGAATAATGAGCGTCGTTGATGCCGCCGCCGGTTGTCACGAACTGGTGCAGGTTGGCCGACGGATCGACATAGCCAGACCATCCGACTTGGCTCGCGATGAAGTCACCGGCCGTCTGGTCCTGTAGCATCGTTGCGAACTCCTTGGCCGTGATCTGCACGTCGATCCCGGCCTCTGACGCCATGGCCTGGATGACCTGCATCAGCTGCATCGGTTCATTCGTGTTTGGCACCTGCACTTCGAGCGTCAGACCGTCGGGATACCCCGCCTCTGCAAGGAGTGATTTTGCCTTTTCCACGTCGCGGGCCGGTGCTGGATACTCAGACACGAACCAAGGAGAGCTCGGCGCCGGTGGCTGGTTTGCCGGGGTGAACGCCCCCTCGAAAACAACCTGGTTCAGCACGTCGCGGTCGATGGCATAGCTGAACGCCTGACGCAGCCGCTTGTCGTTGCCCCAGGGGTTATCCCCCCGAGCCCCGTTGTCGATATTGAAGGTGATGCCCTGATACCCCAGCGACGTGGCTTTTTTGATGGTCAGGCTGTCGTCGCCCTCTACCTGGGTCAGATCCGTCGCGGCAAGACGTTCCAGAAGCTGGATATCGCCCGATTGCAAGTTGGCAAGCCGTACCGTCGTGTCGGGGATCGGTAGAAACACCACGCTATCCAGATGGATTTCGGATGCGTTCCAGTACTCAGGATAGGCCTTCAACGTGATGCGGTCCTGCGCCACACGATCGGCAAACTGGAACGGACCCGAACACACCGGGGCCAGACCGAAATTCGCACCCTCCGCTTTGGCGGCAGTGGGTGAGATCATCATCCCTGGCCGGTTCGCCATTTCCGACAGTATGCCCGCGTCGGGTCGGGTCAGGTTGATCCGGATCTCGTAGGGCCCCAGCACATCGGTGCCGGCCACCGAAGCCAAGTCAGACTTGCGACGGCTTTCCTCCAGCGTCTGTGACCGCTCAATGTTATAGGCGACCGCCTCTGCGTTGAACTGGGTGCCGTCGTGAAAGGTCACGCCTTCCCGCAACTTCAAGGTCAGGGCGTCGCCGGCCTCGGACCAACTCCATTGCGTGGCCAGCTGTGGCACGAGTTCCAGATCCGGCGTGATGTCCACCAGCTTGTCACAAAGCGAGGTAAACACGATTTCGCCGACAAAGGTGCGCGACTGGTCCGGGTCCAGCACATCGGCGTCCGATTGCAGGCCTATCCGCAATTCCTGCGCCTGCGCGGCGACTGCCGCAGACAGGGCAATGAGGGATGCCGTGGCAAAAAGCTTTAAAGCCGTCATGAGAGCTCCATTCGATATTTGGCTTGAAACCAATCCGTAATTGGTTGGATATGGCAGAGTTGTGACCCAGCTGCGCGCAAGGTCAACACCGGAGGCTGCGCCGGGTCTTCACCCCGAACGGCCTGCCAAAAAATGCGGCGGAACGGCGCGATAATAAGCAAGCTTTCAGCCAAACCCTTGGCTGTGGCGAATTTACCGAAAGGAAAACCATGACAGATCATCATTTGCCCGCATCCGTGGACACCTGCGCCTGGGGCTATTTCGATGCCGCCCGCGCGCCCGTGTTGACCATCGACAGCGGCGATCTGGTGACAATCGATACGGTATCGGGCGGGCCAGAGGCCCTCCCGGGCGATGGGTTTGAGGTGCCGCCTGAGCTGCTGGACATCCACGCCCGCAGCCCGCGCCCAGTGCAGGGTCACATTCTTACCGGTCCCGTTGCGGTGCGCGGCGCGCTGCCCGGTCAAGTGCTGGAAGTCGCGATTGAAGACGTCCAGCTGCGTCAGGACTGGGGCTATAACGCGATGCGCCCGCTATCGGGCACCCTGCCCTATGATGTGCCGAACGCTCGCCTGATCAATATTCCCCTGGACCGCACGGCCAACACCGCCCGCCTCCCCTGGGGGCTCGAACTGCCGCTACATCCGTTTTTCGGCGTCATGGGCCTCGCGCCGCCAAAGGAATGGGGGTTGATCCCCTCCATCCAACCACGGGTCCACGGTGGTAATATTGACAACAAGGAACTGGTGGCGGGCACCACCCTTTATCTGCCGATCCAGACCGAGGGCGCCCTGTTTTCCTGCGGAGACGGCCACGGCGCACAGGGCGACGGGGAGGTCTGCGTCACAGCAATCGAAACCGCGCTGCGCGGCAGCTTTCGCTTGACGGTGCGCGATGATCTGGACCTGTCCTATCCACAGGCAGAAACGCCGACGCACTGGATCACGATGGGTATGAACCCCGATCTGGATATTTGCGTCGAAATGGCCCTGCGCGACATGATCGCGCTGATCCAAAACAAGGCGGGGTTGAACTGGGCCGATGCCTATACCCTGTGCAGTCTTGCTGGCGATCTGCGAGTCACCCAGACGGTCAACATATGTAAAGGCGTTCATATGATGCTGGATAAAAACCTGTTGATCTGACCGTCTCCAGACTGCGACTGCCCGTTTTTTGGGCAGTCGCGCGCGTGAATTTGCAAGTCGACCGGTTTGGGGCGCGCGTCCAAGCATAGGTGTTGACCTCTTCCAGGCGGTCCTTCAAGTTCAACCAATCACGGAATGGTTGGGGGCCACACGACATGACGACACTTTCCACTTCGGGCCCCTTGCTGGATGTGCGGGCCATAAGCCTTCGCTTCGGCAAGTCCGACACCAATCTGTTGCAGGGGGTCCGGTATTCCGTCGACGCCGGGGAAACCCTGTGCATCGTTGGTGAAAGCGGATGTGGAAAAAGCGTCAGTTCGCTGGCGATCATGGGCCTTTTGCCTGCCGGTGCCGTCACGATCGACGAGGCTGATGTGCAGTTTCGCGGCGTCCCGCTGGACCTGCACGATACAAAAGCGATGCGCCGGTTCAGGGGATCCGACATCGCGATGATCTTTCAGGAACCGATGAGCTCGCTGAACCCCGCATTCCGCATCGGGAACCAGATTGCGGAAGCCGTGACCGCCCATAATGATGTCACCGAGGCAGAGGCAGACGCCCGCGCGATCGAGATGTTGCGTCGCGTCGGCATTCCCGCGCCGGAACAGCGGATGCGCGAATATCCCCACCAACTGTCGGGCGGCATGCGCCAACGCGTGATGATCGCAATGGCGCTGGCCAACGACCCGGCGCTTCTGATCGCGGATGAACCGACGACGGCGCTCGACGTGACGATCCAGGCCCAGATCCTTGACCTGATCCGCAACCTGCAACGCGATTCTGGCATGGGCACGATCATGATCACCCACGACCTGGGCGTCGTGGCCGAAATCGCTGACAAGGTCGCCGTCATGTATGCTGGCATCATCGTCGAGGCAGGACCGGCAGAGCGCATTTTCAACGACCCGCAGCATCCCTATACGATCGGTCTGATGTCCTCGATGCCCAAGATGACGGGGCCGTCCGAACGGTTGTCCACCGTGCCAGGCACGGTGCCGACGATCGAAACGATGCCAAAGGGATGCCGGTTTTCGACCCGCTGCCCCTTTGCCCAGCCGATCTGCGCCACGCCGCCGTCAGAACAGGACTTTGGTCAAGGCCACCGGGTGCTGTGCCACTTTGCCCCCCTGAATGAAAAACTGGAGCGCGTGCAATGACTGACAGCATCTTGGACGCGAGGGACCTGACCCGTGACTTCATGGTTGGCGGATCGCTGTTCAAGGCCCCCAAGCGCCTGCGTGCGGTCGACGGCGTGTCGTTGTCCGTGCAGGCCGGTGAAACGCTGGCCGTCGTCGGTGAGTCAGGCTGCGGCAAATCCACACTGGCGCGGATGTTGATGCGTCTGGACAGGCCGACATCCGGTGAAATGCTGTTCGAAAGGCAGCAGATCGATCAAATCGAAGGCCACGCCCTGACCGCCTTGCGCCGGGACATGCAGTTCATCTTTCAAGATCCGTTCAGTTCGCTGAACCCGCGCATGTCGGTTGGCGGGTTGGTGGGGGAGCCGATCGAGACCCACATGCCGGAGCTGTCCGCAAAGGAACGCCGCGCCAAAGTGGGGACGCTGCTGGCGCAGGTCGGGCTGCGGCCCGAACATGCGGACAGATATCCGCACGAATTCTCCGGCGGCCAGCGCCAGCGCATCGGCATCGCGCGTGCCCTGGCCTCCGGACCGAAGCTGATCATAGGAGACGAACCCGTGTCGGCTCTGGATGTCAGTGTGCAGGCGCAAGTCATCAACCTGCTCGCGGATCTACGCGACGAATTGGGCCTGACCCTCATCATCATTGCCCATGATCTGGCAGTCATCCGTCACATGAGCGACCGCGTCGCCGTGATGTATCTGGGTCGCATCGTGGAAGAGGGTGAGACCCGACAAATCTTTGAAAATCCGCGCCATCCCTACACCATGGCGCTGTTGTCGGCCATTCCGATCCCTGAATACGGCCGAAGCCGCAACACGATCGCGCTGACCGGTGAAATGCCCAGCCCGATGGCCCCGCCCAAGGGTTGCAACTTCAACACCCGCTGCCCGTTTGCCCGCGAGGCCTGCCATATCGACGCGCCGGATTTACGCGACGCAGGCAGCGGGCGCGGTCATCGCGCAGCCTGCCACTTTACAGAAGAGATCGCGCAGCAGGCCAGCGTCACGACGAACGTCGCATCCAACCCGCGGTCTGATGGGGCCCGTGATCGGTTTGCATTGTATGCCGATGCGATTGCCGGGCGCACGCGGATACGACCCCAGACAACACCCACCAAACACCAAGAAGAACGGCCCGTCGAAAGGGCTGCCACCCCCTCGCACAAGGAGACGCTAACATGAAAATCCGTTCCCTCACACTTGTCGCTGCCTTGTTGAGCGCGACAGCGATCGGCGCACAGGCCCAGTCCTTGCGGATCGGCCTGCAGGAAGACCCCGACATCCTGGACCCCGACCAGTCCCGAACCTTTGTCGGCCGCATAGTCTATGCATCGCTATGCGACAAGCTGGTCGATATCACGCCACAGCTTGACCTCGTGCCGCAGTTGGCCACGGATTGGAGCTGGAGCGACGACAACACCCAGCTGACCATGACGCTGCGCGAGGGTGTGACCTTTCATGACGGCGCGCCGTTCAACGCCGCTGCCGTCGCCGCCAATATCGACCGGTCTCAGAACATGGAAGAAAGCCGGCGCAAGTCTGAACTGTCCTCGATCACAAATGTCGAGATCTTGGGCGAATACGAGATCCGCTTTGACATGGATGCGCCCGACGCCACGCTTTTGTCACAGCTTGCCGACCGTGCCGGCATGATGGTGTCTCCGCAAGCGGCCGCAAGCGCGGGTGCCGATTTCGGTCTGCATCCGGTATGTTCGGGACCGTTTTCCTTTGTGGAGCGGGTTTCGCAGGACCGTATCGTGCTCAAGGCTTTTCCTGACTACTGGAACGCCGACAAGATCAAGCTGGACAAGGTGACCTACTTGCCGATCCCTGACACCACCGTGCGTCTGGCGAATTTGCAATCGGGTGATCTGGACATGATCGAAAGACTGTCCGCCACAGATCTGGCGCAGGCAGAGGCGGACCCGAACATCAACGTGGAACGCGCGGTATCGCTCGGCTATGACGGCATCACGTTCAACGTGGGCAATGGCGAGCGTGCCGACAACCCCTTTGGAAAGGACGGCAAGCTGCTGCGTCAGGCCTTGAGCTTTGCCATCGACCGCCAAGCGTTGAGCAACGTCGTATTCGACGGTGTCACGACCCCCGGCAACCAGCAATACGCCCCCGGCTCAACCTTCTACGCGAATGATTACCCGGTCCCGGCCCGCGACATCGAAAAGGCCAAGTCGCTGTTGGCCCAAGCTGGTTACCCGGATGGCGTCACGTTGGAGGTGCAGGCCCCCAATTCGCCGGATTCCGCGCAGGTCATGCAGGTCATCCAGTCGATGGCCGCCGAAGCAAACATCGAGATATCGATCGTATCCAAGGAATTCGCCACCATGCTGTCCGATCAGTCCGCGGGCGATTATACCGCCACGCTGGTTGGATGGTCTGGCCGGATCGACCCCGACGGCAACATTCACCAGTTCATGACCACCGGTGGCGGCATCAACGATTCCAAGTACTCCAACCCGGAGGTGGACACGGCCCTGAATGATGCCCGCGCCACGAATGACACCGCCGAACGCAAGGCGTATTACGCAAAGGCCCGTGGCATCTTGGATAAGGATCTGCCGATCGTCTATCTCTGGCACGACACTTGGCTGTGGGCGGTGAGCAAGGATGTGCAGGGCTTTACGCCGTATCCCGACGGGATGATCCGGCTGGAAGGTGTCAGCACCACTGACTAATCCGACACCGGATGCGAGCGCCGGCGGCGCTCGCATCACCAACTCTCAAGGGGTCAACCCATGCTGTCCTTCATTCTGCGCCGCGCCTTGATCGCGATCCCGACAATCATCCTGATCTCGCTTTTTGTATTCGGTATGCAAAAGATGCTGCCCGGCGACCCGGTTCTGGCGATGGCGGGCGAGGATCGTGACCCCGCGACGATGGAGTTCCTGCGCGAAAAATATCACCTGAACGATCCGGTTCCGGTGCAGTACCTGAATTGGGTCCGCGGGGTGCTCACGGGCGATCTCGGTATTTCTCTGCGCACCAACCAGCCGGTGCTCGAACTGATCGGACAGAAGCTTCCTGTCACGATCCAGTTGGCGACGATGGCGATGGCGTTTGCCCTGATCATCGGCATTCCGACCGGAATCCTGTCTGTCAATGAGCGTTCAAAACTGACCCGGTTTCAGCGTTTGATTTTGACCCGTCGTTCAGAGGGCAAAGCCCCCAGACGGGCCGCCCTCATATAGCGAGTCCGTCTGGGGGCTTTGCTTGC
>NZ_SMFP01000010.1 GCF_004348975.1 Antarcticimicrobium sediminis | reverse complement strand
CTGGGAAACCCTGGCTCAGCCCATCGCCCCGATCAGCCTTGACCTCGCGGCTTGATCAGGCCCAAATCCCCATGCCCGGAGGACGCCGCCGGAGAATTTCCACCAGATTCGAGACACGACCCTGGTGCCGCTGGAAAAACACTGATCTCTACAGCCTCACCGTGACATTGTCTGATCCGGTTGAATGTAGATCTGACGACCGTCCGAAAATCGCTCAGGTCTTCACGTGTTGAGAGAACGTCATAACCCGGCCGGTTGCAAGTGATCTCCCAGATCGAAAGGTCGTCTTCACCAATAGCAGATTGCACGCGCTCGTCGCTGATCCTGTCTGTAACACTGAGTTTGATTGCCACTCTGTTCGATTTGGCCGCGCCTTCGGTGCAGTAAGGTTGAAACGTCGGCGCGCCATCTTTCCAGCACCATGAGGGCGTGGGCTCCCGGTGGCGCGTGAAAACATCGATATCGTGAAGGTCAGGCAGTAACTGTCCCAGCTTCATCAATAGCGGCATCGGTCCAAAGCCAAAAACAGATAAGTGGCGGACTTTTCCCGTATTGAAGTAGCCCTCGAATTTCCTGTTGAAGAAATTCTGAAGATCGCCCGGCTCAGCGGCCCAGTAGACATCGTCAGTCTCGTTATGCCCTGACACTCCGATTTTGAGGTCGATCGCATGAATGCTCGCAGGCGTTTTTCCGATGGCCTGCATGGCAAGAACGCAGTCGTCCAACGGAATCGCCGTTTCGTTTGCCTCGATCCGGTTGGTAAACCGCAGAATGTGGGATTGGCTATCCGGCTTGAGGCCGACAGCTCTGGAAACCCAGGCTTCATGTCTGCGTTTCATGTCATGAAGCCGGGCCTCAGGGTAAGCGTCAGGATGTTCGCGGTCGATTTCCCTATGGCAGCCATCGCACAATAGCATCACATTGTCCGGATCCTTGGCGAGTTCCTTTGATCTTTCAGGATCTCCCCGAGGGCCATCTGCGCTGGAGCCAATGATATGTGCAACATAGCCTTTGTTTGCTCTTCGGCTGCCGATCGCCAGATGCCTGGTGAGGTCTTCATTACAGCCATCAAGCTGGCAGCGCCCGGCGGATCGTGCCCAGACAAGATTCAATGCCTTGCCCGTCACATTGCCATGCCGGCCTTTCTTTTTGGTATCTTGCTTCGCGGTCATTTTCTGGCGGCCTTTCAATTCGGAATCGCTCCGGTTCTGTTCAACCTCGTAGGAGATTTTGCCCCTGCCCATTCGCAATGTGAGCCGGGGTGGGCCAACTACGTGTGATCACCTGAGACATACGGTCAGTTGTCATAAATCTGCGTTATGGCTGATGGGACATACCCATCCACAAACAGATGCGCACTGCTTTCGAAACGCCAGAACCACTTCAGGCGCGCGATCAGAAGCACCGCAAAGTCGACGCCCCCGGATCCGTCAACCAAATCCTGCATAGCGTGCACATCCTGCAAACTCGGATGCACACTGAAACGTGGATGGGTGTGCCATTCACCCAGATAGTTGAACCGGTGATAATCCGCCCCGGTCGTTTTGAAGAATTCCGCGAGTGCCTGATCGTGTTGTTCGGCATCGCGGGTAAAATTTGAGGGCGATCCACTTGTGGCATCAATTGAGAAGTCAACGACACGGAATTGCTGATCACCCGTCTGTTCGCCCATGATCATGCCACCGATTTCGCGACTCCCGGCGCGCAGCATGTGTCGCCGCATCCTGCGGATTACATCAGCCTGTAGCCACAGTTGCATCCGCAGTCTCCTTGTCAGGCAGATGGTCCTTCAGGAGCTGCAAGAGCGCGTCCGGTCCCAACAGATCCGCTGTCTCCCCCCATGTGCCGACAGGCTGTAAATCGATGGGGCGCGTGTCAAAGGGCTCGTTAAAGAGCCATTCCGAAGAAAACCCTATGACATAGGCAGACATGGGAAAGATACTTGCATCCGGTCGCGTCAGGATGTCGGTCGCGTAGCGCGCGGCATGGGCTGCCATGATCGCAACCTCGGCATCTTCGGCAATAAGAGGCGTACCGTCGCTGCCGCGACTGCCATAGGGATTAGTGCCGGCTGTACGAGCCCATTCCATGCCCTGATCGTTGCACCAAATCTCAATTTGTGAACGAGCAGCCAGCGGTACAGCATCTATGTCAGGACGTGACCTGGCAACTATGCCGCCAATTCCGCCGGCAAGCACTTCTGTCCAGATCATCGGCTTTCTTTGCCGTGTGGATACCGAGGCGATCATATTGAATGCCGAGGGATCTGCTGTGGCGTCGACAAGAAGATCACATTTACCGAGCGCCTCAAGCGCACCTGCCATGGAGTTGGCGCTTTCCTGGCCGCCCAGTGAGATGCGCAACGCTTTAACGTCAATCCGGGGATTGATCCGCAGCAATCGGTCACGCAGGGCATAAGCCTTGTGTGATCCTATGTCATCGAGGTCCAGTTCATTGCGGACAATGTTGCCAGGAAAAAAGATGTCCTCATCAATGAGGAAGAATTCCCCAACACCGGAGCGACACAGGCTGGTTGCAATTTTCGACCCAACTGAACCACAACCAACGATACCAACCTTCTTACCAGAAAGGGATGCGTGGCTGCTCGGCAATCGTGGTTTAGGTTCTGGGATAGGCAGCGTCGTATAGTTGATGACTTTGCGCTTGCCTGCTTCACCATAAATCCAAAAGAGCTCCCAATCCGCCGCATCGCCGATCAGCAGATGCTCATGTCCGTCGCTCTCCAGCACTGTATTGCCAAGTTCCGCCAGTCTCACGCCCTCCAGAAGCGCTTTCAGGTCATCTGCACTGATGTCCCCTTGCTTGACCGCTCCGGGTACACGTACGACAAACCCGTTTCCTTCCAAACCTCCTTTGGGTATGAGCAAGTCGCTGACCCAGAACGGCGTATCCGTCTGTCCGACAGAGACGATGGACGAAATCAGGCTTGAGGCCGCTTTGCGATCTTTCAGGATCAGGGGCTGCGGTGTGTATTCCGACAGCGTGTTCAGAGCTTCCAGATCTCCCGGTGTCAGAAGTAGGCGACAATAGTGCGAGCGCATGTCGCGCCCTAATGACGCGATATGCGCCGAGCGAGCATGCACGATTGCGCCGTGTTCCGGACGCTCTTCGGAGAGAAGCCGTTGGCAACTGGCAATCATGTCAGCGCCCGTGATAGTGGGGAGCCAGTTGTCAGGGCGATGTTCAAGACACAGTTCGCCCTCAGCGCCATATTGATGTCCAGAGACCAATGACCTGTCTTGCGTGTAGATCATCGGGGGGGCGTCCGGAAACACACTCGGGTAAATCATTTCAAAGGCAAATTCATCATCCCCAGTGACAATCCGAAAACCCACACACATGGCGAGGTCAGAATTGGTTTGCCACCTGCCAACCTGGAGCCAGTCAACACCAGCTTCCAGATCAGCAATGGCGGCTTTCTCAGAAGAAAGACGGGTACTGCGCGTGAACCACCAGCTCATGCGAACCCGTCCGGCCTTTTCGGATTTCGCGGTGCATCCGAAAAGGACACATTCGGGGCTGATGTAGCGGAAGCGGCCGTGGCTGCTCCCAATAGCCCGGAAGCACCGGATCGGGTTGGCTGAAGGACCGTGTCGCTCACCTGATCCGTCAGGTCGCGCCCCATGCGTTCCGCCAGTACGCTCGACATACGCCGGTGCTCGACAAGCCGGCCAGCGCTGGCAAAGTCCTCGCGAGCCTGCTCAAGCCATGTGAAGAAGGCATCTGCCCGCTCTGGGTGTGTTTCCCACTTGTCAGCAAAGTTTTCGAGGGCATCAGTCGGATTTCTGATGATGTATTTTTGACCATCATATTCAATCGCATCTCTCATTTTGCTCAAGATCGAGAGCAGAGCATGCCCAATTGTTTCTTCCCCCTGATAGGCGTGAGCCGCCAGGGTCGAGATGATGATTGAGATTGGCTTGTTCTTCGGATCATCGGCAAACATCGTATCGCGGTGACGCTTCAATATCATGATTGCAGACTGAAGCGGTGTGCGGACACGATAGGTCGGAATATCTTCCACGCTTGCTGTTACACCCTTCGCGCGCATCTCGTTGAGAACTTGCGCCCTCCGCCGTTCGAACACCTCCCCCATCCGAGACTTGAACCATTCGGCGTAACCGCGCGGATTGGATCGCGGCCAGTCATTGGTAATCTCAAAATATTGCGGAAGCACTTCGTTATCTGTAATTGCAATCGCCGTATCTGCAAAAGCTGCGTCCAGATTCCTGGCTTCAAGCAGGCGGCGCAGATCATTCCCGTTGGGGATCGCAGGCACGATATCCATATGAAATTGTGCGCCGTCAGCGTAGTCGAGGCGCCAGCAGCGCCGCCCTTCGTGCACCTTCTTCGTAATTCCCTTGCTCTTGCGATAAAGTTTGATTTCGTCCCCAAGCAGCTCCTTCAGCTGCGCCTGAGACAGGTTAGATTTGCCCAGGTCTTCCAGGGAACACGCGCAGTCGACGTCATACTCTTCATCGTTGGAAAGCGGTTTGATGACAGTACCCAAACGGAAAGATCCCTGTACGAATACGTCAGGGTCCAAGTGGCTCACAGTAGAGTCGTCGCGATGAAGCCAATCGCCCAGTGACTTGTAGCTTTTTTCCGCCTGCTCGTAACGGGAGGGGGGAATCTCAAGCGCTTCAGCCAGTGTTTCCAGATAGGTTTCAGCCTGTTTTGTTATTGTTAAGGTCATGCCCACCATTCCCGTTTCGTTCGCTATGAAAGTTGGGTTCCTGGCCGAAAAATTTCAACCCGAAACAGAAGACTTACCAATACTTTTGTGGTATGCCAAAAATCCGAAGCTGCCCATATTCGAAACAGTAAAGACCTTTCACGACGCTTCCAACTTCGCCAAAACCGACGTTAGTGCAGTCGCTGCGACTTAAGGCTCTGTCCCGCAATCCCGCGGCTCGGTCGATTTTGAACCTTGCAGCTGCAGCGAAAGTCCGAATTTACGGGCCGCACCGCAGCATAGCAAGTGGTGAGTGAATGTCCGCAGAGGGCCGGTTTTGTCATTCCACCCTGCTCGGCTGTTTTGACTTCGCAAAGCCCCTTTCGTGCGCATCCGGGACTACGACGCTTGTAACAGCCATTGTCGGTTTCCAAGCTGGACAACTGGAATGCAAACAGTTCCTCCCATCTTCACTGCCTTCGGGCGCCAGCAGTTCAAAGCCCTTCGAGAGCCTCGAAACTGCGCATCGCCGAGCGCAGGTTTTCCATGATCTCTTCGGCCAGCACTTCCGGCTCTGGAAGGTTGTCGAGATCCGTCATTGCGGCATCACGAAGCCAGAACACATCGAGACTGGCCTTTTCGCGATCCAGAAGCTCTTCATGGGAATAGGCCCGCCATCTTCCATCCAGGTTGTCCTCGCCCCATGTCGCCTTGCGTTCATGGCGGTTCCCGGGGTTGTAGCAGGCGACGAAGTCTTCCAGGTGTGCGTAAGTCAGAGGTTTCTGTTTCAACGTGTGGTGCACGTTGGTCCGGTAATCATAGTACCAGACCTTGGCGGTCTGCGGATCCGGGCTGGCGGGTCGGTTATCGAAGAAGATGACGTTCGCCTTTACGCCCTGGGCATAGAAAATGCCTGTGGGCAGCCTGAGGATCGTGTGTAGATCGGTGGTCTGCAAAAGCTTCCGCCGGATGGTCTCGCCTGCCCCGCCCTCGAACAGCACGTTGTCGGGCACGACCACGGCGGCGCGGCCCGTCGTCCTCAGCATCGTTCGGATGTGTTGCACGAAGTTCAGCTGCTTGTTCGAGGTGGTCGCCCAGAAATCCTGCCGATTGTAGGTCAGGGCGTCGGTCTCTTGTTCCCCCTCGGCATTGGTGAAGCTCATCGAGCTCTTCTTGCCGAAAGGTGGGTTCGCCAAGACGTAATCAAAAGTCTCGGACGGAGGTGAGATCAGCGCGTCGGCGGGGGAGACCAGAGACTCGCCGGTCATCTCGCCGATCCCGTGCAAGAACATGTTCATCAGGCAAAGCCGCCGCGTCCCGGCCACGATCTCGTTTCCGTGGAAAGTCGCGTGTTTCAGGAACGCCTTCTGATCCTTGTCGAGCCTGTAATTCTCCGCATCGGCCAGGAAATCATGCGCGGCCAGGAAAAACCCGCCGGTGCCGCAGGCCGGGTCGGCGATGGTCTTGCCGGGCTTGGGACGGACGCATTCGACCATGGCGCGGATCAGGGCACGCGGCGTGAAATATTGGCCCGCACCCGATTTGGTATCCTCGGCGTTGCGCTCCAGCAGGCCTTCGTAGATGTCGCCCTTCACGTCCGCGCCCAACACGACCCACTTGGTGCCGTCCACCATGTCGATCAGACGAAACAACTTGGCCGGGTCGGTGATCTTGTTTTGCGCCTTGGTGAAGATCTGGCCGAGCATGCCGCGCCTTTCGCCGAGCTTGCGCAGCAGCGCCACGTAATGCGCCTCGAGTTCGGCGCCCCGGCGCGAGGTCAGGCTCGTCCAGTCATAGCCCTCCGGGATGCCCACGTCGCGGTTGTAGGGAGGCTTGGCATATTCGTCGGCCATCTTTAGGAAGATGAGATAGGTCAGCTGCTCCAGGTAGTCGCCATAACCCACGCCATCATCACGCAGCGTGGTGCAGAAACTCCAGACCTTGGAAACGATGGGGGCGGTGGTCATGGCTGCTCTTCCGGTTCTACTGCTTGTAACTGGGCTGCTTCCCAGTCGCCGTATGTCTGGCCGGTATTTTCAACGAGCCAGCTTTTTGGGCCTGAGGCGGGGCGACCTGATATCACAGCTGCTGCAGCGCTCGTGCTGTTAAAAACATAGCTCTTTGCAAAGACGCGATGGGGGCCTTGTGGCACGAGAACACCTTGATCCACCAGCTCTTCAAACAGAGCCTTGTAGGTTGGGTGTGATGCTGTGCTCGCCCACTTCTCTCGCGTCAGTGAACCAGCCTCGACGACGAATTTCCCATCTTCCCAGCGCGCCCGAGATGTGATCCCGTGTTTCGCGACGTTGAACGTGAAATATACCGCGTCGGTCGTTGTTTGATCTGGTGACGCGGGGCTGTCGTCTTTGACCTGAGCCGTGAAGAAATCGAACCGCAGGGCCGGGAGCACCAGATAGATATTCTCCAGGAAATCATCCATGTGGGCGCGGGCTGCCTCGCTCAGGGGGCTGCCGGAGGGTGCTTGACCATAGCTTAGCGTGATCTTGTTGAGCCACTTCGCGGCGGTGAACATCTTGTGTTCCAGATACCGTACATGGGCCTTGTTGAGGGGCTCGCCGTTTGAGGTGATCAGAATTGCGGTATCCCACCAGTCCTTGGAGGCGGCGTGTTGGGTCAGCCGTGTTTTCAGCTCGTCTGTTTCGCCGATATAGAGCGTGTTCTCACCATCCAAGTCACCGATCAGCAGATAGACGCCCGGGCGCTTGGCCTCACTGCGCGAGATAGCTTCTTTCAGCTGCGTACGACGGGTGACAAGCACATGACCGGACCACTGGAAAGGGATCGTCGCGGTGACCATGCCGTCCGGCGTGCCATCGACGAAGAACAGCTCGATTGAGCGACCTTTTTTCTTGCTCACGCGATGGCCTTTCGTTTTCGGGGGGGCTTCGGTGCCTTCGCGCGCTCGGCTTTGATGCGAGCCAGAAGGGCGGATGCGGGTTCATCCGTGGGGTCCTGGGGGACGAGGCGGCCGGAGAAGGCTTTTTTCAGGATGGACTGGCGCAGGGCGTCGGCGCGGGTGAGGGCCGCGTCGATCTCGACCTCGAGCGCGGAGGCGGCTTCGAGACGCGCGTCGAGCATGCGGACGATTTCGGCTTGTTCGGCGGGCGAGCAGATTGGAACCAAAGTCCGTTTTAACTCCTCGAAACCGAGGTGAGGCCTACCAGCGCCGTAGATATAGTAGTCCAGAATTTTCTTCCCAGAGGAATCGTCCTGAAAATAGAAGTTCAGGTATCTTGCATACATTGGGTTATATAATCGAACCAATGCAACGCTTTGGCAGACATAGTGATCCTTCCTCGAATACGGAAATACACAGACGTTACCTGTATTTGCTCCCACAATTGTAATTAGGAGATCATTTTTGGCAACGCGGGTTCTATCGGCGCTCAAGCTGTCGTTCGGTGGATCGATGATATGCTTGGTGCTTGCGTCGTATCTTCCTGCTCGGACATTCTGGGCCATAACGAAAACGGAAGAGCCGCGACCATAATGAGTTTTCCAGTCACGCGATCCGCTCGTAATGTGCGCGGATAGTTCATTGACTTGAGAAATAGCCCATTCTTCGGGAAGTTCGGGGAGGCGACTTAGTTCAACATCCGTCGGCGCATCAAAGTCCGCTGGCCGCTTCGGCTTCGCGGGTTTCTTGCCCTTCTCGCCACCCTCGCGCCAATTGGCGAGGGCCTCTTGCCAAGCCTCCAGGGCGGCCTTGTAGCGGGTCTCGCGTTCGGCTTGGATGCGGGCGAGGAGGGTTTCGGGGCTTTCCAGCTTGTCGGCGTTTTGCGCGCGCCAACCGGCGGTGAGCCGGCCTTCAAACGCGGATTTCAGCAGGGACTGGCGGTAGAGGCCAAGGGTGGTTTTCGCCGTCCGCAGGCTCTCGACCCCCTTGCCGATCTCGTCGAACAGCGCCTCGACCCTCGAAACGATGCGGCGTTGTTCGTTGGTGGGGGGCAACGCAATCGGCCATTCCTTCAGGATGCCTTGCGAGATATTCGGCTGTGCTCCGCCTTTCCCTTGCTTAACAAGCGCATCTTTCTCGGAGTGCATAAAATGGTAGAGGAATTCGGATGAGATAACATCGGCGAAAGGCTGAGCGACAGCGCATGCTTGGTTTGTCGATGCTTCGATGGCCCAGATCGACACTTTCCCGATTGTTGCTCCATACATAGCGATGCCGACGGACCCAATTGGGAACACCTTGGCGCTGCTGTTCTTCACGCCAAGATCAGTCAAAGTTTCTTCGGTATTGCGGATGTACTTCCCGGTCAATTCGCCCGTTTTGACCCAGGGGATGCCTCCGCCGAAGTAGTCTGCCCGTTTGCGACTCGGGGTGCCGCCCGACGACCAGAAAGCTACATCTTCCAGAGTCACAGCGGCCCATCCGCGCGGCAATTCCGTCATGCCGAGAGCGCCTCATTCATCTCGGTCATGACATCCTCCATCCCGTCGCCAAAGAGCATGTACATCTGCCCCAGCCCGCCCTGGGTGTCAAAGGGGGCCAGTTCCAGATCGTCGCGCTCGATGGTGAAGGAGGTGGCGAGGTGGTCGCGGATCATGTGCAGCCAGCCCATCTGTTCTTCGGTGAACTTCTCGCCCGCGCCGGAGTGGCGTTTCAGTACCCAGTTCTGGAAGTTGCGCCGCACCCGGTCGGAATGGCGGGTGAGCTTTTCATCAAGCCCGGTGACCCGCCGGATCAGCGCGACCAGCGCGGTGAGATCCCCCGCCGGGCTGTTGCCCTTGTAGTCATCCAGATGCGCATAGGCGCGCCAGACGGTGAGCGGGGCCAGGCGCGGACGATCCTCGGTCAGTTTCCTCAGCACCTCCTTGATCATGGCAAAGGTGACCTCTGACCGGCGGGCCGGGGTGTTGAAGTAGACCTGCAGCGCCTCGATCTCGTCTCGGTTTTCCTTCAGGTAGTCCTCGAACTCCTGCGCGATTTTCTTGGCGTTCTCCTCCACATCCCCCGCCCATTCGGCTCGCAGAAGCTTGTCGAGGTTGTCGTGGTCGATGGTCTGTTCGGTGTCGCGACGGATCTTGTCCATCAGGTTGATGAGTGACCCGGTGAAGATGTTGGCGGCCTGTTTGACCCTCTCGTCCCGCGCCGCCTGCATGGCGGCGTCATCAGGCTCGGGGTAACCTGCGGCCTTGGCATCGGCTTCCACCTTGTCGGGGTCGATGGCGTCGAAGAGATCACGCACGATGCCGGTAAGGGGTTTGCCAGCCTCCTTGGTGATCTTTTCCTGGTCCTCGGCACCCAGTTTGTTGTCAAGGCGCGAAAGGCGGGCGGCGAGCGAGCTGACGGTTTCCTCGGAGCGGTCGCCCATCATCAGGCCCATGGCGAGATCCTTGAAGGGGATCGAAGGCTTGGTATCCAGCGGCTGGCTGGCGGTCTTGAGCGATTTGGTGACCCCCACGGCATCAACAATGACGTAATGCGTCTTGGCCTTGGCCGACGGCGTCACCTTCTTGAGGTCATCGGGGTCAAGGACGCGGGTGCCGCGGCCCTTCATCTGCTCGAAGTAGTTTTTCGATCGCACGTCTCGCATGAAGATCAGGCACTCGAGCGGTTTCACGTCGGTGCCGGTGGCGATCATATCCACGGTGACGGCGATGCGCGGATAATACTCGTTCCGGAAGGCACTGAGCGAGGATTTCGGGTTCTTCGCGCCATTGGTGATCTTGCGGCAGAACTCGTTGCCCTCGCCGAATTCCTGCCGGACGGTCTGGATGATGTCGTCGGCGTGGCTGTCGGTCTTGGCGAAGATCAGGGTTTTCGGAAGCTCCTTGCGACCCGGAAAGATCTCGGGCCACTTGTCGCGGAAGGTGCGTATGACGGTGCGGATCTGGTCCGGGTTCACGACAGAGCGGTCAAGCTGGGTGCCTGCATAGGTCTGATCTTCATCCTGGGTTTCCCAACGCTTCTTTCGTGTCTTGATCTCTCGCCTTTGCACCAGTTGCCTGGCTTCGAGGGTGCCGCCCTTTTGGGTGACCGCGGTGTCGATCAGGAATACATCGTTGCCCACGTTGACCTTGTCAGCGACGGCCTTTTCGTGGGTGTATTCACTGACGACGTTCTTCTGGAAAAATCCGTAGGTCCGGTTGTCGGGCGTGGCGGTCAGACCAATCAGATAGGCATCGAAATACTCGATGACCTGGCGCCAGAGGTTGTAGATCGACCGGTGGCATTCATCGATGATGACCACGTCGAAGTATTCGGGCGGGAGTTTGGGGTTGTAGACGACGGGCAGCGGTTCCTTACGGCGCCATTTCTGTTCGGCCGGGTTTTCGTCATCCGCTCCGTCGTTCAACTCCTCGCCCTTGAGCGTGGCATACATGCGCTGGATCGTGGAGATCACGACTTGGCTATCATTGGTGATGGATGGCGAGGTGAGGCGCTGGACGTTGTAGAGCTCGGTGAACTTTCGATTGTCGTCGTTGGGCAGGAACGCCATGAACTCCTGTTCAGCCTGCTCACCGAGGTTCTTCGTATCCACGAGGAACAGAATGCGGCGCGCTCCTGCGTGCTTCAGCAGACGGTAAACCTGGGTGATGGCGGTGAAGGTCTTGCCCGACCCTGTGGCCATCTGGACGAGCGCACGGGGTTTGTCGGCCTTGAGTGACGCTTCAAGATTGTTGATTGCCGTGATCTGGCAGTCGCGAAGGCCATCCAGGTTGAGCTCCGGAAGCTCGGCGATCCCGGCCCGGAAGGATCTTGGCGCCTGTATCCAGGCCTTGAGAGTTTGCGGCTGATGGAAGGTGAAAACCTCACGCGACCGCGGGTTCGGATCACGCGCATTGGTGAAACGGGTGATCTGTCCCGTGCATTCATACAGGAAGGGGAGCGGCTCTTCGTTCGAAACCCATTTCAGTTTGGCGTTTGCATAGCCTTCGGATTGCTCCTCCACCGAGGTCAGACGAACGCCCCAGGCATCAGGCTTGGCTTCGACAACGCCGACGGCCTGCCTGTCAACGAACAGCACGTAGTCAGCGGGGCCGATGTCTGTCTGATATTCGCGGACAGCAACACCGAGACCGGCGTTGAAATCCAGTGCCTCCTTGTCCTGCACGGTCCAGCCAGCCGCCTGCAGGCGCTGGTCGATACGATCGCGTGCGATCTGCTCCGGGGTCTGGTTCAAAGGCTGTTGCACGTATAGCGCTCGTAGTCGGTTGGATTTTCTCCATATTGCAGATCTGGGGATCGGTTGGCAATTGAGACAAGCCGGTGGACCTTGCAGGGAGAGATACTACTCGGGAATCGGATCAAGCGGCATACCTTGAGCGAGGCCCTGGGGCGGGTCGAAATCCACACCGACCGGCACCCGGGCCTTGCCTTTGCGCACCGGGGATAGATCCCCCACTGGCGCAACGCTCGAAATGATCTTGGGAGCTGCATGCAACTTAGGACTCAGCGGCACCCGCTGGGATGGATCCATGCCGAAGCCGGCGCGAACCACCACTACGACACCATTCCAGTGTTTTCTATCAAGAGTGCCCACCGCATGACGACCGGCAGAGCTGTCACCTTGGCCCCATTCCAAACCCACCGTGAGCGGGCTTGGATCGACTATTCTGCTCTTTCGTTCGCCTTGAAATTGTTGAAAAACAATGGCGTCAAAATTGCATCGCGTTCCTCGAGCTTTGCGTTTGCGATCTCAACATCCCGTTCACGCTGTCCCAAGAGGCCCTCCAGCTTGGTCGCGCGAAGTTCGGCTTCATGCGCGATTTTCTGAGCCGCTCCCAGATCCCGTTCGAGTTTCTCGTTTTCGGCCTCAAGGTTGAACAGTGCGGCCTCACGTTCTTCAATCTCCGTCTCCTTACGCGCGATTTCCTCGGCAAAGCTCTTCCGCGCCGCTACGTTGTGCTCATCAGCAACGCGGTGGGCCTGAACCCATGCGGTTTCAAAGATTTCTCGTACCTCGTCAGGCATTTCCGGCGCTGCCTCAGCCTGCCGGCGATCTTCTGCCCGGCGCTCACGCACGATGCGTACAGCTGGACAGAGCTTGGTGTAGGAACCACCAATTTCGCCGCGAATACCCTCAACCGTAGGTTTTCGGCCGGCCTTCTCGAGCGTTTCAAAGGCCTTCTCAACCTTTTTCAAGAGAGCCATCGGCGTGTTTGCAGGTTTTGAGGTCGTGGGCATGATGTTGTCCTTCCCGATAGTAGTAATGGGTAGTAGCGGTATTACTTTCACTACTGCGTGGCGGAGATCGCTACTGACGAAATTGGCCCATCACTCCGTATGCGGAAAAAAATTTTGGCTCCGGACCTGACAAGAAAATCTGAATGCGCCGCCCGGGACATCATTGCAGCGACGTCGTCAACAGCGTTGGGAGATGAACTGCGGCACAGCCGCATCAAACAGTTCCCAAGTGGCGCAGCTGGGCCACGATGGGAAAATGGCTAAGCTACACCGCTCAGCGAGACGCCGTCCAAAACAGCAACAACCTCTGCTCAATACACTTCCGGCTGCCGAAGCCTCTTGGGACGGTGAATCTCCACGACGGTTTCTTTCCGCCCCACGCGCACTTCGCACGCAGGCACGGGCGCGACATCACCGGCAGCGAGTAGAACCTCGTTCATTCTGAGCCTCGCGTCTTTTGGCAGTGTTCCGAGCGCCCCCTTGACCCGGCTCCCATCCTCGGCGCGCACGAGAATCCGTCTGCGCATATCGAAGCATGTGGCTGTCTTCAAACGTGCCGTGTTCAGGTCCTCTACGGTTTGCAACAGCAGATCATGCTTTCTTGGCAACCCTGCATCGGCCGACGCTCCTTGTGCGATATCGAGATACCGATTCCCGGACAGGAATTTTTCGCCGACGACTAAGCCTGGGCGGGGTTGCCCGTCGCCCCGTTGAGCGCCGCGCAAAGGGAACACGCAAAGAACTGTTTGGCCCACCGATGTACCAACTTCTTCCGGCAACCTTGCGGCTTGTGGTCTCACCGAGGGCGCGTCAGGTGCGAGGTCGCCCGACAGGCCTTCTTCCTGACGCTCCACAGCCGCAAATGGATCCGAGATCACCGGACGTCGAACCTTGGCCGTCACATTTTTCTGGTCCTCGTCAGCGAAGATCAGCAAGTGTTGAAAGGCGCGCATGGCTTCTTCGCTGGCGGGCAAGGCCAAATCGTAGGCCATTTCCAAATCGACCAGTTGCGTTGCGCATTCCTGCGCGCTTCTCGATGGCGCATCGGTAAGGCTGCTCTTCGCTTGCAGATTCGCACCGTCCAAGCGTGCCTCGAACAGGATTTCTCCGGTATCGCTGTCAGCAACACGTACGCCCGCGATCTGCGCATCGTCCTGCAACTCGATATCAACCGCAGCAGTTGGCAACAGGAGGGCCGAGCATCCCGTGATGAGCGGAAAGCCGACCCCCTTTTCACGCCCGACCTTGATGCCGTAATCGACACGATCGAGCATGTCTTTCAACTCCAACAAACCGTCATCGGAGTAGTGACGATCGACTGTCGTCCCCTCGAGATGCCCCAGAATGCGTTGACGCACGCCCGTATCTACGCCCGCGTGCAAGAGCTTCGAGGCAAGCGTGCGCCGCATCGCGTACACATCCTCGTGCGGGCACTCGATCTTCAGGGTTCGGAAGATATTGCGCAGCCGGCCGCCGAAAATCTGGGATTTCTTGTCATGTGATTTGTCTTCCGGAATCTCCGGAAACGCCCAGATTTCCTTTTGCCTGATCTGGAAGCGAACCCATTGCAGGAACCCCAGATCCAGCAGAAGCTGAGGGATGGGAATAGAGCGCCGGGACTGCTCGTTCTTCAACAAGGAATACGTGTCCGCGACCTCGATACAATAGACGCCGTTCCGGCGCACAACAGCTGTCAAAGGCAACTGCAGGATTTCCTCCGGCCGGACCCCCATTGTGATCATGATCAAAGGCACCCAGTAGAGCGCATCCCTGACGATGACCCGCTTGCGCCCGCGCGCGCGGCGTCCCCTTTGTTTTTCCGAACTTGCCCCTCGATAAATTGGCGAAAGCAACAGCTTCGCAATATGCTCGATCGACCAGGAACGGCGCCGTTTCGGACGGGAAACGCGCCGGGGCAGACCGCATGAGGTTTTCGCGTTCTTGTGCCACTTGGCGATCGCGTCTTTCAACTGCTTGTGTGACGGCACGATCCGCTCGTCATCGTCGAGGTCGCGACCAACACGGCGGTTTCCGAGTGCGGCCGCGACGATCCTCTGGAACATGTCCCTCTGAACGATGAGATAGCCGTCAGTAAGGCGCGGGGTCAGATCGTCGACAAGGCGCCGCCGCTTGTCGGGACGGGAAAGACTGTCATCCGCCAGAACCGCCTCGATGATAGCGGCGTCCCGCTCATCGGCGAGGATGCGCTCTTCACTCGGTCGCAGATCCCGCCCCTCCTGGTTGAACCGGTTCTTGCCGTGACTTTTTCCCCAGTGCTTCGGCAACCACCAAAGAAACTCGAGGAATTCCTCAACCCGACCGTAGGTCAGCGTCGTCATCGCGATATCGCCGAAATGATCAAGCGCCAAGACGCCGACGGTTCGGATCTTGACCTCGACCGAGGCCGGGGCAGCATCCGCGGCTTTCTCGACAGCCTCCGACAGCCTCATCGGTGGCCTCAACGCGTCCCTACGGGGGAGCAGATCATGCTGGGCGAGAAGGTCGCGCCCGAGGTGCAGCGGATCGTCGCAAGTCTCCTCAACCTCGGCCTCCAGTTCCAGGAGCCGCAGACGTGTCAGCAAGAGCTGCCGGGCAATAGCCGGTTGTGAAAGGTCCTGCGCCTGGATCTCGAACCCTGCGACACAAGGGGCCGCGACGGCGGGTGCGGTGGACCAGTCGCGCTGGCGCAAGGCGAGTTTTATCTCCCTGAGTTCCGCCTCGATGGATGGCAGGCGCTCGGTGTCCAGCGTTGAGGCCACAGGTGCCTCGAGGTCTTCCATCATCTTCTGCACAGCGCTGCGCACCATCTCGCGCAGCAGCGATCGAGTCGTTTCGGCACAGACTGGCCGGTCGGCAAGACAAGCGATCAATTCCCGTTCTCCCTCTTCCACAGCCGCACGCAGTTTGCAGGACCGCGCGGCGGCGACGGAGAGAACGTCGGTACGAAGAGAAACAGACAGAAACGCGGGCGCGCCCAGATGTCTCAGATTTTCCGGCCAGCGCCGGCGGAAATGAAAAATTCTGCTTCTTCGGACAAGGTGCAGCCCCCACTTCCTGCGGGCATCACGCCGGCCGTACCCCCGGGAATGTGAAGCATTTTGTGAAGCACCAAGACGTGCAGACGGGAGGCTGGCCGCTTGATCAACGGCTATCCCATTGGGAAGTATGGATTTTTTATGGATCATGGCTGGGGTGGTAGGAACGAGTAGTTCTATTCACTCCAATGAGTTGGAATGTCGAACCTGCCAAAATACCCTTCTTGAAACATCACAGGAATCTTCCCCCGTGTCGAACTCCATCCCGGAGCTTTCGCGGGCGGTCAAATTCATTTTGAAGTGTATCGCCGCACTGGATGAATATGAAGTTGAGGAACTAGCGTATGAAATTTCACCGGACGACGCCGATCAATTGGCTATCCAGATTTTGGAGGAAGCCTGCGCAACACGGGAAGCTTGGGGCGGGGGCTCCCTCTTTGCTCAAGTCGCGGAAGAATACTGCCGCAACCGCTCGGCTGATCCTCATCCTGAAATCGAGTGTGATCTTCCTGATTTTGATGATCCCGATTTCGTGACCAAGATCCAACCCGACAGCGCCCCCCTGCCAGACAGGAAACGGTTGTTTGTCAGGTTGTGGAATGGCTTTGAACTTGAGGACAAGCGGGCATTTCTGTCGCGTGTGGACCCCAAAGGCGTGTTTAGGCAGGTGGCGGCATGAATGACTTTGACAACGTTACGCCGATTAGGAGCGATCCAGCACTATTGAAGCCAAAAGCCAAGGAACTGCTGGCAGCCGCAACATGGGCGGGGAATTTCGAGCCCTCCTTGAACCGGAACTATCTCGTTAAAGGCTGGTTGGACAAGGGCACTCTCACGGTTGTCTTTGGTCAGTCCAACGTGGGCAAATCGTTCTTTGCGCTCGATTTGGCGCACCACATTTCCAAGGGCGAGACTTGGGGCAATCGCCGCGTCAACAAGGGCAATGTTCTCTACATCGCGGCAGAGGGCGGCTCATCTTTTCCGAACCGGGTTTCCGCTCTAGATGATCCTGAATTCTGGGTCATTGCCGTGCCGGTGACTTTCGCAGGCAAAGCCTCTGATGCGGTATCAATGGTCGAAATGGTACAACACTTGGCGTCACAGACCGGAAGGTTTGACCTCATCGTTGTCGATACCCTGTCGCGCGTAATGGGGGATGGTGATGAAAACACCGCGCCAGATATTGCCGATTTGGTCAGGAATCTCGACGTGCTGCGGCGTGGCACCGGATCGAATATCATGCTGATCCACCATTCCGGCAAAGATGTTGCGCGGGGCGCGCGCGGGCATTCATCGCTGAGGGCCGCTGTCGATACTGAGATAGAACTGACCCGCGATGACATCGGGGTAATCACCGCAGAGGTGACAAAGCAACGGGACGGCCCGACCGGATACAAGTTTTCCTATTCTCTCCAGCAGATCGAGTTGGGGTGCGATCAAGATGGCGATCCCGTCACAACCTGCCTTGTTGAGCCGATCAGCGCAGGTGAAACCGACGGGGCGCAAGTCAACGGCCCCGCTCTAGCCGCGCTCAACGCCTTGGAAGTGCTTCTTGATGAGCGCGGTGAAATCCTTCGCGACCCTCGCTATCCCGGCACCCCCTGCGTGAACCACAAAGAATGGATGGAGGCGTGTATTGCAGGCGGCCAACTATCCAGTTCCGAAAAGCGAGAAACCCACCGGCGCATTTTCAATCGTGAGGTCGAAAACTTGAAAAAGCGTGGATTGGTCTCCATCCGGGATAATCGCGTCTGGCGACTTAATCCTGTAGATTAACATCAGGTTGCCCAGTTGTTCTCAGATTACAAATCAAGAAGTACTCAGATCAACATCAAAATGGAACGACGGCAACTCCCTAACGTCTTTCCTCTTTCTCTTTGGCGGCCAGCTATCCCTCTCGGACAAGCGGGGACCCCGTCAGCGAATCTTTAATCGCGAAGTCGCAACGCTCCAGCCCAATGTATTTGTGTCAGTTCGCGACCATCTGGTTTGGAAAAATGCGCTCATCCCCAAAATAGTCTTTCGCGCAACCAATCACGTCTATATGCCCCCCCCAAAAAAGGGTTAGCATTCTTGTGCTATGCGGTTAATCTACAGCTCTTGCCCAAGCTTTACTTCTAACACACTTACCCAAAGGTAAATCAAAGTCATAACCACTATCCCAGTAAAACACACTGCGATATTTGGCCAGACTTCCGTGGCAGCTTCTGAAAGAGAAAACTGAGCTTTCAGACCGGACTGTTCATTTAGATCAAATGACCTGATTCTTGGCCATCCAAACACTGAGAACCCTCCTGCGGCCGCGGAGTACATTAGAATAGCTCTCCAACCGAAAACCGTCAGCCTTCGCATTGTGGGGCAGTGGAAAGCCCAATAGAGAAATACTCCGATCACAGCAATAATTAGAAAGCTAAGCCCCAACAATATTGCTTTGACATTTACATTGTTGATCTGCTCTAGGGCCTCACTGGGAGTGACATACATGAATACCAGAAGGCCAAAAAATAAAACGCCGCCAACTGCAAGAATCGCGATAGCGAACGTCTTATTTTGCCCTATCGACGAGGAAGAAGTCACTGCGGGAGACTATCGCTTTGAATGAACTTTATGGACTTCCACAGCCGAAAGGCCACTAGGCCAATGATTGAAAAGATAAAGAATGCCGAGAAGCTCGGCACCAAATATTCTGGCCGTCCGGCGGATAACTCAAGGAGGAAAATAAAGAACGCAATGACCACAATGGCCCAAGACAATATCATAGCGCCATCGATTGCCAAGTTAATCCAACCAGAGAGGACGGGTCGGTTTGATGCCTTTGTTTGGGGAACCTTCAATTGCCGACGCGACTGAAGGGCAATACGCATAAATTCCAACTCTGCAGTTCGAGAACCATACTTCTTTGCGCCTAGAAGCACGGCTTCGGCCACAATGGTTCCGACTTTGTTTGTCGTGTAACCGGCCGAACACAAAACTTGCTGTTCGGCTCCGGGCGCCACTTCGTAACGACGTGATGCTAGTTCAGCTAAAGCCATAAGTTTCCTCACCAATTACAAAAATATCTGCACCGGTTTTTTGCCCGAAGCTCTCTTTTGCACATTCAGCTTTTTGTTTTGCCTTCTCAAGCTCAGCAATCAACTTCTTTATGTCATCTAAGTCGAGCGCCAAGCTTACTTCCTGCTCGCCCCCTTGCCCCCCGCTTCCCACATACTGAATTCGCAATGTTTGCGTCACTATCGCACCGGCGATAGACGCGTGATCACCGTCGAAGACTGGCCTTACATCAGTAATAACATTTGCCGAGGCGAACACTTGCTGGAAGTCTGTACTCAGATGCAGGGCCTTTGCTGGAAGCCTAACGCTTTCGCATTCAAGTAAGCTCAGAAACTCTACTCTAACCTCATCAAACCAAGCAATTGTAGCATCGGCAAACTCAGCGACTCTCATTCCCTCAAAAAGATCATCCCAAACAACCTCTGAGGAAACTTTTTCAACGCGTCGAAACGTCGCAAGAGAAACTAGCTGTGTACACAAGGCAATGGAGAATTCGTCATTTCCCGAAAGCTCTTTGACAGTGTCGAGCAGAGCAGAAGCGCGAATCGAAGGGGCGGCTTGCTTCGACAGCTTCCGTGCGATTTCACGGAAGTCGTCTGTTGTGATGCTGGCGACTGTTCTCAGCGCCTTAGCCTGGTGCGGCGCAATCCTCAGGTAGCCCACGACAAAGCCTCTCACGGTTCCTCCTGCTGCATTTCCCCCTGCGGAACAGAAAGAAAAGCGTTGATGGTGCTTAGATTCTATTGTCGTGGGGGCTGTCAACGCTCTTTTGTGTCGGTTTCTCATCAGGTCCAAGGTGTAGGGGCCGCTAGAAGCTCCGCCTATAGAGCTTATGTGGACTGGTGGGGTCGAAGGGGCGCGAGAAACCTTTGAGGCACCTCAGACCTCGCCTTCGTGCCTCTCAAGGGCATTCCCGTTTCTGAGGCAGGACAGTCGGCCGGATGTTGAGCGCAAGCATAACCAAAAAAGACTGTTTCAGTTCTGTCAGAAGTCGTTCGCTGGAAATTTCGCGGTTGCTGCCTTGCTGGCGCGAAAGATTCGGTGGCGACTGCCAACAACTTGAAACGCTAAAAGTTGAGACACATGCAGATTTAGGAGGTGTAGAACAGGACAAGGGGGGCACCCCCCTACGGGGGGTGTCCCTCCCCCCGTGTCCCATCCCACTATCACCGGGACAAGTCGAGACATGGCGGGACATATTGGATTTGTCCTACATGCCCACCCCGTCAACGCTACTGACTGCACCAAAAAGGGCGCGCTGCCCTTCCGACGCTCTATGCCTTGCTTGAGAGTTTTGGCTATTTGTCGCGCCCCATTCCCGCTGCGCTCGCATCTGGCAAAGCAGGTCAAGCGAGGTGGCCCGATGCTGGTGTTCGCCTGCGCTAGAGGGAGAAAACTTCGCGTTGATCCGCGCGTTCGCCTTGGGTCCTTCCGGGGCACCGAGCCCACGCGGGTAATTCGCACCCCACGCCCCCTCCGTAAGTGGGGTAAAATAATACCTACTTATTGAGATTGTTGTTGTTGTTCAGTGCGTTGCACGACAGCCCAAACAACTTCCTCCACGGCGAACTCGGAAGGTTACCTGTCGATAGTTCAATCCGATTCGGGATCAACTTGGGACTAAGGGATTTGCTTGGGATTAGTGTGCTCCACTAGTCCCAAGGTCAAGCCCTTGTTCTTATTGGATTTTATCCCAGATCTTCTTCAAATGGGACTATGGGAGTAATAATCCCGTATACGTATAGGGAAATAAGGACACACACCAAATTATTCACATGTAGAGGCCCAGAATACTAACCCCAATGGTCCCTTGATCCCAATTTTTTTGTTAAGTTTTTGATATACTTATGTAATCACCAAAAATTCCCGAGATTACTAATCCCAGCCCAATCCCAATTATGCCCCGTTAGTCCCAACCCGCGGGCCTAAGCCCGCCCGAAATCCGCGATGCAGGCTATCATCCAAGCGCACCAGATCTCAAATCTTCACCATTTCCCGAATGCGCTCGCCGCCGCTAGGCGGCCAATGCGCACGTTCTATTCGACTACGAGGCGAACACCGGCGCCTCCACCGTTTGGGCGTATGAATTCAATGCCAGCCGCCTCTAGCGCCGCTTGAACAGCTGAAACGTTGTTCGCAAGCCCGGTTGCCTCACCGGGGCTAGCTTCCATCCGGCGAAGGGTAGGCACCGAGATGCTTGCAGCATCGGCGAGCTCAGGCTGCGACATACCTATCAGCGTTCTAGCGGCAGCGATCTGCCTACCCGTTGGGTGATATTTTTCGCTCACTTTGATCATTTCCTATTGATCTTGGACCGTTTTGATCTAATCCTATCAGTATGAATTAAAGGTATCACCTTTTAAGGTTTGCGACAACAAACAACGAACTAAGGAAAATCGTTATGCCCCATCATCCTGACTTGGCACTTACCTCTCCAGCTGAGCGCCTCAAGACCCTTGCTAACCTTGTGGAGCTGGCCCTGTACGCCCCAGAGGGCGAGGTAACGCATGGAGGACGTACTGCACTGCAACTCGCTGCGAGGGAGGTTGTCGTTCTAACCGGCGAAGTCACCAAAGGCGCTATAGGTTCGCCTTGCAACTGCGGCAGATTTCAGCGTTTGCGCCCTAGCAAACAAGAATGCGAACAAAGTTCGCGAATCTCTTGACGTGCGAACTTTATTCGCGTATATTGCGAATATTATTCGTGAAAGGATAGAGATATGAAACTTGGAAAACTCATCGAACTGGCAGGGGGAAGCAAGAATGACTTCGACGGTGCTAAGCGTCGGGAGCTGCTGCCATTCAAACCGAAGGTCGGGTACTCGGCAAATTCCGATGGCAAAGTAAGTACTTTCGTCCAGCACGGGCCATACACGCTTGCCGATGCGGTTCTGTTTAAGGTGTACTTGGATTTGGTTCGCTCTGGCATGGTTGGAAAAGACGCCCGTGCATTTGCTCGCGCAGTCGGAAGCTTTGGACACATTCCTCGTGGCATTTCGAAGGTCGATCACAAGACACCAAATTTCTTGGATCATGCGGGCGATGATTTGTGGATCGCGCGAGAAGTCTTCACGGCGAACCACTTCTCAGACCCAAGACTTGATCCCAAAGACGGGCAGTACTTCGAAGTCAAACACTGGGCGGGCACACGAAGCGACATTGATCAGTTCATCGCAATGCAGAATGCCAGCCAAGTTGAGGATGAGCGCCAAACCATGTCGCTACACATCTACAACCTTTCGAAATCTGTCCGCGAGGTTAGGAATAAGGCAGATGTTCTGGGCATGGTCGAAGCCAAAGATAAGGGGCCGTATCGGGCACCGGCTGGTTTTCTGTGATGGCCCATGAATTGGCCCTCAATGGCATTGTTGGCATCGACTTTGATGCCGAGACCGTATCGGACGCTCTGGCCCTCATTTCCGGCCCCGTCCGTATCCGCTTGAACTCTGGCGGCGGTATTGCGTTTGACGGAACTGCGATCCACTCAGTTCTGTCTGGCTATCGAGGTCACAAGACGATCACCGTTCAAGGTATCGCGGCAAGCGCGGCTTCCGTGATCATGATGGCTGGTGATCGGATTGAAATGTCTGCCGGATCAGTTCTTATGATCCACGATCCTTCTCAGGACATCACCAGCTATCGCGGCACCAGCGAAGAGCACCGGCGGGTCGCGGAAAGTCTGGACAAGATTTGCGATGCAGTGGCGCAAATCTATGCGCAGCGGTCAGGTAAACCGATCAGCGAAATCCAGAAAATTATGGCCGCTGAAAGCTGGTTCACGCCGGAAGAAGCTGTCGCGGCAGGCTTCGCGGATGCTGCCCCCGCCGATGGCAAACAAGCGCCCCCGGCGGAATTTGACTATCGGGCTTATGCCCACTCCCCTTCAAACCTGATCCACATGTCCGTTCAGAACGATTGGATCAACGATTTTTCAAAGGCACCGATAATGGCAAATCAATCGACAGTCCAAGCCGACATTTCCGAACCCAAGGTTGCTCCGGCTAGCCTCGCACCGGTCATGAGCGCAGCGGATCGCAGCGATCCTCGCAAAGAGCTCAAACGTGTGACCGCCCTCACCAACTTGGCAATGCAGCCCCTTGCACAACGCGTTGGATCCACAACCCGGCTGGAAGGTTGGATTGACGAAGGAGTTACTTTTGAAGCAGCTCAAGCGTTCGTATTGAGCGAGCTTGCTGCACAAAGCCCCGTAACTCGCCGGTCGTCCGATGAAGCTCGCTCTTGCGGAGTTTCAGTTGGCCACTCTTGGGAAAGCGGTGACGCGCTCAACAGCAAAATTGTTGATGGCATCTATTCGCGTGTGAACCGCGCACATCAACCGACGATGGGCCGCGAATTCGCAGGCGCGTCTCTTTCCGAGATCGCCGACATTTGCTTGCAGCAAAATGGTAAGAGCACCGCAATGGCCTCTGTCGCCTCGCGGGTGGAAATGGCGCTGCATGGCACCAGCGACTTCCCCAGCATCCTGCGTGACGTGGGCAATATGTCCCTGTCGAATGCCTATGAGGCGGCGCAGTCGGCTATCAAGCAAACTAGCCGGGAAATCGCGGCCTCAAATTTCCGGTCTCTGCACTCCGTCAAGGTGTCAGCGGGCCCCGATCTTGAGGAAGTCAACGAGCATGGCGAATTCAGGTCCGGGACGGTTGAGGAAGGTGATGAAACCTTTGCCGTGAAGACCTATGGCAAAATATTTGGGATCACCCGACAGGCCATCGTCAATGATGATCTCGACGTGTTCTCGAACATGTTCCCGCTTCTGGGTCAAGGTGCCGCCAATACCGAGGCGAAACTGTTCGCCGGGCTGCTGGAAGAAAGCACGGGACTGGGGCCTAAGCTCTCGGACGGCAAGACGCTTTTCCACGCCGATCATGGGAACCTCGCGCAAGCGTCGGCAACGCTGTCGGTCGCAAGTCTGGGCACCGCACGGGTCGCGATGCGTCGCCAGACGGGCCTCGCAGGCGATTCTATCAATGTGGTCCCGGCATTCCTTGTGGTGCCGCCCGAACTGGAAACGCTTGCAGAGCAAGTCCTAACCGAGATCGCTGCCAGCGAGGTGGCGAATGCAAACCCGTTTGCAGGCAAGCTGAAACTGCTTGTTGAGCCGCGCTTCACCAGCGCAACCGCTTGGTACTTGTGCGCGGCCCCCGGTGCCCCTGATGGCTTGCAGCACGCCTATTTGGACGGTGTGACGGGGCCTCAGCTTTTCACGCGCGAAGGCTTTGAGGTGGACGGTGTTGAATACAAGGTTCGTATGGATTTCGGCGCGGGTTTCACTGACCATCGCGGCTGGTACATGAGCCCTTCTGCCTAAGCTGAGGGCGCGGCACACCGCGCCCGTACTTAATCGTGTGGCGGGGGGTTGTGCCTGTTTCCACATGTAGCGGGATGTCTGGTTGTCGATATGCCAGCATCCTTGACGGTCCCGGTGAGGTTTTTTCCTTTTCCGCACCGGGACGCACCCACCGGGAAATGAACATGTCAAACACTGCAATTCAATCCAGTATTCCCGCGATCTGTGTCAGCAAGCCCAGCGCCGCCGCCATGCTCAATCTGTCGCCCGGCAAGTTTTCGGAGTTGGTAGAGGCTGGTGCGATGCCGAAACCGCGTTGTGTTGGCTCTCGCCGCCTTTGGTTGGTGACTGAGCTTTACACCTGCGCAGCGGCACTGCCATCGCAGGACGAGGAAGACACTTGGGGCGATCTCTGATGGCTCGCCGGATCAAACGGGAATTTCCTGGCATCACCGCATACTTTGATCGGCATCGGAAACGCCGCTATCGGTTCCGCAAGAAGGGGTTCTCCACTGAAATTCACGGTGAGTACGGATCGAGCGAATTCCGCCAGAACTACGAAAGAGCCTTGAGCGGCTTCCAATCGCAGGAGATCGGCTCACCCGCGACAAAGCGTGGAACGGTCAACGCGCTTGCGGTTTCATATTACAAGAGCCCTGAGTTCGTGTCGCTCAAGGACAGCACCAAGTTGACCTATCGGCGGGAAATCGAGCGGTTGCGTGAGGATCACGGCCATAGGCTCGTGATCCAAATGAAGCGGCAGCACGTGATCAAGCTGTTGGAACCTTTGACTGATCGACCATCTGCCCGGAACAATCGTCTGAGGATGCTTAAAATGCTTTTGAACCACTCGGTTGACATCGGTTGGACAACTGCAAACCCAACCTCTGCAATCAAAAAAATGCGAACCAACGCGCATGGTTTCCACACATGGGCTGAGGATGAGTTGCAAAAATTCTTTGTGCATCACAAGGCGGGTTCCGTGGCGCACACAGCGGTCACGCTGATGCTCTACACCGCCTGCGCTCGGTCAGATGTCGTCAAGCTCGGATGGCAAAACCTAAAAGGCGGTCGTTTGCAGTACCGTCGCCAAAAGACTGAGGGTGTGTCCTCTGTGCTGATTGATATTCCGGTGCACCCGGAATTGCGAAAGGTGATCGACCAACTGCCGACAGACAAGCTCACCTTTCTGGAGACCAGAGGCAGGCGGTCGAGAACGGCAAACGGGCTAGGCACGGCCATGCGCAAATGGTGCGATGATGCCGGGTTGCCGAATTGTGCAGCTCACGGCTTGCGCAAAGCCTGTGCCACACGGCTAGCAGAGGCCGGGGCGACAGAGCGGGAAATCATGGCTTGGACGGGCCACACGTCGCCAACGATGGTGCAGGTCTACGCGGGCAAAGCGCGCCGTGGTCTGCTGGCAGATCACGGGTTTGAAAAGCTAATCCAGAACGAACAGGGTTCAAAAATTGACGAACCCAACAAGAAAGGTTCGACAAAGTGATCAGAAACATGAATGAAAACAGCCGCATGGCTGGAACATTGGCTGGGGTGGTAGGATTCGAACCTACGGTACACGCTACCAAAAAGCGTTGCCTTACCACTTGGCTACACCCCAACGATGTGTGGCTTCCTACTCGGCTTGTTCGGGCTGTTCAAGAGCCATTTGGCAAAAAATGCGGTAAAAATATTCGCCGCATGGGCTGCATGGATCACGGCCTCGTGTGACGCGCGACGCGGGCTCTGGATCAATCCCGGATCTCGTCCGAGGTGATCCCCCAAAGGCCCGTTTTCTGCGCCCAGCCCCGATATCCGCCAGCCGATATGCGACACCAGTCGAGCGTGCATTTTCCAAGACGGGCGACCACGCCCAACTCGAACCGGGCGGCCACCGGGGCCGCGCTGTCGGGACGTGACCGCACCGGCAGCATGTCCTGCTCCACCAGCACCGTGCGCACCCCGGACAGCAACGCATAGTGCACCCAGCCGCCCGCACCGTCGCGGTCCTGCACCCGGCGCCAGTGGCCATGTTCAGCCGTGATCTGCAGCGGCATGTCCCGGCGCTTGAACACCCAGTCGATCCGGTGGGTCAGCGACGGGCCACGGCGCACATTGCCCTCGCTCGTCTTCAGCGAGACAAAGCGCGGCAACGGCAGGTTGGTCACCGCCCCGCGATCGCCGGTTTGCTGCGCCTGTCCGGCACAGGCCAGAACGACAATTGCAACCGCCGCGACGGCGGCGCGTTTCAGTCCGATCGAAACATTCACTGACAGTCCGCCCGCATTCACAATGTGCCTCATGACGAAAAGCCTGCGTCATTTGCGCATGGGGTTCTTGTGCCCCGGCCCGTCCTGCGCCACGATGCCACGACGCGGGCGGTTTTGAAAAGCGTTGGAGGAGCATAAGTGCCAAGAGAACGACTGAGTGTTGTTGTGACGCGACGGTTGCCGGAAGCGGTCGAAACCCGGCTGAGCGAACTGTTTGACGTGCGTCTGCGCGAAGAAGACACGCCAATGACCCGGACCGAGCTGATCGAGGCGGTGAAAACCGCCGATGTTCTGGTCCCCACCCTGACCGACGCGATCGACGCCGGGCTGATCGCGCAGGCCAGTGACAAGCTCAAGCTGATTGCGAATTTCGGGGCCGGAGTGGACCATATCGATGTCGCCACCGCACGCCAACGCGGTATTCTGGTCTCGAACACGCCCGGCGTCGTGACCGACGACACCGCCGACATGACCATTGCCCTGATTCTGGCCGTCACCCGCCGCATGCCCGAAGGGCTGGCGATGATGCAACGTGGCGACTGGACCGGCTGGGCCCCCACCGCGATGCTGGGCGGGCGGATCGGCGGGCGGCGGCTGGGCATTCTCGGCATGGGCCGGATCGGTCAGGCCGTGGCCAAACGCGCCGCCGCCTTTGGTATGCAGGTGCATTATCACAACCGCCGCCGCCTGCGCCCCGAAATCGAAGAGGCCTATCAGGCTACCTATTGGGACAGTCTCGATCAGATGGCGGCGCGGATGGACGTGATTTCCATCAACTGCCCTTCGACGCCCAGCACCTTTCACCTTATGAACGCCCGGCGGCTCAAGCTGATGAAGCCCAGCGCCGTGATCGTGAACACCTCGCGCGGCGAGGTGATCGACGAAAACGCTCTCACCCGGATGATCCGCACGGGCGATATCGCCGGAGCCGGGCTTGACGTCTATGAACGGGGCGCCGAGGTCAATCCGCGCCTGCGCGAACTGCCGAACGTGGTGCTGTTGCCGCATATGGGCTCGGCCACGATCGAAGGGCGGATCGAGATGGGCGAGAAGGTGATCATCAACATCAAGACCTTCGAGGATGGCCACCGTCCGCCCGATCAGGTGGTTCCGTCGATGCTCTAGCTGCTCTTGCGGTGGCAGGGCGCGGGGTCCCCCGCAGACCCTGCGCCGGGATTTGAACGACGGGGTTTGAACCACAGGATTTAGACTACAGGATTTGGACAGCGGGCGCTGATTTCGATCTTGCGCCCGGAGCAAACCGGACACACGCCCAAACGCCGATTTGCAGCTTTGGCATAGCCGGCGTCCGGGGCTTCTGGCCCGATCTCTCGGTCGCCGAAAACCGGACGCCGCGATACGAGGATCGCCGCGTCCGGTTGTTTCGCTGATGGCGCTCTGCGATCCCCGACTGGTCAGACGGTGGTAAAGCCGCCATCCACGGTCATCACTGCACCATTGACAAAACTCGCCGCGTCAGAGCCGAGGAAGCTCACCAGTTCGGCCACCTCGGACGGTTTGCCATAGCGTTGCATCGGCACCATCTGCGTCATCATCTGGCGAACCGCGCCGTCGGGCATACCGGCCCCCATCCCTTTCTCGACATCGCCCATCATGCGCGACTCGATAGGCCCGGGATTGACCGCGTTCGAGCGGATCCCCGCCGCGCCGCATTCGGCGGCCACGGTGCGCATCAGGCCAAGCACAGCGTGTTTCGTGGCCGTATAGCCGCAGATCAGCGGGGTGCCAACCAACCCGCCGACCGACGAGGACACGATGATCGATCCACCGCCCGACTCCAGCATCCGGGGCACAACGTATTTGTATCCCATGAAGACACCGATCAGGTTGATATCGACAATCTTGCGAAAGTCCTCAGTCGGATAGTCGCCGATGGGATGGAAATCGCCCTCAATCCCGGCGTTGTTGAAAAAGATGTCGATCTTACCCCGCGCCGTGATCGCCGCCTCGACATAGGATTTTACCGCAACCTCGTCGGTGACATCGGCCACCACCGTGGTGCACTCGGGAATGTCATCGGCCAGCGCCTTGAGCGCGGCAGGGTCACGATCCACCGCCACGATATGCGCCCCGCGCGCCGCCATCAGCCGGGCGGTTGTCCCGCCGATGGCCCCACCGGCCCCGGTGATCAATGCGGTTTTCCCTGTCAATCTGGTCTTGTCGTCCATGGGCTTCTCTCCCTCTCCCTGAAAATATGGCGGGCCGCCGCTGTCAGGCGGCCGTTCGTTCGATGATTGCGATGGTGCAGGATTTGGTGTCGGCGTCCTTGTCCCCGCCCATGCAATGGGCCAGACCCAGCGCGCCCGTGCGCGGCGCCGGTCCCGCGTCAAGATAGCGAGCCACCTCAATGATCTGGGCGACCCCCGTGGCCCCGATGGGGTGACCGCGCGACATAAGCCCGCCCGAGGGGTTCACCGGCGTACAACCCGCCTCCCCCGCCAGCAGGCGTTCGGCGTACCGCCCCCCCTGCCCGACCGGGCACAGGCCCAGCCCCTCGTAGTGCAGGATCTCGGCGATGGAAAAGGCATCGTGACATTCCACCACGCTCAGATCTTCCGCCGTGATGCCGGCACGTTCATAGGCGATCCGCGCGGTGCGTGTATCGGTCTGCCATTCCGAAAGATCGGCGACCTGATCGTATGCGCCACTGGTCAGAACCGAGGCCCGCACCCGCATCCGCGCGCCCAGTTCGCGCGCCAGCCGGTCATTGACCAGAACCATCGCCGCCGCACCGTCGGCAACGGGCGAACATTGCAACCGCGTCAGCGGATCGACCACCATCGGCGCGGACAGCACATCCGCCAGCGTGATCGGATCGCGCATCATCGCGCGCGGATTGCCAGCAGCGGCGCGACGGTTCTTGACCGAAACGGCGGCAAGCTGCTCTGCCGTGGTGCCGAAACGGTCCATATGACGGCTGGCGCGCAGGGCAAAACCCGCAGGCGTCACCCGGCCCAGCAGCGTATCGGGCAGCGTCTTGCCCGAGTCGATCAGACCCAAGGCCGGGTGAAACATCTTCTCCGCCCCGACAACCAGCGCGGCGTCCACCTCTCCCGAACGGATCGCCATACCGGCGACGTGAAACGCTGTGGAGCCCGAGGTACAGGCGTTTTCCACATTCAGCACGGCACAGCCCGCCAGCCCGACATGGGCCAAGGCGTCCTGCCCCACCGTCAGGCTACCCGTCAGGCGGGCGGCCAGCGCATTGGCGAAAACCGCCATGCCGATACGTCCGGGCGACAGCCCGGCCTCCAACAGCGCCTCACGCGCTGCCGTCGCGGCCAGGGCCTCCAGCGAGGTATCCTGATGGCGACCAAACGCGGTCAGGCCGCAGCCCGCGATCCAAGGGGTTGTCATGGTCATCTTTTCCTTCTCGAAGGCCTCAGGCCGCGACGAAAACAGGCCGCAGGCAGGGGGTGCCCTCGTTATCTGTTCCAAACGGCTGCAGGGTCAGCGCCACCGCCCGGCCCGGCACCATTGCGCCGGCATCCTGCGGGGCGAACAGGCCAAAGACCCGCACCGGGGCGGCGTCGAGATCGACAAAGCCGATCATATAGCCCTGCGGCAGATCATAGGGCGGGCGCACCCGCACCCGGGTGACACAGTTCACCCGCCCCGCGCCGGGCAGCAGCACCTCTTCCGGGTCCGACATGTCGTCGCCGCAATACCGGCGCGGCGGGAACACCACCGTCTCTGCACACCGCCCGGCGCGCAGCCAGACCGTGCCCGCAGAATCGACATGAAACTGCTGCGCCAACTCGGGCGGCAACTCGGGCCCCACGGGGGCCGCTGAGGGATCGCCCGTCATGCCCGCACCTCGACCGTTGTCTCGGCATCCCCGGTTTCAGCATCTTCGGTTTCGGCGTCCCAAGTGTCGGCCGTCACGCCCTCGGACTTGAGTTTGTGTTTCTCTACCCGGGCGGTCGCCGTCTTTGGCAATACCGGCACAAAACGCACGTAGCGCGGCAACATGAAATCGGCCATCTTGCCCTGACAATAGGCGCGAACCGCCTGCCCGCTGACCTGTGCGCCGTCGCGGGGAACAACGCAGATCATCACGTCATCCTCGCCCAGATCCGACGGCACCGGGATCACCGCACATTCCACCACCTCGGGCATCATGTTGATCACCCGCTCCACCTCGAACGAGGAAATATTCTCGCCCCGGCGGCGCAGCGCATCCTTGTCGCGGTCAAGAAAGAACCAAAAGCCATCGGCATCGCGTTGCAGCAGATCGCCGGTGTGAAACCACAGATCACGGAATGCCTCGACGGTTTTCTCAGGCATCTCCACATATTCGATCATCATCCCGTTTGGCCGCTTTGGCCGCACCAAAAGCTCGCCCGGCGTATCCGGGGTTTCGATCGCGTTGCCGTCCCGCCCCATCAGCATCAGGTCATAATGCGCGGTCTGGCGCCCGCAGGAGCCGGGCCGCTTGCGCGCCGGGTCACTGGTGATGGGAACGCCGATCTCGCTCATGCCATAACCCTCGATGAGCGAGACACCGAAACGGGCCTCGAAGGCTTCGAACAGCCCTTTGCCAGCCCCGGCCCCCATCATCACCTGCAACCCATGGTCGCGGTCCGCCGGGCTTTCCGGCGCCTTCATCAGAACCGAAAGGATGGTGCCGATATAGTTGAAGGCCGTGCAGCGATGGTCCCGGATGTCATCCCAGAACCGACGCGCCGAGAACCGGTCACACAGCACCGTGCGTGCGCCAGCCATCAGTGCCGGCAAGGCGCTCAGCACCTGTGCGTTGCCGTGGAAAAGCGGCAGCGCATTGTACAGGCAATCGCCCTCGCCATAGCCGGTGGCCTCGCAGATCTGGCGCGCCGCGTTCAGGGCATAGCCCTGCGGCATCAGCGCCCCCTTGGACAGGCCCGTCGTGCCAGAGGTGAACATGATCGCATAGGGATCACTTGGCGCGACCGCGACCTCTGGCGGCACGTCCTCTATCGCCATCACCGCATCAAGGGACACGGCACCGTCCATATCCACAGGCCCCCGCACCACCATGCACGGCGGGGACGCCAAGTCGGCCGCGGCCTCTTTGAACGTCGGGATCAACCCGGGCTCGATCACGATCACCCGCGCCTTGGACAGCCGCAGCATATGCGACAGCACCGCGCCGCGATGCCCGGTATTGAGCGGCACCTCCACCGCGCCAAGGCGCGACAGACCGAACCACAGCGCGAGGTATTCGACACAATTGTCGATCATCAGCGCCACCCGGTCGCCCTTGCCCACACCGATTGCGGCCAACCCGGCGGCGGCCCGACGGCTCATCGCGTCAAGATCGGCAAAACTGAACGCGACATCCTTGAAGGTCACGAACGGCGCCTCGCCATAGCGGCGGGCCTGCTGCGCCAGCAGGTCGTGGATGGTTTGCGCAGTCATCGGATCTGTCATCGGATCATGCCTCCTGCGCCGCAGACCCGTCCCAGGGCCCGTAATACCGCAGCACCTCGGCCGGCGGCGAGAGTTTGGACCACTCTGCGACAAAGGCGTCATAGGGTTTGGCCCGGGCCAGACGCGCCTTGCGGGCCGCATCGCGCCGCGCTGTGGTCCCGTCTTTGTCGGCCAACCCGGTGCGCCCGTCGATCTCGACGATATAGATGTCGCGCGCGGCCTCGACCGAACAGCGACCGCTCGACACATCGTGCGCCACGGCATCGGGATCGCGCTGCAGCGGATCGCCATATCCGGCACCGCCGGTGACCGGAACATAGAAGGTGTCACCGCCCTCGTAGAGCGCGGGCGGATGCGCGACGCTGAGGTAATCGCGCGTGCCCTCCTCTGGCGTGCCCCCGGGCGCATAAAGGTCTTCCAACCGGCGTGGAAGATCGGCGCGCCCCTCTGCCATCAACCCGTCAAGATTGGAGCCGCGCACGGTCTGCACAAACGCCGGCGGTGCCGCGCGCCCGCCAAAGATCCCCAAGGTAGCCGGAAAATGCGATCCGAACCCCATTGAGCCGATGGCGACCATCGGCACCCCGTGCACCTTCAGCCCCATCCCCACGCCAGAGCCGCCCCGGTATTTCCCGTGGCCATAGGAATTGTTGAAAAAGTTGCGGAATGTGTACAGAAACGGGCGCTCTGCCTCGGTCGTCTCGACGTCACCGCAATCGCTCATCGTGGCAAAGAACGCGCCTGCCACGTCAACCCCATCGGCACCGGGCCGTCCGCCCGCGCCGGTGGCGTTGATCTCGGGGGTGATGTCGGCAATCGGTTCGCCCCATTGGTTGTAGCCGGCGAAAACCGTCACCGCGAACCCGGTATGCCACGCCCCAACCGCACGGCTGGGATCGGTGGCATAGGTCATCTTGGCCCCCGTCATGAACATGCCCTGGGCAAAGGCGACCTGGGTGGCAGGCGCATAGGAGACCGGCACATCGCCCTGCGCGTTGATGAAACTGCCTTCGGGAAACTCCCAATCCACCGCCTCAAGCAGCCCGTTGTTTGCCGGCAGCTCCGGGAACAGCCAGCCACAGGCATAGACCATGGCCATGCCGATGAGGCCTTGGAAAAAGGTGTTCATGGGCCGGTCGGGCAATGTCGGAGACGACCCATGCAGGATCAGCTTGATCCGGTCGCCCTTCTTCTCGACGACCAGGTTGATCTTGAGCAGCGCGGCTTCCGGCCCGGTGGTGTCGATGAAACGCGGCTGGCGAAAGATGCCATCGTTCAGCGTCGCGACCTTGGCGCGCGCGGCTTCGCCGGTTTGTTGCAGGATGCGCCGCAGCCCACCGACAAGGAAATCCGCCCCCGTCTCGGCCAGTGTCTCATGCACCCGCCGTTCCGCGATCCGCGAGGCGGCCAGCCGGGCCTTGATGTCCAGAACCATGGTGCGTGGGTCACGGGTCGAATTGGCCAGCAGACCCAGCAGATCCTCTTTCAGCTCAAAGTTCTCACCAATCTTGATCGGCGGGGACATCAGCCCCTCGTCATAGCGCGACTTCGCGCTGTTCACCATGCCGCCGGGCTCAGAGCCGCCGCACTCGCCGGTGTGCACCGCCGCCCCGATAAAGCAGATCAGCTTGCCCTCCGAAAACACCGGCACGCAAAGCCCCATATCGGCATTGTGCACGCCGCCATAATAGGGATCGTTATAGAAGAAGGAGTCGCCCTCCTTCAGCCCGACGGTGGGGTCGTTGGCCAGATGCTTGATCAGGTATTTGACCGGCAACTGGCTGAGCACCGCGTGGTGATAGATGCCGGTGGCGCAGACCGCCAGATCGCCCTGCGCGGTATAGATCCCAAAGGCCACATCGCCCCAGCGCATCCCCGTGGACGCGCCGAGTTTCATGGTGGTTTCCTTGCCCTCAAGCGCGATCATCTGCATCTTGTGGGTGAAGATCTCATAGTCCAGCGGGTCAAGCCCCGGCATCGTACGGGCCTCCCAATCGCTGGGCGGTTCGGGGCGCAGATGCTGTACGATCTCGGGATCGCGGCTGTACTTGATGGTATTGAAAGCGTTCATGTTATCCTCCCTGCCGCGGACCGCCCCCTGCCCGCCGGTGTGGCGGATCGGGGCGGCGGCGGCTGTTCTCAGTCGGCCTTGACGGTGACGATGCCGTTGCGGAACTCGTTCATGCGATAGCTCCATCCCGGATCGATCACATAGGTCGTGTCCGGGGCCTCGATGATCGCGGGACCGGCAATCGTGTCGCCCGGCGCAAGCGCGCTCCAGTCATGGATCGGCGTCTCCACCAGCCCCTGAGCGGGATCGAAACAGGCCAAACGGGTGGCCTGTGCGACCGCATCGCGCGGCGGGTTGTCGCCTGCACCGATCAGTTTGCGCGGCTCTTGGTGCACCCGCGCGGTGACAAACACCGCCTCGATATTGATCCCCCCCGACGGAAAGGCCGCCTCGGGCGAATAGATCTCAGCGTATTGCTGTTCAAAGAGACCACACAGCGCCTCGATATCCGCGACCCCGTCAAAGCCCAGCTTCGGCGCGGTCACCCGTGTCAGGTGATATTGCGAGCCATAGCGCATATCGAATTCAAGCGTGAAACCGATCCGGTCCTCGTCAAACCCTTCAAGCTTGAGATCGCGCATGGCCTTATCGGTCAATTCTGCGATCAGGCCGTTGAGCGGCGCGCAATCGGCCAGATGCGACTGGTCCATGAAGTTGAACACCCGAAAGCTGCGCGACTGTTCCCAGACCTGACGGATTTCCATGCTGGATGCGCCAAACGCCCCGGAAACCGAGGACATCGCCGGCACGATCACGGTATTTGCGCCGATATGGCGGGCAAAGCCACAGGCATGCCCAGCCCCGGCCCCGCCGCAGGCAAAGACAACAAACTTGCGCGGGTTGTGCCCTTTGAGCGCGACCTCGTTGAACATCTCTTGCCCCATGCGCGCATCGACCAGCCGGCGGATGCGCCAAGCGGCCTCAAGCGTGGAAATCCCGAGCGGCTGCGCGATTTTCTCCTCGATCACCTCTTCCGAGGCGTCCGGGTCCAGCAGCATGGCCCCGCCGAGATAGTTATCGGGGTTGATATAGCCCAGCACCAGATCGGCATCGGTCACGGTCGGGTAGGTGCCGCCCTGATCGTAACAGGCCGGACCGGGAACCGAGCCCGCCGATTGCGGCCCGACCTCCAACTGTCCGCCCATCGCCGTATTGATCCACGCGATAGAGCCGCCACCGGCCCCGATCGACTTGACCTCGATTGCCGGAATATTGGTCCGCCAGCGGTCGATCACCGGGATGAAATCCTGCGCCTTGAGGGTGCCGCCCGCCAACACCCCGATATCGAACGAGGTGCCGCCCATGTCGGCAAAGATGATGTTCTTGTGCCCCTCTTGCGCGCCGATCAGCGACGCGCCGTACATCCCCGCCACCGGGCCGGCATTGTGGGTCAGAACCGCGCGGGTGCGCGACACCTTCTTGGACCCGCCGGTGTTGTGCACCAGAATAAGCGGCCGACGATAGTTGGCCCGGCGCAGGTTGGTGGTGAGATCGCCCAGCTCCTGCGTCATCACGCCATGGATATAGGCATTGACCAGCGCGGTCATGGTCCGGGTGTATTCCCCCGCCTTGGGCGAGACCTCGCTGGCCAGCGTTACCGGCATCGAGCCAAGGAACTCTTCGGGATATTCCTCTTCGATGATGCGGCGGACCTCGCGCTCATGCGCCGGGTTCAAAAACGACCACATCAGCGATACGACGATCCCCTGCACCCCCTGATCGACCAGTTTCTGCAGCTGTTCGCGCACCTCGTCGTGGTCTAGCGGACGCACCGCTGCGCCGTGGCAATCCATCCTTTCGGACAGGCCCACCACCATTTCCGGCGGCACCAGCGGCGCCGGTTTGGCGATGGTGGCCATGTCGCGGATCTCGTGCAGCGCCATGCCATCGGCCCAGCTGCGGCTGCGCCCGATAAAGATCGTGTCTTCGAACCCGGCGGTGGTGATCAGACCCAGCCGCGGCCCCTTGCGCTCGATCAGCGCATTGGTGCCGATGGTAGTGGAATAGCGCAGCGCCTCCACGTTGCCCAGAAACGTCTCGGGGTCCTGTCCGGCGCGGGTGCCCAGATCCTTGAGCCCCCGGATCAGCCCGACCGACAGGTCATAGTGGGTGGTGGGGGTCTTGGCGGTGATCAGACCGCCCTCCGCGCCGATCGCGCAGAGGTCGGTGAAGGTGCCGCCGATGTCGATGCCAACATCATATGTCATGGTTGTCTCCTCCTGTTGGGCGCGCAGCTCAGGCGCGGCCCCGTATCCCTTGCACCGCGGTGCGGATCGCCTCTGGGCTCGCCACGCTCGCTCCTGAGATGCGGCCCGATACGATAAGCGTTTCTGCGCTTTGGCGGGCCGCCTCCATGGCGTTGCGGACCTCGCGGGTGAACGTCTCCTCCACGCTCCAGTCCGGCGCGATGGCGCGCGCGCGCTCTGTTGAGCCCGGCGCATCCGGATCGCCAAACGCCAGATCCGGCGCGGTCGGGCCGGACATGCCCGGCTGGGCGGGGCACATGCCCTTGAGAATGTCGTAATGCTCGGCCAGCCGCTTCAGCGCCCCATAAAGCCGGGCAAGCGCGCGGCTGTCGGCCTGCTCCGGGCTGGCTTTGGGATCGGCCAGCACGATGATGTCAGGGCGCAGATTGGCGATGGCCTCGAACTCCGCGATCATCGCCGGTTTGATGGTCTTGAGCGCGGCATCCACGTTGCCGCCAGTCTCGCCGCCAATCTCCAGCGCCCGGGCCAGTGGCCCGCGCAGTTCGACCACCACCCCCAGCCCGGCAATGCGGGCCGCCGCGATGGCCCGCGTCGCGGCATCGCGCAGAAACTCTGGCCCGAAATCGGCGCCCCCATCCGGGGCCAACGCCGAAATCCAGACCGCATCCGCCTCCAGAAAGCGGGCCGCCGACAGGCAGGCATCGGCCAGAACCTGCGCGCTCGCCCGCAGGTCTTCCGGGACGCGCCCATCCAGCCGCGCCCCCAGCGCTGCCGCACAGGGCATCACGATCGGCTCTGGCCAGACCTCGGCCCGGCGCAGCGCGGTGATCGCTGCCTGCCCGCTCATGATGCGCTGCCTGACGCGCGGCGTGCCTTGAGCGCGTCGATATCAAGCTCGATATCATGGGTCAGCGGATGCCCCGGCGGCACATATTCGTTTTCCAGAACCGTGCCGCAATTCGGGCAATAGAACTCCACCAGTCGACAGAAATCCGGGTTCGGCATAAAGCTGACAGCCGCCCCTTCCAACATCGGCGGATGCGCCTCTTCCATCGGCACCTCGGCGACCATGCAACCGGTCTTGTAGTTCTCTCGCGCCTTGGCAAGACGATGACCACAGGCGACACAGCACCAGTCCTCGCGATCAAGGTCGATGGACAGGTTTTCGGTGATACGAACAGTCATGGATCAGCCCTCCGTCAGTATGAGATTGGAGAAACGGTCAATCGCCGCAGTCCAGCCCGGCGCGACCCAAACGGTTGTCTTGGCGCTTTCCAGAAGGACCGGCCCGACACAGACATGGCCCGGTTCCATCCGCTCCAGATCGAACACCGGCACCCTGCCGCGCGCGCCGTCGGCCGCAACGACCACGTCGCGCAGCCCGGTCTGGGCACTGCTCGCATCAGAGCTGGTCTCTGGCCTCTCCTCAAAGGTGAAATGCGGCACCGGCGCCGACACGAAAAGACCGACCGCATTCATCTCGACCGCATCGGGCATCTGCGCCAGGATCGCCGCGTGCAGCGCCGCATGGGCTGGCTCTGCCGTCGGATCGGAGACATCGACGCGAATGCGCCCTTCGGTTCCATCAGCGCGGCGCAGAAACGCGTCCAACTGCCACAACAGGCTGGCGGTATCAAAGCCTTCGCCGCGCATGTCGCGCAGGGCGGCGGCCTGCATATCGCCCACAGCAGCTTTCACCGTATCACGCAAAACCGGGTCCTCGCGGCCGGCATTGACCGCGCGCAAATAGCTGTGCCCCACATCCATAAGCGAGGAGGAGAAGGCCGAGAACACCGCCGAATACGGCGTGATCGCGATCTTCTTCAGCCCCGCCGCCTCGGCGACGCGACAGGCATGAAGCGGCCCGGCACCGCCATAGACGGTCAACAGCGGGTTGCCCCCGACCGATTGGTCCCTCAACGCGCCGATGGCTTGCCCCACCTCGCAATCAACCTCGGAAATCACCGCAAGCGCGGCCTCCTCTACGGACAGCCCCAACGGCCCGGCCAAGACACGTTCGACCGCCGCGCGCGCCTTGTCCGCGTCAAGCTTGCGCGCCCCGCCAAGAAAGTTATCCGGATCGATCCGGCCCAGCACAAGATTGGCGTCGGTCACGGTTGGCTCGCTCCCGCCCAGCCCGAAACAGGCCGGCCCCGGCATCGCCCCCGCCGAGCGCGGCCCGACAAAAAGCGTCCCGTCCCGCACCCCGGCGATAGAGCCGCCGCCAGCCCCCAGCGCCTGAACCTCGTTCATTGGCACATTGGTGCGATAGCCTTCAATCTCGGGGCGCAGGGCGACATTCAGCCGCCCGTTGCTGACCAGACCGATATCGAAAGAGGTGCCCCCCATATCGGCCGAAATCACATCGGTTTCGCCGTAAAGATCGGCCACCGCGCGTGCGCCCACCAGCCCTGCGGCGGGGCCGGAGTTATAAGTACTGATCGCACGGGTCTTGGCCACTCGGGCCACCGCGCCATCATTATGACCGATCAGGAACGGCCCGCGATAGCGCAGCCCGCGCAGCTCCTGCTCGGCCTTGTAGAGCAAACGTGCCAGACGGCTGTGAGAATAGGCCGAGATGACAGCGCTGTTGATGCGCTCACCATAGCCGTCGCGCACGGTGATATCCGAGGACAGGAACACCGGGATGGAGCCCAGAAAATCGCGCGGGTATTCCCGCTTGATCGTCTCACGAACCGCCCGCTCACGCGACGGATCGCCTTCACTGCCCGCCAGCGCGATGACCAGACATTGCGCCCCGGCATCAATCAGATCCTGGGCATGACCCAGAACCTGATCAAGCGGCATGTCAGGTGTGATTTCAACCAACATGTCGGGGTCGATGATCCCATGCCCCTCGCCCCCGGCGAGCGGGGCCAGCGCCCTGGCATCCTGTGACAGGATCAACCCGATCTTGGCACCGCTGCGCTCGATCAGCGCGTTGGTGCCCACGGTGCTGGCGAACCGGATCACATCGGTCTGCTCAAGGAACTTTTCGACCGGCAGCGCCACCGCATCGGCCCCGGCCTTGATGCAGTTCAGAAAACACTCGGTCAGATCATGCGGGGTGGTGGGTGTCTTGACCGCGTGCGCGATCCCCTCCCCGGCCACAAACCCATCGGTGAACGTGCCCCCGGTGTCGATATCTATGGTGTATCCCAATTCTTCCTCCCTTCTGTGCGGATGATCCGCCCAGCTCTTTTCCGTCCGGGTCCGGCACGCGCCTAGGCTTCGCGACAGGCGCCATGCAGCACGAACCCCAGGACCTCCTGATGAATGGTCTCCAAATCCAGCGGACCGTCCGCGCGATACCAGCGCAGGTACCAGTTGATGACACCAAGAATGTTGAAGACGGTGATCTTCACATATTTGGAATGCAGCGCCCCTTCGGCGCTCAGCCGTTCAAGGACGCCGGAATAGATGTCGAGAATCTCGCGCTGGATCTCTACCGTGTCATGACCGATCCCCTCTTCCAGCTGCGCCTCCTGAACCAGCAGCATCAGCAGTTCGCGCTGATGGGCGACCGCCTCTTGTAGATGCGCGCGCACCACCGCTTCCAACTGCGCCCGCGGCGCGGTTTCGCTCTGTTCGGCCTGACGCAGAATGCTCGGAAGCTCCTGCACAGAATGCTTCAGGATCTCGCGCCAGAGCCCCTCTTTGTTGCCGAAGTGATAGTAGATATTTGACAGGCTCACGCCGTGCACCTTGGCGATGTCGCGGATCGACGTGCCGCTAAAGCCCTTCTCCGAAAAGATATCGAGCGCCGTCGCCAATAGGCTTTCACGCATGTCGGCGTGGTTGGTCATATCCGGTCGTCCTCCCTGTGATCGATGATCTCAACTCGAATCAATCGAACGTTCGATCTAAAATCACCACAAGAAAGTTTTTCCGTCAACACATTGTTGCCGGGCATACCGGGGGAAACCTTCAGAAAATGGTATTAGTATATTGTTTATAAATGATATTTAATATCGTAATTTTCGCACGCAACGGCCCTATCGGGGCACGTTTCACCCCCATAGGGTCCGCGAACCTGCCCCGTGATCGGCCCCTATCAGCTCGACCCGGCCGAGGCGCTGCGCTGGTCGCGCGATCAGCTTCCGGTGTTCTATGCCGAGACGCTCGGATACTGGGTCGTGACCCGCTATGACGACATCAAGGCGGTGTTTCGCGACGGCATCCTGTTTTCGCCCCGCAACGTGCTGGAAAAGATCACCCCCGCCACGCCCGAGGCGATGGAGGTTCTGAAAAGCTACGGCTACGCCATGAACCGCACCATGGTGAACGAGGACGAACCGGCACATATGGAGCGCCGCCGCGCCCTGATGGATCACTTCATTCCCGCCAACCTCGAACATCACCAAGAGATGGTGCGCCGCCTGACGCGGGAAAAGATGGATGCTTTCATCGACGAGGGCCGTGTCGATCTGGTCGAATCCCTGCTGTATGAGGTGCCGCTCAACGTCGCGCTGCATTTCCTCGGCGTGCCCGAGGACGAGATCGCGGTGTTGCGCAATTTCTCCGTCGCGCATTCGGTCAACACATGGGGCAAACCCACGGACGAACAGCAGATCGCCATCACCCATGACGTCGGCCAGTTCTGGCAACACGCGGGCACGGTCATCGAAAAGATGAAGGCCGAGCCCGAGGGCACCGGCTGGATGCATGAGACCATCCGCAAGAACGCTGAGATGCCCTTGATGGAGCGGCTGCAGGCCGATCATTCGGGCCATCTGAGCCTGCAGATCAAGGACGACGGCGCTCGCGCCGATCTCACGACGATCGTGGCCGCCCTGCCCGAGGGCGGGCAGATCTATTGCTGCGGGCCAGAGCGGATGATCACCGCGACAGCGTGCTGTCGCGCCGCGAACGGGCCGCAAACAATCGCATGATGTCCTGCTGTTCGCGCGCAAAGAATGGTGGCTGGATCAAGCTGGCGCTTTGACGGGCCTCTCTCGGCCTCGCGCTATTGTGGCAGGAGGCCGAGAGGCTCAAACTCGTACTTCCAGTGTGGGGGCCAGAACGTCAAACGCCGCACCCGACCCGAAGGGCGGCTGCGGCGCAGGGGATATAGGTCGTCTCAGAGCGCAGCGTTGAACAGCTGCGTCAGGTTCTCTTCGGTCAGCTCGATCGGGTTGCCGCCGCAGGACGGGTCGACGATCGCGCCTTTGACAAGCTCGGGGATGCTCTCGGCGGTCACGCCCAGATCCGCCAGTTTGCGCGGAATGCCCATGCTGTCGTTGAACTCCTGCACAAAGGCACGGAACCCGTCAAAGCCACCGGAAATCCCCAGATAGGCGGCGACGCTTTCAAAGCGGTCGGCGATGACCGGGGCGTTGAACGCCAGAACGGCGGGCATGCAGACCGCATTTGTGGTGCCGTGGTGGCTGTTGAAATGGGCCCCGATCGGATGGCTCATGGCGTGGATCGCGCCCAGCCCCTTCTGGAACGCGGTGGCACCCATGGCCGCCGCGCTCATCATGTTGGCGCGGGCTTCGATATCGCTGCCGTCCGCATAAGCGCGCGGCAGATACTCCTTGACCAGCCGCATCCCTTCCAGCGCGATGCCCTGGCTCATCGGGTGGTAATGCGGCGAGGAAAACGCCTCGACGCAATGGGCAAAGGCGTCAAGGCCGGTGCCTGCGGTGATGAATTTCGGCATACCCACGGTCAGTTCGGGATCGCAGATCACCACGCTCGGCAGCACCTTGGGGTGAAAGATGATCTTTTTCACATGGGTTTCGGAATTGGTGATGACGCTGGCGCGCCCCACTTCCGAGCCGGTGCCCGCCGTGGTCGGCACAGCAATGATCGGTGCAATCGCATCGGCATCGGCCCGCGTCCACCAATCGCCGATATCCTCGAAATCCCAGATCGGGCGGGTTTGCCCGGCCATGAAGGCAACCATCTTGCCCAGATCAAGGCCAGAGCCGCCGCCAAAGGCGATCACGCCGTCATGGCCACCAGCGTTATAGGCGGCGACACCCGCCGCGAGGTTCTTTTCGTTCGGGTTCGGATCGACCTGCGAGAACATGCCACGGCCCAGCCCGGCCGCCGCCATGATGTCGAGCGTCGATTGCGTGACCGGCAGTTCGGCCAAACCCTTGTCGGTGACCAGCAGCGGTTTGCTGATACCGGCAGCGGCGCAGGCCTCGGCCAGTTCCTTGATCCGGCCAGCGCCGAATTTGATGGTGGTCGGATAGGACCAGTTTCCAACGAGAGACATGTTTTCGCCTTTCATGAATGGCCGTGTCGGCCAGCGAGTCAGTTTGCCCCCTGCATGCGACAAGGGGCCGAGTCCGCCCGGAACGGGCGTGGCCCGGAGCAGAAACGATCCGGGCCGGTATGCGTTACCCCGTCACCTTTTTCAGGTGATAGGATTTCGGACGTGTCAGATTGTGATAGCCGATCACCGACAGCCCGCCGCCGCGCCCGGTCTGCTTGCACCCGGTCCAGCACAGGCCGGGGTCAAGATAGTCGGCGCGGTTCATGAACACGGTGCCGGTCTCGACCCGGTCCCCGACCCGCTCGGCCCGCGCAAGATCACGGGTCCACAGGCTGGCAGTCAGGCCAAAATCGCTGTCGTTCATCAGCGCGATGGCCTCTTCGTCATCCTTGACCGGCATGATGCCGACCACCGGACCAAAGCTTTCTTCGCGCATCACCCGCATGTCATGGGTGACATTGGTCAGGATCTGCGGCGTCAGATAGGTGCCGCCATCATCCTCGGGCATGGTCTCGATATGGGCCACGGCACCGGCGGCAATCGCCTCGTCTGTCTGGGCGCGCACCTGATTGGCAAAGCGGATATTGGCCATCGGCCCGATCGAGGTTTCCGGCTCCATCGGGTTGCCCAGCTTATAGCCGTTGACGATCGCAACGGCCTTTTCCACGAAAGCGTCGAACAGGCTTTCATGGACATAGATCCGCTCGATCCCGCAGCAGCACTGGCCGGAATTGAACATCGCCCCGTCGATCAGCGTTGCGACCGCCGCGTCCAGATCGGCGTCCTCCATGACATAGCCCGGATCCTTGCCGCCCAGTTCCAGCCCGACGCCGGTGAAGGTCCCCGCAGCCGCACGTTCCATCGCCTTGCCGCCCCCGACCGAGCCGGTGAAGTTGACAAAGTTGAACGCCTTGCCCGCGATCAGCCCAGAGGTGGTGTCATGGTCAAGATAGACGTTCTGGAACACATCCGCCGGGATGCCGACCGAGTGAAATGCCTGCGCCATCCTCTCGCCGACCAGCAAGGTCTGGGTGGCGTGTTTCAGCATCACGGTATTGCCCGCAATCAGCGCCGGCGCGACCGTGTTGATCGCGGTCATATAGGGATAGTTCCACGGTGCCACCACCAGCACGACGCCCAACGGCACCCGCCGGATATAGCGTTTGAAGGTGTCGTCTTCGCCCACCGCGATATCGGCCAGCGCGCCCTGCGCGATTTCGGCCATATAGCTGGCGCGTTCCTCGAACCCGCCAAATTCACCGCCAAAGCGGATCGGGCGGCCCATCATATGCGCCAGTTCCGGCACGATCTGATCGTTGAACGCGCCCACGGCGGCGACCCCGGCCATCACCAGGTCGATCCGCTCTTGTAACGGGCGTGCGGCCCAGCCAGCCTGCGCCGCTCGTGCGCGGTCAGCAGCTTCGCGCGCGGCCTCTGGTGTCAGCGCGGCGCGCTCGGCGAAAACCGATCCGTCGATCGGCGAGATACATGTCAATGTTTGGGTCATTTTCGTCCTCAGACCAGTTCGAACCCGCGCGCCACTTCGTAATCGGTGACAACGCGGTTGAAATCATCAATCTCCCACTCGGCCGCACGGGCGTAATGGGTGATCACATCGTCGCCCAGCGCCTCCCGCAGCATGTCAGAGGCCAGAAGCGCCTCGCGCGCGTCGCGCAGGGTGTGGGGAATATGGCCGCTTTTGCCTTCATAGGCATCGCCCTTGAATGGCGCTTGAAGCTCCAAGCCCTCTTCGATGCCCTTGATACCGGCCGCCAGCAGCGCCGCCATCGCAAGATAGGGATTGATATCCGATCCGCCAACGCGACATTCGATCCGCACCGCCTTGGTCCCGTCGCCGCACAGGCGGAAGCCGGCGGTGCGGTTATCAATCGACCAGATGATGCGGGTGGGGGCAAAGCTGCCCTTTTGGAACCGCTTGTAGCTGTTGATATAGGGGGCCAGAAAGTAGGTATAATCACCGGCGTACTTCAACAGCCCGGCAACATAGTTTTTCATCAGCGCCGACATGCCCAAGTCGTCCTCGGGGTCGAAAAACACCGGTTTGCCATCCTTCCATAGCGACTGGTGCACATGGCTGGACGAGCCAACCTTGTCCGCGCTCCATTTCGGCAGGAAGGTCACGGCGCGGCCCTGCTGCCAAGCGATCTCCTTGGTCGCGTGCTTGGCGATGGTGTGATAATCGGCCGTGTTCAACGCCGGGGCGTATTTGATGTTCAGTTCTTCCTGCCCGGTCTCGGCCTCGCCCTTGGTGTTCTCTATCGGGATGCCAGCGTCCCACAGGTGATTGCGCAGCGGGCGCATCACATGTTCTTCCTTGGTGGTTTGCAGGATGTGGTAATCTTCGTTGATGCCCGACAGCGGCGCCAGATCGCGGTAGCCATCCTTGCGCAGCTCTTCAAAGCTTTTCTCGAACAGGAAGAATTCCAGCTCGGTCGCCATCATGGCGTCAAAGCCCATCGCCTCCAGCCGCGCCAACTGCTTTTTCAGGATCGCGCGCGGCGAATGGGGAATTTCCTTATGGGTGTGGTGGTCCAGCACGTCGCACAGCACCATCGCCGTGCCCTCAAGCCAGGGCATCGGGCGCAACGTGCTCAGGTCCGGCTTCATCACGTAATCGCCATAGCCCGCGCTCCACGAGGTCGAGGCATAGCCCTCTGGCGTCGACATCGCCAGATCGGTGGCCAGCAGGTAGTTGCAGCAATGGGTCTCTTCCCATGCGCCGGCGATGAAATGCTTGGCATGGAATCGTTTGCCCATCAGCCGACCCTGCATGTCGACAATGCAGGTCAGGACGGTATCGATCTCACCGGCCTCGACCCGGGCCTTCAGATCCTCGAAACTCAGTGTGCCAGACATCGGAAGCTATCCTGTATTATTGTAGATGTGAAAACGGCCGGTAAACAGCGGGTTGGCCCCGGCACGCGAAAGGTGCGCCGGGGCCGTCGGGTCAGCCGAAGGTATACGGCGGACCCGCTTTGCTGATCACATCGTTATAGTCGCGGAAGACCTGAACGATCTTGGCATGCACTTCGCCCTCTTGCGCGATCTCATCCCAGAAGGTCACGGCGGCCTCCTCGACGGCCTTCCATTCCTCTTGCGGGATGGAGCGCAGTTTCAGCTTGTCGCCCTGCGCCCGCAGCCGTGCCTCACCGCCCCAGTACCACTGGTTGCGATAGGTGTGCCCGGCCTCGATGCCCGCCATCACGATCGCCTTGAGATGCTCGGGCAGGTTTGCCCATTGCCGCTGGTTGACGAAGAACGACCCGATCCACGCCCCCGAGATGTTGTTGGTCAGGAAATAGTCGGTCACGTTGGCCCAACCGACGGTATAATCCTCGGTGATGCCCGACCACGCCATGCCGTCCAGCTCGCCGGTCTGAACCGCCACTTCGGCGTCCTCATAGGGGATCGTCACCGGCACCACACCGAACTGCGACAGGAACCGCCCCGCCGTCGGGAAGGTATAGAGCTTGAGACCATCGAGATCGGCCAGCGAAGTGACCTCTTTCTTGGTGTTGAAGTTGCAGGGGTCTTGCCCGGCCGCCGACAACCAGGTCACGCCGACCTTTTCGTATTCGCTGCGCCAGACATCGGCCAGCCCGTATTGTTCGAACAGCACCGGCACGTCGAGCGAATGCTTGGTGGCCAGCGGGAAATAGCCGCCGAACACCTGCAGCGGCGTCGGAGAGGCCATCGAATCGTCGTCCGAATGCACGGCGTCGATGGTGCCGCGCTGCAGCGCCTGAAACAGCTCTCCGGTGGGCACGATCTGGTCGGCGTAATAAAGTTCGATCTCCATCTCGCCGTTGGCGGCAGAGTTGATGAAATCGATCACGGGCTTGGTCACATGCTCGCCCAGGGCCGCGCCAGCATAGGTCTGGAACCGCCATTTGATCGGCGCCTGAGCCTTGACGATGGCCGGAGAGGCCAGTGTCGCTGCGCCACCTAGGGCCGCAACGCTAAGAAAGGAACGTCTGGTAGTCATGTCGTGCACTCCTGCTGAGGTTTGCGTTGATGCTCCGTTGACGGAGTTCTTGGTGTTAATTGTTATAGATCAGATTCGGCAGCCACAGGGCGATTTCGGGAAAGATCATCACGATTGCCAAGGCAAACGCCATCACGATCACAAAGGGAATGATCGAGATGTAGATGTCGCGCATCCCGATCTCGGGCGGGGCCATCGCCCGCATCAGAAACAGGTTATACCCAAACGGCGGCGTCATATAGGCGATCTGGCAGGTGATCGTGTACAGCACCCCGTACCAGATCAGATCAAAGCCCATCGCCCCCACCAGCGGCACATACAGCGGCGCCACGATCACCAGCATCGCGGTATCGTCCAGAAAGGTGCCCATGATGATAAAGCTGAGCTGCATCAGGATCAGGATCATCCAGGGCGACAGGCCCATCTGGTCGGTAAAGAGATCCTTGATCGCATTGACCGCGCCCAGACCGTCGAACACGGCGCCAAAGCCCAGCGCCGCCAGAATGATCCACATGAACATGCAGGAAATCGCCAGCGTTTCGCGCACCGAGGTTTCGAACACCTGCTTGGTCATCCGCCCCTTGAGCACGGCGGCAACAAAGGCCGCCATCGCCCCGATGGCCGAGCTTTCCACCAGCGAGGTCCAGCCTTTGACGAAGGGCACCATCATCACCGCGAAGATCACCAGCGGCAGCAGGCCCGCGCGCAACAGCCGCAGCTTTTCGCGGGTGGAGACGTTGCGCTCCTCCTCCGGCAGGGCCGGGCCCAGCTCCGGCTGCAACCGGCAGCGGATATAGATGTATAGGATGAACATCGCGGCCATCATCAGCCCCGGCACCACCCCGGCGAGCCAAAGCTGCCCCACCGGCTGGCGCGCGATCATCGCATAGAGCACCAGCACCACCGAGGGCGGCACAAGGATTCCAAGCGAAGACCCTGCCTGAATCACCCCCGTGACCATGATCTTGTCATAGCCGCGCTTAAGCAGCTCCGGCAGTGCGATGGTGGCGCCGATCGCCATGCCCGCCACGCTCAACCCGTTCATCGCCGAGATCAGCACCATCAGGCCGATCGTCCCGATCGCCAACCCGCCCTTTACCGGCCCCATCCAGACGTGAAACATCTTGTACAGATCGTCGGCGATCTTGGACTCCGACAGCACGTAGCCCATGAAGATGAACATCGGCAGCGTCAGCAGCGGATACCATTTCATCAGCTTCATCGCCGCCGAGAACGGTACGCCAGCGCCGCCCGGCCCCCACAGCAGCAGCGACGCGACAGCGCCGACAAAGCCGATGGCGCCGAACACCCGCTGGCCGGTCATCAGCATCAGCATCATCGAGCTGAACATCAGCAGGGCGATCATTTCATAAGGCATCAGATTTCTTCCCCGCGGATGATCCCGATGTCCCGGAACAATTCGGCCAGCGCCTGCAGCAACATCAGCATCAGGCCCACAGTCAACAGCACCTTCACCGGCCACAGCCATGGCCGCCAGGCGGTCGGGCTGCGCTCAAGAAAGCCCAGCTTTTCGCCCGCCGCGTCAAACCCGCCAGTGACAAACGAACTGAACAGGTCCCAGAAGAACGTGAACGGCTCCATCCCGAAATAGCCCAGCGCATAGGCGAGCGAGCCGACCGCGCCATAAAACAGGATGCAGAGATAGGTCATCAGAAACAGCACGGTAAAGGCATCAACCCAGGCCTTGGTCCGGATCGACCAACTGCCATAGAACAGATCCATCCGCACGTTGGAGCCAAGCTGGATCGAATAAGGCCCGCCCAGCACATAATAGGCCACCATGACGAATTGCGCAGTCTCCAACGTCCAGATCGTCGGGGTGAAAAAGGTCTTGGACACCGAGGACCAGACCAGCACCCCCACCAAGGCAAAGATCAGGTACATCGCGATGCGCCCGATAAAACGGTTGAGCCCGTCGACGGCCCGAACATAGCGGCGGATGATGCTAGGCATTTGCGCCCTCCCCGGTCCCCTGCCCACCACCCGGCTCACCCAGCGTGTCAAGCGCCGGTGCGATCAGGGTCATAAGCTCTTGTGCCATCGCTGCCACGCCCGCCTCATCAACGACAAGGTCATTGCGCAGCTCGATCATCACATTGTGCAAGCCGTTGGCGATCCCATGCAGCTTGAGTGAATGGGTCACGCCATCCTCGGGGCCATAGGGATCGTTGCGCGCGATGCGCCGCTCCGGCAGGCGGTCGGCCTCGGCCAGCATCGCGTCGGCTAACCGACTGTCGCTGTCGTGCAGGATGCCGATTTCCGTTTCGCGCCACGCCCCGAAATAGATCGGGGTGAAGCTGTGAATGGTGATGACAACGGTGGACAGGCCCCGTGCCCGGCGCGTGGCGATCATATCGGAAACCGCAGCGCAGAACGGGCGATAGACGGCCTCGGTCCGCTCCTCCCGCTGCGTCGGCGTCAGGTCACGATTGCCCGGCACCTCGATCAGCTCGGATTGCTGCGGCATGGCGGTTTCGGCTTCGGGCGGACGGTTGCAGTCATAGACCAACCGCGACACCCGACTGGCAACCAGCGGCGCATCCAACGCGCGCGACAACTGCAGCGCGACGGCGCGGGCGCCGGGGTCCCATGCAGCGTGACTATCACGCGCCTGTGCATCCAGACCCAGCCCGTCATAGCGCGCGGGGATATGGCGCGCCGCATGTTCGCACAGCAAAAGCACGCCCCCGGCACCCTTCGGGTGGACCACCTCAACGCTGTTTGATGTGTCGTTCACGTCCCCGCCCGGCATAAGCCCCCCCATGATGCTGGAAAAATCTTTTCACAAGGGCGCACAATGTGTCAATATATGTTCAGCGAGACATATGAGAGAAAGTCTTTCCCCCCCGGACGCCCGGCGACGGATTGCCCGAAATGCGTGCACGAGAGACAGGACATACCCGTGAGCAAACCCGCCGCCACAGTGCGCGAACTGATCCGCGAACACCACGCCGCCCTGACCCAGTCAGAACGGAAATTCGCCCAGGCCCTGCTGGAAAATTACCCGGCGGCGGGGCTGGCCTCGATCACCATCGTCGCGGCCAATGCCGATGTCTCGACCCCCACAGTGGCGCGCATGGTGCAAAAGCTGGGGTTCAAAGGCTATCCCCAATTCCATCAGGCGCTGCTGAAGGAGTTGGAGGCCAAGGGCTCCGGCCCGACCCAGCGCCGGGAAAAATGGGCATCAGAGGCCCCCGAATCGCATCTGTTGAACCGGTTTGCCCAGACGGTGACCCGCAACATCGAACAGACCTTCGCCAATATCGACACCGAAAGCTTTGACGGCGCGGCCAGCCAACTTGCCGATACCAAGCACCAGCTTTACGTGGTGGGCGGGCGCATTACCCGCGCGCTGGCCGATTACGCCTTTACCCATTTTCAGGCGGTGCGCCCGCGCGTGACCTCGATGACCGCCTCCTCGGCGACTTGGCCGCACTACCTGCTGGACATGGAAAAAGGCGACACGCTGCTGCTGTTCGACGTGCGCCGCTACGAGACCAATCTGGAGCGGCTGGCAGAACTGGCCGCCGAGCGCGGCGTGCAGGTGATATTGATAACCGATCAATGGGCCAGCCCGATCTCGCGCGTGGCGCGGTTCAGCTTCAATTGCTGGGTCGAGGCGCCCTCGGCGTGGGATTCCAATATCGCCACCATGATGCTGCTGGAAGCGCTGATCGCCGCCACGCAGGAAGAATGCTGGCCCGAGACCCGCGACCGCTATGAGCGGCTGGATGCCCTGTTCGACCTGACGCGACTGTTTCGCTAGCCGCCCCACGGGTGGGGCAGCCATACAAGCGCGCGCGCCTTATTCGGCAGGTTCCTGCACGAATTGCGCCGCAGCCTTCACCACCGGATCGAACCCTTCACCGCCCAGCGCCACATGCGCCAGCAGCATGCGCCGCATACGGGGGTCCCAGAAATCGTTGAGATGCGCCGCCACCCGTTCCGCCCGGTCGGTCTCGGGCTGGGTCTTGAAGAAGGTGGCGATCTGATTGGCCATATAGATCATCTTTTCAGGCGACATCGCTGGCTCCGGTCTGGATACGATCAGGGTGGGAATAAAGATCAAAAGCACCGCTATGGGCAAAGGCGGCCAATGTGATACCCGCCCCCTCGGCCAGCCGCACCGCATGCGCCGTGGGGGCCGACACCGCGATCAGGACGCCACAGCCGACCATGGCGCATTTCTGCACCAGCTCGACCGAAAGCCGGCTTGTCATCACGATGGCGCCCGTCGCGGGGTCGATCCCCGCCCGCATCAGCGCGCCGATCAGCTTGTCGAGCGCATTGTGTCGCCCGACATCTTCGCGCGCCAGAACGATGCCGGCCCCGGGCAACAGAAAGCCCGCCGCATGGGTGGCGCGGGTCTGATCGTGCAACGGCTGATGGGCACGCAGCGCATCGGTGGCCTGCGCCAGTTCTCTCTGCTCCAACCGCAGATCGCAGACCACCCGTGGCAGCGGACGCAACGCCTGTTCCAGACTGTCGATCCCGCACAACCCGCAGCCCACCGGCCCGATCATGCTGCGGCGACGCTGCTGTAGGGCCGAGCGCCGCTCAGGCGCCAGCCAGAACCGCGCCTCGCTGCCGGTGTCATGGGTGACCAGTTCGAACCCCTCGACCTGATCGGGGGTCTCGATCACCCCCTCGCTCAGCGAAAAGCCCAGCGCGAAATCCTCCAGATCGGCCGGGCTTGCCATCATCACCGCCTGTGTGGAGCCGTCATAGACCAGCGCCACCGGCCACTCCTCGGGCAGGCTGCGGGTGACGGCCCGCGACCCGTCGCGCCGCACCGAAAGGCCCGGCAAGCTGTGAGAGGTGCGCGGGGCCATCTCTATTCCGCCGCCGGCAGGATGCGCCGCGACCGATCGGCCTGCGCGGCGTAATCCTCCTGCCAGTCCGTTGGCCCGTTCGACAGGCTGACCTGCACTGCCGTCACCTTGTATTCCGGGCAATTGGTCGCCCAGTCGCTGAAATCGGTGGTGATCACATTGGCCTGCGTATCGGGGTGGTGAAAGGTGGTATAGACCACACCGGGGCTGACCCGATCGGTCAGCTTGGCACGCAGCGCCGTCTCGCCAGAGCGGCTGGCCAGCCTGATCCAGCCGCCGTCCTTGATCCCGCGCACCTCGGCGTCGTGGGGGTGAATCTCCAACAGATCCTGATCGTGCCATATCACGTTCTCGGTGCGCCGGGTCTGGGCGCCTACGTTGTATTGCGACAGGATCCGCCCGGTGGTCAGCAACAGCGGAAAGCGCGGGCCGGTCTTTTCATCGGTCGCCACATATTCGGTGACGATGAACCGCCCCTTGCCGCGCACGAAACCCTCCACATGCATCAGCGGCGTGCCGTCGGGGTTTTCCGCGTTGCACGGCCACTGGATGCTGCCCTTTTCCTCCAGCAGATCATAGGTCACGCCAGCGAAACTGGGGGTAGTCGCCGCGACCTCTTCCATGATCTGGGCCGGATGGGTGTAGTGCCAATTCGCCCCCATCGCATTGGCCAGCTTCTGGGTCACCTCCCAGTCGGCAAAACCATTGCGGGGCGCCATCACCCGGCGCACGCGATTGATCCGGCGCTCGGCATTGGTAAAGGTGCCGTCCTTTTCCAGAAAGGTCGAACCGGGCAGAAACACATGGGCGTAATTCGCCGTCTCGTTCAGAAACAGATCATGCACGATGACACAGTCCATCGCGGCAAGACCGGCGGCGACATGTTTGGTGTCCGGGTCCGATTGCAGGATATCCTCGCCCTGACAATACAGCCCCTTGAAGCTGCCATCGACGGCGGCGTCCAGCATGTTGTTGATACGCAGCCCCGGCTCGGGGTCGATCTCGACGCCCCAGGCCTGTTCAAAGACCGCGCGCACCTCGGGCAGTTTGACGTGACGATAGCCGGGCAGTTCATGCGGGAAACTCCCCATGTCGCAAGAGCCCTGCACGTTGTTCTGCCCGCGCAACGGGTTTACCCCCACGCCCTCGCGCCCGACATTGCCGGTCAGCATGGCAAGGTTGGCGATGGCGATCACAGTGGTCGAGCCCTGGCTGTGCTCGGTCACGCCCAACCCGTAATAGATCGCCCCGTTGCCGCCCGTCGCGAACAGCCGCGCGGCGCCGCGCAACTCCTCTGCCGGAACGCCGGTCAACATCTCGGTCGCCTCGGGGCTGTGGCGCGGGTCCGAGACAAAGGCGGCATAGTCCTGGAATTCGTCCCAGTCGCACCGCTCGCGAATATAGGCCTCGTCCATCAGCCCCTCGGTAACGATCACATGCGCCAGCGCCGTCACCACGGCCACATTGGTACCGGGGCGCAGCGCGAGATGATGCGCAGCCTCGACATGCGGCGATTTCACCAGATCAATCCGGCGCGGGTCGATCACGATCAGCTTGGCACCCTGACGCAGCCGCTTTTTCAGCCGGCTGCCAAAGACCGGGTGCGCATCGGTCGGGTTCGCGCCGATCACGATCACCACATCGCTCTTTTCGACCGAGTCGAAATCCTGCGTCCCGGCCGAGGTGCCAAAGGTCTGGCCCAAGCCATAGCCGGTCGGCGAATGGCAGACCCGGGCACAGGTATCGGTGTTGTTGTTGAGAAACACGGCGCGCGCCAGTTTCTGCACCAAAAAGGTTTCCTCGTTGGTGCACCGGCTTGAGGTGATCACCCCGATGGCGCGACGGCCGTGGGTTTCCTGCAACCCGCGCATCTTCTTCGCGGCAAAGCCCAGCGCCTCATCCCAGCTGACTTCGCGCCAAGGGTCTTCGATACTGTCGCGGATCATCGGGTTCAGGATGCGATCCTTGTGACTGGCATAGCCATAGGCAAAGCGGCCCTTGACGCAGCTATGACCGTGGTTCGCGTGGCCGTTCTTGTACGGGATCATGCGGACCACCTGATCGCCCTGCATCTCGGCCTTGAAGGAACAACCGACGCCGCAATAGGCACAGGTGGTCACCACCGAGCGTTCCGGTGTGCCCATCTCGATCACCGATTTCTCCTGCAAGGTCGCGGTCGGGCAGGCCTGCACGCAGGCGCCACAGCTGACGCAATCCGAGCTGAGGAAATCATCGCCCGCCGCCCCCGGCGACACCCGGCTGTCAAAGCCACGCCCCTGAATCGTCAGGGCAAAGGTGCCCTGCACCTCTTCACAGGCGCGCACGCAGCGCGAGCAGACAATGCACTTGGACGGATCATAGGAGAAATAGGGGTTGCTGTCGTCCTTGGGCAGCCACTCCGGGTTCGCCACACCCGAGGTATCGCGGGCGCTGAAATGGTTGGCAAGCGGGGCCTTTTCGGGGGCCTGATAGCGCACGTCGCGCAGACCGACCGCGCCGGCCATGTCCTGCAATTCGCAATCGCCATTGGCGGCGCAGGTCAGGCAATCAAGCGGATGGTCCGAGATATACAGCTCCATCACGCCCTTGCGGATGCGGCGCACCTTGTCAGAGTGGGTATGCACCACCATGCCCGGATGCACCGGTGTAGTGCAGGACGCCGGTGTGCCGCGCCGCCCCTCGATCTCCACCACGCAAAGCCGACAAGAGCCGAAGGCGTCAAGACTGTCGGTGGCGCAAAGCTTGGGGATCTGCAGCCCGGCCTCGGCAGCCGCCCGCATGACGCTGGTGCCCTCAGGCACCGTCACCTTGACGCCATCGATGGTCAGCTTGACCGGTTTTCCGGATTTGGCCGCGGTGCCCATATCGCGGTCGTCGTCCCACGGGATGATGAAATCTTTCATGACGTGACCTCCTGTGCGGAGTGGAAAAGGGAGACTTCAAAGCGCCTCCCGGATCGCAAGCGATCCGGAAAGGCATTGCCGCGAACTGCGGTCCTGATCTGCGAAGCGCTGTTCATTCCGCCGCCTCCTTCGTCGCTGCAAAATCGTCGGGGAACAGCGTCAGCGCCGACATCACCGGATAGGGGGTGAAGCCGCCCAGCGCGCAAAGCGAGCCCTCTTTCATCGTCTCGCACAGATCGGTCAACAGCGGCACCGCCGCCGCATCGCCCTGCGCGATGCGATCTATGGTTTCGACCCCGCGCACGGCACCGATCCGGCATGGCGTACACTTGCCGCAGCTTTCCACCGCGCAGAATTCCATCGCGAAGCGGGCCATTTTCAGCATGTCGGCGCTGTCGTCGAACACCACGATCCCGGCATGCCCGATCAGCCCACCAGCCCCGTCGAATTCCTCATAGCCAAAGGGCGTGTCGAACTGCGACGGCGCGAAATAGGCCCCCAGCGGCCCACCCACCTGCACCGCCTTGACCGGTCGCCCGCTGGCCGTACCCCCGGCAATCTCATTGACCAAATCGCCCAGCGGCAAGCCGAAGGCGGTTTCGAACAGCCCGCCATATTTCACATTGCCCGCGATCTGGATCGGCATGGTGCCCTTGGACCGGCCCATCCCGAAATCAGCGTACGCCGCCGCGCCTTTCTCAAAGATCACCGGCACCGTGGCCAGTGACAGCACGTTGTTCACCACCGTCGGATGGCCAAAGGCCCCCTCCAGCGCTGGCAACGGCGGTTTCGCCCGCACCACACCGCGCTTGCCCTCAAGCGAATTCAAAAGCGAGGTCTCTTCGCCACAGACATAGGCCCCGGCACCGACCCGCACCTCCAGATCAAAGGCACTGCCAGAGCCCAGAACATCGCCCCCCAGCACCCCGGCCCTGTAGGCGATCTCGATCGCCTCGCCCATCACCGCAATGGCATCGGGATATTCCGAGCGCAGATAGACGAAACCCTTGGTCGCACCGGTGCCAAGCCCGGCGATGATCATGCCTTCGATCAGGCAGAACGGATCGCCCTCGATGATCATACGGTCGGCGAATGTGCCGCTGTCGCCCTCGTCTGCGTTGCACACGATATATTTACGGTCCGCTTTGGCCATACGCACCGTGTCCCACTTGATGCCGGTGGGGAAACCGGCGCCACCGCGCCCGCGCAGACCCGAAAGCTTGACCTCATCCACAATCGCCTCGCCCGACAGGCCCAGCGCCCGGCGCAGCCCGGCCAGCCCGCCATGCGCCTCATACTCGGTCAGGTTCAGCGGATCGATCAGGCCACAACGGGCAAAGGTCAGCCGGGTCTGGCGGGCAAAGAACGGGATCTCTTCGACCGGCCCCAGCCCGGCGAGCGTGCCATCCAGCAACGCGGGCACATCGGAGGGCGCAACCGGGCCGAACCCCTCGCGCCCCGTGCCGCGATCAACCTCGACCAGCGGCTCCAGCCAGATCATGCCACGGGTGCCGGTGCGGATCAGCTCGATCTCCAGCCCGCGCTTATCGGCCTCCACCTGAAGGGCGACGGCAACCGCATCAGCGCCCAGCGCCTTGGCGGCACTATCGCGGGGAACATAAATCTTCATGCGCCCACCTCCGTCAGGATCTCGTCCAGCCGGTCGAAATCGACACGGCCCAGCAAAGCGCCATCCACCATCGCTGCCGGTCCGCAGGCACAAAGGCCAAGACAATAGACCGGCTCGATCGTCACCGCGCCATTGGCGGTGGTGCCATGCCACGCCACCCCCAGCCGCTCCAGCGCCGCATCGGCCAGCGCCGCGCCGCCCACCGCCTGACAGGCCTCGGCCCGGCAGATCCGCACCACGTGGCGCCCGGCGGGGACATCGCGGAAATCGTGGTAAAAGGACATCACCCCATGCACCTCTGCGCGCGAGATGTTCAGCGCCTCGGCAATCAAGGGCGCCGCCACCTGAGGCACATGACCATAGGCGGACTGGATCGCATGCAGGATCGGCAACAACGGCCCCTCCAACCCGATCTGGCTGTCGATCAGGGCGGCGATCTCTGCTGTGCTCGGCTGCTGCGCACTCGGCTGCAGGCTCTGCTGCGGGGTATGTGGCATGACTCCTCCCTTGGATGGCCTTAGGACTGGGTGGAGGATTCTATATTTCGATTCAATATCGTTCTTTCGTTGAACGATAGCATATCCCTATCAAGAAATCACCTGTTCCGACGTCTGCCCGCCGCCGCAGTCAGCCGCCGCCGCCCCGCCGTGTCCGCCGCCAGCTTGCTCGCCATGTCGAGCAGCGCCTGCAGCACCGGGGTCTGTGGCGCTTGATGCGGCGCAACCAGACCCACCGCATGGCCTGCGCCCTGCCCCCGGATCGGGATCACGTTCAGCCCCTTTCCCGCAGTCAGGAACAGTGCCAGATCCTCGGGTAGAACGGTCACCGTGCCGCCATGCAGCACCTGCGACACCAGCACCACCGTCGAATTGGATTCCAATTGCGCCACCGGGGTGATCCCCGCTTCCATGAAGGATTTGTTGATGATCCGCCGGTTCTGCATGTCAGGGGTCAAAAGGCTCAACGATTCCTCGGCCAGATCTGCCCAGTCCACCGCCTCGCGCCCGGCCAGCCGGTGCTGTTCAGCACAGATCAGCGAATAGGTCTCGCGGTATAACTCCACCGAGGACACCCGCCCCAGGGGTTCATTGTCGAGATAGGAAATCCCGGCGTCGATATCGAGATTTTCCAACATCTTGAGCACCTCGACCGAGGTGGTGGAGCGGATCGTGAAGCCCACATTGGGATGCTCGGCATTGAAGGCCGAGGCCAGCCGCGAGGCGGCGGTCAGCGCGGTCGGGATCACCGCGATGCGCAGATGGCCCGACAGCCCCTCACGGGTAAAGCGCATCTCTTCGCGTAGACGCCGGGCATCCCCAACGATCTGGCGCGCCCAGACCAACGCCCGCTGCCCCTCGGGCGTCAGCCCGCCATAGCGCGAGCCGCGCAGCACCAGCTTGACCCCCAGCTGATCCTCCAGATGGCGAATACCGGTCGAAAGCGTCGGCTGGGTGACCCCCAGACTGGCGGCAGCGCGGCCAAAATGCTGTTCCTTGGCCAGCGCGATGAGCATTTCAAGTTTTCCGATCATGATTTGAAATTGACACAGGCCAAGCCGATAGGAAATGCCTTTCAACCCGGCACGCCGTAAACCTTCCCCCTCCCCGCCTGTCCGCCCGATCCCGGAAAGGACACGACGAGATTTCAGTGTGGAGGGTTTGGGTTTTGACTTGCATCCGTTCATAATTTCATTATTTCACGAAATATGGAAAAAGAATCCCTTTCCCAGCTTGCCGCGCTCAGCCACCCGCAGCGAATGCAGCTGTTTCGCCTGCTGATGCGCCGCTATCCCGATGCGGTCCCCGCAGGCGAAATCGCCACGGCGCTCGACTTCAAACCCAGCACCAACTCGGCCTATCTCTCCACTATGGTCGAGGCCGGACTGGTGACGCAGGACCGCCACGGCACTTCGCTGCGCTACCGGTCTGACACCGGGGCGCTGCAACGGCTGATGGGTTATCTGCTGAATGATTGCTGTCACGGTCGGCCCGATCTGTGCCCGCCACGCCCCGCGCGCAAACCTGACGAAGCGCCGGACAGGACCGACCGGAAATATAACGTGCTTTTCCTGTGCACCGGCAATTCCGCCCGCTCAATCTTTGCCGAGGCCCTTTTGCGTTCTGAGGCGGGCGCGCGGTTCAACGTCTATTCGGCGGGCACCCACCCCTATCCCGAGCTGAACCCTCATGCGGTGGGCCTGCTGGCGGCCAAGGGACACGATATATCCAACCTGCGCGCCAAGTCCGTTTCGCAGCTCCAACAGCCCGATGCCCCGAAGATGGATTTCATCTTTACCGTCTGCAATCAGGCCGCGAACGAGGATTGCCCCACATGGGAGGGGCAGCCGGTCAGCGCCCATTGGGGCATGCCTGACCCGGTCAAGCACGACGGAACCGATGCCGAGAAACGGCTGGCGTTCCAACAGGCCTATGGCGCGCTGCGCAACCGCATCCGCACCTTTGCCGCGCTGCCGCTCGACACGCTGGACCGCATCTCACTGCAGGCGGCGGTGGATGGCATCGGCGCAACCGCACTGCAAGGAGAACCGGCATGACCACATACGCATTGAACGGGCTGGGCCGCATGGGCAAGCTGGCGCTACGCCCGCTGCTGGAACGCGGCGCGAAAATCGCTTGGATCAACGACAAGACCGGCGATGCCGAGATGCACGCCCATCTGCTGGAATTCGATTCCGTGCATGGCCGCTGGCCCGCCACCTTCAGCCATGACGCCGACAGCCTCAGCATCGACGGCACCCGCCTGCCGGTGCATCAGCTCGCCCGGCTTGAGGATCTGCCGCTCGACGGCGTCGATGTGGTGATCGACTGCACCGGCGCCTTCAAGACCGAGGCCAAGCTTGCCCCCTATTTCGCGGCCGGGGTTAAAAAACTCGTGGTTTCCGCCCCGGTCAAGGACGGGCCGACCGCCAATATCGTCTATGGCGTCAACGACGACATCTATGACCCGGCCAGCCACCAGATCGTGACGGCGGCAAGCTGCACCACCAATTGCCTCGCCCCGGTGGTCAAGGTGATCCACGAAAATCTGGGCATCCGGCACGGGTCGATCACCACGATCCATGACGTGACCAATACCCAGACCATGGTCGACCGCCCGGCCAAGGATCTGCGCCGCGCCCGCTCGGCGTTGAATTCGCTGATCCCGACCACCACCGGCAGCGCCACCGCGATCACGCTGATCTATCCCGAACTGACCGGCAAGCTGAACGGCCATGCGGTGCGGGTACCGCTGCTGAACGCCTCGCTCACCGATTGCGTGTTCGAGGTGGCGCGCGAAACCTCGGCGCAAGAGGTCAACGCGCTGTTCAAAGCCGCCGCCGAAGGGGCACTGTCCGGCATCCTTGGCTATGAGCCCCGCCCGCTGGTCAGCGCCGATTACACCAATGACCCGCGCTCCGCGATCATCGACGGCCCCTCGACCATGGTCATCGACGGCACACAGGTGAAAATCTATGCCTGGTATGACAACGAATGGGGCTATGCCAACCGGCTGGTGGATGTCGCGCTGATGGTCGGGACCAGCCTGTGAACCAGACCGCGCGTGATCGTGGGCTGACGGCCTATGTCGCCGTCACCGCCGCCTACTGGGCTTTCATGCTCACCGACGGGGCGCTGCGAATGCTGGTGCTGCTGCACTTTCACACGCTGGGCTTCTCGCCGGTGCAACTGGCCTATCTGTTCGTTCTGTACGAAATCGCGGGGATAATCACCAATCTCTCGGCCGGGTGGATCGCCGCGCGCTTCGGGCTGACCTCGACGCTCTATGCCGGGCTGACCCTGCAGGTCGCCGCCCTGCTGGCGCTGGCACAGCTTGATCCCGGCTGGTCCATCACCCTCTCGGTGGCCTATGTGATGCTGGTGCAGGGGCTCTCTGGCGTGGCCAAGGATCTGGCCAAGATGAGTTCGAAGTCGGCGGTCAAACTGCTGGCCCCCAGGGGCGAAGGCGCGCTGTTTCGCTGGGTAGCGCTACTGACCGGATCAAAGAACGCGGTCAAGGGCCTCGGCTTCCTGTTGGGCGCGGCGCTGCTGGCGCTGACGGGGTTTCACGCCGCCGTTCTGGGTATGGCGGGCGTGCTGGCTTTGATCCTTGTTGCCGTGCTGATCGGCATGCCCACCGGCCTGCCAGCGGGGCGCAAGGACGCCAAGTTTCGCGAGGTGTTTTCCAACAACCGCAACATCAACTGGCTCAGCTTTGCCCGGGTGTTCCTATTCGGGGCGCGCGACGTGTGGTTCGTGGTCGGCATCCCGGTCTATTTCCATGCCGTACTCTCGGACGGGAGCGGGGCGGGCAATCGCAACGCCTTTTTCATCATCGGCGGCTTCATGGCGGTCTGGATCATCCTGTACGGCGCGGTTCAAGTCAGCGCGCCGCGACTGTTGCGCGCCGCATCGCGGGGCGAAGCCGCCATGGCGGAAAGCGCCCGGCACTGGGCCACGGCGCTGATCGCCATCCCGGCCCTGCTGGCCGTTCTCACCCTCGCCGCCGGCGCCCCCGCGCCTTGGCTGACCGCCGCATTGATCGCCGGTCTGTTGCTGTTCGGTGCGGTATTCGCGGTGAACTCGGCGCTGCACTCCTATCTGATCCTCGCCTTTAGCGAGGACAGCCGCGTGACCATGGATGTGGGATTTTACTATATGGCGAATGCCGCCGGGCGGCTGCTGGGGACGGTGTTGTCCGGTGTCAGCTACCAGCTTGGCGGCGTCGCGCTGTGCCTTGCCACGGCGGCACTGATGATCGCCCTCAGCGCGTTCGGGGCCAGCAAACTGCGCCCGACCCACCCCTGAGGGCGCGCGCCCTCAGCCTGCAGAGGTGGTGAAATCGCCGGTATCCAGAACCGGCGAAGCATCAATGTCCTCGGCATCCAGCATCGAGGCGACCCGTTCGAGCGAGGCGACGAGCATCGATTGCTCCCAATCCTCCAGCGCCTCGAACTTGCGCACGTAGCGTTGCTGCAACGCGTCCGGGGCCCGCGCCAGCGCGGCGCGCCCCTTTTCGGTCTTGACGATATGGGTCTGCCGCCGGTCCTTTTCCGAGCGCTGCCGCTCGACCATGCCCTGTCGCACCAGTTTGTCCACCAACGAGGTGACAGTGGCCTGCGACACCCCCATGCGCTGCGAAATCTCGGTGGCGGTGCAGTTCCCGCGCTCGCTGACAACCTGCAACACCCGGAACTGAACCGCGGTCAGCCCGGCCGCCTGCGCCAGCTCGCGACCATAAAGCTCGGTCGCCCTGAGGATCCGCCGCAAGGCGATCAAACTGATATCGGTCCGGTCCATCCGCCCTCCAGCGTGCAGTATATCCAATGATGACAGAGCCTTAGCAACGCTTCAATACCTTCACTCCAGCCCTGACACAATCCAATACATAATTCATCAAGACGAAGTATCCACCCCCGCAGAAACTAAGAAAATTCAGAGGAAATAGGTGCATTTATGCGCGTATAATGAGTTTTTACTTTTACGTGTTGAAGTTTCTGGCTCAGATGTTACTTAGATAGTCGAAGCAAAATAGGAACAGAACTCATCATGACCCAGGCAACACACATGCCGCACAAGACCCTCCCCACCCTGCGCAAGCCTGTCTCTGCAGACGGCGGCGCGATCTGGGATCTTGTTCGCGCATGCAAGCCGCTTGATGAGAACTCCATGTATTGCAACCTGATCCAGTGCGATCATTTCCGCGACACCTGCGTGGTGGCAGAGCAAGATGGCGACGTTCTGGGCTGGGTTTCGGCCTATGTCATGCCCAGCGCGCCCGATACATTGTTCGTCTGGCAGGTCGCCGTCTCTGAACAGGCGCGCGGCATGGGACTGGGCACCAAGATGCTGGGCCATATCCTTGATCGCGAGGACTGCGCCGAGGTGCGCCGCCTGCAAACCACCATCACCCGCGACAACGAAGCGTCCTGGTCGCTGTTCCGCCGCTTCAGCGAACGCCGGCTCGGCCAGCTCGACTCGCAACCTCACTTTACGCAAGACGATCACTTCATGGGGCAGCACGAGACCGAACATATGGTCACCATCAAGCTGCCGGAGCGGATGAAGAAAGCGGCGTAATCCATGCTGCGCCCGCCCCTGCTCCCCATGTTATTTCTGGAAGGATTACCCATGTCGACCAAGACATCAGCCGTCATCAATATCTTTGAACGCCGCGAATCCGAGGCCCGCAGCTATTGCCGCAGCTTCGACACTGTCTTCACATCGGCCCGGGGTTCGGAAATGACCGATGCCAAGGGACACAGCTATATCGACTTTCTGGCTGGCTGTTCCTCGCTGAACTATGGCCACAACGATCCGGACATGAAGGCCGCCCTGATCGAACATCTGAGCAACGACGGGCTGGCCCATGCGCTGGACCTGCACACCGATACCAAGGCCGCGTTTCTTCAGGCGTTTGAAACCCATATCCTGAAGCCGCGCGGCATGGATCACCGGGTGATGTTCACCGGCCCGACCGGGGCCAATGCCGTCGAGGCGGCGATGAAGCTGGCCCGCAAGGTGACCGGGCGGACCAATATCGTCGCCTTCACCAACGGGTTTCACGGTGTCACGCTGGGGGCCTTGGCCGCGACCGGAAATGGCTATCACCGGGGCGGCGCCGGGATCGAGTTGCACGGCGTCACTCGGATGCCGTTTGATCGCTATTTCGGCGACAGCACCGACTCCGCCGACTTCCTCGAAGCGATGCTGCGCGACACCTCCAGCGGCATCGACGCACCGGCGGCGATCCTGCTGGAAACCGTGCAGGGCGAAGGTGGCCTGAACGCGGCGCGCCCGGAATGGATCAAGCGCGTGGCCGATCTGGCCAAGGAATTCGGCGCGCTGCTGATCGTTGACGACATTCAGGCCGGGTGCGGCCGCACCGGCAGCTTCTTCTCGTTCGAGTCGATGGGGGTGATGCCCGATATCGTGACCATGGCGAAATCGATCTCGGGCTTTGGCCTGCCGATGGCGCTGACGCTGGTGCGTCCAGAGTATGACGTGTTCGGCCCGGCCGAGCATAACGGGACGTTCCGCGGCAACACCCACGCCTTTGTCACCGCCCGCGTCGCGATCGAGAAATTCTGGGCCGATGACACGTTCCAGCAAAGTCTGGCGACAAAGTCGATGATCGTGACCACCGCATTGGGTCAACTGGCCCGGATGATCCCCGGAGCGCGGCTGAAAGGACGTGGCCTGATGCTGGGCGTTGATGTCGGCTCGGGCGATCTGGCCCGCCGGATCTGCGCCCGCGCCTTTGGCAAGGGGCTTGTCATCGAGACCTCGGGCTCCGAGGATGAAGTCATCAAGGTTCTTGCCCCCCTCACCACGCCGGAGGCCACCTTCCGCAAGGGGCTGACCATCCTGCTGGAGGCGGCGCGCGAGATCCTGTCCGAAGAAACCAAAAGCATTGCAGCGGAGTAAGCACCGATGATCGTACGCGACTTTAGCGAAATCACCAAAACCCAACCCGAGCGCGTGGTCTCGGACGCGAAGTGGTCTTCGGTCCGGATGTTGCTGGCCGAGGACGGCATGGGGTTTTCGTTCCACATCACCTTCCTTGAGGCCGGTTCAGAGCATACGTTCCACTACAAGAACCACTTCGAGAGCGTCTATTGCATGCAGGGCAAGGGCTCGATCACCGATCTGGCCACCGGCGAGACCCATGAGATCAAGCCGGGCGTGATGTATGCGCTGAACGCGCATGACAAGCACATCCTGCGCGCCGAAGAAGAACTGGTGATGGCCTGCGTCTTCAATCCGCCCGTTACGGGCAACGAGGTGCATCAGGCCGACGGTTCCTACGCGTTGGAATCGGCCTGATCCATCTTTCCAAAGACAGAACAGGAGGCCCGGCGCATCCCGCCGGGTAATTCCCCTCGTGAATTTTCCAAAGCACACCGTCGAGAAAATCGGCGGCACTTCCATGAGCCGTATCCGCACCCTGCGCGATACGCTTTTCATCGGCACACGGTCGGGCAGCGATCTGTATCGCCGCATTTTCGTGGTCTCTGCCTTCGGCGGTATCACCAACCTGCTGCTGGAGCACAAGAAGACCGGTACGCCCGGTGTCTACGCCCTGTTTGCCAATGACGACAACGGCCATGACTGGCTTGATGGGCTGACCCGCGTGGCGGATGCCATGCGCGAGGCGCACAGCGCTGTGCTGGATCACGGTGCCGACCTGACCGCCGCCGACGAGTTCGTGCGCGAAAGGATCGAGGGCGCGCGCTCGTGCCTGTTCGACCTGCGGCGGCTCTGCTCCTATGGCCATTTCCGCCTATCGACCCACATGATGGTGATCCGCGAACTGCTTTCGGGTCTGGGCGAGGCGCATTCCGCCTTTGTCACCACGCTGCTGCTGCAACGCGCCGGTGTGAACGCGCGCTTTGTCGATCTCAGCGGCTGGCGCGACGAAAAGGAACACAGCCTGAAAGAGCGGATCCTCGCCGGGCTGGAGCAGGTCGACCTCGCGTCCGAACTGCCCATCGTCACCGGCTATGCCCAGTGCAGCGAAGGGCTGATGCGCGAATTCGACCGTGGCTATTCCGAGGTGACATTCTCCAATATCGCCGCGCTGACACAGGCGAACGAGGCGATCATCCACAAGGAATTCCACCTTTCTTCAGCCGACCCGATGCTGGTGGGCGAAGAGGCCGTGCGCAAACTGGGGCACACCAATTACGACGTGGCCGACCAATTGTCGAACCTCGGGATGGAGGCGATCCACCCCAATGCGGCCAAGACCCTGCGCAAGGCAGGCATCGCGCTGCGGGTGACCAATGCGTTCGAACCCGGCGATCCCGGCACACTGATCGACGACGCCCCGGCCAAGACACCTGCGGCGGAAATCGTCACCGGGCTGGACACCTATGCGCTGTCGCTGTTCGAACAGGACATGGTCGGCGTCAAAGGCTATGATCAAAGCGTGCTGGAGATTCTGGCCCGCCACAAGGTGCATATCGTGTCCAAGGGCACCAACGCCAATACGATCACCCACTATCTGGCCGCGCCGCTCAAGGCGGTGCGCCGGTCCGAGCGGGATCTGATCGATCGTTTTCCCAATGCCGATGTCACCGTTCAGGGGCTGGCGCTGGTGTCGGTCATCGGGCGTGACCTGAGCGGGCTGAACGCCGCCCAGTCCGGGCTTGCCGCCTTGCAGGCCGCGCAGATCACGCCGCTGGCTGTGCAACACTTGCCGGGCAGCGTCGATGTGCAATTCCTGATAGCCAAGGACGACCGCGTCAAGGCGATCAAGGCGCTGCACCGTGCCTTGATCGAAACGCCGAAATCCCAAGGCAAGGCCCCGATCCCGATGAAACGGGCGCTGCCGCCGAAACAGGCTCCCGAGACCGAGTTTCAGCTCAGCAACGCGAGCTGAGCGCAGATTGAAGCGGCAGCGGGGCGGTCTCTTGCCCCGCTGCCGCCCCTTTGCCGGGCCTGCGCCTGTTCAGCGCGCGGCGCGGATCATGTCAGAGATCTTTTCAGCGATCATGATGGTCGGCGAATTGGTATTGCCCGAGGTGATCCGCGGCATCACCGAGGCATCCACTACCCGCAGCCCCTCGATCCCGTTCACCCGACACTCCGGATCGACCACCGCGCCCGCATCCGCACCCATCCGCGCCGTGCCGACGGGATGAAAGATCGTCGTGCCCACATCACCGGCGGCGCGCATCAGATCCTCTTCGCTTTGATAGTCGGGGCCGGGACGAACCTCTTCCGGCCTGTACTTTGCCAGCGGCTCCGCCGTCATCACCTGCCGCGTCAGCCGGATCGCCTTGGCGGCCACCCGCCGGTCAGATTCCTCCGCAAGGTAGTTCGGTGCAATCTCCGGCGCAGCAGTGGGGTCTTGCGACACGATCGACACATGACCACGGCTTGCGGGCCGCAGATGGCAAACGCTGGCGGTCACCGCCGGGAAATCATCCAACTCCTGACCGAAGGCCGGCAGCGACAGCGGCTGCACGTGGTATTCCAGATCCGGCGTCTCCAGATCCGGCGAGGAATAGGCGAAACCGCCCAGCTGGCTTGGCGCCATCGACATCGGACCAGAGCGGAACAGCGCATATTCCAGCCCGATCTTGGCCTTGCCCCAAAGCGAGGCCGACAGCGTGTTCAGCGTCTTGGCCCCCGTCACCTTGTAGGCACAGCGCAATTGCAGATGATCCTGAAGGTTGGCCCCCACCTCGGGCGACTCATGCACCACCTCGATCCCGTGCTGCTGTAACAGCGTGCCGGATCCGATCCCGGACAATTGCAACAGTTGCGGCGACCCGACAGCGCCCGCCGACAGGATCACCTCGTGCCGGGCGTGCAGTTTTTCGCCATCGATCAGTTCAACGCCGGTGGCGCGGCGCCCCTCGAAGGTGACGCGCGCGCATTGCGCATGGGTGCGCACCGTCAGGTTGGCCCGCTCGCGCACCGGGGACAGGAACCCCTTGGCGGTGCTCCAACGCCACCCGTTGCGCTGGTTCACCTCGAAATAGTTCACCCCGAAATTGTCGCCGGTGTTGAAATCATCGCGCCGGGGAATCCCTGTGGCCTCGAAGGCGTCGGCCACATCGTCCAGAATGTCCCACCGCAGGCGCTGTTTCTCAACCCGCCATTCGCCGCCCGCGCCATGATCCTCCGAAGCCCCGGCATGGTGATCCTCGGATTTCAGAAAATAGGGCAGCACATCGTCCCAGCCCCAGCCGGTACAGCCCAGCTGACGCCAGGTGTCATAGTCGCGGGCCTGCCCCCGCATATACAGCATCCCGTTGATCGACGAGCAGCCGCCCAGCACCTTGCCGCGCGGATAGCCCAGGCTGCGCCCGTTCAATCCCGGTTCGGGCCGGGTCTTGAAACACCAGTCGGTGCGCGGATTGCCGATGCAGTAGAGATAGCCGACCGGGATATGGATCCAGTGGTAATTGTCGCGACCGCCGGCCTCCAGCAGCAGCACACGCATATCGCGGTCCTCGCTCAGCCGATTGGCCAGGACGCAGCCCGCGCTGCCCCCGCCAACAATAATGTAATCATAGTCCTGCCCGCTCACGCCGTATCCCCTCTGTCCGGTTTGCGCGGATATTGTGTCACGTGGCGTCCGGGGTCCAGCCCAGAGCGACCAAATTGCGGTTCCAACGGCGCGGCAACTGCAATATGGTCCGCGAGCGCAGCGCCTGCGGGAGAGAAATGGCAAGATTTGACGGATATGTTCTGCGCCAGCTTCTGGTGCTGCTCTCGTTCTTCCTGTTGGTGCTGGTGGGCGTGCTGTGGATTTCCCGCTCGGTCAGCCTGTTCGACAAGCTGATCGGCGGCGGCCAGTCGGCGCTGGTGTTCCTTGAATTCACCGCCCTGTCGCTGCCCACCCTGATCCGCACGGTGATGCCGATGGCGACCTTCGGCGCGGCGGTCTATGCCACCAACCGGCTAAGCCGCGACAGCGAGATGACGGTGATGCTGGCCACTGGCGCCAGCCCGCTACGGCTGGGGCGGCCGGTGCTGTACTTTGGGCTGGTCGCGGCGATGATGATGGCGGTCCTGACCACCTATCTGCGCCCCGCCTCGATCCAGAAGCTGGAGCTGCGCCAGGCCGAGGTGTCGCGCGATGTCACCGCGCAGCTGCTGAACGAGGGCAGCTTCATGCACCCGGCCAGCGGCGTCACCTTCTATATCGGCAAGATCGACACCGACGGCACGCTCAATGACGTGTTCCTGTCGGATCGGCGCGATCCCGCCTACCCGATCACCTATACCGGCGCGCGGGCCTTTCTGGTGCGCGACGAGGCGCGGATCAACCTGGTGATGGTCCAGGGGATGGCGCTGCGCTTCGATGCAAAAGGCAACACCCTTTCCACAACGGTATTCGACGATTTTTCCTATGACATCAGCGCAATGGCTGCCGGTCGCGCGGATCTGGCCCGCAACATCCGCGGCATTCCCACGCTCGAGCTGATCAGCCCCGCGGCCCGGGTGCAGATTCGCGACGAGAACGGATATTCCGACGGCCAGATCGCCGAAGAACTGCACGAGCGGCTGGCATGGATCCTCATTTGCATCGCCACGCCGCTGGTCGGCTATGCCACGCTGATGCTGGGCGGATTTTCGCGCTTTGGCCTCTGGCCGCAGGTGCTGGGGGCCTTCGCCATCCTGTTGGTGCTCGAAGCGCTGCGCGGATTCGCGACCCCGATCGTGACGGAACGGCCACAGATGTGGTGGGTTCTGTATATGCCCAGTCTGGCGGGGCTGATTTTGGCGGCGCTGTTCCTGCGTCTGGCCGGGCGTCCGATGCGCCTGCTGTTGCACCGCGACCGGGTGGCAGCCTGACATGCCCGCCATATTCCCGTTGAACAATCGCCGCGAAAGTGTATTGAAGCCCGACCGGAGCGCAGCGGACAAACGGGCTTGCGCATGCCCGGCGACGGATCCCCAGCAGGGATGCCCTCACGCCGGACAGATCCGTGCAATCGCCCGTTTCGCCCGTTATACTCGGTCGAAGAAATGAAACGCGACGCGGCGGACCCGTGACCATGCAGCTTTCCATCGTAATTCCCATGCATAACGAGGCGGAGAACGTCATCCCCTTGGTGCGCGAGATCGACAGCGCCTGTGCCGGGCTGACCGACAAGGAACTGATCCTTGTCGATGACGGCTCTTCCGACGACACCGCAAGGCTGATCCGTGAGATGCAGGCCGACTATCCTTGGCTGCGGCTGGTGCAACACCCGCATGCCGGCGGTCAGTCGGCAGCGGTCCACAGCGGCGTTCTGGCCGCCCATGGCCGGGTGATCTGCACGCTGGACGGCGACATGCAGAACCCGCCGTCAGAGATCCCCAAACTGGTGGCGCCCCTGCTCGCCCCCGACGCGCCGGCCGATCTGGGGCTGGTGGCCGGTCAGCGGGTCAAACGTCAGGACACCTGGTCGAAAAAGATCGCCTCGCGCCTCGCCAACGGGCTGCGGGCGTGGATGCTGAACGATCACACCCGCGACACCGGTTGCGGGCTCAAGGCGTTTCGCCGCGACGCCTTTCTGGCGCTGCCGTTTTTCAACCACATGCACCGTTATCTGCCGGCGCTGTTTTCGCGCGACGGCTGGCAGGTCGCACATGAGGACGTCACCCATCGCGAACGCGGCGGCGGCACCTCGAAATACAACAACTTTCAACGCGCGCTGGTCGGCATCTATGACCTGATCGGGGTCGCCTGGCTGATCCGTCGCGCCAAGACCGTGCGCCCGCTGGCCCCCACGCCCCAAGGCCACGACGAAGGGAATGCCGCGTGATTGAAACGCTGCTGGGCTTTTTCAAGGTCGACACACGGGCCGAACTGATCTGGGTGGTCATCGGGATCGGGGCGCAGCTGTTGTTCTCGATGCGCTTCATCATCCAGTGGATCGCGTCGGAAAAACAACGCCGTTCGGTTGTGCCGGAGCTGTTCTGGTGGTTCTCGATCACCGGCGGGCTGACCCTTCTGGCCTATGCGATCCACCGACAGGATCCGGTCTTTATCCTCGGCCAATCATTGGGCGTGGTGATCTATCTTCGTAATCTCTGGCTGATCTATGCAGAAAAACGCAGCGCACGCTCGGGGTCCTGACCCGCTTTGGACCGGTGTTGCGGTGGTTGCCGCGATCACGCTCTATCGGGTCGTGATGCTGGGCTTTTCCACGGCCGAGCTTTTCGTCGATGAATCGCAGTACTGGCAATGGGGACAAGAGCTCGACTGGGGCTATTACTCCAAACCGCCACTGATCGGCTGGGTGCTGCGCGCCTTCAACGAACTGTCGGGCAGCGATAGCGCATTCTGGGTCCGCCTGCCCGGCGCCCTGTTTCATGCCGCCACCGCGCTGATCCTGATGGGCGCCGCGCGCGAAGTAACCGACCGGCGCGCCGCGATGATGGTGGGGGTGTTCTATGTCACCCTGCCGGTGGTCTCGGTCGGCGCGCTGCTGATGTCCACCGACACGATCCTGCTGCCGTTCTTCGCGGGGGCGCTCTGGCTCTACCTGAGCCTGGCGCGCCGCCCCTCGTGGACGCGCGCGCTGGCGCTGGGGCTCTGCCTCGGGCTGGGGATGCTGGCGAAATACGCCGCGATCTATTTCGTGATCGGGGCCGGGATCGGTGCGGCACTGCTTCCGGCGGCGCGGATTTCATGGCGCGATGCAGCCCTTGCCACCCTCGCCTTTCTGCTGGTGATTTCGCCCAATCTGGTCTGGAACCTGCAAAACGACCTGACCACCCTGTCGCATACCGCCGATAACGTCGATTGGGTCCGCCGCCCCGGTCTGCACCTGAACCCGCAGGGCGCGGTGGAGTTCTTCCTGTCGCAATTCATGGTGCTGGGGCCGGTCCTGTTCGGCGCCTATCTGGGGGTCGCCGCGCGCGCGCTGTTGCGCAAATCTCGGCATCCGAACGGGCACCCCAACGGTCTCCGGGAGGACTGGCAGGCGCGCTGGCTGGTCTGGATGTCCGCCCCCACCCTTGGGCTGGTCACCCTGCAGGCGCTCTTGTCCAAAGCCTATGCCAACTGGGCAGTCACGGCCTGCGTCGCCGTGCTGTTGCTGGCGGTTCCGGTGCTCTGGCACCGGGCGCGCATGTGGCTGTGGGTCGGGCTGGCGTTGAATCTTGCCGTCGCCGCTTTCCTGCCGATCGCGGCCACCCAGGCGACACATTGGACCAAGGGCGAAGACGGCCGTCTTTTGATGCGCCGCTATGTCGGGCAACAGGCGATGAGCGCGCGTATCCTGCAAGAGGCCCGCACCCAGGGCGTCAGCGCCGTGGTCTCGGGCAATCGCCACCTGCTGGCCGACCTGTTCCGCGCCGCCAAGGGCAGCGACATCGCGATCTTTGCCGTGCCTGTCCCCGGACATGCGCCGCATTTCTACGCCCAGAAACACCCTTATCCCGCTGACCGGACCGGGGCCTTCCTGTTTGCGACGCTGGGCGATACGCCGCCCTGCCCCGGCGCGCTGCCGGTGGCGAGGTGGAACCCCGGACCAGGCATCTATGCCGCCGCCACCCTGTCGCTCTATGTCCGCGAAACAAGCTGCTGGCCCGCCGCCGACTGATCCGCTCTAGCGGAACAGATAGGCGGTGATCCCCAGCTCCTCTGCGCCACCCAGACCGAATCCCTCGACCCGCCCGATCACCTCGCCCTTGCGCGGCGCGGAGATGTCGAAATCGACCCGCTGGCGGTCCTCGACAAAGATCAGGGCACAGCCCGCCCCCGCCTCTGGCAGCGCCCCGGCGGCCTCTTCGGCCCCGACAAAGCGCGGCAATTTCCGGCTCAAAAGCATCAGCGACGGCTCCGCATACCCGACCGAGAAATAGGCAGGCTGATCGCACATCTCCTGCGCCTGCACATGCAGATCCGCCAGCGCGTTCGAGGGCCAGATATGCTCGAACCGGGCGAGATGACCAAACAGGCTCACCGACAGCCCCAGTGACAACAGGCCAAGGCCCAGAACCGGGCTCAGCCGCGCGCCATCGCACATCCGCGACCAGACGAACCAGATCCCCACCAGCGTAAAGGCAACACCCAGCGCCCAGATCAGACCGGGCCCGGTGCCATATTGCAGGGTAAAGATCACCGGCGCCGCTGCCAGCCCAAGCCCCAGTAGCAAGAACGCCGCAAGGAACAGGCGATAGGGGCGACGCAAGGCCTCGTCCGGGCGCGCCAGCCAGCCCGCCGCACAGAGCACGGCCAAGGCCGGATAGGTCGGCATCACATAATGGATCAGCTTGGTCGCGGTAAACTCGAACACCAGCCAACTGGGCAGCAGCCAAGCCAGACAGAACAGCACCGCGCGATCACGCCGCGCACGCCAAGCAAACCACAGCCCGAACGGCAGCAGGATCGAGGCGGGCCAAAAGCTCAGCCAAACCGCCAGCGCATAGGCTCCAAAGGGGGCGCCGTGGCTTTCCTGCCCCTCGCCGATCTTGCCGATCAGATCGCGACCCAATGCCTCGGCCCAAAAGGCGTCACCCGATTTCACCGTAATCGCCACATACCAAGGCAGCACGATCACCGCGAACAGCAACAGCCCCCGCCCCCAGCGCAGCGGCGCCAACCAACGTACCCCGCGCCGCAACGCGATCAGCGCCAGCACGGTCAAGCCGACGACCATCGGACCGATCGGCCCTTTGATCAGCGTCGAGCCCCCCATCGCGCCCCAGAACAGCCAGGGCCAGCCGCCGCGCAGGGCCTCGGCCCCGCGCATATGCAGCCGCGCCAGCACCAACTGCGCCGCCAATACGGTAGTGAGCAAGGTGGCGTCGGTCTTGGCCAGCCGCGCCTCGCCGCCCAGCACGAAACAGACCGCCATCAGCAGCGCCGCAACCAGCGCCCCCTGCGCGCCGATCAGCGAAAGCGCGATCAGATAGGTCAAAAGACAGACCGCCACCCCCATCACCAGCGACGGCAGCCGATAGACCCAGATCTCATTCACGTGACTCTCGCCCACCAACTTGACCGCCGCCGCTTGCAGCCAATAGATGCCCACCGGCTTTTTATACCGCGTGCCCTCGCCCAGCCGGATGTCGATGTAATCCCCGCTCTGCGCCATCTGGCGCGAGGCTTGGGCAAAGCGGGTCTCGTCGCGATCGATCGGCGGCAGGGAGAAAAACCCCGGCAGGAACATCACCAGCGCGAACAGCGCGACAAAGATCATCGGCCGCGCGGGCCGTTCCGCCGCCAGCCCCGCCAGGGTCAACTCTGTGCGCTCACGCCAATCCACCTGCGTCTCCCGTTCTGGGTTTCCGGTCTTCTCTGTGGCCGAATCCGCCCCGCATTGCAATCCGGGTGCCCCCCGCTCTTCTTCTTGGCAAAAATACTCCCGCCGGAGGCATCGCGGTGTAGCCGCGACCGCTTGAGCCGAGGGTTCGGGATTGACGCGCAACGACCCGCCCTGCGGCGCGGCGCTGAACCCGTACAATTTGAGAGTAATTCCGTACCGCAATCACGGCTTCGGGTGGTCGTCCCATTCGTCGCTGAGGATGCGGCGGCTGTCGCCTTCCGGGTCGTCATACTGCCCCGAGCGCACCGTGTAGAGGAATGCCAGCAGCCCCACCCCGCCCAGCGCCAGAGAGATCGGGATCAAATAGGATAGCACTTGCATTGGCTTACCTCAGTCTCAGCGCGTTCAGCGAAACCGTAATCGACGAGGACGACATCGCCAATGCGGCAATCAGCGGCGTCGCCAGCCCCGCTACCGCCAGCGGCACCGCGATCAGGTTATAGACCGTGGCGATGCGAAAGTTTTCACGGATGCGCCGCGTCGCCTTGACGGCGGTGTCGCAGGCATCGGGAATCGGAGACAAATCCTGTCCCAACAGCACGATATCAGACGCCACGCGCGCGGCGTCGAGCGCGGAGGCAGGCGAAATCGACACATGCGCGGCGGCAAGCGCGGCGGTGTCATTCAGCCCGTCGCCGACCATCAGAACCTTCTTGCCCTCATCGGTCAGTGTGGCGATGCGCGCGGCCTTGTCCTGTGGCAGGGCCTCGGCCACCCATTTGACGATGCCCAGACGCTGCGCCAGCGCCTCGACCGCGCCAGCGGTGTCGCCAGAGATCAACAGCACCTCTTTCCCTGATTTTTGCAGCGCCGCCACCGCCTCGGCCGCACCGGGGCGCAGCGCGTCAGAGAAATAGAACGGATGCGGTTCGCCCTCGCCGACTGAAAGCCAAGCGACCGTGCGGACCCCCTGCGTCGCCCCGACCCAAGCGGCCCGGCCCAAGCGCACCTGACGCCCGCGCCAGACCCCCTGCGTGCCAAAGCCCGGCACCTCGCTCAGATCGCTGACCTTGGCCGGTGTGATCCCAGCCTCACGCGCCGCGCGTGTAAGCGCGACAGACAGCGGGTGCGACGAGCCTTCGGCCAGCGCCAGCGCGATTTCCAGATCGGCGCTGGTGTGATCGCCCAGATTGGTCAGCTCCGGCGTGCCAGCTGTCAGGGTGCCGGTCTTGTCGAACACCACGGTATCAACCTGCGACAACCGCTCCAGCGCGGTCGCATGTTTGATCAACATTCCCTTGCGGAACAGCCGCCCCGAGGCGGCGGTGGTCACCGCAGGCACCGCAAGACCCAGCGCACAGGGACAGGTGATGATCAACACGGCGGCGGCAATGTTCAGCGCGGTGCGCAGATCCCACGTATACAGAAACCAGCCCGCAAAGCTGAGCGCCGAAAGAATATGAACCCCCGGCGCATAGAGCCGCGCCGCCTTGTCGGCCAGCGAGGTATAGCGCGAGCGCCCGGATTCCGCGATCGCCACCAGATCGGCAATCCGGTGCAGCGAGGTATCCTCGCCCACCGCGCTGGCGCGCACGGTCAAGGGGCCGGTCAGGTTGACCTCACCCGCCGACACGCCAAAACCCGGTTCGGCATAGACCGGCACGGTTTCCCCGGTCAGCAGCGAGCGGTCAAGTTCCGAGCGGCCCTCGGTGATTTCACCATCGACCGGCATCCGCCCACCGGGGCGCACCCGGATCAGGTCGCCGATCTTCAACGCGGAAACAGAGACCTCCTCTTCGGTCCCGTCTGCGGTCAGCCTTAGGGCGCGGGGCACCTCCAGCGCGGTCAATTCCTCGGCGGCGGAACGCGCCACGGCACGGGTGCGATAGTCGAGATAGCGACCGGCCAACAGGAAGAAGGTCAGCGTCAGCGCGGCGTCGAAATAGGCATGCGCCCCCGACAGCGAGGTTTCCCAAAGCGAGGTGACCAGCGCCAGCACGATGGCCAGCACGATCGGCACATCCATGTTCAACCGGCCCACCGACAGCGCCGCCCAGGCATTGCGGAAAAACGGCTGCGCCGAAAACGCGATGGCAGGAAGGGTGATCGCGGCCGAGATCCAGTGGAACATGTCGCGCGTCGCGTCGCTGGCCCCGGACCAGACCGAAACCGACAACAGCATCACGTTCATCGAGGCAAAGCCCGCAACCGCCAGCCGCATCAACAGGTCGCGCCCGGCCCGGTCGGTCTGGGTCGCCTGCAGCGCGCCGGGGTCAAGTTCATGCGCCTCATAGCCCGCGCGTTGCAGAACCGGGATCAGGTCGACGGCGCGAATATCCGGATCGGCCTCGATCATCGCGCGTTTGAGTGTCAGGTTGACCCGCGCCGTCTGCACCCCCGGGGTCGCGGCCAATTCACGCTCGACCGTCGAGATACAGGCCTGACAATGGATGCCCGGCAACGACAGCGCGATACGGGCATCTTTCGGCGCCTCTTCGATCGGCTTGACCGGAGCGGCAAGACAGCCGGGACAGGCGGCCGCCGATGGGGGGCGAAGTTCAGCTGTCATGTCTCAGCCATTCACATAGAACACCAGACGCTGGATGAAATCGGTGCCGTCCGCGGCCTTGGCCTTGAGGCGCAGATCCCATTTCCCCGGGCGCAGTTCGACCGGGGCGGTATAGGCCACACCGTCGAATTCAAACGCCGGGGTCACGTCGTCCTTGCGCTCGGTTGCGCGGCCGATGGTGGCATCCATTGCCGCCACCCGGACCGGCGCGCCCTGACTGTCGCTGATCGCCATGATCATCAACCCGCCGCTGTGCCTTACGTCGACGCTCCAGCCCAGCGCCTCTTGCGCGGCGCGACGGTTGTCGAACTCTTGGCTGGCGACATAGGAATTCGCGACTTCGAGCCCGGGAAAGGTGCTGACCGCACTATACGCCAGCCAGAGGTTCACCCCGATGATCACCCCGAAGGCCCCGACAAAGACCATCAAAGCATGACGTCCGGTGAATTCGCGTTCCGCCATGGTTCAGTTCTCCCGACCGTTGAAGGTGCTGTCCCTGAAGGCGCGCTCGCCGCTGTCCAGATCCTCGATCCAGAATCGCAGATCGCTGGCCTGGGCATTCGCAGGCGCCGACCCCTTGGGCGCCACAACATAGACCCTTTGAAGATGGGCCGTGTCCGCCGGAACATCAACCGTGTCCGTGGCCACCCCTTCCAGCTGGATGCTCAGGGCCGGGTCGCCCACCAGCGACATTTTGAACGGACGCACCTCGCCATGCTTGTTGCGCAGTCGGATATCATAGGTGTTGCGGATCGAGCCATCCGACAAGGTGACAAAGGTCGGGTTGCGCACCGGTGCCACGGTCAGGTCGATATCGGCGCGGATGAACAGCGCAAAGACCAGCCCGAAGCCCACCAACGCCCACAACACGGTGTAGAAGATGGTGCGCGGACGCAGGATATGCTTCCAGATGTTCTTCGGCGCGGTGCCAGCCCGCTCTGCCGCCTCGTCGCTCAGCGCCATATAGTCGATCAACCCGCGCGGCTTGCCGATCTTGTCCATCGTGTCGTCGCAGGCGTCAATGCACAGCCCGCAGGTGATGCAGGCCAGTTGCTGGCCATCGCGGATGTCGATCCCCATCGGGCAGACGTTGACGCAGGCCATACAGTCGATGCAGTCGCCACGTTCCTCGGAGCCCTCACCCTTGCGGAGTTTGCCGCGCGGCTCACCACGCCACTCGCGATAGCCAATGGTGATCGTGTCCTCGTCCATCATCGCCGCCTGAATACGCGGCCAGGGGCAGGCATAGATACAGATCTGTTCGCGCGCGAACCCGCCAAAAAGGAAGGTCGTGGCCGTCAGCACCGCGATGGTCATATAGGCGACCGGGTGGACGTGCAGTGAGAGGATATCCAGAACCAGCGTCGGCGCGTCCGTGAAATAGAACACCCAAGCCCCGCCGGTCGCCACCGAGATCAGCAGCCAGGCCGTCCATTTCGTGAGTCGCAGCCGGACCTTGCGGAAATCGAGCTTTTTCTGCCGGTGCAGGCGCAGCCGCGCATTGCGATCACCCTCGACCCAGCGTTCGACCAGAATGAACAGGTCAGTCCAGACCGTCTGCGGGCAGGCATAGCCGCACCAGACCCGGCCCAGCGCCGAGGTGAACAGAAACAGCCCCAAACCGGCCATGATCAACAGACCGGCGACGAAATAGAATTCATGCGGCCAGATCTCGATCCAGAAGAAGTAAAAGCGGCGATTCGCCAGATCCAGCAGCACAGCCTGATCCGGAAGCGCCGGGCCACGATCCCAGCGAATCCAAGGGGTCATATAATACAGCCCCAGCATGAGGCTGAGCAGCCCCCACTTGAGATAGCGGAACTTTCCCGACACGCGACGGGGATAAATCGGCTCCCGAGCGGCATAAAGGCTGGGGGCTGAGGGGGAATCGCTCACGGACATACTCCGGCTGGTCTTTGGGGTTGGGGCCTTGTCACACCTGACGCGGCACGTGACCTTGATATGGGTCAAAACATACGCGGGTTAATGCACATCGGGAAGGCAGGTTTTCAATGCGCTCTTGTGACGCGCGCCTCGCGCCGCAACCACGCGACAAAAGCACGGGCGGCGGGGCGCAATACGCCGGGCCGTGTGACGATGTGATAGCGGGCGTCGTGGCGCATCTCGAACAGCTCGACCAGACGACCTGCGGCAAGGTCGGGTTCGACAAAAAGGCGCACGGTGATCAGCACCCCCAACCCCTGACGTGCGCTTTCCAGCATCAGATTACCGGGAAGCTGGGTCCGACGGCGGGCCGCCCCGGGCGCGGCGCCATGGGTCTCCAGCCATGTGCTGGCCTCGTTGGTGCCCAGTTCTTCGATCCAGGGCAGATCAACCAGATCGGCGGGGTGCCCGACCTGTCGGCCCTGCAACAGCGCTGGCGCGGCAACCACGATCAGTTGCGCGTCCAGCAGTGCTTCGCTTTGCAACCCCGGCCAGGGCCCCTTTCCATGGCGCAGCGCCAGATCAATGCCGCCGGGTGTCAGATCGACAAGCTGTGGCGTCGGATCGACGCGCAGGTTGATATCGGGATGGGTCTGAGAAAACCCGGCCAGGCGCGGCATCAGCCAAGCCCCCGCAAAACTGGGCGTGACCGAGACATGCAGCGGCCGGTCGGCGCCCCGGCCCGTCAGCTCCTGCACCGTGGCCGAGATGGTGCCGAACCCCAACGCCAGCGAATCGGCCAATTGCCGCCCCTCGGCCGTTAGCCGCAACGCCCGGCCGGTCCGGTCCAACAGCGGCACGCCCATATATCGCTCAAGCGCGCGCAACTGCTGGCTTACAGCCGCGTGGCTGATGTTCAGCGCCGCGCCAGCGTCGCTGAGCTTGCCTGCTTCGGCAAAGGCGGAAAAGGCACGCAGCGCCGAAAGCGGCGGCATCGTCAGCCAGTCCATATGTAAGCCTCACTTACAGGATGCATGCCCAATTGAGTCGCATCCTGACCCGGCCTCAGTCAAGCCTGTCCTCACAGATCAAACCGCAGATCAAACCACAGACACAGGAGGGGACGATGATCGTCATCTATGCCCAGAGTTTCATGACCGCCACCCGCACCGGCCCCGTCGCGATCAAGCCCATGCCGCCCGCAACAGTGGCAGGCCACAGGCCCGCCCGCCCCTGGTGGCTGGCCTGGGCTTTCGGCCAAGGCTGAGCGCACGACAAAACCGAACGGGCCCGCCCATTTCCGAAGAGATGGACGGGCCCGCAATCGCGTGAAGATTTGAATTCAGAGCTTGGTCGGCGTCGGCTTCTCAGGAAACGCGCGAACAGATCGAAAAGCCGACGCCGTGCCTCCGGACCGCAAGGACGGTCCGGAGGTATTTCACATCACAGGCTATTCGCCGCCGCCCAACTGGTGGACATAAAGCGCAGCCGCCCGGATCTGATCTTCGCTCAGACGCAGGCCCCACGCGGGCATCACGCCAAAGCGGGCGTTGGTGACTGTCTCCTTGATGGTGTTGAAATCCCCCCCATAGAGCCAGATCGCATCGGTCAGGTTCGGCGCACCCTGGGCCCGATCGCCGGTGCCTGCCTCCATGTGACAGGCCGCACAGTTGTCCGCAAACACCACCGCGCCGGCATCGACCATTGCCGCATCCTGCGGAGTGCCCGAAAGCGACATGACGAAGTTCGTCACCTGATCAATCTCGTCCTCGACCAGCAACTCGTCACGGCCAAAGGCGGGCATCGCGGAATACCGCGCATCTGCGTCGTCCTCGTTGCGCACGCCGTGCGAGATCGTGGTGTGGATGTCTTCGATGCTGCCGCCCCAAAGCCAGTCGTCATCCAGCAGGTTGGGATAGCCCTTGGCGCCAGCCGCGCCAGACCCGTGACACTGGGCGCACCAAGTCTTGAACACCGCACCCCCGGCCGAAACCGCATAGGTGTTGAGCTCCGGATTGGCCGGGATCTCGGTCAGCTCGGCCGAGACCAGTTCAGCATTGATCGCCGCGTTGGCCTCGTTCACCGCATCGATCTCGACCTGGACATCACCGCGGGTGGACCAGCCAAGCAGGCCGGTGGTCGCGCCCTTGATCCCCGGCCAGGCCGGGTAGGCGATCGAATACGCGATGGCCCAGATGATGCAGACATAGAAGGTCCACAGCCACCAACGCGGCAGCGGATTGTTGAACTCTTCGATGCCGTCCCAGCTATGGCCGGTGGTTTCCGGATCGCCCTTTTGTCTTTGGGGTGCCTTGCTCATGTCCGGGCCTCCTTATCCGTGGCCGGTTTGTCGTCATGCCGGAAAGGGATATCAGCCGTGTCGCGATAGGTCTTGCTGCTGCCCGGGCGGAACACCCAGACAACAACCCCGACAAAGAAGGCAAATAGCGCAAGCAGCATCCAGCTATCTGCGAATTCCCTGAGAAGCGTATAGATTTCCATGTGTCCCTCCTCAGCGGCTGGCGTCAGGCGTGAAGGTCGAGAAATCGACCAGCGTGCCCAACATTTGCAGATAGGCGATCAAGGCATCCATCTCGGAAACCCCGGGCAACCCGTCAAAGTTGCGTACATTCACGCTGCTTTCACCATAGCGTTCGACCAACCCGTCATAATCGCTGTCGGGGTCGGACTGCGCAAGAAAGTCGGCCTGCCCAGTTTTCAGCATGTCTTCGGTATAGGGCACGCCAACGAAGGCATGCTGAGACATGACGTCCTCAATATAGCGCCCATCAACCTCGGTGTGCTTGAGGAAGCCATATTTCGGCATCACCGATTCAGGTACCACCGATTGCGGGTTCGTCAGGTGATCCACGTGCCATTCGTCCGAATAGCGCCCACCGACCCGGGCCAAGTCAGGCCCGGTCCGCTTGGAGCCCCACTGGAACGGGTGGTCGTACATCGACTCCGCCGCCAGCGAATAGTGGCCATAGCGTTCGACCTCGTCCCGCATGGGACGGATCATCTGGCTGTGACACACATAGCAGCCTTCGCGAATATAGATCTCGCGCCCGGCCAGTTCGAGCGGGGTGTAAGGGCGCATGCCCTCCACCTTCTCGATGGTGTTTTCCAACCAGAACAGCGGTGCGATCTGCACGATGCCGCCGATGGTCACGACCAAAAAGCTGAATACCAGCAGGAGGGTCGCGTTGGTCTCGATGATTTTATGCTTGTCGAGAATTGCCATTGCTCCAGCCCTCCTTATTCAGCCGGGACCACGGTCGCGAGGCTTTCTTTAGCCGGCGCCCGCTTAACGGTCATCCACAGGTTATAGGCCATTATGAGACCGCCGGTGAGGTACATGACCCCGCCCAGACCGCGCACCACATACATCGGATGCTTGGCCGCCACGGTATCCGCGAAAGAGTTCACCAAGAACCCGTTTGCGTCCACTTCGCGCCACATCAGACCTTCCATGATGCCGGTGACCCACATCGACGCCGCGTAGAGCACGATGCCGATGGTCGCCAACCAGAAGTGCCAGGACACCATCTGCAGGCTGTACAGGCGTTCACGCTTCCACAGCACGGGCACCAGGAAGTACAGCGCCCCAAAGGTGATCATCCCGTTCCAGCCCAATGCGCCGGAATGCACGTGACCAATGGTCCAGTCGGTATAGTGCGACAGCGAGTTGACCGAACGGATCGACATCATCGGCCCCTCGAATGTGGACATGCCGTAGAAGCCGACCGAAATCACCATCATGCGGATGACAGGGTCGGTGCGCAGCTTGTCCCACGCCCCCGACAGTGTCATCAGCCCGTTGATCATGCCGCCCCAAGAGGGCATCCAAAGCGCAATCGAGAACACCATGCCCAGCGTCGTGGCCCAGTCGGGCAGCGCGGTATAGTGCAGGTGGTGCGGACCGGCCCAGATATAGATGAAGATCAGCGCCCAGAAGTGGATGATCGACAGTTTATAGCTGAACACAGGGCGCTCGGCCTGTTTCGGGATGAAATAATACATCATGCCCAAGAACCCCGCCGTCAGGAAGAACCCGACCGCGTTATGACCATACCACCACTGGGTCATCGCATCCTGTACGCCGGACATCACCTGAACCGAACGCGAGCCCCAGATCGAAATCGGGATCGAGATGTTGTTGACCACGTGTAGCATTGCGACAGTGACGATGAAGGACAGATAGAACCAGTTGGCGACGTAGATATGGGGTTCCTTGCGCTTCATGATCGTGCCCAGGAACACCGCCAGATAGGCGACCCAGACAATCGTCAGCCACAGGTCCACATGCCACTCCGGCTCGGCGTATTCCCGGGATTGGGTCGCGCCCAGCAAATAGCCGGTGGCGGCCAGCACGATGAACAGCTGATAGCCCCAGAACACGAACCAGGCCAGGTTGCCGCCCCAAAGCCGTGCGGCGCTGGTCCGCTGAACAACAAAGAAGGAGGTTGCGATCAGCGCGTTGCCGCCAAAGGCAAAGATCACCGCACTGGTGTGCAGCGGACGCATACGACCGAAGTTGCCATGCCCGTTCAACCATTCAAAGTTGAGCTGCGGGAAGGCCAGCTGAAATGCGATGAAGGTGCCGACCAGAAAGCCGACCACGCCCCAGAACACCGTCGCGATCACGCCGGCGCGCACGACGCTGTCGAAGTATTCGTTTTGCGGGTTCGCGGGCATCGGTTCGCCCGTTCTGCGCAAGGTGAAGAGAAACAGACCACCGGACACCAGCAAAATAATCGTTGCGTGCACCAAGTAAGCTGTATCGCGCGCGTAGTTCATTGCCATTGCCGAGAACAACGCAATCAAACCAAGCGCGATTAGCTTGAGAGTATTAGACATTTCATGTCCCTTTTCCTTGTCCCGCGCGATTCTTCCGTCGCGCCAAACGGATTCAGACCGATCGTTTGATGCAGGAGCACCCCCGCCATCGCTTTGATCTGTATCAAAACACACTTGCCAAATCTATGAGAGGCATCGACACTATCCTGTAAAGGCTTCCGAATGTAGATGAAGCCAGATGAAAAGACAACGAGGTGCCAATGGCTTACAAAACCCTGCTGACCGTCCTGACGGATCCGAAAGTGTCAGACGCGGCGCTGGAGCAACTGGTCGCGCTGGCCGGCGCACAGGACGCCCACGCCGAGGCGCTTTGCTTGGGCGTAGATCGGACGCAGACCGGATATTATTATGCCGGGGCCAACGCGATGATCCTGCAAGAAACGCTGGAGCGCGCCACCGCCGAGGCCGAGGCGACACTGGCCTATGCCAAGGAAAAACTGGGCAAATCGGGCGTGCGCTGGTCAGCCGAGGATGGCGTGGCGCAGATCGCGGATCTGGGGCGTCATGTGGCCTATCGCGCTCGGTTTGCCGATCTGGTGGTGCTGCCGCGCCCCTATGGTGACGGCCACGGCGCCGAGGCCGAGCCGATTGTCGAAGCCGCGATGTTTGACGGACATGCGCCGGTTCTGGTGGTGCCAGACGGGGCCACCCCGATCAGCCAGCCCGGCACGGTTCTGGTCGCTTGGAACGAAAGTGTCGAGTCGATGTCGGCGATCCGCAAGGCGATGCCGTTTCTGACCGCCGCCGAACAGGTGCGAATCGTGGTGATCGACCCGCCGCAGCACGGGCCGGAACGCTCGGACCCCGGTGGGCTGCTGTCGCAGATGTTGTCGCGCCATGGTGTGAATTGCGAAATCGACGTGCTCAGCAAAACCATGACACGGGTCTCGGACGTGCTGAACCGCCACGCCGCCGATACCAGCGCCGACATGATCGTGATGGGGGCCTATGGCCATTCGCGCTTTCGCGAGGCGATTTTGGGCGGCGCCACCCGCAACATGCTGGAACAGGCCAAGGTTCCGGTCTTCATGGCCCATTGATCCGGATCTGATGCCGGGCTCCGGCCCGGTGATGCTTCGGTTTTGATCCACCAGTTCACGGGGTGCGGCCTGACGGTCGCACCCCGTTTTCGTCTCTCACGTTTCAGTTCAGGACATAGTGCATCCCCTGAAACTGGGCCCGGAGCGCCGCCGTGTCAGCGGCCAGCGCCTGCGGGTCAGTGCTGCGCAGCCCGTTCATGTCGCCTTCGACCGGGGCAATTGGCAGCCCGATACCGCAGGCCAGAAACCCGGCCTTGCGCAGCGTTTTCGACGCCGTCCCGCACGAAAACGCTGCCGCTCACCGCGCTGCGCACCTTTGAGGCGGCGGCGCGGCTGGGCGGGTTTGCCGCCGCAGCGCAGAGGTTGGAGGGGACGCAGGGGCTAAGGGAGACTGGGTAAGGAGCGGAGCCCTAGCCCAGAAAGCCGCCGTCGGCATCATCGCCAGCTTCGTCCATCAGCCGGCGCATATCGGGAATGGTGACATGGCGCTTGCCTTCCAGCTGGATCACCCCGTCCTTCTTCAGCGCCGACATCTGGCGGCTGACGGTTTCCAGCGTCAGGCCCAGATAATCCGCCATCGCCTCCCGCGTCAGCGGCAGGTCAAAGACCATCGGCCCCGACGGACCGTTGGGGCTGAGCGAGGCATCGCGCCGGGCAACGATCGACAGCAGCGAGGCGATCTTTTCGCGCGCGGTCTTGCGGCCAAGAACCAGCATCCATTCGCGCGCCGCGTCCAGTTCGTCCAGCGTCATCTCAAGCAGGCGATGGGCGATATGCGGGGTGCGCTCCATCATCTCTTCAAAGGGTTTCTTGCGGAAGCAACACATCACGACATCTGTGGTGGCCGTGACATCATAGGCCGCCCCGTCGCGCCCCGGGCGACCGACGAAATCGCTGGGCAGCAGCAAGCCCACCATCTGGGTGCGCCCGTCTTCCATCGTCTGGGTCAGCGAGGCGATGCCAGAGACGACCGACCCCACGAATCCCATCTTGTCACCCGACCAGATGATCGTCTGGCCCGCCTCGAAGTTGCGATAATACTTGATTTCTTCAAGCTCATTGAGCTCGTCCACTTCGCATCGCGCACAAACAGCGCGGTGGCGAATCGGACAGTCCGAGCAGTTTCCAGGAGTCATTTGAGTTTGCACGGACATGAGAGGGAACCTCAGTTGATCTGGGTCAAAGAATAGACATCTCGGACACCCTTAAGCTTAATCATATGTCTCTAAAATCTCAATTGTCCAAGCTGGGATTATTTGACGCGAAAGTTCCGCGTTATACCAGCTATCCCACCGCGCCGCATTTCGGTACCGGCGTTGGGCCTGAACAGTTTTCCGACTGGATCACGGCGGTGCCGGCGGGGGGGGCAATTTCGCTCTACGTGCATGTGCCGTTCTGCCGCCGACTGTGCTGGTTCTGCGCCTGCCGTACCCAGGGCACCCAGACCGACGCCCCCGTCATCGCCTACCTCGAAACCCTGAAGGCCGAGCTTGCCCTGTTGGGCCAACGCCTTCCCGAGGGGGTGACCCTGTCGCGGCTGCACTGGGGCGGCGGCACCCCGACCCTGCTGACTCCGGCGATGATGACAGAGCTGGCCAAGGCGATCTTTGACGTCGCGCCGATGGGCCCGGACGCCGAGTTTTCTGTCGAAATCGACCCGAACGAGATTGACGCGGCGAGGCTCGACGCGCTGGCGGCGGCGGGCATGACCCGGGCCTCGATCGGGGTACAGGATTTCGACGAGGAGATCCAAAAGGCCATCGGTCGCATCCAAAGCTATGAGCTGACCCGCCAAACGGTGGAGATGATTCGCGCCCACGGCATCGAAAGCCTGAACGCCGACATCCTGTTCGGCCTGCCGCACCAGACCCGGACGCGGATGACCGAAAGCGTGCAAAAACTGCTGTCGCTCACCCCCGACCGGGTGGCGCTTTATGGCTATGCGCATGTGCCGTGGATGGCCAAACGGCAACAACTCATCCCCTCCGACTCTCTGCCCACCCCCGAGGATCGGCTGGATCTGTTCGACACCGCCCGCCGGCTGTTCCACTGGGACGGCTATGCCGAGATCGGGATCGACCATTTCGCCCGCCCCGACGACGGGCTGACCCGGGCGCAACAGGCCGGCACGTTGCGGCGCAATTTTCAGGGCTATACCGACGATCAGGCCGAGGTTCTGATCGGCGTCGGGGCCTCGTCAATCTCGCGGTTTCCGCAGGGCTACGCTCAGAATGCCCCGGCCACCTCGACCCATACGGCGGCGATTCGCGCCGGGCGGTTTTCGACAGCACGCGGTCATGTGTTTCACGGCGAGGACAGGATGCGCGGGCGCATGATCGAAATGCTAATGTGCGACTTCCGCATAGATGGCGACGAAATTCGCACCCGGTTCGAGGTCGCGCAAAGCAGGCTTGAAACGATGTTCAACGCGGCCGAGCGCGCCTTTCCGAACATGCTGGCGCACCACGACAACGTGCTGGAGATCAAACCTGAAGCGCACCCGCTGACCCGCATGATCGCGCGCAGTTTCGACGCCTATGACCTAAGCAAGGCGGGCCACAGTTCGGCGATCTGAAGACACCACGGCACAGAGGGAAGCAATCGCCGGAAAAGGCGCCTATCCCGCCGCCGCGATCAGCGCGCGGGTGTATTCGGTCTGGGGCGCATTGAACATCTGCTCTGCCAGCCCGGCCTCGACGATATCGCCCTGTTTCATCACCATCACCTTGTGCGACATCGCCCGCACCACCCTGAGATCATGGCTGATGAACAGATAGGCCAGCCCGTATTTGCGCTGCAGATCACGCAGCAGGTTCACGATCTGCACCTGCACCGTCATGTCCAATGCCGAGGTCGGCTCGTCCAGAACCAGCAGGCGCGGGCGCAACACCATGGCGCGCGCAATGGCGATGCGCTGGCGCTGCCCGCCCGAGAATTCATGCGGATAGCGGTCCATCGCCGCCGGGTCCAACCCGGTTTCGACCATCACTTCACGCACCAACTCGCGCGGGGCACGGTGCGGGTCGACCTTGTGGATAGCCAACCCCTCGGCGATGATCTGGGCGCAGGTCATCCGCGGGCTGAGCGAGCCGAACGGATCCTGAAACACCACCTGCATGTCCTTGCGCAGCCGCCGCAATTCGCGCGTGGACCATTGCCGGATATCCTGCCCGTCAAAGGTGATCCCCCCGTCCGAGGCGATCAGCCGCATCAGCGCCAGCGCCAAGGTGGTCTTGCCCGATCCGCTTTCGCCTACGATGCCCAGCGTCTCGCCCGCGCGCACCGAAATCGACGCATCGTTGACCGCGCGCACATGATCGACCGTCCGGCGCATAAACCCCTGCTGGATCGGGAACCAGACCCGCAGGTGATCCGATTGCAGGATCTCCGGCGCCCCCTCCGGCACCGGGTCCGGCGCCCCCGAGGGTTCGGCGGCGAGCAGCTTTTTCGTATAGGGATGTTGCGGGTTCGCGAACAGCTCCGCAGTCGGGCCGGACTCGACGATCTCGCCATCCTTCATCACGCAGACCCGATCCGCCACCCGTCGCACGATGCCCAGATCATGGGTGATGAACAGCAGGCCCATCCCCTCGCTTGCCTTCAACTCTTCCAGCAGATCAAGGATCTGCGCCTGAATCGTCACGTCCAGCGCCGTCGTCGGCTCATCCGCGATCAGGATATCGGGCTTGTTCGACAGTGCCATGGCGATCATCACCCGCTGCCGCTGCCCGCCGGACAGTTGATGCGGATAGGCCCCTAGCCGGGTTTCCGGGTCGCGGATGCCGACGCGAGTCAACAACTCAAGGATTCGGGTCCGGGCCGCCGCGCCCACCAGCCCCTGATGCAGCGCCAGCGATTCTTCCAGTTGCTTTTCGATCGTGTGCAGCGGGTTCAGCGAGGTCATCGGCTCCTGAAAGATAAAGCTGATGTCATTGCCGCGCACCTTGCGCAGCTGCGCCTCGGAGGCGCCGATCATCTGCTGGCCCTTGTAGGTGACCGATCCTTCGACCTGTGCATTCTCGCTCAGCAGCGACACGGTGGACAGCGCCGAGACCGACTTGCCCGAGCCGGACTCGCCCACCAGCGCCACGGTTTCGCCCTTGTCGACAGAAAAGGAAACGCCGCGAACGGCGGGCATGCTCTGCCCGTCCTGACGGAACGAGACGGACAGGTTTTCAACCTCCAGAAGGCTCATTGAAAGGTCTTTCTCGGGTCAAAGGCGTCGCGCACCCCTTCAAAGATGAAGACCAGCAGCGACAGCATGATGGCAAAGGTAAAGAAGGCGGTGAAGGCCAGCCAAGGCGCCTGCAGGTTCTGTTTCGCCTGCAAGGTCAGTTCGCCCAGCGACGGTGCCGACGACGGCAGGCCAAAGCCAAGGAAATCAAGACTGGCCAGCGCGCCGATGGTGCCGGTGACGATAAAGGGTAGCATGGTCAGCGTCGCCACCATCGCGTTCGGCAGCATGTGGCGGAACATGATGGTCAGGTTGCCCACGCCCAGCGCCTTGGCGGCACGGACATATTCCAGATTGCGCGCGCGCAGGAATTCCGCCCGCACCACGCCCACCAGCGAGGTCCAGGAGAACAGCACCATCAACGCCACCAGCAACCAGAAGCCGCGCCCGAGAATGGCAAACATGATGATGATGACATACAGCGACGGCGTGGCGGACCAGATTTCGATCATCCGCTGAAAGATCAGATCGACCCAGCCGCCGAAAAACCCCTGAATGGCGCCCGCAGACACCCCCAGCAGACTGGCCGCGCCGGTGACCAGCAGCGTGAACAGGATCGACAGCCGGAAGCCATAGATCACCCGCGCCAGCACGTCGCGTTTGGTGTCGTCGGTGCCCAGCCAGTTCTGCGCATTGGGCGGCAGCGGCGCCGCGCCGGGCCGATCAACCGTGGTGTTGAAGGAATAGGGAATCGGCGGCCAGATCGCCCAGCCGCGCTGAAACCCTTCCGCGGTCTTGTCGAACGTGCCCTGCTCGATCTCCGCCATGATCTCATCAGGGATGTCGAAACAGTCCTCCAGCCCGCCCGAGGCGATCAGGCATTGCACCTCGGGGTCGCGATAGATTGCCTCGGTCTGGAAATCACCGCCAAAAGCGGTCTCGGGATAGAAGTTGAACACCGGCATGTAATAGCCGCCCCGGTATTGCACGAGGATCGGTTTGTCGTTGGCCAGAAACTCGGCGAACAGCGACAGGCCGAACAACACGGTAAAGATCCACAGCGACCAAAGGGCCCGACGGTTGCGTTTGAAATTGCGCCAACGGCGCTGATTCAGAGGAGAAAGCGCCATGCCTATCCCTCCCGCTTTTCGAAATCGATCCGCGGATCAATCAGAACGTACATAAGATCGCTCAGAATCCCCACCACAAGGCTCATCAGCCCGAAGATGAACAAGGTGCCGAAGATCACCGGATAATCCCGCGCCACCGCCGCCTCGAACCCGAGCCGGCCCAGCCCGTCAAGCGAGAAGATCGTCTCGATGATCAGCGAGCCGGAAAAGAAGATGCCTATGAACACCGCCGGAAACCCGGCGATCACGATCAGCATGGCGTTGCGGAACACATGGCCATACAGAACCGCGCTCTCGCTCAGCCCCTTGGCACGGGCGGTCATGACATAGTGTTTCTTGATCTCGTCCAGAAAGCTGTTCTTGGTCAACAGCGTCAGCGTCGCAAAGGCCGAGATGGTCGAGGCGATGACCGGAAGCGCAATATGCCAGAAATAGTCCCCGGCCTTGCCGATCAGGCTCAGATCCTCCCAGTTGTCCGAGGTCAGGCCGCGCAACGGGAACACCTGCCAATACGAGCCGCCGGCAAACAGGACCAGCAACAGGATCGCGAACAGGAACCCCGGAATCGCATAGGCCACGATGATCAGCCCGCTGGTCCAGGTGTCAAAGCCGGTGCCGTCCTTCACCGCCTTGCGGATCCCCAGCGGGATCGACACAAGATAGGCGATGATGGTGGACCACAGCCCCAAACTGATCGACACCGGCATCTTTTCCAGCACCAGATCGGTCACCCCGATCGAGCGGAAATAGCTCTGCCCGAAATCGAGCCGCATGTAATTCCACATCATGTTGAGAAAGCGTTCCAGCGGCGGTTTGTCGAACCCGAATTCGCGCTCCAGCTCGGCGATGAATTCTGGCGGCAGGCCACGGGACCCGACATAGCGTTCGTTCGCCCCGGTCTGGACCTGCACATCGGCCCCGCCACCGGCAAAGCTTTCGAACACATCGCCGCCCCCTTCCATCTGGGCGATGATCTGTTCCACCGGACCACCGGGGACGAATTGCACCAGCACAAAGTTGATGACCATGATTCCCAACAGCGTCGGAATCACCAGCAACAGGCGGCGGAGGATATATGCTCCCATCGGGACGGCAGACCTTTTGTTACTGTCGCAATGCGCCAGAGGATGTCAGCGCGGCGGCCTTGTCGGCATCAACCCACCACAGATCCTCGATGCCCAGCGCATAGGGCGGCAGGATCTCGGGATAGGCGTACTTGTCCCAATAGGCCACCCAGTATTTGCCCAGATACCACGTCGGCACCATGAACCGCCGGGCCCGCAGAACCCGATCCAGCGCGCGGGTATTCGCGCTCAGATCCTCCCATTCACGCGCCGAAACGATATTGTCGATCAAGGCCTCGATATCCGGCCCGTGAATGCCAGCGGGGTTAAACACGCTATAGGCCGCCGCCTCGCTGCCATATTGCTGATACAGCCCGGTCGATGGCTGCAACGAGGTGCGGTAGCCCGCCGAGATCATGTCGAAATCACGCTCGCGTCGGCGCAGGGTGAACTGCGCGTTGTCGATCCGGTTATAGCTGGCGTCGATCCCCATCACCTGCAGGTTGTCCACGAAGGGCATCACGATCCGGTCCATCACCGGGTCGTCGGACAGAAACTCGATCCGCAGGGTCTGGCCCTGTGCATTGCGGCGCACGCCATCATCGCCCACCGCCCAGCCAGCCGCGTCCAGAAGTTTCATCGCCTTGCGCAGATTGCCCCGGTCGGTCTGGCGGTCGGCGCGGCTGGAATGGGCCATCACCGGCTCGGATTCCAGCAACGCAGGGTCAAGATCATCGCCCAGCGCCTCCAGCACCGCGCGTTCGCGCCCCTCGGGCAGCCCCTTGGCCTCCAACGGGCTGTTCTGCCAAAAGGACTGGCGCTGGCGGAACAGGCCGTACTGCAGGCTCTCGTTGGTCCACTCAAAGTTAAAGGCCAGCTGCACCGCCTCGCGCACGCGGATGTCCTGAAACTGTGGACGGTCCATGTTCATCACGAAGCCGGTCGCATCCGGAACATTGCCGTCCTCAAGTTCCTCGCGCAGAACCCAGCCCTTGTCGATCGCCGGGAAATCATAGGCGCTCGCCCAGCTTTTCGAGTTGTTCTCCTGCCGCAAGGTGAATTCACCGGCCTTGAAAGCCTCCAGTGCCGCGATGGAATCAGAAAAATACTCGATCCGGATGGTCTCGTAATTGTTCCGCCCCACATTCACGTTCACATGATCGCCCCAATAGTCGGGGTTGCGCTTGTAGACCACGCGGCGGTTGATGTCATAGCTGTCGAGCACATAGGGGCCGCTGCCGATACCCGGCTCCATCCGTGGCTTGTCGATGCGGCGATTGTCGGGATCGGCTTCGAACCATGCTTTCGAGAACACCGGCGTACCGCCGACCTGGGTGATCAGCGCCCGGCGCGAAATATCCGGGGCGAAATAGAATTTCACCCGATGCGGCCCCAGCGCCTCGGCCTTGGGGATACGGCGGCGCACCGCCTCGGCATAGGATTGCAGCCCCTGTTCCAGCAGGATGTTGTGGGAAAAGACCACATCCTCGGCGGTGACCGGGGTGCCATCGGAAAACCGCGCTTCGGGGCGCAGGTTGAAGATCACCCAATCCTGACTTTCCGGGTATTCCAGACTTTCGGCCAGCAACCCGTAATAGGCCGCCGGCTCGTCATAAGAGGGGAAGAGCAGCGATTCATATTGCTCCCCCGAACGCGCGCCGGCACGGCCCTGACGGGTAAAGGGGTTGAAGTTGTCAAAGGTGCCCTGTGCGGCATAAGACAGCTCGCCCCCCCGGGGCGCATCAGGATTCACATAGTCGAAATGCGCGAATCCCTCGGGGTATTTCAGCTCTCCGAATTCAGAGAACCCATAGCTTTTTGTGACCACCTCTTGCGCCGAGAGCAGAGTCGCGAACCCGACCAGAAAAATCAGTGCAAGCCCCAGAATCGGCCCCCGGTGGGCGACGTCGCGCCGCGCAATGGCACGGGCCTGATGGTGTGCTTGCGCTCTGGTGCGCTGCGGTCCACGGTTCGGGATCATCCGGCGTATCCTCTTCTGAAACAGGCAGATCTGCCTCTTTGGGTCGAGATGTAAGCTAATGGTCCGCCCGGTCCATATTCAAGTTGCGATTGCGTGAACCGGGGTCGCAAACATGCAAAAGCCGCTGCGGCAAGGCAGCGGCTTTCAAAACGTGGTCGGCAAGAAACGAAGATCAGTCGTCCAAGCTGTCAAGATAGGCAATGACGTTGACCCGGTCCTGCTGCTTTTTGAGGCCGGCAAAGCTCATCGCGGTGCCCGGCACCACGGCGCTCGGCTTGGTCAGGTAGGCGTCCAGCGCCTCGGGTGTCCAGTCGCCGCCATGGTCAACCATCGCGCCGGTATAGCCAAAGCCGTCGATCGAGGCGACCGTACGGCCAACCACGCCATAAAGCGACGGGCCCGTTGCATTGGCGCCCTCTTCGATCTTGTGGCAGGCTTGGCATTTCTTGAACACCTTGGCGCCCTTGCCGACATCGGCCGAGGCCATCAACTCTTCAAAGCTGACTTGGACAACCTCTTCGGTGGCGCCCTCGTCTTCCATCTCGATCACATAGGACGCCTCACCGTGCCCGCCCGTGTGATAGATCCCCTCGGCCGCCCATTTCGCCAGAAGGAGCACCAGGAAGGCACCCAGAAACCCGGCGGCAGCTTTGGTTACTGTCATAGTGTCAAACATTGATCGCACGTCCATTCTAACTGTTTGCGAGGGTGTCTAAGGCTTCCCCTTGCTCGTGGCAAGGTATAGACGGCACGACCAAACGACCAAATCGCTCATTGTTGCACGGAATCCAAATCCATGACCAACCGCATCGCCTTTCAGGGGGAACCTGGCGCCTATAGCCACGAGGCCTGCCGCAAGGCCCGCCCGGAGATGGAGGCCCTGCCCTGCCGCACCTTCGAGGACGCAATCGAGGCGGTGAAATCGGGCCGCGCCGATCTGGCCATGCTGCCGGTGGAAAACTCCACCTATGGCCGGGTAGCGGACATCCACACGCTGTTGCCCCAATCCGGCTTGAAGATCATCGAAGAGGCCTTTGTGCGGGTGCGCATCAACCTGTTGGGCGTGCCCGGCGCGCAGTTGTCCGACATCACCCACGCGATGAGCCACACCGTCCTTCTGGGACAGTGCAAGGATTTCCTGCAACAGCATGACATCCACCGCATTACCGGCGCCGATACTGCCGGATCCGCGCGGCAGGTCTCCGAAGCCGGCGTGCCGGCGACTGCGGCGCTGGCCAGCGAATTGGCGGGCGAGATCTATGGCTTGACGGTGCTGGCGCGCCATATCGAGGACGAGTCGACCAACACCACCCGGTTTCTGATCATGTCGCGCGAGGCCGACTTCAGCCATCGGGGCCGCAACGGGATGATCACCAGCTTTGTGTTTCAGGTGCGCAACATTCCTGCCGCCCTCTATAAGGCGATGGGCGGCTTTGCGACCAACAGCGTCAACATGACCAAGCTGGAAAGCTATATGGTCGACGGCTCGTTCACCGCGACCCGGTTCTATGCCGATATCGAAGGGCACCCCGAGGATCCCAACGTCCAACTGGCGCTGGACGAACTTGGCTATTTTACCACCGATGTGGAAATCCTGGGCGTCTACCCGGCCTCACCCGAGCGCGGCTAACAGGCACGGCTGACAGGTGCAGCTGACCGGCCGCGCCTCAATTCAGGTACAGTCTCAGCCTCAATCTCAGGCACTGTGGGGCTGTCGATCCTCGACGGATTTGGCGAAGTCGGCCACTTTCAGCTTGAACCGCTTGGTCAGGTTTCCCTTGGCCAGTTTCAGCGATTGCAGAAACAGCCGCGCCGACAGCGTCTTGGGCGCGAGGTTCAGCGTGATCGCCATCCGGGTGCGACGCGGCGACAAGGCGACCAGATCCACCGACATAAGGCCGGTCAGGCCCGCACTTTCGGATTCAAATTCGACCCCCTCGGGCGACTCAAACCGCGACAGGGTCAGATGCAATTTGCGCCGCTTGCCGCGCAGATCAAACGCGGCATTCCAAGCCAGACCGGGCGCGACAGCAGCCGTGTCATCAACCCGCTCCACCTCGATCCCGCGGCGGATCACCGACCGCTCGAACATCTCGAAATCACTGATGGCGGCAAAGACCGCCTCGATCGGGGCGTCGATATCTTCTTTGCTCGAAAACTGCATACCTGATCCAATTCTTACCGTATTGCCGCAAGTGTCCCTTCAATCCAGCGTATCTGCAAGCCAGTTTTGCAGCAGAAAATGCGCGATCGCCCCCTTGCGGGCGGGCTTGATCGTCGGATGCTCCCCGGCAAAGGCCGTCATCATGTCGGCGCGGCTGACCCAAAGCGCATCCTCGATTTCCTTGGCGTCGATGGTGATCTCGCGCGCCAGCGCCTCGCCGGCGCAGCCAAACATCAGCGAGGCCGGGAACGGCCACGGCTGGCTCGCCAGATAGCGCACGGCCCCGACCGGCACACCGGCTTCTTCCATCACCTCGCGGCGCACCGCGGCCTCCATCGTCTCGCCCGGCTCGATGAACCCTGCGAGCAGCGAATACATGCCCTCGGGCCAACCCGGCGAGCGGCCCATCAGCACCGCGTCGCCATTGGTGATCAGCATGATCACCACCGGATCGGTGCGCGGGAAATGGTGGCAGGCACAGGCCGCGCAGTCCCGCTGCCACCCTGCCTGCGCGATCACGCTCTCAGCACCGCAGCGGGCGCAAAACCGATGCGTGGCATGCCAGCCGATGATCGCCTTGGCGGTGGCGGCCAGTTCGGCGTCGCGCGGACTCAGCCGGGTCATCACCCGGCGCAATTCGCCAAAGGCGGTGTCGTCGGGCAGATCGGGATGGCGCTGTTCAGAGCCATCCACGAAACTGCCCAATGCGCCATAGTCCAGCACCTCGGGCTCCCAGCGGGAAATGTCATGGGCGAAAATCGCGGCACCTCCCTCCTCCACGCCGAGCAGAACCGGTTCGCGGATCGCCTTGCCCAGACCGGCGGACAGCAGTGGGTGATCCATCCCGATCAGCCCCAGCGCGTCCAGCCCATCCCCGCGCAACAGCGGCTTGCCCCGCCACATCAGCAGACACCGCGCCGCCGGATCGGCCATCGCCCGCGCCAATGCCGCCGCATCGCCGCGAATCTCTGCCGCCCGATTCAGGCCGGAGCCGCCGAAGGTAACCTGTTCTGCCGTTCTCATCGCCGCCTGCCTTTTCGTTCGTCCACCAACAATCCCGGGCTGCCACGGCAGGCGGCCCAACTCAACCGATTTCCACCGGGACGCCCCGTCAGCGCCGGGAAAAGCGCGCCTCTGGTGCGGGAGCGCATTTGCACGAACTAACCGGGCGCCAAGGGAGGGAAACCACGGCGGCCCCTCGGGTTTGGCAGAGCATCAAAAGCCCATCGCACTCCCTTGTCATCGACGCGTCCGCGTCCTATGTAGGCGTCGAGAGGTTGGCGCGGGCAGGCACCTCGCCAACCCGGTCAGATCCGGAAGGAAGCAGCCGTAACGAGCCCCGCTTGGGTCGTTGTCCAGCCTCTCACCTTACCCCCCGGCATGAGTCTCCGCCATCAGGCGACCGCCCCTTTGCGGTCTCGTCGGGCGAATCATCCCCTCTTGCCACCGAACCCGCTCCCTGCGACCTGCCCGCATCGGGCCTTGATCTGCGGCTTTCCTTTTTGAAGCGGCACTCAGGCCTTTTTGAAGCGGCGCTCAGGCGTTCAACCTATGCGGCTCCGAAATGCCACCCGAAAGAAATTCGACGCGCCTCAATCAGGCATAGCGAAACCAGCGCATCTGGATCCAAATATATACAGTTATTAGAATATAATTAAAAACGGAACTATTTCGGTCAAGCGCGCAACACAACCTTGACGCGCCAGCCTTCGGCGGTGTTCATTTCCTTATTCAAAATTACTGACCACAAAGCCAAAGGCCCCCACTCCATGAAATGGCAGCCACAATTCGCTACGGGTGATGCGCAGATCGACGAACAACACAAGATGCTGTTCGCCACGTCCGAGCAATTTCGGCAAACGCTGGAGGCCGGTGAAGGTGAAAAAACCTATGATCTGTTTTTGGATTTCCTGAATGCTTATTGCGAAATGCATTTCTCGGTCGAGGAGGACTGCATGTTCGCCTACAAATGCCCCGTCGCAAAAGAAAACAAGCACGAACACGGCCTGTTTCTGAAACTGCTCGACAAGGAAAATACCCACTACCACGACCACGGCTTTGACGCCGCCCGGGCGATGGCGATGCTGGACAAGTTGGACAACTGGTTGGCAAGCCACATTTGCCGGATTGATGTCCGGCTCAAGGAATCCGTCTGACCAAGTCCGACCCGTGCCGGGCCATACGGCAAAGCGTCGCCGCGCGGCCCGGTGAACGCGTCTAGCTGGTGGACGCGCCGCGCCGGGGCGCATACCCTAGGCGCGAACCCAAATTCCGAAGGCCGCCCATGACCGAGACACCCGAGACCGCCTATCAGGTTCTCGCCCGCAAATACCGTCCCGAGACCTTTGCCGATCTGGTCGGCCAAGAGGCGATGGTGCGGACGCTGAAGAACGCCTTTGCCGCCGATCGCATCGCGCAGGCCTTCATCATGACCGGCATCCGCGGCACCGGAAAAACGACCACCGCACGGATCATCGCCAAGGGCATCAACTGCATCGGCCCCGATGGCACCGGCGGCCCCACGACCGAGCCCTGCGGCGTCTGCGAACATTGTCAGGCGATCATGGAGGGCCGCCATGTCGATGTGATGGAGATGGACGCCGCCAGCCGCACCGGCGTGAACGACATCCGCGAGATCATCGATTCGGTGCGCTATCGTGCCGCCAGCGCGCGCTATAAGATCTACATCATCGACGAAGTTCACATGCTCTCGACCAGCGCTTTCAACGCGCTGCTCAAGACGCTGGAGGAACCCCCGGCGCATGTGAAGTTCATCTTTGCCACCACCGAGATCCGCAAGGTGCCGGTCACCGTGCTGTCGCGCTGCCAACGATTCGACCTGCGCCGGATCGAGCCGGAGGATCAGATCGCCCTGCTGCGCCGCATCGCCGATGCCGAGCACGCCGAGATTGCCGACGACGCGCTGGCGCTGATCACCCGCGCCGCCGAAGGCTCGGCGCGCGACGCCACCTCGCTGCTCGATCAGGCGATTTCCCACGGCGCCGGCGAAACCACCGCCGAACAGGTGCGCGCCATGCTGGGGCTGGCCGACCGGGGGCGGGTGCTGGATCTGCTGGACCTGATCCTGAAGGGGGATGCGGCCGGCGCGCTGACCGAGTTGTCATCGCAATATGCCGAAGGCGCCGATCCCTTGGCCGTGCTGCGCGATCTGGCGGAAATCACCCACTGGGTCAGCGTGGTCAAGATCACCCCGGACGCCGCCGAGGACCCCACCGTTTCCCCGGATGAGCGCGCCCGTGGTCAGGTCATGGCCGAGGCGCTGCCGATGCGGGTGCTCAGCCGGATGTGGCAAATGCTGCTCAAGGCGCTGGAAGAAGTCTCTGCCGCCCCCAACGCGATGATGGCCGCCGAAATGGCGGTGATCCGGATGACCCATGTGGCCGACCTCCCCGCGCCCGAGGAATTGCTTCGCAAGCTGCGCGACAGCCCGCAACCGCCCGCCAGCCCCCCCGGCGGCGGCGCGCACGCCGGGTCCGCAAATGGCGCGACGACCGCAACGGCGGCGCGCGCAACCGGGGCCATGCCCACCTCTGGCGCCAGCATGAGCGGCCCAAGCGGTGGCCGTGGCGGCGCCCAGCAAACAGCGCTGGCACAGGACGCCGAGATGGCGCTGTCCCGCTATCCCACGTTCCACCATGTGGTCGAATTGATCCGCACCAATCGCGACGGCAAGCTGTTGATCGAGGTGGAAACCGGGGTGCGTCTGGTCAGCTACCAGCCGGGGCGGATCGAATTTGAACCGGCCCCGAACGCGGCGCGTGATCTGGCCCAGCAACTGGGGCAACGGCTGCAATCCTGGACCGGCAATCGCTGGGCGGTAACCGTCGTCAACGAGGGCGGCAGCCCGACCATCGCCGAAGACCGCGACGCCGCCGAAGATGCCCTGCGCGCGACAGCCACGGATCATCCGATGGTGCAGGCGGTCCTGGCCAAGTTCCCCAAGGCGAAAATCATCGACATCCGCACCCCCGAACAGATCGCGGCCAACGCCGAAGTCGAGGCGCTGCCCGAGGTCGAGGATGAATGGGATCCGTTTGAGGACGGGTGATCTGGCAACGGCCCCCCCCCGAACGTGCCCCATGCTCAACGACACGCGCAAAGGAGCGCACTCCCCCAGCCCCCGCGCCGCGCGGCCTTGTACGAAGCCGCCGCGCCCCGTATCTAGGACGCAACAGGTGCAATCCCACAGGAGACAGTGATGCTGAAAGGTTTGGGCGGGCTTGGCGACATGGCCAAGATGATGAAATCCGCACAGGAACTGCAGACCAAGATGGCCCAGATGCAGGACGATCTGGCCAATCTGACCGTCACCGGTGAATCTGGTGCCGGCCTCGTCAAGGCCACCGCCACCGCCAAGGGCGGGCTGACCGCGCTGGACATCGACCCGTCGATCTTCAACGGCAGCGACAAGGAAGTGGTCGAGGATCTGATCCTCGCCGCCATCAAGGACGCCCAAACCAAGGCGGCCGAGAAGGCGCAGCAGGAAATGGCCAGCCTGACCGAAAGCATGGGCCTGCCCAAGGATATCAAGCTCCCGTTCTGACAACATCATAACGGGAGCGGCGCGACAAAGCGGAAATCCAACGGGTTTCAGCGGTGTCGCGCCCCCCTACACTCCGGGGGCCCCCCCCTCCCCTCAACCCCCAAGGCCCCTCCGTCCCATGTCCTCGAACCGCGAGATCGAAAACCTGATCGAGCTGATGGCGAAACTGCCGGGGCTTGGCCCGCGCTCGGCCCGCCGCGCGGTACTGCATCTGATCCGCAAACGCGCGCTACTGCTGACACCGCTGGCTGACATGATGCAGACCGTCGCCGCCACCGCGCGCGAATGCCTCAATTGCGGCAATGTGGGCACCAGTGACATTTGCGACATCTGCGACAGCGAGAAACGCGCCACCGGCGAGCTTTGCGTGGTCGAGGATGTCGCCGACCTTTGGGCGATGGAGCGGTCGGGCATGTTCAAGGGCCGCTATCACGTGCTCGGCGGCACGCTCTCGGCGCTGGACGCCGTCGGCCCGCAAGAGCTGCGCATTCCCCGGCTGATCGACCGGGTCGCCTCAGAACACATCACCGAAGTGATCCTCGCCCTGAACGCCACGGTCGAGGGGCAAACCACCGCCCATTACATCGCCGACCAGTTGGAGGGTCAGGTGCTTTTGACCTCGCTGGCGCAGGGGGTGCCGATCGGCGGCGAGTTGGATTACCTCGACGATGGCACGATCAGCGCCGCCCTCCGCGCGCGCAAAGCGCTCTAGGGCGCGCGGCCCGTGGCGACGCCCGCGACACCCAGCCCGGCCCGTGCCGGCCTTTGGTATTTCCCGATCATTTTTGCCTGCGGCGCCGTCTTGGGAACGCTGCGCACGCTGGTTCTGACCCCGGCGCTTGGCCCGCTGCGCGCCGTGGCGCTGGAACTGCCGGTGATATTGGCACTGTCATGGATCGTCGCAGGCAGCCTGACCCGGGGTCGCCCCAGCCTGTCGAACGCCTCTGCGCGGCTGTGGATGGGCGCGATTGCACTGGCGCTGCTGCTGGTCGCGGAATGCGCGCTGGCCCTCGGCTTCGGGCAAACCCCGATGGGCTGGCTGGCGGGGCTGATCACGCCGCAGGGGCTGCTGGGTCTGGCCGGGCAAGCGGTGTTCGCCCTGTTGCCTTGGCTGCGATACGAAATCGGGCGCGGCTGACGGCCACGCCCGATGTTATTCTCAAGGCCCTGATCGCGCTCAGCGGTGCGCATCATCCTCGTCGTCGTCATCGTCGTCATGATCCGGCAGGTTGAACAGGCTTTCAGCATCGACCACCCGCACCGGCTTGTCCTCGTCGTCCGAGTTCGATCCGGACAGCGTGAAGGTTTCCAGCCCTTCGATCGCGGTCGGAATCTTCGGCTCAGAGTCCATTCCAAGCGATTGCTCGGTGCTGACCAGCTTGCGGCGCTCATCATCGGTCATCACGCTGCCATCGGCGGCCTTCTTGGCGGCGGCCTTCTGCACGGCGGCGTCAAGTTCGGACTGTTTACACAGCCCCAGCGCAACCGGGTCGATCGGCTGAATGTTGGAGATGTTCCAATGCGTCCGCTCGCGGATCGCCTGAATCGTCGGCTTGGTGGTGCCGACCAGCTTGGACACCTGTCCGTCGCTCAGCTCGGGGTGGAATTTCACCAACCACAGGATCGAGGCCGGACGGTCCTGCCGCTTGCTCAACGGGGTATAGCGCGGGCCGCGCCGCTTTTCTTCGCCAACCGAGGCGGGGTTGAATTTCAGCTTCAGCCTATACATCGGATCGGCTTCGGCCTTGTCAATCTCTTCCTGCGTCAGCTGGTTGTTCGTGACCGGGTCGAACCCCTTGACGCCGGCGGCCACATCGCCATCTGCGATGCCTTGGATTTCCAGCTCATGCATTTCGACGAAATCGGCGATCTGCTTGAAACGCAACGTCGTGTTGTCCACCAGCCACACGGCGGTTGCTTTGGCCATCAGAGGTTTTGCCATGTGTACATCTCCTTCAAACAAAACTTCCCCGTCGCCTGAAATAGGCGGTCCCGGAAGATCCGGAACGAGTTACCATTGTAGGGGAACTTAGGGCCTATATAATGGCGCAAAACGTATAAGGAAAGAGTGAATGCGCTGGGTTGCCCTGTGGCTGCTGACATGTCTTGCGGCCCTGCCCGCGCCGCGCCCGGCCCAAGCCGATGGCGAAAAGGCGGGTGTGTTCGATTATTATGTGCTCAGCCTCAGCTGGTCACCGAACTGGTGCGCGACCGAAGGCGACGGGCGCCGGTCCGACCAATGCCACCCGCGCCACGATCACGGCTGGGTGCTGCATGGTCTGTGGCCGCAATACCATCGCGGCTGGCCCGCCTATTGCCACACGGTCGAAGCGCCCCCCAGTCGCGGCCTGACGGCCGAAATGGGCGACATCATGGGCAACCCCGGCCTTGCCTGGCACCAGTGGAAGAAACACGGCACCTGTTCGGGCCTCTCCGCCCGCGACTATTTCACGCTGGCGCGGCGGGCCTATGACAAGGTGAACCGACCCGAGATCTTTCGCAAACTGGACAGGCCAGTGAAACTGCCCGCCAGCGTGGTGGAACAGGCGTTTCTGCAGGCCAATCCGGGGTGGACCCGCGACATGCTGACCATCACCTGCAAGGATGGCCATATCCAAGAGGCACGGCTGTGCCTGTCGCGCGATCTCAAGCCGGTGCCCTGCGGGCGCGACGCGATCACCGACTGTACGCTCAAGAACGCGATTTTCGACCCGGTGCGCTAGGGTCGGATGCGGCGGTGTGAGGGTCAAAGGCCAGGCGCTTGCCTGGCCTTTGACCGCTGGCTCAGGCCACTTTCAGCACGACCTTGCCGATGTGACCCGCGCTTTCCAGCCGTGCATGGGCGGCGGCAGCCTCCTCCAGCGGGAAGGTGCTGTCCATCACCGGTGCCACGCGCCCGGTGTCAAGCAACGGCCAGACCTTGTCCGACAGTTCCTGTGCGATGCGCGCCTTGGCCAGATCGCTTTGTGGTCGCAGGGTCGAGCCGGTGATGGTCAACCGCCGCGTCATCACCTGGGCAAAGTTCAGCTCGGCCTTGGGGCCGCTGAGAAAGGCAATCTGCACCAACCGCCCGTCATCGGCCAGTGCCTTGACGTTGCGCGGGATATAGTCGCCGCCAACCATATCGAGGATCAGATCTGCCCCCCCTTCCGCGCGCAGCACCTCGACGAAATCCTCGTCGCGGTAATTGATCGCCCGCTCCGCCCCCAGATCGGTGCAGACCTTGCACTTCTCATCCGACCCGGCAGTGGCAAACACCCGCGCGCCAAAGGCATTGGCCAGCTGAATCGCGGTTGTGCCGATCCCCGAGGTGCCACCGTGAACCAGAAACCGTTCGCCGCCGGTCAATCGGCCACGGGAAAACACATTGGTCCAGACCGTGAAAAAGGTCTCGGGCAGGCAGGCGGCCTGTTTCAGATCCATGCCCTGCGGAATACGCAGGCAATGGGCGGCAGGGGTTGCGACGAATTCCGCATAGCCACCGCCGGGCAACAGCGCACAGACCTGATCGCCGATCGACCAGTCGCTGACGCCCGCGCCCAGCGCCACGATCTCGCCCGAGGCCTCCAGCCCCGGCAAATCGCTCGCCTCCGGCGGCGGCGCATAGGCCCCCGCGCGTTGCAGCGCGTCGGGGCGGTTGACCCCGGCATAGGCCACCTTGATCACAACCTGCCCGTGGCCCGGTACAGGCACCGGACGTTCGACCAGTTTCAGAACCTCCGGCCCGCCCGGTTGGCTGATTTCCACCGCACGCATGGTCTTGCTCATCTCGCTATCCTTCTCGCTTGGCGCGACCCCGCGCCCGGTTCGATTTGATCCCGGCATACACCGAATTTCACGACGGCGCGAGAGAGGCGCGACCGCTTGCCACCGGGCGGCTATCGGATAGGATCTCGCCCCATGTTTCCCTTGATGCTGTATCTCTCGCTGGGCGCCAATGTCGCCGTCACCGTCCCGCTCGTCTGGATGACCGTAAGGGGCGGGCCGGCGATCTGTACGGTTCTAGGCCCGGACTCCCCATCCCGGCGCCTGCTGGGCGGGCTTTTCGCCACGCTCGCCTTGCTCAGCCTGCTGGGGCTTTATGCCTGGCCGACCGGCCATGACGAAACCGCAATGGCGGTGCTGCTGGGGCTGTTGCCGCCCCAGATCATCTGGTCGTTGACCGCCACCCTCGCCCTGCCCCGGCGCAACCCGTTGGTCTGGGGCGGTCTCGCGCTCAGCGTGCTGCACGGGCTGACGTTGAGTGTGGTCCTCTAGCGCGTGGGTCTCTAGCGCCCGTGATCGAGCGAGCCCGGCAACTCATCGCGCCGGTCTTTGGGGGCATGGATCTGCGCGGCCAACCAGTTCGGCCCGGCCAGCAGGGGTTTCAGCAGCGGATTGCTGCGAATCCGGCCCTTGATCCCCTCGATGCGCATCACGTCGTCAACCCGCCGGTCCAGAAACGCCCAGGTCTCCGCATGCCCCGGGCTGTCATCGCCCAGCCAGAAAAGCACGGTCGAGGAATAGACCGCCGAAAGCGTGGCGCGCTTGGTGTACCAGTTGACGTCGCGCGAGGTGTCGCCAAGCGTCGTCCAGATCAGATCACAGGTTCCCCAGACCGCCTTTGCCCCGTCGGCCGCATGTTGCGGCAGCGCAAACAGGGTGACGCCGCGACGCACCGCCTCGCGATCCGCAACCGCTTCGAGTCGAAAGCGCACGGCCAGCGCGATCTTGTCGCGAAAACGCATCCCATCGAGATGGGCCGCCGCCAAAAGTTCCAGCATCATCGCATCGCCACGGGCGTGATAGGCCAGCGCCAGATCGACCGCGCCGCGCGGACAAAGCGCGCGCGCCAGCGCCGGTTCGACACCGGCATCAGCGATCGCCGCCTGAAAAGTCGACTCGGTCCAACCGTCAAAGGCCACATGGATCAAAGCCGCATCCAGAAGCTTGGTCTTGATGTCTTTTTCTTGCATGATCGAGGCCTCCTTTGGCTGCCCGGCGCCACTCTAGACAAGATATATGCCGTTTGCTATAGGGCCAATTCCTGCAATTCCTTGCAACTCGAATCTAGAAAGGTGGTGACAACCACATGCAGGTTAGTGTTCGCGACAACAATGTCGATCAGGCGCTTCGTGTCCTGAAGAAGAAGCTGCAGCGCGAAGGCGTTTTCCGCGAAATGAAGCTCAAGCAACATTTCGAGAAACCGTCCGTCAAAAAAGCGCGCGAAAACGCAGAAGCTATCCGCCGCGCCCGCAAGCTGGCGCGCAAACAAGCCCAGCGCGAAGGGATGCTCTAAGCACCCCCCTTCAAGTGGCCTATTCGGCACTTCTAGACGACCCCCGTGGCCCCAAGCCCGGGGGTTTGTCTGTTTTTGGGGCAGGCGTTCGAGGCGGACCAGATCTCAGACCGCCGCCCTTGAACAAGCTGGCATTTGAACAGGCCCGCTTAGCCCAACCCGGGAATGGCCACCCCAAAGGTCTGCAACAGCAGCACCGCGTTCAGCGTCAGCACCACGCCCGCACCCAGCCCCGCCGCGCCCCGCGTCAGCCAGCCGATCCGGAACCCGCCCATGATGTCTTTGCGCGACACGAAGATGATCAGCGCCACCATCGGCACCGGCAGCGCGATGCTGAGGATCACCTGAGAAACCACCAGCGCCTGTGTTGCATTCACCCCCAACGCGACCACAGCAAAGGCGGGAACCATCGTCACCGCGCGGCGAAACCAGATCGGCAGACGGATGTGGACAAAGCCCTGCATGATCATCTGTCCGGCCATCGTCCCGACGACCGAACTGGAAACGCCCGAGGCGATCAGCGACACCAGAAACACCGCCGCAGCAGCACTGCCGAGCAACGGGGTCAGCGTGTGATAAGCGGTCTCGATCTCGGCCACTTCGCTATGGCCGGAATGAAAGGCGCCCGCCGCCATCATCACCATCGCCATGTTCACCAGCCCGGCTGCGGCCAGCGCCAGCACCACTTCGAGGTTGGAAAATTTCAGAACCGTGCGACGCTCTACGTCGTTGTTCATCCGCACCCGGTTCTGCGTCAGCCCGGAATGCAGATAGATCGCATGCGGCATCACCGTGGCACCGATGATGCCCACCGAAATGGTCAACGCCGCCAGATCGGGCAGGCTCGGCGTGATCATGCCCATCCCGGCCTCACCCCAGGCGACAGGCGCGATAAAGATCTCGATCAGGTAGCACAGGCTGATGATGGCGACAAAAGTGCCTATGATCAGCTCCATCGGGCGAAACCCGCGCGCCTCGAACATCAGGATGCCATAGGTCACCACGGCGGTTACCCCCATCCCCGCCATCAGCGGCATGTTGAACAGCAGCGCCAACCCGATCGCCCCGCCAAGGAATTCGGCCAGATCGGTGGCCATGGCCGCGACCTCGCTCACCGCCCACATGATCCAAACCACGGGGCGCGGGAAATGATCGCGGCACAGCTCGGCCAGATTGCGCCCGGTGACGATGCCCAGCCGTGCCGACAGCGACTGAAACAGCATGGCGATCAGGTTGGCCAGCAGCACCACCCAAAGCAGGGTATAGCCATATCCGGCCCCGGCCTGAATGTTGGTCGCATAGTTGCCCGGATCGATATAGGCGACCGAGGCGATGATCGCCGGTCCCGCAAACAAAAGCGCGGCGCGCGGCCCCCGGCGACGGCCCGCCAAAACCTCGGCCATGCCCCGACGGGTGCGCCCGGTCGATCCTGTTGCCCCTGTCTCCATGCCCCGATCAATCCCTTTTCCAAACGCATTTGTGGTCCGCGCGACGCCAAATAAAGCCTTGGCTACACTTTTTGCAAGAGGGGACGAGATGAAGCTGCGGCATCTGGCTAATTTGAAAGCCTATTTGCAAATTGAAGCGGCATCTGCAATCTATGCCCCCTATTTCGAACACCCCGGGAAGGGGGTCCCGCCCCGTGCCACACAGACCACCACCAGACGCCGAGGCCGAAGCGGCCGCCCATCCTGACCGGTTCAACCGGGCACGGGCTGCGCAATCGGTCGCGATTCTTGAGGATTACGCCGAGATGATCGGTGATTTGATCGAAGAGATGGGCGAGGCGCGAATCACAGATATCGCCAGACGGATGGGGGTCACCCACCCGACCGCAACCAAGGCAGTGGCCCGTCTCAAACGCGAGGGGCTGGCGGTCTCGCGCCCCTATCGCGGTGTCTTCCTGACGGACGAAGGGCTGGCGCTGGCCGACCGGGTGCGCGCCCGGCACCGCACGGTCGTGGCGGTTCTGCTTGCCCTCGGCGTGCCGCCCGAAACCGCCGAGATGGACGCCGAGGGGATGGAGCACCATGTCTCGGACCTGACGCTGGCGGCGTTCGAGACCTTTCTGACGCGCGCGGACTGAACCGGGTTAGCCCCAAGCCACCGGCAGGCGCAACGGCCCGCGAAACGCCCAGCCGCCAAATCGCGCGGCCCAGACCATCAGATCCGCCGCGCCACGGGCACAATCCCGGCCCGCGCGCGGATTTTGGCTCCGTTCATAAATCTTGGCCCGTCAATAGATCTTGGGCACGTAAAGATCATCCGGCAGAACCCGGCGTTCGTAATCGGGGTTATAGACCCGTTCGGGCAGATCGACCTTTTCGTGCTCGACCTCGGTATAGGGAATCTTGGTCAGCAGATGCTCAATACAGTTCAGCCGCTCGCGCTTCTTGTCGTTGCCTTCGACGATGTACCAAGGCGCCTCGGGGATGTTTGTGCGTGCGAACATCTCTTCCTTGGCCTTGGTGTAGTCTTCCCAGCGGATGCGGGATTCCAGATCCATCGGCGACAATTTCCATTGTTTCATCGGATCGTGAATGCGCATCAGGAATCGCAGCTGCTGTTCCTCGTCAGTGATCGAGAACCAGTATTTCAACAAGATGATGCCAGAGCGGGCCAGCATACGTTCGAATTCGGGAACGTCCTGAAAGAACTGTTCGACCTGCTCGTCGGTGGCAAAGCCCATCACCCGTTCGACCCCGGCGCGGTTGTACCATGAGCGGTCGAACAGCACGATTTCGCCCGCCGCTGGCAGGTGCGGCACATAGCGTTGGAAATACCACTGGCTTTGTTCCCGGCGCGACGGGGCTGGCAGCGCCACGACCCGGGCGATACGTGGGTTCAGCCGCTGGGTGATCCGCTTGATCACCCCGCCCTTGCCGGCGCTGTCGCGCCCCTCGAACAGAATACAGACCTTGGCGCCGGTATGTTCAACCCAGTCCTGCACCCGGATCAGTTCGGCCTGCAGCCTCAGCAGGTTGCGGAAATAGACCTTGCGGTCCAGCATCTCGGGATGGGCGTCGCGATAGATCTTGCGGATCTCCAGCGACAGCATCGGCTCAGCGAACTCGATCTCGATGTCTTCATCGAACGTGTCCTGAAGTTCAGCCTCAAGCCAGGCCAGCGAATGCGAGTCACTTTCGTCGGTCAAGATCAGATCCTTTCCTCGTGTTGCGTCAAAGGGGGCTAACCCCCTCATGTAAAAGTCTGGTGTCACGACGCGCCGGACACAAGGGGGCGTCCGACACAGACCGCCCGGCATCCACAAGTATTTCTGCGCCAGTGGTGCCTATATCTGCGCCAGGGGCGGTGGCGAAAGTGACGTCAGGGTCGGATCGGACAAATCCCCCGGGACTTCAAGGTCGAATTGGCCCCCGCGTCCGGCGTTCCGAACTGATACGGGTCAGACCGGCAAAGCGGTGGTGCGACAGACCGTGCGGAGGGCAAAACTCGACTGCATCTGCGCCACCCGCGGCAGACGCGACAAATATTGGCGGTGGATGCGCGCGAAATCCTCGGTGTCCTCGGCCACGATCTTGAGGATGTAATCGGCGGTGCCCGCCATCAGGTGACATTCCAGAACCGATGGAATGCTCGCGACCGCGCGTTCAAAGGCATCAAGCACCTCGTCGGCCTGGGCCTGAAGCGTGATCTCGACAAACACCGTGGTCGGCACCCCCATCTTGCGCTCGTCCAAAAGCGCAACATAATCGCGGATATAGCCCTCGCTCTCCAGCCGCTGCACCCGGCGATGGCAGGCCGAAGGCGACAGGTTCACCTGTTCCGACAAGTCCGAATTGGACATTCGCCCCTGTTTCTGGAGCGCGCCGAGAATCCTACGATCCGTTGCGTCAAGCGTCATACGAGCACACCTTTTGCGGAAATTGGAGCAATCTTCGAAGACTATTCGACATTTACCCCATTTGGCGAGCCATAATTTCAAGGAAATTGTGCGGCATTTCGCTTATTTTGGGAGGGCATAATCAACGCCTCCGGGGAGGACGCACAATGAAAATCGGTTGCCCAAAAGAAATCAAGCCACAGGAATTCCGTGTCGGCATAACGCCCAACGCCGCGACCGAGGCAGTGGCGCATGGCCACGAGGTGTTGATCGAAACCGGCGCAGGCACCGGGGCCGGGTTCGACGACGCCGCCTATCTGGCCGCCGGCGCGACAATCCTGCAAACCGCGGCAGAGATCTTTGCCGCCGCCGACATGATCGTCAAAGTGAAAGAACCGCAGCCGGGCGAGCGCAAGATGCTGCGCGAAGGGCAGTTGCTGTTCACCTATCTGCACCTGGCCCCGGACCCGGAACAGACCCGCGATCTGCTTGCCTCGGGCTGCACTGCAATCGCCTATGAAACCGTGACCGACGCCCGTGGCGGGCTGCCGCTGCTGGCGCCGATGTCCGAGGTCGCCGGCCGTCTGGCCCCGCAAAGCGGATCCTGGGCGCTGCAAAAGGCCAACGGGGGCAGCGGCGTGCTCATGGGCGGGGTGCCCGGTGTGCGCCCGGCCAACGTGGCGATCATCGGCGGCGGCGTCGTCGGCACGGCGGCCGCCCGGGTTGCCGTGGGCATGGGGGCCAATGTCACCGTGCTCGACCGCTCGATCCCGCGGCTGTCCTATCTTGATGACGTGTTCATGGGCCGCCTGACCACACAATATTCCGATGCCGCCGCGCTGGAAGAGCTGATCGCGCGGATGGACATGGTGATTGGCGCCGTCCTGATCCCGGGGGCGGCAGCGCCCCAGCTGATCCGCCGTGACCAGCTTGCGCTGATGCAGCCCGGCTCGGTTCTGGTCGATGTGGCGATCGACCAAGGCGGTTGCTTTGAAACCTCCAAGGCCACCACCCACGCCGATCCGATCTATGAGGTGGACGGGATCATCCATTACTGCGTCGCGAACATGCCGGGTGCGGTGGCGCGCACCTCGACCATCGCCCTGGGCAATGCCACCATGCCGTTCATGCTGGCACTGGCGGACAAGGGCTGGAAACAGGCCTGCCTCGACGATCCGAATCTGCTGAACGGGCTGAACGTGCATGCGGGTCAGCTGACCTATGCTGCGGTCGGCAAGGCGCTCGGGATCGATGTCGTCTCGCCGCAGGCCATCGTGGCGGCCTGAGCCTTGGATTTGCGCCGACCGGCATCTCCCGGTCGGCGCCTCTAGATACTCGGGCCCGAAGGATTAGGTTTCGATCCTATCCCTCGGGGATCGGACGTTGCAGCAGCGCAACAAGCGCACCCGCCGCAAGGATCACCGCCGCCGCCAGCAACCCGTTGCCGATATCGCCAGACCGGTCGCCAAGCCATCCCGCCGCCACCGGGCCGATGGTCTGCGACACGGCAAAGACCACGGTATAAAGGCTGATCGCGGCGCCCCAGCTTTCCATCGGCAGATTGTGACGGGTGAAATTGGTCACCGCCCCCGGCGCCATGAACACCGACAGCCCGAACACCACCGCCGACAGCACCAGCCCGGGCCCCGAGGGATAGATCACCGCCAGCCCCGACCCCACGGCGATACAGGCCAGGATCATCGCCAGCGGCAGGCCAGAGGCAAAGCGCGCGAACACCGGCCGCCAGACAAAGGGCGAAAGGCACAGGCAAACGCCCAGCAGCACCCAGACCGACGCAATCAGCCCGCCGCCCGCCCCCTGTTCGGTCATCCAGGCACTGAGGAAGGTCATGTAGACGATATAGCCCAACCCGAATGCGGCATAGCCCGCGATCTCTGGCAACATGCGCAGCAGCGGCAGGCGGGGTGGACGCACGCGCGCCCCCTGCCCCGGCGGGCGCAGGCTTTCCGAGGCCCACAGGCTGAGCGGGGCGAACACCACGCAGGCGGCCCCGACCAGATACCAGCCCATCGGCCACGAGGCGGGGCCATACCACTCCAACATCAGCGGCAGCGCCCCCCCGGCCAGCACGATCCCCGATCCGCCACCAAACCCGAACAGGAAGGCGATCGCCAAAGCGTTCTTGCGCGGGCTGTCGACAAAAAGCCGCGCCGCCAGCGCCCCGCCCGAGGAAAACGACAGCGCGCCGAACACCCCCGCCAGCACCCGCCAAAGCGTTTGCCACCACAGCGCCGGGTCGTATCCGGTGACCAAAAGCGCCAGCGTGGTGGTCACGATGCCAAAGCTGAACAGACGCGCCGGGCCGATCCGGCCGATCAACACCATGGTCAGCACCGCACCGACCAGATAGCCCAGCGCGTTCGCGGTATTGAGCCAGCCGGCCTGCGCATAGCTCCAGCCCAGTTCGGATTTCATCGCCGGCAGCAGCAGCCCATAGGCAAAGCGCGCGAACCCGTTGGTGATGCACAGCCCCAGCGCCAGCCCCAGCAGCACCAGCCACGGCCGCCGCTCGGCTGCGCTGGTTCCGATGCCATAGTCCGATATGCTCATGCCAGCCTCCCCGCTCCGCAGGACGGCACCCTAGCGGCGCTCGGGGTGGGCTGTCCATCCGGTCTGCCCGGCTTGCATTCAGGGGGCGGCAAGGCTAGCAGGACGTGACCAAGTATCGGGGGACCGTCATGGACGATCTTAAGGCAAAATATCTGACGCAAACCGCAGATGCGGCGGACGAGTCCGCGCTGGAGGCGATCCGTGTCGCCGCAGTCGGGAAAAAGGGCGAAATCAGCCTGAAAATGCGCGAACTGGGCAAGATGACCCCGGAACAGCGCCAGGTCGCCGGACCGGCGCTGAATGCGCTGAAGGACGAGATCAACAGCGCGTTGGCGGCGAAAAAGGCGGCGCTGGCCGATGCGGCGCTGGATGAGCGGCTGCGCAGCGAATGGCTGGATGTCACCCTGCCGGGTCGCCCGCGGCGCGGCGGTACGCTGCATCCGGTCAGCCAAGTCACCGAGGAAGTGACCGCGATCTTTGCCGAGTTGGGCTTTTCCGTCGCCGAAGGGCCGCGGATCGAGACCGACTGGCACAATTTCGACGCGCTCAACATTCCCGGCCACCACCCCGCGCGGGCCGAGATGGATACGTTTTACATGCACCGTGCCGAGGGCGATGATCGCCCGCCGCATGTGCTGCGCACCCATACCTCGCCGGTGCAGATCCGCACCATGGAAAAGGCCGGCGCGCCGCTGCGCATCATCTGCCCCGGTGGCGTTTACCGCGCCGATTATGACCAGACCCACACGCCGATGTTCCATCAGGTCGAAGGGCTGGCGATCGACAAAGACATCTCGATGGCCAACCTGAAATGGGTGCTGGAGGAATTCTTTGCCGCCTTTTTCGAGATCGACGGGATCAAGACCCGGTTTCGCGCCTCGCATTTCCCCTTCACCGAACCCTCGGCCGAGGTGGATATCCAGTGTTCCTGGGTGGATGGGCAGCTCAAGATCGGCGAAGGCGACGGCTGGATGGAGGTTCTGGGCTCTGGCATGGTGCACCCCAAGGTGCTGGAGGCCGGTGGCATCGACCCCTATGAATATCAGGGCTTTGCCTTTGGTATCGGCATCGACCGGCTGGCAATGCTGAAATACGGCATCCCCGATCTGCGCGCCTTCTTCGATTCCGACCTGCGCTGGCTGCGCCACTATGGCTTTGCCGCGCTGGACGTGCCGACGCTGCATGGCGGGTTGTCGCGCTAAGGCCACTACCGCATTCCTTGCCCGGCGCGCACAGCGTGCCGGGCAACATGCCAAGCCGCGCCCGGCACAATGGCGCTCCCTCCCCCTGCCGGTTCGCACCCGGCGCTGCGATCTTCTCGACTATTCAAGATTGCGCACCTTGCGTCCCCCACCTCCCCCGGTCCAGCCTGTAGATCACCCCGGACCAAGGAGACCCCCATGTTGTTTTTCACCTCAGAAAACCGACTGCAAAGCGTGCAGTCCGATCGCATTTTTGCGGCCTATGAAATCACCCGCACCTTCGTCGATTTCCTCGCCGCGATCTGTTTTCTGGTCGGCTCGATCCTGTTCTTTGCCACCGACACCCAATATCAGGCGACCTGGCTTTTCGTCGTCGGATCGCTGTTCTTCTGCCTGAAGCCGACGCTCAAGCTCGCGCGCGAGGTGCACCTCTGGCGCGTGGGGGAGATGCAATCGCTGGCCCGCCGCACCAAAGACTAGCGCCCAGATGCCCCCCGACCGGGTCGGAATGCGGCAGCGCCTCTTTCCCCCTCGGCCCACATGGGATAAGCACGGCGCGATCCAGAAATAACCCACGGGCGCGGACTGATGAAATTCACTCTTTCCTGGCTGAAAGACCACCTCGACACCACCGCAACGGTGGACGAAATCGCCGAGGCATTGACCGATCTCGGGCTTGAGGTCGAAGAAATCACCAACCCCGCCGACCGGTTGAAAAGCTTTACCCTCGCCAAGGTGACCCACGCCGAACAGCACCCCGATGCCGACCGGCTGCGGGTCTGCACAGTCGCGACCGACGAGGGCGACAAGCAGATCGTCTGCGGCGCCCCGAACGCACGTGAAGGCATCACCGTGGTGCTGTGCAAGCCCGGCGATTACGTGCCCGGCATCGACGTGACCTTGAGCGTGGGCAAGATCCGCGGCGTGGAAAGCCACGGCATGATGGCCTCGGAACGCGAGTTGGAGCTGTCGGACGAACATGACGGCATCATCGAACTGCCCTCGGGCGAGGTCGGCGAACGCTTTGTCGACTGGCTGGCGCAGAACAATCCGGCCAAGGTCGATCCGGTGATCGAGATTGCCATCACCCCCAACCGCCCAGACGCCCTGGGGGTTCGCGGTATCGCCCGCGATCTGGCCGCGCGCGGTCTGGGCACGCTGAAGCCACGCGAAACCACGCCAGTGCCGGGGGCCTTCCCCTGCCCGATCAGCGTCACCATCGACGAGGATACGCGCGATGGCTGCCCGGTTTTCGCCGGTCGCCTGATCCGCGGCGTCAAGAACGGCCCCAGCCCGCAATGGCTGCAGGACCAGTTGCGCGCCATCGGTCTGCGGCCGATCTCGGCTTTGGTGGACATCACCAACTTTTTCACCTTTGACCGCAATCGCCCGCTGCACGTGTTCGACGCCGACAAGGTGGCGGGCAACCTGCGGGTGCACCGCGCCACGGGTGGCGAAACCCTGCTGGCGCTGGACGACAAGGACTATACCCTCGGCGCTGGCATGATGGTGATCTCGGACGACACCGGCCCCGAAAGCATTGCGGGCATCATGGGGGGCGAGGCGACCGGCTGCACCGAAGACACGGTGAACGTCTTTGTCGAAAGCGCCTATTGGGACCATGTGCAGATCGCGCTGACCGGACGTGCTCTCAAGATCAGCTCTGACGCGCGCTATCGCTTTGAACGCGGCATCGACCCGGACTTCACGCTTGAAGGGCTGGAGCTGGCCACGCAGATGATCCTTGATCTCTGCGGCGGCGAGGCCTCGGAAGTCGTGGTCGCCGGCGCCATCCCGGATCACGCCCGCGCGTTCAAACTGGACCCGGCGCGGGTGCGCTCGCTGGTTGGGATGGACATCCACGAAAGCGAACAGCGCCAGACGCTGACCCGGCTCGGGTTCCGGTTGGAGGGCAATATCGCCCATGTGCCAAGCTGGCGCCCCGATGTGCAGGGCGAGGCCGATCTGGTCGAGGAAGTGGCGCGCATCGCCTCGCTGACCGGCCTCAAGGGGCGGCCGCTGCCGCGCCTTACCGAAGGGCTGCCGAAACCGGTGATGACCCCGCAGCAACGCCGGCAACAGGCCGCGCGGCGCACCTGTGCCGCCTTGGGCTATAACGAATGCATCACCTATACCTTCATCGATCAGGCCAGCGCGGCGCTGTTCGGGGGTGGCGATGATGCGACGATGCTGGAAAACCCGATCAGCACCGAGATGAGCCACATGCGCCCGGCGCTGCTGCCCGGGCTGTTGCTGGCCGCAGCGCGCAATCAGACGCGCGGGTTCATGTCTCAGGCGCTGTTTGAGGTCGGCCCGGCCTTTCACGGGGGCGAGCCGGAACAGCAACACAACCTGATCTCTGGTCTTCTGGTCGGGCAAACCGGACCAAAGGACGTGCATGGCGCGACCCGGCCGGTGGACGTGTTTGACGCCAAGGCCGATGCCGAAGCGGTGCTGGCGGCGATTGGTGCCCCGGACAAGGTTCAGATCCTGCGCGGCGCGCAGGGTTGGTGGCATCCCGGTCGGCACGGCAAGATCTGCCTTGGGCCGAAAAAGGTGCTGGGCGTCTTTGGCGAGGTGCACCCCAAGGTGCTGGAAGCGATGGATGTGAAAGGCCCGGTCATGGCCTTCACGATCTGGCCGGATCAGGTGCCGATGCCGCGCAAATCGGGTGCCACCCGCCCGGCGCTGGAGCTGCGCGACCTGCAGGCGGTCGAGCGCGACTTTGCCTTTGTCGTCGATGCCGAGGTCGAGGCGCTGACGCTTGTCAACGCCGCCAGCGGGGCCGACAAGGCGCTGATCGAACAGGTGCGCGTCTTTGATGAATTCATCGGCGGCTCGCTCGGCGAGGGCAAGAAATCGCTGGCGCTGAGCGTGCGGCTGCAGCCCCGCGACAAGACCCTGACCGAGGCCGAGATCGAAGCCGTCGGCAAGAAGATCGTCGAGAAGGTCGCCAAGGCGACCGGCGGGGTTCTGCGCGGCTGACACCGGCCCCCTCCGGGGGGAGTATTTGAAAACAAGAAGAAGGGGCGCAGTTGCGTCCCTTTTTTGCATTTCTGTTGCCGGCGGCGGGCGGGAAAGTGGCCTTGCGCCCCCCGGCACGCTATGACGGGTCAAAGTGACCCCAAGGAGAGGCCCATGACCCTGAGCATTTATCTTTCAGGCGAAATCCACACCGACTGGCGCGAGCAGATCATCAGCGGGGCCAAGGGGCTCGACGTGGTCTTCAGCGCCCCGGTGACCGATCACGCCGCCAGCGACGATTGCGGTGTGGCGATCCTCGGGGCCGAGGAACAGAAATTCTGGCACGATCACAAGGGCGCTAAGCTGAATGCCATCCGCACCCGCAAAGGAATCGCAGAGGCCGATGTGGTCGTCGTTCGCTTTGGCGACAAATACAAACAGTGGAACGCGGCCTTTGACGCCGGCTATGCCGCCGCATTGGGCAAGTCGATCATCGTGCTGAACCCGCCAGAGCATCAGCACGCGCTGAAAGAGGTGCACGCCGCCGCGCTCGCCACCGCCGAAGAGCCGCGCCAGGTGGTGGAGATCCTGCGCTATGTGCTGACCGGCGCGTTGCCGGGGTGAGGTGCAGGTCTGGGGCGCGGCGCAGGCCACGGGCATGACGCAGGTCTGGGGCTTGTCGTCAGTCGCGCGGCGGCGTCACCAGCCCCTTTTGCACTGCGGGCCGGTCCAGAAACCGGTCGAGATAGGCCACCACGCGCGGGAACCCGGCCCAGCCGACCGTTTCACGCGCCTCGTAGCGCTCCAGCACGCGCAACCAAGGTGCAATGGCGATATCGGCGATGGAATAGCTGTCACAGACCCAGTCGCGCCCCTGTAACCGGGTCTCCAACACCGCCAGCAACCTCCGGGTCTCGGCGATATAGCGGTCGCGGGGGCGCGGATCTTCGATCTCGGCCCCGGCAAAGGCGTGGAAAAATCCAAGCTGGCCGAACATCGGGCCGACCCCGCCCATCTGCCACATCAGCCATTGCAGGATCTGCATCCTGCCGGTCGCAGAGTCGCCCAGAAACAGGCCGGTCTTTTCCGCCAGATAGATCAGGATCGCGCCGCTCTCGAACAGCCCCATCGGGGCCCCGTCCGGCCCATGCGGGTCGAGGATGGCGGGGATCTTGTTGTTGGGGTTGAGCGAGAGGAACTCGGCGCTTTTCACATCCGCGTCCGACAGCGTGACCTTGTGCGCCTCATAGGCAAGCCCGGTCTCTTCCAGCATGATCGAGGCCTTGACCCCGTTTGGCGTCGGAAAGGAATACAGCTGGATGACATCCGGATTGACCGGCGGCCATCTGCGGGTGATCGGAAAGGCGGTGAGATCGGACATGGGCGCTCCCTTTCGTGCTGACACTCGCATAGCGGGTTTCACAGGGGGCGAACAGGGCCGAGGCCAAGCCCTCACACAGCAGGCGTTCACAGAATGCCTCGGGTGCGGTAGTCTAACCCCATCGCGCAGCATGCGCGCAGGTGTTTTTAAAGGGGCTAAGACATGGTTAAGGAATTTCGCGACTTCATCGCCAAGGGCAATGTCATGGACATGGCCGTCGGCATCATCATCGGCGCGGCCTTTACGGCGATTGTCAAATCCATGGTCGGCGATCTGATCAATCCCATCGTCGGGCTGTTCCTTGGCGGGGTGGATTTCACCAATCTTTATGTCGTGCTGTCAGGCGAGGTGGCTGCGGGTGCCAGCCTTGAGGCCGCGCGCGAAGCCGGGGCCGCCGTATTCGCCTATGGCGCCTTTGTCATGGCCGTCATCAACTTCCTGATTATCGCCTTTGTCGTTTTCATGTTGGTGCGCTACGTCAACAAGGTAAAGGAAGCGGCGACGGGCGGAAAAGAAGTCCCGGCAGAAGAAGCCCCCGCAGGGCCGTCGGAACTGGACGTTCTGTTGGAAATCCGCGATTCACTGAAAAAGTAAACCAAGCGTGAAACGGCCCTGTCCCGGCGGCACCGACGGCTGCCGGGACAGGGCCGTTTTGCTGACATGAAAGGAAATATACGTGCAAAACCTCACCGGAGAGATGGGCGCCTATGCGCCGGTGATCTTCAATGCCGCCAAGGCCCTGATCATTCTGATCGTGGGCTGGATGGCCGCTGGCGCCATCGCCGGGCTGGTCCGGCGCCGGATCAATACCACACCGCAGATCGACCCGACTCTGGGCAATTTCTTTGCCAGCATGGTCAAATGGGTGATTCTCGCGATCGTTCTGGTCGCGGTGCTGGGCATCTTCGGCATTCAGGCCACCAGTATCGTCGCAATCCTTGGCGCCGCCTCGCTGGCGATCGGTCTGGCGCTGCAAGGCACGCTCAGCGATCTGGCCGCCGGCGTTATGCTGGTGCTTTTTCGGCCCTACAGGTTGGGTCAGTTCGTGAATATCGGCGGCACATCCGGCACTGTGAAGGATCTCAATCTCTTCACCACGGAATTGGCCACGTCAGACAATGTGCAGATCATTATCCCCAATGGCAAAGCCTGGGGCGCGATCATCACCAATTATTCCGCCCATGACACCCGGCGCGTCGATCTGACCTTTGGCATCGATTATGGCGACAATGCCGATACCGCGATCCAGATCATCCTCGACACCGCACGGGCCGACAGCCGGGTCCATGCCACGCCAGAGCCTTGGGTTCGGCTGACAAATCTGGGTGACAGTTCGGTCGATATCACCGCCCGGATCTGGTGCGACGCCGCCGACTATTGGGAGGTGAAATTCGCGCTTACCAAGGCGGTGAAGGAAGCCTTCGACAAGGGCGGCATCTCGATCCCCTACCCGCATCAGGTGGAAATCCAGAAACAGGGCTAAGCCAACAGCCTTGCGCAAGATGCAACCGGCCGGTTTTTCCGGCCGGTTTTCTTTTGCCCCGGCCCATCCATGTTGCATCGTAGACCACAAGAATGCCGAAAACAAAAAAGCCGCCCCCAAGGGAGCGGCTTTTGCGTATTCCGTTCGGCGGATGGCTCAGGCGGCCAGAGCGCCTTTCGCTTTTTCGACGATCGCAACGAACGCATCGGGCTCGTGCACGGCCAGATCGGCCAGAACCTTGCGGTCCACTTCGATACCGGCCAAGGCCAGACCGTTGATGAAGCGGCTATAGGTCAGGGCTTCGTCATGGGCGCGCACAGCTGCGTTGATCCGCTGGATCCACAGCGCGCGGAAGTTGCGCTTGCGCTGTTTACGGTCGCGGGTCGCATATTGGTTCGCCTTGTCGACGGCCTGGGTTGCCACTCGGAAGGTGTTCTTGCGGCGGCCATAGTAACCTTTGGCGGCCTTGACGATCTTCTTGTGACGGGCGTGGGTTGTGGTACCACCTTTAACGCGGGACATACTGCAGCCTCCTCTTAGCGGTCGTAGGGCATGAAGCCCTTGACGATCTTGGCGTCGGGGGCGGACAGCGTAGTGTTGCCGCGGGCGTCGCGAATGAATTTCTTGGTGCGTTTGATCATGCCGTGGCGCTTACCAGCCTGGCCACCCAGAACCTTGCCAGTGGCAGTCACCTTAAAGCGCTTTTTGGCGCTCGACTTCGTCTTCATCTTGGGCATTTCCGTCTCCTATCTTGTGGGTCCGCTACAAACACGACTCGGCATGCCACTTGGGCCGGACGCGCGGTAAGTGGGGCTAGTATGAAAATCCGGGCGGATAGGCAAGCCCTTTATGGCAGGTAGCGCCCGACAACCGTGAAAAACACCTCGGGCACATCGCGCATCGTATATCCGGCGGGATGGGCCAGATAGGCATAGGCGATCATGCCCCCCGCGATCAGCAGCGTCGCCGCCGGAGCGAGCGGCGGGCGATTGTCGCTATAGGCGGACATCGCGGCCGGGATCGCAAAAAAGACCAGGATCAGCCCAAGGATCAAAACAAGATCGGTATCCATCCCGCCTCAGCCCGGATCGGTGTTGAAAATCAACCGCTCGTCGCAGGGGGCAACGCGCAGGATGTTGGTGGTGCCCGGCATGTTGAAGGGCACGCCGGCGATCACGACGATCTGATCCGCTTCGCTGGCAAAGCCGCCGGCACGGGCCGCACGGGCGGCATTGACCACGGCCCCCTTGAAGCGTTCCAGTTCGGCAGTCATCACGCAGTTGCAGCCCCAGCTCAGGCACAGCCGCCGCGCCGTGCCGCGCTGGCTGGTCATGGCGATGATCGGCACGCCGGGGCGTTCCCGCGCGGTCAAAAGCGCGGTGGTCCCGCTTTGCGTGAAGCAGCAGATCACCTTGATCTCTGTGGTTTCGGCGATCTCACGCGCCGCGGCCACGATCGCATCGGCAATCGAATGCCCCTCGACCTGACGCGAGGCGGCGATGATCGCGGGATAGTTCGGATCCGTTTCGACCTCGGTCGCGACCTTGTCCATGGTCTGCACCGCCTCGACCGGATATTTTCCGGCGGCAGATTCCGCACTGAGCATGATGGCATCGGTGCCCTCATAGATCGCGGCGGCCACGTCCGAGACCTCGGCGCGGGTGGGCATCGGGCTTTCGATCATGCTTTCCAGCATCTGGGTCGCCACGATCACCGGCTTGGCCGCGGCGCGGCATTTGCGGATCAGGCGTTTCTGGATCGGCGGCACCCGTTGCACCGGAAGCTCCACCCCAAGATCGCCGCGCGCGACCATGATCCCGTCAGAGGCGGCAAGGATTTCATCGAAGCGGTCGACCGCCGAGGGTTTCTCGATCTTGGCCAGAACCGCCGCGCGGCCATCGACCAGCGCACGGGCCTCTTCGACATCCTCGGCGCGCTGGACAAAGGACAGCGCCAGCCAGTCCACCCCAAGGGTACAGACAAATTCCAGATCGGCCCGGTCCTTTTTCGACAGCGCCGCCAGCGGCAGCACCACGTCGGGCACGTTCACGCCCTTGCGGTCGGAAATCTCGCCCCCTGCGATCACCGTGCACTCGGCGAAATCGGCACCGCAGGTATCGACCTTCAGCCGGATCTTGCCGTCATTGACCAACAGGCCCGCGCCGGGTTCTAGCGCCTGAAAGATTTCCGGATGCGGCAGACAAACGCGGTGGGCGTCCCCCGGCGCATCGTTCAGATCAAAGCGAAAGCCATCGCCTTCACGCAACATCACCGGACCATCGCCAAAGGTGCCAACGCGCAGCTTGGGCCCCTGCAGGTCGGCCAGGATGGCGATCGGGCTGTCCAGATCGCGTTCGATCTGGCGGATGATGCGGTGCTTTTCGCGAATCTCGTCGTGGCGGCCATGGCTCATGTTCAGGCGAAACACATCCGCGCCGGCCTCGTGCAGGGCCCGTATGGTCTCGTAATCCTGTGATGCCGGCCCTAGGGTGGCCACAATCTTGACGTTGCGCAGGCGCCTCATCCGCTCTCTCCTTGCCTCATTGCCCAATGCATCGCGTCCGCCGGGCGGGACATGTCACCGCATCGACCGGCCCACTGGTTATTGCCCAATTCCCATTCTACGACAACTGTCCTAAAGGTGATGGCAAAGCGATGACAGGCAAATGACATATACCCCTTTTTTTCTTCATGGTGAAACCCGCCCCGGCCGTTGGCTGATCACCTGCGACCATGCGTCCAACACCGTGCCGCCACAGGTGGGCGGTGGCGATCTGGGGCTGCCGCGCCCGGATATGGAACGCCATATCGCCTATGACGTCGGCGCCTATGGCGTCGCGCGCCATCTGGGCGAATTGCTGGATGGTCCTGTTATCGCATCGAATTTCTCGCGTCTCGTGATTGATCCGAACCGCGGCGAGGATGATCCGACCCTGCTGATGAAGATCTATGATGGCTCGGTTATCCCAGCCAATCGCGAGGCCGACGCGGCCGAGCGCGAGTGTCGACTGGACCTGTGCTATCGCCCCTATCACGCGGCGCAAGCGCAGCTGGCGGCGCGCGCCCATGCCGTCATCCTGTCGGTGCATTCCTATACCCGCCAGTTGCGCGGACGCGCCCCGCGCCCTTGGGAGGTTGGCGTTCTCTATGCCCGCGACGACCGGTTGGCGCGCCCGCTGATCCGGGTGCTGGAGGCCGAGGGCGATATGATCGTGGGCGACAACGAACCCTATAGCGGCCACCTGCCCGGCGATTCCATCGACAAGCACGCGCTGCCGCAGGGCCGGCCCAATGTGCTGATCGAGTTGCGCAACGATCTGATCGTTGATGAGACCGGGCAACGCGCCTGGGCCGAACGGCTGGCGCCGCTGCTGCAACGCGCGCTGGAACAGACCGGGCTCTGATCGCGCGAACCGGGAAGTTTACCGCCCTATTCTGTACATATCGCCCCGACGGGTGACAGAAGCACCGATTGCCCCTAGATCTGTGCTGAACGGCAAGGGAGCCCGAGAATGGACACGCAGACCGAAATCGAACTGCAGGCCGCCGCCTTTCGCCGGCTGCAACAGCACCTGATGCAAGATCGCCCCGACGTGCAGAACATCGACCTGATGAACCTCGCCGGGTTCTGCCGCAACTGCCTGTCGCGCTGGTATCAGGAGGCCGCCAATGCGCGCGGCATCGAGATGACCAAGGCCGAGGGGCGCGAAGCCTTCTATGGCATGCCCTATGACGACTGGAGGGCGCAGAACCAGACCGAGGCCAGCCCCGAGAAGCAGGCCGCGTTCAAGGTCGCCTTTGACGAGAACGTGGGCAAGGAAAAGGGCTGAGGGCAGACCCACTCCGGGCGGGAAACGTGGCAAGCCGCGTGCCTTGACGCGCCCTTTGGGCGCGGCCTCCGGCAGGAGTATTTTCGGCCAGAAAAAGGGCGAGCCGGGGGCATGGGGTATCGGGGCGTGGCCCGCTGCACAGACCCTGTTCGCGCATCTGGCTTATCAGGCGCGACGCGGGGCGCTAGGGTCTGCGGGTCTGCCCCTGAAGAGAGGTGCCCGATATGGCACGTATGCCCACGTATTTCATCTCGCATGGCGGCGGCCCGTGGCCGTGGATGCCGGATATGGCCGCGCATCTGGAGCCGCTGGCCAGATCGCTCGCCGCGATGCCGGGCGAGATCGGCGCGCGGCCCGAGGCCGTGTTGATGATTTCAGGCCATTGGGAAACCGACGCCTTTGCGGTGATGCACAGTGCGCGGCCAAAGATGGTCTATGATTACCACGGCTTTCCGCCCCATACCTATGAGATCACATATGCCGCGCCGGGCGCACCGGCGCTGGCCGAACAGGTGGCCGGGTTGATCGCCGGGGCCGGGCTGCCCACCCGGCTGGACGATGCGGTGGGTTATGATCACGGCACATTCGTGCCAATGGCGCTGATGTATCCACAGGCGGATATGCCATTGTTTCAGGTGTCGTTGCGCCACGGTTATGACCCGGTCGCGCACATGGCTTTGGGCCGCGCACTGGCGCCGCTGCGCGATCAGGGGGTGCTGATCGTGGGATCGGGGCTGAGCTATCACAATCTGGCGCAGTTCGGGCCGCGCGCGCGGGTTCCCTCGGTGGCGTTCGATACATGGCTGAATGATGCGCTGGCGCTGCCTCCAGAGGAGCGCAGCGCGGCGATCCTGAACTGGGAGGCGGCGCCCTATGCCCGCGCCTGTCACGCGCAGGAGGATCATCTGGCCCCGCTTTTCGCAGCGCTGGGGGCTGCGGAGCAGGAGGCCGCGACGCGGGTCTATCACCAGAGCGAGATCTTTGGCGGCGTCACCGCATCAAGCTTTCGCTTCGGCTGAGGTGAAACGAAAGCGGGCGGCCGCATCGGGCCGCCCGCAAAGGGTCTGTCGCAAAAAATCTGTCGTCGCGCGGATCAGATCGCCGACTTCAGGCTTTCCGAGATATAAATCTCGCGCAGGCGCTTGGCCACCGAACCCGGCTTACCGCTGCCCACGGCAACGCCGTCAACCTCGACAATCGGCATCACGAAGGCAGAGGCCGAGGTAAAGAACGCCTCATCTGCTGCCTGCGCCTCTGCGATGGTGAAGGGGCGTTCTTCGATCTCCATCTGCGCCTCTTGCGCCATTTTCAGAACCGAGGAGCGGGTGATGCCGTGCAGGATGTCGTTGGACAGCTGGCGGGTGATGATCTTGCCATTCTTGACGATATAGCAGTTGTTCGAAGAGCCTTCGGTGACGAACCCGTCCTCGACGAACCAGGCGTCATCCTTGCCCTCTTTCTCGGCGGCCATCTTGGCCATCGACGCATAGAGAAGCTGCACGGTCTTGATGTCGCGGCGGTGCCAGCGCAGATCGGGAACCGAGATCACCTTGATGCCCTCGTCGGCCTTGGGATCGGTGGAGAGCCCCGGGCGCGACTGGGTGTAGAGCACCACGGTCGGCGGGGTGCCTGCGGGCGGATAGTGGAAATCGCGGTCGCCGACGTCGCCGCGCGAGATCTGAAGATAGATGCCGCCCTCTTGCAGCCCGTTCAACTCGATCAGCTTGCGGTGAATCTCCAGCCATTCGTCGCGGCTGATGTCGCAAGGGATCTCGAGTTCTTTCAGCGACCGGGCAAGGCGCGCCATATGGCCGTCGAATTCGGTCAGCCTGCCGTCGAGTACGCAGGTCACCTCATAGACGGCATCGCCCATGACAAAGCCCCGATCGAAGATCGACACCGTGGCTTCGGTTTCCGGCATGTAGTCGCCGTTCAGGTAAACGGTGCGGGTCATGGGGTCTTCCTTTTCTTGTCTGCGGGCTCCGCCCGCTCTGTACTGAAACCGATTTCCCGGATCACATCCGGGCAGGGGGCTTACCCCCAGAGCGCGGCAACCGGGGGGTGCACGCCCTTGTCGTCAAACATCAGCGGCTGATCGCGGTCTTCGGCCAGAAGCAGCGGGCCGTCAAGATCCACAACACGCGCGCCTTGCGCCACCAGCGTGGCGGGCGCCATCGCCAGCGAACTGCCAACCATGCAGCCGACCATGACACCATAGCCCTCGGCCAGCGCCGCATCGCGCAGGGCCAGCGCCTCGGTCAGGCCACCGGTCTTGTCGAGCTTGATGTTGATGACATCGTATTTGCCCTTGAGCGCGGGCAGCGAGGCGCGATCATGGCAGGATTCATCAGCGCAGACCGGCACCGGGCGCTCCATCCCGATCAGCGCGTCATCTTCCCCCGCCGGCAGCGGCTGTTCCACCAGCCCCACGCCAAGACGGATCAGATGCGGCGCCAGATCGGCATAAACGGCGGGGGACCAGCCCTCGTTGGCATCAATGATGATGCGGGACTCAGGGGCGCCTTTGCGCACCGCCTCAAGCCGGGGCATGTCGTCGGGCGTGCCGAGCTTGATTTTCAACAGCGGGCGATGGGCGTTCTTGGCCGCCTGTTCGCGCATCGCCTCTGGGGTGTCCAGCGACAGGGTATAGGCGGTGATCTCCGGGCCCGGCGCAGGCAGACCGGCCAGTTCCCAGACCCGCTTGCCGGCGGATTTGGCTTCCAGATCCCACAGCGCGCAATCGACCGCGTTGCGCGCCGCCCCGGCGGGCAGCAGACCCTGCAGCGCGGCGCGGGTCACATCACCGGGGAGGCTGCGGATTTCCGCTTCGACACTGTCGAGCGTTTCGTCATAGCGGGCATAGGGTACGCATTCGCCCCAGCCGCTCACGCCGTCGCGGGTGATGCGCACAGTCAGCACCTTGGTCTCGGTGCGCGAACCGCGGCTGATGGTAAAGACCTGCGCCAGTTTGAATACGTCGCGGGTGACCTCGATCGACATTTCTGTCTCCCTTCGGGGCGCGCGCCGACGCCCATATCTTCTTCTTGTTTCAAATACTCCCGCCGGAGGCATCCGGCAGGAGTCGCTGGCGGGGCGCCAGCTTTGTGGCGAAGCCTACAGCGCCGCCAACGCGGCGGCCAGTTTAGCCGCGCCGAACCGATAGGGATCGGTGGCGGGCAGGCCCATGCTTGCTTCGAGATCGGCCAGATAGGCCGTGGCCTCATCCTCGGACATATGCTGCGTGTTCACCGAGATCCCCACCACCTTGCAGGCCGGGTTGGCAACCTGCGCCAGCGGCAGCGCGATGTCGCGCAGCGCCTCGAGCGTCGGCGGGGTATAGCCGGGCAGCCCGCGCATATGGGTGCGGGTCGGCTCGTGGCACAGGATCAGCGCGTCGGGTTGGCCGCCGTGGATCAGAGCCATGGTGACACCGGAATAGGAGACGTGGAACAGGCTGCCCTGGCCTTCGATGATATCCCAGTGATCGTCGTCATTGTCAGGCGTCAGCCATTCGATCGAGCCGGCCATGAAGTCGGCGATCACTGCGTCGAGCGGCACACCGGCGCCGGTGATCAGGATCCCGGTCTGGCCGGTGGCGCGGAAGGTCGATTTGATGCCCTGCTCACGCAGCGCGGCGTCCAGCGCCAGCGCGGTATACATCTTGCCGACCGAACAGTCGGTGCCGACCGCCAGCACCCGTTTGCCGCTGCGCTTGATGCCGCTGGCGATGGGGTATTTCACCTCGGGCACCCGCACGTCGTGCAGGCTGCGGCCGGTGGCCTCGGCGACGGCGACCAGATCGGGCTCGTCGCGCAGCAGGTTGTGCAGGCCGGAGGCAAGGTCAAAGCCCTCTTCCAGCGCCGCGACCAGCACCTTTTTCCACGCCGGGCTGATCAGCCCGCCGCGGTTGGCAACGCCGATCACCAGCGTCTTGGCACCGGCCGCCTTGGCTTCGGCCAGATCCATGTCGGCCAGGCCCAGATCGGCCTTGCAGCCCTCCATCCGGTATTGGCCAACGGCATTCTCGGGGCGCCAGTCCTTGATACCCTGTGCCACCTTGGCGGCCAGTTGGTCGGGCGCATCGCCCAGGAACAGCAGATACGGGGTCTCGATCATCGCGCGTGTCTCCTTTGATTCGTGCGCACGCTATAGGAAGTCAAAACGTAATGTATCGCGTTTTCCACCGCAGCTTCCGAAAAACACACAATATCCTTCACCAGAACAAAGAGAACGCCGAAGAATTGCGCATTACTCGCGCCACGCACGCCCAATGCTGCGCCTGCACAATTCCCTTGCGGCCCGCCGCGCAATTTAATACGTCCCAAGACTGAAAATTCGCAATATCCTTACCTACCCTTACCTGACCCTATCTGGAGAGAGTGACATGAGCTTCCGCATCCAGCCCGCCGCACCGGCACGGCCCAACCGCTGCCAATTGTTCGGCCCAGGCTCGCGCCCGGCGATCTTTGAAAAGATGGCCGCCAGCGCCGCCGACGTGATCAACCTGGATCTGGAAGATTCGGTCGCCCCCAGCGACAAGGACAGCGCCCGCGCCAATATCATCGAGGCCATCTCAAGCATCGATTGGGGCAAAAAGACCCTGTCGGTGCGCATCAACGGGCTCGACACCCCCTATTGGTACCGCGACGTGATCGACCTGCTGGAACAGGGCGGCGAGCGTCTGGACCAGATCATGATTCCCAAGGTCGGCTGCGCCGCCGATATCTATGCGGTCGATGCGCTGGTGACGGCGGTCGAGACCGCCAAGGGCCGGAGCAAAAAGCTCGGCTTTGAAGTGATCATCGAAAGCGCGGCGGGTATCTCCCATGTGGAAGAGATCGCCGCCGCCTCGCCCCGCATGGTCGCGATGAGCCTTGGCGCGGCGGATTTCGCCGCCTCGATGGGGATGCAGACCACCGGCATCGGCGGCACACAGGAAAACTATTACATGCTGCACGAAGGCCAGAAACACTGGTCGGATCCGTGGCACTGGGCGCAGACCGCCATCGTCGCCGCCTGCCGCACCCACGGGGTGCTGCCGGTGGACGGCCCCTATGGCGATTTCAGCGACGCCGACGGCTTCCGCGCGCAGGCGCTGCGCTCGGCCACGCTGGGCATGGTCGGGAAATGGGCGATCCACCCCAAGCAGGTGGCGCTGGCCAACGAGGTGTTCACCCCTTCGGAGGCCGCAGTCGCCGAGGCGCGCGAGATTCTTGCGGCCATGGAAACCGCCAAGGCCAATGGCGAGGGCGCGACCGTCTACAAAGGCCGGTTGGTGGATATCGCCAGCATCAAGCAGGCCGAGGTGATCGTGCGCCAGTCCGAGATGATCGCAGGTATCTGACCTCGACGCGATCGACAGACATTCTCAGGGGCGCCTTTGGGTGCCCCTTTTTCATAGAGCCCCTTCATAGAGCCCCCGGCTTCGTCGAGGGGGCCAATCCGAACCGAGGCTGATCCATACCGCCCCGCGCACCACGCAGCAGGTCGCAACCAATGCCGTTTGAGCCGCTATTTATAGCCAAAGATCCCGTTGGGCACCCATTTCAGAGATTTGCCTTTCTTGGCCCGGCGCATCATCAGGCACGAGGTATTGAGCCGGTTGAAATAGGTCGCCTGAAAGTCGTACCAGCCCGCTTGCGGCACCTCGACCTCGGTCACATAGGTGCTGTCGCAGGCCTGGCGCCCATCGAAAAAGCCGACGCGCTGGCCGCCGATGCGGGCATCAAGCCCGTCATTGGTGTAGAAATCCACCTCATAGACCCCGGGCGCATCGAACCGGATATAGCCGGTGATCGAGGCGGCGACATTCTCGTCGCGCTTTGATGTCAGGGTCGGGGCCCCGGCAGCGCTGTCGCGATAATCCAGCCCGCGCAGGGCCGGACCCCGTTGGGCGCCCTTGCGCAGCACCGCACCAGCATCGGCAAGGGTGCGAATGTCCTGCCCGTTGGGGGCATATCCATAGGCCACCTTCAGCCCCGGCTTGACCCCACCGGGTTGTGGGTTGGCCGGGGTCAGTTGCAGCGGCGCAGCCCCGAGCAGCGTGGCCGATACGGTGCCGGTAGCAAGAACGAGGGCAGCCAAGGCTGCGCGAATTGCGGTCTTCATGATCGGTTCCCTTCGACTCTGCGCCGCGACAACACGGGCCGGGGAAAGGTTAGGCGGCGGGGGCGCGCCGGGCAAGGGGCTTGCGCCGTGGCGAAGCGATTGCGGGGTAACCCTCAGCCCGCCGCGCGGCGCTTGAGATGATAGGTCAGCGCCCGGCGGATCAACAGGCGCAGGGCTGGGTCCATGATCGCGTCGGTCACTCCGGTCTCATCGAACAGGATGGCGCGGCGGCCCTCGACCGGCCAATCGGAGCCGGCAAGCTCGCGAAACTCATCGATCAGCGAGGTCTGGCAATGCACGAACAGGGCGAAGCCGCCGGATTTCGCCACCCCCAGCCGCAGGGTGGTGCCCGCGCCGGTTTCAGGCGTGAGATAGGCCGGTTGACCCCAGCGCAATTCCTCGGAAAGGCGCCCGGCCTCGGGCGTGTCCGCGGCCACCGACAGGATCAACGCACGCAGGGCGCGCAGACCGGTTTGCGTCTCTGGCGGGAACCCCGCGAAGGCGGCGGCGACCGGGGCGCTCATCTCCATGCGGGGCCCCTCCCTGCGGCAGCGGCGGCGGCTGGCGCAGGGGGCATCTGGGGCCACTTCGGCGCACAGGCGCACGGCGCAAGGCCGGGTTGGGCCCTTGATTGCGCGGCGCGGGGATGATTGGGCTGGGTCATCGCGGTCTCCTCTATGGGCAGTTTAACGCGATTCGGGGCCTGCCCACCAACCCGGCGAGTTGCATCCGCCTGCGCAGAGCGCCATATAGCCCTGAAGACAGCCCCATGGTCCCACAGCGAGAGGCCCGATGACCCAATATCTGGAATTCGAGAAACCCCTGGCCGAAATCGAAGGCAAGGCAGAAGAGCTGCGAGCGCTGGCCCGTGCCAACGCCGAAATGGACATGGCGGACGAGGCGGCCGCGCTTGACGCCAAGGCCGAGGCGCTGTTGCGCGACCTTTACAAGGATCTGACCGCCTGGCGGAAATGTCAGGTCGCACGGCACCCGGATCGGCCGCATTGCCGCGACTATATCGACGCGTTGTTCACCGAGTTCACGCCGCTGGCCGGGGACCGCAATTTCGCCGACGACCATGCCATCATGGGCGGTCTGGCGCGGCTGGACGATCGGCCGGTCATGGTGATCGGGCAGGAAAAGGGCAGCGACACCAAATCGCGGATCCGGCGCAATTTCGGCATGGCGCGCCCCGAAGGCTATCGCAAGGCGGTGCGCCTGATGGAGCTGGCCAACAAGTTCGGGCTGCCGGTGGTCACGCTGGTGGATACGCCCGGCGCCTATCCCGGCAAGGGTGCCGAGGAGCGCGGCCAATCCGAGGCGATCGCGCGCTCGACCGAGAAATGCCTGCAGATCGGTGTGCCGCTGGTGTCGGTGATCATCGGCGAGGGCGGCTCTGGCGGAGCGGTGGCGCTGGCCACGGCGGATCGCGTGGCAATGCTGGAACATTCGGTCTATTCGGTGATCACGCCCGAGGGCTGTGCCTCGATCCTGTGGAAGGATGCCGAAAAGATGCGCGAAGCCGCCGCGGCAATGCGCCTGACCGCGCAGGAGCTGAAAAAGCTGGGCGTGGCCGACCGGGTGATCGACGAACCGCTGGGCGGCGCACATCGCGACCGCGCGGGCAGCATTGCCGCCGTGGGCAGCGCGCTCAAGGCGATGCTGGGCGAGATGGACGGCAAGACTCCCGCCGCGCTGATCAAGGCCCGGCGCGAAAAATTCCTCGCCATGGGCTCCAAGGGGCTGGCGGCGTAAGCCCCGCCCCTCCCGGCCCCCTCTTTGAAGGGGCCGCCGCCTGTCCTTGCCTTTTTACCCCCCAAGATGGCGCAGCAGCGCCTTTGATGGCTGTCCGGTGACCGCCAGCCCCTTGGCGCGCTGATAGACGGTGATCGCGCTAGTGGTATTGTCGCCGATCACCCCGTCCGCCCCCTTGGTATCATAGCCCGCGCGGGTCAGCCGCGCCTGCAACGCCTTGCGGTCGGCCAGCGTCATCCCCTGCGCATCGGGCGGGAAGCTGCCGCGCAGCGGCGCCCCGCCAGCGATCCGGTCAGAAAGATGGCCGATGCCGATGCCGTATTTCTCGGAGTTGTTATAGCGCAGGATCACCGAAAAGTTGCGGAACACCAGAAACGCCGGTGCCCCCACCCCGGCCGGGGCCAGCACCGAGGCGGGCCCGTGATCGGGCAGCGCGCCGCCCGATGCCGACCGCACGCCCAGCGCCGCCCACTGCCCGGCGCTGCGACTGGTGCCGCGCCCGGTCTGGCCAATATCAAAGCCCGCAGGCAGCGCCACCTCCAGCCCCCAGGGCTGCCCCTTGCGCCAGCCTGAGCGCGACAGGTAAGCCGCCGCCGAGGCCAGCGCGTCGGCGGGATCGTCGGACCAGATGTCGCGCCGCCCGTCGCCGGTGAAATCCACCGCATAGGCTTGATATGAGGTCGGGATGAACTGGGTATGGCCCATGGCACCGGCCCAGCTGCCGGTCATGCGGTCCGGGGTGATATCGCCCCGTTGAAGGATGCGCAGGGCGGCGATCAGCTGCTTTTCAAAGAACGCGCCCCGGCGGCCATCATAGGCCAGCGTCGCCAGCGCCGAAATTACCGGCACGTCGCCGCGCCGCGCGCCATAGCGGCTTTCCAACCCCCAGATCGCCAGCACGACGCGCGATTCGACGCCATATTGCGCCTCGATCCGGGACAGCAGCGCGCCGTGGCGGCGCAGCATGGCGCGCCCGGTCTCGACCCGCTCGTCCGAGGCGGCGATGGCGATGTAATCCTCAAGGCTGCGGGTAAATTCGGTCTGGTTGCGGTCGCGCTCGATCACGTCGGGCAGATAGCCCGCGCCGCGAAACGCCCGGCTCAGCCCCTGCGGATCAAGGCCCTGCGCCGCCGCCCGACCGCGAAAGCCTTCGACCCAGGCGTCAAAGCCCGGATTGGGCACTGCCCGCATCCGCGCCGGGGCCGCCGGTTGCGAGCCGCCCCCGGTGCAGGCGGTCAAGATCGTTGCCGCCAGCCCGAAGCCTGCCACACGTCGCGAAATATGCATCTGCTCTGCCTCCTCGTCTCGTTTTGCCGCAAGCTAGCGCAAAACGCTGGCCCGCCCAACCGGGCGCGCGCCCCTGCGGTTCTTCTTTGTTGAATTACTCAAAATTTCGCCGATGCCCCCTACCCCGCCGCCAGCCCTGTCGAAAGCTCTGCCGCAAGCCCGGCAAGACCCGCGGTACGCAGGCGATAGGACGCGGTGCTAGCGCGTCAGCAGCTTCAGCCCCTGGGTCACGTCCGAGCGCACCGCCAGACGCAGCCCCGGCTCGTCTCCGGCCTTGAGCGCGGCGAGGATCAGCCGGTGATACTGCGGCGCCTCGGTCCGGCGCAGCCGCCCGTAGAGCGCGCGCATGGTCGGCCCAAGCTGCAACCAGACGGTTTCGGCCATGGCCAGCATCGCAGGGGCCTGTGCGCGCAGGTACAGCGCGCGGTGAAATTCCAGATTGGTGCGGATATAGCCGACCGCATCGCGTTTCTGCACCTGCTCGGCGATCACCATGTTGATACTGTGCATCCGTTCGATCAGCGCCATATGGGCGCGTGGCAAGGCACGGCTGGCCAGTTCGACCTCGAGCAGCGCGCGCAACGCCGCCAGTTCCTCGATCCGGTCCTGACTGAGATCGGGGGTCGAGGCGCGGCCCGAGTTCGACAGTTGCAGCGCCCCCTCGGCCACCAGCCGCCGCATCGCCTCGCGAGCGGGGGTCATCGACACCCCGAACTCGCGCCCGATACCCCGCAGGGTCAACGATGCGCCGGGGCCGATCTCGCCATGCATGATGCGCGTGCGCAGGGTGCGGTAAACACGATCATGGGCGGCAGAGGCCGCATCGACGGGGGGGCGTTGCTGGATCATCATCCCCTCATGTGATCACAAAACACCGGACGGTCAAGCCGTCAGCGCAGCTCAGCCGGAAAAGCGAAACCGATGCAGACCTGCCCCCTGCTCCCGCAGCCAGTGGCGCGGGGCCTCATAGGGCCCATGCAGCCGCTCGACCACGGTCCAGAACGCGGCGGAATGGTTCATCTCGGCCAGATGCGCCACCTCATGCGCGGCGACATAGCGCAGCACCTCTGGCGGCGCCAAGACCAGCCGCCACGAGAACATCAGCGCGCCTTGGGACGAACACGACCCCCAGCGCGAGCGGGTGTCGCGCAGAGTGATGCGGGTATAGTCGCGCCCAAGCGCGCGGGCATAGCTGTCGGCGGCCCCGACCAGCCGGTCGCGCGCCAGTTCGCGCAGCCAGGATTGCAACCGCCGCGCCGCCTGCCCTTCCGGCACCGCGATGGCATCCGCAGCAAGGCGCACCCCCCGGCCCGGCCCGGCAATGATGCGACGAGTCACCCCCTCGACCGGCAACTCTGCGCCGGGGGCCACCATGACATCACCTTGTCGCGCTGCCAGATGGCTGCGAATCCAACTTTCTTTGGTCTGCGCAAAGTCCAGCGCCTCGGCCTCGGGCACGCCGCGCGGCAGGGTCAGCGTGACCCGCCCATCAAGCTGGGAAATCCGCAAACTGATGCGCCGCGCCTGCGTCGAACGGCGCAGGGTCAGGGGCACCACGGGCGGGCCGGGCAGGAAATGGTCGGCCATGGGCGCTGTGATCCGTTCGCAAAGGCTTTGACAGTCTCTATCTCATATGGCACGTGCACTGAATCGTCGACACGACTCATCAGATTTCAGAATATCGAGGGGATTTCACATGCCCAAGGCAGAATGGGGTGTAAAGCGCGTTTGCCCGACCACCGGCAAACGGTTTTACGACCTGAACAAAGATCCGATCATCAGCCCCTACACGGGCGAGGTCGTACAAGTTGACACCGGCAAGAGCCGGATGATCGCCGCCGACGCCGAGGACGCAGTAACGGCCAAGGCAAAAAGCAAGGCCACCGATGACGAAGACGTGGTGCTGGACGATGACGACACGACGGATGTCGATCTGGGCGATGACGTGCTGGAAGACGAAGACGATGACGACACCGTCTCGCTTGACGAAATCGCCGACGTCCCTGCGGACGACGACGACAGCTGATTACGACACCTGAATGCGGGCGGGCGGGCATGCGATGCTCGCCCCCCGCGACGCCTGACGGAAAATCCTGCGCAGCCGTAGGTTTTTTCGCTTGAACATCGCAGCGGCGTTCCGTAAATGACGCGCACACCGCCGGAAACGGCGACGGGGCCTTAGCTCAGCTGGGAGAGCGCTTGCATGGCATGCAAGAGGTCAGGGGTTCGATCCCCCTAGGCTCCACCAAATCCTATCCAATCCAGCAATTCCAATTCGCCCCCCGATCCAGCAAACGGCTGAATCGAAACGCGTTTGCGCGTCTGGGTTTGCCTGCCCCCCACTTTGATTGCCCTCCTTGCGGGAAGACCCTGTTGCGGCCCGTTGCCGTTCAACCGGGTCCTCGCCCCAATTGACGTCGCCTCGCCCTACAGACGCGTGTTGTCCGGGGCGACAGCAGGGCGAGGCAGGTCAACAAACGGAAAACGCCCGGAGAGTTTCCTCTCCGGGCGCATCCTGTCGCGATTTAGGGGCCGTCTTGGCCGATGATGGCCTTAACCGATGATGGCGTTCAGCGCGGCGCTGGGGCGCATCACCTCAGCGGTCCGGGCCCGGTCGGCGTGGTAGTAGCCGCCCAGATCCACCGGTTTCCCCTGCACTGCGGCCAGTTGGTCGAGGATTTCGGTCTCCTTGGCGGCCAGCGCCTCGGCGATCGGTTTGAAGTGTGCGGCCAGATCGGCGTCGTCTTGCTGCGCTGCCAGTGCCTCGGCCCAGTAGCGGGCGAACCAGTAGTGGCTGGCGCGGTTGTCCGGCTCTCCGACCTTGCGCGAGGGCGAGCGGCCCTGATCCAGAATACCCTGAGTCGCAACCTCGGCGGCGGCGCCCAGCACGGCGGCCTTGGCGTTGCCTCGAACATCGGCAAGGAAGTTCAGCGATTCGCTCAGCGCGCAGAATTCACCGGTGGAATCCCAACGCAGGTGGTTTTCTTCCAGCAGCTGCTGCACGTGTTTCGGAGCCGAGCCGCCGGCGCCGGTTTCAAACATGCCGCCGCCGTTCATCAGTTTGACGATCGACAGCATCTTGGCCGAGGTGCCCAGTTCCAGAATCGGGAACAGGTCGGTCAGGTAATCGCGCAGCACGTTGCCGGTGATGGCGATGCTGTCCTTGCCCGCCGTGATGGTCTCCAGCGAGGCACGGGTGGCTTCGCGCGGGGCCATGATCGCGAACTTGTCGGCGACACCGGCCGCGTCCAGCGCCGCTTTCACGTATTTGATCACCTCGGCGTCATGGCCGCGGTTCTCGTCCAGCCAGAAGATCGCCTGAACGCCGGTCAGACGCTGGCGGTCGATGGCGAGCTGGATCCAGTTCTCGATCGGGGCCTTTTTCGCGGTGCTGGCGCGCCAGATGTCGCCGGCCTCGACGTCAAGCGCATGCAGCACATCGCCATTGGCCAGAACGATGCGGATGGTGCCATCGGCGGGCACTTCAAAGGTGGTGGGGTGCGAGCCGTATTCCTCGGCCTTCTGGGCCATCAGGCCGACGTTCTGCACGGTGCCGACTGTGGTCGGGTTCAGTGCGCCATTGGCTTTGAAAAAGTTGATCGCCTCGTCATAGATCGGCGCATAGCAATCGTCGGGGATGACGCAGTTGCTGTCGCCCTCTTTGCCATCCGGGCCCCAGCCCTTGCCGCCCGCGCGGATCAGCGCCGGCATCGAGGCGTCGATGATCACGTCCGAGGGCACATGCAGGTTGGTGATGCCTTTGTCCGAGTTCACCATGAACATGGCGGGACGTTCGGCAGTGCAGGCCTCGATCGCGGCCATGATCTCGGCGTTGCCCTTGACCCGCTCCAGCACGTCGCCAAGACCCGAGTTCGGGTTGACGCCCAGCGCCGCCATCTCGTCGCCGAATTTCTCGAACACCGGGGCCAGCCAGGCTTTGACCGCATGGCCGAAGATGATCGGGTCAGAGACCTTCATCATCGTCGCCTTGAGGTGGATCGAGAACAGAATGCCGTCCTTCTTGGTGGCTTCGATCTGGTCCGTCAGGAAGGCGTCCAGCGCCTTGGCCGACATGAAGGTGGCGTCAACGACCTCGCCCTCGATCAGGGGCCAGTTGTCCTTGAGCACGGTGGTGGTGCCATCCTTGCCGACGAATTCGATCTTGGCCGGACCGGCCTGATCGGCGGTCAGGGTTGCAGCCACCTCGTTGGAGTAGAAGTCATTGCCCGACATCGAGGAGACATGCGTCTTGCTGTCGGATGCCCACGCGCCCATGCGGTGCGGGTTGTTCTGGGCATAGGATTTGACCGCCTTGGCGGCGCGGCGATCAGAGTTGCCTTCGCGCAGGACCGGGTTCACGGCCGAGCCCTTGATCGCGTCGAACCGGGCACGGACAGCTTTTTCCGCGTCGGTAGTCGGCGTTTCGGGATAGTCGGGGATGTCATAGCCTTGCGCCTGCAGTTCTTTGACTGCGGCGGTGAGCTGCGGCACCGAGGCCGAGATGTTGGGCAGCTTGATCACGTTGGCGTCGGGCGATTTCACCAGTTCGCCCAGTTCGGCCAGATCGTTGGACTGGCGCTGTGCCTCGGTCAGCTTCTCGGGGAAGGTGGCGAGGATGCGCGCGGCAAGCGAGATGTCCTTGGTGCCAACGTTGATTCCCGCCGCCCCGGCAAAGGTCCGGATGATCGGCAGCAGCGAGGCGCTGGCCAGTTCGGGCGCTTCGTCTACGATGGTATACAGAATGTCGGGCTTGGAACTGTCTGCCATGTGTGTGGTACCTTTTTTTGCCAGTCAGGTGGCGTGGGAACTGAAATGTATGGGCGCGCGGGCGCGCGCGCCGGGGCGGAAATGCTGCGGGCGATGCGCGGCGCGACGTGCTGCGGCGGCCCGGCTTTGCCGCCCCCTCTAGCCCACCGCGCGCGGGTAATCAATCGACTGCGCCTGCGCAATTTGCCCCAGTTGGCGCAAACATGTGTCCCGCGCCCCCCCCAAGCCCCGGCGCGCGGTGGCGACAGGCCGCCGATCCCGGGCCAGATCGGCCCTTGGCGGGGACCTCGGAACCGGGCAAAAGGATCGTCCCAAACGGATCGCCCGAACAGAAAACAGGAGTCGCCCTTGGACATTGCCCCGCAGACCGCCGCCCGCATCGCCCGCACCATCGCAACCGAGATCGCCGCCCGCCCGGAACAGGTGGGGGCAGCGGTCAAGCTGCTGGACGAAGGCTCGACCGTGCCGTTTGTCGCGCGCTATCGCAAAGAGGCGACCGGAGGGCTGGACGACACCCAGTTGCGCACGCTGTCGGACCGGCTGGCCTATCTGCGTGAACTGGAAGCGCGGCGCGAAACGATTCTGGGGTCGATCAAGGATCAGGGCAAGCTGACCGCGGATCTGGCGAAATCCATTACCGGCGCCGAGACCAAGGCGCAGCTTGAAGACATCTATCTGCCCTACAAGCCCAAGCGGCGCACCAAGGCGATGATCGCGCGCGAAAACGGGCTGGAGCCGCTGGCCGATGCGATCCGGGCCGACCGCGCATCCGAGCCCGAGACGCTCGCGGCAGGCTATATCAGCGAGGCGGTACCGACAGTCAAAGATGCACTGAACGGGGCGCGCGACATCATCGCCGAAGGGCTGGCCGAGAACGCGGCGCTGCTGGGCGATCTGCGCGCCTTCATGCAGGCCGAGGCGCGGCTGACCTCGAAACTGGTCGCCGGGCAGGAGCAGGCGGGGGCCAAGTTCTCGGACTATTTCGATCATGTGGAGCCGTGGTCCAAGGTGCCGTCACACCGGGCGCTGGCAATGCTGCGGGCGCAGAAAGAAGGCGTCGTGACGCTGGACATCGCGCCCGATCCCGAAACCGGCGCGGCGCGGGCCGAGGCGATTGTCGCATCTTACCTCGGGACCCGGACCGAACAACCGGGCGATCAATGGCTGCGCAAGATCGCCGGCTGGACATGGCGGGTGAAGCTGAGCCTGACGATGATGGTCGACCTGATGGGCGATCTGCGGGCGCGGGCACAGGAAGAGGCCATCGCGGTGTTTGCCCGCAACCTCAAGGATCTGCTGTTCGCCGCCCCCGCCGGGGCGCGGACCACGCTGGGTCTTGATCCCGGCATCCGCACCGGCGTCAAGGCGGCGGTGGTCGATGCCACCGGCAAGCTGATCGCGACCGATACGCTGTATCCGTTCCAGCCCAAGAACGATCTGCGCGGCGCGCAGGTGAGCATCCTCAAGATGATCACCCAGCATGGGGTCGATCTGATCGCGATCGGCAACGGCACCGCCAGCCGCGAGACCGAGCGCATGGTAGCCGAGGTGATCCAGAACCTGCCCGCCTCGGTCAAAGCCCCGACCAAGGTGGTGGTGAGCGAGGCCGGCGCCTCGGTCTATTCGGCCTCGGAACTGGCGGCGCGGGAATTTCCCGATCTCGACGTCAGCCTGCGCGGTGCGGTGTCGATTGCGCGGCGGCTGCAGGATCCGCTGGCCGAACTGGTCAAGATCGAGCCGAAAAGCATCGGCGTCGGCCAGTATCAGCACGATGTCGATCAGCACAAGCTGGGCAAATCGCTGGAGGCGGTGATCGAGGATGTGGTGAACGCGGTGGGGGTCGACCTGAACACCGCCTCGGCGCCGCTGCTGTCGCATGTCTCTGGTCTTGGGCCGGGGCTGGCCGACTCCGTGGTCACCCACCGCGATCTCAACGGTGCGTTCAAATCCCGCAAGGAGCTGCTCAAGGTCGCCCGTCTGGGGCCGCGCGCGTTCGAGCAATGCGCCGGGTTCCTGCGCATCCGCGACGGGAAGGAGCCGCTTGATGCCTCCTCGGTCCACCCGGAGGCCTATGCGGTGGCGCGCCGCATCGTCTCGGCCTGTGGCCGCGACATCCGCCAGATCATGGGCCATGAGGGCGCGCTGAAGGGCATCCGCGCCGAGCAGTTCGTCGATGACACCTTTGGCCTGCCCACGGTGCGCGATATCCTGACCGAGCTGGAGAAACCGGGCCGCGACCCGCGCCCCAGCTTCAAGACCGCCAATTTCGCTGACGGGGTCGAGGCAATCACCGATCTGAAACCGGGCATGGTGCTGGAAGGCACGGTAACCAACGTGGCCGCCTTTGGGGCCTTCGTCGATATCGGCGTGCATCAGGACGGGCTGGTGCATGTCAGCCAGCTTGCCGACCGTTTCGTCAAGGACCCGCACGAGGTGGTCAAGGCCGGTCAGGTGGTCAAGGTCACGGTGGTCGAGGTCGACGTGCCGCGCAAGCGGATCGCCCTGACCATGCGCAAGGATGGCGGCGCCAGCGCCAAGGCCGAGCGCACAGAGCGTGGGTCGGATACCGCCAATCGTGGCGGAGGCGCAAAGGGCAAGCCGCGCGGGCCGATGTCGGCCGGCCCCAAGGGGGGCGCCAAGGGTGGGGCCCAAAGCGGCGGACAGACCGGTGCGCTGGGGGCGGCCTTGCAGGACGCGATGCGGCGAAAGTAAGGGATAGGCGGAGCCCCCCGGACCAACCGTTGCTCCTATGCGAGAAGGGTTTCGCCTGCCTGGGCTGGCGCGAATGCGCCCGCCGAGGGGCAGGCAGGCGCAGCCCGTCCTGCGGCCGGGCGGAACCTGTGGGCGGCGCTTTGGTCTATTCCAATACCCTATCCCGCCTCGCCGCTCTCCGCTTAGAGCGCGCCCAGATCGTCCAAAATCGGGCAATCGGGCCGATCGTCTCCGGCGCAGCAGGACACCAGATGCGCCAGCGTGGCGCGCATCGACTGCAGCTGTGCGATCTTCTCATCAATCCGGCGCAGATGGTCCTGCGCGATCTGCTTGACCTGCCCACTTTCACGGCTGTCATCGGCGTAAAGCGCCAACAGAGAGCGGCAATCCTCGATCGCAAAGCCAAGCGCCCGCGCCCGGCCCAGAAACGACAACCGGTGCAGGTCGCTCTCGCTGAAGCTGCGATAACCGTTCGGGCTGCGGTCAGGCTGGATCAACCCGATCTCTTCGTAATAACGGATGGTCTTGGCCGGCAGGCCGGACCGGCGGGACACGTCACCGATATTCATCGCGGGGCTCCTTTCTATTCAGCCGGGACCGCCGCAGGCGCGGCCCCCACGCCGGATTTGGCGGTACCCTCGACCATTGCCGGGCGAACCCGGCGCAATCGCAACGCGTTGCTCAGGACAAAGACCGAGGACAGCGCCATCGCCCCCGCCGCCAGAACCGGCGACAGCAGTAGCCCGAAGGCGGGGTACAGCACCCCCGCCGCCACCGGAATCAACGCGGTGTTATAGCCAAAGGCCCAGAACAGGTTCTGGCGGATATTGCGCATCGTCGCGCGCGAGATTTCAACCGCGTTCACCACGCCGCGCAGATCGCCCGACATCAGCACCACATCGGCCGATTCGATGGCTACGTCGGTTCCGGTGCCGATGGCGATGCCGACATCCGCATCGGCCAGCGCCGGGGCGTCGTTGATGCCGTCACCGACAAAGGCCAACCGTGCGCCGCCCGCGCGCAGATCCTGCAGCGCCGCGACCTTGCCCTCGGGCAACACGCCCGCGATCACGGTGTCGATGCCGGTCTCGCGCGCGATGGCCTGTGCCGTGGCCTGCTTGTCGCCGGTGATCATCGCCACCTTGAGCCCCATCCTGTGCAGGGCCGCGACCGCTGCCGCACTGCTTGATTTGACCGGATCGGCCACCGCGATCACCGCCGCGATTCTCCCATCGACGGCAGCGAACAGCGCGCTGCGCCCGCGCGCCGCCAGCCGCGCCTCGTGATCCGCAAGCGGGCCGGTCTCGACCCCCTCGCGCACCATCAACCGGTCGGCCCCCACCAGCACCTCGTGCCCGGCGACCCGCGCGCGCACACCATAGCCGGTGATCGAGGTGAACTGATCCGCCTCAAGCGTCGGCACCCCCTCGGCACGGGCGGCGCGCAGGATCGCCTCGGCAATCGGATGTTCCGAGCGCGCCTCGACCGCCGCGACCAATGCCAGCAGATCGGCGCGCTCAAACCCTTCGGCCAGCACCAGATCGGTCAGCTCTGGCCGCCCCTCGGTCACGGTGCCGGTCTTGTCCAGCGCCACGATGGTCACGCCAGACAGCTGTTGCAGCGCATCGCCCTTGCGAAACAGCACCCCCATCTCGGCGGCGCGTCCGGTGCCCACCATGATCGAGGTCGGCGTTGCCAGCCCCATGGCGCAGGGGCAGGCGATGATCAGCACCGACACCCCCGCCACCAGCGCCAGTGTCAGCGCCGGGTCAGGACCGAAGACCAGCCAGATCAACACGGTGAGCAGGGCCGCCGACATGACGGCAGGCACGAACCACAGCGTGATCTTGTCGACCAGCCCCTGAATCGGCAGCTTGGCCCCCTGCGCCTGTTCGACCATACGGATGATCTGCGCCAGCGTAGTATCGGCCCCAACCCGGGTGGCGCGAAACTGAAAACTGCCGCTGCCGTTCACGGTGCCGCCGGTCACGCTGTCGCCCGCCGCTTTGGCCACCGGCTGCGGCTCGCCCGTGATCATGCTTTCATCCAGATAGGATGTGCCCTCGCTCACTTCGCCATCCACCGCGATGCGCTCGCCGGGGCGCACCAGCAGGATGTCACCGGGACGGATCGCCTCGACCGCGACATCGACCGCGCCGCCCTCGCGCAGCACCCGCGCGGTGCGCACTTGCAGACCCAGAAGCGCCTGTATCGCCGCGCCCGTGCGGCCCTTGGCCCGCGCCTCAAGAAAGCGGCCCAATAGGATCAGCACGACGATCACCGCCGCCGCCTCGAAATAGACCGCGCGCACCGCCTCGGGCAAAACGCCGGGCAGGAATGTGGCCGTGACGGAATAGAGATAGGCCGCCCCGGTGCCGACCGCGACAAGGCTATTCATGTCGGGCGCCCCGCGTAGCAGCGCCGGGATACCCTTGGCGTAAAACAGCCGCCCCGGCCCGACCAGCACGAGGGTGGTCAGGATGAATTGCACGATCCAGCTTACCTGCTGTCCGATTGTGCCAGCGATCAGGTGATGGAACGCCGGGATCATATGCCCGCCCATTTCCATCACGAACACCGGCAGGGCGAGAGCGGCGGCGATCAACGCCTTTTTCGCACTCTCGCGCGCCTCTGCATTTTTGCGCGCGCTGCGATCCTCGGCGGCGTCCTGCTGTGCGATGGTGGCGGGATAGCCCATATCGGTCGCAGCCGCGATCAGCTCGGCCGGCCCGATCGCCCCTTCCAGATAGGTCACGGTGGCGGTCTCGGAGGCGAGGTTCACATTGACCTCCAGCACCCCCGGCAGCCCTGCCAGCGCCCGATCCACCCGCCCGACGCAGGAGGCGCAGGACATCGACGCGACGTTCAGCGTCACCGTCGCGCGCCGCGCCGGATAGCCAAGCGTATCGAGCGCCACCGCCACCTCGCCCACGCGGGCAGGGGTATCGACGTTCATCTGCGCGGTTTCGGCGGCGAGATTCACCGCCACATCAGAAACCCCCGGCAACGCGGCCAGCGCCCGGTCAACCCGGCCCGAGCACGAGGCGCAGGACATGCCCTGAAGCGACAGGGTGATATGGTGTGTGCTGGTCATTGGAGCCTCCGTTCGGTCGATCTGCGCCTGACATAGCCCTTCCAGTAACTGGAGGGTCAAGGGTAAACACTAAAGTTTCCCCGCGTGCGATCCTGCGCTTGACCTTCCCCCGCTGGATCCCGGCAAGGTGTGCCGCAGAAGAGTCGAAGCAGGAAACGAATGACATGACCTTTACCATCCCGGATATGAGCTGCGGCCATTGCACCGCGGCCATCGAAGCCGCGATCAAGGCGGCAGATCCCGCCGCAACGATCACCTGTGACCTTGCGGCCCACACTGTAACTGTGCGCAGCGCCTTGTCGGACGCAGCCATCGCCGCCACGCTGGCCGGGGCGGGATATCCGGCGACCTGACCCAACCATGGTGCAAAGGGGCGGGCCAGTCTGTGGACCCCGCCCCCGACGCTCGCCCTCTGACTGCCGCCCTCTGACTGCCGCCCACGACCGCCGAACCAGACCCGAAACTGAAAAGATTTATTCAGCGCGAATCGTATCTGTCACTATCTTGACATAGAAGCGATATATCGGGACACTCAGCTTGCTATGCCCCGATTTTCCGCGCCAATCCCGACCACTGACCGCGCACCGGGGCCCCGCACCGTTCCAGCCCACTGGCACGGGCCTGAACCGCTCGCCGCGCAATGTGAACTTTTTATTATCCCATTGACACAAAAGGATTTTTCCACAATCCTTCCGGCACAGTTCATCCGAAACGTTTTACTGGGAAAAACCGATGAAACATGTTGCCTCGGCGGTTTGCTCCGCCCTAACGATTGCCTTTGTCTGCGGCACCACACCGGCCTCCGCTGACACCCTGCGCCTGCTGACCTGGGGCGGCTACGCCCCCGAAAACGTGGTGGCCAAATTCGAGGCCGAAACCGGCCACACCGTCGAAGTCACCAAATCCAACAACGAAGAAATGATCGCCAAGCTGCGCGCCACCGGCGGCGGCGGCTTTGATCTGGCCCAGCCCAGCCAGGACCGCATCGCTGGCCCGCAGGCCGAGTTCGGCATCTACAAGCCGATCGACCTGAGCAAGATCGACAGCGCGCAGTTCATCACCTCGATGCTGGAGGCCACCAAGGCCAACACCACCGTCGGCGGCGAAATCTATGGCGTGCCGCATGTCTGGGGCACCTCGGGCCTTGTGGTCGACACCAAGAAGGCGCCTTCGGTCAAGGATTACACCGACCTGTGCAACGCCGAGGTGGCGGGCAAGGTCTCCTATCGTCTGAAACGTCCGACGCTGATCGGCTTTGCCTTTGCAATGGGGCTGGACCCGTTCGCCGCATATGGCGACGAGGCCGCCTATAAGGCGGTCATGGACAAGGTCGAGGCCAAGCTGGTCGACTGCAAACCCAACGTCAAAACCTATTGGGGTGGCGGTGACGAGCTGATGGGCCTGCTGCGCTCGGGCGAGATCGTGGCCTCGATGGCCTGGGACACCGGCGGCTGGAAGCTGAACGCCGACATGCCCGACATCACCTTTGTCGCACCGGCTTCGGGCGCGTTGGGTTGGGTCGACACCTTTGTGCTGCCTGCCAAGGGCCGCGCCGATGACGCCGCCTATGCCTGGATCAACTTCGTGATGCAGCCCGAGATCGCCGCCATGATCACCGAGGCCGCTGGCAACTTTACCGCTTCCAAGGGGGCCGACGCCTTTGCCGACGAGGCGCTGAAGGTGCGCTATCAGGCCAGCTTCCCGGCCGAAGCGCTGGACAACATCAAGTGGTATCCGCCGGTTCCGGCCGGGCTGGAGGCCATCGAGGGTGGCGTTCTGGACCGTGTCAAAGCCGCCAAGTAAATCACAGCACACCCAAATCAGCGGCACCCGGGCAAGACCCCGGGTGCCGTATATTCAATTCCGGAAGACCCCATGACTCCAGATCTCGAATGCCTGAACCTGGTCAAGAAATTCGGCGCCACGACCGCGGTGGACAATGTTTCGTTCGATGTGCCGCCGGGCTCGTTCTTTTCCATCCTCGGGCCCTCGGGCTGTGGCAAGACCACGATCATGCGCATGATCGCGGGCTTTCTTGATCCCAGTTCCGGCGACATAAAGATCCGGGATCGCTCGGTCCTGAACACGCCGCCGAACAAGCGCCCGGTGAACATGGTATTCCAACATCTGGCGCTGTTCCCGATGATGACCATCGCCGAGAATATCGGCTATGGGCTGCGTCGCAACGGGCTGCCCAAACCCGAGATCGCCCGCAAGGTCGACGAAGCGCTGGAGCGCATCGGCCTGCCGGGCATCGGAAATCGCAAGGTTGATGAGCTGTCGGGCGGGCAGAAACAGCGCGTGGCGATCGCCCGCTGCATGGTGCTGGAACCCGACGTGCTGCTGCTGGACGAACCCTTGGGCGCGCTGGACCTCAAGCTGCGCGAGCGGATGAAGGTCGAGCTCAAGGCGCTGCAAGCGGCATTTGACACCACATTCGTCTATATCACCCACGACCAGTCCGAGGCGCTGGTCATGTCAGATCAGATCGCGGTGATGAACCATGGACGGTTCGAGCAGATCGGCACCGGGCGCGAGCTGTACTATCGCCCCGACAGCGCCTTTGTCGCGGGCTTTGTCGGCGACAGCAACCGCTGGGCCGGAGAGATCACGCGGGTCGATGGCGACGGCCTTGAAATCCGCACCGACAGCGGGCTGCTGCTGCGCGGCGCTAGCCATGGACGGGTGCTGAGTGTCGGTGAGAAGGCCCAGATCTTTGTCCGCCCCGAAGCGATCCGGATCGCTCATGACGCCGGAGAACTGGACCATTTCGACAACCGGATGACCGGGCGTGTCACCTCGCTTTTGTTCAATGGCGCGGCCAGCCGGATCATCGTGCAAGACCCCGAAGGGCGCGAAGAGATCGAGGTGAACCTGCCGCAATCGGGCGAATTCGCCGGGCTCGCCCGGGGTGCCGAGGTGCAGATCGGCTGGTCCGGTGCGCAGGGCAATTGTTTCGCCGCCGGAGGGCACTGAATGCGCACGCAAGCGAAACTGGGGCTGTTCCTGCTGCTGTCGCCGCTGCTGCTGTGGCTGACGCTGCTGATCTTGATCCCGCATGTGGACATGCTGCTGGTGTCGCTGCGCGAACGTATCGGCGTCGGGCAATATCAGACCAGCCTTGCCAACTATTTTACCTTTTTCAGCGAACCGCTGTATCTGCGCACCTTTGTGCGCACGGCGGTGATGTCGATCATGGCCACCGCGATCACCCTGCTGATCGCCTTTCCGGTCTCCTACTACATCGCCAAGATGGCGCGCGGGCGGGTACGCTCGGCGTTGTTCCTGCTGTGTCTGGTGCCGTTCTGGGTGTCGGAACTTGTGCGCACCTTCGGCTGGATGATCCTGCTGCGCGAAACCGGCGTCATCTCCAAGCTGCTGCAATACCTGAACCTGACCGATGGCCCGGTCGAGCTGCTGTACAACGACGCCGCGATCATGGTCGGGCTGGTCTATACCTCGATGCTGTTCATGGTGGTGCCGCTGGTCACGACGTTGGAAAGCCTGCCGGACGAGGTGATCGAGGCGGGCTATGATCTGGGCGGCAACGGGCTGAGCGTGCTGCGCGAGATCGTGATCCCGCACGCCATGCCGGGCATCGTGTCGGGCTGCATCGTGGTGTTCATGCTGAGCCTTGGAAATTATCTGACGCCGACCATGCTGGGCGGCAAGGACAGCCTGTGGTTCACAGAGCTGATCTATTCCCAGTTCATCGTCCGCTTCAACTGGGAGTTGGGCGCGGCGTTTGGCTTTATGCTGCTGATCCTGTCCTCGACCATCGTCTGGGGCATGCTCAAGCTGACCGGCCAGTCGCTAGAAAAGACAATGGGCTGAGGAACCTGTACAAATGATCCCCTCGATTCCCCAATCCCGCTTTCTCACGGCCAGTTACACGGCCTATATCGCGCTGTTCTTCATCTTTCTTGCGCTGCCGCTGGTGGTGGTCGCGGTGTTCGCCTTCAACGACAGCCAGTTCCCGTCGCTGCCGTGGGAGGGGTTCACCTGGAACTGGTTCTTTGGCGCAGAGCGGCCGATGATCGGCGTGTTTAACGAACGCCCCATCCTGCGCTCGATCGGCACCTCGGCGTTCGTTGCCGTTTTCGTGTCGATCCTGTCGGTCGGCGTCGGGCTGTCCAACGCCTTCCTGTTCAACCGCTACCGCTTCCCCGGGCAGGGGGTGCTTTATGTTCTCATGTTGCTGCCGCTGGTGATCCCGGGGATCGTTCTGGGCATTTCGATCCTTGTCGCTTCCAGCCGCGCGGCCGAAGGGCTGTGGGATCTGGCGCAATGGGATGTGGACGCGCTGCGCCCCGGTCTGACACTGGTGATCCTTGGGCAATTCTCGTTTGTCGCCACCATCTCGACGCTGGTGATCGCGGCGCGGTTGCAGAAGTTCGACCAGACGCTGGAAGAAGCCGCGCTGAACCTCGGAGCGAACCGGCTGACCGCCGTGCGCACGGTCACCCTGCCCTATCTGATGCCGGCGATGATCGGGGCCTTTGTGGTGGCCTTCCTGATGAGTTTTGAGAATTTCAACACCACGCTGATGCTGGTGGGCTCGGACGCGCCGCTGACGATTGCCATGTTCGACCGGCTGAAAGAGGGGTCCACCCCCTTGCTCAACGCGGTGTCGCTGTTGCTGATGCTGGTGTCCAGTGGGCTGGCGCTGATCATGATCTTTGCCCAGCGCCGCACCTGACGCGAAGCCCCCTGCCCCGGTGCATTCGGGGCGGGGACACATCCGGGCTGCAGGTCAGGACGTGGCGATCTCCGCGTCGTGCAAAACCTGTTCTAGAAATCGCCCGGTTTCGCGGTAATGCGCCGCCAGCAGATCCGCCGCCCGATCCGCGTCCCGCTGCGCGGCATCCATGATCGCCTTGTGCTGGGCTCTGACATCGCGCCGCCGCCGATGACGCGGGTCGCCTTGGTGTCGTGCTGGACGATATCGTGGTGGATGTTGCGGCGCTTGGCGCGGCTATTGGCCAGCCCCTGCCCGCCACAATGCTGGCGTTGATCGATCTTGGCCGCCCCGGCCTCGAGGCGCTGCAGGCGATGCTGTATGATCAAAGCAACCTCTGGCCGATGGGCACGGCGCGGCCGCTGGCCAATGTCACCCTGCTGGCGCCGATCCCGCGCCCGCGCAAGAACATCTTTGGCATCGGGTTGAACTATGCCGAGCATGTGGAGGAATCGAGCCGCGCGCTGGATACCGCCAAGGAAATGCCGAGCGAGCCGGTGATTTTCTCCAAGCCGCCAACCGCCGTGACCGGCCCCGGCGCACCGGTGCAGCACGACATCACCATGACCCGGCAACTCGATTGGGAGGTGGAACTGGCGGTGATCATCGGCAACCGCGCCACCAAGGTCAGCGAAGGCGCGGCGATGGATCATGTCTGGGGCTATTCGGTGATGATCGACATCTCGGCCCGCGACAACCGCCGGGCGGGCCAGTGGATCTATTCCAAGGGGATGGACAGCTATGCGCCGTTCGGCCCGATGATCGTGACGGCGGATGAGATCGACAACCCGCACGGGCTTGACCTGTGGCTGACCGTCAACGGGGTGGAAAAGCAACGTTCGAACACCCGGCATATGTATTTCAAGATCCCCGCCCTGATCGCGGACCTGAGCCACGGCATCACGCTTGAGCCCGGCGATATCATCGCGACCGGCACGCCCGAAGGAGTCGGCGCGGGGCGTGATCCGCAGGAATGGCTGTGGCCCGGCGATGTGATCGAGGCGGGCATTGAGGGGATCGGCACCTTGCGCAACCCGGTGATCGCCGCCGGCCCCGCCGAGACCGGCGGCTTACGCGGCTGAGCGGCGCGCCATGTTTTACGACTGCGCCGCGCACCCCGAGGCTTTCGTCTACAAGCTGCTGACAGCGACGGTCACGCCGCGCCCGATCGCATGGGTCACCACGCGGTCGGTGGCAGGCGTGGACAATGCCGCGCCCTACAGCTTTTTCAACGTCATGGGGCATGAGCCGCCCACCGTGGCGCTGGGCCTGTTGCGCGATCCCGTGAAGGGGCTGAAGGACACCGCCGAGAATATCTCGGCCAGTGGCGAATTCGTGGTCAATCTGGTGGCGCGCGACATGGCCGAGCAGATGAACACGACCGCGATAGATGCCCCGCGCGACGTCAGCGAGGTGACGCTTGCCGGGCTGGACACCATGCCGTCGTCCCTTGTCGCGCCACCGCGACTGGCGCAAGCGCCGGTGTCGTTTGAATGCCGATTGCTCAGCGCCGTGATGACCGGGCCAAAACAGATGGTCGTGATCGGTCGGGTGGTCGCGATCCATATCGCCGACCGCTTTCTGCTGGATGCCGAGCGGGGCCATGTGGACACCCCGGCGCTGGATCTGATTGCGCGGATGCATGGCAGCGGCTGGTACAAGGCGGGCGGTGAGATGTTCCAGATGACCCGCCTGACCTATCCGCCAGAGCAGGGCAGCTAACGCGGGGCAGCGATAGGGCCAAGGCCGCATCAGACATCACCCATCAGATAAAGAAAAGGCCCGCTGAACCAGCGGGCCTTTCCGTGTTTGGATCAAAAAGTCTGGATCAGTTCGCGCAGGCGCGGATCTTTTCGATATCCGGGCCGTTCGGCGTCCGGCCCAGGTTGAACGGGGCCGAGGCGTCACGCCATTTGGCGTAATCCGCCAGATACTCGAGCTGGCTCAGATAGACCTTTGCGGAATCGGGGTTTTCGCAAGCGGTCTCCTCGATCACGACGTTGGCCATTTCCTGCACCTTGGCGAGGGTCGCGTCATCATAGCGCGTGATCTCGATCCCGGCGTCAATGAACTGCTGGTAAGCTTCGGTGGCCCGTTTTTCGGTAAAGGACAGCGACCAGATCAGGTTGGCTTGTGCCGCGACCTTCAGATCGTCCTGCGTTTCCGGCGACAGGGCATCCCAGGACGCCTTGTTGATCATCACGCCAAAGATCGACGCGGACTGGTGCCAGCCCGGTGTCGCCCAATACTTGGTGACCTGCTGGAAGCCGCCGGAGAAGTCGACGTTGGGGGTCGAGAATTCGGCCCCGTCGATCACACCACGTTCCAGCGACTGATAGATTTCGCCACCGGCCATGGACACTTGGCTGCCGCCCAGTTTTTCCAACAGACGGCCTTGCTCCAGACCGGAAAGGCGCAAGCGTTTGCCTTTGAGGTCGTCCAGCGTGACGATCTTTTCGTTGGTGCGGAAGCCGGATTCGTTGTTGGTCACGCCATAGGGCAGGTAAACCATGCCGAACTTGCCATAGATCTCGTTATAAAGATCCGCACCACCCCACTGTTCGATCCAGTTGACGTAGTCGACCGCGTTGAACAGGCTCGCCGTGGTTGCCAGCGGCGAGAATGCGGAGTTGCGGCCAGCCCAGTAACCCGGCCAGTCTGCCCCGGCCTGAATGGTGCCGGATTCAACCGCCCCAAAGACTTCACCAGCGGGAACAAGCGCGCCGCCTTCAAAGAATTCGATGGTCAGATCATCCCCGGTCAGCTTGTTGGCCAGCTCGACGAAATGCTTGTCCATCTCGATCAGCTCGAGCGAGGTCGGCCAAGTGGTGGTCATGGTCCAGCTGTCCTGGGCCGCAGACTGCGTTGCAATCCCGGCAGCCAGTGCGAGGCCCGCCATTACATTTGTCTTAATCGTCATTACACATCCTCCTCAGGTTACTTGGAATAAAGCGTTTCGGGCAGCCAGGTGACCAGCTGCGGGAACAGGGCGATCGCCACGCACATCATCAGGATCAGCCCGATGAAGGGCAGAACACCGATGATGATCTGAGACGTTTTCACCGATCTGGGCGCGATGGCGCGCAGATAGAACAGCGCATATCCGAACGGTGGCGTCAGGAACGAGGTCTGCAGCACGACCGACATCAAGACGACGAACCACAGCAAGCTGACGTCCATCTCTTGCACGATGGGCAGGAAGATCGGGAACGACAACAGGACGATCCCGGTCCAGTCCAGAAAGGCGCCCAGAATGAAGACGATGAACATCATCATCGCGATCAGCAGCCAAGGCGCCATATCGAGGTTCCGGATGATCTCTTGCGTGGCGCGCAACCCGCCGGTGATATTGAACACCCCGGTAAAGGCGGTCGCACCGACCACGATGAACAGGATCATCGCCGAGGTCCGCCCGGTTTCCAGCATCGCACCGTAGAAGTTGGACCAGCTGAACTTGCGCCGCATGATCACGATGACCAGCGCCAGCGCCGCCCCGATGGCCGAGGCTTCGGTCGCGGTCGCGATCCCGGCCAGCAGCGAACCGAGAATGCCGAGGATCAGCACCAGCGGCGGCACTGCTTCGATAGCCAGCATCCGCATCAGCGCCGGTTTGCTGATTTTCTCGTCCGGCTCTACCGCCGGGGCCATGTCAGGGCGCACCACCGCGACAATGAACACCCAGACCGCATAGAGCAGGCCCAGCACCACCCCGGGAACCATGGCACCGGCAAACAGCTCGCCCACGGACAGGGGGGAATAGCTGGCCATCAGGATCAGCATGATCGACGGCGGAATGAGAATGCCAAGGCAGCCTGAGGCCGCGATCACCCCGGTCGTCAGGGTCGGGCTATAGCCGTATTGCAGCATCGGGCGCAGCGCCATCACCCCCATCACGGTGATCGAGGCCCCGATGATCCCGGTGGTGGCGGCCAGCAGGATCGAAATGAACACCACGGCCAGCGCCAGCCCACCGCGCACGTTCGACAACAGCAGCCGCAACGACTCGAACATCTTGTCGGTCACGCCAGAGTCGGACAGGAATCGCGCCATTAGAATAAAGAGCGGAATAGCGATCAGCGTAAAGTTATTCAGCACATCGCCGAAAATCCGGTTGATCACGATCCCCAGCACCATCGGCTTGCCAGCGATCAGCGCCCCCAGAACGGCGGTGCCGCCAAGCACAAAGGACAGCGGATGCCCCATGAACAGACCCAGCAGCAGCAGGCCGAACATGCACAATGCGATGATTTCAGGCGTCACTGGGCGTCTCCTGACGGTTAAGAACGAGTTTGAGGAATTCCGAGATCCCTTGCAAAAGCAGCAGGGCCGCCGCCAAGGCCATGGCCATCTTCAACGGATAGACCGGCAGCTGCACCGAGCCATAGGTGGTCTCGCCCTGCGCATAGGATCGCATCCCGAATTCATAGGACCGGGTCATGAAAACCCAAGCGAAGGGGAAGAAGAAGATCACATATCCGGCTGCTTCCACCCAGCGCCGTGGCGTCGCCGCGAGCATCTCTGTGATCAGATCGACCCGCACATGCGCCTGATGACGAAGCGCATATCCCCCGAGCATGACGAAATAAAAGCCATAAAGCTGTCTGGTAACGTCGAAGGCCCAGCGGGTCGGATCGTTCAGCGCATAGCGCATGAAAACGTCATAGATGATGATCGCCCCGAATATGATCGCCACAATCGAGACGATCCTACCGACGACCTCATTTATTCGGTCGATGAATTGAAACAACATCGCAACCCTCCCTCTTCGCCGCGACAATATCGCCGATTCTGGCAGAAACAAGTAGCTTGGTTCACCAAACCACGGGCTTTACGTAGTACTACGGACTTGATTTCCCTGAATTTCCCCTTGCGTTTCCCGTTCTGGTGAGGCGCGCCGAAACAGGCAATGCGAAAGCCTCGGATCGGTCAGTCTCTTTTACCAGATGGACCGTTTCAGCCTGTCCAACGGATTCTGTTGGCCTATTGATTCGCGCGTCGTAGAGAAGGGCGCGGTGCCATTCGGGCACCGCTTCGACCTCGACCAGCGACAACGCCAGCCGGATCAGCGGCAGGTCGGCGCCGCGCGGCCCGATCGGCACAGGTTACTCCGCTGCGATGGGCTCGGCGGCGCGCAGGCAGGCGACGCGGCGGCGATCGGAGGGGTGAAAGACCGGCGGCAGCGCGGCGCGGCATTCGGCCATGGCGACCGGGCAGCGCGGCGCAAAGGGGCAGCTTTCGGGCCGCACCTCCAGCGCTGGCGGCGCCCCCGGGATGGCGTTCAGCCTCTCGCCCCGGGCGACATCATGCAGGTTCGCCGCCAGCAGCCCCCGGGTATAGGGATGGCGGGCATCGCGGATGATCTCGCGCGTGGTGCCCTCCTCGATGATCTGACCGGCGTACATCACCGCGATCCGCTCGGAAATTTCCACCGCGACGCCGATGTCGTGGGTGACAAAAATCACCCCCATGCCGAACTCTTTCTGCAACTCGCGCAGCAGCAGCAGGATCTGGATCTGCACCGTTGCGTCCAGCGCGGTGGTCGGCTCATCCGCCAGCAGCAGGCGCGGACGACAGGCCAGCGCCAGCGCGATCATCACCCGCTGCCGCATGCCGCCGGACAGCTCGTGCGGATAGGTATGCAGACGCCGGTTGGCGGAGGGGATGCGCACCCGGTCCAGCATGTCGAGCGCCGTGGACATCGCCTCGGCCTTGTTCACGCCCTTGTGGCGCATCACAGCCTCGGCAATCTGGTGGCCGACGGTATAGACCGGGTCCAGCGCCAGCGCCGGTTCCTGAAACACCATCGAGACCTCGCCGCCGCGATAGCGTTGCAGCGCCTTTCCGCGCAACGACATGACATCAATGCCGTTGACCGCGATCTTGCCGTCGATCTGCGTGCGTTTCGGCGGCAGCAGCCCGAGCAGCGTCTTCAGCGTCACCGACTTGCCAGAGCCGCTTTCGCCCAGAAGCGCCAGCGTCTCGCCCTGCTCCATCGCCAGCGAGACGTCGTTCAACGCGTGCACCGTGCGCTTGCCCTTGAAGCACACGTTGAGGTTCTGGATATCGACCAGCTTGGTCATTGGTCCTCCTCCTACTTCGGGGTGGCTTGGGGGACGGTTTGCGGGGTGGTCCGGCAGACCTTTTTCATCGCGCGGCGCGCTGTCGACTGGATCATTTCGGCACCCCCTGCCCGGCCTTGGGATGGCCGGACCCGGCGTCATACAGGTGGCAGGCGACCAGGTGATCACCGCGCCGCGTCAGCCCGGCCAGATTTGGCGCGCGTTCCTTGCAGACCGCGCTGGCAAAGCGGCAGCGGGTGTGGAACCGGCAGCCCGAGGGCGGGTTGATCGGGTTCGGTGGGTCGCCCGCCAGCGGCGGCTCCTCGGTGCGCTCGTCCGGGTCCATCGCCGGCATCGCCGAGAACAGCGAGCGGGTGTAGGGATGCGCCTGCTCGCTCCATATGCTGTCCACCGGCGCGACCTCGACCACCTCGCCCAGATACATCACCAGAATACGGTCCGAGATATAGCGCACCACGTTCAAGTCGTGGCTGATGAAGACATAGGTCAGCCCGAATTCTTCGCGCAGGTCGCTGAGCAGGTTCAACACCTGCGCCTCGACCGATTTGTCCAGCGCCGAGACCGCCTCGTCCAGCACCACCAGACGCGGAGACATTGCCAAGGCGCGGGCGATATTGACCCTTTGACGCTGACCGCCGGACAGCTCGTGTGGGTAGCGATGGGCAAAGCGGTTCGGGTCGAGCCCGACCCGGTCCATCATCTTGCGCGCCAGATCGTCGGGATCGTCCAACCCCTGCACCCGCGCGCCAAATGCCACCGAGTCAAGGATCGTCAGCCGCGGATTCAGCGTCGCGTAGCTATCTTGAAAGACCATCTGCACACCGCGGCGCAGATCCTTCAGCGACAGCCGTTCGCCAAGCGCGTGACCGTCAAAGATGATCTCGCCCTTGTCCTTTTCGATCAGGCCGATCAGCAGCTTGGCGGTGGTGGACTTGCCGCAGCCGGATTCTCCGACGATGCCCAGGGTCTCGCCCTTCTTGACCTCGAAGGAGACGCCATCGACCGCCTGCACCTTGCCCTGCATCCGGCCCAGGATGCCGCCCTTGATGGGAAAGTGCTTTTGCAACCCGCGCACCGAGATCAGCGGCTGCGCCGGGCCGCCGGTGTCGGGAACGGGGGTATAGGTGTCAGTCACGGACATTCATCGCACTCCTCAGACCATCGCTCAGCAGGTTCAGGCACAGCGAGGTGACAAAGATCATCACGCCGGGCAGCGCCGACAACCACGGGTTGACGTAGATCGCAGAGCGCAGCGTGTTCAGCATCAGGCCCCACTCGGGTTCGGGTGGGCGCACACCGATGCCAAGGAACGACAGGCCAGCAGCAAGGATCATGCAGACGCTGGTCAGCGAGCTTGCATAGACAAAAATCGGCGACAGCACATTGCCGATCACATGCACCCGGATCACCGTCCAGGCGCTGGCCCCTGTGGCGCGGGCGGCGTCGATATAATCGAGCTTGCGCACCCCCGAGGTGACGGCCTCGGCAACGCGGGTGATCGGCGGCACGAAGACGATCGTCAGCGAGACCAGGGAATTCGTGATCCCCGCCCCCAGCGCGCCGGAAATGGCGATTGCCAGCAGCACCGAGGGGAAGGCAAAGAACACGTCCACCGTGCGCATGATCAGCGTGTTGGTCAGCCCGCCGACATAGCCCGCGGTGATCCCCAGCGCCGAGCCGATGAAGAAGGCCAGCACCACCGGCACCAACCCGATGAACAGCGTCAGCCGCCCGCCATAAATCAGCCGGACCAGCATGTCGCGGCCCTGCTCGTCGGTGCCAAGGATATGGCCCGCTGTGCCCAACGGCTTAAGCCGGGCGATCATCGAGCCCTTGTAGGGATCGCCCAACCCGAGGAAGGGCGCAAAGATCGCCGCCAGGATCAGCGCCAGCACGACGCCGGCACAAAGCATCGTCACCGGATCTCGGACCAGCCGCGACATCACGCCGGACCAGTAGCCCTGCGGCTTAGCCACGGCCATGTCGGGGGCGGCACGGGGATCGGTGGGATCGGTTTCAACCACAGCCATGGGTCAGGTCCTCTGGATGCGGGGGTCGATGGCGGCCTGGACCACATCGACGATCAGGTTCATCGCCACGAAGAACAGCGCCAGCACCAGAATGGTGCCCTGCAACAGCGGCAGGTCGCGCTGGAAGATGGCATTCGACAGCAGGAACCCCGAGCCGGGCCAGTTGAACACGGTCTCGATCAGGATCGAACCGCCCAACAGATAGCCCAGTTGCAGCCCCATCACCGACAGCGCGGTCGCGGCGGCGTTGCGGGCCACGTGGCGCAGCACGTCAAAGCGGCTCATGCCCTTGGCGTAGAGGGCATCGACGAAATCCTGGTTCAGGATGTCTCCGGCGAGGGCGCGCACGGTGCGCGCGACGATGCCGATCGGCACCACCGCCAGCGTCACTGCGGGCAGGACCAGGTGGCGCATGTGCAACCAGTCCCACGACCAGTCCTGAGAGCCGCCCGGCCCGGCGCCCATCGAGGGCAGCCAGCTGAGGTTGACCGAAAAGATGATGACCAGCACGATGCCCAGCCAGTAGTTCGGCACCGAGACGCCGGCGATCGACACCGCCGTCACCGCGCGATCAACCCAGGTGTCACGGAAATAACCGGCCAAAAAGCCAAGGGCGGTGCCTATCGGAAAGGCGATGACCGCGGCGCTGACGGCCAGCAGCAGCGAGTTCTTGACCGCGCCGAAGACCTCGCCGGCGACCGGGCGCCCGGTGGCAATCGAGCGGCCCATGTCGCCCTGAATCAGGTTGCCGATCCAGATCGCGTATTGCACCGGCAGCGGCTTATCCAGGCCATAGGCGGCGCGCATGGCGTCCTGTTCCTCGGCCGTGGCATCCACCGGCATGATGGCGGTCAGCGGATCGCCGGGGGCGATCTGGACCAGCAGAAAACAGATGATCGACACGCCCAAAGCCACCGGCAGGACAAGGATCAGACGTCGGATGAGATAGGTCAGCAAGTCGGGCGCCCCTCGGAAAAAGCTGCCCCCGCCCGATATCCGGGCGAGGGCGATTTCATCACTCGTCGATCGTGATGGACGAGAAGTTCTGGTACCAGTTCTGCGCCTGGACAAAGCCTTTGACCTTGGGCGACATGGCGCGCGGCGCAACGTCGTGGGTCACGAACAGGAACAGCGCGTCGTTGACGTATTTCTCATGCGTCTTCTGCAACACGGCGGTCTGTTCGGCGGGGTCGAAGGTGGTCTTGATCTGCTCCAACAGTGCCTGCATCTCTGGGTCTTGGTAGTGGCCCCAGTTGGTGCCGTTCGGCGCGATCAGGTTTTGGTCGAGGTGACGGATCAACCCGGTGAACGGGTCCTGGATGAAGTAGGTGAAGTTGATCGACTGCGCGCCATCTACGGCCTCGTCAGCCGCGCCTGCACGCCACAGGTTGATCATCTGGTTCCATTCGACAACCATGAACTCGACGTCGATATAGACCTCGGCCAGGCTTTGCTGGACGAACTCGTTCATCGGCAGCGGCAGCATCTGGCCCGACCCCGATGGCGAGATCAGCGCCTTGACCATCAGGTGGTTGTCGGGGCCATAGCCCGCCTCTGCCATCAGCGCCTTGGCGGCGTCGAGGTCGTAGGACGGATCAAACGTCGGGTGACCGAACCACTGCGACGATGGCGGCAGGAAGCCTTTGGCCGGGACCATCAGCCCCCCCAGCAGCGGCATCATGCTTTCGCGGTCGATCGCCATGTTGGCGGCCTTGCGCACGCGGATGTCATTCCAGGGCGAGCCTTCGAGCCGCGACAGGTGCCAGGTCCAGTTGTGCGGATAGGCATTGGACGAAATGGCAAAGCCGTTGCCCTGCATCGCCGGGATGGTGTCGGGCGCGGGGGCCTCGATCCAATCGACCTGACCGGACATCAGCGCGGCGGCGCGCGCGTTCGGTTCGGGCAGCGGGATCAGGATCATCTCATCCAGCTGGGGGATGCGGGTTGCGTCCCAATAGGCATCGTTCGGCACCAGCACGGCGCGTTCGCGCGGGACAAAGTCCTGCAGTTTCCAGGGGCCGGTGCCCGAGGGTGTCATCGCGACCTTTTCCCAGTCCTTGTCCAGGGCTTCCCAATTGGCCTTGGACGACATCAGGATCCACGCCAGTTGGTAGGGCAGCGTCGCGTCGGGTTCCTTGGTGGTGATGGTCAGGGTCAGATCATCGATCGCCTCATAGGAGGCGACGGCAGGAATGCGCGACTTGCCCTGCGCGGATTGGCGCGAATCGTATTGCTCGGAGGCATCATCCAGCAGCTTGTCGAAGTTCCAGACCACGTTTTCGGCGGTGAAAGCCGAGCCATCGTGAAAGGTCACGCCGTCGCGCAGCTTGAAGGTCCAGGTCAGGTGATCCTCGCCCACCGACCACTCGGTCGCCAGACCGGGGATCAGCCCAGAAGGCTTGTCCGCGCTGGTCAGGTCCCATTCGATCAACGAGTCATAGACCGTATAGCCCATGAACCGCATGCCTTCGCCGCCCTGGTCGGTCTGGCCGGTGGTCAGGGGAATATCCGACGCGGTCATGCCGACGCGCAGCACCCCCTGCGCCTGTGCCAGCGAACCGCAGACCATCGCTGCGGCTGTGACAAGGGCGCCCAGTCCCTTTCCGAGTTTCGACATCAATTACTCTCCGTGTTGGGCCGCCTTCGAGGGCGGTTGTTGTGCTGTTCGAGCCATTGCTGGCGCGCTCCCTGCACGGAGGTTGGCAAGTGATCTTCACGAGAGGCCAGAACCGAAACCGGTCAAGACCCCCAAAAGTTCAAGGGTCCCGCGGCTTGTGCCCAAACTTGTCGCGCAATTTTGTCAAACTGCCGAAAAACGCGCCACCCTCTGGACCAGATCTGCGCGTCCGAAAGCCAGTTTGCGCGTCCTCAGATCGTCTGCGCGCCCTCGCGGATGTCAGCGCGCCAGCAAAGCCGCCATCTCGGTCGCCGCGGCCCGGATCGGCGAGATCAGCGGCACCGGGGCGCACTCGGCCAGCCGCTCTGCGGCTTCTCCCAGCGGTCCGCCACCGATGATCACCGCCGCAGCCCCGGCGCGCGCCGCCCGTTCGCTGGCCTCCAACAGGGCGGCGTCCAGCGCGGCGGCGTCCAGCATCAGCGCCTCGGGCTCTCCCTGCGTCAAGTAGCAGCCGAGATAGGCCGCGCCCCCCTGCCCAGCCATCATCCGGTCGATCCGGGGCGCCAGATCCGGGGTGGTGGTGACCACCGCAAAGCCGCCGCCTGAAGAACCGCCTGAGGAGTCGCCCGACGCACTGGCCAGCGCGCTGGCCTGCCGGGCCGCCGCCGCGCCGATGCCCAGCACCGGGCAAGACAGCCGCGCCGCCAACCGCGCCCGTCCCGGATCGCCAAAGGCCGAGACGATGACACCGTCGCACGCCGGCAGCACCGCCGCGCCGACCAGCTCTGCCGCCGCGTCCAGCGTCGCCTCGGTGACGATCATCTGCGGGCCCTCTGGCGCGGTCCAGCCCGAGACCCCGGGCAAAATCTTCGAGGCGATCGCAACCATGGCCCGCGTGGTCGCGGAATTGGCGTTGGGGTTCATCAGCAGGATCTGGGGCACGCGGGGATCTCCAAGGCGCACCGGACGATCACCGCCCGGCCACGGCGCCGCCCGCATACAGCCACAGGCCGCAACCGGCGGCAACACCCGCCCCCCTCAGCGCCCCGGGCTTAACTCGCGCGCGGGACAAGAACGGCCCGGATCGCTCCAAAGCCCTCCACCGTGGCCTCGACGGTGCTGCCGACCGGGAACCAGGGCAGCCCGCAAAGCGAACCGGTGATGACATGCTGGCCGGGCTGCAACCCGCCGCAATGATCGCCAAGGTGATCGAGGCACATGCGCAGGTTCGCGAGCGCCGAGCCACCGGGCACCGTGGCCGACCCGTCCAGCAAGACCCGCCCTGCCCCGGTCATACGCGCCTGCACCGTATCGAAATCGTGGCCGTCCCACCCCTGCAACACCGGCCCCAGCACCAGCCCGTCATTGAGTATCATGTCGGCGGTCTTCTGCAGCGGCTCCAGATCATCGCCACCAAAGCGCGTATCGACCAGTTCCATCACCAGACGCGGACGAAACAGCTGGTGCAGCGGCGCATCCCCTGGCGCCTGCATCACCTCAAAACCGATTTCCAGCTCGACCCCGGTGCTGTCCGGCGACGGGATTTCGGCACCGCTGGCAAAGACCCGCGCGGCGGGCAGCGGCGCCAACAGCGGGGGGCCTTCGGGCCGTGGCCCGACCTTGAAACCGGCCACCGGCCCCAGCGTGGCTTGCACCCGGGTCTGGATGGCCAGCGCCTCGTCATAATCTGGGAGGATCTGCGGCGGCGTCACCGGCAGGCCAGTACGCCGCGCGGTCGTCAGGCTGCGGACATAGGTTTCAATCAGATCAGGGCGCATGGCGGTTTCCTTATGAGGGGACAAGGGCACTCGGAAAAGAAAGGTACTGTCGGGACAGGCGGTCAGGATGTCAAAACCGGGACGAAGGGGCGTGTTGCGGGGATCGGGGGCACCACAAGCTCGACGGCGGCTCTGGCAAAAGTCGAAGATCAGGAAACCGCACCGAGGGCGTCACGGTCTGGCGACGCAAATCTGCGGGGGGCTGGCATATCCAGACCCTTTCTTGTTTCATATCGAGGCTGTTGGAGCTGTTTTGGCGCGTGTGAAAGGAACCTGTTGCTGCTGGCAAAGTGTTTCAAATCGTGCCGCACCTTTTCATATGACGCCGAACACGACCGTGGCGGGCTTTTGCTCTGCCGTTCTCAGTAGGCAACGTCGGTGACAAATTCGACTGTGACTATGTCGCTGCGGCTTGCCCCGCGAGCCAATCCATCAGCCGCCGACCTTCCTTTTCATCGTGCAGCCAAGCTTCCTGCGAGGCGCGTTCGGCATCGCCGTCCAGCAGCGCGCTCATCAGGGGTTCATGCTGCGCGATAATATCATCAGGGCCGGTGGCAATATGGGTATTCGACGTGGCGATGAACAATCGCACCTGAAATTCCACCACGCGATATTGCGCGGTCAGCAGATGATGCCCGCTGGCGGCGAGGATCCGGCGATGAAACTCGAAATCAGCCTCGATAATCGCGGGCAGGTCATTGGCGTGGCAGGCCGTGATCAATCGATCATGCGCTGCCACCAAATCGGCTCTGATTTCCGGCTCCTTGCGCCCTGCAGCCAAGCGCGCAGCCAAGCTTTCCAGCGCCCCGCGCAAAGTCCAAAGTTCCCAGACGTCTTTTGCCGTGAGCGATGCGACCTCCCATCCGGTATAGGGGATCTGTCGAACGATCCCTTCGGAATTGAGCCGATGCAGTGCCGTGCGCACGGTCGATCGCGCCACCCCCAGCCGATCGGCCAACGAAATTTCCGTCAGCCGCTCGCCTGGAGAGATTTCTCCTGACAGCAGGTAATCGCGCAATGTCTCGGTCACGATCGTCTCGGTGGACTGCCGCGTGACGGGCGGAAGATTTTCTAAGGCCATGGGCGTCTCCTCCCCGCTTGCCAGCGCAGGACCATAGAGCCATCCGGTCTCGCGTACAAGTTTCGTTCAGGGCAGCATGGCGATGGGGCACGGAGGCATCCGCGCCTCGATCGCCTCGGCTGCGTCAAGGCACACATCCTCGCGGAACTTGCCCGACACGATTTGCACCCCCACCGGTGTGCCATTCGGTGTGAACCCGGTGTTGAGCGTCAGCGACGGCAGACCGGTGACAGGCAGACCCAGCATAGGGGCCTGGGCCCGCCAGACACGGGCGTAGTCCTCGGGGCTTTTCAGATCCAGATCATCCTCGAACGGCAGCTCGCCGCAGGGTGGCAGCAAAACGACGGGGTAGCGCGCAATGAATTGCATCCAGGCCCGCACGATACCCAAGCGGGTGATAAACGCCTCAGGCAGATCCTGCACGCCAAGCGCCTCGACAAACTCGCGTTGACCGGCCAACGCTGCGATCGCGCCCGGGTCACCTTCGGCTTGTGCCGCAGCAACCTGGCCATCGTAATTGTCGCCCATCCACAGAATGATCTGCACCTTCACCGCCTCGTTGATCGGCGGCAGATCGTCCAGTTCCTCGACGATCCAGCCAGCCTCCACCAGGCGCGCGGCCGCCTCGCGCAGCGCGACCTCGATTTCGGGCGCGGTGTCCATCCCGTCGGGACGAATGCACAATGCGGCACGTTTCGGCACATCCGGGCCATTGAACGGCATCGCCACATGCAAGGGGTCGCGCACATCCGGGCGCATCATCGCCTGCAATGCAAGACGAAGATCCCCAACATGGCGCGCCAGCGGCCCAGACACCGCCATCATCTGCGGCCCGATCGAGCGATCCTTGCCGCTGGCGTTCCAGGCTGCCACGCGCCCGATAGTCGGACGCAAACCATGCACGCCGCAGGCATAGGCCGGGTAACGCACCGAACCGGCAATATCGGTGCCATGTGCGATGGCCCCGATCCCCGCCGCCACGGACGCCGCCGCACCACCGGACGACCCCCCCGGCGTGAGCCCCTTGCCGCGCGGATTGATCGTGCGCCCGTGCAAGAGGTTCGAAGTGAACCACCGATAGCTGAAAGCGGGCGTGTTGGTGCGCCCCAGTGGCACGGCACCGGCATCGATAAGGTTCTGCACAACCGGGTTGTTCGTCTTGGCAACCAGATCCTTCAGTGCGTTCAACCCGTTGGTGGTGGGAAACCCGGCCTGATCGACATTGACCTTGGTCGTGACGGGCACCCCCGCGAGCGGCCCCATATCACGGCCTGCGGCGAGGCCATCGTCCACGGCCTGCGCTGCGGCAATCACGGTTTCGGGACGGAAATCGACCACCGCGTTCAGCGCCGGGTTCACCGCGCTCAGACGATCCATTGCCGCGCGGGCGACGTCGAGCGCCGAAATCTCGCCTCCCGAGACGAGTGCCGCGATACGGGTCGCGCTCAGGCTCCAGAGCGCATCGCTCTCGGTGGGGGAAACAGAAGGAAGGGAGGCTTTGGTCATTGTGTATCTCGCTTGATCACTCATTGGGAAACAGGCTCTCGCCTTCGGCAACGGCATCGGCCCAAGGGTGCCAAGGCTCTGCCGCACCATAATTCACCCCCTGCTTGCGACGCACGCCGCACAAGGTGGTGTAGTGGTTGGGGTGATCGATCCGATCGGCCAAGACGACCGGATAGCGTTCCGCCAACCGCTTCAGCAGGTCCGCGCCAAAACGCGGATCCGCAACCAAGACGGGCGGCGCCGACAGATCGAAGCGCGGGGCCGCGATGGCACACTCGAGATCGGCATCAAAATCGACGATCCGGGCCAAGGCCTGGAAAACGGCGGGCAGGATCTTGCGTCCGCCCGACCCGCCAAAGGCGACGACATCCTCCTCGCCGGTCAGCATGACGGGCGAATAATTCGCCAACGCCTTGCGGGCCGGCGCAATGGCGTTGATCTTGCCGGGGCGCGGATCGAACCAGTTCACCCCGTTGTTGAGCAAGATCCCCGTCGAAGGCGACACAACACCCGATCCGAACAGCGACAGCAGCGTCTGGGTCAGGGTCAGGGAAACTGTCATGCCCTCAGAGTCGACCACGCTGAAATGCGTCGTGCAACTTGGCAGCGTACGTTCGGCGCCATCGCCCAATTCCGCAAAGCGGTGCTCCCAAGACGCGGCCATTGCAGCGGCATAGGCCATGATATCATCCGGGGCGGCCACCGTCCCGGCGGGGACGTGATCGCGATTGCACAGCCGCATGGCAAGCGCGACGCTGACCCCGCCATTGAGGTCTGGCACGTAATGCAGCGCGTGTCCGCGATAGGGTTCGCTGCGCGCCGGGGCCTCGACAGCCTCGAACCCGGCCATGTCTTCGGCGCTCAGATAGCCGCCCAGATCCTGCACGTCGCGGGTCAAATCCTGTGCCAGATCTGACAGATAAAGCGCATCAGGTCCTTCATGCGCAATCCGGGCTAGTGTTGCTGACAGTTTCGGAGAGCACAGCCGGGCGACCTTGCCGGTCACGGCCGCAGGCGGAACAGGCGGGTAACCGTCCGGTAGAAACCAAGCCGCACAAGCCTCGTTGCGCTGCAACCGCGCCATTTCCTGAGCGACCCACAGTGTCACGTGATGATCCACCACCAGCCCGTCTGCGGCCAAGGCTACAGCAGGTGCGACCAGTTCGGCCCAAGGCATCCGCCCGAAGCGGGCATGGGCCGAGCCCAGACCGCGCACCAGACCCGGAATGCAGATGGATCGCGCGCCCACCACGTTGCGGTCTTCCAGCACGTTCGGCCAGCCGAACAGATCGCCATCCTTGCCTTCGACCAACGGAAAATCTGCAGGATTCAAATCGGCAGGTGATCGTGCGCCTGCGTCGATCGACGACACCGGCCCGTCCTGCGGACGGACCAGCATCGCACCAACCCCGCCGATCCCGTTCATCCAGGGTTCCAGCACCCCCAGCGCGAAGGAGGTCGCCACAGCGGCATCCACCGCGTTGCCGCCCGCACGCAGCACCTCCGCCCCGACATGCGCGGCTTGGCGGTTCTGGGCGGCAACGAGTCCCCCGCGGCCCTTCACCGCGGGTTTTTCCAGAGTCCTCCCGCGTGAAACATTGGGAGAGCGAATATCGGTGAGGGTCATGGTGTGCACTTTCGGTTCAAGCAATAATCGGATCGATCGGCATCGCGGGCGCCCCGCGCGCCTCGATCGCCTCCCCCGCCGCCAGACATAGATCCTCGCGCATTCGGGTCGCCACAATCTGAACCCCCACGGGAGATGCGCCCACCATGCCGGTGGATACGGTCATCGACGGCACCCCGATCGCGGGCAGACCGGCCATGAAATGCTGATTGTCATAGATGAATTCGTAGCCTTCGGTCAGATCGGCATCCGCCGCCAGCGGCAGTTTCGAACTGACCGGCAACAAGAGAACCGGAAAGCGTTCCAGGAAGGTGAGCCATTCGCGCACCAGATTTGCCCGCCGCGTCAGCGTGTCGGAATAGCGCGCCAGATCGACCGGGCCAACCTTGGCCACGGCCCCCCGCATCGCCGCTATGGCCCCCGGATCGCCCTCGGCCACGGCTTCGGCAATCTTCTGTTCCGGGGCATCCGCCACCCACAGGACGTGCATGATCATGCTCGCTTCCATGAGCGGTGGGATCTGGTCCAGCTCGATCACGGTCCAACCCGCATCGCGTAGGCGCTCGGCACTGTCCAGCATCGCCGCCTCGACCTCGGGCGCGATCTCGATCCCTTCTGGGCGCAGGCACATCGCCGCCAGTTTCGGGTTGTAGCCTGTGGCAACGGGGGCCTCGAAATACCAAGGATCCCGCATGTCGCGGCCAGCCATCGCGTGGAACCCCAAGCGCACGTCGTTGACGGTGCGCGCAAGCGGTCCCTGGACCGACATGATCTGGAACCCGATGGTGCGATCCGGGCCACTCTCGTTGCAGGTGGGCACGCGTCCCAGACCGGGGCGCAGACCATGAATGCCGCAGGCATAGGCGGGATAGCGCACCGACCCCCCGATATCGTTGCCATGTCCGATGCAACCGATCCCAGAAACCGTGGCCGCCGCGGCCCCGCCCGACGAGCCCCCCGGCCCCAGCGCCGGATCACGCGGGTTCTTCGTCGGTCCGAACAGCTGGTTGTCGGTAAAATAGCGGCAGCTGAAGGCAGGCGTGTTGGTGCGGCCCAGCAACGTGGCACCCGCCCGCAGAAACCCGTCCACCACCGGATTGTTTTCCGAAGCGATCAGGTTTGCCTTGGACTTCAGCCCGTTGCTGGTGGCGAAACCGGCCTGGTCGATATTAATCTTGATCGTCACCGGCACCCCGGCGAGCGGGCCCATCGGCTTGCCCGCCGCGATGGCGGCATCGGTTGCTTTGGCTTGGGCGATTACCTCATCAGGGTGGAAATCGACCACCGCGTTGATCGACGGATTCACCGCATCCAGACGCGCCAGCGCATCCTTCGCCACCTCGGTGGCCGACACCTGTTTCAGGCGGACAAGATTGGCGATGGTCGTGGCGGAATGGCGCCAGAGATTTGACATGATCGTTTCCTCGGATGATGAAAATCAGCAGACCGGTTCGGACGTCTTGCCCGACACCTCGGCAAAGGTCGGGCCGCAGGGGCGCATCCGCATCGCATCAGGCAGGTTCGTCCAAGTCCAGTCAGTGGCGAGCATCGCCATCGGCCCGGGCGCGACGGCGGTCAGGATCTTCGCGACGATTGGCCGGAAATCCGCGCGGAAGTGGATCGCGCTTTTCACCACCAGGATCTTCGTCCGGGTCGGTTCGATCCCGACATAGCGGAACATCTCCTGATCGGCGAGTTGCGCCTTGTGCGAGGCGATGACGATCCGCACACCGCCCACGCGCAGGCAGGCGCTGGGGCCGAGATCCATGGAATTTTCGCCGTAATAGGGCCCTTTCGTGCGCAGTTTTCCGTCCGACAGACGCTCCACCACAGCCTCCAGATCCAGCGGCGCGTCGCCGGGCTGGGTCCGCCCGCCCAGCGCAACATGGACGGTCGCGCCCTCGCCTGCCGCATGGGCGGCGGCAACCGCGGCGGGGTCAACGATCAACCCGATAGCGGCATCCGGCACGTCTGCCGCGATCAACGCCCGCAACAGTCCCGTCGTGTCGGAATTGCCACCCGCGCCGGGATTGTCCTGCGCATCGGCAATGACGATGGGGGCCAGCCCCCGCGCGTTCAGCGCCAAGGCCTCGGCCACGGCCCCTTCGGCATCGAAAAGCGGTCCTTCAAAGGCAGCTTCTGCGGCCAGCACATCGGCTTCCATCATTTCAGCAGCCGCGATGGCCTCGCCCTCTGTCGCGCCATAGGCCCAGACGACCGGGCTGCATTCGGCAAAATCGGCGGCGGCAAAACCCATAGTGAAGTTCAGCGCGGGCACGCCGGTTTCGGCCTCGATCAATTCCACCCGCTCATAAAGCCCCTTCGCGGGCTGATCATCGGTTGATTGCCAGCAGATCGGCAACAGGAACGGCAAGCGCCGCGCGGCCATCGCGAAGGGTTTTCCAGCGGCCACGCGGGCCTCAAGCACGGCAAGCGCACGGGCCCCCGTCGCGGCCATGTCGACATGCGGATAGGTGCGGAAGGCGACCAGCGCATCCGCCGCCTCAAGCATCCGCGCGGTGACATTGGCATGCAGATCAAGGCTCACCACGATCGGCAGGTCTCCCACCTTCGCCCGCAGACGGCTCAACAACTCACCTTCCCCGTCATCGACATGGTCCGCGACCATCGCGCCATGCAGATCCAAGTAGATCGCGTCGGCGGGCAACGCCGCCATGATGCCATCGATGATCTCGGTCGTTATCCTTTCATAAGTCTCTTGCGCCACAGGGCCCGAAGGACAGGCCGCACACCACAGAATCGGCACGATTTCATGCCCGGCCGCGCGCGCGGCTTTGACAAAGCCCGCTGCCGGCACATTGGCCGTGGGCACCAGCGCGTCAAACATGTCGGCGCCCCGGCACAGGCCGGGGAACCCGCCGCCATGGGCGAAGGCCGCATCATCGGCCTTGTCGGGGGCAAAGGTGTTTGTCTCGTGCTGGAAACCTGCAAAGACGATACGCATGATCTTTCCTTTTTTGATCAGACGGCCCTGGAGGGTCGGAAATTCTGAAAATCCCAGCCTGGCGCGGGGGCTGCCGCGATCAAGGTCTGGGTATAGGGGTGCTGCGGGGCGGAAAGGACATCGGCGGCAGTTCCCGCCTCCACGACCTGACCGCGTTGCATCACCACGATTGAATTACAGATCTGCGCCGCCACGCGCAGATCATGGGTGATAAAGAGAACAGCAATGCCGGTGCGTTTGCGGATCGTCTCGAACAGGTCCAGAACCTGCGCCTGAACGGACACGTCGAGCGCCGAGACCGCCTCATCCGCAATCAGCAAATCAGGCTTCATCACCAAGGCGCGCGCAATCGCGATCCGCTGTCGCTGGCCACCGGAAAACTGGTGCGGGTAGCGGCCCATCACACCTGCGGGCAGCCCGACCAGTTCCAGCGTTTCTGCCGCCTTCGCATAGGCCTCGGCGTCGGCCATGCCATAGTTGACCAGCCCCTCCATCAGCGACTGCGCAATCGTGCGGCGCGGATTGAGGGAGCGATAGGGATCCTGGAAAATGTACTGGACCTTCTTGCGCACGGCTTTCAGGTTGTTGGTGCTCGCGATGTCATTCCCATTGACCAGAACGGCACCTTCCGACGGATCGGTCAGGCGGATCACGCAGCGCGCCACGGTGGATTTTCCAGACCCGGATTCCCCAATGATGCCGGTGATTTCGCCCTTGCGGACGGTGAAGTTCACCCCATTCGCCGCGTGAACCAGATTGCCGCTCTTGCCGAACCCCTTCTTGCCGTAGGTCTTCGACAGCCCCACGACATCCAGCACCTTCGGCGTTTTCTCGATCGGGCCACAGCGCGGGATCAGGCTGGGCACGGACGAGACCAGCATCCGCGTGTAATCGTCCGCCGGATCTGACAATATCTTGTCACAACTGCCGGTTTCCACCAACTCGCCCCGGTTCATCACCACGATGCGATCCGCGATTTCCGACACCACGCCGAAATCATGGGTAACGAAGACGACGGCAGTGCGTTCCTCGTCCTGCAGTTCACGGATTAAACGCAGGATCTGTTTTTGCGTCGTCACGTCGAGCGCGGTGGTGGGCTCATCAGCCAGCAACAGACGCGGGCGCAGGATCAGCGCCATGGCGATCACGATGCGCTGGCGCTGGCCGCCAGACAACTGGTGCGGATAAGAGCGATAGATCCGCTGCACATCAGGCAGATGCACCCGTTCGAGCATGTCGAGCACGCTTTTCTTGCGCTCTGCTGACGACCACTTCCTGTGCAGGCGCAGGACCTCGTCAATCTGCTCGCCGACCCGTTGCACGGGATTGAGCGCGGTCATCGGTTCCTGGAATACCATTGCCACACCTGCGGCGCGCAATTCGCGCATTCGGGTGGCGCTGACGCGGGTGATATCCTCGCCATCCAGCAGGATACGCCCGCCGGTGACGGCCAAGCTGCCCTTTGGCAGCAGGCCCATCACCGCCATCGAGGTCACCGATTTACCCGAACCGGATTCGCCCACGATGCAGACGGTTTCCCCCTCCATCACCTGGAAATTGATGTTGCGCACGATCGGCTTTTCGCCTGCGGGCACCAGATCGACGCGTAGTTCCTCGACCGAGAGCACGACCTTGGGGGCGGAAGCGATATCAGTCATGTCTGACTTTCCTTCAGAATCTGTTGAATGGGGCATATTCAAAGCCGTTTCGCCATGCGCGGATCGAGTTGGTCACGCAGCACATCGCCCAGCATGTTCACGCTCAGAACGGTCAACGACACCATCACGCCGGGATAGAGGATCAGTTCAGGCTTAAGCAGGAAATAGACCCGCCCTTCGGCCATCATGTTGCCCCATGACGGCGTTTCGGGCGGGATGCCGGCGCCAAGAAAGCTCAGGATCGACTCCGTCATGATGGCGGACGCGAAGATATAGGTCCCCTGCACCAGCAACGGCGCCAATGTGCTGGGCAACAGGTGACGCCAGACCATCGCCCATATACCGGTGCCGAGACAGGTGGCCGCTTCCACATAGGGTTCGGTGCGCACCCCCAGAATGACGGCCCGCACCATGCGGGCGACGCGCGGGATTTCAGGCACGGCGATCGCGATCAGAACGGTGGTCAGCGTCGCGCCCGAAATCGCCACCAGCGCGATCGCCAGCAGGATACCGGGGATCGCCATCAACCCGTCCATGAAACGCATGACAATCAGGTCCGCCCAACGGAAATACCCCGTGAGCACACCGAAGAAGATGCCAAGCAGAACAGAAATGACAACCGTCCCGGCCCCCACGGCCAGCGAAATGCGCGCGCCGTAGGCAACACGGGAATAAACATCCCGCCCGTAGCTGTCGGTTCCCAAGAAATGCGCAAGCGAACTGCCTTGCAAACGCTCTCCCGGAGCAATCTGCACCGGATCTTGCGTCCCCAGCCAAGGCGCCAGAAGCGCCATCGCCACGATAAGCACCACGACAATCAGGGAAATACGTGCGGCCCAGGTCGAGAACACGGCCCGCAGCGTGGCTTTTACCGTACCGGTCTCGGGCACGGTTGTCATCTCGGGCAAATCCTGCGCGGGGACAGAGGGTTCGGTCAAGGTCGGTGTGGTCATGTCTTTTGTCACCCTGCCAGTCTTGTTCATTGTGTTTGCGCCGGGAAGCGCCCGGCAAATATCCAGTCGCGAAGTGAAGCCGCGCAGGTCGAACCCCCGCGCGGCCGAGGCACCGCTAGTAGCGGATGCGTGGATCGAACAGGCTGTAGAGCAGGTCGACCACAAGGTTGATGAAAACGTAGATCGTCGAGAACAGCAGGATCACCGACTGGATCACCGTGTAGTCCCGCGCCAATACCGCTTCCAGCACCAGCCGCCCGAGGCCGGGGATGTTGAACACCGATTCCGTCACCACCACACCGCCGATCAGCATCGCGATGCTGACACCGATGATGGTGATGATCGGCACCGCCGCATTGCCCAATGCATGGCCCATCAGAACGCCGCGTTCGGTCAGGCCCTTGGCCCGGGCGGTGCGGATGTAATCTTCGTTCATCACTTCGATCACATTGGTGCGCACGATGCGTGCGATCAGCGCGATATAGGGAAAGCTGAGCGACACGGCAGGCAACACCAGCCGGATCGCGAATTCACCAAACCCATCCGACAGCGGCTTATAGCCCTGAACCGGGAACCACCCCAGGATGCGCGCAAAGATCAGGATCATCGTGTAGCCGATGATGAAGACCGGAACCGAGAACCCCAGAACCGAGCCTGCCATCACCAGACGATCCAGCAACTTGCCCTGTTGCCAGGCGGCGACCACGCCCAGCGGGATCGCCACAACGACCGCGATGATCAGGGTAACGATGCTCAACGACAGGGTCGGACCAAAGCGGTCCATGATCAGGTGCGTCACCGGCTGGCCAGAGACCAGAGAAACGCCGAAATCGCCGCTGAGGATCTGACCCAGCCAGACAAACAGCTGGGTCAGAAGGGGCTCGTTCAGGCCCATGGCATCGCGTAGCGCCGCGAGCTGATCGGGGGTCGCATTGGGCCCCGCGATCATGACGGCGGGGTCACCCGGCGACAGGCGCAGCACAAGGAAGACGATGACCGCCACCATGAACAACACCGGCACCGCCGAGAGAAGCCGCTTGAGAATGAAGACCCCCATTGGTCGATCACTCGGACTTTGACAGGTTCCAGAACACCGGTGCTTCTGCATCGACGCCCAACGTGATCGCGCTGGACGCGACGGTGACCGAAGAGAACTCGCCCATCGGGATCATCACACCGTTATCCTTGACCAGCTTGTCGATTTTTAGCGCAATCGCCTTGGCTTCATCCGGGTCCGCCACGCTTGCAAAATCGGTGCGGGCCTGTTCGATTTCCGGCACGTCCGGCCAGCCGAACCATGCAGTATCGCCCCCTGCGGCCACACCGATGAAACCGATTGGATCATCCACGTCGGGCAGCACGTTGGTGGTGGAGAACATGTTCCACCCGCCATCAGAGATCGTCGCCTTCGACCCACGACGCGCCACGACGCTGGCCCAATCCATCGACACCATGTCGACAGTGAAGCCCGCATCGCGCAGCTGCTGGGCAATGACCGGGCCCTGCGGCGTCAGGTTGGCAAGGTCTGTCGCATGCATCAACAGGATCGGAGTGCCGTCATAGCCTTGTTCCGCAAGGATCTTCTTCGCCGCCTCGGGATGCGGATTGACAATTTCATCGGCCAGGTAGTCGCTGGCATAGGCGCTCCCGCAGCCCAGGACTGCCGGACAGGTATTGCCGTATTCCGAACCCGCCCCGACCTGAGCATCCAGCATCGGCTGCTGACCCAGCGCCAGCATCACGGCCTTACGCATTTCTGGATTGTCGAAAGGCGGCAGGGTGTGGTTCATCCGCGCCAGGTTCTGGCTGCCCTGCTTGGCAAAGATCTTCAACTGGAAGTCAGGGTTGCCCTCGACCAGCGGCAGCAAGTCATGGGGCAGCTGTTCGATGAAGTCGATCTCTCCAGTCATCAACGCGCTTGCGGCGGTCATAGGATCGGGCATCGTGGTCCAGACGACCTCGTCGACCAAAACCTCCTTGGCGCCCGCCAAACCGCTCGATGGCTCATCGCGCGGAATATAGCCGTCGAATTTCTCGAAGGTGGCGCTGACGCCCGGCTGATAGGCATCAGCCACGAACTTGAACGGACCCGACCCGATGCTGGAAGTAATCGGTTCGCTGACCGGGGTCGACGCCACTGCCTTCGGCATCATGAACGGTGCGATCCCGGACGGCTTGCTGAGCGCGGTCAGCACCACGGCGGTCGGCTCAGAAAAGGTCATGGTGAAGGTTTTGTCGTCGACCACGGACATGTCGTTCATCAGCGACGCCATGACCTGGCCGGTCTTGTCGACCTGATCCCAGCGCGCGATGCTGGCGACGCAATCTTCGGCGGTGACCGGGGTGCCATCGTGCCACATCAGGCCATCACGCAGGGTGAATGTATAGGTCAACCCGTCGTCCGAGACGGCCCAATCCGCCATTTGGGGCTTGATGTTGCCATCGGCATCCAGCGCCAGCAGCGTGTCATAAACCATATAGGCATAGTTGCGCAGGATGTAGGCAGAGGAGATCGCCGGATCGAGCGCGCGCAGGGGGGCGTGCATCACAGCGGTGACGGTGGTTTCGGCAAAAGCGGTGGTGCTGGTCGTCGCACCAATCGCGAACGAGAGCAGTGCCGCTTTCGTGAAGCGAGAACCAAGGGGGCTCATGAACATAGTAATTCTCCGGATGCTGGCTGTTTGCGGTCTTGCCGATTGTCAACAATCGTCCATCCAACCTAGCCAGCGATCTTTCCATCCGGCAACAGCTTTGATTGGGGGCCTTGAATGGAATAATTCAGAAAATAACCATCACTGAACTATAATTATATCATTCATTTACAATGTGTTACTGAACCCTCGGCAACACAAGATCATTTGGAATTGCGTTGAGCGAACGCCCCCTCCTGCGTAAAAAAATGTGTTGTCCGAAGCGGGGGGAAGCAGCCGTGCCGCAAAATCGTGCAAAAAAAAGCCGCCAGGCAAGCTGGCGGCTTTGAGTTCGAGCCTAAAGACTCAGGGGGAATCGATCTCACGCTGAGGCGAGGACGGCCTCCAGATCGTTTAGAAGCCAATCCACATCCGCCTCGGAAAAAACCAGCGGCGGGCGGATCTTGAGCACATTGGCATCCGGCCCGGTGGCCGAGATCAGCACACGGCGTTCCCGCAGCGCATTGACGATCCGCGTAGCCTCGTCGGCATCAGGCGTCTTTGCCTCCGGATCCGAGACCATCTCGACCCCGATATAGAGCCCGGCACCGCGCACATCACCGATCTTGTCAAAGCGCGACGCCAATTGTTGAATGGCACTGCGGATCTGTTCGCCACGCAGACGTGCATTTTCCTGCAACCCCTCGTCGCGCAAGACGTCGAAGGTGGCGTGTGCCGCCGCAATCGCCACGCCATTGCCGCCAAATGTGTTGAAATAGCGCGTATCACGACCAAATGCCGCAACAACGTCATGCTTCAACGCCACTGCAGCCACCGGGTATCCGTTGCCCATCGGTTTGCCCATGGTGACGATATCGGGATCCAGGCCGTGGCGTTGGAAACCCCACATCTTGTCGCCGGAACGCCCGAAACCGCTCTGCACCTCGTCGGCGATGAACAGGCCACCCGCTGCGCGTACGGCCTCGGCGACCGGCCCCAGAACCGCGGGATTGTCATAAACCCCATCTGACGAGAACAGCGAATCCGCTATGAACGCGGCCAGGCCGTCGCCCTGCCGGGCCAGTTCAGCCGCCGTCGCGGTGACTTCAGCCGCCATGCGCCGGCCCAGTTCGGCCGGATCGTGGCGATAGCTGTCGGGCGCATTCACCCGGCGCACCCAAGTCCCCAGCGGCGAAGACGTCCCCAGCGACGGCGAATAACCAGCCGTCAGATAGGAATTCCCATGATAGGCCTCGCGCGTCACGATGATGCCCCGCCTGCCCGTCTTGTGCATCGCGATCCGGGTCGCCAGATCGTTGGCCTCCGATCCCGTACACGTAAACATTATGTGTCCGCTCGCACCAATCGTGCCGCCCAATGTCGGAAGGATCTGTTCGGCGAAATCCAGAATGCCGTCCTGAATGTAGCGGGTATGGGTGCACAGCGTGGACATCTGCCTTTGCACGGCCTCGACCACGCGGGGATGGGCGTGGCCGACCGATACCACGTTGTTGTAGGCATCCAGATATTCCTGCCCCTGCCGATCAAAAAGCCGCGTACCCCGGCCCTCGCTGACCTGAACCGGGGTCTGATAAAACAGCCGATATGCCGGACCAAGCAACCGGATACGGCGTTCGATAGCGGCCTGTTCTTCCGGCGCGAGGGCGGCAAGGCTTGCCGGGTCGAAGGCATTGACCATCTTTCCGCGTTGCTGGGTCATCAGGGATACTCCAAAGATAAAATGTCAGAAAAGCAGATCGGAAACCTGCTCGGGACTGCGCGCGAGGAACCAGTCAAGCTGTGCCCAGCCCTGATCCGTGTTGCGCAGGATATAGGTCGCATTCTCGGGCAACAGCGCCGCACGCCAGATCGACAGCAGCGCCCGCCCGATCACCCGGCCCATGACCAGATGCGGGATCAGACGCAGCTCCTCCTCCGTCAGATCGGCATGGGCTAGATAGCCGCGCAGCAGATCGCGGCCCTCGGAAAAGAGATCTCCATCGCGCCCCCGCGCGGCTGCATCGCGCGGCAACTGATTGAGCAATGCAGTCGACACATCTACCGCAATCGCCGTATGCACCGCATCACCGAAGTCGATGATGCCGGTCACGAAATCGGGCCGCGCATGATCGACGATCAGATTGGAACGGCTAAAGTCATTGTGCAGAACTTGGCGGCGCAGCGCGTCGATCCGCGACATCAGCGGCAGGAACCGATCCAGCCCGGCCTGCAGCGCGGCGCGTTGAACGGGGTCGGCGACATGTTCCATCAGGTCCGTCAGCCCGGGCAGGTGGCGCACATCCCAAGCGACGACCCGATGGGCGCCGGGATGCGAAAAATTGGCCAACGCCAGACGCAGCCGCGCCAAGACCTCTCCGATCCGCTCCCGCTCTGCAGCGCTACTGTCGGTTGTGTCCAGCACCGTGCCGGGCAGATAGGTAATCAGGCGGGCAAGGCGCGTCTGGCCATCGGCGTCGATCATCTCACTGATCGGGGCCCCTGCCAGATCCGGAAACACGCTCGGCACCGGAAGATCCGCACAGTCAGCCAGATGCGCGATTAGCGCGACCTGCATATCCAGTTCGGTGCGGTCTTCATCGGCATTGGCGATCTTCAGCACATAGGCGGCGCCATCCGCAGTGGTGATCCGGAACGTATCGTCCTTTTCGGTCGCAAAGCGCCTGATTTCGCCCGACAGCCCATAGTGACGCACAGCCAGATCGGCGGCCACCTCTTCGCTCATCGGGATGAAACAAGTGGCGAGCGCCCCGAAATCCATCACATCGCTCGGCTCAACCTGCATGCCGTATCCTAGAGACATCAGTCGCCACGCCTAGACCGACCGTCATGGTATCTTCCCTTCGCAACAGTTCCATCCAGGTACGGTTAGGTCGATTGTCAACAATTGTCAATTTGCAGGAAGATAAAGTCGAACTGCCCTAGCATACCACACATGGGCGTTGATGATGGGCTGGGTAGCCCCTCCCTATGGCACTTGTGCCGTCATGTTCCGGATAGGACCGGGAGGATCTAACTATGGAGGAGGTATAGATCACCGGGAATGATCTGGCCAAGCTGGACCTGTCACGGCTTGATTCCGCCTTCGAGCCCGAGCTGAACAGGTTCAACTCGGGCTCAATGCCACGGCACAATGTGGAAACAGGTCCGTTTTCCCTTTATCGCAGGCTCAATGCCCCTCGCCCAGCACTCGTGTGACCCGCGCCTGCGCCCGCGCCGCTTCACGCGGCAGGCCGAGGTTTTGATAGACCTCGACCAGCTTGTCGTTGTTCGGCACCGAGCAGGGTTCATAGCCGCGACGCATCTCCAACATTTGTTGGGCGGTGGAATAGCGGCCCGTGCGGATCACGCTGTCGAGCAGCACCTGTTCGAAAAGATCCCGCTGGGCATGGCTGCCGCCGATCTCGAACAGACGCGATATGGCTGATCCGAGCTTGCGCACCACCTCTTCGTGATTGCCGCGGGCATGGGCGAGCAACCCCTCGCAGGCGGGCACGGCCACGTTGACCCAGGTATCCTGTACAAAATCGGGGGCATTTTCCACAAAACCCCTGAGGTTCGCCATCATCGCATCGGCTTCCGGTGCCTTCGCCCGGGCCAAACCGTAGAGATACTGCATGGTCAGGAAGGGCTGGACGAAATCCGCGGTCCGCCCTTTCATGTGCTCCGCCACGTCGTTCCAGCGGTCACCCACGTCGACGCCCACCAGCTCCAGCCGCAGCAACAGCGAGACGGCGCCGATCTGATCCTGTGAATAGGTCTTGTCGATCCCCCAGATGTGCCTGTCATAGGCTTTCAGGACGTCGTCGAACCGCCCCTTGCTGATGTAATTCAAGCAAAGATGCCACCAGTTGTGGGTCAGCATGAAGCTGTTGAGATCGGTCCATGTTTGCGACACGTCTTCGAGGAAGTCGACGCCTTCGTCGATCCGACCTTGGGTGATCAGAACATGGGCCAGCGCGTGATGCGCCCAAGGCTCCTTGCGTTTCAACTCGATCGCCCTGCGCGCCGCGGTCTCGGCATCGCCCAGAAGATGGCACTGTTCATAGGCAAAGGCCGAAAGCCCATACATGTGGCTGAGATCGCTGTTGGCCTCGGCCACCCTTTCGGCAACCCGCAACATCCCCGCCGCGTTACCGAGGTTGAATTCGTGATACTGCACGGTTTTGACCATCGGCAGATCATGCACGAACGCGTCGGCGATTTCATTGCCGATGCGGATCGCCTTGGGCACGTCACCGTCGGCCCAGGCGCGCACCGCGGCGATGTTCATCTGTTCGCGCCGGTTGGCGCCCGATGCAGCGGCCTCTGCCCGCTCCAGATAAGGCCGCGCGAGTTTACCCGCGTCGGGGTTTTCGACGAACAAGAAAGCCAGCGCGGCATAGGCATTCGCCATGGCCGAGCCGGGATCTGCATCTGCGGCGGCGATTACGTTGCCGGCCTTGGTCTCATAGGCCAGAAGCCCTTCGCTGAAATCGTTGATCGCTTGAACCGTCGCGCTGTCAGTGGTCGTCAGCTCGTTGCTTAGCCAGTCCTTTGCCATTTTTAATCCTACTCTTGGAATGTCACGGGTCTTCGTTGGTCATACGCATTTCGTTTCTGTGCACGCAGGGCTGTCCGCCCTGCGCTTTTTTTCGTGCCGCCTGTTGCGGCACTCGGGATCAACCGGCGGGCCGCACAGGACCAAGCCGGTCAGGATCGCTCTGGCACCACGCTCGGCAATTGTTACCACGGTGGTATTCAGGTTGTCTGAGACCATCTCGGGAATGGCCGAGGCATCGGCGACATAGAGCCCTTCAATACCGTTGAATTTCAAGGTGGCGCGACCAACAACGGCGTCAGAATCCGTGCCCATGCGGTAGGTTGAGGACGGAAGATAGAGCGTCATGCCGTGGCTGCGCATATATTCAGCGATATCTGCATCGCTCTGGCAATCTGTCGAGGGCTGTATCTCGGCTGTTTCGAGCCTTTTGGCCCGATCAAGATTTTCGATGTGCCGAGCAAGCTGCGTGAACGGATCTGTTTTTTCGTGATAACCTTGCTCGAACCGGATCAGATATCCCCGAAACGCGCTCTCGACCGAGGCGAAATCGACGTGGCGGGGATCTATGATCTGGGCTCCGATTTCGATTACTCAGTTGAATATATCGCGCACGCCGCCGCGAGCGAGGGTCCATATCGACCGCCCGCTGGCGCAGTTCAGATCGGCGTTGTTACGCACGGCATTGGCCCCGGAGCTATCAATGAATAGCATGCCCACCGGGTTCAGATTGCCATCCAGCGGTTCCAGATTCTATAAAAAGCTCGGCCCGAGCTCGATCAGAATCTGCGATGAAAGCCCATAGAGGCACAGAGTGGAAAACCGCGTTGACAATACCCCAGCAACGCTTGGTCGATGGTTCCGACACCCACATTCGCCGGCAGCGCGCGCCGCCGGCTGCCCGCCAGCCAAGGGGGGCTGGTTTCGCCAGCGTCATTTACTTCCGTTAAATATCAAGGCTGTTGGGGCTGGTTGTGGAGCGGGTAGATGGAGTTTGTTGCGAATAGCATAGTGTTGCAAATTGCGCGCCCAACCCTTTATCTATTGCGCAGCGCAACTCCCTTAGCGTTGCGAGATGTTGCAACGCTTTGCAACCCAAGTGGGGGGCTAAACGGGGGGCTGCCAGACCTATTCCAACTCGCCTCAGCAAGGGTAGGATGACTGCCCCTTATTCAGCACAAAGACCGCGCCACTCGGCAAGTGCTGCAGCGCGGTTCAACTTGAAATTTGATCGCGAGCAGAGGCTGCGCTCCGAATTGAACAAGTTGTAAATCGAGGCGTTGACGGCAGCGAATTCCTGAAGACTTCCCATCCTTCGGAAGCGCAACATCGCCCGCTCTCGTCGTCGGAAAGGCAAGTGCGAATTCTCCGCGCGATTATTTAACCACCGCTCGATTTCCTGGCGATGGCTTGCACCTATCAGCTTCAGCGCCGCACCGTAGGATCGGAGCTTATCCGTTACGATCACTTCGGGGCGGCCGTGCTTACGCATCCCTTCTCTTAAGAATTTCAGCGCGGCCTTCTTGCCCCGCACTTTCGTAATGTAACAGCCTGCGTCATGCTTCCGAGGAATGGTTTTGCCATTTCCCGGACCGCGTGACCGGCTTCTTTATCCATGTGCAGGGTACTCGCTCGAAAAAGTAACCTGCGGCAGGCCGCTGAAAAAGGCGCTTGAGAAGGAGAAGTTTCCCTGCATCAAGGTTTGGGGCTGTTTGCTGATGCACCGGCCCTGCGGCCCTTTCACAGTCAAGCTGCGAGGGGGTACGGCAACCTTGCGAGGTTGCAAGCCACCGTGGTCATCGTGAACTGCACGCGGCCTCTGTCGAGGGACCTTTATGCTGTAACCGCCCCCCAGATGGCATCAAGGTCATAGAGATGTCGCCCATTGCAGGTTAGCTGAGAAATATCGTCGTACAAAACTACGAACTTCATCCGCCCATCCCTGCCAACACACTTCAGAAACGTCTTGAGATACCACTGCGTAGCGTGGTCAGTCTGACACCGTATTTTCCGACTGAGGGACCGCTAGAACGCTTTCGAGGTAGCGGCCGGTTTCCAAGTAATGATGGGTCAACAGCTCGGTGGCACGGGCCGTGTCCCGGGCGGTGGCTGCATCGGCAAGCCGACGATGCTCGTCCTGCACATTGCGACCCACAGTGCCACGAATGGATCCGGCCAGAGCAGCAAAGCGGTAACGTTCAGAGTTGAAATATAACTTGGCCGCGAAGTCCAGTAGCCAGTTTGAGCCGCAAGCATCGATCAGCGCCCGATGAAACCGGCGATGGCGGTCCTCCATACAGCGAAAATCGTCTTCGGTTGGGCACTCCTGCTCCGCCAAACGGCGGGCCTGCAACAGCATTCCGTGCAACGAAGAGACGACCGCCGCTTCCCAATCGTCGTCGCCCTGCATGATCGAGATCTCTAGTGCTCGCGTCTCGATATGGATGCGGGTGCGGATCACATCCCACATCAATGCGGGCGACACCGGCGCAACTGCGAAACCGCGCTGAGGTACAGCAATCACCATATGTTCGGCCTGCAATCGATTTAACGCTTCCCGCAGGGGCGAAAAACCCATGCCGTAGCGTGTCTTGAGCGCATCCATGCGTAGCGGCTCTTCAGGAGCCAACGTGCCATTCACAATGTCCCGCCGGATCAAATCGTGAGCGTCATCGGAAAGGGTCATGCGAAAACTCCACCTTTTTTCGCCCCCTTTTTACGCTCTGGCATGCCCTGCCACAACACGTTTTTCGGAATGGGAATATATTTTCGAAAATTTGATTGCCTTCCGAAAACGCATGCGCTTAGCTTGAGACCACCGCAACGATTCGAGGGCGATCGCATGAGCAAGAAACCAGAGAACCACCGCGAAGACGTGGCCGGGCGGGCCAACGTAGAGGACACGCCAGAGCTGTTGGCTTACTACAACGAACTGGATGCCATGGACGCAGGCGCCCTCTGGACCGTCGCCAACAAGATTGAACCTTGGGAACCAAAATCGACTTCGATACCGGTCATATGGCGCTACGCTGGCCTTCGGGAGCATGTCCTACGTTCCGTCGACTTGGTGACGCCCGAAAAGGCCGGTAGGCGCGTGGTGTATTTCAACAACCCCGGTCGGACTGATGTCGCAGCAGCGGTCGGCTGGCTTTATTCCGGGCTGCAGGTCATGAACCCGGGAGAGACGGCCTCAGCCCACCGGCATTCGGCGACAGCGGTCCGTTTCATCATCGAAGGCAGCGGCGCCTATACCGTCGTGGATGGCCACAAGATGAACTTGGGCGCGAATGACTTCGTGCTGACTCCGAATGGCACTTGGCATGAGCATGGCGTTGCTGCGGATGGCACCCCCTGTATCTGGCAGGACGGCCTGGACATTCCACTGATGAACGCGCTTGAGGCGAACTTCTACGAGGTTCATCCAGAACTTCAGCAAGCCGTCGGCTACGAGGTCGATGACATGACCAAGACCTGGGGCAATCCCGGTCTTCTTCCTTCTGGCGACGAGTGGCAGAAACCTTATTCGCCGATGTACAAGTACGAATGGGCGCCGACGTACGAAGCGCTTTCACGCTATGCCAGCACGACTGATGGATCGCCCTTTGATGGCGTGATGATGGAGTACGTGAACCCCGTAGACGGTGGCAGCGTAACCAAGACATTGGGCGCGTCCATGCAAATGCTTCGCCCCGGTGAACACACCAAGGCGCACCGTCACACTGGTAGCTACTTGTACCACGTGACCAAGGGATCAGGTCATTCGATCATTAACGGGCAGCGGTTCGACTGGAAAGAACACGACATCTTCTGCGTTCCCTCCTGGGCCTGGCACGAACACGCCAACGCCTCGGACAGGGAAGACGCCTGCCTGTTCTGCCTCAATGATCTGCCGGTGATGCGCTCACTGGGCATCTATCGCGAACAGGCTTTTGGCGAGAATGGCGGCCATCAGCCGTCCTCTGACGCACTTACTTCAAGGAAAGACAAATGAAACTCGTAACATATCGTAACGGCGTCGAAGCCGCAGCGCGGCTGGGGCTGTGCCAAGGGGATCAGGTTATCGACGTGGCGGCGTTGGCGGCCTCGCAGGGGCAAAGCCTGCCCGACACGATGCTGGGCCTGATCGACGCCGGTCAGGCGGGCTTGAACGCGCTCCGCGCGCTGATGACAAGCGTGGGCGAGGCGCTACCCGCCGGCACCGCGACGGCACTGGCCAATGTCACGCTGCTGGCACCGATCCCGCGGCCGCGCAAGAACATCTTCGGTATCGGGCTGAACTATACCGAGCACGTGGCCGAGAGTGCAAAGACGCTCGACACCAACCCCGACCTGCCGCGAGAGCCGGTTGTGTTCTCCAAGCCCCCGACCAGCGTCATCGGGCCGAACGAGCCGATCCTGCACGACAGCAGCATGACCAAGCAGCTGGACTGGGAGGTCGAGCTAACTGCCATCATCGGCACTCGCGCGAAACGGGTGAGCCGGGCCGAGGCGCTGTCGCATGTCTTCGGCTATTCAGTGATGATCGACGTTTCAGCCCGCGACAACCGCCGCGCCGGGCAGTGGATCTTTTCCAAGGGCATGGACAGCTACGCGCCCTTTGGCCCTTGCATCGTCACCGCCGACGAGATCCCCGATCCCCATGCGCTGGACCTGTGGCTGACGGTGAACGGCGTGGAAAAGCAGCGTTCGAACACCGCGAAGATGCTGTTCAAGGTCGATGAGCTGATCGCGGACATCAGCCGGGGTATCACGCTGGAACCCGGCGACATCATCGCCACGGGCACGCCTGCAGGCGTGGGCGCGGGCCGCGATCCGCAGGAATGGATGTGGCCGGGCGACGTGATCGTGGCCTGTGTCGAGGGGGTGGGCACCCTGCGCCATCCGGTCGTCGACAGTACGCCGTCGGAGTCGTGAGATGAGCTCCGCAAGCGGACCCACATTCGACCCGGCGCTGGATCGCGCCTATGACGCGCGCGGCTCGGTCGCGTCGTTCGAGGCGGAATATGCAGCACTCGTCGCGTTGAGCGAAGCGGCGCGGCGCGACATCCCCGTCGAGCGCGATCTGGTTTACGACGACGCCTCGGGCATGACTCTTGATCTGTACGGGGCGGCGCCGGACCGACCGGTCATGCTGTGGATCCATGGCGGTTACTGGCGGGCGGGGAACAAGGCTGATAACGGCTTTGCCGCGCCGGGGCTGGTGGCGCACGGGGTCGCGGTGGCGGTGATGGATTATTCCCTGTCTCCTGACGCGCCTTTGTCCGAGATCGTGCGGCAGGTGCGACAAGCCGTCGTCTGGCTCGCCCGAAACGGCGCGTCCCATGGCCTCGATACCCGTCGGATCCATGTCAGCGGCTCGTCCGCGGGCGGACATCTGGCGGTGATGACGCTGCCGACAGGATGGCACGAAGACGCCGGTCTTGAAGCCGGTCGACTGGGGGCGGTGATGGCGCTGAGCGGGCTCTACGACCTCGCGCCGCTCTTGCGCACCAAGGTGAACGGATGGCTCGACCTCGACCCCGAAAACGCGCGGAACCTGTCGCCGATCCACGGGCTGCCGGCTCCGTCTGACGCACCGATCATGCTATCGGTCGGGGGTCAGGAGACCGACGCCTTCCGGGATCAGACCGCGCGGTTCGAAACCGTGCTCGCCGCGCGCGGGCATGGGGTGCGGCGCATCGAGATGCCTACTTTCAATCATTTCGACATCACCGGCACGCTCGCCGACCCCGACGGGGCGTTGACGCGAGCGATGGCCGAAGCGATCAAGGAGATCACACCATGAGCGTGACGGGACCAGCCCCCTTCAAGGTGGCCGTGGCGCAGATCGCCTCGGACCCCACGGATACCGGGGCGAGCATTCGCAAGGTGGCCGAGACGGTGCGCAAAGCCGCCGCCGAAGACGCGCGGCTCATCCTCTTCCCCGAGGCGGTGATCGGTGGCTATCCCAAGGGTGCCAGCTTTGGCGCGCCGATCGGCATGCGCAAGCCCGAGGGCCGTGATGCCTTCGCGCGGTACTACGCGGCCTCGGTGGATCTGACGGGCGACGCGCTCGACCCGCTGCTTGAGGCCTGCGCCGAGACGGGGGTGGTCGCGGTAGTGGGCATCATCGAACGTGGCGGCGCGACGCTGTACTGCACGGTGCTCTACATTGATGGGGCGAAGGGGATTGTCGGCAAGCATCGCAAGCTCATGCCGACTGCGGGCGAAAGGCTGATCTGGGGCTTCGGCGACGGCTCGACGCTTGAGGCCGTGACGACCGATCTGGGCGTCGTGGGCGCGGTGATCTGCTGGGAAAACTACATGCCCGCGCTGCGGATGCACATGTACGACCAGGGCGTCACGCTTTACTGCGCGCCTACGGCGGATGACCGTGACACGTGGCTGCCCACAATGCGGCACATCGCGCTCGAAGGGCGCTGCTACGTGCTGACTGCCTGCCAGCATATCACCCGTGCGGCCTATGGCGAGGCGCATGAAAGCGCGCTCGACGACGCGCCTGACACGGTGATGATGCGCGGCGGATCGGCCATCGTGTCGCCCTTGGGCGAGGTGGTGGCGGGCCCGGATTTCGACGGCGAAACCATTCTCTACGCCCAGGTCGACCCAGTCCAGGTGGCCCGGGGTAAATTCGATTTCGATGTGACCGGTCATTATGCCCGCCCCGATGTCTTCGCCTTGCGCGTGAATACCGCTGCGCAGAAAGCAGTGACGGCGACGTCCTGGGGGGAGCGCGACGATGCGCTATGATCTGACGCCCGAAACCCGAGCGCTGGGATACAAGCTGCTGACCGCGACTGTGACGCCGCGCCCCATCGGCTGGGTCACCAGCGTCTCGCCCGAGGGCATCATCAATGCCGCACCCTACAGCTTTTTCAACGTGATGGGCGATGCGCCCCCGGTCGTCGCGCTTGGAATCATGGACCGGCCCGACGGCAGCCTGAAGGACACCGCGCGCAACATCCTTTCGGCGCGGGACTTCGTGGTGAACCTGGTGAGCCGGGAGCTGGCCGAGGCGATGAACGTGACCTGCATCAACGCACCACCCGAGGTGAGCGAGATCGACGTTGCGAAACTCGAAACCCTGCCTGGCGTGCATGTCTCCGCCCCCCGGATCGCGCGCGCGCCTGTGTCGATCGAATGCGTGTTGCAACAGGTGGTGGAAACCGGCCCCGCGCAGCGTCTGCTGATCGGCGAGGTCAAGGCGATTCACATCGCCGATGCCTATCTTCTGAACCCCGAGCGGGGTCATGTCGATGCGCCCGCGCTGAACCTGATCGCGCGGATGCATGGCGCGGGCTGGTATGCCCACGCCCCCGACATGTTCGAGCTGGAGCGCCCGGTCTACGCGAATCCGAAAGACTGACACCCAACAGAGAAGGAAAAACGACATGACAATCTTGAGGCATATCAAGGCCGCCGCGGCGGCGGGTCTGCTGGCCCTCGGCGCGGCCCCTGCCCTTGCCCAGTCGCAGGAAATGCGGTTCGCGATGGTGACGCCACCGTCCCACGTCTGGACGCAATTCGCCAACCATTTCGCCGAAGGCGTGGCCGAGGCGACAGAGGGCGAGATCACCGTTTCGGTCTTCCCCGCAGGCCAGCTCGGCAACGAGGCCGAGATGCTCCAGCAGATCAGCGCCGGGGTTCTGGAAATGGGCATCATGACCGCCGGCACGATGAGCCTGCGTGCGCCCGATTTCGCGGCCTGGCAGGACCCCTTCGCCTTCGCCGATGTGTCAGAGGCAATCGCGGCCGCCGATACCGAGGCCGCGCAGGCGATGCTCGACAGCCTCGAGCCGCAAGGCATGCGCGGCATGGGCTATATCTTCGCGGGGATGCGCCACATCCTGATGTCCGACCGCGACGTGACCGCTTTGTCCGACCTTGCCAGCCAGAAGGTCCGCATTCTGCCCTTCCCTGCCGCCCTGACCTGGTGGCGCGCGGCGGGCGCAGTGCCGACCCCCGTTGCCTTGGGCGACGTCTATCAGGCGCTCAGCTCGGGCTTGCTTGATGGGGTGGATATCGATCTTGACGCGCTCGTCGGCTTCTCGATGCAACAAGCGGCCGAACACCTGATCCTGACCAATCACATCGCCTTTCCGGGTGTCGTGGTCATGTCGGACAACACGTGGAACGCGCTGACATCCGAGCAGCAGGCCGCCTTGAGCAAGGTCTTCGAGGAATCCTTCGCTTGGGGCAATGCGCTTCAGGTCGAGGCCGAGGCCGCGAACCTTGCGCGGCTCGAAGGCGAAATCGCCATCACCCGGCTCGACAATGCCCGCGAGATCTTCGCGCCAGCCAATGAAGCCTACGAGGCCCAGTTCGGCGAGTTGCCGCTTCTGCAGGCGCTGCGCGAGCAGACCGGGCGCTAAGCCAAGAACCAGGGCGGTGCGCTGAGTCGCGCCGCCCACCCGATGCCAGTGAAGGGAGATGAGCCTTGGTAATGATCGCGCAAATCGGACGGCAGGTGGACCGCGTGAACCGCGCGCTGGCCTGGCTTGAGCTTCTGGTATGCCAGATACTGGTGGCAAGCTTCGCGCTGCTTCTTCTGGTGAATGTCACGCTTCGATACGTCCTTTCCGCGCCGCTGTTCTATGCCGAGGAAACCGCGATCTACATGCTGATCTGGATGACCTACCTGGCCGCCGCCGCATCGATCGCGCGGGGCGATATGGTGGCGCTGACGATCCTGACCGACAAACTGCCCGCCCGGCTGCGACAGGGTTTGAAGGTTGTCGTGAACCTGCTGATGGCGGCGATGTGCATCGCGCTGCTCGACGCGACCATCGCCTGGCTGAACGCGCCCGGCACCGCCTTCGACCTTGCCCTGACGCTGGGCCTGCCCAAGCGGCCCTTCTACGCGATCATGGCGATCTTCTTCGCCCTCGTGACCTTTCACACGCTGGTCCACGCCTTGCTGGGAACCCTGAGGTTGGTTCGCGGCGAAGCAGAACCCACCGCGCCCACCACTGGAGTGTCCTGATGAAAACCGGGTTGAGTTTCGCGATCCTGATCGCCATGGCCATGCCGGTCGCCTTCGTGCTGATCGGCGCGACCTTCGCCTTCATGCTGTTCGAAAGCAATTTCCGCGTGCTGTCGGTGCTGCCGGGGGTAATGTTCTCGGGCCTTGAAGTCTTCGACTTGCTGGCGATCCCGCTTTTCATCCTGCTCGGTGAAATCATGAACGCAGGCAGCATCACCCGCAAGCTGATCGACGCCGCCCGCCTGTTGCTGGGCCGCGTTCCCAACGGACTGGCCTATGTCTGCCTGACAGCCAACCTGATGCTGGCCTCTATCGTCGGCTCGGCCACGGCGCAGATCGCGATCATGACCAAGACCATGGTCGGCGAGATGGAGCGCGACGGCTATCCCAAGGGTTTCTCGGCGGCGCTGACGGCCGCGGCGGGGATCCTGGGGCCGATCATCCCCCCCTCCATGCCCTTCATCCTATATGGCGTGATCGCGCAGGTCTCAGTCGCGGACATGTTCCTTGCGGGCATCCTGCCCGGCATCCTGCTTTTCGTGGGGCTCGCGCTGCTGATCACGATCCGCCAGCCCCGGCGAGACATCGACATCGAAGCCCTGCAGGCGGCGGCGGCGGCGCGGCCCGAGGTTTCGGCCCTGCGCGTGCTGCTCGAAGCCTCGGCTGCACTGAGCATTCCGGCGGTGATCGTGCTGGGCATCACCTTTGGCATCGTTACGCCCACCGAATCCGCCGTGCTGGCCGTGGCGATTGCCGTCGTCGTCGGAGGCCTCGTCTTCGGGGACCTGAAATGGCGGGACTTCCCGGAGATGCTGAGCCGCACGGCGCAGGGCTCAGCCCTGGTGCTGATCCTGATCGCGGCGGCGAAAGTCTTCGGTTGGGTTCTGACTTATTACCACGTCCCGCAGGCCATCGCCGGCGCTCTGCAGATGATGACCACGGACCCTACCCTGTTCATGCTGCTGGTCTTCGCCTTCTGCCTTCTGGTTGGCGCCTTTATCGACGGGATCGCGGCGATGATCATCCTGGTGCCGATCCTGCTGCCGGTGGCGACCGGGGTCTACGGCGTGAGCCCGATCCATTTCGGCGTCGTCGTCTGCATGACCTTCGCCATCGGGCTGTTGACCCCACCGGTGGGGTTGGGGCTCTATATTTCGGCGGCGATTTCGGGCCTTCCGATGACGAAGATTGTGCGCGACATCACACCCTTTGTCGCGCTTACCATTGTTGTGGTCGGGTTGATCGCGGTTTTCCCCGCGCTGACGTTGGCGCTATTCGGAGCCTGAGTGTCTGATAAGAAAAGGGTTGAATGAATTCAGCAGGTTGTGATTCTGTTTGGTTGCAAAAAATCGGAGATCACGATGCCCTGGACCAAACTCGCCCGTGCGCAGCATAGGCGCACGACAAAGCGCTTTCCAAGCGATTTGACTGATGCGGAATCCGGCGATACGCGTCAGCCCACTGGTCGGTGCAATCCGCACAGCATCTTGAATCGCCCCGGGTCTGTCGGAGACCTATAGCTTTATTTCACGCGACCATATCGAGCACGTCGCGCTGTGCATAGGAGTTCTCACACATGGGGGCCGGAACTCCGGAGACAGAAAGACAGGACATCCTGACCGTTCCGGGATCGAAAATAAATAATGTTGAGGCTTTCAAATGTGGCAAGGCAGACTTTTATATATTCATACAACACGCGCCATGCGGGAGCCCATGATCGCCCAACAATCTGCGCAACTACTTCAGGGCTTAGGTATCGAAGGGGATCGCTATGCTCTTGGTACAGGAAAATACTCTCCTTTCCCTGACATTCGAGAGGTGACTTTGATCGAAATAGAAACGCTTACAGCGTTAAAACGCGATCACGGCATAGACCTTGCTCCAGAAGAGCACCGCAGGAACCTTACCACAGAGAATGTACCGCTTAACCACCTTGTGGGTAAGAGGTTTTGGGTTGGCCACGTCTTGTTGGAAGGTGGTCGTCTGAACACGCCATGTCGATATTTAGATTTGGTTACACGGAAGTCAGTTAACGATATTCTTTTGCATCGCTCGGGTTTGAACTGCTCAATTATTCAAGGAGGAAAAATTAGCGTTGGCGACACCATTAGACCTGAGAGTATCGACATCTGATTGGTAATTAGGAGGTAACTTTGTCCGCCTTCCTGACCTTCGCCCCTGCTCGGATGCTGCAAGATGCACGAATGGCCGGTCTCGTGAAGCTGCGCTGCGGCGTCGGCACGACCGGTGAATGGCCGGTATGGGCCGGTCGCGACCGGCCGGTCGCCTAGGCGGGAAGCGGTCGTTCTCTGCGACGGTAATGAGCGGCAGCAGAGCGAAGGCAAGGGACCGTCGGCACGCCGCCCTTGACCGGTCAGGACGGCGCTGTCTCAGGATTAATCCCAGAATTGGCTCTGTAGGCCGGGTGCCGCAGACAAAAGTCGTAGACGGTACCGATCAGGCCAGTTTTTCCTATGAAGAGATTGAGTTGTTACATTTTCAAGCTCGAACGAGTTTCACCTGGTAGCAGAAAGGTGCAGTTTCAACGTGACCTGCCCCCCGCTGGTCCCTCGTTCATAACGAGAGTCTGCAGGTTGGATTTTGGTAGCGGGGTTCGTCGCCCTGGGCAAGCGCGCCGGGCGCGGAGCCTTCAAATTGCTCAAGCGCCC
>NZ_SMFP01000001.1 GCF_004348975.1 Antarcticimicrobium sediminis | reverse complement strand
CCAACATCCCACACTGTGCTCCCCGATAGCCTCGGGGGCATTATCCACATCAGTGTAAGGGGGTCATTTTTGGACGCCGATCACCCCGCTACGGGGTCAATTTTGCATGCCTGTTCACAGCTTACCCTTGAAGTGCCCCTTTGGGCGCAATTCCGGAAACAGATCCTGCGCTTTGCGCCGCTGCATCGCCTCGACGTGATCCAGAAACCCGAGGGCGATGAGCCGGTCATGGATTGGGATCCGCCGCTCCCCCGCGAGGGTCTTGACGCCACGGTTCTCATTCTCCGCAATATCAAAATAGGGGATCCCGCTCTCTTCGCGGATATCGCTTGGCTGAAGCCCTGCAATCTCTTCACGTCGCGCGCCCGTGTAGGCCGCAATAAGCGGCAGCCAATAGAGCCCGTCCTTGATCACCCGCGTTCCGGGCGTGTTGCGGAAGCGCGCGCTTTTGCATCCCGTCCAGATCGTGTGCCGAAACAGCCTGTTGAGATCCGTTTCCGAAAATCCAATGCGCTTGTCACGGCTGCGCTTCTTCTCGCGAAGCCGCAGTTTTTTCGGCTTCAACTTCGGGTCAACCTCAATGCCGTCTTCTTCGGCGCGCTCAAGAATCTGGGCCAAGACATCAAGGTGCCGGTTGATGGTGCTGATCGCCAATCCGACCTTTGCGGGGGGCAAGGTCTTGGCGCGCGCGATCACTTGCTCCCATGTCATCGTCGCATCATTCGGGCCCTTGCCCCAACTCTTCGGGATTTTGTGCAACATGTCGCGAAAGCGCGAGAGATGCGCCGGGCGGATCTGGCGCAAATCTTCGACGCCGGTAATCAGCAGAAAGAGCTTGGCGGTGACGCGCCGCAGCTTTGCCATGGTCTCAGGGACACGCTCTTTGCCGGTCTCCTCCTTCTGTTGCTCCATTTTGGCCAGGTTCAGCCGCGCTACGGTCGCCAACAGCGATGGGTCGTAGGTCTCCGAGTCCTCCGGCACCTCAGTGGGCCGGGACGGCACATGAAACCCATCGTTTCCGCTCGACAGCGAGTCCGGCGGGGCCATCGACGCCACGGGGTTCGAGGGCGCGCCAGTTGGCCCAAACCAAGCGGTGCGCTCGACGGCGGCCATTTCTCGGCACAGGTGCTCCGCAAGATCCCGCGCGATCTCCCCTTCCGGCTCAAGCGCCGCGGTCCCGCGTTGCGCCTGTGCCGCGGCTTTCCCTTCGATCAGCAAGCGGCGCAGCTGCAAAAGCTCGGTCGTGCTCGGCCTTTTCTCCCGCTGCGTCAGCTGCTTGAAGTTTGAAGCCATCCGGTTCATCCGCGGCTCGGACAGGATGTCTTGGCAATAGATATCCAGAGACCCCTCGAGGACAGCCAGATCGCGCTCCGAGGCCCCCTCATCGCGAAGGCGTTCGCGAACCGTTTGGCTGATCTCTGCGCGGGGTCCGAATTCAGCCATCAGCTTCCATGCTTGCGCCGTGGCCCAATCTGCGCGGCGATCGCCCTCGGATGGGCCGACCGGGTCCATCCGCGTCACCAGAGCAACCCGCCGCATGCGGGCCAATTCGTCATTGATAACGTGGCGCAGCCACGCCCGGGCGTCCTCGACGGACAGTAAATCTCTCGACATAGCATCAAACATGCGATCGCTCTCAGCGGTAAGTTTCCTCGCAAGTATAGACGCTTCCGGACGCTGTTCGGTACGCAAAGACAGTTGGAGTGTGCTGTTTTCTGGGGAAAACCCTGGCAGCCGGCGCCGCCAGTAGAAGACATTGCCCCGGCGGAAAAGATGAAGATGTGTGCCCATTTCGGCCCCCTGATGAGGCGAACAAGCCGTAGTCATCGAGCCAAATGTGTGACACATATGTGCTACACACCGGAGTTGAAAAATCCCAACCACTTGATTTCAAAAGGATGTTTCGGAGTTTTTACTCCAAATACTCCCGCCGGAGGCACGGGCCCATCAGGGCCCGTTCAATCCCCCTTCGCGCGTCTCCCGCCGATCCAGACTTCGGCCACGGCGCGATCATCCCCCATCATGAGGGTTGGGAAGACCGCCTCCCAGATATCGCCGGCTTCTGCCGCGCGCTGGGCAATGGCGGGGGTCGAGGAGAGATCGAGCACCACCAGATCGGCCTCCATCCCCGGTGCGATATTGCCGATCCGATCCGCCATCCCCAGCGCTTGGGCCGAACCTGCAGTTGCCAGCCACAGCAACTGTGCCGCATGCAGCGGTGTGCCGCGCAACTGGCCGATCTCATAGGCCGCAGCCATGGTCCGCAGCATCGAGAAACTCGACCCGCCGCCGGTATCCGTGGCCAGTCCGATGCGATGCCCCTCGGCCATCAGCCCGGTCATGTCGAACAGACCCGATCCGATAAAGGTGTTCGAGGTCGGGCAATGCACCAGCGCCGCGCCGACCTCGCGCAAACGGTCCCGTTCGCGCGGCTCCAGATGGATGGCGTGGCCGTACAGCCCGTTCGCCCCCAGCAGGCCGAACTGTTCATAGGTGTCGAGATAATCGCGCGCCTGCGGAAACAGCTCTTTGACCCAGGCGATCTCGTCGGTCTGTTCGCTCAGATGGGTCTGCATCAGGCAGTCGGGATGTTCGGCCCAGAGCGCGCCCATCGCCTCCAGCTGCTCCGGGCTTGAGGTTGGTGAGAATCGCGGCGTGATGGCATAGGACAGGCGGTCGACCCCGTGCCAGCGTTGCAGCAGCGCCTTGCTGTCGTCATAGCCCGATTGCGCCGTGTCGCGCAGCCCGTCTGGCGCGTTGCGGTCCATGCAGGTCTTGCCCGCCACCACCCGCTGGCCGCGCTTTTGCGCCTCGGTGAAAAACGCCTCCACGCTTTCGGGATGGATGGTGCAGAACGAACACATGGTCGTCGTCCCCTCGGCCGTGGTCAGGTCGAGATAGCGCGCGGCGATGCGGGCGGCATAGGCGGGATCGGCAAAGCGCATCTCTTCCGGGAAGGTATAGCTGTTGAGCCAGTCGATCAGCCGCTTGCCCCAGCTCGCGATCATGGCGGTCTGGGGATAGTGCACATGCGGATCGACAAAACCGGCGCAGATCACCTTGTCGCCGTGATCGTGTCGCTTTGCCTGCGGATAGGCGGCGCACAGATCGGCCACCGTGCCGCGCGCGACGATCTGCCCGCCCGCCAGCACCACCGCGCTGTCAAACCGCGCTGCCTCGGTCGGTGTGTCGTCAAAAGGCGTGCCGTCAAAGGACAGCACCCGCCCGGTCAGAATCGTCGTTTCGGTCATTGAAAATCCGCTTTCGTCCCCAGGATGTCGCCCGCAGACTAGAGCGCGGGCCAACACAGGTAAATTGCGCTATTGTCATTGTTTCCAGCTAGAAGCTTCTTCTAATTTGCACCCAATTCGGGATATGGGCGGACCATGAGCACAGGCGATGATCAGGTAGAGAACGAACCGCCTCGCGATGAGGGCGGGCAGGATGGGGCCTACCGGCTGGATCGCAAGGCGGTGGCGGCGATCCTGTTCGCGGTCGATGTGGGCGATCGCGACAAGCTGATCGAGCTGATGGAGCCGCTGCATGCGGCTGACATCGCCGACCTTCTGGAGCAGGTCAACGCCTTTGACCGGGGCCGACTGATCCGGCTTTACGGTCGCGAATTCGACGGCGATATCCTTTCAGAGCTTGATGAGAGCATCCGCGAGGATGTGATTTCCATGCTGCACCCGCAGGTGCTGGCAGAGGCGGTGCGCGAACTCGACAGCGACGATGTGGTCGATCTGGTCGAGGATCTGGAGGCACCGCAACAGGCCGCGATCCTTGGCGCGCTGGAGGCCGCCGACCGGGTCGCGGTACAACAGGCGCTAAGCTATCCGGACAACTCGGCCGGTCGTCTGATGCAGCGCGAGGTGGTGTTCGCCCCCGATCACTGGAACGTCGGTCAGGCGATCGACTATCTGCGCAACTCGGACGAGCTGCCGGAACAGTTCTATCATATCGTGCTGGTCGACCCGCGCCTGCACCCGGTGGCCAATGTCACCTTGGGCAAGCTGATGGGTTCGCCGCGCAACGTGCCGCTCAAGGACATCTGCGAAGAGGTGTTTCAGGTCATCCCGGCGGAACAGGACGAGGCCGATGTCGCCTATGCCTTCAACCAGTATCACCTGATTTCGGCCCCTGTGGTCGATGCCGAGGGGCGTCTGGTGGGGGTGATCACCATTGACGACGCCATGGCGGTGTTGGACGAGGAAAACGAAGAAGACATTCTGCGTCTGGCCGGTGTGGGCGAGGAAAGCTCGCTGTCCGATAGCGTGGTCGACACCGCGCGCCAGCGGCTGCCCTGGCTGGCGGTCAACCTGGTGACGGCGATCCTGGCTTCGCTGGTGATCGCCCAGTTTGCCGAGACCATCGCGGCGCTGGTGGCGCTGGCGATCCTGATGCCCATCGTCGCCTCGATGGGGGGCAATGCGGGCACCCAGTCGCTGACCGTTGCGGTGCGCTCGCTGGCCACCCGCGACCTGACCCGCGCCAACGCCTGGCGGGTGATCCGGCGCGAATTGCTGGTCGGGCTGGTCAACGGGGTGATCTTTGCAGTGGTGATGGGGGTTGTCAGCCTGGTCTGGTTCGGGACGCTGGATCTGGGCTATGTGATCGCGGCGGCGATGGTGATCAATCTTGTGGTGGCCGGGCTTGCCGGCACGGCGGTTCCCATCGTGTTGGAGAAATTCGGCGTCGACCCGGCGCTGGCCTCGGGCACCTTCGTGACCACGGTGACCGATGTGGTGGGTTTCTTCGTCTTTCTCGGCCTCGCCGGACTGGTGTTGATGTGAGCGATCTGGCGGCTCGCAAGGCCGGGGCGCGCAAGGCCGCCTTTGCCCGACGCAAGGCAGCACATGCTATGGTCGGACCCGGGGCCGCGGCGCAACTCAGCGCGGTGCTTGCCGGCTATCGCGGGGTGCCCTTGGCTGGCTACATGCCGATCCGTACCGAGATCGACCCGCTGCCCGCCATGGTCGAGGCTGCCGCTCACGGGATGGTCGGCGTGCCGGTGATCGAGGGGGAGGGGGTGGCGCTGCGGTTCAGCCAATGGACCCCCGATTGCGCCCTGATCGACGGCCCGTTTGGGGCGAGGATCCCGGCGACCCCCGCGTATTTCGAGCCCGAGATCCTGATCGTGCCGCTGGTGGCCTTTGACGCGGCAGGCAACCGGCTGGGCTATGGCGGCGGGTTCTATGACCGTACGCTGGAGCAGTTGCGCGCGCGCCGCGCGACGCTGGCGATCGGGTTTGCCTTTGATGCGCAAGAGGCCGAGGCCTTGCCGCTGGAGCCGACCGATCAGCCGCTCGACATGATCGTGACCGAAAGCCGGGTGGTGATGGTTTCCCGGGGGTAGGGGCGGCTGCCAGAAGTGTGCCAAACGCACGCCCCGGCCCGCAAAGCGCAGCGCCTCTTGCCCTCGTCCGCGCCAGACCCTACCAAGCGGCCATGAGAATTTTGTACCTTGGCGATGTGATGGGCCGCGCGGGCCGCACAGCGATATCCGAGACCCTCCCGCGCTTGCGTGAGGACTGGCGGCTGGATTTTGTCGTCGTGAATGGCGAGAACGCCACCAATGGCATGGGGCTGAGCGGCGATCACGCCCGGCTGCTGCTGCAGGCGGGGGCCGATTGCCTCACGCTGGGCGATCATGCCTTTGACCAGAAGGACATGATGCAGGCGATCGAACGCGAGCCGCGCATCATCCGCCCGATCAATTTTGCCAAATCGGCACCGGGTAAGGGGTTTCGTCTGTTCGACGCCCCCGGCGGGCGCAAGGTGCTGGTGGCGCAGGTGCTGGGGCAGGTGTTCATGAAACGCCCGTTCGACGACCCGTTCTCGGCGATCGACACCGTGCTCAAGACGCATCCGCGCGGCGGCATCGCGCAGGCGGTGATCGTTGACATCCATTGCGAGGCGACTTCGGAAAAGATGGCGGTGGGCCAGTTCTGCGACGGTCGCGCCAGCCTGGTGGTGGGCACCCATACCCATGTTCCCACCGCCGACGCCCAGATCCTGAGCGGTGGCACCGCCTATTTGACCGATGCGGGCATGTGCGGCGATTACAACTCGGTCATTGGCATGGAAAAGACCGAGCCGATGCGCCGTTTCATCACCGGCATGAACAAGGACCGGTTCACGCCGGCATCCGGTCCGGCCACCCTGTCGGGTGTCTTTGTCGAGACCGACGATCGCACCGGCAGCGCGAAGCAGGTGCGCATGGTGCGCGTCGGCGGGCGGTTGGAGCAGGCAGCGCCCTGATCACAGGCAAAAACCGGCCGCGCCCCCAGCGCGGTCGGCCTGTGATCGCATGAAACGCTTGCTCCGACCTGTGCGATCAGCGAAAGTGGGCGCCGGCCTGACCCGGTCGCATTCGTTGAAGCGAAAATATCAATAGCATGCAGATCTTTGCCCTGTCCGAGACCGCCGAAGCCGTTCTTGCCCTGATCATTGTCGCGGGCATGTTCATCATGTTCCTGCGCGAGGCGTTCCCGACCGAGGTGGTCGCCATAGGCGGTGTTGCGGTGATGCTGGTCACGGGCGTTCTGCCCTATGACGCGGCGCTGCCGGTGCTGTCCAACCCCGCCCCCTGGACCATCGCGGCGATGTTCATCATCATGGGCGCGCTGGTGCGCACCGGCGCGCTTGACGCCTTTACCAGCGTGGCTCAGCGACAGGCGGCGACGCGTCCGCGCTTTGCCATCGCGCTGTTGATGGGGTTCGTGCTGATCGCTTCGGCGGTGGTGTCGAACACGCCGGTGGTGGTGGTGATGATCCCGGTTTTCATCCAGATCGCCCGCACGCTCAACGTTTCGGCCAGCAAGCTTTTGATCCCGCTCAGCTATGCCGCGATTCTGGGCGGCACGCTGACGCTGATCGGCACCTCGACCAACCTGTTGGTGGATGGCGTGGCGCGCAGCCACGGGTTGGCGGCCTTTACGATCTTTGAGGTGACGCCGCTGGGGCTGGCGCTGGTCGCCTACGGGATGATCTATATTCGCTTTGTCGCGCCGCGTCTGCTGCCCGACCGCGACAGCATGGCCTTGCTGCTCAACGACAAGTCGAGGATGAAATTCTTTACCGAGGCCGTGATCCCGCCGGAAAGCAACCTGATCGGGCGCGAGGTTCTGGGCGTCCAGCTGTTCAAGCGTGAGGGGGTGCGCCTGATCGACGTGGTGCGCGGTGACCAGTCGCTGCGGCGCGATCTGGAAGGGGTGCAGCTTCAGGTCGGGGACCGGGTGGTTCTGCGCACCCGAATGACTGAATTGCTGAGCTTGCAGAACAACAAGGAACTTCGGCGCGTCGATCAGATCTCGGCGGTCGAGACCTCCACGGTCGAGGTGCTGATCTCTCCCGGCTGCAAGATGGTTGGGCGCAGCCTTGGCGCGATGCGTCTGCGGCGGCGCTATGGGGTCTATGTGCTGGCCGTGCATCGGCGCAACCAGAACATCGGCCGCCAACTTGACGATCTTGTGGTGCGGGTGGGCGACACCCTGCTGCTTGAAGGGTCGCCGGCGGATATCCAGCGGCTCGCTGCCGAGATGGAGATGGTCGACGTCTCGCACCCCTCGGCACGGGCGTTCCGGCGCGGCCATGCCCCGATCGCCATCGTCGCGCTGATCGGTATCGTGGCGCTGGCCGCCTTTGGGGTGGCCCCGATCCTGTTTCTGTCGGTGCTGGCGGTGGCTGTCGTGCTGTTGACCCGCTGCATCGACGCGGACGAGGCGTTTTCCTTTGTCGATGGGCGTCTGCTGGCGATGATCTTTGCCATGCTCGCCATCGGCGCGGCGCTGGAAAGCTCGGGCGCGGTGGGTATGATCGTCGAGGCCATCGCCCCGGGGCTGACCAAGCTGCCGCCGTTCATGGTGGTCTGGGCAATCTACCTGCTGACCTCGGTGCTGACCGAACTGGTGTCGAACAACGCGGTGGCGGTGGTCGTCACTCCCATCGCCATCGGGTTGGCGCAGGCCATGGGGATCGACCCGCGCCCGCTGGTGGTGGCGGTGATGATCGCGGCTTCGGCCAGTTTTGCCACCCCGATTGGCTATCAGACCAACATGCTTGTCTACGGGCCCGGCGGCTACAAGTTCACCGACTTCATGCGCGTCGGCATTCCGCTGAATCTGAGCGTGGGCATTCTGGCCTCGATCCTGATCCCGCTGATCTGGCCGCTCTGAGCCAGAAACCGGGTTTTCCCCTATGGATCAAAGCCAGCCGCCTGCTACGCTGCCCAGCAGCGGATCGCTAGGGGCGGGCAGAGGACGGGCACATGACACGACATGACCTGAAGATCGCCGGTGTCATCGCCGCGCTGGTGGTGGCGATTGGTTTGGCGCTGGGCTATGGCGTCGGGCTTCTGGTGGCGGGCAGGGGGGATCTGCCCGGTGCGCCTGCCGAGGGGCCGGCGGGCTTTGCCGCCGCGCAGGTCGAGACGTTCCCAAACCCTGCGGGGGGCAGCCTGCCGGGCTATCTCGACGTTTATGTCAGTGACTACGCCGATCTGCTGGACGCCGAGGCCGAGGCGCGGATCCGTACCGACCTGATCGAGCTGTATGACCGCACCGGTATCGAAATGACGGTGCTGACCATTTCCAGTCTCAGTGAATACGGCCATTACGGCGCGATTGAACCCTTTGCGACCGCGCTGTTTAATGCTTGGGGTATCGGTAATCGTGCGCGCAATGACGGCGTGCTTGTGCTTGTCGCGCTCTATGACCGGCAGATGCGGATTGAAATCGGGTCCGGCTATGACTCCAGTTGGGACGCGCGGATGCAGCGGGTGATTGATCACGGGTTCCTCCCTGATTTTCGCGACTACGCCTATCAGGCGGGGATCGAGACCGGGGTGGACGAAACCATCCGTGAGCTGACGGGCCATTACCCCGGCACCTATGGCACCGGCACGTTCCAACAGGGTTGGGGCTGGATAGTCCGCCGGCTCGCCGCTTTCGGGGACTGGATCTGGGGGATTTTCGCGGTGCCTTTGGCCGGGGTCGGCTTCTGGCTGCGCCGATACCTGCGCCGCCGACCGCGCCCCTGTGGGGACTGTGGCACCCTGATGCAGCGCATGGGCGAGACGGCCGATGACGCACATCTGGATGGCGGCCAGCGGCTGGAAGAGTTTCTAAAGGCGGTGGATTACGACGTCTGGGCCTGCCCAAGCTGCGCCCATATGGACATCCTGCGCTATCGCAACTGGTTTTCCCGCTATGGAGCCTGCCCGCGATGCGGCTATCACACACTGTCGACCACGACAAAGATCCTGCGGGCGGCGACCACCAAAAGCACCGGTCAGAAGCGGCTGACCTATGATTGCAAGAACTGCGACTATCACGACACTGAACTGCGGACGATTCCCAAGATCACGAAATCCTCGTCCGGCTCTGGCCGGTCCTCCTTTGGCGGCGGCTCGTCCTCGGGCGGTGGCGCCAGCGGCAGCTGGTAGCGCGCCCCGGCGGTCAGGTCACCGCAGGTAATCGCGCTGCCACCCGCTTAGAACGGCCAGAAAATCAGGATCGAGGGGATCGAAACGGCGATCACCAGAACCTCCAATGGCAGCCCCATGCGCCAGTAATCGCCAAAGCGATAGCCGCCGGGGCCAAGGATCAGCGTGTTGTTCTTGTGCCCGATGGGGGTGAGGAACGCGCAGGAGGCCGCCACCGCCACCGCCATCAGGAACGGGTCGGGCGAGACATCCAGCGCGCGCGCCATCTCGATTCCCACCGGCGCGGCGACGATGGTCGTGGCGGTGTTGTTCAGCACGTCCGACAGCGACATCGTCACCACCATCAGCACGGTCAGAATCGCCCAAGCGGGCAGCCCCCCGGTCAGGTTGACCAGAGACCCGGCCAGAAGCTCGGTGCCGCCGCTTTGTTCCAGCGCCTGACCCAGCGGGATCATCGAGCCCAGCAGCACCACCACCGGCCACTCGATTTGGTCGTAGAGCTCTGACAGCGGTATGATGCCGCTCAACACATAGGCCACAACCACCAGCCCCAGCCCGACCGGAAGCGAGATCCAGCCCAGACTGGCCAGCAGCACGGCGGCGGCAAACAGGCCGATGGCAAACCAGGTCTTGTTTTCCTGCGTGATCGCCAGCCCACGCTCGGCCAGCGGCAGACAGCCAAGCCAGTTGGCCACCTGCTGCCCTTCATCCGCTGGCGTCAGCAACAGCAGGATATCGCCCGGCTCGATCACCGCTTGGCGCAGATGTTCGGTGATGCGGCGGCCCTGACGTGAAATCCCCACGATCACCGAGCGTTGCCGCCAGTGCAGCCCCACCGCCTGCGCCGAGCGTCCGGCGATCCGCGCTTCGCGCTGCACCACCACCTCGGTCAGGCTCAGCCCCTGCGCCTCGCCCTCGATCACCTCGCGGCGATCGGCGTCGGTATAGGAAAACCCGAGGGTCGAGCGGAACGCGTCCAGCTCGTCGGGTTGGGCTTCAAGGATCAGGATGTCATCGGCCTGAAGTACGGTGTTGCGCGAACTGCCATAGCGCCGCCGCCCGTTCCGGATCAGGCCAAGAATGGTGACGTCGTTCTCACCCGCCGCCTCGTGCAGACCGCCCGCCAGCTTGCCGACCCAACTGTTGCCCTCGGGCACCGCCAGCTCGGCAATATAGGCCGAGGTCTGGCGCAATTGATCTGCCGGGTCGCTTTCACGCGCGCTTTTCGGGATCAGCCGCCAGCCCACCACGGTGACAAAGATCAAGCCGACCACGGCGGTGATTCCCCCGACCGGCGCGAAATCGAACATCGAATAGGATTCGCCCAGCCGTTCCTGTCGGATCGCGGCGATGATGATGTTGGGCGGCGTGCCGATCAGCGTGACCATCCCGCCCAGAATGGTGGCGAAGGACAGCGGCATCAGCGTGCTGCCCGGGGATCGCTTGGCCTTGCGCGCGGTCTGGATATCGACCGGCATCAACAGCGCCAGCGCGGCGACGTTGTTCATGAACCCCGACAGCACGGCCCCGACACCGCCCATAAAGGCGATGTGATGGCTGACCGAGCGGGTGCTGTCGATCATCGTCCGGGTGATAAGCTGCACCGCGCCCGAGCGCATCAACCCGGCCGAGACCACCAGCACCAGCGCCACGATGATGGTGGCGTGATGGCCAAAGCCGGAAAACGCCGCCTCGGTCGGGACCAATCCCAACAGCACCCCGACCAGCAGCGCGCTGAACGCCACAAGGTCATAGCGGAACCGCCCCCAGAGCAGCAGCACGAAGACGGCAAAGAACAGGGCGAAGAGCAGGATCTGGTCATATGTCATGGCGTCAACTTATCCGCTTGCGGCGCGGGGGCAAGCGCTGCTTGAACAGGGGCGGGGCAAGCGGCTATATGGGCGCCAACCGAGTAATCAGATCGAGGAAGCACTATGGCCGGCCACTCCAAATGGGCAAACATCCAGCACCGCAAAGGGCGACAGGACGCTGTCCGGGCCAAGTTGTTTTCCAAACTCAGCAAAGAGATCACCGTCGCCGCCAAGATGGGCGACCCCGACCCGGACAAGAACCCGCGTCTGCGCCTTGCGGTGAAAGAGGCGAAATCGGTCTCGGTCCCCAAGGATGTGATCGATCGTGCGATCAAGAAATCGCAGGTCGGTGAAGGCGACGACTACGAAGAAATCCGCTACGAGGGCTATGGCCCCAACGGTGTCGCGGTGATCGTCGAGGCGATGACCGACAACCGCAACCGCACCGCCTCCTCGGTGCGCTCGACCTTTACCAAGAACGGCGGCAACCTGGGCGAGACCGGCAGCGTCGGCTTCATGTTCGAGCGCAAGGGCGAGGTGACCTATCCCGCCGATATCGGCGATGCCGACACCGTGATGATGGCGGCGATCGAGGCTGGGGCCGAGGACGTGGAAAGCACCGAGGATGGCCATGTGATCTGGTGCGCCGACACCGACCTGAATGAGGTTGGCACCAATCTTGAGGCCGAGCTGGGCGAAAGCGAAAGCACCAAGCTGGTGTGGAAACCCACCACCACCACCGAAATGGACCTCGAAAGCATGCAAAAGCTGATGAAGCTGATCGACGCGCTGGAGGATGACGACGACGTGCAGCGCGTCACCACCAATTTCGAGGCCAGCGACGAGGTGATGGAACAGCTTTGATCTGCCCGACCCCGGCGTATTGAAGATGCATGGAAAAGGTCGCCTTTCGGGGCGGCCTTTTTGCATTCCGTTGATGTCGCTTGAGGCGGGGAGGGGGGCTGTGCAGACTTAGCTGCCATCTGCTTGAAAGGCGCTGATGATTGCTGTCAGCCCGAAGTGGGCACGGCCACCGACACGTCCGGCAGGGCTCAATTTCTTCCCTGAAAACTCAACTATAGCGCTTTCGAAGGTCCTTGGTCCAAGTGTTCCAAAGGTTGCACTTGGACAGAATCAAGAATCTCGCGACTTGCTGGGTATTATAAACTTCATAGGGGCCAAGACGTGGGGTGCTGCCGGAAAAGGCATGCGCAGTCATTGTGTTGCGTAAATACTCACAAAAATTAATGGCATCTGGCAGTGGAACCTGGCGGTCTCGAATTCCGAATCCATCCGAGTGATCAGAAAGGCTATCGAGCATTTTATAAATTTCGACTTCTGTTTGGTCACCACGGGTCACCCAATCTATTGTTCTTGCCGGATCTATCCCTGCCCCTTGCAAGCGCGCCTTGAACGGCTCCAACACTTTTGGGTTCCAAACAAAGGTTTTCCCTCCAATCGATCGCTTGTTCTCTGCGCTCGCTTTCACGCCAAGATCGAGTTCTTCGATGGCTGAGTATGCAAGGTTAATTGCGACGGACGTTCCTACGTGCGAAGCGAAATCGTCTGTATGCTTTTCAAAAACGTGTCCATGATGCGGGCGCATTGACCATGGCGTCACGCTCTCGGTTTTGTAGCTGTGCGCCAATTTGTGAATGGCATACACAAGCTTCTTATCCTGCCAGGCTTCGGCAGCGAATGCGACAGCAACCGGGAGTGTTTCGCGATAGGTAAATTTCTGGAAGTATCCATCGGTGCGAAAAACAGACTCAAAAATTTCATGACGTTCAGCGTCATCGTTGGAAAGCGGGAACCCATGAGTTGGTGTGTCGTATGTATCTGGGAACCCTTCAATAATAAGGTTTGCTGCGCAGATCAGTTGGATAATGTTGTCGGCCTCGACTTGTTCTGCCTCCAGAACAAGCAACCTTCCATGTTGTTGTCCTTCGCAGGGAATGCCAATATCCTGCAATGCACTGGCTTGGGCAAGTTCACACATACCTCTTTCTGTAAATACATATCTCTCCGATGGGTCCGGAATGTCCTGTGTGGACCAGTTCGCGTCAGCGCAAATTGAATGGATCAAATCGATTTCACGGGATCTAAAGACAAGGAAGCTACAAAACGCTGGCATCAGTTCTCTCAAAATCAGTTTTCTTTGTCGGCATTAGTATCAAATTTGCAAAGCAATACGCGTTAGGCAATAGTATAGGTAGCGAAGTGCCACAAAAGGACTGGGGGCAATTATCCGTCGCAACAAGCGTTATTGGCCGTGTTAGTGGTAGCCGTTGTCACCTTCAATTCTGCAAGTTTGCAAGGTCTGATCTCTGCGCCTCGCCGCCATTTTCTGCGAAGCAAAAATCCGGTAAAATGAGTTCCAAGCAGCCTGTTGCGGCGGGGCGCAACCGGTCTCGTCCGCCCCGCCCGCACCGCTGGGTCAGTCGAAAAAGCTTGCGATCTGGTCCAGCGGTTTCTTGACCTTGGCCACTTCCGGCACCGTGGCGCTCTCGGACGGGTGGCCCACGGCGATGATCATCGTCGGTTTTTCCGAGGCTGGCCGCCCCAGCGCCTCGTTGAGGAATTTCATCGGGTTGGGGGTATGCGTCAGCGTCACCAGCCCGGCATGGTGCAGCGCGGCCAGCAGAAAGCCGGTGGCGATGTTCACGCTCTCGGGGACATAGTAATTCTTGTACCGGGTGCCGTCGTCGAACTCTCCCCAGCGTTGGGCAAAGACCACGATCAGCCAAGGCGCGATGGTCAGATGCGGTTTGGAGGCATCGGTGCCGATCGGCTCCAGCGCCTTGATCCACTCGTCGCTGGCACCACCGTCATAGAATCGGCGCTCTTCTTCCTCGGCCTCTGCGCGGATGCGCGCCTTCATCGCCGGGTCGGAAATGGCGGCGAAATGCCAAGGCTGGTGATTGGCGCCCGAGGGGGCGCTGCCCGCCGTGCGGATGCAGCTTTCGATCACCTCGCGCGGCACCGGGCGCGGGGAGTAATCGCGCACCGAGTGGCGGCGGCGCATGGTGTCGTGGAACGCCTGCGCGGCGGCTGTCATCTCCGCATCGCTCATCTCGGCGCGGTCAGGCAGCGGAATCGCGTTATAGCTCAAGGTCTCTTTGGAAAACATGGTCTCTCTCTCCCTCGGGGGCTCAATCGGGCGGGGTCTCAATCGGGCAGCAGTACGTCCCTAGCGCACCCGTGCCACCGGCTCCAGCGCCTCCGGTCATGGCGCGGCTGAGGTGTCAGGTCAACGCCGTGGTCTTCACCGGGTCGTGAAACTGCCGCCGCAATCGCCTGACGCGCAATGCCGTCTTGTGCAGTTCAGTCGAGCCTTCCGAACCATGTTGAACCTTGGTAGGTCCAATCAACTTGGTGTGGTTTGAAGGGATGCCCTGTAGAAGGCCCACGCCCCGAACCCGAACCGCCCAACCTACGGAGTGTACAGTTTGACCGCTTTTTTCCCCGGTTTCGCCCTCGGGTTTTCCCTGATCCTCGCCATCGGCGCGCAAAATGCCTTTGTCCTGCGTCAGGGGGTACGGCGCGAGCACGTGCTCGCCGTTGTTCTGACCTGTGCCGTGTCGGATGCGGTCCTGATCGCCGCAGGTGTGGCCGGGATGGGCCAACTGGCGCAGGCCTTGCCGTGGTTCGCGCCCCTGATGCGCTTTGGCGGGGCGGCGTTCCTGATCTGGTATGGCTTGGGCAACCTGCGCTCTGCGTGGCGTGGCGGTGGTGAACTCACAGCGGCACAGGCCAGCCGTGCCAGTCTGCCCCGGACGCTTGCCATTGTGCTGGCGCTGACCTGGCTGAATCCGCATGTCTATCTGGATACCGTGGTGCTGATCGGGTCCATCGCGGCGCAATACGACGACCGACTGGCGTTCGGGCTGGGCGCAGTCACCGCCAGTTTCACCTTTTTCTTCGCCCTCGGTTATGGTGCGCGCCTGCTGGCGCCGCTTCTGGCGCGTCCGGGGGCGTGGCGGGTGTTGGATGCTGTGATCGGGCTGACAATGTGGGCGATCGCGCTTAGACTTATTCTCCTGTGACGGGTTGTGAGCCCCGCTTTTTAAGTGTTGAACCGGATAAGATGGCAAATCGGAAACTCGATATCGCTCCAGCCCGCCCTGTTGCGGGCATCGTCTGGATGCTCCTGACGGGGATGTGTTTTGTCGCCGTCACCGCGCTGGTCAAGTCTCTGGGGCCGCGTATCCCTGCTGCCGAAGCTGCCTTTCTGCGCTATGCGCTGGCGCTGGTTTTCGTGCTGCCGATGCTGCGGCCGATGCTGAACGCGAAGCTGACACCGGGGCTTTGGGGGATGTTCGCGCTACGTGGCGTGCTGCACTCGGGGGGGGTGATGCTGTGGTTCTTTGCCATGACCCGTATCCCCCTGGCCGAACTGACCGCGCTGAACTATCTGTCGCCGGTTTTCGTTACTATTGGCGCAGCGCTGTTTCTGGGGGAGAAATTGGCCTTGCGGCGGATTGCGGCGATCTCGGCGGCGCTGCTGGGCGCGGCGATCATCCTGCGGCCGGGGTTCCGCGAGGTCGAGCCGGGCCATTTGGCGATGCTGATCGTTGCGACGGTCTTTGGCGGGTCTTATCTGGTGGCCAAGGTGCTGGCCGACCGGGTCAGCCCAACGGTGGTCGTCGGCATGTTGTCGATCTGGGTGACGATCGGGCTGGCGCCCTTTGCCATCGCGGTCTGGGTGACGCCAACACTTCAGGAGCTGGGAATCCTGTTCGCCGTGGCCAGTTTCGCCACCGCCGGTCATCTGATGATGACGCTGGCGTTGCGCGCGGCCCCAATCACGGTGACGCAGCCGGTGACTTTCCTGCAACTGGTCTGGGCGATGCTGCTGGGGGCGGTGGTGTTTCACGAGGCGATCGACATCTGGGTCGTTGTCGGTGGCGGGCTGATCCTGGGCGCCATCGGCTTCATCACTTGGCGCGAAGCGGTTGTGCGGCGTCGCAGCGTGACGCCGGCCGCACCGGCGACAGGGGTATGAGAGGCTTGTCAGATCCGTGCGCCCGCGCCTAGGCTGGATCGGATGTGAGAGAGAGGACAAAGTATGAAGGGGTTGATTTTCGCCGTCGCATTGCTCGGCGGGCTTGCGCCCGTGGCGGCTGTGGCGGGGCTGGACCTGTGCAATGAGGCCAGCGCACGCCATTCGGTCGCCGTGGGCTATAAATCCGGCGATCAATGGATTTCTGAGGGCTGGTGGAACCTTGACCCCGGATCCTGCGTCACCCCGATCGCAGGCGACTTGAAATACCGCTATTTTTACTACCGTGCCGAGGCGTCGACCCGCCGGTTCCTGGCTGAGGGGTATGAATTCTGTACGCAGCGGGCGGCCTTTACCATCGAGGGGGATACCGATTGCGTGGATCGCGGATATGTCGCGTCGGAATTCGCTCAGATCGATACTGGCGATGCTTTGGATTTTACCTTTTCCTTCACCGATGCGGTCAGCCCGCAAAAGGCTGACGAGGCTGAACCGCTTCCGCCTGAAACCGGGCTGAAAACCGGCCCACTAGCCGGGGGGGCCGATACCGCGACCACAGGCACCTCCGCCCCCGGAACTTGGGGCGAGCCCTATGCTTCGGGCAGCGCGATTTTTCAGGACTGTGTCAGCGAGACCGAGGCCCCCTTTTGCAGCTTTCACGCTGACGGGACGAAATTCTATGTCTACGACGACGGACGGACCCCGGTGGGGATTCTGCAAGCGATGCGCAGCTATCTGCCGGGCACACCGATCGAGGTGCAAGGCGATCTAGAGGCAATCCATGATCGGAGTGCCGATATCGTGCTGCGCCATGTCAGTCCGCGCGCCTATACCTATTGGGACACCACCCTGAGCAAACTGCAGGGCACGTGGTATTCGCCTGAAGATCCCGATTCGCAATTCACCATCATCGGATCCGAACTGGATAATACCTATGACGGGGCTTATCTTGGGCGCGACTATCTCAGCATGCGCGACAGATGCGAGTTTTTCGATGGTCACAACCTTCTGGTGTGGACGGAAGAGGAAACCGGCGATCTGCTGTGCTATTCGATCGAGGAGCTCGGCGCCTTCAACATGACACTGATGTATCTGCCGCGGGGCAATTTCCTGCACTATCGCAAGCTTGACTAAGCGGCCCGCGCCGCTGCTGCGGGGTCTTGATTGACGGGTCAGCCCAAGACGACTAGTCGTCAGTCCGCTATCCAATATGCGAGGGCAAGATGCCGAAACTGGGAATGGAACCGATCCGGCGCGCCGCGCTGGTGCGCGCCACGATTGCCGAACTGGGCAGGGCGGGCACGCTGGACGTCACCGTCAGCCAGATTGCCCGGCGCGCCGGCATGTCGAGCGCGCTGGCGCACCACTATTTCGGCGGAAAAGATCAGATTTTTCTGGCTGCGATGCGCTCTATCCTTGAGGAATTCGGGGGCGAGGCGCGGCGCGAACTGGCCCGTGCCACATCCCGAGACCGGGCCGCCGCCATCGTGCGGGTGAGCTTTTCCAGATCAAGCTTCACCCCCGAGGCGGTGGGCGCGTGGATGTGTTTTTATGGCATGGCGCAAAAGAATGCCGAGGCGCTGCGGCTTTGGCAAGTCTATCACCGGCGGCTGCGGTCAAACCTGATCCATGCGCTGCGCCCCTATTGCGCTGGCCCGGAAGAGGCGGCCGATACGCTGGGCGCCTTGATCGACGGGCTTTATATCCGCGCCGCGCTGGACCCCGGGTTGACCCCGGAGGATGCGCAGACGCAGGCGCTTGGCGTGCTCCGGGGGCTGTGCAAGGGCGGGCGCCCATAAGCGGCTGCAACATCCTGATCCTGATGCGCATCCCAAGCGGGGTCTGACCCTGCGCCTTGAGACCAGAGCTGGGGGCACGCGTCGTTTGATCCGCGTCAATGTGGTGGACACGGGCGCCCCATAGGGTATAGCGCAACGCGATATTAGAGGAGCGAACAGATGACCCATACCCCGCACGAACTGGTTGAAGAATTTCCCGAACACGTCGCGCAGATGACCAAGCTGAAAGCGAGCGACGCGCATTTTGCCAAGCTTGTGGAAGAGTACCACGAGGTCAACCGCTCGGTGCACCGGGCCGAGACCAACGTGGAACCGGTCGAAGACCTGGTCGAGGTCGAGATGCGCAAGACGCGGGCGACCCTGAAGGACGAGATCTGGGCGATCCTGTCCAAGGCCTGATAAGATCTGCATATGTGGATTTCCCGGGGGCGTCGTTGGCGCCCCCTTTTTCGTTTCCGATGCTTTCCCGATCCTAATTCTGCGGGCAGCCCCTGCTGCGCGTGCGCTGGACGTGACAGCGGCCGCCCCGATACGCTAGGCTGCGCAAGACGGATTTTCGAACGGGAGCAGGGCCTTGGCTGAAGACAGATACCTGATCACAGGCGGTGACATCGCGGCGATGGAGGGGGTGAGCAAGACCCATTTCCTGAACCCAAACGCCCAGCGGATCAACAAATCGCTGGGGGATGCGGTCGGTCTGACCGGGTTCGGGTTCCACATCATCGAAGTCGCGCCGGGCTTTGACACCACCGAGCATCACCTGCACCACCATGAAGACGAATGCGTCTATGTGCTTTCCGGGCAGGCGACGGCCTATCTCGGAGAGAAGGCGGTCGAGATCAAACCCGGTGATTTTCTGGGCTATCGCAAGGGCGGGCTGGCGCATTCGATCCGCAATACCGGCCCCGAAATCCTGCGCTGTATCGTGGTGGGCGAGCGGCTGGCGCATGACGTGGGCGATTACCCCCGGCTGGGCAAACGCATCTATCGCAACGCCGGGATGGCTTGGGATCTGGTCGATCACGACTCGATCGAAAATCCGGGTGGATCGGTGGGCAAGAAGTGAACGACCCGAGTAGGCGGGGTCAGTTCACCTCATAGGGCAGCACACCGCGCCGGTTGGCGTCGATGCTCAGCCGCCGTTCCAGCGGCGGGACCGAACGCTGGTGGCAGGTCTTGCGTTCGCAGATCCGGCAGGAAATGCCGATCGGTTCAAACGCCTCGGCGTTGGTCACATCCAGCGTGTCTGCATAGACCAGCGCGTCGGCATGGCGTACTTCGCAGCCCAGCGCGATGGCATAGCGGCGCACTGGCGCGCCAAAACTGCCACCGGGTTTCGAGACGTCGCGCGCAAGGTTGACATAGCGCACCCCGTCCGGCGTCTCGGCCAGTTGCCGCAGAAAACGGCCCGGGGTTTCAAAGGCGCGGTGCACATTCCACAACGGGCAAGCGCCGCCGAAACGGGCGAATTGCAACCGCGTCGCGCTGTGGCGCTTGGTGATCGTTCCGGCCTGATCGACCCGCGCGAAAAAGAACGGGATGCCCTTGGCGCCGGGGCGTTGCAGGGTTGAAAGCCGGTGCGCCACCTGCTCGATCGAGGCCCCGAAACGGGCGCCGAGCACCTCCAGATCGTGGCGGTGGGTCTGGGCGGCCTCCAGAAACGCGCCATAGGGCATCAGGGCCGCGCCGGCAAAGTAGTTGGCCAGCCCGATCTTGGCGATGGCGCGGGCCTCGTCGCTGCGGAAGCGGGCGAAATCCAGCGTAGCCTCCAACAGCTTGTCCTGACGTAACAACGCCACTTGCAGCAAGGTCTGAAACAGCCGGGTTTCCGGGCTGGCGCGGGTCGACAGGCGCAACAGCCCGGCCTCGGCGTCGAACTGGCGCAGCGGTGCGATATCGGACAGCTCGATCGTGATGCCCATGCGCTCCAGCACCGATTGCGCGGTTTCGCCGATGCGGCCGGGCCCGGTTCCCTGATTGGCGAAGTTTTCGGCCGCCCGGTCCACCGCGTCGATATAGTTGTCGCAGTAGTGGAAGAAGTCGCGCACCTCTTCCCAAGGGCTGGCCTCCAGCCTTGCATCTTCGCGCCCCAAGGCCTCGTCCAGCGAGGCGAGCCGTTCATGGGTCTGGCGATAGCTGCGATGCAGCGCCAGAAAGGCCCGCGCCAGCGCTGGCGCGTTGGAGGCGGCAAGCCGCAGATCGGCCAGCGGCGGCGTGGCATCGGCAAAGACCGGATCTGCCAGCGCCTCGCGCATGTCGCTGACCAGACGTTCGCTGTCGCCGGTCGACAGCTCGGTCACATCCATGCCGAATTCCTGCGCCAGCGCCAGCACCACGGTGGTGCTGACGGGCCGGTTGTTGTTCTCCATCTGGTTGAGATAGGGCAGGGAGACGCCCAACTTGGCGGCGAAATCCTTTTGCGTCAGTCCGAACCGCGTGCGCATTTCACGCAGTTTCGCCCCGGCATAAAGTTTTTGGGTCGCCATCGGGTGTCTTTCCTCGGGTGGTTTGCAGCTTCGCTCAGGGAATAAGTAGATTTGCAAACCCGCCGGGGCAAGCCCTTCACAGACCCAGCTGGCGTTCTCGCGCGATCACCAGCAGGATTGCCGCGACCCCTAGGGCCGAGGTGATCAGCATGATCAACAGCAGCGGCCAAGCGCCGGTCTGTGGTGTCAGCAGCGCCCCCGCCAGCGCGCTGAGCCCGGCACCACCGCCCAGCATAGTGGCCCCGCTCAGCCCGGAGGCGGTGGCGGCCAGATGTGGGCGCACCGAAAGCGCCCCGGCGGTCGCGTTGGGCAGGGTCATGCCATTGCCGAGGCCGATAAAGGTCATGAACCCGAAAAAGGTTTCGGCCGATCCGATCCCGGTGGCCGTCACCAACAGCGACACCGCCATGCCGCCGACGCAGATCCAGCTGCCCCAGAGCACCATGCGGTTGATCCCAACGCGGGTCGAAAACCGGCCCGAAAGGAAGTTGCCGATCAGATACCCCAGCGCCGGGGCCCCGAAATAGATCCCCAACATCCCCGGTTCGAGATGATAAACCTCGGTTCCGACAAACGGTGCGCCGCCCAGATAGGCAAAGAAGCAGCCCGAGGAAAAGGCGGCGGTGAGAGAGTAGCCCCAGAACCGAGGGGAGCGCAAAAGCTCGGGGTATTCGCGGAACTGCGCGATCAGGGTCTTGCCGCTTTTCTGCGCGGTCTCGCCGAAATCGAAATAGGCCAGTGCCAGGGTCATCGCCCCCAGCAGGATCAGCAGCCAGAAATTGGCGGTCCAGCCGAACAGCTCGTCAAGGAAACCGCCTGCGACCGGGCCCAGCATCGGCACGATGGCCATGCCCATGGTGACATAGCCGATCATGCTGGCCGAGGTTTCTGGCGGGTAGATGTCACGCACGGCGGCACGGCCCAGCACCATGCCCACCACCACCACCGCCTGACACATGCGAAACAGCAAAAACAGCTCGACGTTGGGGGACAACAGGCAGCCCAGCGTGGCAAGCAGGAACAGCACCAGTCCCCACAGGATCACCGGCCGCCGTCCCATGTTGTCGGCAATCGGCCCGACCACAAGCTGAACCACCGCGTTCACACCGAGATAGAGCGCCACTGAAAGCTGCATCAACCGGTAGTCGGTTTGAAAATACGCAGTCATGTTCGGCAGGCTGGGCAAAAAGATATTCATGCCGAGCGCGGACAGGCCCGACAACAGGATCAGAGTGCCAATATGAGGGGGTGTTCGAGGCGATGCACTTCGCGCATCACGCCCGACAGGTCCCTGTCGCTTTGCCATGGAGTGCTGCTACCGACTGTTCTTCCCTCCGTGTCAGGCGATGATGTCATCACTTAACACGCTCACTATCGTATCTAGAACAGTCAAGGTATCGCCGCCACCAAAATCGAACACCACATCGTTGCCTACCTGGGTGGCCGCAGCAAGGACCGCGTCGGCGTTGCCCAGATTGCCAAAGCGGATCGTGTCCACGTCGTCAACAAAGTCGGCGATGGTGTCGTTACCGCCAGTCTTGAAGAACACGAACGTGTCTGCGCCGCCTTGGCCGAACAACGTGTCGTCGCCCTTCTGGCCGTTCAACGTATCGTTGGAGGTCCCGCCCTTCAGCGTGTCGTTGGAGGTCCCTCCCTTCAGCATGTCGCTTCCGTTGCCGCCCAAAAGGGTGTCGCGTCCACCGCCCCCAAGCAGGGTGTCGTTGCCCTTGTGACCTTTGAGCGTATCGCTGCCAGCCTGACCTTTGAGCGTATCCTTGCCAGCTTGGCCCAGCAGGGTATCGCCGCCGGCCCCGCCCAAGAGCAGGTTGTTCGCAGCGTTTCCGCTCAGGGTGTCGTTGCCGGCGCCGCCAGTGGCATTTTCGATCTGGGTGCCATAGGTGATCACCACATCGTCAGTCGCGTCAAAACTGGAAAATTCTCCAGCCTTGAGGATCAGCGTCACATCGCTGGCCCGGCCCGAGGCGTCGAAGGTATCGCGCCCGGCGCTGTCCCAGACCGCGTCCACCGTATCGGTGCGCGACCCGGAATAGGTGGTGTCGCCGCTGTTGTAGTCCACCTCGCCCCAGATATCCTGCAACGCGAAGACGTCGAACAGCATCATCGCATCGCTGTCGAGCCCGTTGTCCGGGTTCACGTCATAGGACATGACCGTGTATTTGTTGCTCTCCAGCGCGTCCGGCAGGGCCGGGTCCGAGAACGGGTGATCCAACCCCAGCGCATGCCCCAGTTCATGCAGCAGCAGGTCGGGGTACGCGGTCAGGTCAAGCGTATTGTCGTAAACGACATAGCTGTCATAGTTGGTGATCTCATCCGTCGCCGGGTTCCAGGAGATACTGTTGCCGCCATAGCCTGCGGTGCTGCCCGGCAGGCTTACCTTGCCCACGTTCAGGATCGGATCGGAACTGCCCGGGGCCGCGACGAAATCGACATTGAGAAAGCTCTCGATATGGGCCAGCGCCGCCTCAAATGCGGATTTCTCCCCGGAGGTGAAGGCGGTCCAGCCGCTAAAACTGCCGCTGGCGGGGAAATCGTCCGGCTCGCTGTTGCCGGCGTACTGATAGGTGATGATCGCGCGCGGCGCGCCGGTGTCATTCATCGGGTTGAGTTCGAAGAAACTGTTGAACTGCATGGCAGAAAGAATTTCGGTCTGAGAGATCATTGTGGTCCTCGATCCGGTTGGGGGCCGTGATGGTGTCAGACCTATGCATAGCAAAGTGACCCGTCTGAAAGAAGCAAAACGCGACTGTCGAAAGACGCCAGGGTATAATGCCGCCTGAATTTGCTGATTTGCACATTAGCAAGTCTATGTTTTCAATCATTTGCAAATTTGCCGAATTTTACTTTGGTCGGCGCTGTCCTGCCTATATGCTGCGCTGAAATCTTACAGGGGATACGCATCATGAAGGACATTCTTTCCGAGTTGGAAGAGCGCCGCGACGCCGCCCGGCTGGGCGGCGGGCAGAAGCGGATCGACGCACAGCACGCTCGCGGCAAACTGACCGCGCGCGAGCGTGTCGACCTGCTGCTGGACGACGACAGCTTTGAAGAGTTTGACATGTTCGTCGCGCACCGCTGTACCGATTTCGGCATGGAAGAAAGCCGCCCCTATGGCGATGGCGTGGTGACCGGCTGGGGCACGATCAATGGCCGTCTGGTCTATGTGTTCAGTCAGGATTTCACCGTTTTCGGCGGCTCGCTGTCTGAGACCCACGCGCAAAAGATCTGCAAGATCATGGATATGGCGGTGCAGAATGGCGCGCCGGTGATCGGCATCAACGATTCCGGCGGGGCCCGGATTCAGGAAGGGGTCGCCTCGCTCGCCGGCTATGCCGACGTGTTCCAGCGCAACATCAGGGCCTCTGGCGTCGTGCCGCAGATCTCGGTGATCATGGGCCCCTGTGCCGGTGGCGCGGTCTATTCCCCGGCGATGACCGACTTCATCTTCATGGTCAAGGACACCTCCTATATGTTCGTGACCGGGCCTGACGTGGTCAAGACCGTGACCAACGAACAGGTCACCGCAGAAGAGCTTGGTGGCGCCTCGACTCATACCCGCAAAAGTTCGGTTGCCGATGGTGCCTTTGAAAACGACGTCGAGGCGCTGGCCGAAGTGCGCCGCCTGGTCGATTTCCTGCCGCTGAACAACCGCGAAAAACCGCCGGTGCGCCCGTTCTTCGACGCCCCCGGCCGGGTCGAGATGAGCTTGGACACCCTGGTCCCGGAAAACGCCAACACCCCCTACGACATGAAGGAGCTGATCCTGAAGGTTGCGGATGAAGGTGATTTCTATGAAATCCAGGAGGATTTCGCCAAGAACATCATCACCGGGTTCATCCGTCTTGAGGGGCAGACCGTGGGTGTGGTGGCGAACCAGCCGATGGTGTTGGCTGGCTGTCTCGATATCGACAGCTCGCGCAAGGCCGCCCGTTTCGTGCGGTTCTGCGATGCCTTCGAGATCCCGATCCTGACGCTGGTCGACGTGCCCGGCTTCCTGCCCGGCACCTCGCAGGAATATGGCGGCGTCATCAAGCACGGCGCCAAGCTGCTGTTCGCCTATGGCGAGGCGACGGTGCCGAAGGTGACGGTGATCACCCGCAAGGCTTATGGCGGCGCCTATGACGTGATGAGCTCCAAACATATCGGAGCGGATTTCAACTATGCTTGGCCCACCGCCGAGATCGCCGTGATGGGGGCCAAGGGTGCGACCGAGATCCTGTATCGCTCGGAACTGGGGGATGTGGAAAAAATCGCGCAGCGCACCAAGGACTATGAAGACCGCTTTGCCAACCCCTTCGTGGCGGCCGAGAAAGGCTTTATCGACGAGGTGATCCAGCCGCATTCGACCCGCCGTCGGGTGGCCCGCGCCTTTGCCAGCCTGCGCCGCAAGAAACTGGAAACCCCGTGGAAGAAGCACGACAACATTCCGTTGTGATCCGGCCTTTTTCTGGCTGAAAATATTCCCGCCGGAGGCTCCGACCTCGGTCTCTGGCGGGGCCTCGCAGACCCGGGAGCGTATCGATGACCCAGCTCTGGACCACCCAGGCTTTCCCCCTCTCTCACGCCATTGGCAACCTGCTCGCGGAGGCAGGGGGGCGTGCGTTCTTTGGGGACCGTCCTTGCGACGATAGGAAGTTGATCGAGATCATTTCGCCCGCCGACCTCGCCCCTCAGCATGGGGGTGGCACCGGGATGAATTGTCAAAACCAAGCCCGCTCAACGTACGCGAGAATTGACAGGGCTGGGACTCCTGCGCAATGATTGCCGGGATACAGAACAAGTTAGCGGTCGCGGTTTTCCGCATGCCGCCAGCAGCCCCGGCAGGAGGAGCTTGCCGTTCGCGGGGGCGTCGGGGCTGCGCACTTATCACTGTAACGCTGGTCTCTGTGCTGCTGGCCGATCTGCCGTGTGCAGGCTGGGCCGCCGCACCGATCACGGCGCAAGGGACACTCCCCGCGCAAGAGATGATCCCGGTGCCCTCTGGCCAGACCGTCCGTCTGCACGAGGTGCTTCTGGACGACACCCCCGGCGCGCTCTGGGGCCGGTTCCGGTTCATCGCGCCGCAAATCGGGCATGCGATCACACCGGACGACAGTGCCGCAGACATGGATCATCTTTGCGCTACCGTTGCGCTGCCCTATCTGGCACAGCAGGGACTCTCGGCGGCGCGGGTGGTGATTTCCCTGTCGGACCGGGTGGTGCCTTTTGGCGAGTCCGCCCCCGACGCCACCCAGTATTTCGAGGCATATCGCCCCGAAGACGACCGCTGCATCTGGGAGGGGTTTTGATGACGGTACAATATCTTGCGAGGGAAAGCTCACCCATGGTGCCAGTTGAGGCTTTGTCGCCACAAACGGGCGTGGTGACAGCCCGTGGATGTATTTCCCGTGGGATTTCGGCTATGATCCGAACTGGCCGCGAAACAGCGGCTGAAACCACGTGTTTGAGGCAGGCAGGGCGCGTGCGCCCTGTTGGTTTCAGTGAAACAGTCTGGAGAAACAGATGTCGAAGAGCATCCAATTCCTTGCCATGGTTGGCTTGGTCGCCACTGTGGCGGCCTGCGATAACTCGCCGAAAGAAGAGTATATCATGGTCGACCCCGAGCCGATTTCGGTCGAGCCGGCCTTTACCGGAAAATACAAGTAAAACCCTTGCGGGACCGGCTGGTTGGCCGGTCCCGTCACCCGCTGCGCATCCGCTGATCCGGGACGGTCGGGGGGCGCTGTCATGCTGAAGCATCGCGGCTTTCCCGGCCGCCTTCCCGGAACCGATTTCCAGTTCATCATCCGCCGCCCCAACCCCAAGGGCGTGACCAAGATCACCCGGCGCGAACGCTTTTCCGATCGTCGCCCGCCGGATCGGCGCGCCGATGCCGGCTTTATACGGGCGCTGTGGGAGCATTTTGGCGATGCCCCGTTCGAGCGTGGCAATCTTGATGCCGGGCGGCTGAGTTGGCTGTTCGGCCGCGAGGTGGTCGCAGCCGAGGACCCGTTTGATCCCGAAAGCTATGACGCGCTTTTGCGGATCGACCTTGATGCGGCGCGCGCCAGCTTTCCGGAGATCTTCGGATGAGCATCGGCGGGGTTTTGCATGTGGCTGGGCGAAATCAGCGGTTTCCGGCCCAAACCGGACCCGGTGCGCGGTCGGGCTTGGACGTGTTGGTCGATTGCCGCATCCTGACCACGGCGCCGCGCGGACCCCTTTGCGCTGGCGTTGCGGACCAGATGTTCGATACCCCTTCCTCTCTTGGGCAGGCGCGGGCGCTTTGCACCGGCCTGCCCATTTTCTTTTGCCAGAACAAGGCGCTGCCGGATCGGCGACGTTTTGCCAATCGGCGGGGGCGCACGCGATCTTGCTTGCCCGCGCCGCGACTTGGCAGTTTGGTCCCGCAACGACATGCGTCGGAACAAGAAGGAATGGCGAGATGCGGGCGAAACCTATTTTTCTGGCCCTTGCGGTCTGTGCGGGCCTTGCGGCCTGCGGCGACGATCCGGGTGAACAGCTGCTGTATGGCGCCGGTGCCGGCTATCTTGGCGCGGCTGTGCTCGATACCAACCGGGGTGTCGGTGCGGCGGCCGGGGCTGCGGCCAATGTGCTGTATTGCCAGGAACACCCCGACAAGTGCTAAGCCGGGCTTGCGCCCGCGCCTGATCAATTTCCGGCCCGCAAGCGGGCCGACCCGAGATGAGCCGAACGCCAGTTCGGGCCACTGTGCCCGGGCTGGCGTTTTGCGTGCCAGACACCCAAGAACGAAGGACACAGCATGTTCAACAAGATCCTGATCGCCAACCGGGGCGAGATTGCCTGTCGCGTTATCAAGACCGCCCGCAAGATGGGGATCGCCACGGTTGCCGTCTATTCCGACGCCGACAAGCATGCGTTGCATGTGAAAATGGCCGACGAGGCGGTGCACATCGGCCCGCCGGCGGCGAACCAGTCCTATATCGTGATCGACAAGATCATGGCGGCGGTTCGCGAAACCGGCGCCGAGGCGGTGCATCCCGGTTACGGCTTCCTGTCAGAGAACCCGAAATTCGCTTTGGCGCTCGAGGCCGAGGGCGTTGCCTTTGTCGGCCCCCCGGTTAAGGCGATCGAGGCGATGGGCGACAAGATCACCAGCAAGAAGATCGCGCAAGAGGCCGGTGTTTCGACCGTGCCCGGCTATATGGGGTTGATCGCGGACGCCGAAGAGGCGGTGAAAATCTCGGGCGAGGTTGGCTATCCGGTGATGATCAAGGCCTCTGCCGGCGGCGGCGGCAAGGGCATGCGGGTCGCCTGGAACGACGACGAGGCGCGCGAGGGTTTCCAGTCCTCCAAGAACGAGGCGGCCAGTTCGTTTGGCGATGATCGTATCTTTATCGAGAAATTCGTCACCCAACCGCGCCACATCGAAATTCAGGTGCTGTGCGATGCCCATGGCAATGGCGTCTATCTGGGCGAGCGCGAATGTTCGATCCAGCGCCGCAACCAGAAGGTCGTGGAAGAGGCCCCGAGCCCGTTTCTTGACGCGGCCACCCGCAAGGCGATGGGCGAACAGGCCGTCGCGCTGGCCAAGGCGGTGGGCTATGCCAGCGCCGGCACGGTGGAGTTCATCGTTGATGGCTCGAAGAAGTTCTATTTCCTTGAAATGAACACCCGTCTGCAAGTGGAACACCCGGTGACCGAGCTGATCACCGGCGTTGATCTGGTCGAACAGATGATCCGCGTCGCCGCTGGCGAGCCGTTGTCGATCACCCAAGATGACGTGAAACTCACCGGTTGGGCGATCGAGAACCGGCTTTATGCCGAGGATCCGTATCGCAACTTCCTGCCCTCGATCGGTCGGTTGTCGCGCTATCGTCCGCCGGCCGAGATGGCTGCGGGCCCGCTTTTGGTCAATGGCAAGTGGCAGGGGGACGCGCCGTCGGGTGCAACCGCCGTGCGCAACGATACCGGCGTCTTTGAGGGCGGCGAGATCAGCATGTATTACGATCCGATGATCGCCAAGCTCTGCACCTGGGCCCCGACCCGTGCCGAGGCGATCGAGGCGATGCGCGATGCGCTGGACGCGTTCGAAGTCGAGGGCATCGGTCATAACCTGCCGTTCCTCAGCGCGGTGATGGATCATCCGAAATTCGTGTCCGGCGACATCACAACGGCCTTTATCGCCGAGGAATATCCAGAAGGCTTCGTCGGGGTCGAGCTGTCGGAACTGGCGCTGCGCCGGATTGCCGCCAGCACCGCCGCGATGCACCGGGTGGCCGAGATCCGGCGCGCCCGCATCTCGGGGCGGATGGACAACCACGAACGCCATGTGGGCGAGGATTGGGTGGTTAGCCTTCAGGGGAGGGTCTATCCGGTGCGGGTGGCCGCCGATCACGAGGGGGCGACCGTGCAGTTTGACGACGGCAGCAGCCACCGTGTGACGGCCAGCTGGGTGCCGGGCGATCAACTTGCCGAGATCGACGTCGATGGCGAAAAGCTGGTGCTGAAGGTGGGCAAGATCACCCATGGGTTCCGCATCCGCAGTCGCGGCGCGGATCTGAAGGTGCATGTGCGCAACCCGCGTCAGGCCGAACTGGCGGAACTGATGCCGGAGAAACTGCCGCCGGACACCTCGAAACTGCTGCTCTGCCCGATGCCCGGCCTGATCGTCAAGGTCGATGCCGAGGTCGGCGACGAGGTGCAGGAGGGCCAGGCGCTTTGCACCGTCGAGGCTATGAAGATGGAGAACATCCTGCGCGCCGAGCGCACGGGCGTGGTGACCAAGATCAACGCCGCACCGGGCGACAGCCTGGCGGTGGACGATGTCATCATGGAGTTCGAATAACCCCATGACCCGGCGCGCGGCAGATCATCCCCCTTGTGTCCCGGCGCGCAGACGCGTCGGGCCGGGGCAGATTTGCTGCGCGCCCTGCTATCGGGTGGGGGCGGCGCGGCGCTCTTCGATCTCGCGCAGGCGCATCGGCATCTTGTCGATGGTGCGGGTGATCTCGCGCACGCTCAGCGGTGCGGGTTTACGCAGCGCGACGGTGCCGTCCTTGGCGATCAGCACGAACTGGAACCCGCGCGGGTGCAATTTCTCGCGCGCCGGGCTGCGGGCCGCCGGATCGGTATCGATCAGCACCACCACGTCGCGCACCATGAGCCGTTCGGCCTCGGCCTCCAACATGGCGATCTGGTCGGCGAATCGCGGATCGGCGGGCGTGTCGGAAAAGATCACGATCGGGCGATTGCGCCAGAGAAATGTGCTCAGCTCGGTCTCGCCCACGGGTCTGATAAAGGGCTCCTCGGCTGGCTGGCTGTCCTCGGTAGGCGCGGCCTGCGCGGTCTCATCGACCGACAGTGTCTCATCGATCGGCACGGCCTCTTCGGCGGCGGCGGCCGAGAGCGGGATAGAGGCAGAAAGAACAAAGGCTAAGATGCGTTTCATACGGTCTCCTGTCTTGGCGAATATAGGCTTGCGGGCGGGGAATGCGACCTTGGTTTTCGCAGAGGGCCCGAAAAAGTTTAACGTTAATCGCTTTGTCAGGGGTTGGGCATGACCATGGGGGCCTTCCCAAAAAGGGCCGGCTGGGTCGGCCCGCATGACAAGGACCGGCAAGGCGATGGATATCATTTTGCATATCGGCGCGCATCTGTGTGCCACGACCACGTTTCACGACTATCTGCACCGCAACCGGGCGCGGCTCGAGGCCACGGGCTGCACGGTTTGGGGACCGCGCCGAACCCGGCACGGGCTGTTCGCGGGGCTGTTGCCCGAAGATGGGCTGTCGGCCCCCCGACCAGAGGCGGCGCGCCGTGCCCTGGGCCGTATCCGGCTGAATCTGGCGCGCAGCGCCGAGGCGGGGGTGCGGCGGCTGATCGTCAGCGACCCGGGCATGATGGGCTCGCTCCGGGCCAATCTCCGGCTGGGCGGGCTGTATTGCGGTCTGGGCGAGCGGTTGGCGCGGCTGGGGCAGGCGTTCGAGGGCTATCCGACCAAGGTGGTGGTGACTCTGCGTGCGCCCGACAGCTATTGGGCGGCGGCGCTGGCTTGGGGGATCGTGCGCGGTCACGGCATGCCCGGCGCGGCGATGCTGACCCGGCTGAGCGAGACGGGCCGAAGCTGGCGCGATGTGCTCGAAGAGGTCGCCTGCGCGCTGCCCGATGTGCCGCTGCAGGTGCTGCCGTTCGAGACGTTCGGCGGCCGACCCGAGGCCCAGCTTGCTGCCATCGCCCCCGGCCCGGCCCCGGTGCAATATGCCCGCGACTGGTTGAACGCCACGCCGCGCCTGCCCGAGTTGCGGGCCTGGCTGGGGCGGCAGGGTGCCGCGCTGCCGACGGGCACCGGGCGCTGGCAGCCGTTTTCGCCCGCTCAGGGGGCAGCCCTGCGCGAGAGTTATTCCGACGACATGATGTGGCTGGCTGGCGGGGGCGGTGGATGCGCCCGGCTGGCAGTTGACCCTAACAAGATACCGGTGGGCCAGACCCCACCGCAACCGGACCTGATAAGAGGAAGACGCGATGAGCAAGAAGATAGACGACTGGCAGGCGCTGGCTGAGAAAGAGCTGCGCGGTCGCCCGTTGGAGGATCTGGACTGGACCACCCTCGAAGGGATCAAGGTCAAGCCGCTCTATACCGAAGAAGATACCTGCGATCTGCCCCACATGGGCACGTTGCCGGGCTCTGCCCCCTTCACCCGGGGGGTGAAGGCGACCATGTATGCGGGCCGGCCCTGGACCATCCGGCAATATGCCGGGTTCTCCACCGCCGAGGAATCCAACGCCTTTTATCGCCGCAACCTGGCCGCTGGTCAGCAGGGGGTCTCGGTCGCGTTCGATCTGGCCACCCACCGGGGCTATGATAGCGACCACCCCCGCGTGATGGGCGATGTCGGCAAGGCGGGCGTGGCGATCGACAGCGTCGAGGACATGAAGATCCTGTTCGACGGCATTCCGCTCGACAAGGTGTCGGTCTCGATGACCATGAATGGCGCGGTGATCCCGATCTTGGCGAGCTTCATCGTCACCGGTGAGGAACAGGGCCACGACAAATCGCTGCTTGCGGGCACCATTCAGAACGACATTCTGAAAGAGTTCATGGTCCGCAACACCTATATCTATCCGCCCGAACCCTCGATGAAGATCATTGCGGACATCATCGAATACACCTCAAACGAGATGCCCAAGTTCAACTCGATCTCGATCTCGGGCTATCACATGCAAGAGGCCGGCGCGAACCTGGTGCAGGAGCTGGCCTATACCCTGGCGGACGGGCGCGAATACGTGCGTGCCGCGATGAATGCCGGCATGGATGTGGACAAATTCGCCGGTCGGCTATCGTTCTTCTTTGCCATTGGCATGAACTTCTTCATGGAGGCGGCCAAGCTGCGCGCGGCGCGTCTGCTCTGGCACCGCATCATGACCGAGTTTGGCGCCAAGAGCGACCGCTCCAAGATGCTGCGGACCCACTGCCAGACCTCGGGCGTGTCGTTGCAGGAACAAGATCCCTATAACAACGTGATCCGCACTGCTTACGAGGCGATGAGCGCGGTTCTGGGTGGCACCCAGTCGCTGCACACCAATGCGCTGGACGAGGCGATTGCGCTGCCGACCGAATTCTCGGCCCGGATCGCGCGCAACACCCAGTTGGTGCTGCAGGAAGAGACCGGGATCACCAATGTGGTCGATCCGCTGGCGGGCTCGTACTATGTCGAAAGCCTGACCTCGCAACTGGCCGATCAAGCCTGGGCGCTGATTCAGGAAGTCGAAGAGATGGGCGGCATGACCAAGGCCGTGGCCAGCGGCATGCCCAAGCTGCGGATCGAAGAGACCGCCGCGCGCCGTCAGGCGTTGATCGACCGGGGCGAAGAGGTGATCGTCGGCGTCAACAAGTACCGCAAGGACAAGGAAGACCCGATCGACATTCTGGACGTCGACAACGTCGCGGTCCGCGAAAGCCAGATCACCCGGTTGGAGCACATCCGCGCCACCCGCGATCAGGCTGCCTGTGATGCCGCGCTGGAGGAATTGACCCGGCGCGCGAATGAGGGCGGAAATCTGCTGGAAGCGGCGGTCGAGGCCGCGCGTGCACGTGCATCTGTTGGGGAAATCAGCATGGCAATGGAAAAGGTGTTCGGTCGTCACCGCGCCGAGGTCAAGACGCTGGCCGGGGTCTATGGCGCTGCCTATGAGGGCGACGCGGATTTTGCCGCGATCCAGAAATCGGTCGAGGATTTCGCCGAGGAAGAGGGACGCCGCCCGCGGATGCTGGTCGTCAAGATGGGGCAGGACGGTCACGATCGCGGCGCCAAGGTGATTGCCACCGCCTTCGCCGATATCGGTTTTGACGTCGATGTGGGGCCGCTGTTCCAGACCCCGGACGAGGCGGCGCAGGATGCGGTGGACAACGACGTGCACGTGATCGGCATCTCGTCCCAGGCGGCGGGCCACAAGACGCTGGCACCGCAACTGGTGCAGGCGCTCAAGGATCTGGGCGCGGGCGAGATCATCGTGATCTGTGGCGGGGTGATCCCGCAACAGGATTACCAGTTCCTGTATGATAACGGGGTCAAGGCGATCTTTGGGCCGGGCACCAATATCCCGCATGCGGCGCAGGATGTTCTCAAGCTGATCCGCGAGGCGCGGGGGTGACGGCCAAGCGCCCCACCATTTTGATCGGCATGATCGCTGGCGCCCTCTGGGCGCTGGCGGTGGTGTTTGCGCCGGCGTTTCTGGAGCTTCCCTATCTGCCGGCGCCGCTGGCACTGCCCGGGGCCTTTCTGGCGCCGGGGTTGGTGCTGGCCGCGATGATCGCGCGATTGGCGGCGCGGCGCTTTTTCGACGATGCGCTGATTGACGGGGCCGCTGCCGCGCCGGGGTCACGGGCCGAAATTGATCAGCGGGTGCTGCACAATACGCTGGAACAATTGCTTCTGGCGCTGGCGATCTGGCCCTTTGCGGCGCTGACGCTGGGGGGGGCGGTGGCGATTGGGCTGGGGCTGTCTTTTGCGCTGATGCGGGTCCTGTTCTGGATCGGCTACCATCTGTCGCCGCCGCTGCGCGCGCTGGGCTTTGCCGGCACTTTTTACCCCACGGTTCTGGCCGGGATATGGGCGCTGCTGTATTGGATGTTTTGACCGCGATTTTGTACGGTTTTTAATCCTGAGGCCGTGACGCCGCGCGATCTTCTGGCGCCGCATCTGCCCGAAGCCTAGGGCCGATGTCCGGGGCTTGTGCTACCGCAGAAAATCCGTCAGACCGCGCCCGGAATCCGAACCTGACACCGCCGTGTTGGCAGGGTAAGTTGAAACATGTCGATCTGGAACCGCATAGCCGATGCGCTGACCGCGCTGCGCCAGGGCGAAAGCCTGACAGAGGTGTTCGATCGGCTGCGCACACCGCCGCAGCGCAGCGTCGGGTTCGCCATCGCGGTGATCGCGCTGGGCGCCAAGATGGCCAAGGCCGACGGGCAGGTGACCCGCGACGAGGTGATGGCGTTCCGCGAGGTGTTCCAGATTGCCCAGACCGACGAGGCCGGGGCGGCGCGCGTGTTCAACATGGCGCGCACCGATGTCGCCGGCTATCGTGAATACGCCCAGCGGATCAATCGCATGTTCGAGGATGACCGTCAGACGCTGTGCTTTCTGATGGAGGGGCTGTTTCATATCGCCATGGCCGACGGGTTCTTTCACCCGAACGAAAATGACTTTCTTCAGGACGTGGCCGGGATCTTTGGCCTCAGCCCGGCTGAGTTCTCGGCGCTCAAGGCCCGTTTTGTCTCTGGTGCAGACCCCGATCCCTATGCGGTTTTGGGGGTCGCGCCGGGCACCCCAGCGGCCGAGGTGCGCCAAGCCTGGCGCAGGTTGGTGCGTGAATGCCATCCCGACCGGATGATCGCTCGCGGCGTCCCGCCCGAGGCGATCCGTCTGGCTGAGCGGCGCATGGTGGACATCAACCGCGCCTGGGCCGAGATCAGCGGCGACAAGCGCTGATGCGACTGGCGACCTATAACGTCGAATGGTTCGCCAACCTGTTTGGAAACGACGATGAATTGCTGCTCGACGACGCCTGGTCGGGGCGCAAGAATGTGACTCGCGCGCAGCAGATCGAGGCGCTGGGCAAGGTGTTCACGGCGCTGGACGCGGATGCGGTGATGATCATCGAGGCCCCCAATACCGGGCGACGACAGAACACGGTGACGGCGCTGGAGCGTTTTGCCCGCGCCTTTGACCTGCGCCAGCGCCGCGCCGTGATCGGCTTTGCCAATGACACCCATCAAGAGATCGCGCTGCTGTACGATCCCGATACCATCACCGTTCACCACGACCCGAGGGGAGAGGAGACCGGCAAGAAAGGCAGCGTGGAGGCTCCCCGATTCGACAGCGTGTTCCGTATCGACCTGAACAACGACGGGGACGAGGATCTGGTGGTGTTCTCCAAGCCGCCGCTGGAATTGGCCGCCGTGACGGCTGCTGGCACCCGGCTGCGCCTGATCGGGGCGCATCTGAAATCCAAGGCGCCGCACGGCGGGGGCAGTCGCGACCAGATCATGCGCGCATCGATCGAGGCGCGGCGCAAGCAGTTGACGCAGGCGATCTGGTTGCGGGCACGACTCACCGCCCATCTCGAGGCCGGGGAGTCGGTGATCCTGATGGGGGATATGAACGACGGTCCGGGCCTAGATGAATTCGAAGACCTGTTCGGGCGCTCCTCGGTCGAGGTTCTGTTGGGGGAGGACATGTTTGATCCACATGCCCGGTTGGCGTTTCAGGCCCATGTTCCGGCAACCCCGACCAGCGCGCGGTTCCATATCGAATCGCAAGGCCGGTATTTGCACGCCTTGCTGGATTACATCATGGTATCGCCGGATCTGATGGCGCGGCGCCCATCGTGGCGCATCTGGCATCCGTTCGAGGATGAAACCTGCTGGTCTTTTGAAGAGGTGCGCAATGCGCTGCTGACCGCATCGGACCATTTTCCGGTCACATTGGATATCGACATCTGACCCTTACGCACGCGCCCTTCTGCCCCTATATTGGGGTCATGAAACGCCATATCGCCCTTGCCCTGACGCTCGCTCTTGCCTGTCCTGCCGCGCCTGTTCTGGCGCAGGAGGCTGAAGATAAACCCTCGATGATGGAGCAGGGTTTGCAGCTGTTCATGGAAGGGCTGCGCGACGAGATGGCCCCGGCGATGGAAGATCTGCGCGGGTTCGCCGACCGGATGGGTCCGGCGATGGGCAGCTTTCTTCAAGAGATGGGTCCGGCATTGGCCGAGATGATGGACGAGGTGAAGGACTGGACGCTGTATTATCCGCCCGAGATGCAGCCAAATGGCGATATCCTGATTCGCCGCCGCCCCGACCCAGACCTTGCCCCCGATCCCGAAAAGACACCGGACGCGAATGGCGACGAGGCACCTTCAAGCGGTCCGACCGACATCTGAGCGCCAGATCAGCCGGGCCAGACGGGGCCAGCCGGATCAGCTGCGGGTCTTAACCTCGACCTCTGCCTCAAGCGATTGCGCCAGTGACATCAGCCGTGCCTCGACCACCTCGCCAAAAAGCGGACGAGACTCCTCGGGCAGTGTAAGCTCCAGTTTCCGCTTCTTCGGGAACCAACGCAGGCCGCCGATATCGGCATCGGGTTTCATCACGAACATCGCGCCGAACCGCATCGCCTTGCCCAGAATTTCCGCCTGTTTCTGCCCTTTTTCATCCAGCAGGGAATAGAGCGGGGTAAAGCGTTCGCCCTCGCGCTTGTTGCGATAGCGGTGTTGCAGGGCCAGACCCAGAAACACCCGCTCGGCATGTTTCAGCCCGCCCAGATTGGCGCGGGTGGCATAGTCGAAACAGACCTCGGCGCGATAATCGGGATGGGCGCGCCAGCTGACGTCATGCAGCAGGCAGGCGGCCTTGATCAGCCTCAGTTGTGCCTGCGGTGCCTGGGGGAACAGGGGCGTGACGAAATTGAACAGGGTCTTGCCGAAGCCGGGCAGGCGGGCATCCTTGTCTTCGGCGAAATAGCACGCCTCGATCAGCGGATCGCGGTCGCGCAGCTGCTGCGGCATTTGTTCATACAACAGCCCCTCGCGGATGCCATAGCTTGAAACTGCGATATCCTTGGGTTTAAAGCAGCGCACCAGCCGGTTCAGCACGTCCATCGCATAGGGCACCAGTGCCATCCGCGCGGCAGAGACTCCGGCTTCTGCGCGCAGGCTGTCAAGATCGCTGGTCTCGATGTAGCGCGCGGTTTCGCGCACCGATTTCGCGGTCATGCGGTATTCGTGCAGCACCTTGAGCGGATAGCCGCGCCGCGCCATGTCGATCCGCGCAATGGCGCGCCAACTGCCGCCGACCAGAAACAGCCGGTCACGCTGCGGGCCCATCCGTTCTTTCAGATCTTCCAGAACGGTCTTGATATGGGCCTTGCGCCCGCGTCGACCGCCCTTGACATCGCGCAGCTTCAGCGGCCCCAAGGGCGAGGTCAGGCGCCGCCCCACGCGGCCGCCAGCAATTTCGGCCAGCTCCATCGACGAGCCGCCGATGTCGCAGACCAGCCCATAGGAGCCCGGCCAGCCCAGAAGCACCCCCTGCGCCGAGAGCCGCGCCTCTTCCTCGCCGTCGATCACCCAGATCTTGAGTCCGGTGACGCGCGCCACCTCGGCGCAGAAGTCTGGCCCGTCCTCGGCGTCGCGCACCGCTGCCGTGGCCACCACCGAGAGCTGCGGCAGCCCCATCCCCAGTGCCAGATGCTGAAACCGGTTCAGGGCCGACAGCGCGCGGGCGCGCCCCTCGGGATTGAGCCGACCGGTTTCCGACAGCCCGGCCCCGAGGGCACACATGATCTTTTCGTTATAGAAATAGGCAGGAGAGCGCGCCGCGCCATCAAACACAACCAGCCGGACCGAGTTCGATCCAACATCCACCACGCCGACCCGGGACAGGGCACGGGCACTGGCGTCTTTGAACAACGGGCGGCCAAATGGGCCCCAGTCGGGCGTTTCAGGTTCCGGGTGCAGCGTCATGGCGTCCCTTGATCTTACCGGTTCAGGATGCGGGATCGGTCGGGGCGGGTCAATCGCGGCGGTCCGGGCCATCTGTTTCACTACTCGGTTTCCTCTGGGGGGGAGTCGCTGTCCAGCAGTCGCGCGGCCAGCACGCGGGTCAGGGTGCGCCCTTCGGCCAGCGCGGCGCGGTCCAGCCGTTCGACAATTGCTTCGGCGGCGGCAAAGGTGCGGTCCATCCGCGCCACCAGATAGGGAATGACATCGGGTTTCGGAGCCAGTTGCCGGTCTGAGAAAAGCTTGGTCAGAATCGCCATCAGCAGCGCGTCGTCGGGGGGGCTTAGCGCCACATGCTGTGCCGATTGCATCCGGCTTTGCAGATCGGGCAGGCCCAGCTGCCACAGCGCCGGATCCAGCCGCCCGGTCAGCAACAGCGCATGTCCCTCGCTCAGGACCAGATTATAGAGGTGAAACAGTGCCTTTTGCGCCGTCATGTCCCGCGCGATCTCTGGCACGTCCTCGACGGCGACCGGTCCCCGGGCCAGCAGTGGCGCATCCTCGTCGCGCAGGCTGCTGGCCGAGACGATCTGCGCCCCGGTTTCGGCCGCCCAGACATGGGTCAGGTGGGTCTTTCCCGACCGCGCCGGACCGCTCAGCACCAGCCGCCCGCCGGACCAGGGGGGGACGCCTTCGACCATAGCCACCGCCAGCGCGTTGGCGGGCGAGACAAAGAAATCCTCGCGCCCCAAGGCTTGACGCACCGGCAAATCAAAACTCAGCTGTTCGGCCATATCACTCTGCGTCCTGATCGGTGGTGCCCCAGTAGAGCAGGCTGCTGCGATATTGCTCCATCGCGAAGCGGGCGAAAACCCCAAGCGCGGCAGCGACGGGCACGGCCACCAACATCCCGACGAAGCCGAACAGCGATCCGAAGACCGACAGCGCAAGGATCAGCCAGACCGGGTGCAGACCGATGGACTTGCCAACTAGCCTCGGGGTCAGGAGATTGCCCTCGGCGAACTGGCCAAGCTGGAAAATCACCGCCACCGCGGCAATCCACCACCATTCGCCCCAGAACTGGAACAGCGCCAGACCGATCGCCAGCAGGCCGCCGACGATGGCCCCGACATAGGGAATAAAGGTGAGGATCCCGGCGATGAAGCCAACCACGAGGCCGAATTGCAGCCCCACCAGCATCAGCGCCACCGCGTAATAGGTGCCCAGGATCAGGCAGACGGTCCCCATGCCGCGCACGAAGGAGGACAGCGTCTTGTCGACCTCGCTCGCCAATCGGCGGATGACCGGCGCATGATCGCGCGGCAGCAGCCCGTCCAATGTGGCGATCATGTGGTCCCAGTCCAGCAGCAGATAGATCGCAACCACCGGCACCACGACGAAAAGCACCGCGATGTTGACGATGGACAGGGCCGAACTCAGAACCGTGTTTAACAGCTCTCCACCTTTGGAGCGGATGGTCTCGCCCACCGTGTTGAGCGATAGGCGCAGGGTAGAATCCGGCTCAATCAAAGACGGGAACCGTTCGGTCAGAAAGGTTTGCAATTCTTGGAACAGTTGTGGCGCAATGTTGATCAGGTCGACCGCCTGACTGATCAGCGTCGGCACCACCAGCAGCGCCATGACGACAAAGATCACCGTGGCCGCGATGGTGATGATCCCCGTGGCCAAGGCCCGCGAACACCCGGCGCGTTGCAGCCTGTCGGCCACCGGATCAAGGAAATAGGCGATCGCCCCGCCCAGCACAAAGGGCAGTAACACATTGCCAAGAAACCACAGAATCAGCGCGCACACCGCCAAGACGATGCCCCAGTATCTGAGCTGATCCCTGACCGGAAGTGACATGCGCGCCCCTGATTGTGCCCTCCATTCCTTCGCCCATTGACGCGGGCGTTGCAAGGTCGGCGTTTCGCGACGTGCGCGGGGGCTGCAGTGATCGACGGGGCGATTGTCTTGCCGATTGCCTGCCCGCCCGGATTGGCTTAGACCCGAAAAAAAGCGTTCCCGGAAGGATTATCCATGCGCCTGAGCCGCTATTTTCTGCCTGTTCTGAAAGAAAACCCCGCCGAGGCCCAGATCGTCAGCCACCGCTATATGCTGCGCGCTGGCATGATCAAACAGCAGACCGCAGGGATCTATTCCTGGCTGCCGCTGGGGTTCAAGGTGCTGCGCAAGCTGGAAAACATCGTCCATGAAGAGCAGCAGCGCGCCGGGCATATCCCGCTTTTGATGCCGACGCTGCAATCGGCGGACCTGTGGCGGGAATCGGGCCGCTATGATGATTACGGCGAGGAAATGCTGCGGATTACCGACCGGCACGGGCGCGACATGCTCTATGGGCCCACCAATGAAGAGGTGATCACCGACATCTTCCGCGCCCATGTCAGCAGCTACAAGGATCTGCCGCTGACGCTGTATCATATCCAGTGGAAATTCCGCGACGAGATCCGCCCGCGCTTTGGCGTGATGCGGGGGCGCGAATTCTTTATGAAAGACGGCTATACCTTCGACCTGACGAAAGAGGATGCGCTGCACGCCTATAACCGCCATCTGGTCAGCTATCTGCGCACCTATGAGCGGATGGGCTTGCAGGCGCTGCCGATGCGCGCCGACAGTGGCCCGATCGGCGGCGATGACACCCATGAATTCCTGGTGCTGGCCGATACCGGCGAGTCGGAGGTGTTTTATGACAACGCGGTGACCGATATCCGTCTGGGCGCGCGCGAGATCGACTATGACGACAAACCCCAGTGCCAGTCGATCATGGAGGAATTCACCGCGCTTTATGCCCGCACGGATGAAACCCATGACGAGGCGCTGTTCAACCAGATCCCCGAGGCCCGTCGCCGCAGCGCGCGTGGCATCGAGGTTGGCCAGATCTTTTATTTCGGGACCAAGTATTCCGAGCCGATGGGCGCCACGGTGCAGGGGCCGGATGGCAAGCCGGTGCCGGTTCACATGGGCAGCCACGGGATCGGCGTCAGCCGTCTGGTCGGCGCCATCATCGAGGCCAGCCATGACGACAAGGGCATCATCTGGCCCGAGGGCGTGACGCCGTTCCATTGCGGCATCGTCAATCTCAAGCAGGGCGATGAGGACGTGGATGCGGCCTGCAATCAGATCTATGCCGCGCTGCGCGCCGTGGGGCTGGATCCGCTGTATGATGATCGCAAGGAACGCGCTGGCGGAAAATTCGCGACCATGGATCTGATCGGCCTGCCGTGGCGGATCACGGTCGGCCCGCGCGGGTTGAAGAACGGGGTGGTGGAATTGACCAGCCGCCGCACCGGGGAGAGCGTGGAGATGAGCGCGGAAGAGGCCGTCAAGAAGGTGGCCGAGATCTATCAGCCGCATCACGAGGCCTCGCCCCATTGGGAGCCGATGGCGAAACGGTCGTTCCACACCTGGATGTAGGCGGTTCGGCGGGGGCGGTCGCCTCGGCCGGGGACGCCTTCGGCGAGAGTATTTACAACAAGAAGAAGCGGGGCCGGGTCCACAGGGGGCCGGCCCTTGTTGTTGGCTCAGCCCCGCGGTCGGGCGCAGAGCACCCCGGCGGCGGAGAGGCCGGGCAGGGGGCGCACGGCGGGACGGCCAAGGCGCGCGGAAAGCTCGCGCAGGCCCGCGCCGAGATAACGCATCGAACAGATGCAGGCCCCGCCCGGGCCACGGGTCAGGCAAAGCCGCCCCTCGCGGAAGGCCAGCGCGTAGCCATGTTTTCCCAAGGTGTCGTTCAGGTCCACCCAACTGGACGCGCCAGCGATCAGCGGCTGGAGCCAGCAGCGCAGAAGGGTTGCCGATTCACTGTCGATCGGGGGGCTGTCGGGATCCGCGGCGTCTGGTTGGGCCTGGGCTGGGGCCGTGCTGGTCGCCGAGGCCTGGGTGGCCACCGCGTGCCGTGTTGGTGTCGGGAGCATTTTGTCCTCCATTCCGCTTTCCTGTCCCCCAGGTTCGCAAATGGTAAGCTCACAAGAGCCAGTGCGCGACACAAGAAATATATGTCTATTCTGTGGATTGTGGGGCTCAATTAAGGCGATTTAGGGCGCTGGCGCCTGAGTTATGCACAGACTGTCCACAAACCGGGGCTGGCCGGTCCGCCTTTGGAAATGCGTGGGGTTTGGGCCCTAGAACAGCCCGCGAAAGGCAAAGGCCAGCAGGGCCAGCAGGCCCACAGCGTTCAGGCCGGCAAAGGCCAGTGCGATGCGCCGCCGCAACGGCAGGCGCGACAGCCATCTAATCATAGCTGAACCTTTCGGACAGGATGTTGCGCGACGGAATGCCAAGCTCGATCAAGGCATCCTCCACCGCCTCCAGCATCGGGGCCGGGCCGCAGAGCACGTAGAGCCAGCGCTTGTGTTCGGGGTCGCTGAAATGGGCGCGCAACAGATCGGGTGATACCATCCCGGTTGCGCCGTGCCAGTCCTTGGGCGGTGCGCTGAGCACATGGGTCAGGCGGGTGCCGTGCTCGCTTGCGATGCTCTCCAACTCGGCGCGGCAGGCGATCTGTTCTTCGGTGCGATTGCCATAGATCAGCGCCGTGGGGCGGGGATCGTTGCGCGCGTGAAGCTCGCGCAGGGTGGCGAGCATCGGCGCGATCCCGACGCCGCCCGCGATCAGGGCGATGCCGGGGGCGCTGTGACCGGTGACGCTCAGGTGCCCATGCGGGCCGTCGAGATAGGCGCGGCAGCCCGGTTTGATCTGTCCGATGGTATCGGTGAAATCGCCCAGCTCCTTGATCAGGAAGCGCAGTTCAGGCCCGGCCGAGGGGGCCGAGCTGATTGAGAACGGGTTTTCCCAGAGGCCGAACGGGTTTGTCCCAATGTTGAGCCAGGCAAACTGCCCGGCGTGATAGCGAAAGGGGAAATTGCGCGCGGGGCGCAGCGAAACCTCCCATGTTTTCAGGGCCACGGGGGTGACCGCGCTTACCCGCCAGGGGCGGCGCAGTTGCACCAGTGGGGTCAGAACATAGACATAGGCCAGCGCGAACAGCGCGATGCCCAGCAGCGCGAGCCACACGATACTCATCGCCGGATCGGCGCTGTAGCGACCGGCGCGCAGGGCATGCAACACGGCGAACCCCGCGATCAGGGCGGCGCCCAGCCCATGCAGCATCCGCCAGGTCTCGTAGCGAAACCCCAGCGTGGAGCGCCCGATCGCCATCAGCACCAGCGCGGGCAGCAGCAGCCAAGCGATGATGCCGGGCCAGAGCGCCGAGAAATCCGCCGTGACGAAGAATTGCCGATGGCTGTCCCAGTCGGGCGCTGGCGCACGGCGGGTGGTGTAGAGAAAGGGATGCACAAGCGCCAGAATCGCCGCCCCGCGCGCCAGCAGCTGGTGCATGCGCATCACGATGTCGGTGCCCAGCCGCCGCGCCACAAAGCGATAGCGGCCCAACAACAGGAATTCGGCAAGGATTACCGTCAGCGCGAGAATCCCCGCCCCCGAGGCCAGTTCATCAACAAGCGGGCGTGGCGTCAGCCCTTGCGCCCAAGCCAGACCCAGCGGCAGCAGGGCCGCGACGAGGTAGAGAAGGATCAAAAGCCCGGTCGGCATGGTCGGCACCCTCCTATCGACACGTCATGGCTAGCGCGGCGCTGGGACAATTGCCAGAAAAAGGCGTCGGGCAGGGGCGCGCGAGCATGCCTGCGCAGGTTGCCGCTTGACCCTCCTACGGTGTTCGCCGCACTGTCCGCCGCGAACTGAACAGGAGCTGACGTGGCCAATCGCACGCCCCCCTTTGCCCCCTTTGAATGGATGATCGCCTGGCGCTATTTGCGCGCCCGCCGGGCCGAGGGCGGTGTCAGCGTGATGACCTGGATCAGCCTGATCGGTATCACGCTGGCGGTCTTTGCCCTGATCGCAACGCTGGCGGTGCGCTCGGGCTTTCGCTCGGAATTCGTGGGGACGATTCTGGGCGCGAACGCGCATGTCACGGTTTATAATCAGGGCCAGATCACCGATCAGGGGCGGATCGACCGCTCCATTCCTGATTTTGCCGCCCTAGCCGTGCGACTGGCGCAGGTGCCGGGCGTGACCCGCGCCGCGCCGCTGGTGCGCGGTCAGGTGATGGCGGCGCATCGTGGCCGCAATGCCGGGGTCGAGGTGTTTGGCATCCACGCTGGCGACCTTGCCACATTGCCCGCGATCGCCGGGGGCGAACAGGCGCTGGGGGATCTGGTCGATTTTCCCGCCGGTCTTGCCATAGGATCGGGCGTGGCGCGCGAGTTGGGCGTGACGCTGGGCGACCGCATCAAGCTGATTTCACCCGAAGGGGTGAAAACCGCTTTTGGCACCAGCCCACGGGTGAACGCCTATGACGTGGTCTATATCTTTACCGCCGGGCGCTATGACATCGACCGCACCCGCGTCTACATGCCCTTTGCCGAGGCGCAGTCCTATTTCAACAGTGAAGGGGCGGCCGACGAGATCGAAGTGATGGTCGAACACCCCGAGCAGGTCGAGGATCTGATCCCGGCGTTGCGTCAGGCGGCGGGAGAGCGGGCCCAGGTCTGGACCTGGCGGGATGCCTCTGGCGGGTTTTTGCGCGCGCTTGAGGTCGAGGACAACGTGATGTTCGTGATCCTGTCGATCCTGGTGCTGATCGCGGCGATGAACATCGTTTCGGGTCTGATCATGCTGGTCAAGAACAAGGGGCGCGATATCGGCATCCTACGGACCATCGGGTTGAGCGAGGGCTCGATCCTGCGGGTGTTCTTCATTTGCGGCGCGTTTACCGGGGTGATCGGCACCGCGATGGGGGTGGCGCTGGGGTGCCTGTTTGCGATCTATATCGACCCGATCTTTTCCTTTGTGAACTATGTGATGGGCGGCGGCGTCTGGGATCCGGCGATCCGTGGCATCTATGCGCTTCCGGCCGAGCTGCATCTTTCGGACGTGCTCAAGGCGGTGGCGCTGTCGTTGGGGTTGAGCTTTGTGGTCACCATCTTTCCGGCCCGACGCGCCGCCCGGATGAACCCGGTGGAGGCACTGCGCTATGAGTGATGCGGTGAATGAGCCTGTGCACGACGCGGCATTGCGGCTGGAGGCGGTCGCCAAGGGCTATAACCTTGGCACCCCGGGCGAGGTGCAGGTGCTGCGCGGCGTTGATCTGACGATCGCCCCGGGCGAGACGGTGGCGCTGGTTGCGCCCTCGGGGGCGGGGAAATCGACGCTGCTGCATATCGCTGGGCTGCTCGACACCCCTGACACCGGACGGGTGCTGATCGGCGGGCAGGATATGACCGGGCGGGGCGATGGTGCGCGCACCGCCGTGCGCCGGGGCGACGTGGGGTTCATCTATCAGTTCCACCACCTGCTGCCGGAGTTCACCGCCGCCGAGAACGTGATCCTGCCGCAACTGGCCGATGGTGCCGGGCGGGCGCAGGCTGGCGCGCGGGCGGCTGAACTTCTTGAGCGCGTCGGCCTGTCGGCGCGGGCCGATCACCGCCCCGCCGCGCTGTCGGGGGGCGAACAGCAGCGCGTCGCCTTTTGCCGGGCACTGGCCAACCGTCCGCGCCTTTTGCTGGCGGACGAGCCCACCGGAAATCTTGACCCGGACACCTCGGACCGGGTGTTTGACGTGTTGATGACGCTGGTCGCGGAAACCGGCCTTGCCGCGCTGATCGCCACCCACAATATGGGGTTGGCGGCGCGGATGGACCGGGTGCTGAGGCTGGAAAACGGGATGGTTGTTGCCGCATAGGCCGAACAGACGATGCGTTGATCTGTGTCATTGATCGGTCCGCGCCTGCGGTTCAAGCTGCATGTGGTAAGGCTGTGGCTTGGGCTGTGCCCAAGGTCTGGCGGGCATCGGAATGTCACCCCTTAGCGTGGGGGTGACTGGGCGGGCGTGACCGGGTGAGTGTGTTGAGTTTCCAACAAAATTGTGGTCTTGTAATCTGAGGCAAGGGAGAAAACGCATGCGTGTTGTTCAAGGGATTTTCGGGCTCGTTCTGGCTGTTGCGGCGGTGCCGGCGCTGGCGCAGGACGTGAAAGAGGGGGCCGAGCTGTACCGTGTGCATTGCGCCACCTGCCACGGGATCGAGGGCAGCGGGCAGGGGCCGATGGCCGGGGTGCTGGTGATCCAGCCCAGCGACCTGAGCGCGCTGGCCGCGAAAAACGGCGGCAGTTTTCCGACCGAGCGTGTGATCAAGCGCATCGACGGGCGCGATCCGCTGGTCAGCCATGGCAGCCCGATGCCGGTCTATGGGTTTTTCTTTGAAGGGCAGGGCAAGGCGGTGAAGACCGCAAGTGGTCAGCCGATCATGACGTCCGAGCCGATCGTGGATCTGCTGGCCTATCTGCAATCCCTGCAAAGTGAGTAACGGACCCCATGCCACGCAAACTGCTAAGTGTCGCCCCCGCCCTGTTCCTGTTGGCGGCCTGCGTTTCCGACGAGATGCCGGGGCCGCAAGAGGGGGCGATGCTCTTTGCTGACAACTGCACCGCCTGCCACGACTATCACGGACAGGGGGGGCGGTTGGCGGGCGGTCAGGCGGCGCCGGACCTGACCCGGATTTCCGCCCGCAATGGCGGTGAATTTCCCCGCGCGCGGGTTCTGTCGCGGATCGACGGCTATGGGCATGGCTCGGTCCCGGCCTCCATCATGCCGGAATTCGGTGCCCTGCTGGAGGGCGAATTGGTCCCGGTCGAGGTTGACGGGACATTGACCCCGACGCCGCGCCCGCTGGCGGCGCTGCTGATCTATCTGGAAGGTATCCAGACTGCTGAGGAAGGCTAGGGCCCGCGCGCCCCTTCAGGGGGCTGCCGTTCTAGTCGCAGATGCCCTCGATCTTTACCCCGTTCCAAGGCAGGTAGACGTCGCTTTCGCGCCCCGTTTTTGGCAGCGGCGCCACCGGAAAGGCCTGCGACAACATCTGGTGCAGCCGCTTTGTGCGCGCCGCCTGTGGTGCCAACGCCCGGCAGCAGACAAATTCCTCGACGATTGCGCCCTGCTGCTCATAGCCAAAGCTCTGGAACCGGGGCGCGGCCGTCAGATCGAACAGATAGGGATCCGCCGCCCCGTGCTCGGCGGCCGCGCGCAGCGGCGTGTAGCCCGTGCGCGCCCGGTTCTGCCATTGCCAGACATGGGTCAGCTCATGCGCCAGCAGCATCGCCTCGACCAGATAAAGCTGGTCAGGATAGGTTGGGGTGTAGTCCGCGACATACCATTCTTTGGAAAAGAAGATGCGGTTGAACAGGGTCACCGCCGCCGGTCGGGTGGTGATGACTGCGTCCGTTTCGGGGGGCGCGATACGCTCGCGGCAGGTGACCGGCGGGCGCGGTTTGCGGTGAAAGGTGATCGTGCCCACGGGCGCACCGCGCACCAACCGCACCCGGTCCAGCGCCATGTCGCGCCCTTGTAGGGTTTGTGCAAAAGCCATCTCGCGCTCGGTCAGGGGGCGGCCACAGCTGGCCAGAACCGCGAGAGCGGTCAGCGCGCTGACAAGGCGGATGGCACGGCGCACGGCGTTCAGGGCGCGTAAAAGGTCGCGGTGGCGCTGGCGACCATCTTGCCATCATCCGCGCCGGTCATCTCGGCGCGGGCAAACACCAAGGCCTTGCCAGCCCGGATGATCCGGGCCTGACACAGGATCGCGCTGCCGGTGCCGGGGCGCAGGAACTGGGTGTGCAGGTCGGTGGTGGCAAAGGGTTTGAACTGGCCAGCATGGGCCACGGCGGCCAGCACCATGGTGGTATCGGCCAGCGCCGCCAGCGCTTGACCCGAAACGATGCCACCAACCCGCGCCAGATGATCGCCCAGCGGCATCCGCATCAGTACATGGTCTGCGTCAGCCTCCTGCACCGTCATGTCCAGCGCCCGCACCCATTGGGCAAAGTTTTCGGTGAGGATGCTCTGCAGCGTTTCCGGGGTCATCGGCGGCCTTTCGGTTGTGTTGCGCGCACCCTAGCCCCGCGGCGGCGGCCCCGTCGAGGGGGTTTGCGCCACAGGATTTTCCACCCTTTTCCAAGTTGGACAAAGCGCGTATCCCTCGGCGCGCCCCGAGGATCATGGCAAGCGAAAAGGATCACGATGCGCGTTCCCTATACCCGTCTCAACCGGGCCGAGCTTGACCGGCAACTTTCGCCCAGTCAATCGGCCAAGGATTTCACCGGCGTGCTGGCGCGGCACGCGGCAGAGACGGCTTCGCTGGATGCTGACGGGGCGTTGCGGCGCTGGCGCGACGTGGCCTATGGTCCGGGCGCGCGCCAGCGCTATGACGTGACCGCGCCCAAGGGCGCTGCGGGCCTGCCCTGTCTTGCCTTTATTCACGGCGGGTTCTGGCAAGAGGGCTCCAAGGCGTGGTCCGGGTTTGCCGCCCGCCCCTTTGCGCAGGCGGGCTGGGCGCATGTGGGGTTGGGCTATACGCTCGCGCCCGAGGCCACGCTGTCGGAGATCGTGGACGAGATCGCTGCGGCGCTGATCCATCTGCGGGCCCATGCGGTTGAGTATGGTATCGACCCGGACCGCATTGTGCTGGTGGGCCATTCGGCGGGGGCGCATCTGGCTGCCGCCATTCTGACCGGTCTGGGCGGCGAGCCGCTGGCCGGGGCGATGGCGGGCTATGTTCTGGTCAGCGGGGTCTATGATCTGGCCCCGGTCGCGGCGTCCTATGTCAATGACAAGATGGGGCTCAGCCCCGGCGAGGCGGAGCGGCTCTCACCGCTGCTTTATTGGCCTGCCGCCGACCGGCCGGTGCATCTGCTGATCGGCGCGGAGGAACCCGATGCCTTTCGCCAGCAAAGTGAGGCGCTGGCCCTGCTCTGGGGGCGCGAGCTGCGCCGCATCAGCCTGACGCGCTGTCCCGGGCGGGACCATTTCGACATTCTGGACGAACTCGCGCGCCCCGGTTCGGAAAGCTGGATCCGGATTCAGCGGATGGGGCAGGGCGGCTGAGGCGACTCACTCGGCGCTGCGCGCGTCGCGTGGCCGCTGTTTCGCCGGTGCGGCCCGCCGGTCCAGCGCCGCATCAAGGGTGCTGATCAGCTCCGCCTTGTGGATCGGTTTGCTCAGGAACCCGTCCATCCCTGCAGCATCGCCGCGATCGCGGTCCTCGGCCATGGCGTGCGCGGTCAGCGCCACGATAACACAGGGCGAGAGACCGGCGCGACGTTCAAGCGCGCGGATCTCTTTGGTGGCGGTCAATCCGCCCATGACCGGCATCGAGAAATCCATCAGAATCAGGTCCGGCCGCTCGCTCAGGTAGTTGTCGACCGCCTCCTGGCCGTTGTCCCATGTGGTGAAACGGGCCACCCGATTGCCGATCATCTTTTGCACGATGAACTGGTTGGTCTTGTTGTCTTCGGCAAGACAGACCCGCAGGGCGATGATGTCCGGCAGTGTCTGTGTCGAGGGGGGCGGGGAGGTATGCTCCGCCGTTGGCGCTATACCGCTCAGCCCCATCGCGCTGCACAGTGTCTTGAACAGAAGATCGGTGCGTACCGGCTTGCTGAGACATTTTTCGATGTCGGCGCGGGTCAGGGCCGGGCGCAGCCCCTCCAGATCGCCCGAGGAAAGCACCACGATCGGTAGCTCTGCCGTGTGCGGCCGCGCGCGCAGCGCCAGCAACAATTCGGCCCCGTCCATGCCGGGCATATGATGATCCGAGATCAAGATGTCAGGGACAGGCTGGCGCCCGGTTTTCAGCGCGGCCAGGACCGCGATGGCGCTGTCATAGGCGAGGCTTTGCATGCCAAAGCTTGCCAGCCGGGCGGTCAGGATGCGGCGGTTGATTTCCAGATCATCCACCACCACCGCCGTCTTGCCAGCCAGCGCGCTGGGATCAAGGAAGAAGACCGGCGTGTCGACCTGGACGTGTTCGGGCGGGGCGGTGGCGGGCAGCGGCAGGATCATGCGAAACACCGATCCTTGCCCCGGCGTACTTTCCGCCGAGACGTCGCCCCCCATCAGCCGCAGCAGCCGCCGGGTGATCGCAAGGCCCAGCCCGGTGCCGGAGTGGCTGCGGGTGTCGCCGCCGTCCACCTGTTCGAAATCACGAAAGATCGTTTCGATCTGGTCCTGCGGGATGCCGATCCCGGTATCGCTGACCGCGATTTCGACCCTGTCTCCCTCCTGTTCGCTGACGCGGATTGTCACGTGCCCGCTCTCGGTGAACTTGACCGCGTTGCCAGCCACGTTCAGCAGACACTGCCGTAGCCGCGCCTCGTCCCCGACCACCCATGCCGGTAGCGGTTTCTGGAAGTCGACGCAAAGTTCGACCCCCTTGCCGTTGCCGGCGGGAAACAGCAGGTCGGCGGCGTCCTGCACGCAATTGTGCAGGTCAAAGGGCTGTGGCTCGATCTTGACCTTGCCGGCCTCGATCTTGGAAAAATCCAATATGTCGTTGATGATGGTCAGAAGCGCCGAAGAGGAGTTCAGGATCGTGGCGGAATAGCTGCGCTGTTCATCGGTCATCTCGGTCTCGTTCAGCAGTTCCGACATGCCCATGATCCCATTGAGCGGGGTGCGGATTTCATGGCTCATATTCGCCAGAAATTGCGATTTTACATCTTCGGCCTGTCGCGCCGCGTCGCGTGCCAGCGCCAGATCCTTGTTCAATACGGACATCCGGTACCAAGCATAGGCAATGGCACCGATCGGGATCAAGCTGGCCAGCGTCAGGATCACCACCAAGGTCTCGCTGAACTGGCGAAACGCGCGGTAGATCGTGGCGCGACTGGCCGAGATGTCAACGAACACCTCTGCGGCACCGATAATTTCCCCGTTCGATTTGATCGGCAGGACGCTGCGAGAGACGTATAAGTCATGGTCACTCTGTTTCCAGCCGTCGGTGATTTGGGTCACCACCTTGCCGTCAGACAGAACCGCCCGGATCTGCGCGGCATCCTCGGCGGTCGTGGTCGGAGGCAACGGTGGGTTTGGGTGGGGATGCTTCGCTGCGAGTGCGCCGCGTGAGGACAGCAATACCAGCCGCCCCAATTTGTCGTAGATTCGGTAATAAAAGACATTTCCGAATTCAATCGTACCGTGCCGGCTGATGATCTCCACGCTGTCCTGTGCGCCGAGCGCGGCCAGACCCGCAAATTTGTCCATATGGAGCACGTCGTGATCGTACCAAGTCTGTGCGGCCGATTCGGCAGTGGCCGTCAGGGTTGATTCGGTCACGTAGAGGCGGGTGTTGATGATCAGCCGCGCGGCGACAAAGATCACCAAGGCCAGAACCAGAAAGGACCAGATCCCGATCTTTAGCTTGTTTCCACTCATTGGCAGATCCCCCGATTGCGTGCCTGCACGGATTGGGGGGGCAAAAACGCTAAATTCGGGTTAAGTCTTGCGCGGCAGGGGGGCAGCGCAGGGCGAGGCATCACGCTTTGCGCCGCAGCCCGCTATGACCACCTAATGGGGTCATCAAGAAAGGGGTGGATGGTGGGCGACCCTGGAATCGAACCAGGCGTGCGTCTCCGCGAGGGAGTTACAGTCCCCTGCCACACCTTGCGGCCTGTCGCCCATCCACGTGCGCTGTTGCGCCCGTTGTGTCGGCGTGATTACAAGCGCGTCCAAGGGGCGTCAACAGGAAATTCCGCCGCCGGGCTGACCCGGCGCAAATGTAGAGCCGGGGGCTAAGATGAAGAAACCAAAATGGGTGGTCGAGAAGGAACAGGCGCGCAAATCTGCCGGCTCCGAGACCGTGTGGCTTTTCGGTTTGCACGCAGTGCGCGATGCGCTGTTGAACCCCAAACGGGAGAAGCTGCGCCTGATCGTCACGCGCAACGCGCAGGACAAGCTTGCCGATGCCATCGCTACGGCTGAAATCACGCCGGAAGAGGCCGATCCGCGCCGGTTCACCGCGCCGATCGACCCTGGTTCGGTGCATCAGGGGGCGGCGCTTGAGGTCAAACCGTTGTCCTGGGGCAGCCTGACAGAGGTCTGCATCGGGCGTGAGGCCGAGGGCGCGGTGCCACGGGTGATTCTACTGGATCGGGTGACCGATCCGCACAACGTGGGGGCGATTTTGCGCAGCGCCGAGGTTCTGGGTGCCAGCGCCGTGATCGGCACCCGCCACCATTCCGCGCCCGAAACCGGGGCGCTGGCCAAGTCGGCCAGCGGTGCGCTGGAGCGGCAGCCCTATCTGCGGGTGCGCAATCTGTCCGATGCGATTATCGAGTTGCAGGGCATGGGGTTTTTGGTGCTCGCGCTGGATGGCGAGGCCGACCAGACCATCGAGGCGGCACTGGACGGGCGCCGTGATCGCCCTGTGGCGCTTGTGCTGGGGGCCGAGGGGCCGGGGCTGCGTCAAAAGACCAAGGAAACCGTGGATCACGTGGTCAAGATCGATGCAGCCGGCGGGTTTGGCTCGCTCAATGTCTCCAACGCGGCGGCGCTTGCGCTGTATGCTTCGCTGACCCATTGACCGGCTGATTGGCCGACGCGCAGGCGGGGCTTTGCTCCGCCTGCATCACAACCGCGTCAGGGGGGCTTTGCAGGTCGGCCCCGGCAGGGCATCTTTGCCCTGTTCACAACGCTAGAAGATGCCATGCCCCTGCGATTGATCCTGTCCGTGCTGACTGCCCTGCTGCTGCTGACTGGCGTGGCCCGCGCGGAGATGCCGGTGTTCCATGCCAGCAAGGGCGCGGCGATCAGCGGGTATGACACGGTGGCCTATTTCACCGTCGGGAAGGCCGTGCGCGGCAAGCCCGATATTGCGGTGATGTGGAAGGGGGCGGTGTGGTTGTTCTCGACCCGGAAAAACCGCGAGACCTTCGAGGCGAACCCGCGGGCCTATGCGCCGCAATTTGGCGGATACTGTGCCTATGCGATGTCAAAGGGGCAGATTTTGGGGGCCAATCCCGAGGCGTGGCGGATCGTCGACGGGAAATTGTACCTGATCCACAGTTTTACCTACATGAAGTTGTGGGCTGTAGATCCGCCACAAAATATTGTGTTGGCGGGCGCGAATTGGCCGGGGGTGCTGCGGCAATGAGCGGGTTTTTCTCACGATTTCGCGACGAGGCCTTTTTTTTTCGACAATGGTGCCTAAATCTCACAGTGACCGCGGTGAGGAACTACCGTGGGTCATTCTACTGTCCCTCGTTCCACACTGGCGCCCAGGCCTTTTAGGCTTTGGGCGCTTTTTTCTTTTCGCGCGCGGGTCTAGGGTGCGGTCATGGCTGAATATTCTGACAAACTGTTGAAAGACATCCTGACGCGCACCCGGCGGATCGCCGTAGTGGGGGTCTCGACCAACCCGGTGCGGCCAAGCTATTACGTCGCCCGCTATCTCTCGCTCAAGGGTTATGAGGTGATCCCGGTCAACCCGGGCCACGCCGGAAAAGAGCTGTTTGGTCAAACGGTTGTGGCCAGCCTGTCAGAGATCGACGGCGCGGTGGACATGGTGGATATCTTTCGCCGTTCTGACGCGGTGCCGCCCATCGTGGACGAGGCCTTGGCGGCATTTCCCGAGTTGCAGACGATCTGGATGCAGATCGGCGTGGAGAATCCCGAGGCTGCGGCCAAGGCCGAGTCGCGGGGCGTGACGGTGATTCAGAATCGCTGTCCCAAGATCGAGTATCAGCGCCTGTTCGGTGAGCTTCGCATGGGCGGGTTTGCCACCGGGGTGATTTCCTCAAAGCTTTGAAACCTGCGCAACGCGCGGGACCGCAAGGGCGGTTAAGGCGCGGGGGCAGCCGCCGGTGGTCCAAGGTGTCAAGACTCGGGCCGCGATTCCGGAAACGCCCCTAAGGTTTGCGCGCCGCTTTTTCGGCAATGCCGCTGGTGCCCTGACGGCGGGCGAGCTCATCCAGCACGTCTTGCAGCGGCACCTCGCGCGATTGCAGCATCACCAGCAGGTGATAGAGCGTATCGGCGGCCTCGGAGGTGAGGCGCGCGCGGTCGCCCTTGACTGCCTCGATGATCGCCTCGACGGCCTCTTCCCCGAATTTCTCGGCGCATTTCTCGGGGCCCTTGGCCAGCAGCTTGGCGGTCCAACTGCTGTCGGGGTCGGTCTTGGCGCGCTGGGCGATGGTTTCGGCAAGTTGGTCGAGCATATGCATCAGGCAAACTCCATCCGCATCGGGATCCCGGCGGCGGCCATGTAGTCCTTGGCCTCGTGAATGGTGAAATCCCCGAAGTGAAAGATCGAGGCGGCGAGTACGGCGCTGGCATGGCCTTCGGTCACGCCCTCGACCAGATGTTGCAGCGTGCCGACACCGCCCGACGCGATCACCGGCACCTGTACCGCGTCGGCGATGGCGCGGGTGAGGGGCAGGTTAAAGCCCGCCCGGGTGCCGTCGCGGTCCATCGAGGTAAGCAGGATTTCCCCGGCGCCCTTGGCGGTGACGGTGCGGGCAAAGTCGACCGCGTCGATGCCGGTGGCGCGGCGGCCACCATGGGTAAAGATTTCCCATTTGCCGGGGCTGACCGTCTTGGCGTCGATCGCCACCACGATGCATTGGCTGCCAAAGTGATCGGCGGCCTCGGCCACCACATCGGGGTTGGCCACGGCGGCGGAATTGAAGCTGACCTTGTCGGCCCCGGCCAGCAGCAGCGCGCGCACATCATCGCGGGTGCGTACGCCACCGCCGACGGTCAGCGGGATATAGCATTGCTCGGCGGTGCGCTGGACCAGATCGTACATGGTGCCACGGTTTTCATGGGTGGCATGGATGTCGAGAAAGCACAGCTCGTCCGCGCCGGCGGCGTCATAGGCTTTTGCGGCCTCGACCGGATCACCGGCATCGATCAGATCGACGAAGTTGACGCCTTTGACCACGCGGCCATCGGCCACGTCGAGGCAGGGGATGATGCGGGTTTTCAGCATGTCCGCTCCTTTTGCTTGGGCTCTCTCCTAATCGCAAAGTCCCGCCGATACCAGAGATGTGACTGGACCATTGCGTCGCGCCGTGACGACATGCGGGCATTAGGTTTTACCGAAAGGGATAGAGATGCGCGGACATATCATATTGGCGGCAGCGATTGCCGTAATGGGAGCAGGACAGGCCATGGCGGGCGATCTGATACGGGTCAAGACCGGGAAATCGGTCGATGCGGCGATGAGCGCGTTGCAGGCGGCGGTCGAGGGGGCCGGGGCGACCGTGTTCGCGCGGGTCGATCACGCGGCCGGGGCCAAGATGGTCGATATGGATCTGGGCGAGGCGCAGGTGTTGATCTTTGGCAATCCCAAGCTGGGCACGCCAGTTATGCAGGCCGACCCGCGCGCCGGGCTGTTCCTGCCGCTGCGGGTGCTGGCCTATGCGGATGGCGACGGGCAGGTCTGGCTGGCTTACCAAGATCCCAAGGAGATGCTGGAGGATCTGGATGTCGACGATGTGCCCGCCATCGGCATGATGCAGGGCGCGTTAGGCAAGCTTACGGCGAAGGCTGCGGCTGAGTAATTGGCCGGGTAACTTGGCCAAGTAACTAGGCGGGTAGCGGGGCGCGAAACCTAGCCCCGCAGCGCCGCCAGTGCCTGTTGCAGGTCGATGGCGCCATCATAAAGCGCACGGCCCGAGATCGCGCCGTCAAGCGTCGCGCCACAGTCGCGCAGGGCGATCAGGTCGGCCACCGAGCTGACCCCGCCCGAGGCGATGACGGGAATCGAGACGGCGCGGGCCAGTGCGGCGGTGGCCGCGACATTGGGCCCCTGCATCGCGCCGTCGCGGTTGATGTCGGTATAGATGATCGCGGCGACCCCGGCATCCTCGAACGAACGGGCGAGGTCGGTGGCGTCGACATTGGTTTCCTCGGCCCAGCCCTTGGTCGCGACCATGCCGTTGCGGGCGTCGATGCCGACGGCGACCTGACCGGGAAAGGCGCGCGCAGCCTCGCGCACCAGATCGGGGTTTTCGACCGCCACGGTGCCAAGGATGACGCGCGCCAGCCCCTTGGACAGCCAGGTCTCGATCGTGGCCATGTCGCGGATGCCGCCGCCAAGCTGGGCGGGCACGTCGCAGGCGGCAAGGATCGCCTCGACCGCGGCGGCGTTGACCGGTGCGCCGGCGAAGGCGCCGTTGAGGTCGACCAGATGCAGCCATTCACAGCCTGCCTCGACAAAGGCGCGGGCCTGCGCGGCGGGGTCGTCGTTGAACACGGTCACCTTGTCCATGTCGCCGCGCAAAAGGCGCACGGCCTGTCCGTCCTTGAGGTCGATGGCGGGGTACAGGATCATGGCGGGCCTTTCTGATGCGGGTTATGGCGTTTGCGGCGTTTCGCGCCCTATTGCACCGGGGCTGGGGGAAATGCAACGCGACCCGGGGTCAGCCTTGCCTGACTCGGGCGGCATGGGGCAGGCTTTCGGGCAGGGAGGATCTTTGAATGAAACATATCTGGCTTGGGGCTGTTCTGGGTCTTGGGATTGCCGGGGCGGCGATGGCGGCGGACCCGCTGGAGGGCACTTGGAAGACCGAGGTCGATGACGGGTCTTATGCGCATATCGATATCGCGCCTTGCGGTGCGGCGCTGTGCGGGGTGATTGCGAAAAGCTTCAATGCCTCGGGCGCGTATCGGTCCGAGAATCAGGGCAAGACGCTGGTGATCGACATGGTGCCGCAGGGAGACGGGCACTATGCGGGCAAGGTTTGGCGGCCCTCGAACGACAAGATCTATATCGGCAAGATGGATCTTTCGGGCAACACGGTTGCGTTGCGCGGCTGCGTGGCGGGCGGGTTGATCTGCTCGAAACAGAGCTGGAGCCGGGTGAACTGATCCGTTCGGCGCCTTTGCGCTGATCCGCGAGGTGGCCGAAAATAGTATACCGCAATGGGGCCGGGCGCGTGTAATATGCGACCGGCTTTGCTCTGCCGGGCCGGGACAGACGGCAGCAAATGCCAGGATCGCTGATTGGGGTGATGTTGGTGACATTGACTATTGGACAGATGAAACGGGGTCTTGCCGCAGCGCTTTGCGCGGGGGTGTTCCCTATGATGGTGACGGTGATAGCGCCGGTGATGGCGCTGGCGGACACGCCGGTGGGCACATGGCTGACACCGCCGGACGCAAAGGGCATCGTCGCCCATATCGAGGCGCGTCCCTGTGGCACGGCCACCTGTGGCGTGATCGCGCGCACCTATGACAGCCGGGGCCGCCTGGTGCGGACGCCGAATCTGGGCGTGCGGGTGTTCTGGGATATGGTGCCCGCCGGGGCGGGGGTGTGGACCGGGCGCGCCTTTGTGCCAGCCCATAACCGGACCTATCCCGGCACCATCCAGGTGGTGGGCGACCGGTTGACGGTGCGCGGCTGTTACGGGCCGGTCTGTCAGTCGCAGGTCTGGGCGCGGGTGAACTAAGGGGCCTTAAGCCAAGGCGGCCCGGTCAGGGCCGCCAGCGCAGGAAATTCCCGATCAGGCGCAGCCCGGTCTTCTGGCTTTTTTCCGGGTGGAACTGGGTGCCCAGCATGGTACCGCGCCCGATGATGGCGGTGACATCGCCGCCATAGTCTACATGCGCGATCCGCTCCTGCGGGCTGGCGACGCGGACTTGGTAGGAGTGCACGAAATAGGCGTGATCGCCGGTGGTGATGCCGTCGAGCACCGGGTGGGGATGGTCTATCACCAGATCGTTCCAGCCCATATGCGGCACCTTCATCTCCGGGTTGGAGGGGGTGATCTTCACCACCTCGCCACCGATCCAGTCGAGCCCTTGGGTATCCTCGTATTCGCGGCCCCATGTGGCCATCAACTGCATGCCGACGCAGATTCCCAGAAACGGGCGGCCCCGGGTTTCGACCGTCTCGACCAGCGCCTCGAACAGGCCGGACTGGCCGCGCAGCGCGCGGGCGCAGGCGGGAAAGGCGCCGTCGCCGGGTAGCACGACGCGGTCGGCGCGGGCCACCACATCGGCGTCGGCGGTGACCACGACGGTGCCGCCGCCAACCTCGCGCGCCATGCGTTGGAACGCCTTTTCGGCAGAGTGCAGATTGCCGCTTTCATAGTCGATGATGGCGGTCAGCATGGTTTGCTTTCCTCGCAGGTGGGAGAGGTCGGGGGCGCCTTACAGAGCGCCCTTGGTCGAGGGGATCGCGTCGGATTTGCGCGGGTCGGTCTCGACCGCCACGCGCAGGGCGCGGGCCACCGCTTTGAACGCCGCCTCGGCGATGTGGTGGCTGTTGAACCCATGGATCTGGTCCACATGCAGCGTGATGCCGCCATGGGTGCTGAGAGCCTGAAAGAATTCGCGCACCAGTTCGGTGTCGAAGGTGCCGATCTTGGGCGTCGGCAGATCGACGTTCCAGACCAGAAACGGGCGACCGGAAAGATCGAGCGCGCAGCGCAGTTGCGCGTCGTCCATCGGCAGGTGGCATTCACCATAACGGCGGATGCCTTTCTTGTCGCCAAGCGCCTGCGTGAACGCCTGACCCAGCGCGATGCCCACATCTTCGACCGTGTGGTGATCGTCGATATGCAGATCGCCGGTGGCGCGGATGGTCATGTCGATCAGCGAGTGGCGCGCCAATTGGTCCAGCATGTGGTCAAAGAACCCCACGCCGGTCTGGTTGTCATAGCTGCCGCTGCCGTCGAGGTCGATCTCGACCGTGATGTCGGTTTCCGCAGTCTTGCGAACGATCCGGGCCTGTCGCATGGGGCGCGCTCCTTTGATGCCGCCCCCTTATAGGCGCGCATCGGATCAAGGCCAAGGGCGCGCGGGACGGCAAAACCGCTTCCTTTTCCGGGGGCTGTGCTGTCTGTATGGCGCATGAGAATTTTGGCAAATACCGATGAGTTGGTCCGCGACGGGGTGCTGAGCCCCGATCAGGCGGAGGAGATCGCCCGCCGTGCGCGCGAAGACATGATGACGCTGGCGGTCAATATCGTGCTGTTCACGGGGATCCTCGCGGTGATCGGCGGCATGGTGGGGTTTCTGGAAGATATGGCGCAGATCACAGCGCTGGGCGCTGTGGTCACGCTGGCCGGTGCGGTGGCGCTGCTGCGGGCGCCCGAGGCCTATCGGCTGTTGTCCAACGCGACGGCGGTGATTGGGGCGGTGCTTTTGGTCGGTGGCGCGGTGGGCTGGGGTGTGCAGGCGAGCGGCAGTGCCAGTATCGCTGCGGTGCTGGGTCTGCCGATCGGGCTGGGGGCCTATGCGGTCTGGCGGCGGGGGCCGGGGCGGCTGCGGTTTCTGGCCGGGTGGCTGACCTGTCTGGGCGTGGCGGCGCATCTGAGCGGGATGCTGAGCGAACCGCTGGGCCCGGTTTTGGGCGGGGTGCCGCCGTGGATCCTGTATCACTACGCTGCTGCGGTGCTTATCCTGTGCGGCGTGGCGCTGGATATTCGGTTGGTCACGGCGCTGTCGATCCCGATGCTGGCGGTGGCGCTGTCGTCGCGCAGTTTTTACCAGACCGGCATGTACGGTCTGGCGATCTATGAATCGACGCTGACGGTGCTGCAGATGGCGCTGTTGGCCGGGGCTTGCCTGTGGCTGATCTCCAGCCAGTCGGAGCGGATCGGGCGGCATGCGACGATCTTGGGGCGGCTGGCCTTTATCTGGATGAATATGGCGTTCTGGATCGGATCGCTTTGGGGCGATCAGGTCGGGTATTACCTGTGGGGGCCGCGCTGGTCGGATTTCAGCGCCGATCCCAGTTGGCGCGCGGACGCCAGCGCCGTGGAGGCCTATGATGCGGCGAAGGCGGCGTTTCAGTCCCATGTCCTTGTGATCTCAAGCGACGCCTATGCGCTGGTCTGGGCACTGGTGATCCTTGGCGTCGGGCTGTGGGCGGCGATGGCGGCGCGGCGCGCGGTGTTCAACACCGCCGTCACCTTTGGCGCGATCCACCTGTATACCCAGTATTTCGAACGGCTGGAGGCCGAACCCGGCACCATCGTCGTGGCCGGGCTGATCGCCATTGCGCTGGCCTATGGGGCGTGGCGGTTGAACGCCTGGATCCGTGACCGCGCGGTGGGTTAGGGCAGGGCGGGCGGGGATTGCACCCGGCCCGCTGCCATGCCAGTTTGGCGGTCAAACATCCCCCAAAGGCTGCATCCCATGTCGACCTGTGTTTTCATACAAATCCGCTGCAAACCCGGCACCACCTATCAGGTGGCCGAGCATATCGCGCTGCGCGAAATCCATTCCGAGCTGTATTCGACCAGCGGCGAATACGACCTGCTGATGAAGCTCTACATTCCCAAGGATGCGGATGTGGGCAAATATATCAACGATCACCTGCTCGACATCGACGGGATCGAACGGTCGCTGACCACGATGACGTATAACGCGTTCTGATCTGGCCATTTTCGAAGACGCGCAGGGGTGGCCTCTCTGCTCCCCCGCGCTTCTTCTTGTCATAAATACTCAAATTCCGACGACCGGCCCAAGCGCGCCGTTCGTCTTTGGCGTCAGTCTTTGCTGTCCTGCATCAGCCGCTCGGCCTTTTTGCGCACCAGAACGGTGCGCAAGTCGTGCATGGCCAGCAGCAGCGAGTCGGTCACCGCCTCAAGCTGCGCCGCGCTGGCCCGGGTCTGGGCCCAATGCGCGGTGAGGTTGAGGTGATCGACGCTGCGCAGGATATCGTCGATGTCGCGCCGGGCCAGAACCTCGGCCCGCTCGGCCATCCAGGCCTTGATCCGCTCCAGATCGGCCTCGCTCAGCAGCCGCTCGCCATGCGGCTTGATGTCGCCGTTGCGGATGTTGATCGTCGCGATCTGGTCCATCTCGATACGGCGGTCGCGGTTCTCGGTATCGACGCGAAAGACGAAGGCGCCGTTGTCGCGCACCCGGAAATAGTATTTCGGCAGGTCCATCCCCGGCCCCCTCAGGTCAGCGATGCGCAGAAAGTGGCGATGCGCGCGCAGGCCTCTTTCAGGTTCTCGTCCGAGGTGGCGTAGCTGACGCGGAAGTTGGGCGACAGGCCAAAGGCCGCGCCGAACACCACGGCGACGCCGGTCTCTTCCAGCAGGGCGGTGGCAAAGATGGCGTCGTTTTCGATCACTGTGCCCTTGGGGGTGGTCTTGCCGATCAGCCCGGCAATCGAGGGGTAGACATAAAACGCCCCTTCCGGTGTCGGGCAGGTCAGCCCGTCGATCGCGTTCAGCGCCGTCACCACCAGATCGCGGCGGCGTTTGAAGATGGCGTTGTTGGGCGCGAGGAAATCCTGCGGCCCGTTTAGCGCCTCGAGCGCGGCCCATTGGCTGATCGAGCAGGGGTTGGAGGTGGATTGCGACTGGATCTTGCGCATCGCGGCGATCAGGGGTTCCGGGCCGCCGGCATAACCGATCCGCCAGCCGGTCATGGCATAGGCCTTGGACACGCCGTTGCAGGTCAGCGTACGTTCATACAGCGCCGGTTCGATCTGTGCCGGGGTGCAGAATTCAAAGCCGTCATAGGTCAGGTGTTCATACATGTCGTCGCTCATCACCCAGACATGGGGGTGGCGCAGCAGCACGTCGGTCAGCCCCTTGAGCTCGTCGCGGGTATAGCCGGCGCCGGTGGGGTTGGAGGGCGAGTTGAAGATGAACCATTTGGTGTTCGGGGTGATCGCGGCCTCGAGCTGATCCGGGGTCAGTTTGAAGTCGCTTTCCAGCGTGGCTTCCACCGCCACCGGGGTCCCGCCGGCGAGCAGCACCATGTCGGGATAGCTGACCCAATAGGGGGCGGGAATCACCACCTCGTCGCCCGGGTTCAGCGTTGCCATCAGCGCGTTGTAGAGGATCTGTTTGCCGCCAGTTCCGACGCTGATCTGTTTGGTCGTATAGCTCAGCCCGTTTTCGCGGGCGAACTTGTCGCAGATGGCCTGCTTCAGCTCAGGCATGCCGTCGGGGGCGGTGTATTTGGTCTTGCCTGCGGCGATGGCGGCGACGGCGGCATCCTTGATGTTCTGCGGGGTGTCGAAATCGGGTTCACCGGCGCCGAGGCCGATCACATCCTGCCCGGCGGCCTTGAGCTCCTGCGCAAGGGTGCTCACAGCGACCGTGGGTGACGGTTTGACGCGAGAGAGGGTCGTGGACAGGAAACTCATGGGAGGCCTCGGTTTGTATGTTGTGCCTGACTGTCATAGGGTGCGGCCGATTGGCGATCAACCCGCACCGGGTTCATCGGACGGAGAGAAACATGACCGACACTGACACCGATTGGTACGGGCCCGAGGCCGCCACCTTTGGCGACCGTGTGGCGGGCGCACGCGAGGCGGCTGATATGACGCAGGCCCAGCTTGCCCGCCGGTTGGGGGTGAAGAAAACCACCGTGCGCGGCTGGGAAGAAGATCTGTCGGAACCGCGCGCGAACAAGCTGTCGATGATGGCGGGGCTTTTGAACGTGTCGATCATGTGGCTGTTGACCGGCGAGGGCGACGGCATGGACGGCCCGGCGCGGGAAACGACCGAGGCGCAGGATCTGGCCGGAATTCTGGGCGAGATGCGCGCGATCCGCGCCGATATGCGGGCCACCGCCGAACGCGCGGCGCGGTTGGAAAAGCGGCTGCGGGCGCTGGTGGATCAACCAGAACAGGTGCAGCAATGAGCGAGACACGAGAGATGATGCCAGAGATGTTGCGAGAATCGATGCGAGGGATGCCGGGCGAATCGCGAGAGGTTCGGATAAAGCGGCTGCAGATGCGCTCGATGCGGCGCGGCATCAAGGAAATGGATCTGATTCTGCAGGCCTATGCGGGCCGCACGCTGGAGGGGATGAGCCCCGAGGCGCTGGATCTGTATGAGGCGCTGTTGGGCGAGAATGATCAGGACCTGTACAAATGGGTCACCGGCCAGATCGCGGCGCCGGAGCCCTTTGGTGCGCTGGTGGCCGAGATCGCGGGAACCTTTCAGGCCTAGCCTTTTGCGGACTTAACCTATTTTTCGCGATTTGGCGTCACCCTCTGACACAAGCAGTTCGTGTTGGAGGGATGTATGAGTATCGAAATGCAGATGAGCCTTGCCTCGCGGCAGGGGTTCATGTCGGGATATCTGGAAGCATTGGCGCTCGTCGAGCGGCTGCACCGGCTTCTGCTCGACGTGATCAAGGACGAGTTTGAGCGGATTGGCATTCTGGAAATCAATTCGGTGCAGGGGCTGTTGCTGTTCAATATCGGTGACAACGAGGTCACTGCGGGCGAGTTGAAAAGTCGCGGATATTATCAGGGCAGCAATGTCAGCTATAACCTGAAAAAACTGGTCGACACCGGCTATATGCATCATCAGCGCTGCGAAATTGACCGCCGCGCGGTGCGGGTCCGGCTGACGCAGCGGGGGCGCGAGGTGCGCGATGTGGTGGCGGCCCTGTTTGTCCGCCATGCCGAGGGGCTGGAGCAGAAGGGCGTGATGACAGCGGCGGGGGTCGAGAATATCACCACTTCGCTGAAGCGCGTCGAACGCTATTGGACCGATCAGATCCGCTATATCTATTGAGCGTTCTCTATTGCGGGCTGACGTTATCGACGGCTCAAAGCAGAAAACGCGGGCGGTTCCAACTCGCGCAGCAGCTTGCGCCGCATGGCGCGTTCATAATCGGCAAAGCCCTGCGCCACCTCAAGAAAGGCGCCGGGGCCATGCAGGACATGGGCGCGATAATAGGCGATCAGGTCGATTTCAGCCCCATCATCGGGCGCGTTGACCACCAGCCCGTTGACGGTGACCCCGGCAAAGGGAAATTCCGCAAAGGCCGCATCGGGCGGGAAGCCTTCGTTGTTGGCGCCATCGCCTGCCATGTCGAGGGTGGCAAACAGACAATCTGGGCCGCGCGCCAAGACCCCGGCGCCATAGCCCAGGGCATAGCCCAGTGCGGTGGGGAATTCGGTCTCGCTACGGGACGAGCGGCCGATGGTCTCGGCCAGATCCAGCAGGTCGGCGCGGCTGCGGATCATCTGCCAATCGGCCAGCATCTTCTGCTTGTCGCGCCCGCTCCATTCATAGGCGGCGATGGCGACGGGCAGGGGGCTGGCGAACAGGGCGCGTTCGACCTCCGGGGCGATCAGCGCGGCGGCGAGACCGCCCCGCTGCAACGCGTCTTCCTCGGCGCTGACCGAACTGGACACGTCCAGCGCCAGCACCAGCGCTTGGCGACACTCGGCCGCCGCCAGCGACCCCGGGAGCCCGGTGGCCAGAAGCGACAGCACGAGGGCGGTGGCGTTTACCAATGGCCGGTGTTTTCCATGCTGGTCCAAGGCTCTGCCGGGGGCAGGGGGTCGCCGTTCTGCAACAACTCGATCGAGATATTGTCGGGCGAGCGGACAAAGGCCATGCGCCCGTCGCGCGGCGGGCGGTTGATGGTTACGCCGTTGTCCATCAGGTGCTGGCAGGTGTCATAGATGTTGTCGACGCCATAGGCCAGATGGCCGAAATGGCGGCTGTCGCTGGGCAGCCCATCATCGCCGTCCCAGTTATAGGTCAACTCGATCGGGCAGTCCTCTTGCCCCGGGGGGGCGAGGAAGATCAGCGAGAATCGGCCTTCTTCGCTATCGTACTGGCGGGTCTTCTTCAGGCCGAGCAAGTCGTAGAAGGCCAAGGATTTCTCCAGATCCTTCACCCGGAGCATCGTGTGCAGGTATGTCAGCGCCATGTCTGGCCGTTCCCCTATTGTTGGTTTGCTGTGTCAACTTAATGCCGGGGGCCCGGTTGTCGAGCGGGTTGGCGTTCAGAACGCCGAACGGATGCCGAAATTCAGCCCGACGCGGTTGGCGTCATACAGCGCGATGTTGCTGTCGGTGCGCGAGGCCGAGAGCTGCATCGTCGGGTTGAAACCGTAATAGTCGACCTTGTCGAATATCAGGGTCAGGTCGGCCTGCACCCGGTCTTCCTGGCGGCCAGCCGGGCTGTGGGGGGAGATGTCATAGTCCCGGTTGCGGGCCCAGAGCCCCATCTGAAAGGTGGCGCCGACAACCGGTTCGGCCAGCGTCAGTTCCGCGCGCAGTCCGATTTCGCGGTATTCGCTGGCGGCGTCGGGCGATTGCGCGACCGCCAGCGTCGCGCTGGTCCAAAGTGTGGCGCCGTTGAAAATATGGGTGGTATAGGACAGATCGGCGCGCAGCGTGTCGCTGTCGACGGTGGCGATGCCGAACTGGCGTTCGCCTGCCAGCCGCAGGTTGACGCGGTCGCCCGAATTCAGGCGATAGGACTGTCCGGCAGAGAGCCGGGCGAAGCGGGCATATTCAGCGCCGCCATAAAAGCTTTGACCGGCATCGGCCACCACACGGTATTCGCCGCGCCGGTCAAGGTTGAGGCCGCGTTGGCCATAGCCCAGCGTATAGGTGGCAAAGGAAAAATCGCGGCCCTTGGCGGTGGGGGCGAGCGACTTGGCCTTGCTCGACAGGGTGTAGCTGCGCAGGTCGGTGGTGAAAATCACGTCATGGGCGCGGGTTTCGGTTTCACCAAAGCGATAGCGGGTGGTCATCCCCAGCGCGGTTTCGACGCCCGAAAGCGCCAGCGCTGTGCCCCCCAGCGCATATTCCACCGGCTGGCCGAACAGCAGTTCGGACAGTTTGTAGTTGAGGAAGGACGACCGCGCAGAGGAGCCGTTGTTGATGTTGGATTCCGGCGTGACCGAGAACGAGAGCTGCGTCGCCCAAGGGTTGCGGGCGCGGACATAGCGGAAATCACTGATCGCCTTGCGCTCGGCTGCCTCATTGGGGGCATGTTCGACAGCGCGGCGCAGCCACCATTGCGCCCGGGTGCGCTGCCCGTCAGAGGCCAGCGCCTGTGCCATCAGCAACGAACTGGAATATTTCTGGCTGTCATCCTCGGCCAGACGCCAGGCGCTGCGGGCCGAGGTTTTGGCGATATCGAACTGGCCCAGATCGCGGGCGGCGCGGGAGTGGATCATCAGCGCGGTGCGGTCAGAGGGATCGCGTACCAGCAAGGCGTCGGAAAAGCGCAGCGCGCGCGGCGCATCGCCGCCCCGCAGCGCCATCAGCGCGGCAAGGCGCATCTGCTCGGGGGCGAGGTGCACGCGCTCTTCGGCCGGGAGCGGGGTCGCCAGCGCGGCGAGGGTGGCGCAAAGCGCCAAGGCCCGGCTTAGCGTGATGGCGCGCGTCACGGACATCGCCGGCCCCTAACGGTAAACGACGAAGCCGCTGGTCTCGCGCACGGTGCTGGCGATCGGGTCGATGCTGCTTTCCATTACCACCACGCCGACGATCTGCCCGGCCTTGTCGCCCGACATGATGGCGTAGTAGTTGCCGGTCTCGAAGGTCTGAGTGTCGCCGCTGCTGTCGGTATAATAGCTTTGTACCGTGCCCAGAATCTCGCCATTGTCGTCCATCACGCCGGGGCCGACCGTGAACGTGGCAGTGGGATAGCTGCGCAGGGTGATGGCGTTCTCGGTCTCGATCCGGGCGATCACGGTGTCGGTGATGTCGAGCCCGTTGATGTCAAAGATCTTGCGGTTGGTGATGACGCCATCCACCGCATCGCCGCGGGTGCCGGTGCTGTCGTCGAAATCGTCGAAGTCGATCGCGATCTCGATATCCGCAGTGGTATATTCCAGCCCGCCGGCCCCGTTGAAATCGCGCAGCCCGGCCATCACGCCGTTATAGACCGCCTGTCCGGAGGAGGGCAGGGTGACGCCGCCGGTGCGTTGATAGATGAAACCGCCAAAGCCATAGCCGGCATAGGCGCCGGTGCGCACGATGGCGAAGTTGGTGTTGCCGTTGCGGCTGACGCCATAGATTGCGCGATGCGTGTACTGGTTGATCGGTTTGCTGTTCTCGGGGTCGGTAAATTGCGTATCGGCCTCATAGACCGCGTATTTTCCGGCCAGTGTTTTGACCTTGGTGCCACGCGAATATTCGTTGTCGCCGTCGAAGGCGAGGTTGTCGACGGTAAAGGTATCCTTGGCGGCGTCATAGCTGATGTCGGTGGCATAGCCGTTGCCATCATAGCCCGCCTCTTCCGAGGTCGGTTCGGTTCGGTAAATCGCGCTGGCGGCGCTGGGGCTTTTGGTGCCGGGGGGCGTCGTGCTGCCGCTGCTGTCTTCGACGACAGCAAAAGGGTTGGGACCGCCGCAAGCGGATACCGCCAGCGCGGCCGCTGCCGCGACGAGGAACTTGGTCATGACTGCACTGCCTCTGTTCATTTTTGGAACACGTTTTTTCAACAAGGTTCTGGAAATAGGGTAAAAAGTCAATGGAAATGCCCGGTCAGCGGTGCGTTGACTGGTGAAAATGGCGGAAATGCAATACCCGATATTGCGGTTCCCGCATCGTTTTCTGCAATATATAGATAGCCCCGACTCATGTAGTGAAAGGAACCCGCCATGCCGCTGTCGCCCGAGCAAGAGGCCGAAATCGCCGATCTGCGTAGCCGGCCGCTGCCCACCCTGCGCGCCACGGCGCCGGGGATGGAGGACCACCTCTATACCGCCTACCCGGTGCTGGACCACGGGTTCGTCCGGGTGGTCGACTATATGGGTGATGATTCCGCGATCTGTCAGGCGGCAAGGGTCAGCTATGGCACCGGCACCAAATCGGTCAGCAACGACGAGGGGCTGATCCGCTACCTGATGCGGCACTGGCACTCGACCCCGTTCGAGATGTGCGAGATCAAGCTGCATGTGAAGCTGCCGGTGTTCGTCGCACGCCAGTGGATCCGCCACCGCACCGCCAATGTGAACGAGTATTCGGCGCGCTATTCGATCCTGGACCGGGAATTCTATATCCCGGCGCCGGAACAGGTGGCGGCGCAATCGGTGGTCAACAACCAAGGTCGGGGCGATCTGCTGGAGGGGGCCGAGGCCGCCCGCGTGCTGGAGATCCTCAAGGCTGACAGCGCGCGGTCCTATGACAATTATCAGGCGATGATTTCACAGGACGGGCAACAGGGGCTGGCGCGGGAACTGGCGCGGATGAACCTGCCCACCAATATCTATACCCAATGGTACTGGAAGGTGGATCTGCACAACCTGTTCCACTTCCTGCGGCTGCGGGCCGATGCCCATGCGCAATACGAAATCCGCGTCTATGCCGAAGAGATCTGCAAACTGGTCGCCGACTGGGTGCCCTTTGCCTATCGCGCCTTTGAAGATTACCGTCTGGGGGGAGCGACACTGTCGGGCACCGCTCTTGATTGTATTCGGCGGATGGTGAAGGGTGAGGACGTAACACAGGAGACTTCCGGCATGTCCAAGGGGGAGTGGCGGGAGTTTATGGGGGTTTTGGGGTGAGAGATTTGCCCCATTTCTAGGGGCGAAAAATGGCATCACTTGAAAATGTTCTTCAAACTCTTGCGCTCAGGCTTCAAAATCATTCTGAGACCATAGTGACTGAGGAGGCGGCAAAAACTTCTGTCGTTCTCCCCTTTCTCCAAGCGCTCGGATACGACGTCTTTAATCCTAGTGAGATTGTGCCAGAGTTCACTGCGGATACGATTGGGAAAAAGGGTGAGAAGGTAGATTACGCCGTCAAAATTGACGGTGAAATCAAGATCTTGATCGAGTGCAAAGGGCTCAAGACGAGCTTAGAGAAAAAGCACCTTTCGCAACTTTATAGATATTTCAGCGTCACCAAGGCCAAGTTCGCGATCCTGACCAACGGGAGGGTGTTCGAGTTCTATTCAGACCTTGAAGAACCAAACAAGCTGGATTCTAAGCCGTTCTTCTCATTTGATCTACTCGATCAACGCGCGAGCGCTTTGTCCGAGTTGAAAAAGTTTCAGAAGTCTTCGTTTGATGAAGCTAAAATTTTGGCTACGGCGGAGCGACTTAAGTACACATCCGCAATCAAGCTGTTTTTGTCGGAACAGATGGAGCAGCCTGGCGACGCATTGGTGAAGTTGGTCGCTTCTGATGTGTATGAGGGCCGGATTACTTCGCATGTTCGTGAAATGGTTCTGGAAGCGACCAAAGTCGCCTTCAGAGACCTGATCAGGGATGCGGTACAGGCGCGCTTGTCCTCCGCATTGGAGAGCAGCACGGAGCACGAGAGTCCTGAAGTTGAGGTTTCCACCGAGGGGGATATTGAAACGACGCAAGATGAGATCGAAGGTATGCTCACGGTACGTGCGGTTGTTCGAGACATAATCGATGCGCATCGAGTTGATCTGAGGGATGCCAAGTCATATTGCGCCGTTCTTGTTGACAACAATAACAGGAAGCCTTTGGCGCGTATGCATTTTAATCGGAAGCAATGGTATTTGGGGCTGTTTGATGGTGAGACAGAAGAGCGGGTGGTCATTTCTGATCTCAAAGATATTTATGCCTATTCAGACCGTTTGCGGATGACTGCTGAGAGATACAAAGAAGGGTGAAGACAGCGCGCCGCAGGCGCGCACGCGCCCGACCCTCCCCCCCAGGGAGGGCGCGTTCCGCACCCACCCTAGGCTCGGGCGCGTGGGCTTGAATGGTGAGCGTGCGCGTTCTACCGGACCGACCTGCTACCGGGCCGACCTGCACCAAAAACCAGCACATCCGAGTAAGAGTCGAAAATCCTTTGGGCGGGCCATGCGTTGGGCCTCGGTCCGCCTGTGGGCTCGATGCAAGGGCGAATGGGCGGTTCTGGCGGGCAAGACGTTCGGACACAACCGGCCCTGCGGCGGGAAATCGCGCCGCCGCCCGTTGCCGGGGACGCAGCGATGTGGCAAAAGCCAATCTAGCGACTGAACAATAGAGTTTAGCAATGACAGACTTTGCCGCCCGCCGCCGGATGATGGTCGATACTCAGGTCAGACCGTCTGATGTCACGAAATACCCGATTATCGACGCGATGCTCTCCGTCCCGCGCGAGATGTTCGTGCCCGACGCGCTGCGCGACGTCGCCTATGCCGGCGAGGATCTGGAGCTGGAGGGCGGTCGTGTCCTGCTGGAGCCGCGCACCCTGGCCAAGATGCTGGAGACGCTGGATCTGGGCGAGGATGATCTCGTGATGGATATCGGCAGCGCGTTTGGCTATTCGGCGGCGGTGATCGCCCGGCTGGCGCAAGCGGTGATCGCGGTCGAGGAAGACGAGGCCATGGCCGGCGAGGCGCAGGCGCTGTTGTCTCAGGCCGGGGCCGACAATGCGGTGGTGCATCAGGGGCCGCTGGCCGCTGGCGCGGCCGAGCATGGCCCCTATGACGTGATCATCATCGAGGGCGGCATCGAAGAGGTGCCCACAGCCCTGCTTGATCAGCTCAAGGATGGCGGGCGCATGGCCTGCATTTTTCTTGAAGGCGCGCTGGGCGAGGTGCGCATCGGCTATAAATCCGGTAATACTTTGACTTGGCGGTTCGAATTCAACGCCGCCGCGCCGATCTTGCCGGGGTTCAGGACACAACAGGCGTTCGCGCTTTGAGAGTATAAACCGGAACTGATCCGGACATGGCATCGCACCCGGCACCGGGGCATCGGAGACAGGGACATGCGCAAGGCAGCGTTTACAGGCTTTTTCAGAACTGCAGCCGTGGTTGGGGGGCTGGCGCTTGTGGCGCTGGGGCCCAAGGCGGCGCAGGCGGACAACATCGCGGATGCGTTGATCGGTGCCTATAACACCAGTGGTCTGCTGGAGCAGAACCGCGCGGTGTTACGGGCTGCTGATGAAGATGTGGCCACGGCGGTGGCGCAGCTGCGCCCGGTGATTGCATGGACGACATCGGCGACCCGGACGTTGATCAGCGGAACCACCAACGGTTTTCCGTTCAACACCCCCTCGAGCGATCTTTTTACCGGCCTGTCGCTCAGCCAGATTCTGTATGATGGCGGGCTCCGCTCGCTGAACAAGCAGGCTGCGCAGGAAGCCGTGCTGGCCACGCGCCAACAGCTTCTGAGCATCGAACAGCAGATCCTGTTCCGCGCCGCCTCGGCCTATCTCAACGTGGTGCTGCAATCGGAAAACGTGGTGCTGCGGCAGAATAACGTGCGTCTGCTGGGTGAGGAATTGCGCGCTGCGCAGGACCGGTTCGATGTCGGCGAAGTGACCCGCACCGACGTGGCGCTGGCGCAGGCGCAGCTTGCTGCCGCGCGCTCGGGCTTGGCCTCGGCACGTGGGTCGCTGACCAGCGCGCAGGCAGAATATGCAACCGCCGTGGGCCGCAAGCCCGGGCCGTTGGCCGGGCAACCCCGGCTGCCGAAAGCCGCCGCCTCGCTGGACGCGGCAACTGCGATCGCCGTGCGCAACCACCCCGCCATCCTTGCGGCGCAGCATCAGGTCAAGGTGCAGGAATTGTTGGCACAGAGCCGGGCCAAGAGCATGGGGCCCTCGGCCTCGCTCACGGGGAGTTTCGGGCTGTCCGACGATGCGGACACCCCGGACCGCTACACCAGCAGTTCGGTCTCGGTCACGGTGACGCAGCCGATCTATCAGGGCGGCGCGTTGTCGTCACAGTATCGTCAGGCGCTGGCGGGGCGTGACTCGGCCAAGTCCAGCCTGCTGACGGTTCAGCAAGATGTGGTGCAGGGCGTGGCGAACGCCTTTATCCGGCTTGAAGTGGCGCGCTCCAGCCTGATTTCCTCGGCCGAGCAGGTGCGTGCGGCGCGGGTGGCCTTTGAAGGGGTCCGCGAAGAGGCGACGCTGGGCGCACGCACGACGCTGGATGTGCTGTCGGCGGAACAGGATCTTCTGGATGCGCAAACGAACCAGATTTCGGCCCGCTCGGAAGAGGCCATCGCGTCGTACCAGCTGCTGCAGGCGCAGGGGTTGCTGACCGCCGAACGCTTGGGGCTGGCGGTGCAGATTTATGACCCGACGATGTACTATAACCTCGTCAAAACCGCGCCGTCCAAGCTCAGCAAACGCAGCAAGGATCTGGATCGCGTGCTCAAGGCGCTGAACAAACGCTGAGAATTCGCCGCTTTCGGTTGTGAGAATCCCGGGCAGGGGCTACACTCTCGGTCTGAGGTGAGAGTGGAAAACAACAATGTCTGAATCCGTCACGACTGCCCAGATTGAGGATGTCCTGTCGTCGATCCGCCGTCTCGTAAGCGAGGATGGCCGGTCCGATCCTCGGGGCGACCAACTGCATGAGACACGCGGCGATGCGCTCGCTGCGGGTGTTGGCCCGGCCGCAAAACCAGTCGCGAAATCGGCCGCGGATCCGGCGGTGGAAAGGTCCGGTCGTCTGGTCCTGACCCCGGCGCTGCGGGTGAGCGCGCCCGTTGAGCCGCCCGCTGATGAGGCGGACGCCGAGCCAGACGAATCCCGTTTCGTTGAGGCGACAGTGCCGCAGCATGAAACGCGCGCCCCTTGGTCCGATCCGACCACGCCCCTGTTCGCCGCACCGCGAGAGCCAGAGCCCGTGCCAGAGGTCGGCTTCGAGGCATCGGAGGATGCTTCTGCGGTGATCGAGGCCGCGTCAGAAACGGCAGCGCCGGATCATGTGGAGGCTTTGGGGGATGCGCAGACCCCCGATGTTCAGACCCCCGATTTTCCGCCTCAAGATGCCCTGCCATTCGATCCGGACGACGCCGGGGAGGCGCCGATTTCACAAGAAACTCTGACCTTCCATTCGGCCCGCGCCGAAAGCCTGAGCGCCAAGATCGAGGCGTTGGAGGCGGTGATCGGACGCACCCGCGACCAGTGGGAACCGGATGGCCCCAGTTCTGATTCCTATGCCGGAACCCCGGTGCGACCGATCGGCTGGCGCGACGTTGAGGAAGGGGATGTGGAACAGACCGCCCCCCCCGTCAGCGATGGCGATGAGGCCACGATGTCAAACGCGCATCATGTGCCAAAGGCCCCGAGCGGCGAGGCGTTCGACGCCTTGGCTCCCGAGATGTTGCCCCCCGAAGCGTTGACCCCCGAAGAGTTGACCGAAGCGTTCGATGTCGCGGATCAGGCCAGTGGCGAAGGGTCTGGTGCGGAACAGCCTGCAGAGGAACACGCTTCTGATGAGCAGGGGGCCGGTGAACAGGGTGTTGAAGACCACACTGCTGAAGACCACGCTGCCGAAGATCAAGGTGTTGAAGATCACCCCATTGAAGACTGGGCTGTTGAGGACGTGAACCCGGAGGAGTCGCCCGCAGATGTTTCAGGTGCAGGCGATTCGGCAGTTGGCGATTCGACAGCAGACGAATTGGCCGCAGACGATTCGGCGGTTGATGATCTGGACGTCGATGACTCCCTGTCAGATGAGTCGGTGATCGACGAGGATAGCCTGCGCGAACTGGTGGCCGAGATTGTGCGCCAGGAATTGCAGGGCGCCTTGGGCGAGCGGATCACGCGCAATGTGCGCAAGCTGGTGCGCCGCGAAATTCACCGCGCGCTGGCCGCGCAGGATCTCGACTAGGCGCTGGCGGCGCAGGATCTCGACTAGGGTCGCGCTGACGAGTGGCGCGCTGTCGTAGCGAGTCTCAGCAGCGCGTCGACGTCCATATGCGCTTCAAGATGGTCGGCAAGCGCGTCCAGCGTAGCGTCGACCCCGGTCTCATAGGCCACCTGCGCCTGATGTCCCAATCCGGCCAGAGCGCGGGCGCGGAACGCGTCCGAGGCGAACAGCCCGTGCAGATAGCTGCCACGCACCCGCCCATTGGCCGAGGCCGCGCCTTCGATCTGGCCCTCGACGGACAACCAGCCGCGCGCCCGGTCGGGGCCTTCGGTCCGGCCCATGTGGATCTCGTAGCCCGTCACCGGCTCGCCCCCCGGCAGGGCGGTGGCCTGACGCTGGATGACGCGCTTGTCGCCGCTCATCACCGTCTCGACGTCCAGCAGGCCCAGCCCGGCGTCGGTGCCCGGGGCGCCCTCGACTCCCTCGGGGTCCGCAATCGAGCGTCCAAGCATCTGATAGCCCCCGCAGAGCCCCCAGACGTGGCCACCCCGGCGCAGATGTGCGTGGATGTCGATGTCCCAGCCCTGGGCCCGCAAAAAGGCCAGATCGGCGCGGGTGGATTTGCTGCCGGGGATCAGCACCAGATCGGCATCCCCGGGCAGGGCGCGCCCGGGCGGAACGATGTCGAGGGTGACGGCGGGTTCGGCGGCCAGCGGATCGAGGTCGTCGAAATTCGCCATGCGCGGCAACTGTGGCACCGCGATCTTGCAGGCACCGCCCGCGCGCGAGGCGATATCCATCATGTCTTCTGCCGGCAGCTTCCAGGCGTCGTGAAACCAAGGCACAACGCCGAAACAGGGCCAGCCGGTGCGCGCTGCGATATCGTCGCGCCCCCTGTCGAACAGGCTGAGATCGCCACGAAACCGGTTGATGGCAAACCCGGCGATCTGGGCCCGGTCGGTGGCGTCGAGCACGGCTTGGGTGCCGACGATCTGGGCGATCACGCCGCCCCGGTCGATATCACCGACCAGCACCACCGGCACCCCGGCGGCAGTGGCAAAGCCCATATTGGCGATGTCGCCCCGGCGCAGATTGGTTTCCGCCGGGCTGCCCGCACCTTCGACCAGCACCAGATCGGCGGTGCCGGCCAGCCGGTGAAAGCTTTCCAGCACAACCTGCAGCAGGGCGCCCTTGTCGCGTTGATACAGCGCCGCCTGTTGCGTGCTGCGGCGGTGGCCTTGCACCACCAGTTGCGCCCCGGTTTCGCTTTCGGGTTTCAACAGCACCGGGTTCATGTCGGTATGGGGCACGCGCCCCGCCGCGCGGGCCTGCAAGGCTTGCGCACGGCCGATCTCGCCGCCCTCGGGGGTTACGGCGGCGTTGTTTGACATGTTCTGTGGCTTGAACGGGGCCACGCGCAGCCCCCGGCGTGCCGCTGCCCGGCACAACCCGGCCACCAGCAGCGATTTGCCGACGTTGCTGCCGGTGCCCTGGATCATCAGACTATAGGTCATGAGGCTGCGGGTCATGGGCGCGTGTCCCTTATCGTCGCGCGGTCGGGAAACAAAAAAAACGCGCCCCGATGGACGCGTTTCTCAGGAAAGGGGCGGGCGGTCTCAGGCGGCTTCGGCCTGCTGTGCGGCGTGGCGGCGTTCGCTTTCTTCGCGCGACAGCGCGACCGAGGTGCGCACACCCTTGCCGACAAAATCCATCAGCCCTTGCACGACGCGCTCGTTCGGGTCGATCCCGGCGCAGCTCAGCACTTCGCGTCCATCGCGCGAGCGGGCCCAGCGGGCGATCTGCTCGGGGCCGTTGCCATATTTCTTGTCATCGGCGATTGCATCGTCGAGAGCGGCAAGAACGACAGCCGCGAACAGTTTACGTGCACGGTTGCCTTGTTCGTTATTAAAGGCGGTGCCATCGACGAAATCTTTCATCCCGAGTTCCTTGTTCTTCTTGCTCTTGCAATTTCCGGCGTGGCGTTGCTTATGACCGATCGTAACTGATTCTGGCACCCTGATTATGCATGGCTGTGATGCGCTGAATGCATGGCTTTCTGCGGGTGCAGCACGAGATATCGTTGTCTTGCCAGGCCGACTCCTGCAAGATATAGGGTCGGCATCCCGAGCATCAACCTCGCGTGAAGGATTTAATCATGCCCAAGATCAACGGTAACGAAATCCGCCCCGGCAATGTGCTGGAGCACAATGGCGGATTGTGGGCGGCCGTCAAAGTAGACCATGTGAAACCCGGCAAGGGCGGTGCCTTTGCCCAGGTCGAATTGCGCAACCTGCGCAACGGGTCCAAGCTGAACGAACGGTTCCGCAGCGCCGACAAGGTCGAGCGCGTCCGGCTGGAACAGAAGGACATGCAGTTCCTGTATGAAACCGACGGTATGCTGGTGTTCATGGACACTGAAACCTACGATCAGGTCGAGCTTCCTGCCGCGATTCTGGGTGAACGGCGTCCGTTCCTGCAGGACGGCATGACCATTCTGGTGGAATTCCACGATGACGAGGCGTTGAACGCCACGTTGCCGCAGAAGGTCACCTGCAAGGTGGTCGAGACCGAGCCTGTGGTAAAAGGGCAGACCGCTGCCAACAGCTTCAAGCCGGCGATTCTGGACAACGGGGTCAAGGTGATGGTGCCGCCGTTCGTCGGTCAGGACGAAGACATCGTGGTGCATACCGAAACCATGGAATACACCGAACGCGCCTGAGCCAGTCCTTACGGCGCCGGATCAGATCAAAGGGCGGGTGTTTGGCACTCGCCCTTTCGTCGTGTGCGGTGTGGTACGGGCGCGGTGCAGCCCCTCGCCTTAGGCCAGACTCAGGCGGGCTGCCCCGGCCTCCATCTCGCCGCTGGCGCGCTCAACGCGCAGATAGGCGATGCCATAGCCGCCAGATTGGGTGAACAGCGTGCCGACCGGCTTGCCCGCCGACAGGATCTGGGTGCCCACCGGGGCGCTGCCTTCGACCCGGACACGGCGCAGTCCTTTGCGCAGCTCGGTCTTGTGTTTCATCCGCGCGGTGACTTCTTGCCCGACATAGCAGCCCTTGCGGAAATCGACGCCGTGGAGCGATTCGAACCCGGCCTCCAAGATATAGCTGTCCGGGGTCAGCTCGACGCCGGTTTCGGGGATGCAATGGGCCACGCGGATCGCGTCCCAGTCGGTGCCGTCGTCGGCCTCGGGCGCGGGGGTATAGGCGCGCCAGCCCAGATCCGGGTGGCGCGGGTCGCCCAGCGCACCTTCGGGCACCGGGCCGGTGCCGCGTTGCAGGTGCAGATCACTGGGGGAAATGGTGACCTTGGCGCGCAATTTGTACAGGGTGAGACGCCGAACCAGATCGTCGGCCTGTGCCTCGGCCACGTCGAGCAGAACGCCCGCCTCGGGGCCTTCCCCGTCGCGGAGCAGGAAGAAATCGGTGATGAACTTGCCCTGCGGGGTCAGCAGCGCGGCATAGACCAGCCCGTCGCTTAGCCGGGCCGTATCGTTGGTGATCAGCCCCTGAAGAAACCCTTCGGTTTCGGGCCCTGACAGGCGGAGGATTCGGCGCGCGGTCATACTCGGCTCCTTGCTTTCTTTTGCCGTTGATATAGGAACCTGCGGCAAGTTGAACAGTGGAAGTCGAAGTTGCGCGCCCCGATCAGTGTCATCATCCCCACCCTGAACGCCGAAGGCGAACTGCCCGGTTGCCTGACGGCCCTGAGTGAGGGGGTCGTCACCGGTCTGATCCGCGAGTTGGTCGTGAGCGATGGTGGCTCGTCCGACGGCAGCTGTCGTCTCGCCGAGGCGGCAGGGGCGGTGGTGATCACCGGCCCGCCTTCGCGCGGGGGGCAGTTGCGGCGCGGCGCATTGATGGCGCGGGGCGAATGGTTGATGATCCTGCATGCGGATACGCAATTGGCGCCCGGCTGGTCCGAGGCCGTGGCCGCGCATCTGGAGCGTGACGGCGCGGGGCCGGCCTATTTCCGGTTGGCGTTTCGCGCGGCGGGGGCGATGCCTGCGCTTGTCGCATGTTGGGCCAACCTGCGGGCGGCGCTGTTTGCACTGCCTTATGGCGATCAGGGGCTGTTGCTGCGGCGCGCCGCCTATGAGCGCGCCGGGGGCTATCCCGACCAACCGCTGATGGAGGATGTGGCGCTGGTCTGGGCCTTGGGACGCCCCCTGGAGGCGCTGCCGGTGCAGGCGCGCACCAGCGCAGAGCGGTATCAGCGGGCGGGCTGGCTGCGGCGTGGAGCCCGCAATGCGTGGACGCTGTTGCGCTATGTCATGGGGGCGGACCCGGCGACGCTGGCGGCGCGGTATCGACGCTAGCATAGGGGGGGCTCTGCTCCCGCCGCGCGTGCCGCGCGCCTCCCCCGGAGTATTTTCGGCCAGAAAAGGGCCGGGAAAAACACCGAGCGGGACAAACACCGAGCGGGACAAACACTGGGCGCGGCGGGTGTCAGCCGACCAGTTTTTGCACCGTCCGGCGCAGCCAGCCGGTGCGCGGGACCTTGGCCGGGGGCTTGGCGGGGGCGGGCAGCGGGCGGCCTTGGCCATCGACCAGCATCTTGCCGTCCTGAAATTGCAGCCGGTAGAGATCGGCATAGATGCCGCCGCGCGCCAGCAGTTCGTCATGGGGGCCTGCGTCCACCGCACGGCCGCGATCCATCACGATGATCTTGTCGGCATTGCGGATGGTCGAGAGCCGGTGCGCGATCACCAGCGTGGTGCGCCCCCCCGAGAGCCGGTCGAGCGCGGATTGCACCACCTTTTCCGATTGCGCGTCAAGCGCGCTGGTGGCCTCGTCCAGCAGCAGGATCGGTGTGTCGCGCAGCAGCGCCCGGGCGATCACCACCCGTTGACGTTGCCCCCCCGACAGCGCCGAGCCGCGTGGGCCGACGCGGGTGTCGAGCCCGTCCGCGAGGTTGGGCAGGAAGTCGGTGACATGGGCGGCATCGAGCACGGATTTCAGCTGAGCCTCGCTGACGTCGGTGCGGCCCAGCAGGATATTTTCGCGCAGGGTCTCGTCGAACAGCAGCGCGTCCTGACTGACCACGGAGAACAGCCCGCGCAGGGTGGCAAGGTCCATGTCGCGCACATCGACGCCACCGACCGCCACCCGGCCTTTTTGCGGGTCCACCAGCCGGGTCAGCAGGTTGTAAATGGTCGATTTGCCCGCCCCCGACGCCCCCACCAATGCGGTGGTCTTGCCCGGCTCGGCGGTGAGCGTCAGCCCGCGCAGGGCCGCCGCACTGCCATAGCTGAGCGAAACATCCGTCAGCGTGATCTCGGGCAGCCCCTTGGGCGCGGGCAGCGGTTTCGCCGGGGAGGTCAGGCGGATCGGGGCATCCATCAGTTCCTTGATCCGCTCGATCGCGGCGGCGGCGACCTGCCACAGACCGGTGATCGCGCCCAGTCGGCGCACCGGCTCGAAGGTGAGGCCCATGGCGGTGAAAAAGCTCATGAACTGGCCGACCGATTTTTCGCCCGAGATGATTTCGCTGCCGCCATAGATCAGCACCGCCATGAAACCGACCCCGGCCATGACGTCGATCAGCCCCGGAATCGCTGCTGTGCCGAAGGCAGCGCGGATCTCGGAGTCGACGAATTGTTCTGTCTTTTCGGCGTACTGGCGCTGTTGGTAGCGTTCCAGCCCGTTCAGCTTGATCGGCACGATGCCGTGGAAAATCTCATCCAGCCGGGTCGCCAGTCCGGCGCCCAGATCGCGGGCGCTGCGGGACTGGTTGCGCACGAAGCGTTGAATCAGCGCCACCGGCAGGAACAGAACCGGCACGCCGATCAGGGTGATCGCGGTCCAGCGCCAGTCGACGCTGATCGCGACCGTCATCAGGGCGATCAGGGAAATCGCGTCGCGTCCGGCCCCGGTGAGGATGGCGCGCCAGACGTTGTTGATGGCAATCACATCCGTCTGCACCCGCTGGATCAGGAACCCCGGCGGATGCGCTTGGTGAAATTCGCCGTCCTGACGCATGGTGCGCGCCAGCAGATCGAGCCGCAGTTGGGCGGCTGTGCGTTGGGAAATGCGGGTCAGCACCACCTGTTGCATCACGCCAGAGACCGCGCGCAGGGTAAAGATGCCCATCACCGCCACCGCCACCCAGGTGATCGCCGTGGTATCGCCGCCGACGAAGATATCGTCGAACATCGGCTTCATCATATAGCTGAGCGCGCCCAGCATCGAGCCCTCGATGGTCATGAGCAGCAGCGCAACCAGAAGCCAGCCGATATGGCGGTTCAGATAATTGCGCCACAGCCAGATCAACAGCGTGGTGCTTTTGGCCCCTGAGGTCTTGGCGTCGCTCATGCGGGCGTCTTTCCCTGTCGGAAGTCGGTTTGGATCACGACCGGATCGTATTCGGTTGCGATCCAATCCTCAAAGGAAATGGCACCTTGCCGGCTGCGCGCCTCGTAGCAATCAAGGATATAGTCGAGAATGCCGACCTTGGCATTGCGGATGTGGAAAAAGCGCCAGGACAGCATTTTGCGCGCTTCGCTGACCGGCTGGCCTTCGATCACCAACAGGTAGACGGCCGAGGCAAACCCGGCCCGGTCGGCGCCGGATTTGCAATGCATGACAAAGGGCTTCTCGATCCGGCGGAACACCGCGATCAGGTGCTGGATCTCGGCGCGCGAGGCCGCCGCACGGGCGTGCAGCGTGGCGTTGACCAAGGTCAGGCCAAGGGCGGCGCAGCTGGTCTTTTCGCTCATGTAATGGGCCGAAACGCTTTCACCGCGCAGGTTCAGGACGGTGCGAATGCCGCGCTCCGGCATCTTTGCGAACCGCTCATGCGTGGGGTGGTTGGAGCGAAACACCCCCGGCGCGATCTCGCGCTCGTTGGTCCAGACCCCGCGCAGGATGGCGTGGTCGAAATAGCGGTTGTAGATATGCGCGCGGCGCTCGTTTCCCGGGATCGTGGGATCCACGTTGAAATAGGCGCGCACATCCCGTTCGAACTGTCGTATCCGGTTGGCGAGACCCATTGAGCTTCCTTCTGTGCCTGTCCGGGCAGCACCCGGGGAGCCGGGTCTATCTAGGGTGCGGTGTCGGGCGTGGCAAGGCCGTGGTTCCGATTGACGCCGCCGGCGGGGCGGCTAGTGTTCGTGCGATCTTTACAGGACAATATCATGACACAAACGTTGAGCGTTGCGCAGGGGCGCGAATATCTAGCCATTCCGGGGCCTTCGGTGATGCCCGAGGCGGTGTTGCAGGCGATGCACCGGTCGGCGCCGAATATCTATGAGGGGGCGTTGATCGATTTGACCGCCAGCCTGATCCCCGACCTCAAGCGGGTGGCGCGCACCGAGCACAATGCGGCGATCTATATCTGCAATGGCCACGGCGCCTGGGAGGCGGCCCTGTCTAACGTCATCGCGGCGGGCGAAACCGTGCTGGTGCCCGCCACCGGTCGGTTCGGCATGGGCTGGGCCGATATGGGGCGGGGGCTGGGGATCGAGCCGCAGATCCTCGATTTCGGCAAATCGACCCCTTGGGAACCGGACCGGGTGGCCGAGGCGCTGCGCGCGGACGCGGGGCACAAGATCAAGGCGGTGCTGGGGGTGCATGTGGATACCTCCAGTTCGGTGCGCAACGATATTGCCGGGCTGCGCCGGGTTCTGGACGAGGTCGGGCATCCCGCGCTGCTGATGGTCGATTGCATCGCCTCGATGGCCTGTGACCGGTTCGAGATGGACGCCTGGGGCGTCGATGTTGCGGTGACTGGCAGCCAGAAGGGGCTGATGGTGCCGCCGGGGCTGGGGTTCGTGTTCTTCAACGACAAGGCGGCAGCGGTTCGCGCCGCGATGCCACGGGTCAGCCGCTATTGGGACTGGGAACCGCGGGCCGATCCGCAGGCCTTTTACCAATACTTCGGCGGCACCGCGCCGACCCATCACCTGTATGGGCTGCGCGCGGCGCTGGACATGATCCATGCCGAGGGGATGGAGCACGTCTGGGCCCGCCACGCCCGGCTGGCCGAGGCGATCTGGGCGGCCTGCGAGGTCTGGGGGCAGGGCGGGCCGCTGCGGCTGAACGTGGCAGACCGGGCGCATCGCTCCCATGCGGTTACCGCGCTGCATCTTGGCGCGCCGCATGGCACGGCGCTGCGCGATTGGGTGACGCAAAATCTCGGGCTGACGCTGGGAATCGGGCTGGGCATGACCGAACCGGACGATCCGGCGTGGCACGGGTTCTTGCGCATCGGTCACATGGGCCATGTCAACGGGATCATGGTGCTGGGCATGCTGGGCGGGATCGAGGCCGGGTTGAACGCGCTGGATATTCCGCATGGGACAGGCGCGCTTGAGGCCGCCGCGAAGGTGATCGCCGGGGCCTGACGCGCCCCGGCTGCGGCTTGGGCTGGCGCGTTAGCCGCGCGCCTGAGCTGCGGCCTGAGTCAGCGCCTTGGGCAGGGCTTCGGCAAAGGCGTCGAGCTCCTGCTGTCGGCCGCAGCTGACCCGGATGCAGCGGTTTTGCGGGGGGGCGAAGGGCATCCGCACAAACAGCCCTTGCTGCCCCAGCGCTTCGATCACTGCTTTGGCGAATGCGCCATCCCGGCCACAGTCGACGGCGACGAAATTGGCAGCCGAGGGCAGGGTGGAAAGCCCGTTCGCGCGCGCGATGTCACCGATGCGATCCCGCGCCGCGGCGACCTCGGCCTGTACATGGGCCAGCCAGTCCTGATCCTTCAGCGCCGCCAAGGCCCCGGCCTGGGCAAAGCGGTTCATGCCGAAATGGTTGCGGACCTTGTCGAAGGCGGAAATCAGCCCCGGCGCGGCGATGGCATAGCCCACCCGCGCCCCGGCCATGCCATAGGCCTTGGAGAACGTGCGCATGCGGATCACGCGGGGATCGTCGACCGGGATCGCGGCGGCGGTGCCCTCGGGGGCGAATTCGACATAGGCCTCGTCCAGCACCAGCAGCGTGCCTTCTGGCAGCAGATCCAGCGCGGCGCAGATCGCGTCGCCGGAGTGCCATGTCGCCATCGGGTTGTCGGGATTGGCCAGATAGACCAACTTGGCCCCGACCTCGGCCGCCTTGGCGAACAGCGTCGCGGGATCTTCGCGATCCTCGACATAGGGTACCTTGTGGATCACCCCGCCAAAGCCCGCCACGTGGTAGTTGAAGGTGGGATAGGCGCCGTCAGAGGTGACCACGGTATCGCCCTCGGCCACCATGAGCCGCACGAGATAGCCGAGCAGGCCATCAATGCCCTCGCCGACGACGATGTTCTCGGGGGAGATGGCGTGATGGGCGGCGAGCGCCGCGCGCAGAACGAAGCTTTCGGCATCGCCATATTTCCAGATTTCGGCGGTTTCGGCCTGCATCGCGGCGATCGCCTTGGGCGAGGGGCCGAACAGGCTTTCGTTGGCACCGATCCGGGCCCGGAACGGGGCGCCGCGGTCACGCTCCAGCGTGTCGGGCCCGATGAAGGGCACCGAGGCGGGCAGGGATTGGATGAGCGGGGTGTAGTGTGGCTCTGTCATGGGCGGGCAGATACGCCGGGAAGGCGGGCTTGGGCAAGTGTTTTCGCAGCCCTGCCGTTCCCCGACGTTGGGCTGGATTTCCGCACTGTCCTCGGGGCAGGGTAGGCAGAGGCAAAACGGGAGGGCCGGACATGGCGCGCGTATCGGTTGAGTATCAGGATCATATTGCCCGGGTCACCCTGACCCGAGGCGACAAGATGAATGCATTGGATGACGAGATGGTTGAGGCCATTCTGGACGCCGGGGCCGAGGTGGCAGAGTCAGGTGCGCGCGCGGTGGTGCTGTCGGGCGAGGGCAAGAGCTTTTGCGCCGGGCTCGACATGGCGAGCTTCGCCAAGATGGCGCAGATGATCGACGTCGACGTCGAGGCCTGGCTGATGGAGCGGACCTATCACGACGCCAACGCCATGCAGGAGGTGGCGATGATCTGGCGGCGGGTGCCGGTGCCGGTGATCGCCGCGTTGCAGGGGGCGGTGTTTGGTGGCGGTCTGCAAATCGCCTTGGGCGCGGATATCCGCATTGCCGAGCCGGAGACCAAATTCGCGGTGATGGAGATGAAATGGGGCTTGGTGCCGGATATGGGCGGCATGGCGCTGTTGCCGCAACTGGTGCGCTCTGACGTGCTACGGTTGCTGACCTATACCGCCACGCCGGTCGCGGCGGCGCAGGCCGAGCGCTGGGGCCTTGTGACCGAGCTTGCCGCCGACCCAATGGCGCGGGCGATGGAGATCGCGACCCAGATCTCCGGGCAAAGCCCTGCCGCGATCCGGGCGGCCAAGCGGCTGATCGGCGTGGCGGAAAGCGCCACACAGGAAGAGGTGTTGCTGGAGGAATCGCGCGAACAGGCCGGGGTTCTGGGCAAGTCTGAGCAGATGGAGGTCGTCATGGCCCGGATGCAGGGGCGCAAGCCAGAGTTCAAGTAGAGGCGGCCGAGCGCCCGCGTCGACGATTGGCCGTCAACAGTCGACCGCTGACTGCCAATCGTCGCCGGTCGGCGCGAGGCTATGGGCGCATTGATCTGCTTGCAGCGCTGAGCGTGCGTTTACGGCTTGTGGCGCCCATGGCCCTGCAGGCATAGGGCGTCAATGACGTCACAGGGGAACCTCTCGTTGTTCGCGGTGGGCGCGAGTGCGTCGAGCGCAATGCGTACGGAACGAGAACGCTTGTGAGAATCGGCTGAACTGCGTAAAATTGTCGCATCGCTGGGAGTCCCGGAAATTGATCGGAGACGCTAGGCGGTCGTACTTCAGAAAGCCATCAAATACGCATTGTACGTAGCGCCAGGAGGTCCGTGGACTTCAGGCGTGCGGCTTCCTGTCATCTTCCACGGAAGGAGAGCTGCGATGAAGAAATTTCTGACAGCCGCATTTTGCGCCGGCCTGCTTTCCCCCCTTGCGGGGTGGGCTGGTGGTGTCAATGACATGCCCTCGGTTCGATATGACAACGTGGCCGCAAAACTGATCATGAGCGGATACCGAGACGTGCGGGTCGTGGACCCCGAGATGGGCAGGATGTCCGCCTATGATCGCGACGGCAGCGAGGTCATCGTTCGGGTGGATCAGGTCACCCGCGAGATCCTGTCGACCACGCATGTTCACGTCGCTGATCAATGAGGCTGATCAATGATCAAGAAGGGCGCGCGGGGTGATTTCCTCCCCCGCGCGCCCTTTATTTCCGGCATCACCGCAGTGATGATCCGCAAGTCGCCTATTCCAGTTCGGCGAGCCGGGCCATGGCCTCTTTAATCCGGGCCTCTTCTTCCTCGCGGGCGGCGAGGTTGGCGCGGGTTTCCTCGACCACCTCGGCCGGGGCGGAATCGGCGAACTTCGGGTTCTTGAGCCGACCGCGCAGACCGCCCAGCTCTTTGCCGAGCTTTTGCTGCGTCTTTTCCAGCCGCGCCTTTTCCTCGGCGATGTCGATGATGCCAGCCAGCGGCAGGCCGAATGTCGCGCCCTCAACAGCGATCGTCACCGTGCCCTTGGGCAGGCTGTCGGCCTGTGTCAGCCCCTCGATCCGCGCCAGCCGCTTGATCAGCACCTCGTTGCGATCCCACGCGGCCTGACCGCGCGCGTCGATCTCGCTGACCAGCATCGGCACATGGAGCCCTGCGGGCACATGCATCTGCGCGCGCGCCGAGCGTACCGACTCGATCAACCCGATCACCCAGTTCATCTCGTGATCGGCGGCCTCGTCCACCAGATCGGCGGGCGCATAGGTGGGCCAGTCGGCGTGGATCAGCGGTTTCGTGCGGCTGCCAGACAGCGCCCAAAGCTCTTCGGTGATGAAGGGCATGATCGGCTGCAGCAGGATCAGGCACTGGTCCAGCACCCATTTCATGGTTTGGCGCGTCTCGGCCTGTGCGGCTGCGTCTTCGCCCTGCAACAGCGGCTTGGAAAACTCCACATACCAGTCGCAGACCTTGCCCCAGACAAAGCCATACAGCGCCTGCGCCGCGTCGTTGAAGCGGAAGTTGTCCAGCGCGTCATCGACCTCGGCGCGGACCTTGGCGGTTTCGCCGATGATCCATGTGTTCAGCGTCTGTTTCGGGGTGGGGATGCCCGTCACCTCGGCCTCGAACACGTCGTTCATCTCGGCGAAGCGGGCAAAGTTCCACAGCTTGGTGCCGAAATTGCGGTAGCCGGCGATGCGCTGCATATCCAGCTTGAGCACGCCCCCGAGCGAGGCCATGGCGGCATTGGTAAAGCGCAGCGCGTCGGCACCGTATTCGTCGATGATCTCCAGCGGGTCGACCACGTTGCCGACCGACTTGGACATCTTCTTGCCCTTGGCGTCGCGCACCAGCCCATGCAGATAGACTGTCTTGAACGGGATCTCGTCAACCACGGCAAGCTGCATCATGATCATCCGGGCGACCCAGAAGAACAGGATATCCTGCCCGGTCACCAGCACGTCGGTGGGGAAATAGCGGCCCAGTTCCGGCGTCTGCTCCGGCCAACCCAGCGTGCCGATCGGCCACAGGCCAGAGGAGAACCAGGTGTCGAGCACATCGGGGTCGCGCCAGACCGGATAGACCAGCTTGGTCGGGTCTTGGTCGATCTCGTATTGCGCCAGCGCCTTGGCAAAGGTTTCAAGCGCGCTTTGCTTGTCGGCCACCTCGATGATACGGGCATCGGCAATCGGGTGCGGGGTGTCGGCCAGTTCATCGCGGAACGCGCCCTGCACCCCGTCGAAATCGGCGGCGCAGTGATGCACGTCGCCCATATGGACCATGCCGTTCAAAAGCAGCCGGCCCATTTCGACCAGATCCAGCGTGCCGTCGCCCTCGTCGTCGCGGAAATCGGGGGCCGAGAGGTCAAGCCCGTACCACACCGGGATCTGATGCCCCCACCACAGTTGGCGCGAGATGCACCAAGGCTCGATGTTTTCCAGCCAGTGGTAAAAGGTTCTTTCCCCGCTTTTGGGCAGGATAGTGATATCGCCGCCGCGCACCGCGTTCAGCGCCGGATCAACGATCTTGCTGGTGTCGACGAACCACTGGTCGGTCAGCATCGGTTCGATCACCACCTTGGAGCGGTCGCCAAAGGGCTGCATGATCGGCTTATTCTCGACCAGCGGGACCGAGACCAGGGTCTCGTTGCCGCCCTCGTCGGTTTGCACCTCGGGGATCATGACCGCCAGACCTTCGGCGGTGATCTGGGCCACCACGCGCGCGCGCGCCTCGAACCGGTCCAGCCCGCGCAGATCGTCGGGGACCATGTTCAGGGTGTCCACCTCCATCTCGGTGAAGCCGGCGCCGTTCGCGATTGCCTGCGCCCGGGTGGCGCAATCGGCATAGGACAGCCCGTCGTCACGCAACGCGCCCTTGGTGTCGAGCAGCCGGTACATCGGGATGTTGCCGCGCTTGGCCACCTGATAGTCGTTGAAATCATGCGCGCCGGTGATCTTGACCGCGCCCGAGCCGAAGTCGGGGTCGGGGTATTCATCGGTGATGATCGGGATCAGGCGGCGGTGTTCCTTGGGGCCGACCGGGATTTCGCACAGCTTGCCGACGATGGCGGCATACCGTTCATCCGAGGGGTGCACCGCGACCGCGCCGTCGCCCAGCATGGTCTCGGGGCGGGTGGTGGCGATAGAGATATAGTCGCGCTGTTCCTCAAGGACGACTTTGCCGTCTTCGTCCTTTTCGACATAGGTATAGGTCTCGCCACCGGCGAGCGGGTATTTGAAGTGCCACATGTGACCGGCAACTTCGATATTTTCGACCTCGAGGTCGGAAATCGCGGTCTCGAAATGCGGGTCCCAGTTCACCAGCCGCTTGCCGCGATAGATCAGCCCCTTGTCGTACATGTCGACAAAGACCTTGATGACGGCGTCGTGAAAGTTGCCCTCCTCGACCTCGGGGGCACCGGGGGCGCCGGACATGGTGAAGGCGTTGCGTGACCAGTCGCACGAGGCCCCCAGCCGCTTGAGCTGGTTGACGATGGTGCCGCCCGACTGCTGTTTCCAGTCCCAGACCTTTTCGACAAAGGCCTCGCGTCCCATGTCGCGGCGCGAGGGCAGCTTGTTCTTGGCCAGTTCGCGTTCGACCACCATCTGGGTGGCGATGCCGGCATGATCCTGCCCGGGCTGCCACAGGGTGTCGAAGCCGCGCATCCGGTGCCAGCGCACAAGGATGTCCTGAAGCGTGTTGTTGAAGGCGTGGCCCATGTGCAGGCTGCCGGTGACGTTCGGCGGCGGGATCATGATGCAGTAGGTTTCCGCGCGGCTGGCATTGGCGCCTGCGGTGAAACATCCGGCCTGTTCCCAGGCCCGGTACAAACGATCCTCGGCCTCGGCCGCGTTGAAGGTCTTTTCCATAGCCATGCTGCTGGTCCCTTTCTGGTCGCTGGATCATCTATCGAAGCTGAAGGCGAAGGGGAAGGCGGCAGGCGGTATTTCTTGCGCCCGTGCCGGGCCGGAAAACGGGTGACAGCGCGCGATCCGGGCGGCACTGTGGGGCTGCTGGCTTTGGAACAAGGGGCGTGGGATGGATGAAATCCGCATCTATGGCTTTGACGGCGTGGGCGGGGTGCAGCGACTGGCCCCGGAGCAAATGGACGCACGGCCCCCTGAGACCCCGGATGGCGGCTTTGTCTGGGCCCATGTGGATGGTGCGAGCGAGGCCGGGCGCGATTGGCTGGAAGCGGCGGGGTTGGACCGGCTCGAAATCGAGGCGCTTCTGGCCGAGGAGACCCGGCCGCGCTGCACGCTGCACGGGGATATTGCGCTGATGAACCTGCGCGGGGTCAACCTGAACCCGGGGGCAGAGCCCGAGGACATGATCTCGGTTCGGCTGTTCGTATCGGCGCGGATGATGATTACGGTCCAGATGCGGGCGCTGCAGGCGCTGGTCGATCTGATGACGGCGCTGGATCGCGGTCAGGGATCGACCACGCCCGGCGATCTGATCGCGCGGCTGGCGCTGCGATTGGCCGACCGGGCCGAACCGGTGGTGGCGGCGCTGAACGAACGCGCCGACCAGTTGGAAGACACGATGGAGGAAGAGGGCCGGGGCGATTCCGTGATGCGGGCCGATCTGGCCGATATTCGCCGCACCTCGATCGTGATGCGCCGCTACATGTTCCCGCAGCGCGACGCGCTGTCGACGCTGGAGATCGAGGATCTGGATTGGCTGAGCCAACGTGACCGCAGCCGCTTGCGCGAAGCGACCGAGCGGGTGACGCGGCTGGCCGAGGAGCTGGACGCGCTGCGCGACCGCGCCCAGGTGGTGCACGATCAAATTCTGGATATCCGCGCCGAGGCGATGAACCGGCAGATGCTGGTGCTGTCGGTGGTGGCGGCGGTGTTCTTGCCGATGGGGTTGGTGACCGGGCTTTTGGGCATCAATGTCGGCGGCATTCCCGGTGCGACTTGGCCGCATGCGTTCTGGGCGGTCTGCGCCATGCTTTTGGTGATCGGGGCGGGGCAGATCTGGCTGTTTCGCTGGATGGGGATGTTTTCGCGCTGATGTCGCTCCCGGTTTTCGCAGCCGAAAGCCGGGAGCGACCGCGTCAGGGCGCGCGGTCCAGCTTGGTCGACAGATGGATCAGGCTTTCAGAGCTTTTCACCCCCTTGGCCTCGCCGATCCGGTCAAGGGTATCGTCAAGCTCGGCGGTGGTGGCGGCGGCGACCTGCACCAAAAGATCGAATCGGCCCGAGGTGGTATGCACCACTTCGACGCCGCTCAGGCTTTTGAGCCGGGCCAGCACGGCGGGGCCGCTGCGCGGTTCGATCGAGACCAGCACCGTGGCGCGCAGCGGCGGCGCGGTGGCGGCACTTGCGCGCAGGGTATAGCCCGCGATCACGCCCGCGGCCTCCATCCGTTCGATCCGCGCCTGTACGGTGGTGCGCGCCAATCCCAGTCGGCGCGCCAAATCAGTGACCGGCGCGCGGGCATTCTCGCGCAGAAGGTGCAGCAGGATCTGGTCGGTTTCGTCGATTTGCATGTCTGCCCCGGCGATATGCTGTAAATTACCTGCAAACCTAACAGGATGACGAGAGAAATCGACAGAAAATCGCGCGATTCTGGTCAAAACAGCGCGAGGTTCCCAATGCAGCCCCTATCCGCCCCCTGGCCCGACCCCTCTGCCTATCTGGCGCGGGTGCGGCCTGATGCGCCGCTCCTGTTCCTGTCGCCCGCCACGCTTCAGGCGACGGCGCGGCGGTTCCTGGATGGCTTTCCGGGGTTGGTGACCTTTGCGGTCAAGGCCAATGACCGGGCCGAGGTGCTGGCCAATCTGGACACTGCCGGGCTTTCGACCTTCGACGTTGCCTCGCCGGGCGAGATGCGGGCGGTGCGGGCGATGAACCCGAATGCGGTGCTGCATTACAACAACCCGGTGCGCAGCCTTGAGGAGGTCGCGGTGGGCATCGAGATGGGCGTGGCAAGCTGGTCGGTGGATGATGAGGGGGAGTTGGACAAACTTTCCCAAGTGCCGCGCGGGGCCGAGATCGCGGTGCGCTTTGCACTGCCGGTTAAGGGCGCGGCCTATGATTTTGGCGAAAAATTCGGCGCAAGCCCGGCGCGGGCGGTGGATCTGTTGCGGCGCGTGGCGGCTGAGGGCTGGCGCCCGGCGCTGTGCTTCCATCCGGGCACCCAATGCGAGGATGCTGGCGCTTGGGAAAGCTATATCGCCGAGGCAGCGCGCATCGCCGCGCGGGCGGGGGTGCGCATCGCGCGGTTGAACGTGGGCGGTGGGTTTGCCGCCCATCGTCACGGCACCGCCCCGGATCTGGAGGCGGTGTTTGCCCGCATCAAGGCGGCGGTGACGCGCGCCTTTGGAGCCGAGGCCCCGGCGCTGGTCTGTGAGCCGGGCCGCGCAATGGTGGCCGAGGCCTTTACGCTGGCGGCCCGGATCAAGGGGATGCGGCAGGGGGGGGACACGGTTTTCCTCAATGACGGCATTTATGGCGGGTTGATCGATCTGCGCGATATGGGGCTGACCGGGCGCATTCAGGTGTTGGCCAGTGACGGCAGCGCGCGCAGGGGTTTGGGCCGCGCGCGCCGCATCTTTGGCCCCACCTGTGACAGCCTTGACCGGTTGCCCGACGGGTTGGAGCTGCCGGAGGATACCGTCACGGGCGACTATGTTCTGTTTGCCGGGCTGGGTGCCTATTCGGTGGCCATGTCCACCTGTTTCAACGGATATGGGTTGCGCGATGTGGTTACGGTTCTGCGACTGACTGGACATTGCCCGCACGGAAGTTAGGGTCGCGCCCGACAGCACAGATCAGGGGCGCGCAATGGAAAAGTTCGGGAAAAGTCAGTCGGTCACACGGGTGGAGGATCTGCGCCTGCTGACGGGGCATGGGCGCTATGTGGACGATGTCGCGCCTGCAGATGCACTGCATGCCTTCCTGTTCCGCTCGCCGGTGGCGCATGGGGTGATCACCGAACTGGATCTGTCCGATGCGCGCGCCGCCGAGGGCGTGCATCTGGTGTTGAGCAATGACGATCTGGAGGCGGCGGGTATCACCGCGAGCATGGCCGGCGTGGTGCAGCAGAATCGCGACGGAACCAAGGCCGCCGATCCGCATCGTCCGGTTCTGGCCAAGGGCAAGGTGCGCCATGTGGGCGAGCCGGTGGCGCTGATCGTGGCGGAGACGCCGGCGCAGGCCCGTGATGCGGCCGAGATGATCCTGTTCGACACCGAGGATCTGCCCGCCAAGCTGGATCTGGCCCGCGGCGGCGCCCCGGTGCATGAGGAGGCGCCCGACAACCTTGCGCTGGACTGGGGCCTTGGCGACGAGGCCGCGACCGAGGCCGCCTTTGCCACAGCCGCCCATGTGGTCGAGCTGGAGGTGGCCGACAATCGTATCATCGTCAATGCGATGGAGCCGCGCGGCTGTTTCGCCGACTGGGACGGCAGCCGGTTGCATTTCGCCTTTGGCGGTCAGGGCGTCTGGGCGCTGAAGGGCGAGCTGGCGCGCATGCTGGGCCTCGACAAGGAGACGGTGCATGTCACCACGCCCGATGTCGGTGGCGGCTTTGGCATGAAGGCCGCGCCCTATCCGGAGTATTTCGCGGTGGCGCAGGCCTCGCGCTTGTTGGGCCGCCCGGTGCGCTGGATGTCGGAGCGGACCGAGGCGATGCTGTCGGACCATGGCGGACGCGATCTGACCTCGACCGCCGAACTGGCGTTTGACGCCGATCACAAGATCACCGCTTACCGGGTCAAGACCCGCTTCAACCTTGGGGCCTATAACTCCAATTTCGGTCAATTTATCCAGACGCAGCTGTTCTCGCGCGTGCTGGCCGGGGTCTATGACGTGCAGACCACATGGCTGCAGGTCGAGGGCTATTACACCAATACGACGCAGGTGGATGCCTATCGCGGTGCGGGGCGGCCCGAGGCGATCTATGTGCTGGAACGCGCGATGGACCGCGCCGCGCGCGAACTGGGCATCGACCCGTGGGAGCTGCGGCGGAAGAACTTTATCGCGCCCGATCGGTTCCCCTATACATCCGCCACCGGCGAAACCTATGACGTGGGCGAATTTGACCACATCCTGACCTTGGCCGGGGCCAAGGCCGACAGTGCCGGGTTCGGGGCCCGCCGGGCCGCAGATGCGGCGCGTGGCCTGCTGCGCGGGCAGGGGCTGTGCTATTACATCGAGAGCATTCTGGGCGATCCCTCCGAGGCGGCCAAGGTGGAGTTCTGCGAGGATGGTCGCGTCAATCTTTATGTCGGGACGCAGTCGAACGGGCAGGGGCACGAGACGGTCTATGCCCAGTTCCTGTCGGATCAGACCGGCATTCCCGCCGATCATATCCATGTCATTCAGGGTGACAGCGACCTGATCAAACGGGGCGGTGGCACCGGCGGATCGCGTTCGGTCACCACGCAAAGCACCGCGACGCTGGCGACGGTGGATGCGATGCTGGCCGCCTTCACCCCCTATTTGGCCGACAAGATGGGGGTCGACGCGGCGGCGCTCCGGTTTGATGACGAAACCTTCCGCGCCGCCGGGTCCAACCTGACCCCAACGCTGCTGGAGGCGGCCGAGATGGCGCGCGGGGACGGGCGCGATGATCTTTTGGTGCATGAGGAACGCGCCAAACTTCCCGGCCGATCCTATCCCAACGGTGCCCATGTGGCCGAGGTGGTGGTCGATCCCGAGACCGGGCAGGTGCGGGTGGACCGCTATACCGTGGTCGACGATTTTGGAAATCTCATCAACCCCTTGCTGGCCGAGGGGCAGGTGCATGGCGGGGTAGTTCAGGGGCTGGGGCAGGCGTTGAACGAACATGTGGTGTTCGACGAGGATGGCCAACTGCTCACGGCATCTTTTATGGACTATGCCTTGCCGCGCGCCGCCGACGCGCCCATGATCAACTTCACCTCCGAACCGGTGCCCTCCACCGCCAACCTGATGGGGATGAAGGGCTGCGGTGAGGCGGGAACCGTGGGGTCGATGGCGGCCGTTGCCAATGCGGTGCAGGATGCGCTTTGGGCGCGGGGCGTGCGGCAGGCAGATATGCCGTTTACGCCGTTGAGAGTGTGGGACATGCTGCAAGATGGGACTGCGTCGCCTTCGTGATCGGATATTCGGCTGGTTTCGCTGGCCCGCGCAATCGGTCCATTCCGCCGAGACCGCCCACCGCACACCGCTGGCGCATGTGATCATTCTTGACGGCACCATGTCTACGCTTGAGCCGGGCTTTGAGAGCCATGCCGGCGTCACCTATCGTCTTTGCCGCGAGATGGGGGCCCCGGTCTCGGTATATTACGAGGCGGGGGTGCAATGGCCGCATTGGGGGGCCGCGCCGGATGTGCTGTTGGGGCGTGGGATCAATCGGCAGATCCGGCGCGCCTATGGCTATCTCGCGTCGCGCTATCGCCCCGGCGACCAGGTGTTTCTGATGGGCTATTCGCGCGGGGCCTATGCGGTGCGCTCACTGGCGGGCGTGATCGACCGGATTGGCCTGTTGCGCGCCGACTGCGCGACCGAGCGGAATATTCGCACCGTGTATCGCCTGTATCAGGGCGATCCTGACAGCGACTTTGCCAAGGCTTTTGCCCGGGCGCATTGCCACGACGCCGTGAAAATCGAGATGGTCGGCGTTTGGGATACGGTCAAGGCGCTGGGCGTGCGGCTGCCTTACCTGTGGCAATGGGGCGAGGCGCAGCATTCCTTTCATAGTCACAGTCTGGGGCCAAGCATCCGTAACGGTTTTCACGCGTTGGCCCTTGATGAAACGCGCGAGGTGTTCCGGCCCGAGCTCTGGTCCTGTCCGCCGGGCTGGGAGGGGCATGTGGAACAGGTCTGGTTTCGCGGTGCGCATGGCGACATCGGCGGCCAGCTTGGCGGCTACGAGGTGGCGCGGCCGCTGGCCAATATCCCGCTGGTGTGGATGCTGGAGCAGGCCGAGAGCTGCGGTCTGCCGCTGCCGCATGGCTGGCGCGCACGGTTCTACACCGACCCCGACGCACCCTCGGTCGGCACTTGGCGTGGCTGGGGCGCGCTGTTTCTGTTGCGCCGCCCCCGCGTGGTGGGCCGCGATCCGTCGGAGCGGCTGCACGAAAGCGTGCGAGAGCGGGGTGGCAGGACCGGCGCGGCGATCCAAGCCTCGGCGCGTGACGTCTGAGCGGCGACGCTTGGATCCGGTTGACCTGCCGCCGTCACTTAGCGGGTCGGCGGCAGTTGCAACACGATGCAGGTGGTGGAGCCGGTGGCATACAGCCGGCCATCCTCGACGCCCCGGATCTCGCCATGGGATACACCGGTGACACCGGTGGATCGGCCCACGTGATCGGCGATGCCGACGCAGTCGATCATCATCCCCAAGGGAATAGAGCGAAGGATATTTATCTTGTACTCCAAGGTGGTATAGGCCGACCCCTTGGGTACCATCGTCTGCACCGCGCAGGCCATCGCGCTGTCAAGAAGGGTGCCATACCAACCGCCGTGCACTGTGCCCAGCGGGTTTGTGGAGTCAAAGCCGGGCGCGCCGCGAAAGGTCACTCGGCCCTTTTCGACCGCGTGCAGCGTATAGCCCAGCGTCTTGGAAATTGGTGGCGCGGGAAGGCGACCATCGCGGATGCCCTCCATGAATTCCAGCCCTGACATGCTGGCCATATCGGCGGGGCCCAACAGCTCCTCCGGGGTGGTCGCGTAATTCGGGGGGGTTGCCTGCGTCATCCTGTCCTCCACTATGATGGAGGGCAGGCTAGCAGCAGGGGCCGGACGGACAAGCCGTTACGCGACGTTCTCCAGGCTGACCTTGGGCGTGACGCCAAGCGCATGGCAGACGTCGCGGGTCAGTTCGGGGCGGTTCAGCGTGTAGAAGTGCAGTCGGTCGACGCCGCCCTCGATCAGCGCGCTGCACATCTCGGTGCAGATCGCGGTGGCCAGCAGATCCTCGCGCCCGTCGCGCATGGCCTTTTCAAAGGCGTCCTCGACCCATTGCGGGATCGTGGTGCCACAGCTGCGGGCAAATTTCCGCGCGCCTTTCCAGTTTTCGATCGGCAGGATCCCCGGGGTGATCTTTGCCGCGTCGATGCCGGCCTTGTCGCAGGCATCACGAAAGCGGAAAAAGGTGTCGGCCTCGAAAAAGAACTGGGTCAGCGCCTCGTCCGCACCGGCGTCGATCTTGGCCTTGAGCCAGTCGATATCGGCCTGTGCGTTGGTGGCTTCGGGGTGGACATCGGGATAGGCCCCGACGCGAATGCTGAACTTTCCGGTGGCCGCCAGCGCCTCGATCAGCTCGATCGAATTGGCGAAACCGCCGGGGTAGGGGGTGAATTTACCCTCGCCCTTGGGTGGGTCCCCGCGCAGCGCGACGATCTCGGTCACGCCGGCCTTGGCGAAATCATCCGCGATTTCAAGGGTTTCCTCTTTGGTGGCATTCACGCAGGTCAGATGCGCGGCCACTTTCAGCCCCGAGGATTTGTGCAATGTCGCGACCGCGTCGCGGGTCAGATCGCGGGTCGTGCCGCCAGCCCCGTAGGTGACGGAGACAAAGCGAGGGTCAAGCGGCGCCAGCACCTGCACCGTGTCCCAGAGCCGGAACGAGGCTTGCAGGTTTTGCGGCGGGAAGAATTCGAAAGAAATGGCAGGGGCGGTCATCGGGTGCGGTTCCTTTGATTTCGGTCCTTGTCGCATATGTGTGATTGTGAAACAAACTCATAATTCTCAACAACAACATGAACGGGACGACGGGATGCATATCGAATTCCGGCATCTGCGCACGATCAAGGCGATTCACGAGTGTGGCGGATTGGCGCGGGCGGCGGATCATCTGAACATCACGCAAAGTGCTTTGAGTCATCAAATCAAGGGCTTGGAAGATCAGACCGGGGTCGAGCTGTTCTTTCGCCGCTCAAAGCCGATGAAGCTGTCGCCAGCCGGGCTGCGGCTGTTGCGGTTGGCCGAACAGGTGCTGCCGCAGGTCGAGGCGATGGAGGCGGAATTCAACGCCCTGCGTCTGGGCGAGACCGGCCGGATGCATATTGCCATCGAATGCCATGCCTGTTTTGAATGGCTGTTTCCGGTGCTTGAGGCCTTTCGCAAAAGCTGGCCCGATGTGGATGTCGATATCCGCCCCGGCCTTGCCTTTGATGCGCTGCCCGCCCTGCAAAAGGAAGAGGTCGATCTGGTCGTCTCCTCAGACCCGGAGGTCATTCCGGGGGTGGATTTCGTAGAACTCTTTGATTACGCGCCTGTTTTCGTGGCCGCGTCGCAGCATCCTCTGGCCTTGAAACCCTATATCGAGGCCGAGGATTTTCGCGATCAAACCCTGATCACCTACCCGGTAGAGCGTAATCGTCTGGATGTGTTCAGCCAGCTGTTGATCCCTGCGGGGGTGGCCCCCAAGGCGGTGCGGCAGGTGGAGCTGACGGCGGTGATCCTGCTGCTGGTGGCCTCCAATCGCGGGATTTCGGTGCTGCCGGACTGGGTGGTGCGCGAGGTGAAATACAGCTCGGATTATGTCACCCGGCCGCTGACCAAAACCGGGATCACCCGACGGCTTTATGCGGCGGTGCGCAGCGATGATCGGGAAAAGCCCTTTGTGAAGGAGCTGCTCGTACTTGCCCGGCAGGAGGCCCGGCGGCTGCAATCGGCCTGAGGATAAGTACGTTTTTGGGTTCGTATCGTACAAGTTCGCGGGGATGAATCGTGGCGAAATCCTCGGTTTGGGGAGCTTTCGGTCTGGAATGTACAATTCGGCACTTTCCGGCCCGTTGCCCGGCCTTGCGGCCGGGCGATCAGGTCGGCCGCCGTCAGATCAGTTTCACGATCTGCTTGCCCATGTTGCCGCCGCCCAACATCGCGATGAAGGTGGCGGGCGCGTTTTCCAGCCCCTCGGCGATGTCTTCCAGATAGGCGATTTCGCCACTGGCGACCTTTGGCCCGATCTCTTTCAGGAACTGCGGGAACCGGTCGAAGTGGTTCGAGATGATGAAGCCGTTGACCGAGAGGAACTTGACCAAGATGTTGCGCCACAGGCCAGGGCCGGTCAGCCCCTGATCCTTTGCCCCGGCACCGAGACCGCCAGCGTTGTACCAGGCGATCATGCCGCAGATCGGGATGCGCCCGAACGGGTTCATCAGTGGCAGCACCGCTTCGAGCACCTTGCCGCCGACGTTTTCGAAATAAATGTCGATGCCGTCGGGGCATTCCTGTTTCAGCGCCGCGCGCAGATCGCGGGCGTTGTCATAGGCGCGGTGATCAAGGCAGGCGTCAAAGCCGAATTTCTCGGTGGCCAGTTTGCATTTCTCGGCGCCGCCAGCGACGCCGACGGTGCGCAGCCCCGCAAGCCGCGCCACCTGACCCACCATCGAGCCGACCGGCCCGGTGGCGGCGGCGACGACCAATGTCTCGCCCGCCTTGGGCTTGCCGTATTCGGTCAGCCCGTGCCAGCCGGTGAAGCCGGGCATCCCGAGCACGCCGAGCGCGGCGGTGATCGGGCCCTGTTTCGGGTCAAGCTTGCGCAGCTGGTTCGCGGGCAGGCAGCCGTGGGTGGCCCAGCCGAACATGCCAAAGGCGAAATCGCCCGGTTTGAAATGCGGGCTTTGCGAGGCGATCACCTCGCCCACCGCCCCGGCCTCCATTGTGCCGCCGATGGGCACCGGCGCGGCATAGGATTTGGCGTCATCCATGCGTCCGCGCATATAGGGATCAAGCGACATGTAATGTACGCGCACCAGAACCTCGCCCTCACCGGGGGTCGGGATCGGGGCGGGCTGATAGCTGAAGTCATCGAGGCTCGGCGCGCCGTCGGGGCGGCTGGCAAGGGTCACATGGTGCATCTGGTCTGTCATGGCGGGTCTCCTCTTCGCGCTTTGCGCAACGGTGGCGGTCGCGGGCCCGCTTGGCAAGCCGGGCGGAACGGAACGTGGCGGAAGTCGCCGAGGTGTTGGAGAGGCGGGGTCGTGGGGTGGGGTCGTGGGGCGGGTTGCGGCCACGCCCCCTTGGCAACGGGTCGTTGCGCGCGTATACGCGCGTCCTGATCCCGCACGACGAGCCGTGCGATTTGATTTTTCCGCGCCCTGGGGCGCGATGTGACCGAACCGGAGTCCTCACGATGATAGGCAGTGCCAATCTCAACATCATGGTCAAGGCCGCGCGCAAGGCGGGGCGGTCACTGGTCAAGGACTTCCGCGAGGTCGAAAACCTTCAGGTGTCGATGAAGGGGGCGGGGGATTTCGTCTCCAAGGCGGATATCTCTGCCGAGAAAATCCTCAAGGATGAACTGCTGGGCGCGCGCCCGACCTATGGCTGGCTGGCCGAAGAGGGCGGCGAGATTCCGGGCGACGATCCGACCCGGCGCTGGATCGTCGATCCTTTGGACGGCACCACCAACTTTCTGCACGGGCTGCCGCACTGGGCGATCTCCATCGCGCTGGAGCACAAGGGGCAGATTGTTGCGGGCGTGATCTTTGACGCCGCCAAGGACGAAATGTTCTTTGCCGAAAAGGGCGCTGGCGCCTGGATGAACGACACCCGGTTGCGGGTGTCGGGCCGTCACCGGATGATCGAATCGATCTTTGCGACCGGCCTGCCGTTCGGCGGTCGTTCGGACTTGCCGGCAACGTTGCAGGATCTGGCCCGCTTGATGCCGGTCTGTGCCGGGGTGCGCCGCTGGGGCGCGGCGGCGCTGGACATGGCCTATGTGGCGGCGGGGCGCTATGACGGGTTCTGGGAGCGCCGGTTGAACCCTTGGGATCTGGCCGCTGGCATCGTTCTGGTGCGCGAAGCGGGCGGCATGGTGCAGCCGCTGAACCCGGCGGGCAACATTCTTGAAGACGGTGAAGTGATCTGCGGCAACGAGCCGATCTTCAACGGGTTTGCCAAGGTGGTCCGGGGCTGAGGTCTGGAGTTCGGAGCGTTCCCCAGATCAGGACTCATAGCCAATAAATGACGATTGCGGCGAGAGCGATGGCTGAGCAGAAGACCCTGGGGCACCTGTCAGATCTGGTTGCGACATGACGCCAGTCCTTGAGCCTGCCGAACATGATCTCGATCATTGCCCGGCAGGGTATTGCGCAGCAATCAATGAGTATCCGTATTGATCAAGCGGGATATTCCTTCCATTTTCGCCCATCCCGCAGCAATGCGTTTGCCATGACGATGAGCTTGCGCATGACCGCTGTGATGGCCCGTTTCTTGCACTTCCGGGTCGATACCGACTGCTCGTATTTTGCTTTCATGTCAGGATTGAAGCGTGTTGCTACAACAGCGGGTAAATAGACTGCGTGTCTGACGCTGGCATGGCGGCCTTGGATGTGCTCTTTGCCTTGCTGCTTTCCAGATTGCTTGGAGATTGGAGGCAGACCGGCCAGTTTTGCGGCGCTTACGGCCCAAATGCCCGAGTTCAGGCATGTCCGTCAGGATCGCACAGGCCGTGACCTTGGCTATGCCGGGAATGCTTACCAGAATGTCTGCTTTTGCGCGCAGCTTCTGATCTGCGGCAATGATCGCGTCGACCAGATCTGCAATCTGCAACAGGTCTGTGAAACGGCGTCGAAGTGTGGCCCCTATCGGGATCCGGGATTGGTGACTGATATCAAAACGCTTTTCAGTGTTTTTCGGGAGTCACTGTCGGCGTCGATGGGCACCCCGTCAGGTTGCGCCATTCTTCCATAGGCGGCATCAGCACAGGGCTGCGAGGGTCGAGATGACCAGCTCTGGGTTGCGGTACAAAACGAGCTGCCCCGCGTCGTCGTCCACGATCATGCGGGCGCGCTTGCCAAGACGGGCCGCGAACCCCTCGACCGAGTCCAGGCTGACCACCGGGTCGTGGCGGCCGTGGAACAAGAGAACCGGCGCCGGGGAAAGGTCGGCGCGTCCCCCCCAGTCGCGGACCACGTGATAGGAGTCGATTTCGAAGGCGCGATGACCCTGGGCGATCGAGAAGTGATAGCCAGAGGCGACGATCTCTGCCACATCGTTGGCCTTGACGGTCTCCAGATCCGCCGGCGCGTTCTCATAAAGGGCCTGCATGAATTTGTCTTCGCCGCCGAAGTCGAGTTGCCGGATCCCGGCCCGGAGCACGAAGGGCAGCAGTTTGGGCGTGTAACGCGCGGTGTAGGCGACCAGCCGCTGACGTGCGGACATTTCGGCGAACTGATCGTTCGAGACAAGTGGCACGCCCCCGGCGACACTGGCCACCACACGCACCCGGTTTCCAAGCCGGGCTGCAGCCGCAAAGGCATAGACCGACCCGGCCTTATGCGCGACAAGTCCGACGCTTTCGAGGCCCAGATGGTCGAGCAGATCCTCGATATCCTCGGCGAACCGGTCCGGTGCGGTCCCTATGTCGCCCTCGATTCCAGCGGCACTTCCGAAAAAGGGACGCTCGGGCATATAGAAGGTCAGGCCATGATCATGCAGAAGATCGACGGCGGTTGTCGTCAGGTCGCAGCCGTCGAGCATGCCGTGGATCAGGATGAAGGGCTGCCCCTTGTCGGGACCAAAGCGGTGATAGGGTATCATCCGCCCATCGCGCTGGCGAAACCGGGAGGTTTGCCCGTGCCGGACGTGGGGCCGGACGGCGCCGATCCGATCGGCCGCCCCGTTGAGCGAGACGAGGACGCGGACAAGCTCGGTCTGCGATCCCACGCCGGTCTTGGCTAGCAGCGCCTTGATCTGGGTCCGCACGGTATTGACCGAGGTGGCGCGTCGCGCCGCGATCTCTGGTGCACCGGCCCCCTCCATGAGGCATTCGGCGATTTCCAACTCGGCGGTCGACAGACCGAAGGAGTCCGACAACATGAAGCCCACGGAGTCGTGCCAGGTCGAAACGATCTGATTGAGCACCACCAGCGGTTCACCGTCGCCATTGTCGAACCGTTCGGCAACCATGAACAGCGTCTTGTCGGCGGGTTTGGAAAAGACCCGCAGCACGGTCTTTCGGCCGACCGGATCAACCGGGTGCGCCAGTGATGCGACCAGTTTGTCAAGCTCGGTCCTGGACCGATCCCACAAAGTCAGGTCGTCGATCCGACTGAGCCGGCGCAACCCGAAAAAGCGGCTCGCCGCGCCATTGTACCAGACGATCTGGCCGCTTGGGTCCAGCAGGATCGAGGCGACCCCGGCGCGGCGCACGCCCTGCATATCTTCCGTCGCGGGGGCGGTTCGCCCAAGCTCTTCCAGCAGGCGGAACCCCATGTCGAAGTGACGGGACAGCGGCTTCATGGAAAGCTCTTCCTCGGCTGCGACTTCGCGTTTCAGCGCGGTCAGCTCCTGCATCGCCTGCTCCACGTAACCGGCCCATTTGTCCATGAAGTCGTCATAGGCATGCGGGCTGATCGCCAGATTGTAGATGCGCTCGATCAACTCCGCCTCAAGCTGGGCGTCATTGTGCGCTTGCGTTGGGGCGGTGTCAGGCATTGGGCAATCACGGGTTGGGTGCGGGGGGCTCTCCCCAAAGCGATACACCATTTGGTGTATTCCGGCGATAGACGGGTGGTTTTTCTCCTGATCAGGATCCGAAATTGACCGAACGGCCCGCGCCCCACGGGTGCGGTTGTTGAGATTAATATTCCTCAAAAACAAATACTTATATGCAAAACTCTGGGGGATTCCGGGCGCTCAACCTGCGAAATCAGGCCGCGCGACGACGGTGCGACGACCGCATCCCTTTATGTTGATCGGTGGTTTTTCGCCCCCTAGCGTTCAACATGGAACCGATGCGCCGACTGCTGCTGCCGGGTATCGCCCGCCTTTTGAGAGACACTTTTCAGCCCACCCCGAGGGCATTCCAATTCGATGCATCTCCCCGAATTTTACGGCGGAGATGCCATTCAAACAATTTTCGCGGAGGACCGAGCTATGGCCGAAGACCAGAGCATCTACGACGAAGTCATGGAAGCCTACGGGTATGGGGATTTGCTGGGGGTCGTCGAAGTGCTGGTCAATGCGGCCGCAGGCAGCACCTATGCAGCGGCCGACAGCCTGTTCTCCATCAACGACCAGATGATCGGCGCCATCAGCGAGATCATCAACCAGATCAACGACATGACCAATTCCGGTGCGCTGGAGAACACCAACCAGGTCATGGGGGTTATGAACAACCTGCACGCCGCCGCCCAGTTTCTGGACAAGGTGGGCAATTACACCACCAATCTGGAAAACGCGCAGAGCGTCGACGCCATGACCGGCGGGCTTGGCCTTGTCGGCAATACGGCGGGCAGCGCCAGCGATCTGATTGGCGCGGCGAGCGCGGCGCTGGCCATCATCGCGACACTGGCAGCCCCCGAGGCGGCCGGGGTTATCCTCTTGGCGTCGGCGGGGCTGAACGGGCTCAGCAATACCTTGAAGGCGATCCAGGGCGGGGTTGGCGAATTCAGCACCTTGATCGAAACGGTCAACAACGCGATGAACCACGCGCAGAACGATCCCGGCGGAAATGCGGTGGTGATCGAGCCGCCCAGCGGTGGCGGCACGGACTCGCGTGGCGACCCCATCAAGCCGATCATCATCACCTCGGAAGACGGCTGGAAAACGATCCGGATCGAGGAAAGCCAACATCAATCCCTGACCGAAAGCGAGTTCGCCCCGCCCGACACCGGGCTCGCCGACGACACCACGTCGAATGCCGATAACACCGGTGGTGGTGGGAGCGGCGGATCCGGCGGATCCGTGGGGGGCGGCGGCGGCGGCATCTCGGGTGGCGGTGGTGGTGGCGGCGGCGGAGGAACAAGCGGGCGCTACCCCGCTCTGGAGAGTATGTTCGGCGGCCTGGGCGGCGGCGGTGGCTCCGGCCGTGGTGGGGGCGGCGGTTTCGGCCCCGGCACCCCCGGCGACGGGGACAAGCGCAAGCGTGACCCCTTCGTGCTCGACCTCGACGGTGACGGGATCGAACTCAGCCAGGTGGCGGCGCCTCCGGTGTTCTTCGATGCCGATGGCGACGGGTTGGCGGTCATGACCGGGTGGGTCGATCCCGATGACGGATTCCTCGCGCGCGACATCGACGGCAACGGGGTGATCGAAACCCAGGCCGAACTGTTCGGCACAAGCAATGTTGATGCGATCAGCGATCTTTCTACGCAGGACGGCAACGGTGACGGCCTGATCAACGCCGATGACGCCATCTGGTCGCAGCTTCGGGTCTGGCGTGACCTGAACCGGGACGGGCAGAGCGCGGCCAGCGAATTGCAGACCATGGACGAGGCCGGGATTCTGCATTTTTCGCTCGACCAGCGGATTTCGGGTCGGGTCGATGGCGACAACCTGATCCACTCCACGACAACCTTTGAAACGGTGGGCGGCGAGATCGGCACCGGCGCGGCCGTCTTCTTCGGCGTGAACACGATGTACAACCAATCCACGCCGCCCGCCGTGTTCGAAGCCGGGTTGCCGTTCCTTGATCTTCCCAACGTCAAGGGGTTCGGTGCGATGGCCGACCTGCGATATGCGGCCTATGACGATCCGGATCTTCTGGCGATGATCCAGTCGCTCGTCGTCGATGCTGCCACGCTCAGCGGAGGAGAGTTCCAGGCGCAGTTCGAGGCGATCGCGCTGCGATGGGCGGGGGTTGAAGGGGTTGACCCGGGCAGCGATCCGAATGGGCCGAACCAGCAACACGAGGCCTTTCTCGAGGTGTTCCGCGGCGTTGATCGGACGGACCTCACAAGCGCGTCGGGCGGGCATACCCTGGTTTCCGCTGAGGACAGCTATCACGCGGCACTGAGTTCGCTGGCGCTGCGGTTCGGCGTCGAACTGGCGACCTTGGAACTGACCGGGGCGAGCACCGGTGCCGAAATCACTGCGGCGATGGACAGCCCGTTCTTTGCCCTGAGTTTCCTTTCGGTCAGCCCGCTGACCGGCACCATCAACGGTGGTCTGGAACGGATCATCTACGAGATCGGCAGGCGGTTGCCTGACGACACCGCCGAGGCGATGGACAAGCTGGAAAAGACGATGCACTTCCTCTCGGGGTTCCGGGACGAATACTTCCTCGAACAGGGGGACCGGATCGACACCACCTACAAGAACGAGGATTTCGACGACTTCGTGATGACGGCGCTGACCCGTTTCATCGACAACCCGACGCTGGTTCAATTCGCCTTTGCGGCGCTGAACTCACCCACGCAGTTCCTCGGCACCGCCGGCGACGATACCGCATCGACCGGGCTCAACACGCATATGACCTCGTTCTCGCGCACGCTGCTGGTCGATCTGGGGGCTGGTGACGACAGTCTTGACGTCGATGCGGACCTGCTCTTTCCCGGCACTTGGGATGTGTCCTATATCTATCGGGACGGCGACGGCAGCGATGTGATCGATATCACCGGCGCAGAGGGGGGGCACAAGCTGTTCCTGGCCGACATCGGCTCGGACCAGGTTGAACTGACCGAGGCCGAAAACGGCGTCGACGGCGTCGTCACCTTCTACGACGGCGCGACGATTACATTTGTCGGGCTGTTTGCCGACCCGGTGCTGGGTGTTCCCTCGTCGCTGCATATCTACACGGCCGACGGGGTGGACCTGTCGACCGATGGTGGATCCAACGCGGGCATCACGGTCAGCACCCCGGCGGATGAGGACTTCGTCGGAGAGGCCGTCGTCGCCGAAAGCTATTTCTACTCGCTCGGCGACGGCACCGACACGATTACCGAGGCTTACGTCAACAACGATCCGACCATCGACAAGATCGTTTTCGCCGACATCGACAAGGACGAGTTGATCCTTGCGGTCGACGGCGCCGATCTCGTGCTGAGTTTCACCAATGGCCAGCCCGGCGACAGCATCCGCCTAGTCGGTCAACTGAACCCGAACGGCTATTTTTCCAACAACCCGGCCTGGAAGGTCGAGCAGTTTCATTTCGGCGATGGAGAGGTCGCGACCGCACAGGATCTTGTCGACCTCTATTTCGCGTCACTGGCCAGCGATGGCGATGACATGATCACCGGGTTGCGCTTTGCCGATCTGATCCCGCTCAGCGACGGCACCGATGCGTTGAGCGGCGGAAAGAACGACGACACCTATCTGCGCGGCGCGACCGTGACCGGCACCACCACGATCGAGGACAACGGTTCCTCCAGTTCCGACCGGCTGGTGATTGAAGGGTTTGCCCGGGCCGACGCCAGTTTCTCGCGCAGTGGCAGCGACGTGACGATCACCCTGCCCAACGGTTCGGTCGTGCTGACCAACCAGATGGCCACCAATTCCAGTGACGTGATCGAAGAGGTCGTGTTTACCGACGGGGTGATGACGGCGACCGAGATCACCGCGCTCCTGGTGCCCTCCACCGGCACTTTTGCCGATCTCACCGGCACCGCTGCGGCGGAAACGCTGACCGGCACGGCGGCGGATGAACGGATCGACGGGTTGGCGGGTGACGATGTGCTCAACGGGCGCGGCGGATCCGACATCTACGTGGTTACCGCCACCTCCGGCAATGACACCATCGACGAAAGCGGCGATGGTGGATCGGCCAGCGTTGACCGCGTGCAGTTCGCCGAGGTGACCCCGGCCGACATTGCCCTTACGCGGGTGGGAAGCGACCTGTTGATCGAGGTGCTGGCGACCGCCCAGACCCTGACCATCGACCAGCAGTTCGGCGCCGAGTCCACGAGCGTCGAGTATTTCGAGTTCGCCGATGGCACCATCTGGGATCGCAGCGACATTGCCGCGAACAGCTTTATCCGGGGCACCGCGGGCGACGACACGATCAACGGCAGCAATGCCGCCGAGAACATCATCGGCCTCGAAGGCGACGATATTCTGCGCGGCAGTCAGGGCGACGATGTCTACGTGTTCCGCGATGGCGACGGGAACGACAGCATCAACGATGCGCGCTATTCCAACGACACCAGCGTCGTCAACACCGTCCGCCTCACCGAGACCGAGTTGTCCGAACTGCGGATCGAACTGGTGAACGACGGCGGTTCGATCTCCGATATCCTGCTGCGCTATGGCAACGACGATACCATCCTGATCGAGAACGGGTTCGCGTCGAGCGACTATGCCAACATCCGGTCGATCCAACGGGTCGAACTGGCCGACGGCACCGTCTTTACCGACGAGGATCTGATCGACCTCGCCACGCTTTACGGCACCGACGGCGATGATGTCATCAATGGCGCGGTGCGGATCGACGGGTTGGGCGGGGACGACGTGATTACCGGTTTCGGGGGCGAGACCGATTTCATCTGGCGCGCGGGGTCGGGCAACGACACCATCGTCAACCGCGCCTACGATGGCGGCAACAGCCGGGTCGTGATGGAGGGTTTGACCCGCGACGAGGTGAGTTTCGCCCGCAACGGCCTCGACATGGTGATCACGCTGATCGCCACGGGCGAGACGGTCACCGTACAAAACCAGTTCCACCCCGTACAAAGCGGGCGCAAGGCCGGTGTGCGCGAGGTGGTTTTCGACGACGGAAGCTATGGTCGTGACGCGGTGGCCAATGCCGCGCTGGTGCCGGCCACGGCCGGTGAGGACGTGATCCAGGGCGGCTGGGACAGCGAGTTTTTCCGCAGCTTGGCCGGCGATGACACCATGAACGGGGGGCAAGGGTCGGATCGTTATGTCTGGCAGAAGGGCGATGGCAACGACACCATCACCGACAACAGCAACGGGTTCGACGACATTGACGTGCTGACCCTGACCGACGTCAACGACACGACGGAAATTGCGTTCTCGCGCAGGGACGGCATCTCTTTCGACCTGCAAATCACTATTCTCGAAACCGGCGAGGTTATCACTCTCGTCGACCAACTCGCCTATGGTCATGGCGGCATCGAGCGGGTCCAGTTCGCCAATGGCAGTTTTGTCACCCTGGAAGGGATCGAACCCCATGTTCCCCTTGTCGATACGCTGGCGCTTGGACAGATCGAGGGGGATTTCGATGACAACACGCTGAACGGCCTCGCAGGCGACGACCTGCTGAACGGTGGGGAGGGCGCCGACACCTATATCTGGACCCGGGGCGACGGCAACGACACGATCAGTGAAACCATGATCGACTGGATCTGGGTCGAGGACCCCGAGAGCGATGAGGGCGGCTATGGCGAAGAGGTCGAGGTTCCGGTCGAAAGCGCGAACGATGCGCTGCGGCTGGTCGGCGTGGCCTCGAACGAGGTATCGCTTTCCCGCCCGGATGGCACGGACGACCTCGTGATCACCGTGCTCGACACCGGCGAGACAATCACCGTGACCGATCACTATGTCTCGGCGCTGTCAGGCCTCGAAAAGATCGTTTTCGACGATGATGTCTTCTCGCGGGCCGATATTCGTGCCGAGACCGGGGGCGAAAGCTTCACCGGCGACGGCAGCGACCAGATCCTGACCGGTGGGCTTGGCGCGGATCTGTTCACGCTCTCGGGCGGGAACGAGACCGTGCAGACCGGTGGCGGGCGCGACGTGATCGTGATCGGCACAGAGGGGGGCAGCGACCGGATCGAGGGGTTCAAGCGCGGCCTCGAAGGCACGAAGGTCGCGCTGCCCGACGGGGTGTTCCCCAATTTCGACGCGCTGCTTGCGGCGGCGAGCGACACGCCCGAGGGGCTTTTGATCTTACTGGGTGGCGGCAACCAGATCCTGATCGTGGGGGTGTTGCTGAGAGATCTCGAACCAGAGAACTTCGGCTTTGCCCGCCCGCCGATCGAGGGCACCGGAGGGGTGGACGACATCCTTGGCACCCTGCTGGACGATACCATTGTCCTGCACGGTGGCGATGACCTGGTGCAGGGGGGCGGTGGTGACGATGCCATCGACGGGGGCGATGGGCGCGATGTCGTCTATTTCGACGGCGCCTCGACCGATTTCACGATCCTGCGTAGCGGCAACACGGTTGTCGTCACCGACACCAACCGAACCGACGGGGACGAGGGCACCGACACAATCGTCGATGCCGAGCTGCTGAGTTTCCTAGGCGACCGGGTGACCATGTCGCTGGTCAATCGGCCACCGGTTCCGTCAAGCGAGGGCAACGCCGCAACGCTGGATGAGGATACCACGCTGACCGGCGCCTTGCCCGCCGCCACCGATCCCGATGGCGATACCGGATTGGCCTATACCCTCTCCGGGCCGGTGCCCGAGGGGCTAACGCTGAACCCGGACGGCACGTTCAGCTATGCACCGGTCGCGGATTTCAACGGGGTGGTCAGTTTCGACTACACGGTCTCCGACCCGGACGGGGCGGAAAGCGATCCACAAAGCTTCACCTTTACCGTGACGCCTGTGAACGATGCGCCAGTGGCCTCGGAGGGGAACAATGCCGCAACGCTGGACGAGGATAGCACGCTGACCGGCGCGCTGCCCGCCGCCACCGATCCCGACGGCGATACCGGGGTGGCCTATGCCCTCTCCGGGCCGGTGCCCGAGGGCCTGTCACTGAACCCGGACGGCACGTTCAGCTATGCACCGGTCGCGGATTTCAACGGGGTGGTCAGTTTCGACTACACGGTCTCCGACCCAGAGGGGGCGGAAAGCGATCCACAGAGCTTTACCCTCACCGTGACGCCTGTGAACGATGCGCCGATCCTGGTCAATCCGCTGTCGGATCGGACCGTCAATGCGGGAGAGGCGATCAATTTTCTGTTGCCCGACGATGCCTTTTCCGATGTGGATGGCGACGCGCTGACCCTCTCCGCCGCCCTGGCGGATGGCGGTGCATTGCCGGACTGGCTCGTCTTCGATCCCGATACCGGCCGGTTCTCAGGCGCTGCCCCCTCGGGGTTCGCGGACGAGATCGAGGTGCGCGTCACCGCGTCCGACGGGATGCTGTCGGACGATGATGTCATGGTGTTCGCGATCACCGGCCCGACCAACCGGGCGCCTGTCGCGGCGGGTGACGATGGGTTCGAGACCGGAGCGGGCGAGCCCCTGAGCATCAATGCGGCCGATCTTCTGGCCAATGACAGCGATCCCGATGGCGACATGCTGGACGTCATCTCGGTCGGCACGGCAGAACATGGCACGGTCGAGATCTCCGGCACCGACATCCTGTTCACGCCCGAGGCTGGCTACGTCGGTGCCGCGCATTTCGAGTACACCGTGTCCGACGGCGACCTCGAGGCCACCGCGATGGTGACGCTCGAGGTGACTGGCGATGACTACGCGGGCTTTGTCCACGGTAGCGAAGGACGCGATACCATGTTCGGGTCGTGGTGGGCGCCGTCGTTGCTCTACGGATCTGGCGGAAACGACCTGCTTTTGGGTGGCTTGCGCGACGACCATCTCGCCGGTGGCGACGGACGGGACCGTCTGTTCGGCTCCTGGGGCGACGATACTCTGGAGGGCGGCGATGACCGCGACAGCCTCTTTGGCGGAAGCGGCGACGACGTTCTGGATGGCGGCGCTGCGTATGATCGCCTGTACGGCGGCCGTGGCAAGGATCTGTTCGTCTTTGTCGAGGGCAACGGCGTCGACCGGATCGAGGATTTCGAGACTGGCGAGCGACGGTGGTTTTCGCGCGGCGAAGATGTCGTGCGGATCGACGTGGAGGGGATCGACAGTTTCGCTGACCTTCTGGAGACCTCGGTCGGGTCGCACCGTCATGCCAGTTTTGATTTCGGCGATGGTGATCTGCTGATCCTTCGGAATACGCGGTTGTCTGAACTGTCAGCCTCGGACTTCGACTTCGTCTAGGCTCCGCGCGACGCTGTTGCACAAATTGGCTGATGGACGGGTTTCTCCCTTCTCCAAAAGGATTTAGCCTGCGGCTTTCGCGAGGGGGATGCCAAGCGCGGTGTCGCCATTCAGGACCGCGATGCGCATCTGAATCTCAGCGACCTGGTGGTCAAAGTCGCGCGCCATGTGCTGCCTGTCAGCGGCTTGCCTGCAAACGACGAGAAGGAGGCGCTGGCCCAATAGCTTCATACAATGGATCCACTGACCGGCAGGGTATTTTCGAAGGAAATGTCCCGAGAGGTTTTGTCTCGACACGGCTTCTGCGGTGGTATCCGCACCAGTTCCGCCAGAGCGCCCGACCCAGATACTTTGATGCGCAAAGCGTATCGTTCCTGGCGATGGCACCGGCGGTGCTTGGCTTGCATGGCTGGGCATTTCTACGCGGGCGGATAACCGCCGCCGCTCCACGATCGGCGATAGCATTATGGCAGCTGCGCGTGTTGTATGCTCCATCTGCGGTCACGCTGCCAATGTCCTGATTGCGCGGGATCTGGTTGAGCAGTTCGGGCAACATTGGTGCATCCCCAGTGGCACTGCCGGTGACCTCGACCGCTCTGACTTCCAGGGTCTGTTCGTCGATGCCGAGATGGATCGCGCGCCAGACGCGTCGTTCGGGGCCACCCGCTGCCCGGCAGTCGAAACGCAGTTTCGGTGAGAGGGATGCTTACGCGCATTCCACTCGCCTTCTCCCTCGACCTTGATACCAACACAACGACGCCTTTCCGGGTAGCCCCCCCACTCTTCGCTGGCCCCTTGGGCTACAACGGATCGAAGGCCGGGATGGACTATTGGCCTGAGAGCGCAAAGATCATTCAGGTTGATATCAACCCGGATCGAATCGGTCTGACCAAGAGGGTCACGGTCGGCATCGTTGGAGAAGCGGCAAAGGTGGCGCGTGGTATTCTTGGCCCGTTGCCAGCGGATGCCGGTGACAACGGCGCGAAGACCGCAAGATTCGGATCGCCCAGACCAAAAGCGCATGGGCGCAACAGCTGTCGTCGATTAATCACGAAGAGGACGATCCCGGCACCAATTGGAACGAACGTGCCCGCAGTGACAAGCCGAACTGGATGAGCCCACGCAAGGCCTGGCGTGCGATCTCCGCCGCCCTGCCGCCCTGCCGCCCTGCCGCGCAACGCGATCATCTCTTCCGACATCGGCAATAACTGTGCCATCGGTAATGCCTATCCTAGCTTTGATGCGGCCCGGCGTACCCCGACGCCGGGCCGACCTCATGCCGGAGCATCGAGTCTTGCTTTTGTGATCTTCCACCCGGTTTTCGGGGCCAGTTCTGCGGCCAGGTTCTGGAGCATGTTCGTCAATATGGTCATCGCCCGGGTTGGGTGTTTGTTTGGGGTCTGGCCCAGCACCGTTGTCAGCTTGACATTGGGCAGCAAGGGAGCCGCCTTGAGCCGCCCATCATTCAGTTCACGGACCACACAGGACGGCGGCAGAATGGCTACGCCTTCGCCGCGGTGTGCCAACTCGATCATGCAGGGCAATGAATCGATCTCGATCAGCGGCTCAAACGGCACATCAGCGGACACGAACGCCGCGTCCAACGTCAGGCGGTGAAGATGTGGGCGCCACGCGGAGATCAGTTTTTTTCGGGCAAGGTCCGTGATCTGTATTTCGGCTTTGTCCCCGAGCATTTCGGCGGTTCCCAGTGCGACCATGTCCTCTTCTATGAAGGGCGACATCACGGCGGCGCTGTGTTCTTTTGAGTGGTACAGAATGGCCATATCCAACCGCCCACTGACCAGCCATTCGTAAATGGTGCCACTGAACGCTTCGACAACCTGTACCGAAACATTGGGATACAGGGCCCGCATGCGGTGTAACAGGGGAGGCACCAACGAAACCGAATAGGCCGATGGCACCCCCAGATACACGGTTCCAACAGGATTATCCTTGTTCGACTGAATGCTTTCCTTTGCGTCGATACATTCTTTTTGAATGCGCCGCGCGTGTTCCAACAGCATTTTTCCGTCCTCTGTTGGCTCAACCCCCCAGCTTTGTCGGCGCAGCAATTGCGTGCCGAGGGTGTCTTCGAGCGACTTGATTTGTCGACTGAGCGCGGATTGGGCGATGTTCAGAAACGCAGCGGCCTTGGAGATGTTGCCCCATTCCACGATTTGGATAAAATTCAACAAATACAAAATGTTCATGTGTTTCCGGTGCTTCCATATTCATCCCGGAGCGGGATATTTGGCAAGACGCTAGGAAAGAGCGTGGATGATGTCCATGCTCAATGGGCATGGGCAGGATCTAAATCTAGCATTGGACGCATACCAAACCCGCCAATACGCTTGTGATCAAGATCAGGGGAGGGGTCTTGGCTCGCGCCGCACTGGAGTATTCCGGCGCGCCAGAGCCAGACCATGGGGAGAAGAAATGACCAACGCAGAAATCTACATCGGCGGCGAGTGGATGGCTCCGTCATCCGGGGGCACCATTGACGTTCTGTCGCCCAGCGATGGCCAGGTGTTTGCGAATATTGCCGATGGCAATGCCGATGATATCGACCGTGCGGTGCGCGCGGCGCGGGCAAGCCTGTCTGGAGAATGGGGCGCAGTGGTCCCTGCCGAGCGTGGGCGTATCTTGTCGCGGTTGAGCACGCTGATCTTGGCGCATGCCGATGAATTGGCCGACATTGAAGCGCGCGACACGGGTAAGCCGATGACCCAGGCGCGTGCCGATATCGCGGCTTGTGCGCGGTACTTCGAATTCTACGGCGGCGCGGCAGACAAACTGCATGGCGAAACGATCCCCTATCTCAAGGAATATTTCGTTTCCGTGGTTCGTGAACCTCATGGTGTGACAGGTCATATCATACCGTGGAATTATCCTGCACAGATGTTTGGGCGCACATTGGCCCCGGCATTGGCGACCGGGAACGCGGCGGTACTGAAGCCCGCCGAAGAAGCCTGCTTGAGCTGTATTCGTTTGACTGAACTGGCAGCCGAGGCCGGATTGCCGGCTGGCGCGCTAAACCTGGTCACCGGCTATGGTGTCACGGCGGGGGCCGCGCTTTCGGCGCATGGCGATGTGGATTTCATGTCCTTTACCGGATCGCCCGAAGTTGGAACCATGGTGCAGATCGCATCAGCAAAACACCACCGACCCTGTGTTCTGGAACTGGGGGGCAAATCGCCTCAGATCATTTTCGACGACGCGGACTTTGATGCGGCATTGCCAGTTGTTGTTGCCGGGATCGTGCAGAATGGTGGCCAAACCTGTTCTGCCGGCAGTCGGGTTCTGATCCAGCGCAGCATCTTTGACGATTTCACCGCCCAGTTGGCGGCGCGGATCGCTGATCTTGTCGCAGGACCGCATGGCAAGGACTTGAATTGCGGCCCTTTGATTAGTGGCAAGCAGCGGGACCGGGTGCGGAAATTCGTGGCCAGCGCCGAGGCAAACGGCGTGCCTTGCATGGCCCGCGCCAAACTTGACGGTGACGCGCCCGAAACTGGGTATTACGTGGTGCCAGCGCTCTATGGTCCGGTGTCTGAAACAGATGATCTGGCCCAAAAAGAAGTGTTCGGGCCCTTGCTCGCGGCCATTCCTTTTGACGATGAGGCTGATGCGGTTCGGATCGCCAATGACACGGATTTCGGTTTGATCGCCGGGGTTTGGACCAACAATGGCGGGCGGCAGATGCGGATGGCCAACACCCTGCGCTGCGGCCAGGTTTTCATCAACAATTACGGGGCCGGTGGCGGTGTTGAATTGCCATTTGGCGGCGTCAAACACAGTGGTCATGGGCGCGAAAAAGGGTTTTCCGCCATGCAGGAATTCACAGTAACCAAGACAATCGTGCTCAAGCACACGTAAAGATCGGGAGAAGACATGCGTATTCCAGGAAAAGTGGCTGTAATTACCGGAGCGGGCTCTGGTTTCGGCGAAGGCATCGCCAAACGGTTCGCGCAAGAGGGCGCAAAAGTTGTTGTTGCGGATATCAATGGCGAAAGTGCCAAGCGTGTTGCCGATGAAATCGGCGATGCAGCGGTTGCCATCACCACAGATGTCACGTCACGCAGCGACACCAAGGCAATGATTGATCTGGCCGTCGAAAAATTCGGCCGTCTGGACTGTCTGATCAACAACGCAGGATACACTAGCCGCAATGGCTCGCTGATGGATGTCGACGACAAGACCTTTGACCGCATTTTCGATGTGAACGTCAAAGCCATCTATCTGGCAACGCAGGTCGGCGTTCCGGTGTTGCGCAAGTTCGGCGGCGGCACGATCATCAATGTTGCCTCGATCGGTGCATTGCGCCCGCGCCCTGGTCTGGTGTGGTACAACGGCTCCAAGGGGGCCGCGCTGAACATGACAAAAGGTATGGCAGTCGAACTCGCCCCCGACGGTATCCGGGTGAATGCGCTGTGCCCTGTGTTGGCTGAAACCGGGTTGCTCGAGGAATTCATGGGCAAGGAAGACACGCCAGAAAATCGCACGGCATTCTTGGCGACCATTCCCCTGGGGCGCTTGGGTCGGCCATCAGACGTTGCAGGTGCGGCGCTTTATCTGTGTTCTGACGACGCAGAATTCATCACCGGTGTATCGCTCGAAGTTGACGGCGGGCGCGGCGTCTAACGCCATAGGTGCGAAACGCTGAAGCCAGCGTTTCGCACGCCCACAATCACAAAGCCAGCTCACCCATCATATCCGCAAGGTTGCCTTATGAAAAAATCAGTTAACAGTTTGAAACTCGATCAGCAGACGATTGTGACGGGTCTATTCCTGGTAATTTTTCTGATGTTCGCGATCTTTCTGCCGGGATTTTTCACGGCTGGTAATCTGCTTGTGCTGATCCGGTCGGTCTCGGTCCTGGGCATTCTCGGGCTGGGGATGGCCATTGTGGTTATTGGCCGTGGTATCGACCTGTCGATGATCGCAACCCTGTCGGTTCCTGCCGCGCTGGTGATGACACTCGCTGCCGCCGGATATCACCCGGTCGTGGCAATCCTTGCTGGCTTGGCTTTTTCCATTGCTACAGGAATCGTGAATGGCGTGCTGGTAGCCTATGCCGAGATTCCGGCTCTGTTCACAACTTTGGCGGTTGGAATCGGAATTGCCGGTATCGGACAGAGCGGGATGTTCGAATATGACATTATCGCCTGGCCCGTAGAATTGGACAGTATCGCCTGGATCGGGCGCGGTAAGATTTTCGGACTGCCCTATTCCATTCTGGCGTTCGCGGCCGCGGCGCTGATCGTGCATGTGTTTCTGAAAAAGACCCGGCTGGGATTTTTCATCTATGCCATCGGTGACAACCTTTCAGCGGCGCGTATTACCGGTGTCCGCGCGCGTCCGATTATCATTCTTCAATACGTGATGTCAGCGGGAATCGCACTGTTTGCCGGGTTGGTGCTGTCGGCATCGTCCAACAGCATGGATACGCGGATTTTCAATCTGACTTGGATATACGACGTGATCCTTGTCGTCGTTCTTGGCGGGATTGGCCTTTCTGGCGGACGCGGCGGCGTGATGAACGTGATCATCGGGACAATTCTGATCGGCACAATCGTCAACGGCATGACAATTCTAAACGTTTCGTTTCAAGGGCAGAACCTCGTCAGGGGGCTGATACTTCTGTCGGCGCTGTTGCTCGACAGCATTGTAAATCCCCGTAACGAGGAAACCGCGAAACAAGGGGATATCTAAGAAAAAAGGCCATCTATTTACCGTGTTTTCAGGGAGGAAACCATGAAACTATCCAATAAGCTTACCTTTGCGGCCGCCGCAGTCATGTCTATGACAATCGGAGGCACTGCAATTGCTCAGCAAAGCATCAACGATCCGGCGCGCGATGACTATTACGCGACGATGAAGGATCGCAAGGTTGTCTTTGTTCCGGTCTTTATGGGGCTGGACCTGACTGAAGGTTGGTCCAAGATCATGGCCAATCAGGCAGAGGCGCTGGGATATCACTATGAGGTTCGGAATTCGAACTTCAATACGGCTGCAGGGGCGCAGACGATCACCTCTTTGATCTCGGAAAAACCCGACGTCATCGTGGTGCAAAACCCTGACGTGCAATCTTATGCACGGCTGCTGAAGCGCGCCGAGGATGCCGGGATCCACGTGATTCAGCTGAATATGAAGACCAACATCCTGACAACCGGCTTTGTCGGTGCTGACGTGGTCGCCATTGGTGAGGCGCAGGCCCGCGCTGCGGTAGAGCACTGCGCTTCGGCGGAGAAGCCGGGCAAAGTGCTTATCCTCGCCGGTCCTCCGACAAGCCCATTTTCAGCCTACATGTTGCGCGGATATGAAAATATCCTGAACGACAATGCCTCGATGGAAGTGGTCGGCATTCAGTCCACCGGATCCTATGAATCCTCCAAGGCGAAATCCATCACCCAGGTGGTCGTTCAACAGCATCCCGACCTGTGTGCGACCCTTGGCGTTTGGGATGCTCCCGATATCGGTACCGCTGCGGCGCTCGACGAAGCCGGTTTGAGTGACCAGGTGTTCGTGTCCACATCGGGGGGCGGTGGCGAACTGTCTTGCAGAGGCATCCGTGAAGGGATGTGGGATCACTATGTCAGCTATGATGTTCCCGGTCAGGGGCGTGACCTGAACGCACTGATCTCCTCAGCCCTTCAAGATACGAATGAAGTCGGATCGACCAAGACGGTTCTGTACACGCCGTTGGTGGAATTCACCGCTGACAATGTCGATCAGCAAGATTGCTGGACGTTGGACTCGCTTCGCTAACACGGGATTTGTCCCTGTCGGGTGCCGACCTTTCGGCACCCGACACAATGCTGATCCACTAGCATAACCTCAACGGACCTGAAAACATGATGAAGACCATAAGCAGACTCCGGTACAAATATTGGCCTGACCAGATATTCGGAGAGATCCTTCAGAAATCGTGGATGGAAACGGCTGTTCCTTTGGCTGTCCTCATTTTCACGATCGTGTTCTTCAGTACTCAGATCGAGAATTTCATTTCACCTGCCAACCTGTCGGACAATTTCCGGCAAGCAAGCGAGCTTGGTTTTGTGGTGCTTGGGATCTCGCTGGTCTTGATTGTGGGTGGCATTGACCTGAGCGTTGCGTCAATTTTCGCGCTCTGCAACCTGCTGGTTCTGTATTGCATGCATGTATGGCAGCTGCCGCTGCCTGCATCGATCGCGATCACGCTGGTATTTGGTGGGCTTTTGGGGGCCGTGAACGGAATCCTGATTGGCTACTTCCGGATGCGCGCCTTTCTGACGACGATGGTTACGTTGATTGTTTTCAAGTCGATCCACGACCTGATCAACGTCAAAGTGGCTGTGCCGATTTCGTCCAATTTTCCTGACTCGCCGATGTGGGACACGATGGGCTACGGCTCGATCCTTTCGGTTCCGACCGCAGTTTGGGCATTTGGTATCGTCGCGCTTTTCTGTCACATCCTTTTGACACGTCTGCGCCCCGGCTGGTGGCTGCTGGCTGTGGGGGGCAATCGCCGCTCTGCCTACAACATCGGCCTGCCGGTCAACCGCATTGTCGCGCTGTCTTATGTCGCTTCGGGTGCTCTGACGTCCGCATCTGCCATCTTCTATGCCGCGCGGCTGGCCAGTCCCGGCGCCGATACCGGGGTAGGGCTGGAAATTACCGTGCTGACCGCGGCCATTCTGGGCGGGATCCGGCTGGGCGGCGGCAAAGGTTCGGTCATGAAAGCGATCCTTGGCACACTCATCATTTTGCTGCTCACCAATGGGTTGCTTCGTATGGCCACTTCGGCTGGCACGGCGCGGATCATTCTGGCCACGATCCTGTTACTGGCCGCCGCGTTGGACATCCGCTGGTTCAAGAATCGCCACAAGGCGGTGCAGGAAATGTATGTCAGCCCGGCCTATCTGAAACTGCCGGAAATGCCCGATGACGTTGCCGCCCCCAACGCCGCATTCGCGCCCAATGACCGGCTCAAGAATGTCGAGACCATCGGCTTGGGCATGATCGAAGCGCCTGAAGACGTGATCCTGGACGCAGACGACAACCTTTATAGCGGCAACCGCCACGGCGAAATCATCCGCTTTTTCGCGCCCGATTATAAACGCCATGAAGTCTATGCTCGCATCGGTGGACAGCCTCTTGGTATGGCATTCGATGCTGGCTACAACCTTTACGTCTGTGTCGGTGGTATGGGCCTGTACCGGGTCACCGCAGACCGAGAGGTTGAATTGATCACCGATGAAACGAACCGTTCGCTCCTTTCGGTCATTGATGACAGTCGCCTGAAACTGGCCGATGATCTGGACATTCTGCCTGATGGCCGCATCCTGTTTTCTGAGGCTACGGTGCGCTATGAAATGCACGAATGGCAGACAGACGCGCTTGAAGGGCGGGGCAATGGCCGGATCATCCTGTACGATCCCAAGCACAAAAAAACGACGACCGTTCTGCGCCATCTGACCTTTCCCAACGGCATCGTGCTGGGGTCTGACGGCCAAAGCATCCTGTTTGCCGAAAGCTGGAAATGCTCGATCAAACGCTATTGGTTTGACGGCCCGAAAAAGGGCGATGTCGAGATGGTGATCGACAATTTGCTGGGCTATCCCGACAACATCAACGTGGCCTCGGACGGCAATTTCTGGCTGGCGATCATGGGCATGCGCAGTCAGGTGTTCGACCTTGCCATGCGCAAACCAGGCTTCCGACGCCGAATGGCCAAACAACTGCCCGGCGATGAGTGGCTGGCTCCGAACATCAACACGGGCTGTATCGTCAAATTCAACGAGGCGGGCGAAATTCTGGATGTGCTGTGGGATATGCACGGTGAAAACCACCCGATGATCACGTCAATGCGCGAACACAAAGGCTACCTTTATATCGGCGGGATTTATAACAATCGCATCGGTCGGATCAAGCTTGACGGAGCGGATGAAACCTTTGTTTCAAGTGGAAAATATCATGTTGGATAATCTGATCAGCTGGATCGGGTCGCGTGGCAACACCCGTGGGAAAAGCCTGTCGATCCCGGTTTTTGACGGGGCGTTCAAACCCAATAGCCTTCTCGAAGAAGCCGATATTCTGGCCGAGCATTCTGGGTTTTCTGACCTCGTGGCAGGCGCGGACAACCGCCTGTTGGCGGCTTGCGAAAACACCGTCGTTGAAGTTTCTGCCACCGGTTCGCTCTCGGAAATTGCTGCCTTCGATCGCCCCGTTACCGCGCTTGCCCAATTGTCAGATGGTCGCCTCGCCGTCGGATTGGGCGACACGGTTGTGATTGGGGTCGGGACGGATGCACATGTTTCAATCGATACTGTTGATGGTCGAAATCTGACGGCTGTCACTGCGCTTTACCCGGCACCGGAGGGCGGTCTGTTGGTCTGCGACGGGTCCAAATCCTATGGCTGCGACGATTGGGCCTGGGACTTGATGAACAACAAAAAAGATGGCCGCTTGATCGCCCTTGATGCGCAGGGCGGCAACGCACGGGTGCTTGCGTCCGGATTGGGCTATGCCTTCGGCGCCTATACCAGTCAAGAAACCGGCGTACTCGTTTCTGAAAGCTGGAACCATAGGGTGTCGCATGTCGCTGACAAACGCGCAGGCCCGGCCATTGATCGCTTACCCGGCTACCCTTGCCGCTTTGCCCCGGCCGAGGGCGGTGGTTTCTGGCTCAGCCTGTTTTGCAGCCGCACCCAATTGGTCGAATTCGTGTTGAAAGAAAAAGACTATCGCACCGAAATGATGGCCACCATTGATCCGCGCTTCTGGATATCGCCCAGCTTTGGCTCGGGCTCTGATTATCTGGAACCGCTGCAGGGCGGCGGGGTGAAACAGATGGGCATCCTCAAGCCTTGGGCACCGCCACGATCCTATGGCTTGTTGGTGCGGTATGATGCGAACTTGACGCCGCAATATTCCTTGCACAGCCGCGTTGGCGGGCGCCACCATGGGATATGTGCGGCCGCGCAGGTCGGGGACACGCTTTACGCCTTGTCCAAGGGCAGTGGGCGCATCGTCAAGATGTCCATCCTCAAAACACGCGCGACGCTTTTTGGGGAGAACGCAGCATGAAAACTATTCTTGAAATGCGCGGCATCACCAAGCTTTACGGGAAGGCCGCCGCGGTTGACGGCGTCAATTTCGATCTGATGGAAGGCGAGGTTCACGCCGTTCTGGGCGAAAACGGCGCCGGCAAATCGACCCTGACCAAAATGATGGCTGGGGTGGTTCATCCGAACTCCGGTGAAATCCTGTTTGAAGACGCCCCCATCCAAATCAAATCCCCTGCCGAGGCGGTAAGGATCGGCATCGCCATGGTGTTCCAGGAAACCAGCCTGGTGCCGTCAATGACGGTCGCGCAGAACCTGTTTCTGGGGAATGAGAAATTCTTTAACCGTATCCGTGGTGTCAACATCACCGCGCAACAATTCATGCAATCGCTCAGTTTTGATGTGGACCCGACCCAGATGGTATCGTCGCTGGGGGCCGCCAAGAAACAGATGGTGGAAATCGCTCGCGCGATGCTTCTGGATGCGCGCGTCGTCGTGTTTGACGAACCAACTGCGACCCTGACGCCCGAAGAAAAGCGCCACTTCTTTGATCTGGTGAAAACCCTAAAAAGTCATGGCGTTGCGGTGATTTTTATCTCGCACGCTTTGGAAGAGGCGCTGGAAATTTCTGATCGAATTACTATCTTGCGCGATGGTAAACATGTGGTGACCGACAAGACAGAAAATTTTAACCGGGACCGGATCATTCAGGCCATGGTTGGCCGCGAATTGACCGAAGAGCTCTATAATGCAAAGAAAACCGTGGCCCGGCCTGCGGGCGAGCGTATCCTGAGCATTCAGAATCTGCGCGCCGCCGGGGTGGTCAAGAACAACTCTCTGTCGGTGTTCAAAGGGCAGGTCACCGGCATCTTTGGCTTGGTTGGATCGGGCCGGACCGAGACGTTCAAGGTGGTGTCCGGGGCGATTAAGCGCAACTACCGCAATGGCGGTGAGGTGTTTCTGCACGGCAAGGCCGTGCGCTATCTGGTGCCAGCACCCAGCGTGCAGGACGGCGTTGCTTACATCACCGAAGACCGAAAGGTCGAAGGGTTCTTTGAGACGATGTCGATCAAGGCCAACATTTTTCTGGGTCTGCTGACCAAGGGGAAATCGGCGCGGTTCTGGCTCAAGAAATCGGAAATGGATCAGGTCGGGGATCAATGGGTGAAATCGCTTCAGGTTCGTGCAGTGACGCAAAATGCGGAGGTGATCGAACTGTCTGGCGGCAACCAGCAAAAGGTGGTGATTGCCAAGTCATTGGTGCAGGATCCCGACCTCGTCATCTTTGACGAGCCAACCCGGGGCGTTGATGTCGGGGCCATTGCGGAAATCCACGAGATCATCAATCGGCTTGCCGATGAAGGCAAAGCGGTGGTGGTGATCTCGTCCTATCTGCCCGAGGTCATGCAACTCTCTGACCGCCTTTTGGTGGCGCGCCAAGGCAAGGTCGTTGAAGAGTTTTCCCCCCTCGATGCCACTGAAGAAAAGCTGATGTATGCGGCGGTGCATTGACGTCGGGCCAACGCGGAAAACGAAGAGACATGAAAAATGAGCGAAGCCCTGGACCAGCTGGTTGCACTGGCGATGACTCCCACCGATGCAATCCCCGACTCCGCCAGAAGACTGGCGCGGTTTTCACTGTTCGATTGGATCACAGTTGGTCTGGCAGGCCAAAACGAACCTCTGTCGCGTATCATCAAGAGATTGGTGGGCGACGAAGGTGGGGTGCAGATTGCAACAGTGTTTGGCGGGCTTCGTGTACCTGCACGTGCTGCAGCCTTGGCCAATGGCACGATCAGCCACGCGCTTGACTATGACGATACCCATTTTGCCCATGTCGGGCATTTGTCGGTCGGTGTCTATCCGGCTGCAATGGCGATGGCAGAAGAAACGGACGCCAGCGCCGCGGACATGATTGATGCCTTTCTTGTTGGTGCCGAAGCGGCGGTGCGGTTGGGCATGGCCTTGGGGAGCGAGCATTACCAGCGCGGCTTTCATCAGACTGCGACGGCAGGAGCCTTTGGCGCAACAGTGGCCGTCGGTCGGCTGTTGGGTTTGACGCAAGATGAGTTCCGCAACGCGCTTGGTCTGGTCGCAACCCGCGCGTCCGGCCTTAAATCCCAATTCGGAACGATGGGAAAACCGTATAATGCCGGGATCGCTGCCGCCAATGGCGTCGAGGCTGCCAAACTTGCCAAACTGGGTTTCACGTCAAGTGATGATGGCATTTTCGGGCCGCAGGGGTTTTTCGAAACCCACACCCGAGTGGCCGGACCGTGGAGCATTTCGGCGCAAGATACGTTCCTGTTCGAAGACATCAAATACAAGTTGCATGCTTGTTGTCATGGCACACATGCAATGATCGAAGCCTTGCGTGGCGGCTTGGCCGCCTCTGCGTTGCCCGCCGATCAGGTGGCGCATATCAAAATTCGCGTCAATCCACGTTGGTTGACGGTCTGTGACAAGAAAGCGCCACGCAGCGGGCTAGAGGTCAAGTTCAGCTATGCGTGGCTTGCCGGTTTGGTCGTAAAAGGTATCAGCACATCCGCCGATAGCAGTTTCACCGATGATCTTTGCGCCGATCCATTTCTGCAAGCCTTCGCAGAAAAGGTCGAGGTTATCGGGGATGCAGAGATCTCTGATACCGCGACTGTGGGTGAGATCACGACAAGCGACGGGCGGGCAATCCAGATTTCATTTGATCTGTCGGCCAAGATTGCGCCGGATGATCTTGAAACAGGATTGCGCGCCAAGGCGAATGGATTGATCGGCGAAGCCTCCTCTCGTGTCGTGTGGTCGGCGGTTGACAATTTCTCAAGCACCAGCGCGCGCAGCCTGGCGGGCAGTGTCGCGTCGATCTAAAGTTGCGGGCCGCGCCGAGATCGGGCGTCAGACCACCTTCGCGTTGCGTAGATTGGTGATGTCGCTGTCCGAATATCCCAGTTCTTCCAGCAGGGCAGCGGTATGCTCACCAAGCGCGGGCACGGCATCCATTCGGGGCGGCTGCCCGATGCCACCGGGCGGCAACAGCGCGGGAATGGGGCCTGCGGGCGTATCAACCTGACGCCGGCGATCGCGCGCTTCAAATTGAACGTGGTTCCAGACGTCGGCCATTTCGTTCATCTTTGCGTTTGCGATGCCGGCGCGGTCGAGCCGTTCGACAACCTGTTCGGTCGTCAGGCTTGAAAAGCAGTCGGTGATGATCTGCGTCAGGGCAACCTTGCCTTCGGCGCGCGCGCTATTGGTTGAAAACCGGGGATCCGCTGCCAGATCGGGGGCTTCCAGAACGACACCGCAAAAGGCTGTCCATTCGCGTTCATTCTGCAGGCCAAGAATGACCGTGCGACCATCGCCCACGACAAATGGACCGTAGGGAAAAATCGTTGCATGGCTCGCACCCCCCCGCGGCGGAGGCGGCGCGCCGTCATACGCATAATAAAGCGGATAGCCCATCCACTCCGTCATCGCGTCGAGCATTGACAGGTCGATTTCGCAACCGCGCCCGGTTCTGCCGCGTTGAATGACGGCGGCCAGAATATTGGAATATGCGTACATCCCGGCTGCGATATCGGCGACTGAAATTCCGGCCTTGCTGGGGGTCTCTGGCGTCCCGGTGATAGACAGAAACCCGGCCTCGGACTGGATCAGAAGGTCATAGGCCTTGCGCTTTTCATCCGGGCCGCCGGTCCCGTATCCCGAAATATTGCAAACGATGATGCCGGGATTATCCTTGCTCAAGACCTCATGCTCCAACCCCAGCCGTTTGGCGGCTCCGGGGGAAAGGTTTTGAACCACCACATCGGCGGTCTTGATCAGTTTGTGCAGGATTGCCGACCCTTCAGGGTGTTTCACATCCAGCGTCAGGCTTTCCTTGGAGCGATTTGCCCAGACAAAATGCGATGCAAGACCCTTGACGCGGGTATCATAATTTCTCGCAAAATCTCCAATACCGGGGCGTTCGATCTTGATCACCCGCGCGCCCATATCGGCCAACTGCCGGGTGGCAAAGGGGGCGGCGACTGCATGCTCCAGGCTGACAACAGTTATTCCATCAAGCGGCAACATCAAAAGGACCTCGGAAGATCAAGCACATGTTCGGCGACATATGACAGGATCAGGTTGGTGGAAATTGGCGCGACCTGATAGAGCCGCGTCTCGCGGAATTTGCGCTCGACGTCGTATTCATGGGCAAAACCGAATCCACCATGAAACTGCAGGCAGGCGTTTGCGGCTTCCCAACTGGCCTTGGCGGCAAGGTATTTGGCCATATTTGCCTCTGTGCCCGCGGGTTGGCCTGCATCAAAAAGCGCGCAGGCGCGGAACCGCATTAGGTTGGCGGCTTCCAACTCGATCTTGGCTTCGGCAATGGGAAATTGAACGCCTTGGTTCTGGCCGATCAGGCGGCCAAAGACCTCGCGTTCCTTGACGTAGTCGACGACCTTGTCGATGAACCAATATCCATCCCCGATGCATTCCGCTGCGATCAATGTGCGTTCTGCGTTGAGACCATCCAGGATATAGCGAAAGCCCATTCCTTCTTCGCCGATCAGGTTTTCGACAGGAATTTCAAGGTCATCGAAGAACACTTCGTTGGTTTCGTGGTTGACCATATTGGCGATGGGTTTGACCTCCATGCCATTCCCGATCGCATCCTTCAACTCGACCATGAAGATCGACATGCCCAGTGATTTGCGTTTGACCTGATCAAGCGGTGTGGTGCGTGCAAGCAGGATCATCAGGTCGGAATGCTGAATGCGGCTGATCCAGACCTTTTGGCCGTTCACCACATATCGGTCGCCCCTGCGCACGGCTGTGGTCTTGATCTTGGTCGTGTCGGTGCCGGTCGTTGGTTCTGTTACCGCCATCGATTGCAGGCGCAATTCGCCGCTGGCGATGCGCGGCAAATACTGGGCCTTTTGCGCCTCGGAACCGTGGCGCAGCAGGGTGCCCATGTTGTACATCTGCCCATGGCAGGCGCCTGAATTGCCTCCGGAGCGGTTGATTTCTTCCATGATGATGCTGGCTTCGGTCAGGCCTAACCCCGATCCGCCGAACTCCTCCGGGATCATCGCGGCGAGCCATCCTGCCTTGGTCAGCGCGTCGACAAATTCTTCAGGATAGCCGCGGGCTTCATCGATCTTGCGATGGTACTCCGCCGGGAATGTCTCGCAGAGCGCGCGAACGGCATCGCGGATGTCTTGATGGTCTGTGTCCATGGGTAAACTCATTCGATTGTCGCCTTTGCTTGCATTGCCAGCCCGCCGTCTTGCCTGCGTGCCCACAATTGGAATGTTTTGCCGTCGTCGTCAGCTTCGCCATGAACTGAGAAGGTTTCGTTGTCGAAGACGCTCGAAATCGCCCTGAATTCGAAGCCGCGAAGCGTCGCCTGCGGAATTTCCCGGCGGAGCAGGTCAAGCAGCAAGGTGGCCAGCAGCGGTCCGTGGACAACCAGCCCTTTGTAGCCTTCGGTATCGATGCAGAACGGCCGATCATAATGGATGCGGTGGCCGTTGAATGTCAGCGCGGAATAGCGAAATAGAAGCACTGGGTCAGGGTCAATTTCACGCGAGAACGACCATTTTCCGGGGGCCCGTGGTGGCACAGGGGCAGGTGCATCGGGGCTGGGGGGGTGGCGATAGACGATGTCATGTTCTTCGTCGATGCCGAGCGTGTCGCCGTCAAACACCTGGTGCCCTACCGTGACAAACACCAACGGCCCCGATCGACCGTTTTTGGCCTTTACGGATCTGACGGTCGATACCTTTTTCAGGACGCGACCAATGCACATTGGCGCGTGAAAATTCAATCGGCTGCCCGCCCACATCCGGCGGGGCAGGGGGACCGGAGGCAGGAACCCTCCCAGTGCCGCGTGCCCATCATACCCGGCATCCGAGAGTTTGAAGATGGGCAGAAAGTGCAGCCAATGCCACAGCGGCGGCAGGGCTGACCCGGCGATGTATTCGCTGTCATCACGGTTCAGCGTCGCGGCCAGCGCGTTTGACGGAAACGGGGCAATGCATTCGTCATACGTTTCGGTTTTGCCGACCCACTGTTGCAAATGCGCTATGTCCATTTTGGCCTCGCCTTCTGTCAATAAGATCCAACTTTGACAGGTCCCGCGCCTTCAGGAAATTCGTATTTTCGCAACGGTGCGTTCGTGCTAGACGAAGGCCATGAAAATTGACCTGGTGGATTTGCGCCTGTTTGTACACGTCGCGGAGTGTAGCAACCTGACCCATGGGGCGGGCCGCGCCTTTCTCTCGGTGTCAGCCGCAAGTGCGCGGATCAAAGCGATGGAGCGTGAGACGGGGCAGCAATTGTTTCTGCGTGGCAACCGCGGGATCAGCCTGACATCTGCGGGCGAAGTGTTTTTGCGCCAAGCGCGGTTGGTGCTCCGACAGATGGATTTTCTGGCGGATGAAATGTTGAATGCGGAAGTCGGGCATATTCGTCTGTATGCCAACACGACCGCAGTAACCGAATTCCTGCCCGAGATCCTTGCCCTGTTCTTGTCAGACAGGCCAGGCGTGACCGTTGATCTTCAGGAGCGCCTGACCAACGATATTATTCGTTCGGTCGTCGATGGCTCCGCAGATATGGGGATCATCTCGGGCGAGGTTGGCAACGACGGCCTTGAAGCAATTCGGTTTTCCACGGATCGCCTGATGCTTGCCGTGCCAAACAATCATCCGCTTTCCAGTCATGACCGGGTGCAATTCCGTCAAACGCTCGACTTTGAACATATCGGTTTGCACGAAGGCAGTACGTTGTTGGACTTTCTACGCCATCAGTTCCGGCGCAATGGATACAACCGGACCTTGCGTATTCAGGTCCGGAGCTTCGAGGCGATGTGCAGGATCATCGAGGCGGGCGTAGGGATCGGTATTGTCCCGGAATCGGCAGCGCGTCGTCATGTTCAAACCATGGATATCAAGCTTTTGGAATTGGAGGACGACTGGGCCTTGCGAGACCGCTCTGTCTTGGTCAGAAGCCGGAAAAGCTTACCAAGGTCGGCGCTGACTTTGATTGAAATGCTGATCAAAACCGGCGCTGGTGGTGGACGGCCTTGAGGGGAACTATCAGAGGTTCCTGGTTTGACGCCATGCAAGGAGCCGGCCGGGCGCTGTCATAAAACCGGTTGAGGCGGGGGGCATTCCTTCCGGGTCAATTCGTCGGGCCGAAACTGCCATGGTTTGGTTGTCGGCCCTCGAGAGCGGTCCTTGCCAGATACGAGCGTAAAACATGGCGGATCATCTGCCCTACCCCTGCTGCCGATGAGTAGGTGCAGCGGGCCATTTGAACCGAGATGCGGAATGTTGACTTCAGCGTTGCAGTTCTTAATGAATGGAATTTCGTCATAGAGTATCCTCCAGATTATCACGTTTGAAACCGACGCCGCCTGAAACATCTGCGGCACCGGTGGCACGATAACCAACTGGGGTTAAACGGAGATTTTGCCGGAATGGGGCCTTATGAGACAGCGTGATATGCAACCCATACCCCTCCGGCAGCGATATTTGCGGTGAAAGGAAAACGGGGCGCGCCGGAGGGCGGGCCCTTTATTATTTTGTGCGGTCGCAGGAGTGGTTGACGCCATCGGTCCAAGGGATAGCGGTGAAATCGCGCGGGTCTATGCCTTCGATACAGCCGATGTTGATGCCGCATTCCGCCGGGTTCGAGCGCCGCTGGTGGTGGGTGTAGATGCCGCAGGTCTTGCAGAAATAGTGTTTCGCGGTCTGCGTGCCCCAGGTGTAAAGGCCGAGGTTGTCGGCGCCTTGCAGCAGTTTGACGCTGGTCGTGGTGGCGGTGACGGCCCCCGGGCCCCGGCGGCGGCAGATCGAGCAGTCGCAGCGTTGGGCCGAGGCCAGCCCTTGCGGCAGAAAAGCCTCGATCACCACGGCGCCGCAGTGGCAGCTTGCGCGGCGGGTTTCGGGGGCGTCAGGCAGGGTCCGGTTCGGTCGTGTCATCGGCGGGGCACCCTTGGGATATGGCTGGCGCTGAGTTTGTAGCGGGCCTGCGGGCGTGGCGGCTGGCCGTGGGTGCGGCCCCAGAACCGGGGCCCGCCAAGGCGCAGCCAGAGCGGTACGGCCAGCACGATCCCGACCGCGAAGCCGCCGGCATGGGCCCAATAGGCCACGCCGCCGCCATTGGGATCGGCGCTGAGCCCGCCGAGGAACTGCATCCCCAGCCAGAGCCCCAGCATCAGCCAGGCCGGGATCGCGAGGATGCGCACGAAGATCACCAGAATGATCAGGATATCCACCCGCGCCCTGGGAAAGAGCAGCAGATAGGCGCCCATCACCCCGGCAATGGCGCCCGAGGCCCCGACGGTGGGCACCGGGGATCCGGGGGCGGCGAGAAAGTGGATCACCCCGGAGCCGATGCCGCAGGCGAGGTAGAACAGCAGGAACCGGACATGGCCCATCTCGTCTTCGAGATTGTCGCCAAAGATCCATAGAAACAGCATGTTGCCAGCCAGATGCATCAGCCCGCCATGCAGGAAGGTTGAGGTGAGCAGGGTCTCAAAGCCGCTGCCTTGGCTGATGCGGGCGGGGATCAGGGCCCAGTGCAGGAAGACATCGCGCAGCACCTGTTGTTCGGGCTGGCCGATATAGGTGAGGAAGATGCCGGTATTGAGCGCCATCAGGGCGTAGACGACATAGGGCGTGCGCCCTGATGGGTTGTGATCGCGGATTGGCAGCATGGCGCGAAGCTGCGGCCAAACCGGGGCGGCGTCAAGCGCGGAAACCGGTTGCGCGCCTGACCTTGTTGGACCTGACCGTTGGCCGGTTGCCCGGCGTCAGCCCATGCCACCGAGCAGCGCGGCGTTGCCCCCTGCGGCGGTGGTGTCGACGCAGACGTGGCGTTCGCCCATCACCCGGGCGCGGTCGGGCAGGCCGGGGATCAGCGGCAGGATCGGACCGGCGCGTAGCGCGAGCGCCTGCTCGAGTGCGCGCGCGGTTTCAGCGTCGCCCCACCAAAGCACGCCGCCGATGCCGTCCAGATGCGCCAGCCGCTCGGGGGCGAGCTGGCCGGTGGCACGGATCGCCTGACCACCAAGGGCGCGGACCGCGTCGGCTTGTTCGGTGGCGGCCTTATCGCCGGGGCCGAGGCAGAGCAGTGGCGGGCGCGGGATCAGGGACAGGCGGTTCGATTCCCCGGTCGGGCCGGGCAGGGTGGCGGGATCTGGTCGCAGGGCATCGCCCTCGGGCGCGGGCAGATCGGCCATCGTGTCGGGCCAGTCCTGCGCGCTGTGCTGCCGGTCGGGGGCGCAGAAGCGGGGCATGTAATGCGGCCCGCCCGCCTTGGGGCCGGTACCCGACAGCCCCTCGCCGCCGAACGGTTGGCTGCCGACGATGGCACCGATCTGGTTGCGGTTGACGTAGATATTGCCCGCGTGCAGCCGCTCGGTCACATGTTGCACGCGGTCGTCGATCCGGGTTTGCAGCCCGAAAGTGAGGCCATAGCCGGTGGCGTTGATGGCGTCGATCACACGATCCAGATCGCGGGATTTGAAGCGGGCGACGTGCAGGACCGGGCCAAAGATCTCGCGATCCAGATCGGCGATGCCGTTGACCTCGATCAGGGTGGGGGACACGAAACAGCCGTCGGAGGGGACCGGCAGCTCTTTCAACAGCCGTCCCTCGGCGCGGGCGCGCTCGATATGGGCGGTGATCCCGGTCTGCGCCTCGGCGTCGATCACCGGGCCGAGATCGGTGGAGAGAGACCACGGATCACCGAGGGTGAGCGCCGCCATCGCGCCCTTGAGCATGACCAGCAGGTCGTCGGCCACGTCCTGTTGCACATAGAGGCAGCGCAGGGCGGAACAGCGCTGGCCAGCGGACTGAAAGGCGCTCTCAACGATGGCCTGCACTGCCTGTTCGGGCAGCGCGGTGCTGTCCACGATCATGGCGTTGAGGCCCCCCGTTTCGGCGATCAGCGGTGCGCCGGGGGCGAGGTTGTCGGCCATGGCGCTGCGGATCAGGCGCGCGGTGTCGGTGGAGCCGGTGAAGGCAACACCATCGACGCGGGGATCTGAGGTTAACGTCGCCCCCACCGCCCCGGCACCGGGGAGCAGTTGCAGTGCACTGCGCGGCACGCCCGCCTGATGCAGCAGGCTGGTGGCGAAATGGGCGATCAGCGGCGTCTGTTCGGCGGGTTTGGCCAGCACCGCGTTGCCGGTCGCCAGCGCGGCGGCAATCTGTCCGGTGAAGATGGCGAGCGGAAAGTTCCACGGGCTGATGCAGGTAAAGGTGCCCGCAGGGGTGCCGGTGGGGAGGGTGGCGGCGTAGTAGCGCAGGAAATCGACCGCCTCGCGCAGTTCGGCCACCGCATCGGGCAGGCCCTTGCCCGCTTCGCGCGCGACGAGGGTAAAGATCTCGCCGAAATGCGCCTCGTACAGATCGGCGGCGCGGTTCAGCACCTCGGCGCGCTGCTTTGGGGGGGCATCCCAGATCCGGGCGCTGGAGAGGGCGGTTTCGATATCGGCGGCGCTGGCCCAGGCGATGGTGCCGGGGCTGTCCTCGGGGCGGGCCGGGTTGTGGATCGGCTGCGGATCCTCTGGCGCGGCTGGCCCGGCAAGGAGCGGCGCGCCGTGCCACTGCTGCGTGGCGAAAGGCGCGCGGGCCTGCTCGATGGCGCTGAGCGTCGGTGCATGGGCGAGATCGAAGCCGCGCGAGTTGCGGCGTTCGGGCTGGAACAGGTCCGCGCCGCTGGGCAGCGGTGCGGTGGCAAGCTGTAGCGCGTCGAACGGGCAGGCGGCGACCACCTCGGGCGGCACATCCTCGTCAACGATCTGGTTGACAAAAGAGCTGTTGGCACCGTTTTCCAGCAAGCGGCGCACCAGATAGGCGAGCAGGTCGCGATGCGCCCCGACCGGGGCATAGATGCGGCAGCGGGTCTTGTGTTGGCCCATCACCAGCGTGTGCAGCGTCTCGCCCATGCCGTGCAGGCGTTGAAACTCGAACGGGTGATCGGTGTCGAGATTGGCGGCCATATGCAGGATGGCGCTGACGGTGTGGGCGTTATGGGTGGCGAACTGCGGATAGATCCGGTCGGTCATGCCCAGCAGTTTGCGCGCATTGGCGATATAGGAGATGTCGGTCGCCGGTTTGCGGGTGAAGACCGGAAAGCCCTCCATTCCCGCGACCTGGGCGCGCTTGACCTCGGTGTCCCAATAGGCGCCCTTGACCAGCCGCACCATCAGCTTGCGGTCATGGCGCAGGGCCATGTCATACAGGGTATCAAGCACGAAGGGCGCGCGCGGACCATAGGCCTGAACCACCACGCCAAAGCCATCCCAGCCCGCCAGCGCGGGGTCGGCCAGAACGGTGTCGATCACCCGCAGCGACAGCGACAGGCGATCGGCCTCTTCGGCGTCGATGTTCAGCCCCATGCCTGCGGATTTGGCAAGCAGCGCCAGCGCGCGCAGGCGCGGCACCAGATCCGCCATCACCCGCGCCTCCTGCGCCACCTCATAGCGGGGGTGCAGTGCGGAGAGCTTGACCGAGATGCCGGGGTTGTCGCGGATGTCGGTGTTTGTGCAGGCCTCGGCAATCGCCGTGATGGCGCGGGAATAGGACAGGTGATAGCGCGCCGCATCCGCCTCGGTACGGGCGGCCTCGCCCAGCATGTCATAGGAATAGGTAAAGCCCTTGGCCTCCATCCCGGCGGCGCGTTTCAGGGCGGCGGTGATGGTTTCGCCGAGCACGAACTGACGCCCCATCTCGCGCATGGCGCGCCCGACGGCGGTGCGGATCACCGGCTCGCCCAGACGTTTGATGGCCCCGCGCAGGGCCTTGACCGGGCTGGGTTTTTCATCGTCCAGCACCTTGCCCGTCAGCATCAAGGCCCAGGTCGAGGCATTGACCAACGGCGAGGAGGAGTGGCCCAGATGTTTGCCCCAGTCCGAGGGCGCGATCTTGTCCTCGATCAGCGCGTCGATGGTATCGGCATCGGGCACCCGCAGCAGCGCCTCGGCCAGACACATCAGCGCGACGCCCTCGTCGGTGGAGAGGCCATATTCGGCCAGAAACACCTCCATCAGCCCCGGTGCGGTGCTGGCGCGGATGTCGCGGACAAGCCCGGCGGCCCGATCGCAGATCGCGGCACGGTCTGCAGGAGAAAGCGCGGCGGTGTCGATCAAACGGGCCAGCGCGGCGTCGGGATCGGCATAGGTCTGGGCGTCGATGTGGTGGCGCAGATCGGGCGTGGCGGCGGTCATGGCGATCCCCTGTCGATGTGGGTGAGTATTGGACCTGTATATCGGCAAAATTACGGGACATTCGCCTGTTGATATGTCAATCAAGGTTCATTCGTCTGAAATTTGTGGGGATTGCGATGCAAAACGACTTTACCGCGCTCGACCGGTTTGATCAGGCGATTCTGGCGGTCCTGGCCGAGGATGGGCGGATCTCGATCGCCGATCTGGCGCGGCGGATCGGCCTGTCGAAATCGCCGACGCAGGCGCGGCTGCGGCGGTTGGAGGCCGACGGGATCATCACCGGCTATCGCGCGCTGGTGGACCCGATCCGGCTGGGGCTGGATCACGTCGCCTTTGTCGAGGTGCGGTTGACCGACACCCGCGAGGCGGCGCTGGCGGTGTTCAATGCGGCGGTGTCCCGGATCGGCGAGATCGAGCAAGTGCATCTGATCGCGGGGAATTTCGATTATCTGATGAAGGTGCGCACCCACTCGATGGCCGAATACCGCCGGGTCTTGGCCGAGCGGATCTCGACCCTGCCGCATGTGTCGAGCACCTCGACCTATGTGGCGATGCAGGCGGTGAAGGAGGGCGGGCCACTGGCCGCCGGGGCGATCGAGGGCTGAGCACGCGGAGGGAGTTGAAAATCCCGATTGTACCCTTGCGGGTGGGACGCTAAATCAGGGGGGCTCCGAACGGGGCCGTCGATCCGAGATCGAGCGCGGGCGTGGTGGAATGGTAGACACAAGGGACTTAAAATCCCTAGGGCATAGCCCGTGCGGGTTCGAGTCCCGCCGCCCGTACCAACCCTCTGACCTAAATGTGAATTCCCCCTGATTCTGTGGCCTCTAGCGGGCGCGCGTGCTAGCCTTTGTGCGAGATCGTGCAAACAGGGAGAGCGACATGGCGCTGACAGTGCAGCAGATGATGGAAGCCGCGAATGCGGCGGTGCCGCGGATCGACGGGGCGCGGGCGCAGGAGATGCTGGCGCAGGGGGCACTGTTGCTGGATATCCGCGATGCGCCGGAACTGCAGAAATCCGGTCGCGCGGTGGGCGCGCACCACATTCCGCGCGGCATGTTGGAGTTTCGCGCCGATCCCGCGACCGATTTCCATGACCCGGAGTTGCGGTTTGACCGGCCTGTGGTGCTGCATTGCGCCTCGGGCGGGCGCGCGGCGCTGGCGGGCAAGCTGCTCAAGGATATGGGCTATAGTGAGGTCTATAATCTGGGCGGGCTTGGCGATTGGAAGGCCGCTGGCGGGCCGATGATCGAACCGCTCGACCAGGGGATGTAATCCCGCACACCGCCTTTGGGCCGCGCCCGGCTTTGCGGCGGGGAGCGGTCCGTGCTCAACAGATCATATCACTGCGTCGGTTTGTGGCGGCTCAGGCGTTCAGGAACGCCCGCACCGTGGCCTCGAATTCGCGCGGTTTTTCCGCGTGCAGCCAATGGCCGGCACCAGAGAGCTTGGCAAAGCGCGCATTGGGGAACAGTTCGCGGATGCGCGGGCGGTATTCGGGGCGGATATAGTCCGACTCCGACCCGGCGAGAAACAGCGCCGGGCCGTCCCAGTGGCCGCTGACCTCGGGAAAGGACAGGATCTGGTCCATGTCGGCGGCCAGCGTGTCGAGGTTCAGCCGCCAATGTTTGTCCTTGAGATCGAGCGATTGGGTGAAGAAGCTTTGCAGCGCCTTTTCCACGCCGTGCTCGGCCAGCTGTGCCTCGGCATCAGAGCGTCTTTCGAGCTTGGAGAGATCGACCGCGCGCATCGCCTCGATGAACTGCATCTGCGAATGCGCATAGGGCACCGGGGCGATATCGGCGACCAGCAGCCGGTTCACCGCCGCGCTATGGGTGAGCGCCAGCATCATCGACGCCTTGCCGCCCATGGAATGGCCCAGAACATCGGCGCGTCCGCCGTTGGCGTCGATCACCTTGGCCAGATCCCCAGCCATGTCTTCATAGCGGTGACGTTCGGTCCAGGGGCTTTGCCCGTGGTTGCGCATGTCGACGGTGATGACTTGGCGTTCATCCGACAGGCGTTTGGCGATCACGCCCCAGTTGCGCGCAGAGCCATAGAGCCCGTGAACGATGAGAAGCGGTGGCGCATCGGTGGTAGCGCCATGGGTGATATAGGTCAGCATGGGGCCTGTGATAGCGGCTGGCTGCGCCCTGCGCCAGACCCCACCGGCTCCATTGAGGCCCCCATTGAGGCTAGCCGCGCGCGGCGCTAGGTTGCCCCGGCAGGAGAGGCCGATCATGACCCATGCCGAGATCGAGAACCGGATCGCAGAGATTGCCGAGCTGATGCGCGCCAAGCTGGGCGGGCGCGGTACAACCCTGCGCGCGGTGCTGCGCAAGGCGCGCCCGCAACTGCCGCGCCGGATCCGGTCGCGGGCCAAGCTGCTGGCCGAGGCCGAGCCTTTTGCGCAGCATCCGCAGCTGCGGCTGACGCTGGATGCCGGGGCGCTGGAGCGCGCCGCGAGCGAGGTGGAGGCGCATCTAAAGGCGATTGATCTGGCGGATCGGCGCAAGGGCTGGTGGCTGGGGATGCTGGGCGGGCTGGCCTTTAACGTGCTGCTTCTGACGGCGGTGTTGATCGCGCTGCTGCGTTGGCGCGGCTTCGTCTAGTGTCGGGTAGAAACGAAAACGGCCGCCCGGAGGCGGCCGTCTGAAGCACGTGATCGGCGAGATCAGAGGTTGGGATACAGCGGGAAGCGGGCGCAGAGCGCGGCGACCTCGGCTTTGACCTTTGCTTCGATCTCGGCGTTGCCCTCTTCGCCATCGGCGGCCAGCCCGTCCACCACCTCGATGATCCAGTCGCCGATCTGGCGGAATTCATCCTCGCCAAAGCCGCGGGTGGTGCCGGCGGGCGAACCGAGCCGGATGCCACTGGTCACGGTCGGCTTTTCAGGGTCGAACGGAACGCCATTCTTGTTGCAGGTGATATGGGCCCGCTCCAACGCCTTTTCGGTGGCGTTGCCCTTGACGCCCTTGGGGCGCAGATCGACCAGCAGAACATGGGTGTCGGTGCCGCCGGTGACCAGATCTAGCCCGCCCTTCATCAGCTGATCGCCAAGCGCCTGAGCGTTCTTGATCACCTGTTTGGCGTAGACCTTGAAGTCGGGGCGCAGGGCTTCGCCAAAGGCGACGGCCTTGCCCGAGATCACATGCATCAAGGGGCCGCCCTGAATGCCGGGGAAGATTGCCGAGTTCACTTTCTTGGCGATGGTCTCGTCGTTGGTCAGGATCATGCCGCCGCGCGGGCCGCGCATGGTCTTGTGAGTGGTGGTGGTGACCACATGGGCATGCGGGAAGGGCGAGGGGTGCTCACCCGCGGCCACCAGACCGGCGAAATGGGCCATGTCGACCATCAGGTAGGCCCCGACGCTGTCGGCGATTTCGCGCATCTTGGCAAAGTCGATCTGGCGCGGGATGGCCGAGCCGCCCGCGACGATCAGCTTGGGCTGGTGTTCTTTCGCCAGTTCGGCGACCTGATCATAGTCCAGCAGGTTGTCTTGTTTGCGCACGCCGTATTGAATGGCGTTGAACCACTTGCCCGACTGGTTCGGGCGGGCGCCGTGGGTCAGGTGGCCACCGGCATCAAGGCTCATCCCAAGGATGGTATCGCCGGGCTGGATCAGCGCCTGATAGACGCCCTGGTTGGCCTGAGAGCCGGAATTGGGCTGCACATTGGCAAACTCACAGCCGAACAGCTGCTTGGCGCGGTCGATGGCGAGGTTTTCCGCGATGTCGACGAATTGGCAGCCGCCATAGTAGCGCCGACCGGGATAGCCTTCGGCATATTTGTTGGTCATCACCGAGCCTTGCGCCTCCATCACGGCGGCGCTGACGATGTTCTCGCTCGCGATCAGCTCGATCTCGTCGCGCTGGCGACCCAGCTCAAGACCAATGGCCTTGGCGATCTCGGGGTCGCGCTCGGCGAGGGGTTGGGTGAAGAAGCCGGTATCAGGGGTGGGCGCGTTCATGGTCATTCCCATTAGCTGCGGTGGATGGCGGCGTTCCTACTGGAAAGCGGGGCGCGCGAAAAGCCTGTAATGCGACGCTTCGCCAACATGACGCGGCAAGGCTGGCCAAGGCGGGGCAGATGTGCTTGTTTCGGAACCATAGGCGCAGCACTGGAAACTCTTGTCATGACATTGAAAATTGCGTTCCTCGCCGGTCGGGCCCCGGTGGCGCAGACGGCGCGCGCCGATCTGATCGAGATGTATGGCGATGTCCCGCCCGAGGCGGCCGATGTGATCGTGGCGCTGGGCGGCGACGGCTTCATGCTGCGCACGCTGCATGCCACCAAGAACCTGCCGGCCCCGGTCTATGGCATGAACCGGGGGACCATCGGGTTCCTGATGAACGAATATAGCGACGTTGATCTGAAGACGCGGCTGTCCGAGGCCGAGGAAGAGGTGATCAACCCGCTGTCGATGACCGCCAAGGACCAGTCGGGCCAGATCCATCACGCGCTGGCCATCAACGAGGTCAGCCTGCTGCGCGCGGGGCCGCAGGCGGCCAAGTTGCGGATCACGGTTGACGGGCGGCTGCGGCTGTCGGAACTGGTTTGCGATGGCGCCTTGCTGGCGACGCCGGCGGGCTCGACCGCCTACAACTACTCCGCGCATGGGCCGATCCTGCCGATCGGGTCCGACGTGCTGGCGCTGACCGCGATCGCGGCGTTCCGGCCCCGGCGCTGGCGCGGGGCGCTGCTGCCCAAGACGGCACAGGTGCGCTTTGACGTGCTGGAGCCGGACAAGCGGCCGGTGATGGCGGATGCGGATTCCATTTCGATCATGGATATCGACTGGGTCGAAATCCGCTCTGATTCAGCGATCGAGCATCGGATCCTGTTCGATCCGGGGCATGGGTTGGAAGAGCGGCTGATCTCGGAACAGTTTACCTGAGGTAAGGGCGAAAAGGGGCGAAAAAGGGTCGTTTTCGATCTGGATCTGTAATCCGTGTCACAGAAGTGAAACCAAGCGCGGGCTATACTCATGCCAACTGCTAAGCAGTTTGCCGGTCTTGTGAGTGGGGCTGGCCCGGATAGAAGAAAGTCATTCCAATATCGAAGCAGGGCGCGGGATTTCCGCGCCCTTTTTCGTGTCTGGTCTTTGCCTCAGGCGCCGTGCTTTTCCATCTGCGCCCAAAGCGGATCGCACATCTGGCCAAGCCGGTCTTCGATGGCGATACAGGCGTCCACGGCCAGATCTTCGCGCCAGCGGCGGGCGATGATCTGAACATTGATCGGCTGCGGGCCGTTTGGCAGATCGGCCAACCGGGTCGGGACGCAGGCGGCCGGAAGCCCCATGAAGTTCATCGCATAGGACCACAGCGCCGAGCCCAGCACCTCGCGCACGCCCTCGGCACCCTCGGTGTCGCGGTCGGGGGCAAAGAAGGGTTGCGGCAGGAACGGGGCGATGACCAGCGGATATTCTTCGAGGAACAGCGACCAGACCCGGGCATAATGGGTGCGCTTGGCCATCATTTGCATCAGTTCCAGCCCCTCGTAGGGGGCGAATTGACGGAAGTATTCGTCAAAGATCGCCTGCACCGTGTCAGAGCCATGGGCGCGGATATCGGGGCCCATCAGCGCCAGCACCTCGCCCATTAGGGCGCGATAGCCTTCCATCCCGGCGTCGCGCAGCAGCGGCGGGTCGATCTCGACCACATTGTAGCCGGCGTCGTTGAGCGCATCGCGGGCCGCATCCAGCGCGAGGGAGACCTCGGGGTGGAGATCGAATTCATAGGTTTCCTTGGTGAAGCCCACGGTGATCGGCCCCTCAAGCGGGGCGCCGCGCCACGGCAAGGGGATATGGAAGGGATCGCGTGGGTCGGGGGTGATGGCGGTGGGCATCGACAGGTGCAGGTCGCGTGCCGAGCGGGTGATCAGCCCCTGCACCGACATCGCCTGTGCCAGAATCCCGCGTTCGCCGGTCTGGCTGGGGTTATAGGCGGGCACCCGGCCCAGCCCCGGCTTGACCGTGACCGCGCCATTGGCGGCAGAAGGAAAGCGCAGGCTGCCGCCGATATCGTTGCCATGAGCCAAGGCGCCGATCCCGGCCATCACCGCAGCGCCACCGCCACCGGTGGAGCCGCCGGACGAGATGTGATCGCCCCAAGGGTTATGGGTGCGCCCGAACAGCGGGTTGTCGGTGTCGGCGCGAAAGGAAAACTCTGGCGTGTTGGTGCGCCCGATCACCACCGCGCCGGCGGCGTGCAGGTTGTCCACGATGGGGGCATCGCCCGGCGCGATCAGATCCTTGAACGCCGTGACCCCGTTCGAGGTGGCGTGACCGGTCTGGTCGACGTTGATCTTGATGGTGACCGGCACCCCGTGCAGCGGACCGCAGGGCGCGCCGGAGGCGCGGGCCTTGTCCAATGCGCGGGCGCGGGCACGGGCCTCGTCGGCAAGGCTTTCGACCACGGCGTTGAGGCGCGGATTCACCGCCTCCATCCGGTCGATCGAGGCGCCGATGGCGGCCTCGGCGGTGATATCACCCGAGGTAGTACGGGCGGCGGTTTCGGCGGCGCTCAGGCGCCAAAGGCTTGTATCTGACATATGTGCAATCTCCTAGGTTGCGAACCTACGCAGGAGACAGGTGAGTGCAAGCGGAACCGAAGGAATTTCGGTTCCGCCCGTTGTGTCAGCCCTTTTCGTAACCGATGCGGCGCAGAGCGATCCTGATCTCGTCCAGGATCGCGGGATCGTCGATGGTGGCGGGGATCTTGAAGTCTTCGCCATTGGAGATCTTGACCATGGTGGCGCGCAGGATCTTGCCCGAGCGGGTCTTGGGCAGGCGATCAACCACCACTGCCAGTTTGAACGCCGCCACCGGCCCGATTTCCGCACGTACCATATCAACGCATTCGCGGGTGATCTCGGCCTCGGGGCGGTTGACCCCGTTGTTCAGGCACAGCAGGCCAAGCGGCAGCTGCCCCTTGAGATCGTCGGCCACGCCGATCACCGCGCATTCGGCCACATCGGGGTGATTGGCCAGCACCTCTTCCATCGCCCCAGTCGAGAGCCGGTGACCCGCCACGTTGATCACGTCATCGGTGCGCGCCATGATGTAAAGATAGCCATCTTCGTCGATCATGCCGGCATCGCCGGTTTCATAATAGCCGGGGAAATGATCGAGATAGCTTTTGCGGTAGCGGTCCTCGGCGTTCCACAGGGTTTGCAACGTGCCCGGCGGCAGCGGCAGTTTCACCGCCACGGCGCCCAGCGTGTCAGGGCCGACCGGGTCGCCGGCCTCGTCCAGGATCTGCACGTCATAGCCGGGCATCGGCACCCCGGAGGAGCCGATCTTGATATCCATCTCTTCGATCCCGGCGGGGATGCCGGTGATGGCCCAGCCGGTTTCGGTTTGCCACCAGTGATCGATCACCGGCACCTTGAGTTGGGCTTTGGCCCAGTTGATGGTGTCGGGATCGGCGCGTTCGCCCGCGAGGTAGAGCGTGCGCAAGCCGCTGAGGTCGTATTTCTTGACGAACTCGCCCTTGGGATCTTCGCGCTTGATGGCGCGAAAGGCGGTGGGGGCGGTGAAAAAGCTTTTGACCTTATGTTCTGAAATCACCCGCCAGAAGGTGCCTGCGTCGGGGGTGCCGACCGGCTTGCCCTCGAACACCACGGTGGTGTTGCCATGCACCAGCGGCGCATAGCAGATATAGGAGTGGCCAACGACCCAGCCGACATCGGAGGCGGCCCAGAACACCTCGCCCGGATCGACGTTGTAGAGGTTCTTCATCGACCAGTTCAGCGCCACCAGATGCCCGGCGGTGGGGCGCACGACGCCCTTGGGCTGGCCGGTGGTGCCAGAGGTGTACAGGATATAGGCCGGATGGTTGCCTTCGACCGGGACGCAGTCTGCCGGTTCGGCCCCGTACTGAAAGCCGTGCCAGTTATAGTCGCGCCCCTCTTCGAGGCGGGCGACCTCTTGTTCGCGCTGGAAGATGACGCAGAAGTCCGGTTTGTGGGTGGCAGCCTCCAATGCGCCGTCGAGCAGCGGTTTGTAATGCACCACACGGCCGGGTTCGATGCCGCAGGAGGCGGCGATGATCGCCTTGGGTTTGCAATCGTCGATCCGCACCGCCAGCTCATGCGGGGCAAAGCCGCCGAACACCACGGAATGCACCGCACCAAGGCGGGCACAGGCGAGCATGGCTTCCAGCGCCTCGGGCACCATCGGCATGTAGATGATCACCCGGTCGCCCTTTTCCACACCCTTGGCGCGCAGCGCCCCGGCGAGCAGGGCGACACGGTTGCGCAGTTCGAAATAAGAAATCCAGCGTTTGGTGTGGGTGATCGGGCTGTCGTGGATGATGGCGATCTGGTCGCCGCGCCCGGCCTCGACATGGCGGTCGACGGCGTTCCAGCAGGCGTTCACCTTGCCGTCAGAGAACCATTCATAGAGGGGGGCGTTGGCGTCAAACAGCGCCTTGGTGGGCTTCTCGACCCAGTCGATGGCCTCGGCTGCCTCCATCCAGAACCGTTCCGGGTCCTGTTTCCAACGGGCGTAGATATCCTTGTATGCCATGGTATTCCTCTCCCTCAGCGGTAGAACGGTGTTATCGGGGCGGATGGGGCTGCGGCAAGAAAGATCGCAGACGTCGCGTCAGAATATCGCAACAAATTTGCAGAATCGGCAGGGAATGGCCTGCAAAGTTTTGCAAACCAAGAGATATTCGCAAAATTGCGAGAAAAACCCGTTCGGTTTGCAAATCTTGCGCTCGGGCCCGTGCAAATCGCCGGGGCTGGGGATTCGCAGGTCGCGCGGGCAGGGATGTCCTGCGCCGCGCGGTCTGAGTCGCGCCAAATGCACCGGGGCGCGCGCGCCCCTGAGGGCCCCTGAGGCCGGCGGTTTAGCCGTAGTGGGCGACCGGGGTGCCGGCGATGGCGCTCATGTTCAGCAGCCCGCGCGTGGTGATCGAGGGGGTGACGATATGGGCGCGGTTGCCCATGCCCATCAGGATCGGGCCAACCTCGAGCCCGCCGCCCTTCATCTTGAGGATGTTGCGCACACCGCTGGCCGCGTCGGTATTGGCAAACACCAGCACATTGGCGGCGCCCTGCATCCTTGTGTCGGGGAAAATGCGGGCGCGCAGTTCCGGGTCGAGCGCGGCGTCGATATGCATCTCGCCCTCGTAGCAGAAATTGCGCGGCTCCGAGTCGAGAATGTCGAGCGCGGCGCGCATCCGCTGGCCGCTGCCATGGGTCAGGTTGCCGAACTGGGAGTGCGAGCACAGCGCGACATTCGGGGCCAGCCCGAAGCGGCGCACATGGCGGGCGGCGCCGATCACGGTTTCGGTGATCTGTTCCGGCGTCGGTTCGTGATGCACATGGGTGTCGGCGATGAACAGCGGCCCGTCCTCAAGGATCATCAGCGACAGCGCCCCGACCGGGTGCAGCCCGCTGGTGCCCAGCACCTGCTGGATATAGTTCATATGCCACAGGAACTGACCGAAGGTGCCGCAGATCAGGCTGTCGGCCTCTTCGCGCTGCACCATCACCGCGCCGATGGCGGTGGTATTGGTGCGCATGATGGCGCGGGCCAGATCCGGGGTGACGCCGCGCCGCGACATCAGGGAATGGTAGGTGGCCCAGTAATCGCGATAGCGGGGGTCGTTTTCGGGGTTCACGATCTCAAAATCGCGGCCCGGGCGGATGGTCAGACCATAGCGTTCACAGCGCCGCTCGATCACCTCGGGACGGCCGATCAGGATCGGGGTTTCGGTGGTCTCTTCCAGCACCGCTTGCGAGGCACGTAGCACCCTTTCGTCCTCGCCCTCGGCAAAGACGATGCGGCGCGAGGCGGTGCGGGCGGCTTCGAACACGGGACGCATCAGCAGGGCGGATTTGAACACCGAACTGTCGAGCCCGCTTTTGTAGGCCTCCAGATCCTCGATCGGGCGGGTAGCGACGCCGCTGGCCATCGCGGCCTTGGCGACTGCGGTGGCGACCACACCGATCAGGCGCGGATCAAAGGGTTTCGGAATCAGGTAGTCCGCCCCGAAGGTCAGCTGTTCGCCACGATAGGCGGCGGCGGCCTCGGCGCTGGTGGTGGCGCGGGCCAGCTTGGCGATGCCTTCGATGCAGGCGATCTGCATCTCGTCGTTGATCTCGGAGGCGCCGACATCCAGCGCACCGCGGAAGATGAAGGGGAAGCACAACACGTTGTTGACCTGATTGGGATAGTCCGACCGCCCGGTCGCGATGATGGCGTCCGGGGCGACCTTGCGGGCCTCTTCGGGTTGAATTTCCGAGGTCGGGTTGGCGAGCGCAAAGATGATCGGGCGCGCCGTCATCTTCGCCACCATTTCCGGTTTCAGCACATTGGGCCCGGACAGGCCGAGGAACATGTCGGCCCCCTCGATCACCTGATCGAGATCGCGCAGCTCGGTCTTTTGCGCAAAGGCGGCCTTTTGCGGGTTCATCTCCTGTTCACGGCCCTCATAGACCAGCCCATGAATGTCGCAGAGCCAGACGTTCTCGCGCTTGACCCCGAGCTTGAGCAGCATGTTGAGGCAGGCGATGCCCGCCGCGCCGCCGCCGGTCGAGACGATCTTGATGTCCTCGAATTTCTTGTCCGCCACATACATCGCGTTGGTCGCCGCCGCGCCGACCACGATGGCGGTGCCGTGCTGGTCATCGTGGAACACCGGGATGTTCATCCGTTCGCGGCAGATCTTTTCGACGATGAAACACTCGGGCGCCTTGATGTCTTCAAGGTTTATGGCACCAAAGGTGGGTTCCAGCGCGCAAACGATATCCGCCAGCTTTTCCGGGTCGGGTTCGTTCAGTTCGATGTCGAAACAGTCGATGTTGGCGAATTTCTTGAACAGGACGGCCTTGCCCTCCATCACCGGCTTGGAGGCCAGCGCGCCGATATTGCCCAGTCCCAGCACGGCCGAGCCATTGGTGACGACCGCGACCAGATTGCCGCGTGCGGTATAGCGGGCTGCATTGGCCGGGTCGGTCTGGATTTCGAGGCAGGCCTCGGCCACGCCGGGAGTATAGGCGCGGCTCAGGTCGCGTCCGTTGGCCATCGGCTTGGTCGCCCTGATCTCCAGCTTCCCGGGTTTCGGGTACTCGTGATAATGCAGGGCAGCTTGGCGCTGGTTCTGATGCTCGGACATGATGGATGCTCCTCGAAAGGGTATAGTTTAGTGTTAAACTATATTGTGGAGAGTCGAAACCTCGAACTTGCAAGTAGCTGTCTTTGCGTCGGCTTGCAAATCCCGGATGGGTGATCCGCCGACCTCCCCCTTGCATCCCGTCCGTGCAGCCGCATGATGGGTGAAAAACCGGAGAGCTTGCCGATGCCGTTGAAAGAGGCTGCCGCCAAAGTGCGAGAGAACGCCCACGCCCCCTATTCCCACTTCAAGGTGGGGGCAGCGGTGCGGGCCAGATCGGGCGCGATCTATGCCGGCTGCAATGTGGAAAACGTCGCCTCTCCTGAAGGCACCTGTGCCGAGGCCGGGGCAATCGCCGCCATGGTGGCGGCGGGCGAGACCGAACTGGACGAGGTCTATGTCATCGCCGATTCCCCGATGCCGGTTTCCCCCTGTGGCGGATGTCGGCAGAAACTGGCCGAGTTCGGCGGCGGGCAGGTGTCGGTGATCATGGGCACGCTGGACGGGCAGGAACAGACCATGACCCTTGCCGAGCTGTTGCCCGGCGCGTTCAATACCGATCACATTCGGGGACGCTGAGCAGATGGATGCGCGTTCGATATTGGTGAAATTGCGCCGCGGCGAGGTGCCCGGCGAAGAGGAGTTGCGCTGGTTCGCCCAAGGGTTGGCCGACCACGGGGTCAGCGACGCGCAGGCCGGCGCCTTTGCGATGGCGGTCTGCAAGGGCGATCTGGGGGGCGTCGGGCGCACCGCGCTGACCTTGGCGATGCGCGACAGCGGCGCGGTGATGGTCTGGGATCTGGATGGGCCTGTGGTGGACAAGCATTCCACCGGCGGGGTGGGCGATTGCGTGTCGTTGATTCTGGCCCCCGCGCTGGCCGAATGCGGGGCTTACGTTCCGATGATTTCCGGGCGCGGTCTGGGCCATACCGGCGGTACGTTGGACAAGCTGGAGGCGATCCCGGGGTTTTCCACGGCGGTGCCGCAGGATCTTCTGCCAAGGCTGGTGGCCAAGACCGGCTGCGTGATGGCCGGGGCCTCGGCCCGCCTCGCGCCGGCGGACAAGCGGCTTTATGCGGTGCGCGACGTCACCGGCACGGTCGAAAGTCTGGATCTGATCACCGCCTCGATCCTGTCCAAGAAACTGGCCGAGGCCCCCGATGCGCTGGTGCTGGACGTCAAGGTGGGCTCGGGCGCGTTCATGAAAACGCGAGGTGAGGCGCGTGCGCTGGCCCGTGCACTGGTCGATACCGCCAATGCGGCGGGCTGTCGGACCACCGCCTTGATCACCGATATGTCGCAGCCGCTGGCCTCGGCGCTGGGCAACGCGGTCGAGATTGACGCGGTGATGCGGGTGCTGACCGGGCGCGAGGCCGGGCCGCTGGCCGAGCTGACGGCAGAGCTGGGCGGTCAGGTGCTGTTTGATGCGGGGTTGGCCAAAGATGCTGCCGAGGGCACGGCCAAGGTGGCGGCCGTGATCGCGGATGGTCGCGCGGCAGAGCGGTTTGGCCGTATGGTCGCCGCGCAGGGCGGACCGCTGGGCTTTGTCGAGGATTGGGGGCGGTTCCTGCCCGAGGCGACGGTGATGCACGAGATCCTTGCGCGCGAGGCGGGCTATGTCACCGCCATAGATGGCGAGGCGCTGGGCTTGGCGGTGGTCGGTCTGGGCGGTGGACGACAGGTCGAGAGCGACGTGGTCGATCCCGCCGTCGGCCTGTCCAATGTGGTTCGGCTGGGTACAAAGATCGAGAAGGGCGCGCCGCTGGCAATGGTCCATGCCGCGCGCGAGGATGGCGCGCGCCGGGCTGCGGCAGCGGTGCGTGCAGCAATCACACTGGGGGCAGAGCCCGCGCCGCTGCCAGATCTCATCTTTGAACGGCTCGTTTGCGAAAGGCCGGGGGCATGAGTCGCGCCTTTCTGGTGGTGATGGATTCGGTGGGCATCGGCGGCGCGCCGGATGCGGATCGCTTTTTCAACGGAGAGGTGCCCGATACCGGTGCCAATACGGTTGGTCATATCGCCCGCGCCTGTGCCGATGGACGGGCCGAGCAGGGGCGCAGCGGGCCGCTGTGCTTGCCCAACCTTGATGCCTTGGGGCTGGGCGCGGCGGTTCATCTCGCCTCGGGCGAGGCCGCGCCGGGGCTGGGCGCGGCAACGCCAGTCGGTCTTTGGGGTGCGGCGAGCGAGGTCTCGCGCGGCAAGGACACCCCCTCGGGGCATTGGGAGCTGGCCGGTCTGCCGGTACCGTGGGAGTGGCATTATTTCCCAGATACGCTGCCCGCCTTTCCCGCTGATCTGACGCAGGCGGTGGCGCAGGCAGCGGGGACGCAGGGAATCCTTGGCAATTGCCACGCCTCGGGGACCGAGATTCTGGCGCGGTTGGGGGCGGAACATCTGCGCAGCGGCTGGCCGATTTGTTACACTTCGGCGGACAGCGTGTTCCAGATCGCCGCCCATGAAGAGGCGTTCGGGTTGGAGCGGCTGCTGACGTTGTGCCGCGACATTGCCCCGACCCTGCATGCGATGAAGGTGGGCCGGGTGATCGCACGCCCCTTTGTCGGCGATGCCGAGACCGGGTTCACCCGCACCGGAAATCGCCACGACTATGCCATCACGCCGCCCGGCAAGGTGCTGACCGACTGGGTGCAGGATGCTGGCGGTCGGGTTCATGCGGTGGGCAAGATCGGCGACATCTTTTCCATGCAGGGGATCGACGACGTTGTGAAGGGGCCGGATGCGGACCTGATGGCCCATCTGGGCCGGCTGGTCGATACGGCAGAGGAGGGCAGCCTGAGTTTCGCCAATTTCGTCGAGTTCGACAGCCTCTATGGGCACCGACGCGATATTTCCGGCTATGCCCGTGCGCTGGAGGTCTTTGATGCGGCGATCGGCCCGATCCTGCGGCGGCTACGGCCCGGCGATCTGATGATCCTGACGGCGGATCACGGCAATGATCCCAGTTGGAGCGGCACCGATCACACCCGTGAACGGGTGCCGGTGCTGGGGGCCGGGCGCGGCGCGGGGGCGATCGGGCAGGCGGGGTTCACCGATGTGGCGGCCTCCATCGCCGATCATCTCGGGCTGGAGACGCATGGGCCAGGGCAGAGCTTTCTCTGATCCATGCGGGGCCGGTGCGGGAATTTCCGGCGGTTTGGCCGGTTGCGGGTTGCGGTGCAGAGCCGGGCAGGCCAAATATGACCGCAGGCTGCGCAACCTGGAGTGAGAACATGTCCAAGCATCTGACCGTCGTCGACCACCCGCTGGTCCAGCACAAGCTGACCCTGATGCGCGACAAGGGCGCCTCGTCCGCCGAGTTCCGTCGGCTGCTGCATGAGATCACGCTGCTGCTGGCCTATGAGATTACCCGCGAGATGCCGATGACCACGCGGGCCATCGAAACCCCGATGGAAGAGATGGACGCGCCGATCCTGGCCGGCAAGAAAATGGCGCTGGTGTCGATCCTGCGCGCGGGCAACGGTATGCTTGACGGGGTGCTGGAACTGGTGCCCTCGGCGCGGGTTGGCTTTGTCGGGCTGTATCGCGACGAGGCAACGCTGAAGCCGGTGCAATATTACTTCAAGGTGCCGGAGGGGATGAACAACCGATTGGTGATCGTGGTCGATCCGATGCTGGCCACCGGCAACAGCTCGGCCGCCGCCATCGACCTGCTGAAACAGGCCGGCGCGACCGACATCCGCTTTCTTTGCCTGCTGGCCGCACCCGAAGGCGTTGCGCGGATGAAAGAGGCGCATCCGGACGTGCCGATTGTCACCGCCTCGGTCGATCGTGGGCTGAACAGCAAGGGCTATATCATGCCGGGCCTCGGTGATGCAGGTGATCGTCTATTCGGCACCAAATGATGGGGGAGATCATCTGTTCGCCACCAAATAAGGTCGAACTGATCTCTTTACTGAGCGCGCGATTTGCGGCATCCTGCCTCCATATCTTGTGGGGGCAGGGATGAAGTTTACAAGAGTTATTGCTTTTTCGCTCATGGCCACGGCGATGAGCGCGCTTTGCGCTCAGGCGCAGAGCCTGCGCAACGCATCACCACCGGCAGAGTTTCCCTCTGCGTCCTATACTGGCAAGCAATATGTGGACAGCCAAGGCTGCATCTATATCCGTGCCGGGATCGACGGCAACGTGACATGGGTGCCCCGCGTTGGCCGGGACCGCAAACAGGTTTGCGGCTATAAGCCGACCGTGGTGGCCGGTGGCGCTGCTGCGGCCAAACCGCGGGCACAGGCCCCGGTCGAGATCACCCTTCCCGCCACGACGCAACCGGCGGCCATCCAAAAGCCAAAGCCGCTGCCGGCGGCGGTGGCGCAGCCGGTGGCAAAGCCCCGGACCGCGCCTGTTGCCCAACCGCGGCGGGCCCCGGTGCAGGCTGCCGCCCCCGCCCCGATTGCGACCCCCGCCCCGATCAGGGTGCGCCGCGCGCCCGCAGCGACGACGGTCGTGATACCGGCACCGCGCCGTCAGGCGGCCCCGCAAGCCGCGCCAGTCATAGCGCCGCGCAAGGCCCCGGCACAGGCGGGTGGTGGCTGTTCCAATGCCTCGGCCTTCAGCCAGCAATTCATCAACAAGGGCGCCGGTGTGCGCTGTGGTCCGCAGGCAGAGCCGCCGATCACCTATGGGCGTGGAGGGGATCGCCAATCGGTGCTGATGCCTCGGGGCGCACGCGCCCACATGGCTGTCGCAGCCGTGTCGCCTGAGACCCGCGTCGTGCCACGCCATGTCTATGACCGCCGCCGCAACACCACCTCGGTGTCGGTGCCCGACGGGTACAAGCCGGTCTGGAGCGATGATCGCCTGAACCCGCATCGCGCGGAACGCAGCCTGCGCCCGGCGCAACCGCGCGCGATCAGCGGGCCGCCGCGGGGCTATCTTGCGGCGACGCGCGACGATGACCGGCTGAACACCCGGCGTGGTCCGCGCACGGCGCAAGGCGACGCGCGGACCGACCGGATCTGGACCCGCACCGTGCCGCGCGAGTTGGTGCCGCAGCCGACCGACCGGCAGATCGTCATTGTACCGAAAGAACTGGCGAAATCCCCGGCCGAGGCCGAGCGCGCTGGTCTGCTACGCATTTCGACCCGCAATGCACCAGTGACTGCGGGCGCCCCGCGGGTCAGCGTCGCGCCCGGTCGCTATGTGCGTGTGGCCACCTATGGCAGTGATCAAGAGGCCCGGCAGGTCGCGCAGGCGCTGGCACAGGACGGGCTGCCGATGCGGTTGGGATCCGTCCGGCGCGGGCAAGCGACGCATCGCGTGGTCTTGGCCGGTCCTTTCGCAGACAGCACCACCGCGCAAGCGGCGCTGCGTCAGGCGCGTGCCGCCGGGTTCTCCGGGGCCCACCTGAACTGAACCGGCCTGACCTGAATCCGCCTGACCTGAATTCTCCGAAACGGAACACATGCGGCGGTTGCGACGCTGGATCGTCTTAGCCGCCACAGATCCCCTGCAACAGCACCCAGTCGCGGTCGGGCATCACCGGCTCCAGATCCCGGCCCGCCATCGGGTCGGCCTCGATCAGGCCAAGCACGCTTTCGCCGGTGATGTCGCGCGCATAGGCATATGGGGTCGAGGGCACCGAAGCCTTGGCAAAGGCGGCGAGGATTTGCGCGTCGCTCAAGGCCGGGCGCGGCGCCCTCAGCACCTGCTCGGCGAAGCGGTCGAGCGCGCCTTGCGTCACATGCCCGCTGGTCAGCAGGCGAAAGGTGGCCATCGGCCCGGCGTGGTTGAGAAATTCGGCCAGCGGATCAAGCTGCTGCGTGCGCGCCCGCTCAACCAGAATATGGCCTGCCGCCACGGCCGGATCTTCTGACGCCTCGATTACGGAGCGGTTCATCAGGATGATGCTGCCGGGCAGATGCAACGTGTCGCTGACCCCGGTGCGCAGCACCACAAGACGCTTTGCCCCGGTTCGGCGCGCCAGCCGCTCCAGCACTGGCCGGGTTTCGGGGGTGTCGCAGGCGCGGCCCGCGACCCGTTCGATCCGGCCCAACAGCGCCGCACCGATCTCTTGTCGTTTGATTTCGGGGACCACTTGCACGGTGTGGCGCAGCATCGCGCCGGGCAGCCAGATCAGCAGTACCAGCAGCACCGCCGCCACGCTCGCCGTCACGCCCAACAGACGCAAGCGGCCGGGCCGGGGCCGGGCGCGGGTGACCGCCGCGCGCAACCGCTCGATGGCGTCGATCATCGCGGCTTCCTCGACGCTCAACTCCAGCGTCTCGCCGGGGTCGCCGTCGGGGTGATAAATCGCGGGAAAACTGCCGGGGTTGTGCCGCTCAATAGCGGCGAGCGACCAATGCGCCAGCGCCCGGTCGTTCATGTCGGCAATGGTCAGCGTCGCTTCTCCGACCGAGACGATCACCTCGCGGCGTTGGTCCTCGGGGGTGGGGCGCCAAAGCCCGCTGGCTTCCAGCCGTTCATATTCACGCAGCGCCGTCATGTCGCCTGTATCCGCCGTGCCTCTGGGTTTTTACCCAGAGTAACACGGCGCAGGCCCGGGCAGCAAACGCCTTCGCCCCCCGAAACCATCTTGGGGAAGCGGGGCTTAGGACGGTTTGAAGCCCAGCTTGGAAAAGATCAGCGCGGCCGGGCAGAACCCGGTGAAGGACGACTGGAACAGGTTGAAGCCGACGAAAACGGTCAGCCAAGCCCAATAGGGCGACACGGTCCAAGTCAGCAGCACCGACAGCAGCACCATGAAGCCACCAAACGCCGTAACAGCTTTATTGATTGTCATTGCAAGTCACTCCATCTCGCTCATGGCGCGTCCTGCGCGCCTTCGCATTCTGATTTAAGAATGTGTTCATGGGAATGCAAGACCGGATCGCCAGATTTTAATTTCAAGCGCGGCGCGGGCGTCTGGCGGCCCGTGCCTCCGGTGGGAGTATTTGGAGCAAGAAGAAGCGGACAGCGGGCCGCCGGGTTGGCAACCCGAACCGAACCACCCCGCCTCTGGCGGTCATCGGCTCTCCAGCCTGTACCGCAAGGGCCATCTGACCCGCATCAGGTAAACAAACGGTTTCCAGCCGGGTGCGTCCTGCCTGCTTCTTCTTTGCTTCAATACTCAAATCATCCCGCTGCCGCAGGCTCTGCCCTCGCAGGTCAAAGTGAGTGCGTCGCCGCCTACAGCAATTTGGCCCGTTCGCGCAGTTCGAATTTCTGGATCTTGCCGGTCGAGGTTTTGGGCAATTCCTGAAACACCACGGTTTTCGGCGTTTTGAAGCCGGACAGCACCTGGCGGACAAAGGCGATCAGCGCCGCCTCGTCGACCGCAACACCGGGTTTGAGCTCGACAAAGGCGCAGGGCACTTCGCCCCATTGCGCGTCCGGTTTGGCGACAACGGCGGCGAGATTGACGTAAGGGTGCGCCATCAACACGCCCTCGACCTCGACCGAGCTGACATTTTCACCCCCCGAGATGATCACGTCCTTGGCCCGGTCGGTGATCTGGATATAGCCGTCCGGGTGCTGCACCGCGATGTCGCCGGAATGGAAATAGCCATCGGAAAAGGCCTCGGCTGTTGCCTGCGGGTTCTTGTAATACCCTTTCATCACGCCGTTGCCGCGCATCATGATTTCGCCCTGCGTTTCGCCATCCATCGGGATTTGCGACATCTGCGCATCCATCACCGTGATGTGTTCAAAGATCGGCATCGCCACCCCCTGTCGCGCCTTGATCGCGGCGCGCTCAACGCCCTGCAGGTGGTCCCAATGCGCGCCCCAGGTGCATTCGGTGGCGGGGCCATAGGTTTCGGTCAGCCCATAGACTTGGGTTACGTGGAATCCCATCGGTTCGATCTTGGCCAGGGTCGCGGGGGCGGGCGGGGCACCGGCGGTAAATACCTCGACCCGATGCTCGAACGCGCGGCGTTCCGCCTCGGGGGCGTTGACCAGGGCGTTCAGGATGATCGGGGCGCCGCCGAAATGGGTCACCCCCTCGTCGGCGATGGCGTCAAAGATGGCGGCGGCGGTGACATCGCGGCAGCACACCAGCGTGCCGCCCAGCATCGGCATCATCCAGGTGTGGCACCAGCCGTTGCAGTGAAACAGCGGCACGATGGTCAGGTAGGTCGGGCGCAGCACCATGCGCCAGCTCAGGATCTGGCCCATCGCGTTCAGATAGGCGCCACGGTGGTGATAGACCACGCCCTTGGGCCGCCCGGTGGTGCCAGAGGTATAGTTGAGCGCGATGCTTTCCCATTCGTCCTGCGGCATGATCCAGGCAAAGTTGTGGTCGGCATTGCCAAGCAGGGTGTCATAGGCGGTGTGCCGGCCTGTGGCGGGGTAACCGGCCTGCGGGTCGGGTACTTCGATCAGGATCGGCGGATGCCCCTCCATCTGCGCGATGGCCGCTTCGGCGAGGTCGATGAACTGGGTATCGGCCAGCAGCACCTTGGCGCCGCCATGATCAAGGATATAGGCGACCGTGCCCGCATCCAGCCGGATGTTGATGGTGTTCAGCACCGCGCCGCAGGCGGGCACGCCGAAATGCGCCTCGGCCTGGGCCGGGATGTTCGGCAGCAGCGTGGCCACGACATCGCCGGGTTTGACCCCGAGCCCGGCCAGCGCGCTGGCCAATCGGGTCACGCGGTCATAATATTCGGCATAGGTCTTGCGGTGGTTGCCATAGGCGACCGCCAGTTCGTTGGCATAGACATGCGCCGCCCGCCCCAGTGCCGAGAGCGGTGTCAGCGGCACATAGTTCGCTGCCGCCTTGCCCAGCCCGGTTTCATCCGCCATCCACCCCATCGGCTTTCCTCCCTCGCGTCTGGTGTTCCTCTGCTCCGACTATTGCGTTCCCAGTCGTTCAAGGGAAGCCCCATGGTCAATGCGGCGATCAGGCCCCGACAGATGGGGATAGCTGGCAATGAGAGATTGCATCAAGGCGGTGATTGCGGCGGGCGCGAAATTGGCTAGGCTCGCGCCCCATGATCCTGAGCCCCGGGCGCGGTTACGTTTTCATCCACATTCCAAAGACCGGCGGCACCGCGCTGGCGCTCGCGCTGGAGGGGCGCGCGATGAAGGATGATATTCTGCTGGGCGATACGCCCAAGGCGCGCCGCCGTCGTCATCGGGTGCAGGGGGCGCCAACGCGGGGGCGGTTGTGGAAGCATTCCACGCTTGCCGATATCGAAGGGCTGGTGCCCGACGCGGTGCTGGACGGGCTGTTCGCTTTTACCTTGGTGCGCAATCCTTGGGATCGGGCGGTGAGCTATTATCACTGGTTGCAGTCGCAACGTTTCGATCATCCGGCGGTCGGGCTGGCCAAGACCTTGGCGTTCGAGGGGTTTGTCACCCACCCGCAGATCCGCGCCGGGTTTCGCGCCACTCCGGCGGGGTCCTATATGCGTCGCTCGGACGGGCGCGAACAATGCGGCGCCTATATTCGCATCGAACGGTTCGAGGACGAGGCCGCGCCGCTGTTCGCGCATCTGGGCTTTCGGCTGGATCTGGCGCGCGTCAACCGCTCGTCCCGCCCCGTGGATTATCGCACCGCCTATTCCGATCGCGCAGCGGCGGCAATCGCCGAGGATTGCGCCGAGGATATTGCGCGGTTCGGGTATCGATTTGGGGAACCTGCGGGCGTCTGACCCGCTTTTGTTCGTCACATTGGCGCCAATTCGCCCCCATTCCGGGTATCATCCATGCTCTGGAAACAATGCCACGACCTTTCCTTTTTTCTGGCCCAAGGCGGGCACGCTCCGGGGCTCTAGTGACGCGAAATGATCAAATACGGTGCGGCTCTGCGCCCGCCTATCCGGAAGGACCCCCAATGCTGCGATTGCTGAAGGACTTGATCCGCGCCGCTGATCCGCCGGAAGATCCCGAAATCACCCCCGAGGGGATGGTCATCACAGGGCAGGGTGGAATGCTGAGCGGCACGCTGGTGGCCACCGACCGGGGTTGGCAACCGGTCGAGACGATCTGTGCTGGCGACCGGTTGCTCAGTTTCGACCGGGGGCTGCAACCGGTGATCGAGGTTCAGCGCGAAAGACCGCGCAGTCATTCGGGACATGCGGGGGCGTTGCTGCGCGCGATCGAGATTCCGGCGGGCGTGCTCGACAACGAGGTGCCGCTTTGGCTGATGCCGGATCAGGGGCTGCTGCTGGAAAGCGACAAGGCGTTGGAGATTCTGGGCGAACCCTTTGCCGTGGTTCCGGCCCGCGCCTTGGTGGGAACCAAGGGAATTCGTCTGTCCGCGCCCGGCCCAGGGGTCAGCATTACGACGCTGGCCTTTGAACGGGACGAGGCGATCTATATCGCCGGGGGGCCGTTGTTGTACTGCCCGCGTCCGCGTGGCGTCATGGCCGAGACAAGCGGTAATGACATGAATTTTTTCAGCGTCCAGACGTTGCAAAGCGCGCGCTATCTGGTCAAGGCGGTGGTCGATAAGGGTGGCCCCAGCGCGCTTTGTGTCGCGCCGGAAGAGATCGCCGGTCAACTGCCCGACGTCTCGTCGCGTGCCCGGCCGCTGGCGGGCTAGGGCGCGGGGGAAGCTTCGCATCTGCTGTTGCGATTGACGCCGCCGGGGAAATCGCGCAGGAAAAGGGGCCCATCCTGCGGCCTTTGCCCTGCAACTTTTCCCGGTCCCGCTCATGTCCTTTTCTTCCGATGCTGCCGAAACTCTCGCGCTCACGGCGTTGGCCTGGTTGGTTGGCAACGAAGACTTGTTGCCGGTCTTTCTTGGGACAACCGGCTTGGGGCAGGACGATGTTCGCGAGCGTGCCCGTGATCCCGAATTCCTCGCCTCCGTGCTTGATTTCCTGATGATGGATGATGCTTGGGTGATGGCGTTTTGCGATGCCACCACCACCCCTTATGAACACCCGATGCAGGCCCGTGCCGCGCTGCCCGGCGGGGCGCAGGTACATTGGACCTGATCGCCAAAAAGGAGCCTGCGCCATGACCATCGACGCCATTCTGTTCGACAAGGACGGCACCCTGTTTGAGTTTGGCGCCACTTGGGAGGCCTGGGCCGAGGCGTTCTTGCTGCGCGCCACGGGCGGGGACCGCGTCCGCGCGCAGGCCATCGGGCGCGAGATCGGCTTTGACCTTGCGACGCGACGCTTTGATCCCGACAGCGTGGTGATCGCCGGCACGCCAGCCGAGGTGGCGCGCGAGTTGGGTCCGCATTTCCCGCAGATGACACCGGCCGCACTGATCGACATGCTGAACGAGGAGGCCGAATGCGCCCCTCAGATCGAGGCGGTGCCCTTGGCGGCGTTTCTCGATGGGCTGCGCGGGCGCGGGCTGCGGCTGGGCGTGGCGACCAATGATGCCGAGGTGCCGGCCCGGGCGCATCTGGGCGCGGCAAAGGTGCTGGACCGGTTCGATTTCATCGCCGGGTTTGATAGCGGCTATGGCGCAAAGCCCGAGCCGGGCCCGCTGCTGGCCTTTTGCGCAGCGGTTGATGTGGACCCGGCCCGCGCGGTGATGGTGGGGGACAGCAGTCATGATCTGCATGCCGGGCGCGCCGCTGGCATGATCACGCTGGGGGTGCTGACCGGGATGGCCAGCGCAGAAGACCTGGCCCCCGATGCCGATGCCGTTTTGCCAGACATTGGGCATATCCCCGCCTGGCTTGCCGCGCGCGGCTGATCCCGGCCTGAAAACGACATAATCCGTCGCGGACAAGGCGGCGCGCGCGTCGCACCTGTTGCCTGCTGGAGATCAGGCAGGCACCGGGAGGGGCACCCATGGCGGATCAGGCGACAGGGAGACGGCGCAGCGGCGGCCGTGCGGGCGCGGCGGCGCGGCGCGGTGCGGCAGTGATCGAACAGATGCCGTTCTCGCCTCCGATCAATCGCGACCGGCCAGTCGAGCCGTTGAGCGCCGAGGGCATTGCCGCCATCCATGACGGGGCCATGCGCATTCTGGAAGAGATCGGCGTCGTGTTCCTCAACCCCGAGGCCCTCGCCATCCTGCGCGAAGCGGGGTGTCGCGTCGAGGGCGAGACGGTGCGGATGGGCCGCGATTTCGTGATGGAGATGGTGGCCAAGGCCCCGTCGCAGTTCACCCTGACCCCGCGCAATCCCGCGCATCGGATCACCGTGGGCGGCGATACCCTGTTGTTCGGTAATGTCTCCTCGCCGCCGAGCTACTGGGACATGGAGATCGGTCGCAAGGTGTCCGGCACCCGCGAAAAATGCGCCGATCTGATGAAATTGACCCAATATTTCAATTGCATCCATTTCGCCGGCGGCTATCCGGTGGAGCCGGTCGACATCCATGCCAGCGTGCGCCATCTGGACGTGCTGTTTGACAAGCTGACGCTGTGCGACAAGGTCATGCACGCCTATAGCCTCGGCAAGGAGCGGGTCGAGGACGTGATGGAGATGGTGCGCATCGCCGGTGGCCTGACCGAGGAGGAGTTTCAGGCCACGCCCCGGATGTATACCAACATCAATTCCACCTCGCCGCTCAAGCACGACTTTCCGATGATCGACGGCTGCTTGCGGCTGATAAGGCGCGGGCAGGCGGTGGTGGTGACGCCGTTCACGCTGGCCGGCGCCATGGCCCCGGTGACGATGGCGGGGGCGGTGGCGCAATCGCTGGCCGAGGCGCTCTGTGCGATTGCCCTGTTTCAGTATGTCCGCCCCGGAACGCCCTGCGTGATCGGCACGTTTACCTCCAATGTGGACATGAAATCCGGGGCGCCCGCCTTTGGCACGCCGGAATACATGCGCGCGACCCAGATGACTGGCCAGATGGCGCGGTTCTATGGGCTGCCGTTGCGCAGTTCCGGCGTCTGTGCCGCCAATGTGCCCGACGGGCAGGCGATGTGGGAAACCTCCAACAGCCTTTGGGCGGCGGTGCAATCGGGCACCAACATGGTCTATCACGCGGCTGGTTGGCTGGAAGGCGGGCTGATTGCCAGCCCGGAGAAATTCATCATGGATTGCGAGGTGTTGCAGCAGATCCAGCGCTATATGCAGCCCGAGATATGGGACACAGGCCCGGATGAGATCGCTCTGGATGCGATCCGGTCCGTGGGCAATTCCGGCCATTTCTTCGGCACGCAGCACACCCAGGATCGTTATACCACCGCCTTTTACCAGCCGTTTCTCAGCGATTGGCGCAATTTCGAGGGCTGGGAGGCCGCCGGTGCGATCTGGACACCGGAGCGGGCGCATCTGCTGTACAAACAGATCCTCGACGCATTCGAGCCGCCGCCGATGGACGCGGCCATCCGCGACGAGCTGACCGCCTTTGTCGCCCGTCGCAAGGCCGAGGGCGGCGCGCCGACCGATTTCTGACCTTTTACGCCCCAGTGCCCCCGCTCTGACGCCCCGGTGATGCGGCTGGGCCGACTGAAGCGGCGTCTGGAAAGGGGCATCCATGAGGCGGATTTTGATCTGTTGTTAAGAACTTCGGTTCCATGCTGTCGAACGACGACAGTTGGGGAATCGGTATGCACGGTCTGGTCAACGGGGCGATCCAGTCTTTTGTCATCAACACCTATGGGCGCGAGCGCTGGACCCATGTGACCGAGGCCGCAGGGCTCGGGTTTGCCGAGTTCGAGGCGATGTTGACCTATGATGATGCGCTTACCGAGGCGGTGCTTGATGCGCTTTGTGCCGAGTTGTGCCGGGAGCGGGGCGAGGTGCTGGAGGATCTGGGCACCTATCTGGTCTCGCACCCGGCGGTCGAGGCCCTGCGTCGGCTGTTGCGCTTTGGCGGCGAAACCTATGTGGATTTTCTGCTGTCCCTTGACGATCTGCCGGACCGGGCGCGGCTGGCGGTGTCGGACCTGCATCTGCCGGCGCTGGAGCTGCGTGAACAGGGGGCCGGGCGCTATGAGCTGAGCTGCGGGCCGGATCTGCCCGGCTTTGGCTGTGTGATGATGGGCATCCTGCGGGCGATGGCCGACGATTATGGCGCGCTGGTGATGTTGGACCATGATGGCAACCGGGACGGGGTTGAGGTGATCGTCATTACGCTGATCGAAATGGCCTTTGCCAAGGGGCGCGCCTTTGATCTGGGGGCGCGGGCCGGATGATGGGGCCAGATGCGTTGGCGGATCTGCTGGCCCGGCTGTGCCCGATGCACCTGATGCTGGATGAAGAGGGGGTGATCCGCGATGTCGGACCCACCCTGCAGAAACTGCGCCCCGACGCGCCGATGCAAGGGCGGCGGTTCCTTGATCTGTTCGACCTGACCCGGCCCCGCGCAGTCCCCCGGTTTTCCGACCTGCTTGCAGAACCGGGGGTCAAACTGAACGTCGTGTTCCGCGATACGCCCCATACCGCCCTCAAGGGGCAGCTTGCGGTGATCCCGGGCGGTGCGGTGGTGGCGCTGTCCTTTGGGATTTCGTTGCTGGATGCGGTGCGCGATTATGCCCTGACCAGCGCCGATTTCGCAGCCACCGATCTGGCGATCGAACTGTTGTATCTGGTTGAGGCAAAATCGGCGGCGATGGAGGCTTCGCGCCAGCTGAACCAACGGCTTCAGGCGGCCCGAATCTCGGCCGAGGAACAGGCCTTTACCGATACGTTGACGGGGCTCAAGAACCGCCGCGCCATGGATCACGTGCTGACGCGAAAATCGGGTGTCGGGCTGTGCTATTCCGTGATGCATATTGATCTGGATTTCTTCAAGCAGGTGAACGACACGCTGGGCCATGCGGCGGGCGATTATGTCTTGCAGCAGGTGGCGCGGGTGCTGGTCGAAGAAACCCGCCGCGAGGATGCGGTGGCCCGCGTCGGCGGCGATGAATTCGTGGTCGTGTTCGACAATCTCACCGACCGGCCCCGGCTGCGACGAATCGCCCTGCGGTTGATCGAGCGGTTGGAGCAGCCGATGCAGTTTCGCGGGCGCCCCTGTGCGATCTCGGCCAGTATCGGCATCGCGCCATCGGTCGAGCAGCCGGACTGTGCCCCGGCAGAGCTGTTGCGCCGGGCCGATCTGGCGCTGTATACGGCAAAGCGGGCAGGGCGCGCCACGTTCCGCTTCTTTGATCCCCACAGTTGCGCGGCCGAGGTGGAAACCGCCCCGACGGCCCGAATGGGGCCTCCACGTTTGGGCTGAGAGAGACGAGGGAGGGCGATGCGGGGCCCCCTTTGGCGGAACCGCGCCGGTTGACCCGCGTTATGGGTGTCGATCTTGACAGCAGGCGCGCGGCTTGCTCTGTTGGGCTGGAACAGATATCGCATTTTGACGTGCCACGCTGCCAATTTTTTGGGGACCGGATCTTCCGGCGGCCCGGCGCGTTGCTTTAGGTGAGGAATTTAAGATGTGGAAACGTAATCTCTGCGCTTCGCTGGCCGCTGCCAGCATGGTTGTCGTGGGTGTCGAGCGCGCCCAAGCCAATGACGCTGCCTCGTTTCTGGGCGGGGCGTTGCTGGGCGGCATCGTCGTGAACGAGGTGAACAAGAACAAGACGCGCCGCACCACCACCACCACGACCCGACCCACCCGTGTGTATTCGGCGCAGCGCGAACAAAACCGTCAGGCGCAGATCGCACTGAACTATTTCGGCTATAATGTCGGGGGCGCCGATGGCGTGCTGGGCCGCAACAGTCGCAATGGCATCCGCCGCTATCAGGCGGATATGGGGTATAACGTCGATGGCTATCTTGACCAGCATGAGATGAATTTCCTGCTGGGCAGTCACCAGCGGGCCATGTCCAGCGCTCATATGGCACCCTATGCCCAGATCGTCGCAACGCAGGGCCAGCCGGGCCTTCTGCGCACCTATCGCAACGAACAGCTTGGCATTGCCACGCCGGGCACCCAGATGGCTGCGGCTCCGATGCCGATGCCAGCCCCGGTGCCTCAGGCCACCCAGCCTGAACCTGTGACCGCGCGCGCCGATACCGGTGTCAGCAGCGGCGGGGCCATGCCGCAGTTCAGCTTTCCGTCCGACGATCGCTCGATCCGCGATTTTTGCGATCAGATCAGTGTGCGCACCGCCGCCAATGGCGGGCTGAGCATGCCGGGCAAGATCACCGATGCCAGCTTTGCGTTGAGCGAACAGTTCTGCATGGCCCGGACCCAGGCGATGTCTGACAGTGCCCGGATCGAGGCATCGATCCCCGGCATGACGCGCGACCAGATCGAAGCGCAGTGCGACGGGCTGTCCCAGGCCATCGCGCAGCAGATGCAGGGCATTGAAAGCCAGCCGGCAAGCCAGGTCATGGCGCGGACCAAGGCCTTCCTTGAAAATTCGGGTCAGCCGATGGCGCAACTGGTGTCCGGCGGCAAGGTCTGCTTGGGGGCCGGCTATCGTGCGGATAATGCCACCGTCGCGCTGGCCAGCGCCGTGCTGCTGACCTCGGCAGGGCAGGGTGGTTATGGCGAGATGGTCAGTCATCAACTGCGCGAGGGCTTTGGTGCCACGCAGACGGCTCCGCAACTTGCCAGTTCCTGGATGCAGGTGGCACTGGCTGCTGTGGCCAACGGCCAACCCGTGATGGGCCAGACGCCAGCGCGTGTCGCGGTTCTGCAGGCGGCCTCGGGTGGCGCGCTGCCGGTGTTCGGCACCATCAGCGAGTGATCGCACCCTGATCGACACATGAAAAAGGCCCGTCCCCGGATCTCTGGGGGCGGGCCTTTTTCTTTTTGTGCCAAACTTGGTTTTGTCCAAAACGGCCCAGACGAAACAGGGCTAGACGAAACAGGACTAGACGAAACCGGAGACAAGGGCGCGCGGTCGAATTGATCGCAGCAGGGGCCGGGCGAGAGCCTCAGGGATAGGTCAAATGACGTGTTTTTGCATCGGTCCGGGCATTTCGATCCAACGCCCGGACGTGCGCAACCGCCCCTCGCTTTGCAGACGCTTTATCAGGCGTGACAGCGTTTCCGGCTGGACCCCCAATATATCGGCCAGATCCTGACGCGAGATTGGCAAATGCATGCGCTCGAAACGGCCGTCCTTCGTGCCGTGAGCCGCCATCAACTGCTCCAGCAACTGGGCCAGCCGTTCCTTGTTGGGACTGCGCGCCGCCTCTTGAATACGGTCGTGGCACAGATCCAACTCATCGGCGCAGCGCACGGCGAGACGGGTCAGAACCTCTGGGCAGGCCCGCACGACCTGCTTGGCATCGCGCTGTGCGACCACGCAGACTCGCGATGGCAACAAAGCCTGGGCTTCGGTCCGGTGGTCTCGCCCAGTCAGAAAGGCGCGGTATCCGATCAATTCACCAGGATAGGCCAGCCGCAGCAGGCTTGAGCTGCCGTCGGGGCCAAAACTGCGAATGGCGAACAGCCCCCGCGAGACGCAATAGACCCCGTCGCTGGGTGCGCCCTGATGATACAGCACGCTTCCGGCCTCCATCTCGCGCCGGGTGAAGTTCCGGGCAAGGGTGGACATATTGGCGCCAGCCACCGGCCGCCACAAGCTTTGCTCGTAGAAACTGCAGTTCGCGCAGGGGTGGTTCTTGTTCGTCATGCCGCCCTCTGGACACTCCGCGCGCCGCTTTTCCAGATTGCGCGGCACCATCGGCGACAAGAAAGAAACAAAGTTCCCGGCCGCGTCTTGATCGAGATCAAACATTCATTGGAAATACCGCATTTCGCGGTGCGGCAGCGGGTTTTGACGACCGTCACTGACGCCCGGTCTCTAGGCCTGAACCGCGGCCAGACACCATGCGGCGATGGCGTCGGGATCGGCGGGCAGGGGGGCGGCCAGCCCCTCGGCAAAGGCGTCAAAATCGGCGCGGCTGGCGCTCCCCACCCCGACCAGAACCGGAATCCCGAGCTCCAGCGCCGCGGCAATTGCCGAGCGGAATCCACGGCCTGCGATCTCTTCGGGGCCGAATTTGTTGAGGATGAACATCCGGGCATCGGCCAACCCGCTGGTTTCGACCTGTGCAACCGCCTCGGCAATCGCCGCCGGGTCCAGTCGACAGGCTGCCGAGCCTTGGCCCAGATCCTGCGTGATCTTGATCACCGGGCCATCGGGCAGCACCCGCACCTTCATGTCGCAGCCGTTTTCAAAGGCACTGTCATAACTCAGTTCTTTGACGATGCCGGCGGTGGCAACCTGTTGCTGGCCAAGAAATGCGGCCGCTTGCGACAGCAGCCGGTCGGTTTCGCCGCGCCCTGTGGCGCTGACATATGCGATTTTCATGGCCCAGTCCTTTCAGGTTTGCCCGTGTCAAGTTTGCCCGTGTCAGCTTTGTGCGGAGGCCCCGGACCATTCGGCCCCGCAGGCCCCGGTCAGGAAGCCATCGCTCAACCGGATGCCCGGATATCTGGTCTGCAACGCGGCGGCGATCTGGCCGCGCTTGATCTTGCCGTCAATGCGGTCGCGATACAACGCGCAGATCGCCGCGAAATCGCCGGTCTGCGGCGACAGGCGCAAGCGTGAAACACCGGCCTCCTGCAGGATCTCGATCTGATGATCCGAGCAGGCAAAACTGTCCGACAGGGTTTGCACCCCGTTCATCGCCAGAAAGTCCTGCCCGTCCAGCGTTGCAACATCCAGCCCGTCGGGATCGTTTTCGCAGGCGAATTGGCAGTTGTCCTTGGTGCGACCGTGCAGCCGGGCGTGATAGCAGCGCCCGGAGATCGCCAACGGCACCCGCCCGTGGCCCCAAACTTCGATCGCAACGCCCAGATCGCGCCCGGCGCGGGCAAGGGTGCGAACCGGCTCCAGCGGCAATTCCGGCGGCAGGCAAATGCTGGTTGCCCCGCGCGCGGCCAGCCATGCAAGCGTTCCCTCGTTATAGACGTTCACCAGTGGCCCGACCGAAAACGCCATCCCTTGCGGCAGATAGGCGAGCATGGACAGATCGTTGATCTCAACCTCCACCCCGGTCTCGACCAGTTCGGCGCTCAGCTTGCGTTCACGTTTCAGGGTGATCAATGCCAGCGAGCTCACCGCCACCCCCTTGCCCGCCGCCTGCAGCGTTTCTATCGCTGCCGGGATGCGATCCTGATAGAAGGGAAGGCGTTTCGAGCAGACCAGTTCGCCCAGAACGATACGCTGCACCGGGGCGCTGGCCAAGGCATCATAGAGGCCGCTCCACGCTTCGGGTTTCCAGAAAAACGGGTTCGGTCCGACGGTCAGCTGCATCGCGCTATCTCCAGGTCTTCTTATAGGCGCCGGCGGTGGCGGCCTGTCCTTCGGTGAGGCTGGCCAACATGCCTTCGGGCAGCGGAAGGCCTGCTGCCTGCGCGTCAACGGCGGCGCGGAAATTGCGCACCACCTGCGCGACATAGGCGCGCGAGCGCTGCCGCCCCTCGATTTTCAGCGCCGTCACCCCCGCCTTGAACAATTGCGGAATCAGCTTCTCGGCGTTCAGGCTTACCGGGTCTTCGAACTGGTGGCCGGTGCTCTGGTCGGCCTTGAAACACCCTTTGCAGAGGGTCGGATAGGGGGCCGGCTCTCCCTTGGTGACGCGGTGGATCGTATAGCCGCCCAGCTTGGCCGAAAGCGCGCCTGCGTCGTCGTGATAGTCAACATGGCTGGCGGGGGAGCAGACCCCCTGCATGTTCGGCGATTGCCCGGTGGCATAGGAGGACAGCGAACAGCGCCCCTCGGCCATCACGCACAGGCCGCCAAACACGAAGACCTCGGTTTCGACCTCGGTTTCGGCATTGATCGCGGCAATTTCTGCCACCGAGAGCACGCGCGGCAAAACCACCCGTTTGACCCCGAAGGTGCGGGCGTAAAAATTGATCATATCGGCATTTGCCGCCGCCGCCTGAACCGACAAATGGCGGCGCAGGCCGGGGTGGTGGCTCGCGGCATGGGCCAGCAGCCCCAGATCGGCCAGAATGACCGCATCGGCCCCGGCGCTTTCGGCATTGGCGATGGCGCGGTGCCACAGCGGTTCTGATCCGGCGCGCGCAAAGGTGTTGATCGCCACCAGCACCTTTGCACCGTGGCTATGGGCAAAGGCGATCCCGTCGCGCATCTCGGTGCGGTCAAAGTTCAGCCCGGGAAAATTGCGCGCATTGGTTTCATCGGCAAAGCCGCAATAGACCGTATGCGCGCCCGCTTTGACCGCAGCGCGCAGCGAGGCTGGCGTGCCTGCGGGGCAGACGATTTCCATTACCATCCGTAATCCTCTTCGTGACGCGACAGGGCGACGCCGGTTCTGGCCTCTGTCAGGGTGATCAGCCGTTTGACGGGGGCCGAGAGCGGGCCGGACATCGCTTGCGCTTCTGCGGACAGGTCCAGTTCGGCATCATCGATCGCGTTGCGCAGGGCCAGCACGGCGGCGGTGTCGCCCTCGACCACAAGGTCGCGGGAAAAGAACAGCGCATCGCCGTCATAAGCGCCATGCACCATCCCCAGCAGCCCGGCCAGCGGCCCGGCAATGCGGGCATCGCCCTGCAGCTTGCGCCGCGACACATGCACCCGGGGGGCGCCGCCGCGCGGCTCCAGCAGCATCGACACCGGCAGATCGGTCGGATCGAGGATGAAGCGCGCCTGAGCATAGCCCCCGAGGCGGCGAAACATCGCCGGGTGTCGTTTGGCCAAGCGCCGGGCAAAATCGGTAAGCGCCAATGAGACCGGCACCAGCGGCAGCCAACGCAGGGCCGAAGCCGGAAGCCGCGGACACAGCGGCAGGTGAAGCGAAGGATCTGGCATGAAGGCGATAAGGCTCCGTTGACGCGGGCGTCGGTGGCTTTGGGAATGTCCTAGCTGCTTTGGGGTTTGCGAAACTTGACGATCGTCAAATTTCCCCGATGGCTTGGGTGCTAAGGCCGGTGAAACTTCAAACCCGAAAGGTCGTTTCCCATGCGCAGGCTGCCCCCGTTCCCGACGCTGCGCGCCTTTCTGGATTGGACCGCCGCCCAGGGCCAACTGCGCGCCATTCCCGATCCGGTTTCGGTGCGCCATCAGATGACCGCCGTGCATCGCGCCGTGCTGGAGCGCGCCGGTCCGGTGCTGCGCTTTGATCATCCGGTGTTGGAAGGGGGCACCCGGGCGCAGGCCCCTGTCGTGGTGAATATCTTTGGCACGGCAGAGCGGGTTGCGGCAGGTCTTGGCGTGACCCCGGAGGGGGTGGACGATCTGGGAGCGTTCCTCGCGGCGCTGCGCGCGCCCAGCCCGCCCGACGGGCTGCGTGATGCGCTGTCGCGCTGGCCCATGCTCAAGGCGGCGCTGGCGACCAGACCCAAGCTGACAAAAAACGCGCCGGTGCAGCAGCGCGTGGTTGAAACGGTGGATCTGGCCGCCCTGCCGATCCAGACCCATTGGCCGGGGGACGCCGGGCCGCTGATCACGTGGCCGGTGGTGCTGACCAGACCGCAGGACAGCAAGGCCGAGGAGGTGAGCCGGTACAATGCCGGGGTCTACCGCGCGCAGGTCATCGGGCGCGACCGGATCATCCTGCGCTGGCTGGCCCATCGCGGCGGGGCGGCGCATTTTCGAAGCTGGCAAAAGGCGGGCGCGGCGATGCCTGTCGCTATCGTCCTTGGCGCCGATCCGGCGACACTACTGTCCGCGGCCTTGCCCCTGCCCGAGACGGTGTCCGAACTTGGCTTTGCCGGAGTGTTTTCCGGAGCCCGTCCGCGCCTTGTCCCGGCCAAGACGGTGCCTCTCATGGTGCCGGCTGATGCGGAAATGGTGATCGAAGGCTGGGTGGACCCCACCGAGACTGCGCCCGAGGGCCCGTTTGGCGATCACACCGGCTATTACAATGCGCCCGAGCCGTTTCCGGTGATGACTGTCAGCGCCCTGACCACGCGCGAGGCGCCGCTGTACCTTTCCACTTATACCGGCCGCCCCCCGGATGAGCCCTCGATCATCGGAGAGGTGTTCAATCGGCTGGCGCTGCCCCTGATCCGGGCGCAGATCCCCGAGATCCGCGATCTGTGGTTGCCGCCCGCCGCCTGTTCCTATCGCATCGCCGTGATCGCGATCGACAAACGCTATCCCGGTCAGGCGCGCCGCGTGATGATGGCGCTTTGGGGGATGCTGGCGCAGTTCAGCTATACCAAGATGATCATCGTGGTGGATGACGATATTGATCCGCGCAACTGGGATGACATCGCATGGGCGCTGGCCACGCGGATGGACCCGGGGCGCGATGTGATGACGCTGGAAAGGACGCCAATGGATTATCTTGATTTCGCCTCGCCCGAGGCCGGGCTGGCGGGAAAGATCGGCCTTGATGCGACCACCAAGATCGGCACCGAGACGACACGCGAATGGGGACGGGTGATGCAGTCCACGCCTGAGGATGCCGCCTTTGCCGCCGACTTGCTGGCGCGCCGGGGGATCGTGACATGACCCGCGTCGTTCTTGGGGTGTCCGGCGCCTCTGGTGCGGCGCTGGCGCTGGCCGTGGCGCGCCACCTTGTCACTTTGGGTGTCGCGCTGGATGTTGTCGTATCGTCCGCGGCAGAGCGGACCCTGTGCGAGGAATGCGGCAAGGACGCTATGGCCAAGCTCCGCGATCTGGCCGACCAGTTGCACGCGCCCAGCGATATCGGGGCGCGCATTGCCTCGGGCTCGGCCCCTGTCGCGGGCATGATCGTGGCGCCCTGTTCCATGCGCAGCCTCGCGGCGATTGCAAACGGGCTGGATGACAACCTGCTCACCCGCGCCGCCAGCGTGCAGCTGAAGGAGCGTCGCCCGCTGATCCTGCTGGCGCGCGAAGCGCCGCTGACCCTTGCCCATCTGCGCAACATGACCGCGGTGACGGAAATGGGCGCCATCGTTCTGCCGCCGGTGCCAGCCTTTTACCTGCGCCCGGACAGTGTCGAGGCGGTGGTCGAGCAGATCGCGGCGCGCGCCGTCGATCTGTTGCGGATCGCGCCGCCGGTTGCACTGGGCTGGACGGGATAGGCCCGCCTGACCCCGTCGCCCGGCCTTGGGTACGTTTTTTGGGCCCGCGCGCCCGAAGTCCCGTGCGACAAATGGGTATTTGCAATACTTATTTGTGGCAGCTAGATCAGGTGCGACCATCCTTGCACCCGCAGGCTGGCGTGCAGAGCAAAAGGACATCCCCATGAGTAGCACCGCCCAACAAATGCGCGCCTGGACCGGGCCGACCTTGCTGACCTACGGCTTTCGCCCGTTCTTTTTCGGGGCCGGGATCTGGGCCGCGCTTGCCATGGCGCTTTGGGTGCCGATGCTGTCGGGCCATCTTGAGCTGCCAACCCGGTTTGACCCGGTGTCTTGGCACGCGCATGAATTTCTATACGGCTATCTCTCGGCGGTGGTCGCCGGTTTCCTGCTGACCTCGGTGCCGAACTGGACCGGGCGGCTGCCGATCGTCGGCTGGCCGCTGGGCGGATTGTTCGCGCTGTGGATCGCGGGGCGGCTCGCGGTGGCGTTCTCATCGGGGCTGCCGGTCTGGCTGGTCGCCTGCATCGATCTTTCCATGCTTGTCACGCTGGCTGCCGTGCTGACGCGCGAGATCGTGGCGGGCAAGAACTGGCGCAACCTCGTGGTGTTGCTCATGCTCGGGGCGTTGATCCTTGGCAACGCGGTGTACCATTGGGAGGCAGCGCAAGGCGCCTATGCCGCGCAGGGCTTTGGCCTGCGGATCGGGCTTGGGGCCGGGCTGATGCTGATCGCGGTGATCGGCGGGCGGATCGTGCCCTCGTTCACCCGCAACTGGCTGGTGCGGCGCGGCGGTGGCAAACTGCCTGCGCCGCCGATGCAGACCTTCGACAAGCTCGCCCTGCTGGCGCTGCTGCTGGCGCTGGTACTTTGGATCGCCGCGCCTGACAACACGGTGACCGGGCTCGCGCTGCTGCTCGCCGGGGGGCTGCATCTGGTCCGGCTTTCGCGCTGGGCCGGTGAGCGGAGCCTGAGCGAGCCGTTGCTCTGGGTTCTGCATCTCGGCTATGGGCTGTTGCCGGTCGGCGCGATCCTTGTCGGGCTCGAGGCGCTGTTCCCCGGGATGCTGGGGCTTGCTGCGGCGCAGCATGTCTGGATGGCCGGAACCATCGGGCTGATGACGCTGGCGGTGATGACGCGCGCAACGCTGGGCCATACCGGGCAGGCGCTGCAGGCCGGGGCGGGGACCACCGCGATCTACCTGTTCATGCTCGCCGCCATGCTCACGCGCCTTGCCGCCGGGGTCTGGCCGATGCAGAGTGATCTTCTGCTGGTCCTGTCCGGCCTGTGCTGGCTTGCCGCGTTCGGCGGTTTTGCCCTTCTTTACGGCCGCCTTCTTTTGCGTCCGATGTCCTGAGAGAGTTGGGGGTGAGCGGCGTCTAGGAAACGCTCCGGTGGAGCGTTTCAGCCGCGAACGGGCGGAGCCCCCGGGGGGGAGGTCAGATTTCGCAGAGCATTCTCAGCGCAAGAGAAATCATATCGTCTCGTTAGCGAGATGTTCTCTTCGATCCCTCAAACATCCAGCTCCTCGACAAACCGCGCGTTGTCCTGAATGTACTGGAACCGCAGTTCGGGTTTTTTCCCCATCAGCCGTTCGACCAGATCGCCGGTTTCGCCCGGTTCGTCCTCGTCGATGGTCACCCGGATCAGCTTGCGCGATTTCGGGTCCATGGTGGTTTCCTTCAGATCCTTGGCGTCCATCTCGCCCAGACCCTTAAATCGGCTGACGTCGATCTTGCCTTTGCCGCCCAGACCTTTTTCCATCCAGGTATCGCGCTCGGCCTCGTCCAGACAATAGACCCGTTTCGCCCCTTGGGTCAGGCGGAACAGTGGCGGGCAGGCCAGAAACAGATGCCCGGTGTCGATCATCGGGCGCATCTGCGTAAAGAAGAACGTCATCAGAAGCGAGGCGATATGCGCTCCGTCCACATCAGCGTCGGTCATGATGATGATCTTGTCATAGCGCAGATCGTCGATGTTGAACTTGGTGCCGAGCGAGACGCCAAGCGCCTGCGACAGATCGGAAATTTCCGCGTTTGAAGTCAGCTTGTTCGAAGCCGCCCCAAGCACGTTGAGGATTTTCCCGCGCAGCGGAAGCAGCGCCTGGGTCTTGCGGTCGCGGGCCATCTTGGCGCTGCCGCCAGCGCTGTCGCCTTCGACGATGAACAGCTCGGTGCCCTCGCGGGTGTTGGAGGAACAATCGACCAGCTTGCCCGGCAGGCGCAGCTTTTTGGTGGCGGTCTTGCGCTGGGTTTCCTTTTCCTGCCGCCGGCGCAGCCGTTCCTCGGCGCGCAGCAAAAGGAAATCAAGGATCGCTCCGGCGCTTTTGGTATCGGCGGCCAGCCAGTTGTCGAAGTGGTCGCGCACCGCGCCTTCCACCAGCCGCTGTGCCTCGACCGTGGCGAGGCGGTCTTTGGTCTGGCCGACGAATTCGGGTTCGCTGATGAAACAGGACACCAGCGCGCAGCCGCCTGTTATCAGATCCTCGCGGGTGATCTGCCCGGCCTTCTTGTTGCCCGCCAGATCGCCATAGGCGCGGATGCCCTTGAGGATCGCGGCCCAGAACCCGGCCTCATGGGTGCCGCCCTCGGGGGTGGGGACGGTGTTGCAGTAGCTTTGGATGAAGCCGTCGCGCGACGGGGTCCAGTTGATCGCCCATTCCACCTTGCCGGGCGTGTTGAACCGTTCGTTGAAATCGACCGTGCCGGCAAAGGGGGCGTCGGCATAGGTCGAGGCGCCGTCCAGCGTCTCTTTCAGGTAATCGGCCAGCCCGCCGGGAAAGTGAAAGGTCGCCTCCAGCGGCGTGTCGCCCTCGGCGATGGCCGATTTCCAGCGGATTTCCACGCCCGAGAACAGATAGGCCTTGGAGCGGATCGACTTGAACAGCCGCGCGGGCTTGAACCGGTGCGCGCCAAAGATCTCGGGGTCGGCATGAAAGGTCACGGTGGTGCCGCGCCGGTTCGGGGCCGCGCCCACCTTTTCCACCGGCCCCTGCGGGATCCCACGCGAGAATCGTTGTTCATACAGCGTCTTGTCGCGCGCCACCTGCACCACCATCAGGTCCGACAGCGCGTTGACGACGGAGGCGCCGACCCCGTGCAACCCGCCCGAGGTCTGATAGGCCTTGCCCGAGAATTTGCCACCCGCATGCAGGGTGCACAGGATCACCTCCAGCGCCGATTTTCCGGGAAATTTCGGGTGCGGATCGACCGGGATACCGCGTCCGTTGTCGCGGATGGTGATCGAATAATCCTCGTGCAGCTCGACCTCGATGCGGTTGGCATAGCCCGCGACCGCCTCGTCCATGGAGTTGTCGAGCACCTCGGCCACAAGGTGGTGCAACGCGCGTTCATCGGTGCCGCCGATATACATGCCGGGGCGTTTGCGAACCGGTTCCAGCCCTTCCAGCACCTCGATCGACGAGGCGTCATAGGTGGGTTGGTCGGCTCCGGAGAGGAGGTCGTTGGGCATCTGGCTGCTGCTCTTTATTCTTGGGTGAAGGTCAGTATGTCAGAGTGGCCGGGCAGGGGGAAGACATTGCGGCAGCGCCGCCGCGATTGTCGGGGCGGACAGGGGCGCGACAAAAGCGATCTGTCGGATCAGGAAATGGGGTCCACCGCAAGCCGCGCGCGAGGGGGAGGGGGGCGCCGCGCTAGCTGTCCGGCAGCCAGCCCTTGACCGCCTGCGCCACCTTCTCGGGGATCTGGTGGCAGATCCAGTGATCGGCCTCGGCAAAGGTCACGCGGGTCAGGTCGGGGGCAAAGCTCTCCAGCCCCTCGGTTGTTTCGGGCAAGAGCGCGGTGTCGCCCAGCCCCCAAAGCAGCAGATGCGGGCAGCGCACCATCAGCCGGTCGCGGGGCATCTCGGGCAGATCGAGGATCGGCACGCCGGGTTTGGCCACTTGCAGGGGCGAGGCGCGATACCAGTGGATCATCGTCTTGAGCCGCCCCGGACGGCTCCATTCGGCGGTGTAGGCGGCCAGTTTTTCCGGCGTCATCCAGGCGTGGTTCATCTTGGCAAGGAACAGCGCCTTCATCTTCTCGAAATCATTGGCGGCGAAATGCTGTTCCGAGCCATCGCGGCGCAGCGCGAGGATGTATTGCGAGGCCTCGGTCTGTGCCCCGCCCGCCGCCAACGCGCGCTGGAACGGCACCGGGTGAACGCCATTGGCAATGATCAGGCGCTCGACCAGCTCGGGGCGCGACATCGCCAGCCCATAAGCCACCGCTGCGCCCCAGTCATGGCCCATCACCGTCACCGGGCGGCCCTTGCCCAGATGTTCGATCAGCGCGGTCATGTCGCCGACAAGCTGCGAGGCCCGGTACAACGCCACATCATCAGGCGCCCAGCTTTGCCCATAGCCGCGCTGGTCCGGGGCGATGCAATGGAACCGGTCGCTCAGATGCGGGGCAAGATCGGCCCAGGCGCCGCCATATTCGGGAAAGCCGTGCAACAGCAAAAGCGGTGGGTTGGCCGGGTCGCCCCAGCTGCGGATATGGAACGGGTTGCCGTTCAACATGATGGTTTCTGTCTTCATGGCGCCAGTCTAGCCGCGCGCCCGCGCCGGGCAATGATGATGATCGGTGACGCGGGGTCACAGGGTGCTGGAAGGCGGGGGAACTGCAGGGCGAAGCATCCTGTCCGGGGATGTGTTGATGGGGATCAAGGCGCTCGCGCCGAAAATCTGTTAACCTTAACTTAACCGAGATTAACAGGAGAGCTGCCCGTGCCCGCAACCCCGATCCCCGTTCCTTCCCCGTCCGAGCCGGACACCACGACCGCCCCCGAGGCGGTGAGTGCGAAAGAGATCGCAGCGCAACAGCACGCGGATTCACCCGATGCTGTGTCCTCCGGGTCCAAGCGACCCAGCCGCGACGAGGTGCGCCACGCCTTCGAGACCGGGCGCTATCCCTATCGGAAACGGATGGGGCGGCGCGCCTATGAGGCGGAAAAGGCGCAGTTGCAGGCCGAACTGCTCAAGGTTCAGATCTGGGCGCAGGAGACCGGCGAGAAATTCGTGCTGCTGTTCGAGGGCCGGGATGCAGCGGGCAAGGGCGGTACCATCAAGCGCTTCACCGAGCATCTGAACCCGCGTTCGGCCCGCGTTGTGGCGCTGAACAAACCGACGTGGGAAGAGAAGGGCCAGTGGTTCTTTCAGCGCTATATTCAGGAGCTTCCGACCAGCGGTGAAATGGTGTTCTATGACCGCTCCTGGTACAATCGCGCCGGTGTCGAGCGGGTGATGGGATTTTGTACGCCGAACGAATATCTGGAATTCATGCGCCAGACCCCGGAGCTGGAACGCATGTTGGCCCGCTCTGGTATCCATCTGTACAAATACTGGTTTTCGGTCACCCGGCCCGAGCAGCAACGCCGCTTTACCGCCCGCGAAACCGATCCGTTGAAACAGTGGAAGCTGTCGCCGATCGACAAGGCCAGCCTTGATAAATGGGAGGATTACACCGAGGCGAAAGAGGCGATGTTCTTTTACACCGACACCGCCGACGCGCCTTGGACCATCGTCAAGTCGAACGACAAGAAGCGCGCGCGATTGAACTGCATGCGCCACTTCCTCGCCTCGTTGGAGTATCCGGGCAAGGATCATGCCGTGGTGGGGGCGCCGGACCCGATGATCGTGGGACAGGCGCAACATGTGGTCCATAGCGCGTCGCATATCCTTGGCACCGCGCTGCATCCCGACACCCGCGTCGCGCGCTGACAGGTGGGGGGGGCGGGCCGGTTGAGGTCCGCGCCTAACGCAGGTCTTGTGGACTGCCGATGCGAGGGGCGCCCGCCACCGGTGCAATGAGCCTTGTCCGCTCACCCCCCGGCCCCTAAGCATGCAGTGATGACACGTGTTCAAATGACATATGGCGGCCACATCCGCGCCGTGGCCCTGCTGGGGTTTCCGCTGGTGGGCGGCCATCTGGCGCAATTCGCCATCGGCCTGACCGACAGCATGATGCTGGGCTGGTACGGGGTCGAGGCGCTGGCGGCGGTGACGCTGGCGGGCAGCTATTTCTTCACGTTGTTCCTGACGGGGGCCGGTTTTGGCTTTGCGGTGATGCCGTTGGTGGCGACAGCCAATTCGGCTGGTGACGAGACCAGCGCGCGCCGTGCCACCCGCATGGGGCTGTGGTTGTCGGTGCTCTACGCGGTGGCGATTTTGCCGCTGTTGTGGTGGTCCGAACCGATCCTGTTGCGACTGGGGCAGGGCGAAGCGGTGTCCGCAGATGCCGCGCGCTATCTACGGGTGGCCTGCTGGGGGTTGGTTCCCGCGTTGCTGGTGATGGTGTTGAAATCCTATCTCGCGGCGCTGGAGCGGACCCAGGTTGTGCTGTGGGTCACGGTGCTGGCCGCGCTGGCGAACGCCGTGGCCAACTATGGGCTGATCTTTGGCAATTGGGGCCTGCCCGAGATGGGCATCCGGGGCGCTGCGGTTGCCTCGGTTCTCACGCAAATGGTCTCGCTTGTGGCGGTGGTGGTCTATGTGCTGCGCGCCTTGCCCGAGCAGGAGCTGTTCCGCCGTCTCTGGCGGCCCGACTGGGAGATGTTTTTTCGGGTGTTCCGGCTGGGCGTGCCGATCGGCATCACCAGCCTGACCGAGGTCAGCCTGTTTTCGGCCTCGGCGCTTATGATGGGGTGGTTGGGCACTGCACCACTGGCCGCGCATGGCATCGCGCTGCAATTGGCCTCGGCGACCTTCATGGTGCATCTGGGGTTGAGCAATGCCGCGACCGTGCGGGCCGGCAATGCCTATGGCCGCCGCGACCGGGCACATATGGCGCGCGGGGCGGCGGTGGTGACCGTCATGTCGCTGGTCGCCTCGGCGCTGACCATTGCGCTGTTCCTGCTTTTGCCCGGGCCGCTGATGTCGCTGTTTATGGACCCTGCGGATCCCGAATGGCCCCAGATCCTGCGGATCGGCACCGGCCTGCTGGCGGCGGCGGCGCTGTTCCAGCTTGTCGATGGGGCGCAGGTGATCGCGCTTGGCCTGCTGCGCGGGGTGCAAGATACCGGCGTGCCGATGGTGATGGCGACGTTGGCCTATTGGGGCGTGGGGATCCCGGCCTCTTATGTGCTGGGATTTCCCGCCGGGCTGGGCGGCGTGGGGATCTGGCTGGGCCTTGCGGCCGGGCTGGGGGTGGCTGGTGTGCTGTTGATGGGACGATTCTGGCGGCAAGGGCTGGAGCGGGTCGACCGCTAGGCCCCGGCGCAGAGGGAGGCGGGAGGGCTGGGCGCACGCACCATGCTGCCCCTTGCCTCGCCATGTTTGTCGCTCCAGGCAAGACCGGGCGCCAAAGCATAGCGCCGCGGCACCCCGGGGGGTGCCTGGCGGCTATATCTGATATCAACGAAAAAATTGGAGCGGGCGAAGAGATTCGAACTCTCGACCCCAACCTTGGCAAGGTTGTGCTCTACCCCTGAGCTACGCCCGCGTCCTGGGTCTTCTATTCTCAATGGAGCGGGCGAAGAGATTCGAACTCTCGACCCTAACCTTGGCAAGGTTATGCTCTACCCCTGAGCTACGCCCGCGTCATTGAGTGAGGCGGAGATATAAATATCCTCGGCCCGCCGCAAGGGGAAAATCACAGAGACGTCAAAAAAAGGCCCAAGGCGAGGAGCGACACCGCTGTGGCGCAGGTGCGGGAGACGCAAGGGCTTTGTCGCAAGGGGAATTCGGCCTGAAACGGATGAGAAGGTCTGCCCCATCAGGCCGCAGCCGCGGGCAGGGCCTGCCTTGCTGTGCAACGGGGCTGCCCTGACGGTGGCCTCCGCCGCTGGGCGCAGTCAGGCCGGGGGCGGCCATCGCTGAGGCCGCCAAACCCATCGCCCGACGCCGGCAGGCCCAAACGGGCCCGCCGGTCGTGGCTGTGCTTACTTGGCTTCGAATTCCACCAACAGGTCCTTGGCGTCGATCTGGGTCCCGGGCTGGACATGCACCGCCTTGATGGTGGCGTCGCGCTCGGCGTGGATGCCGGTTTCCATCTTCATCGCCTCGATGGTCAGCAGCAGGTCGCCCTCTTTCACCTGACAGCCCACTTGCGCCGCGACGGTGGCCACCACGCCGGGCATCGGCGCGCCGAGGTGATCGGGATTGCCGACCTCGGCCTTGAGACGCTGCACGGTGGTCGATGTTACCATCCGGTTCGGCACCCGCACAGTGCGGGGCTGGCCGTTGAGTTCAAAGAACACTTTGACCTCGCCGAGGTCATCGGTCTCTCCCACAGCCTGACAGCGGATTTCCAGCGTCTTGCCGGGGTCGATCTCGGCCGAGATTTCCTCGCCCGGCTCCATGCCATAGAAAAAGGTCCGGGTCGGTAGCGTGCGCACCGGGCCATACAGACGGTGCCGGCCCATGTAATCGAGATAGACCTTGGGATACATCAGATATCCCATCAGATCCTCGTCATCGGTCACCTTGCCGTCCAGCTCGGCGTTGAGCGCGCCGCGCGCCTTGTCCATGTCGACGGGGGCCAGATGCTGGCCCGGCCGCGTGGTCACCGGGGCCTCGTCCTTCAGCACCTTTTTCAAGATGCCCTCGGGAAAGCCGTTCGGCGGCTGGCCCAGATTGCCGCGCATCATGTCGACGACGCTATCGGGAAAGGCAACATCGGTGTCGGGGGCCTCGACCTGCGCGCGGCTCAGCCCTTGACTGACCATCATCAGCGCCATGTCGCCCACCACCTTGGAGCTGGGCGTCACCTTGACGATATCGCCGAACATCTGGTTCACATCGGCATAGGTCTGCGCCACCTCGTGCCAGCGATCTTCCAGCCCGAGACTGCGCGCCTGCGCCTTGAGGTTGGTGAACTGCCCGCCCGGCATCTCATGCAGATACACCTCGGAGGCGGGGGCTTGCAGCCCGCTTTCAAAGGCGGCGTATTGCGCGCGCACCGCCTCGAAATAGTCGCTGATCTCGCGGATCGCGGCGATATTCAGCCCGGTCTCCCGGTCGGTATGGCGCATCGCCTCGACCACCGATCCCAGCGTCGCCTGACTGGTGTTGCCCGAAAAGCTGTCCATGGCGCAATCGACCGCGTCGACCCCGGCCTGGGCCGCTGCCATGATCGAGGCAATGGCACCACCGGCGGTGTCGTGGGTGTGGAAATGGATCGGCAGCCCGACCTCTTGTTTCAGCGCCTTGACCAGAACGCTGGCGGCGGCGGGTTTCAGCACCCCGGCCATGTCCTTCAGCCCTAGCACATGGGCGCCGGCGGCCTCCAGCTCCTGCGCCATGCCGACATAATACTTCAGGTCGTATTTGGCCCGGTCCGGATCAAGGATGTCGCCGGTATAACAGATCGTGCCTTCGCAGATCTTGTTCTCGGCGATCACCGCGTCCATCGCCACGCGCATGTTCTCGACCCAGTTGAGGCTGTCGAACACGCGGAACACGTCGATGTTCTTTGCCGCCTCTTTGACAAAGGCCTGCACCACGTTGTCGGGATAATTGGTGTATCCCACCCCGTTGCTGCCCCGCAGCAGCATCTGCGTCATCAGGTTCGGCATCGCCTCGCGCAGATCGCGCAGCCGTTGCCATGGGCATTCCTGCAAGAACCGGTAGGCCACGTCGAAGGTGGCCCCGCCCCAGCACTCGACCGAGAACAGTTGCGGCAGATTGGCGGCATAGGTGGGGGCGACCCGGATCATGTCGATCGAGCGCATCCGCGTTGCCAAAAGCGACTGGTGCCCGTCGCGCATGGTGGTGTCGGTGATCAACAGCTGCTGTTGCGCCCGCATCCAGTCGGCCACTGCTTGCGGCCCCTTCTGTTCCAGCAGGTTGCGGGTGCCCATTTGCGGCTCGCCCCGTTGGACCGGCGGTTTGGGGATCTTGATGTCGCTGCGCGGGCGCGGCCGGTCCTTGGTCTCGGGGTGCCCGTTCACGGTGATATCGGCGATATAGGTCAGAACCTTGGTGCCCCGGTCCTGCCGCTTGGCAAACTGGAACAGTTCTGGCGTCTCGTCGATGAACTTGGTGGTATAGGTGTTGTTCAGGAAGGTCGGGTGCTTCAACAGGTTCTCGACAAAGGCGATATTGGTGCTGACGCCACGAATGCGAAACTCGCGCAGTGCGCGGTCCATGCGGGCGATCGCCATTTCTGGTGTCGGCGCCCAAGCGGTCACCTTGGTCAGAAGGCTGTCGTAATAGCGGGTGATCACGCCGCCCGCGTAAGCCGTGCCGCCATCAAGGCGAATGCCCATGCCGGTGGCGCTGCGATAGGCGGTAAGACGGCCGTAATCGGGGATGAAGTTGTTCTGCGGATCCTCGGTGGTGATCCGGGTCTGCAGCGCGTGGCCGTTCAGCCGGATTTCACCCTGCGACGCCTTGCCGGTGGCCTCGGCGATGCTCTTGCCCTCGGTGATCAGGATCTGGGCGCGCACGATGTCGATGCCGGTCACCTCTTCGGTGACGGTATGTTCGACCTGTACCCGCGGGTTGACCTCGATGAAAAAGAACTGCTCCGTCTCCATATCCATCAGGAATTCGACGGTGCCGGCACATTCGTAATTGACGTGTTTGCAGATCCTGTAGCCCAGATCGCAGACCTCGGCCCGCTGCGCGTCGGTGAGATAGGGGGCCGGGGCGCGCTCCACCACCTTTTGATTGCGCCGCTGCACCGAGCAGTCGCGCTCGAACAGGTGATAGATCTCGCCCTGCCGGTCGCCAAGGATCTGGACCTCCACATGGCGGGCGCGCAGGATCATCTTTTCCAGATAGCCCTCGCCGTTGCCAAAGGCGGCCTCGGCCTCGCGTCGGCCCTCCATCACCTTTTCGGGCAGTTCCTGCGCGTTGAGAATGGGCCGCATGCCACGGCCACCGCCCCCCCAGGAGGCCTTGAGCATCAGCGGATAGCCGACCGCATCGGCCTCGCGGCGGATCGCCTCCATGTCGTCGCCCAGCACCTCGGTCGCCGGGATCACCGGCACGCCGGCGGCGATGGCCACCTTGCGCGCGCTGGCCTTGTCGCCAAGGGCGCGCATCGTCTCGGCGCGGGGGCCGATAAAGGCGATTCCGGCCTTGCTGCAGGCATCGACGAAATCGGGGTTCTCGGACAAAAGCCCATAGCCGGGATGGATCGCATCCGCGCCGCATTCGCGCGCCACCCGGATGATCTCTTCGATCGACAGATAGGCCGCCACCGGCCCCATCCCTTCGCCGATCTTATAGGCCTCGTCCGCCTTGAAGCGGTGCAGGCTCAACTTGTCCTCTTCCGCATAGACCGCGACGGTCTTCTTTCCCATCTCGTTGGCGGCACGCATCACGCGGATGGCGATCTCGCCCCGGTTGGCAATCAGGATCTTGCGGAAGTCGGACATGGGCACCTCAGGTTCGGCTTTGCATGGCACCGCGGTCGCGGCGATTTGAGCAAGGCGTATAGGGGTTCTGCGCGTGTTGCCAGAATGGTTGCGCTATCGGTTCGGTTCTCGTGCGGATGTGGGCGTCAATGCGAAGGGTTTGGGCAGATCGCGCAGGGTTTGCAGGCCCATCTGGCCCATATTGGCAACCAGATCGCGGGTCAGGATGTCGATCAGATGCGTCGGGCCCGCAGGCCCCAGCGCGGCCAGCGCATAGTGAAAGGCACGCGCCAGCATCACGAAATCGGCCCCCAGCGCCAGCGCCCGCAGGATGTCGAGCCCGCCTTCGATGCCGCTGTCGAAAATCAGCGGCAGGGTCGTGGCGGCGCGGATGTCGGCCAGCACCTCGATCGCGGCGGGGGCGCCGTCGAACTGGCGGCCCGCATGATTGGAGATCCAGAGCGCATCCACCCCGATCCGTTGCAGCGGTTCGGCGTCCTCGGCGCGCAGTACGCCCTTGATCAGCAACGGCCCGGGCCAGTGGTCGCGCAGCCATTGCACATAGCTCATGTCCGGCGAGGTGCGCAGCAGATAGCCGATGTGGGCGGTGGAGGAGAGCGCGTCGCCCTTGTTTTGTGCGTATTTGTCCAGCGTGCGCATATGCGGCATACCGCGCCGCGCCATGCCCAAGGCCCATGTCGGGCGCGTTGCCACCTGCGCCAGAAGGCGGGGGGTGAGTTTGGGCGGTTGGGTCAGGCCGGAGCGGGTCTGGCGTTCGCGGCGCGAGGCGACGGGAACATCGACGGTGAGCACCAGAGAGGTGAAGCCAGCGGCGCGGGCGCGGGCGAGCATGTCGGTGCGAATCCCCTCGTCCTTTGGTGGATACAGTTGGAACCACGCGTTTTCCCCTAGATGTTGTGCCAGATCTTCGGGGCTTTGGCTGGCGACGGTGGAGAGGGTATAGGGAATCTGCGCCGCTGCGGCGGTGCGGGCGAGGTGGCCCTCGGCATCGGGCCAGATCAGCCCCGACATGCCGACCGGGGCGATGCCAAAGGGCAGCGGGAGATCTTGGCCGAGAAACCGGGTGGACAGATCGGGCACCTGTGGTCCGTGCAGGATGGAGGGCATGAAACCAAGGGAATCCAACGCGATACGGTTTCGGTTCTTGGTTGCCTCTTGCCCCGTGCCGCTGTCGAGATACTCCCAAACGAATTTCGGAACGCGCTGCCTTGCGCGCCGCTTCAGATCAAGAACGCCGGGATAGGTGCTGTGCAAATCCATGGGCGGTATTAGCCAGCGGCGCGGCGCGCTTGTCCAGATGCGGCGGCACGGCGGCGCGGAAATTGGGGGGAATCGGGGGCGTTTTGTACAGGTTCGGGGGCCGACCCAAGGCCGTGAAACGCCGGATCGGGGAGTTTGGGACGCGTTTTGTACGGTCCGGTTTTAGATGCGAAACAGCGGTTGCAGCAGACGCGGCACCAGCGACGAGAATCGCAGCGGCGCGTCGGTTGCGGCAAGGCAGATGCAAGGCGCGCCCGGATCGGCGGCCGGGGCATGTTCCAGATCCTGATCGCCGATCTCGAGATCACCGATTCCGAACCGTCCGGTGGTGTCGCTGAAACTGCCTTGCAGAACGAGGGTCAGCTCCAGCCCGTTGTGGCTGTGATCGGGCACCGTCTGACCGGGCGGAATATAGAGCAGCCGCGCCGAGCCGTTTTGATCCGCGGACAGGATGCTTTGACGCACGCCCAGCCCCAGCGATTTCCACTTTGGCGGATTGCCCTTCAGCGCCGCTATCACCGGGCCGGGGTAGACGCCGGTGCGCCGGTAGATCGGTTCAGGTGCGACGGGGGCGTCGAGCAGGTCGAGCACATTGGATTTCAGGCCCTCGGAAATAGCTTCGGGTTTGACGGTTTCCAGAACCGCGCCGCCGCCGGAGAGATGCGCCTCATACCCGGCGCGGCAGTCCAGACAGAGCGAGATATGGGCCGCCACGACCAGCGCATAAGCCTGTGGCAGGCTGCCTGCGGCATAGGCGGCCAACAGGGCGTCAGGGGTATGATGGGTGATCGCGGTCATTTAGCGTAGTTCCTTCAACTCGTGGCGCAGCCGGTCCAACCCCAGTCGGATCCGCGATTTTATCGTGCCAAGCGGCAGCCCGGTCTGGGTGCTGATCTCTTGATGGCTCAACTCGCCCAGATAGGCGCGTTCTATGATCTCGCGCTGGTCGGGTTTCAGCCGGGAAAGCGCTTGTTTCAACTGGCTGGATTCCTGTTCGACGGCGAGGATCTGGCTTGCATCCGGCTCGGCTCCGGAGGCCCCGGCCAAGTCTTCGGCCAGCTCTTCGGGCATTGGCCGGTTTTCCTTGCGGATCACGTCGATCTGGCGATTGCGCGCGATCTGGTAAACCCATGACGAGACCTGCGCCCGCGTCGGGTCAAACTGCGCGGCCTTGCGCCAGACCGTCAGCATGACCTCTTGAACGATTTCCTCGGCCTGTCCAGACCCGGTGCCGGAGCGCATGATGAATCCCTTCAGGCGCGGCGCGAAATGGTCGAACAGCGCCGCAAAGGCAGCCCGGTCCCGGCTGTCGCGCACCGCCAGCATCCATGTTGTCTGCGGCGAGACCTGAGTCGTCGGCGTCGAGACCTGAGGAGGGGGCGGGGGCGTCGTCACCAGCGTGTTGTCCTTTCGCGGCCCTGTCACAGAAGGTCCCGTCACTGAGGGCCGGTCGTCGAGGGCGGTATCGGGGCGTGTGATCAACATACCCCCTTTACGCAGGCCATGGGAATGCGGATCATTTTTGATCTGATCTCAGTTTCGGCCCGTACCCCTGTCAATCAACCGACCGGAGACCGAATGTCACTTGATGTCCAACCCATCCGCCCGCACCGCATCGCCATCATCGGCGGTGGCATATCCGGGCTTGCCGCTGCCTATCTTTTGGCGCCGCACCATGCCGTCACCGTATTCGAGGCCGCGCCAAGGCTGGGCGGACACGCGCGCACGGTGATGGCGGGGGTGAACGGGGATCAGCCGGTCGATACCGGGTTCATCGTTTTCAACTATGCGAACTATCCGCATCTGACGCGGATGTTTCAGGATCTCGATGTGCCGGTGACGCGCAGCGACATGAGCTTTGGCGCTTCCATCAATGACGGGCAGATCGAATACGGCTTGGGCAATCTGCGCGCCCTGACGGCGCAGCGGCGCAACCTGCTGCGACCGGGGTTTGGCCGCATGGTGCGCGATATCCTGCGCTTTAACAGCAAGGCCGAGGCCTTGGCCAAGGACGACAGCGCCACGATCGGCGAGCTGATGGATGATCTGAAACTGGGCGACTGGTTTCAGCGGTTTTACCTGATGCCGCTGTGCGGGGCGATCTGGTCGACGCCCCCGGCCGAAATTCGCGGCTTTCCGGCGCGGGCGCTGGTGCAATTCTTTCGCAACCACGCTTTGCTGAGCCCCTCGGGGCAGCATCAGTGGTGGACGGTCGATGGCGGGAGCGTCGAATATGTGCGGCGGTTGGAGCATTTTCTGCGCGGGCGCGGTGTGGCGATCCGCACCGCGACCCCGGTGCACAGTGTCACCCGCGACGCCCACTCCTGCCGTGTTCACAGCGCGGCGGGGCCGCAGGAGCCGTTCGATCAGGTGATTTTCGCCTGTCATTCCGATCAGGCGTTGCGGCTGCTGGCCCAGCCGACGCCGCGGGAACGCGCGGCGCTGTCGGCGATCCGGTTTCAGGACAACCAGATGATCCTGCATCGCGACACCGGCCAGATGCCGCAGCGCCGCGCGGTCTGGTCAAGCTGGGTCTACAAGGCCGATACCACCCGCCCCGAGCCCGCCATCGGCGTGACCTATTGGATGAACCGGTTGCAGAATATCCCCGAGCGCGACCCGCTGTTTGTCTCGCTCAACCCGGCGCGCGAGGTGCCTGAACATCTGATCTATGACCAAAAGGTGTTTCGCCATCCGGTGTTCGATGCGCAGGCGTTGGCGGCGCAGCAGCAGCTGACCGCGATGCAGGGGCAGAATAATACTTGGTTCGCGGGGGCCTATACCCGGCACGGGTTCCACGAGGACGGCTTTGCCAGTGCCGCCCGGATTGCCCGGCTGATGGAGCGGGAGATGGGCTGGCAGAGCGTATGACGCAGCCGCCGGAACATATTGCGGGCGTGACAACCCACAGTCGACGCGGCGAGATCCGGCATCGGTTCCGCTATGGCGTCGATTACGTGTTGATCGACCCCGACGCGCCGGCGGTGAGGCCTTGGCTGTTCTCGCGCAACCGCTTCAATCTGGCCTCGGTGCATGATTGCGATCATGGCGGGCCGATCAAGGCGGGGCGCGGGGCGGCGTGGGCGCGCGAGGTGCTGGCGGCGCATGGGTTAGATGTGCCTAGGTTGCCTGCACATGGATTGGCGGGGCGCGCGGTGCAGCTTGGCCTGCTGACCCAGCCGCGGTTTCTGGGCTATGTGTTCAACCCGGTCAGTTTCTGGCTGGCGGAGGAGCAGGGCGCGCTGATCGCGGTGATTGCCGAGGTTTCGACCCCTTTTGGAGATCGCCATTCCTATCTGTGCCACCTGCCGGATTTCGCACCGATCACCAAGGACAGCCGGATCACCGCGCCCAAAGCGCTGCATGTGTCACCGTTTCAGGAGGTCAAGGGCAGCTATGAGTTCAGCTTTGACATCCGCCCCGACAGACTCGCCATTCGCATCCTGCATCGCAATGGCGACGAGGGGGTGATCGCAACCCTGTCCGGCCCGCGCGTGCCGCTGAGCAATGCCGGGCTTGTGCGCGCCAGCCTGCGCCGTCCGCTGGGGGCGTTGCGCACGAGTCTCCTGATATACTGGCAGGCGCTGCGCCTGAAACTGAAGGGGGCGCGATACCGCACCCGACCGACTCCGCCCAACTCAGAGGTGACATGATGCTGATCCTGACAAAGCGCGTAAAACACGACTTTCTTGAAACTTGCGGTCAAATCCGCACCGGAAGTTTGCGGCTGCGCACGCCCGAGGGCGAGGTGTTCGATTTCGGCGCGGGCAGCCCGGCCGCCGAGATGCAGATCTATGACTGGTCGGTGGTCACCGCGATTGCGGCGCGTGGCGATATCGGGCTGGGCGAGACCTATGTCGCGGGGCTGTGGGAAACGCCCTCGATTGCGGATCTGGCCGAGGTGGCGTTGAAGAACCTCGATCAGTTTCGCGGCTATGCCTATGCGGGGATCTGGAACACCCTGAAATTCCGGGTCGTGAACCGGCTGATGCGGGCGAATTCACCGCGCGGGGCGGCGCGTAATATCCGGGCGCATTATGATGTGGGGAACGAGTTTTATCAGCTTTGGCTGGACGAGGGCATGACCTATTCCTCGGCCATGTTCGCGCCCGGGGACAATGATCTGAGCCGGGCGCAGAATCGCAAGTATGACCGGATCCTGCAAAGGTTGGGCACGGGCGAGCGGGTGTTGGAAATCGGCTGCGGCTGGGGCGGCTTTGCCGAACGGGCGGCGGATACCGGGCGCGCGGTCACCGGGCTGACCATTTCGCCCAGCCAAAAGGGGTATGCGGATGCGCGGTTGGACGGGCGCGCCGATATCCGGCTTGAGGATTATCGCGACAGCCGCGGCATCTTTGACAATATCGTCTCGATCGAGATGATCGAGGCGGTCGGGCAGGACTATTGGCCGACCTATTTCGCCACGCTGAAGGCGCGGTTGGCAGAGCAGGGACGCGCCATGATTCAGGCGATCACGGTGGCGGATTCCTATTTCGACACCTACCGGCGCAGCTCGGACTATATCCGCCACTATACCTTTCCCGGCGGCATGTTGCTGTCGAACGGCGTGATTGCCGATCAGGCCCGGCGGGCGGGGCTGGTGGTCAAGGACAGCCATGCCTTTGGCGCCGATTATGCCCGCACCTGCGCCACCTGGAATGAGCGGTTGGAGCAACAATCCGACCGCATCCGGCGGCTGGGCCATGACGAGAGCTTCCTGCGCAACTGGCGCTTTTACCTTGGCATCTGTGCGGCCTCCTTCGCCGCCGGTCAAACCGATGTCGTACAGGTGGAACTTGCACATGCCTGAACGGGAGACGATCTGGATCATCGGCGCCAGCGACGGCATCGGGGCCGCCTTGGCGCAGGCATGGGCGGGGCGCGGGGCGCGTTTGATCCTGTCGGCCCGCTCGCAACAGCGGCTGGAGGATCTGGCCGCAAGCCTTGGGTCGGATCATCTGGTGGTGCCGCTGGACGTGAGTGACCGGGACAGTCTGGAGCGCGCCGCCGAAAGGATCGCCGCGATCGGCCCCTTGGATCGGGTGGTGCATCTGGCGGCGCTGTATGATCCGGGCAAGATCGCCACGTTGGACGCCGAAACCGCAGCGCAGATCGTTGCCGTCAACCTGATGGGCAGCTTTCATGTCGCGCAGGTCGCGCCGCCCTTGCTGCGCGCGGGCGGGCAACTGGCGCTGTGCGGCTCGGTCGCGGGCTATATCGGCTTGCCGCAGGGGCAGATTTATTCCGCGACCAAGGCCGGGGTGATCAATCTGGCGCAATCGCTGCGGGCGGAACTGGCCGGGCGGATCGACGTGCGGCTGATCTCGCCCGGGTTTGTCGACACCCGGCTGACCCAGCGCAATGCGTTTACCATGCCCGCGATGGTCACGCCGCAAACCGCCGCACGTGCCATACTCAAGGGCCTGCACCAGCGGCGGTTCGAGGTGCATTTCCCGCGTCGCCTGACCTATGTGCTGAAGCTGCTTGGCGTCTTGCCTTATTGGGCGGCCCTGCCGCTGACCCGTCGGTTAAGCCGATGACTGACCCTGTGAAAGGACGTGAGATGCGCTCCAGACTCCTTGCGATCGTGGTGTTGATTGCCACCCTGACCTTCATGCTGTCGCCGCTGCTGGCCTCCGGATTCAACGGGTTCACGGCGGATCAGTTTCCGGTGCCGCAGGACAACCCGCCGGTGCAACCGGAAGGTTATGCCTTTGCGATCTGGGGGCTGATCTATCTTTGGTTGCTGATTGGCGCGGTGTACGGGGTGGTGCGCGCGGCAGAGGACCGGGGCTGGCAGGCGATGCGGATACCGTTGGCGATAAGCCTGATCCTTGGCAGTTTCTGGATCAAGGCGGCGAACGAGGCGCCGATTCTGGCGACGGGGATGATCGTGGTGATGGCGGCGGCGGCGATTGCCGCGCTGTTGCGCGCGAGCGAGGATCAGCCGTGGCTGCAGGTGCGGCCTGTGGCGCTCTATGCTGGTTGGCTGACGGCGGCGACCGGGGTGGCAATTGGGGTTCTGCTTGGCGGCTATGGGATCGTTTCGGCACAAGCGGCGGCGATCAATTGCCTTTGCGGCGTGCTGGCCGTGGCGCTGATCGTGCAATCGGCGCGGCCGCGCGAATGGGCCTATCCGGCGGCGGTCATCTGGGCGCTGATCGGGATCATCGTGGCCAATCTGCCCAGTCAGAATCTTGTGGTGATCGCACTGGCGGCGCTGGGCATCGTGGCGCTGGCGTTTCGGGCCGGACACTCCCTGAGGACAGGGGCGGTGTGATGCAGATTCTGGTTCTTTATGCAGCGACCGTCGTGATCTTTTTCGCCGCCGATGCTGTCGGGCTTCGCCTGCTGATCAAACCCGTGTTCGAGCGCCATGTGGCGCATCTGTTTGCCGACCCGTTTCGCGCCGGTCCTGCCATCGTGTTCTATCTGGGTTATGTCGCTGGCGTGTTGTGGTTCGTGTCCGTTCCCGCCCTGCGCGCGGGGGATCCGCTGGCGGCACTTGTGGGGGGCGCGGCCCTGGGGCTTTTGGCCTATGGCACCTATGAATTCACCAATTATGCCACGCTGCGCGACTGGTCGTTCGAACAGGTGGTGATCGACATGCTTTGGGGCGGGGGGCTGACCGGGGTCTCGGCCTGGGCCGGGGTCATGGTGGCCCGTGCGCTCGGGTAGCATCGGGCCTTTGCCCAAAGATTAAGGGGCGAGAGGGCGCGCGAAATCCGCGCTTGTCGGCTCTGATCTAAAGTGCAGAACAGAAGACGAACGAACCTTTAACTGCGTTGCGATCCGCGCTAAGTTCTTACCATGAGCAGTTTCGACGAAATGGATGCCTTTGAGGGCGCGGCGCTGTCAGCGCGGGCGATGGCGGCGCGGCCAGCGCCCTATCTGGATGATCTGAACCCGGCCCAGCGTGAAGCGGTGGAGCGGCTGGACGGTCCGGTTCTGATGCTGGCGGGGGCTGGCACCGGCAAGACCAAGGCGCTGACCTCGCGGATCGTGCATCTGTTGAACACGGGCCGGGCGCGTCCGAACGAGATTCTGGCGGTGACCTTTACCAACAAGGCCGCCCGCGAGATGAAAGAGCGGGTTGGCCGCCTGTTGGGGGCAAGCATCGAGGGAATGCCCTGGCTGGGCACGTTCCATTCGATCTGCGTCAAGCTGTTGCGCCGCCATGCGGAACTGGTCGGGCTGAAATCGAATTTCACGATTCTGGATACCGACGATCAGCTGCGGCTGCTGAAACAGCTGGTTTCGGCGGCGGGGATTGATGACAAGCGCTGGCCGGCGCGCCAACTGGCTGGGGTGATCGACAGCTGGAAGAACCGCGCGCTGACCCCGGACAAGGTGCCAAGCGCGGATGCCGGGGCCTATAACCGGCGCGGGGTTGAGCTTTACGCCCAGTACCAGACCCGGCTGCGCGAACTGAACGCGGTCGATTTCGGCGATCTGCTGCTGCATGTGGTGGTGATCTTTCAGAAACATCCCGACGTGCTGGAACAGTATCAACGCTGGTTCCGCTATATTCTGGTGGACGAATATCAAGATACCAACGTCGCGCAGTACCTGTGGCTGCGGCTGCTTGCGAGCGCTCATCGCAACATCTGCTGCGTCGGCGATGATGATCAGTCGATCTATGGCTGGCGCGGCGCCGAGGTTGGCAACATCCTGCGGTTCGAAAAGGATTTTCCCGGTGCCCATGTGGTGCGGCTGGAGCAGAATTACCGCTCGACCCCGCATATCCTTGCGGCGGCCTCGAACGTGATCCGGGGCAATGCCGGGCGGCTGGGCAAGGAGCTGTGGACCGAGGCCGAGGGCGGCGAAAAGGTGCGCCTGATCGGCCATTGGGATGGCGAGGAAGAGGCGCGCTGGATCGGCGAAGAGATCGAATCGATGCAGCGGGGCACGCGGGGGATGCGACCCTTTGGCCTGAACGATGTGGCGATTCTGGTCCGCGCCAGCCACCAGATGCGCGCCTTTGAGGATCGATTCCTGACCATCGGGCTGCCGTATCGGGTGATCGGCGGGCCGCGATTCTATGAGCGGTTGGAGATTCGCGACGCGATGGCCTATTTCCGCATGGTGGTCAGCCCCGATGATGATCTTGCGTTCGAGCGAATCGTCAACACCCCCAAGCGGGGGCTGGGCGACAAGGCGCAGCAGACCATTCAGACCGCGGCGCGCGCCAATGGGGTGAGCCTGTTGGAAGGCGCGCGGATTGCCGTCGAAGAGGGGCTGATCAAGGGCAAGGGCGGCGCGGCGCTGGGCCGTTTGACCGGGGATCTGGCCCGCTGGGGCCGGATGGTCGGTGACGCGAACGTGAGCCATATGGAACTGGCCGAGATTGTGCTGGATGAGTCGGGCTATACCGGCCATTGGCAGAACGACAAGACGCCAGAAGCGCCGGGGCGGTTGGAAAACCTCAAGGAACTGGTCAAGGCGCTGGAGAATTTCGAGAACCTGCAAGGGTTTCTGGAGCATGTCGGTCTGGTGATGGACAATGACAAGCAGGACGCCGAGCAGAAGGTGTCGATCATGACGCTGCACGCGGCCAAGGGGCTGGAATTCCCCGCCGTGTTCCTGCCGGGCTGGGAGGACGGGTTGTTCCCGTCGCAGCGCAGCATGGATGAAAGCGGTCTCAAAGGCCTCGAGGAAGAGCGGCGGCTGGCCTATGTCGGGATTACCCGCGCCGAAGAGCTGTGCACCATCTCGTTTGCTGGCAATCGTCGGGTGTTTGGGCAGTGGCAATCCTCGCTGCCGTCGCGATTCGTCGATGAATTGCCCGAGGAGCATGTCGAGGTTCTGACCCCGCCGGGGCTTTATGGCGGTGGATTTGGCGCGGCGGCGGCGCAGGGCGGCGCGGTGCGCGGCAATATCGAATCAAGGGTGGCCGAGGCGAATGTCTATAACTCGCCGGGCTGGAAGCGGATGCAGGCGCGTTCAAGCCAGCATGGCACGGCGCAATCGAAAGAAAGCCGCGGCCCGGTGATCGATCTGCAGGCGGTGTCGAGCTTTACCATCGGTGAGCGGGTGTTTCACCAGAAGTTCGGCTATGGCGCGGTGATCGGGATCGAGGGCGACAAGCTTGAGATCTCGTTTGAGAAGGCCGGTCCGAAAAAGGTCGTGGCGCGCTTTGTCAGTGCCAGCGACGATATCCCGTTTTAATCTGAGACTGACGACCCCGAGAGGGTAAAGACCGCTGCGGTCGGGTGATGCCCTGCCGTGGCACTTGTGCGTTTGTCGGGTCTGTCCTGATTCCTCACCTCCAACAGTGATGCAGTCTCGCAGGGTCCCTGCGCGGGCCCGATGGGCTGCGTGGTCGCGTTGATCAGTGTGGGGGGGCCGGAAAACAAAAGAACGGCGGCACCAGGGAGGAGGAGAGGTGCCGCCGTTCGCTTACAACACCACGGCGCAGGGAGGAGGAGAGCGCCGGGATGTATCCCGATATGTCGTTGTCGCCCCCGGTGAGGGGGAAATTGGCCGACGACACCAGGGAGGAGGAGAGGTGCCGCCGGCCGATTGAACATCCGACGCAGGGAGGAGGAGAGCGTCGGATGTATTCGTAAAACTCTGTCTTCGCCCCCGGTGAGGGGGAAATTGGCCGACGACACCAGGGAGGAGGAGAGGTGCCGCCGGCCGATTGAACATCCGACGCAGGGAGGAGGAGAGCGCCGGATGTATTCGTAAAACTCTGTCGTCGCCCCCGGTGAGGGGAAATTGGCCGACGACACCAGGGAGGAGGAGAGGTGTCGCCGGCCGATTGAACATCCGACGCAGGGAGGAGGAGAGCGCCGGATGTATTCGTAAAACTCTGTCGTCGCCCCCGGTGAGGGGAAATTGGCCGACGACACCAGGGAGGAGGAGAGGTGTCGCCGGCCGATTGAACATCCGACGCAGGGAGGAGGAGAGCGTCGGATGTATTCGTAAAACTCTGTCGTCGCCCCGCCGGGGCGGGAAATTGGTCGGCGACACCAGGGAGGAGGAGAGGTGTCGCCGACCGATTGAACACAGGGCGCAGGGAGGAGGAGAGCGCCCGGTGCGTTCCTACACCGGACGCAGGGAGGAGGAGAGCATCCGGTGTAACGGTGTCCGGCAAATGAGGCCGGTATAAGGTGCGGCGGCACCAGGGAGGAGGAGAGGTGCCGCCACTTTCAACAGGTCTCCAGGGAGGAGGAGAGGAGACCTGAACCGAAAAACTGTGTGCCGCCTTCAGACGTTCCTGGCGGTTTCAAGCGCAACGCGGCGAATTCCAGACCGGTGCATGCCAAGATCGGCGAGCTCGCGGTTTGTCAGCGCGTTGAGTTCATTATAGGTGCGACGGTACATCTGGTACCGGGCGATACGATCAAAGAGCGCGTCAGTGGCCTTGTGCAGCCGGCTGAGCAGTGTCGCGTCTTTGGAATGTGTATGTGTCAGTACGGTCATGGACTTGGTCTTTCAATCATCATGCAGTGCCGATGTTTTGGCGTTTGCTTGAGACTGAAGATAGGCAAATGCTGCAGATGCACAATAGTTTCCGACTTCAATGCCGCTATGCAGCAAGTGCATAGATTGATTGCATAATAATTGGGCAGTATTTCTGACGTAAGGTCATATCCGGGGCTTAGTTTGGCTGCTCTGCAAGGGAGGGTGGCGCGAAAAATCGGTCCTGCCGTTTTCCGTGTGTCCAGCGTGGCGGGGCCGCATGGGATTTGGGGCGACAGGCTGATTCTGATCGCGGGGTGCGTCCTGATGAGGGGGAGGTGACGGGCGGGCGGACGGGGCAGGCGGACATAGGGGAAGGTCGGCTTGGTCTTTGGGGGCGGTCTTCGGGTTTGGTCGCGGCCACGCGCGTGCTGTCCTTTGGAAGGGGGAGGGGCGCGCTAATGGAGGCCCTTCTCTTGTGGGTTCTCTTTATCGCCTTCTGGGTTCTTTATGGGCGCAGGGATTTCAGGCGCAGGTTTGGGGTGCATTGCGAGCGGACGCGGGGGTGGCGTAAGGGGGCGGGCCGGGATCGGTGCGGATTTGGGGTGCGGGCCTGGGATCTCATGGTCTGTGGGACGGGAATTCGTGGTACTCGTGAAAGAAAACGGCAAATCCGGTAGATTTGGCCCAATTTTCTCCACCTCTGGGTGATTCGCGGCTTGCGAAACGGAACATATAGCGAACATTTGAGTAAAAACCACTACCTATGGAAAAATGTACGGGAAAATGTGGTGCGAACTTGGATTTGGACGGAATGTCTATATGTAGTAGTTTGATTTGATGGATCCGCTATGGAGTGCGGAAATGTGGTCGGAATGTGGTGCTGATCATGTCTGAATTTGGACGATTTGGCCTTAATTTCCCTAAGTGTCCCGTAAATTCCAATTGATTTCCATGAAGTCCCGTGGCATCTCTTGTTCATCGGATGAGAACGAGGCAGGCAGGGGCGACAGACAAAAGACCCCGACCAATACCAAGAGCAGGTTTCATACAGGCACTTCGCTTTCATCTAACCAAGAGATCCGGCGCGCGAGCGAGCAGACATCCCCCCAGGTGGCGCGCGTAGTCGGACACCCCGCTCAGCGGGACAAGGGCGGCGGGTTGATCAGTGGCAGCAGATCAACCCGCCGCTTTTTCATTTTGGGGACGCAAATGACGCGGGGGCGCAGGTAGAGGGACAGGTGGCGTGAGCCGAAGGTTCAGAGGTGAGTACACCTTCAAGGTGGATGCGAAGGGCAGGGTGTCAATCCCGGCCCTGTTCCGCCGTGTGCTCGAATCTGGCGATCCCGAGTATACTGAAGGGCTGCGTCCGCAGCTTGTCATCGTCTACGGTCCCTCTGATCAGCCTTATCTCGAAGCCTATACGATCGAAGAGATCGAAAAGCTCGAGGCCAAGATCGAACGGCTGCCCAATTCGCCGCTGAAGCGCAAGCTGGTGCGCAACATCACCTCACGCTCGCATCATACCGAGGTCGACCCGGATGGGCGGTTGGTGTTGCCGCTGCGCCAGCGTGACAAGATCGGGCTGGAGAAAGAGGCGTTCTTCGTCGGCACCTCCGGCACCTTCCAGATCTGGAATCCTGAGACCTATGAGGCACATCTGGCCGAGGAGGAGGACGAGGATCTGGGCTTTGACCTGCCCGAGGGCACCAATCAGCTGGACGCGCTGGATCTGGCGCTGTCGCGGTTGGATGCCCCCAAGGACGGGAGCTGAGCCATGGTGACAGCTTCCCCCGACCGCCCCCATGTTCCGGTCCTGTTGCGCGCGCTGCTTGAAGCGGTGGCGCCGGTTACGGGTACTTGGCTTGACGGCACATTCGGCGCTGGCGGCTATACCCGCGGATTGCTGGAGGCCGGGGCCGAGCGGGTGATCGCGGTGGATCGCGATCCACTGGCGTTTGAAATGGCGCAGGACTGGGCTGCGGGCTATGGCGAGCGGCTGGTGATGCAGCATGGCGTTTTCTCGCGCATGGATGAGTATGCCAGCGACCTTGACGGCGTGGTGCTGGATCTGGGGGTTTCCTCGATGCAGCTGGATCGGGCCGAGCGCGGCTTTTCCTTCATGCGCGATGGCCCGCTTGACATGCGGATGTCGCAAGAGGGGCCCAGTGCCGCCGATCTGGTCAATACCGCCCCGGAAGAAGAAATCGCGGATATCCTGTTTCTTTATGCCGAGGAACGCGCAAGCCGGCGCATCGCGCGGGCCATTGTCCGGTCGCGCGAGAGCGAGCCGATCACGACCACGCTGCGGCTAGCGGGGATCGTTGAATCCTGCCTGCCACGCGCCAAGCCGGGGCAATCGCATCCCGCCACCCGCAGCTTTCAGGCGCTGCGGATCGCGGTGAATGATGAGTTCGGAGAGCTGTTTCGCGGTCTGATGGCGGCCGAGCGGGCATTGAAGCCCGGCGGCAAGCTGGCGGTCGTGAGCTTTCATTCGATCGAGGATCGCATGATCAAGCGCTTCCTGCAGTCCCGTGCCGGGCAGACCGGGCGCGGCAGCCGCCATGCGCCCGAGGTCGAACATGTCGATCCGCAATTCATTCTGCGCCCGCGCAAGGCGATTGCGCCGGACGAGCAGGAATTGGCGGACAACCCGCGCGCGCGCTCGGCCCGGTTGCGGGTGGCGGTGCGCACCGAAGCGCCCGCCGGGGCAATCGATGCGCGCGAGATCGGGATGCCGCAACCCAAGCCGGAACCGAAGGGAAGAGGGCGATGAGGGGCATAGCCTATGTTCTGACCGCGCTGGCGGTGTTTGGTCTGGCGTTCTGGGCCTATCGCGAAAACTATGCCACGCAACAGGTGTTGAAAGAGACCCGCGCGCTGCAACATGAGATCGGCGCGGCGCAGTTGCGGCTGGGCATGCTGCGGGCGGAATGGGCCTATCTCAACCGGCCGGATCGGCTGGCGGAACTGGCGGCGCTTAATTTCGACCGGCTGGGGCTGTTGCCGCTGCGCCCCGACCAGTTCGGTCGCGTTGACGAGGTCAGCTATCCGCCCAAGCCGCTGCTGCCGATTCTCAACCCGGTTGATGTTTCGACCATGGCCGCCGACGAGGAACAGCCATGACCCGCACGCCGCTGCGCCCACTGGCCCGTATCCTTCCGGCCCGGGCCAAGGGCGAGAACCCCGATATTATCGAACGCGAGAATATCCGCCGCCGCCATACCGAGATGCAGGACCGCTCCCGGGTGCGGGCCGAGGGGCGCTTGCTGGTGCTGGGGTTGTTCTTTTTCAGTGCGTTCCTGGTGGTCGGGGCCCGTATGGGGTTGATGGCGGTCTCGGAGCCCGAAGAGCCGGTCGCCAGCGCCCATGGGGCCGCCATCGCGGCGCAGCGGGCGGATATCGTTGACCGTCAGGGGCGGATTCTGGCAACCAATTTCGAGACCCATTCGCTGTATGCCCAGCCGCCCGAGATGGTCGACCCGGTGGCGGCGGCGCGCGGGCTGGTGCAGATTTTTCCCGATCTGGACGAGGAGCGGTTGCGGAAGGATTTCACCGGCAAACGCAAATTCGTCTGGATCAAGAAACGGATCAGCCCGGAGCAGAAACAGGCGGTGCATGATCTGGGCGATCCCGGGTTGTTGTTCGGCCCGCGCGAGATGCGGCTGTATCCCAATGGCAAGCTTGCCGCCCATGTGCTGGGCGGGGCCGGGTTTGGCCGCGAAGGGGTGAGCGCGGCAGAGGTGATCGGTGTTGCCGGGGTTGAAAAGCAGTTTGACGACTATCTGCGCGACCCGACCAATGGCGCGCAGCCGCTGGCGTTGTCGCTCGACCTGACGGTGCAGGCGGCGACCGAACAGGTGCTGCTTGGTGGCATGAAGCTGATGAATGCCAAGGGGGCGTCCTCGATCCTGATGGATGTGCATACGGGCGAGGTTCTTTCGGTCGTCAGCCTGCCGGATTTCGACCCCAACAACCGTCCGCGCCCGCCGGTGTCGGGTGACCCCAGCGACAGCCCGTTGTTCAACCGGTCGGTGCAGGGGGTGTATGAGCTGGGCTCGACCTTCAAGATCTTTGCGATTGCGCAGGCGTTGGATCTGGGGCTGGTCTCGCCCGAGACGATTATCGACACCTCTGGGCCGATGCGGGTGTCCGGTTATCCGATTGGCGAGTTTCACAACAAGAACTATGGCAAGCTGAGCGTCACGGATGTGATCGTGAACAGCTCCAACCGGGGTACCGGGCGGATCGCGCTGGAGATCGGGCCGGAGCGGCAAAAGGCGTTTCTGGACGCGCTGGGCATGCTGGACCCGACGCCGTTCGAGATCGTCGAGGCGCATGGTGGCCAGCCCTTGGCGCCCGCACGTTGGACCGACCTGAGCACGGTGACGATTTCCTATGGCCACGGGTTGTCCACGACCCCGATGCATCTGGCCGCCGGATATGCCGCCATTGCCAATGGTGGGCAGTATGTCAGCCCGACGATTCTAAAGCAGAACGGCCCGCAGCACGGACCCCGGGTGTTGTCGGAACAGGCCGCCGCTGACGCCCGCAGGATGCTGCGCAAGGTGGTGACAGATGGCACTGCCAGCTTTGGCGAGGTGCCGGGATACGCGGTGGGCGGCAAGACCGGCACCGCCGACAAACCCAAGCCGCAGGGCGGTTACTATAAGGACAAGGTGATCGCCACCTTTGCCGCGATCTTTCCGTCGCATGATCCGAAGTACGTGCTGGTGGTGACGCTGGACGAGCCTTCTGTGCAGGCCTATGACGAGGAACGGCGCACGGCGGGCTGGACCGCGGTGCCGGTCGCGGCCGAGTTGATCGGGCGGGTGGCCCCGCTTTTGGGGTTGCGACCTGACATTGAACCCGCCCCGCGCGCTGCTATAACGCTGACATCCAACTGAGCATCACGAAAACCGCGGACGGGGCATCATGGGCATTGCGGCAAAATCACTGAGCCAACTGGCCCTGACCGCCCGGGGCGGGCGCGACCCGCAGATCACCGGGCTGGCGGTGGACAGCCGACAGGTGCGCGACGGGTTTCTGTTCGCAGCACTGCCGGGCACGCGGGTGCATGGCGGCGAATTCATCCAATATGCGCTGCGCATGGGGGCGGCGGCAGTGCTGACCGATAGTGCGGGCGCGGCGTTGGCCGAAACCGAGCTGGCCGCTTCGGGCGTGGCGCTGGTGGTGGTCGAGGATCCGCGTCAGGCGCTGGCCTGTACCGCGGCCCTGTGGTTTGGCGCGCAGCCCGAGGTGATGGCGGCGGTGACCGGCACCAATGGCAAGACCTCGGTCGCCACCTTCCTGCGCCAGATCTGGTCCGGGTTGGGGCGTCAGGCGATCAATCTGGGCACCACCGGGGTCGAGGGGGCGTGGAGCGCGCCGCTGCAGCACACCACACCCGAGCCGATCACCCTGCACCGGGTGCTGGCCGAGGCGGTGGCGCATGGCATTACCCATGCGGCGATGGAGGCCTCGTCGCACGGGTTGGAGCAGCGGCGACTGGACGGGGTGCAGCTCAAGGCGGCAGCGTTCACCAATTTCACCCAGGACCATCTGGATTATCATGAAAGCTTTGAGGCCTATTTCGCCGCCAAGGCGGGGCTGTTTCGTCGGGTGCTGTCGCCAGATGGGACGGCGGTGATCAATCTCGAGGACCCGCGCGGCGCCGAGATGCGCGCGATTGCGGTTGCGCGCGGGCAGGCGGTGTTGAGCGTGGGGCGCGAGGCCGGGGATCTGCGTCTGCTGGCGCAGCGGTTCGATGCCACCGGGCAGGATCTGCGTTTCGCCTGGGCCGGGCAAAGCCATCAGGCGCGGCTTGATCTGATCGGCGGGTTTCAGGCGGAAAACGTGCTGGTGGCGGCGGGGCTTGCGATCGCCTGCGGTGCCGAGCCCGAGGCGGTGTTTCGCACCCTGTCGGAGCTGACGACGGTGCGCGGGCGGATGCAGCTTGTCGCGACGCGGGACAATGGCGCGGCGGTGTTCGTCGATTACGCCCATACCCCCGATGCGGTGGCGACCGCGCTCAAGGCCTTGCGCCCGCATGTGATGGGGCGGTTGGTGGCGATTGTCGGGGCCGGTGGGGATCGCGACCGTGCCAAGCGCCCGTTGATGGGGCGGGCGGCGTCCGAGCATGCCGATCTGGTCTTTGTGACCGATGACAATCCGCGCAGTGAGGTGCCCGCCAGCATCCGCGCCGCCGTGATGGAAGGCGCGCCAGAAGCCGTTGAGGTGGGCGATCGCGCCGAGGCGATCCTGCGCGGGGTTGACGCGTTGGAGCCGGGCGATGCACTTTTGATCGCAGGCAAAGGCCATGAGACCGGCCAGACCGTGGGCGACGATGTGCTTCCCTTCAATGATGCCGAACAGGCCAGCGTGGCGGTGGCCGCGCTGGACGGGCGGACGGTATGACCCTGTGGACCGCGCCTGAGGCAGAAGCCGCCACCGGAGGTCGGGCGCAGGGCGACTGGGCGGTGAGTGGCGTTTCCATCGACACCCGCACCCTTGCTCCGGGCGATCTGTTCGTGGCGCTCAGCGCGGCGCGCGATGGCCATGACTTCGTGGCGCAGGCGTTGGAAAAAGGGGCGGGGGCCGCTTTGGTCAGCCGTATCCCCGAGGGGCTCGCCCCCGATGCGCCGCTGTTGATCGTCGCGGATGTGCTCAAGGGGTTGGAGGCCTTGGGCCGGGCCGCGCGGGCGCGCACCTCGGCGCGGGTGGTGGCGGTGACCGGCAGCGTCGGCAAGACCTCGACCAAGGAAATGCTGGCGGCGATGCTGTCGGAACAGGGCGCGACCCATGCCAGCGTCGCCAGTTACAACAACCATTGGGGGGTGCCCCTGACCCTGGCGCGGATGCCGCGCGAGAGTGATTTTGCCATCATCGAGATCGGCATGAATCACCCCGGAGAGATCGCGCCGCTGGCGTGTCTGGCGCGCCCGCATGTGGCGATGATCACCACCGTGGCCCCGGCGCATCTGGAGGCCTTCGACAGTATCGCAGGTATCGCGCGCGAAAAGGCGGCGATCCTTGACGGGGTGGAGCCGGGCGGCATCGCGGTGCTGAACGCGGATCTGGAGCAATCTCCGATCCTGTTCGCCAAGGCTGCCGAATGCGGCGCGCAGGCCGTGGGCTTTGGCGCAAAGGCCAAGGAGTATCGCCTGATCTCGGCAGAAATCACGGGCGACGAGACCCGCGTGCAGGCCGAGACCCCTTTGGGGCCTATGGCGTTTTCGCTGGCGACGCCGGGGCAGCATTTCGCCATGAACGGGCTGGGCGCGCTGGCCGCCTGCGCGGCGCTGGGGGCGGATCTCCAGCGTGCCGCCGACAGCCTGGCGCGTTGGACCCCCTATCAGGGACGTGGCGCGCGCGAGCGCATTGCCTTGCCGGGCGGCACGCTGACGCTGCTGGATGATTCCTATAACGCCAACCCGGCCTCGATGGCCGCCGCGCTGGCGGTGCTGGCCGCCGCCCGCCCCGAGGGGCAGGGCCGACGCATCGCGGTGCTGGGCGACATGAAGGAGCTGGGGCCAGAGACCGAGCCGTTGCATGCCGCGTTGGCCCGACTGCCGGCGATGGCGGCGGTGGACAGGGTGCATTGCATCGGCCCGTTGATGGGCGCGTTGCATGCCGCGCTGCCGGTCGAGAAACGCGGGCTACTGAGCGCGAGCAGCGCCGAACTGGCGGCGCAACTGGCCGAGGTGGTGGGCGCTGGCGATGTTGTCTTGGCCAAGGGATCGCTGAGCATGGGGCTGGCGAAATGCGTTGACGCCCTGCGTGGAATGGGCCAAGGGAACGCTCTTTCACGCGACAAGACGTAAGAACAAGACGTAAGAATAGGAACGGCTCACATGCTTTATTGGTTGACCGCGCTGTCGGATGGCGGGGATTTCTTCAACCTCTTCCGCTACATCACGTTTCGGGCGGGTGGGGCGTTCCTGACGGCGTTGCTGTTCGGCTTCCTGTTCGGGCGGCCGCTGATCAACGTGCTGCGCAAGCGGCAGGGCAAGGGCCAGCCGATCCGCGAGGATGGCCCCGAGGGGCATTTCTCCAAGGCTGGCACACCGACGATGGGTGGTCTGTTGATCGTGGGCGCGCTGGTGACGGCGACGGCGCTTTGGGCGCGGCTTGATAACCCGTTCGTGTGGCTGGTGCTGTTCGTCACGCTGTCCTTTGGCGCCATCGGCTTCGCGGATGACTACGCCAAGGTCTCCAAGCAGAACACCAAGGGGGTGCCGGGCAAGCTACGGCTGGCGCTGGGCATTCTGGTCGCGGTGATTGCCGCGCTTTGGGCCGCGCATAACCATCCTGAGGCGATGCAGAACCAGCTGGCCTTGCCGGTGTTCAAGGATGTGCTGGTTAATCTTGGCGTGTTCTATGTGCCGTTCTCGATCTGCGTGATCGTGGGGGCGGCGAACGCGGTCAACCTGACCGACGGGCTGGACGGGCTGGCGATCATGCCGGTGATGATCGCGGCCACCACGCTGGGCATCATCGCCTATGCGGTCGGGCGGATCGACTTTTCCGAGTATCTGGACGTGCATTACGTGCCGGGCACCGGCGAGATCCTGATCTTTACCGCCGCGCTGTTCGGCGGCGGGCTGGGGTTCCTGTGGTACAACGCCCCCCCTGCGGCGGTGTTCATGGGCGACACCGGCAGTCTGGCTCTGGGCGGGGCGCTGGGCGCGATCGCGGTGGCCACCAAGCACGAGCTGGTGCTGGCCATTGTCGGCGGGCTGTTCGTGGTCGAGGCGATGTCGGTCATCATTCAGGTGTTGTATTTCAAATGCACCGGTCGCCGTGTGTTCCTGATGGCGCCGATCCACCATCACTATGAGAAAAAGGGCTGGGCCGAGGCTACCATCGTGATCCGGTTCTGGATCATCTCGCTGATTCTGGCGATGATCGGGCTGGCGACGCTGAAGGTGCGCTAAGCCGCTTTGAGGGGCCGGGGCGCGCGCCGCCCCGGGCCGAAAAACGCCGGTGGAGATTGCCGATGTCGGCGACAGTTTTTCCTGCCTTGCTTCTTCTTTGTTCAAATACTCATGTCCCGCGTCGGGGGCGGTGCAGCACCGGCTCTGCGCGCGCTTCCCATCCCCGTGGCGATGCGCTAGCCAATCGGCAGCAAAGGGAAAGGATATGTCATGATCCCGGTACGCGGATTTCAGGGCGCGAAGGTCGCCGTTCTTGGGTTGGGGCGGTCCGGCCTGTCAGCGGCGCGGGCGTTGCGCGCGGGCGGGGCCGTGCCGCTGTGCTGGGATGACAATCCACAGGCGCGGGCGGCGGCCGAGGCCGAAGGCTTTGCCTGTGTCGGGCTGACTGGGCCGGGGGCATTTGACGGGATCGCGACGCTGATCGTCTCGCCCGGGATCCCGCATCTTTATCCGATGCCGAACCCGGTGGTCGCGGCGGCACTGGAGGCGGGCGTGCCGGTGGACAACGACATCGGCTTGTTCTTCCGCTCGCTGGCGACAGCGGACTGGGACATGATCGACACGCTGCCGCGCGTCGTGGCGGTGACCGGGTCGAACGGCAAATCGACCACGGCGGCGCTGATCGACCATATCCTGCAAGAGGCCGGGCGGCCGGTGCAACTGGCCGGGAATATCGGGCGCGGCGTGCTGGATCTTGATCCCCCCGGCGAGGGCGCGGTGGTGGTGCTGGAACTGTCCAGCTATCAGACCGATCTGGCCCGCGCGTTGACCCCGGATGTGGCGGTTTTCACCAATCTGTCCCCGGATCATCTTGACCGCCACGCCGGGCTGGGGGGCTATTTCGCGGCCAAGCGGCGGCTGTTCGCCGAGGGCGGGCCGGATCGCGCAGTGATCGGGGTCGATGAGGTCGAGGGCCGGTTTCTGGCCGGGCAGTTGACCGAGGGGGCGGCGGATGACCGGGTGATCCGGGTCTCGTCGGGGCAGAAGCTGACCGGGCCGGGCTGGCAGGTGTTTGCCCGCAAGGGGTTCTTGTCGGAATACCGCAAGGGGCGCCAGATCGGGTCGATCGATCTGCGTGGCATCGCCGGTTTGCCCGGCGCGCATAATCACCAGAACGCCTGTGCCGCCTATGCCGCCTGTCGCGCACTGGGCTTGGCGCCCAAGCTGATCGAGGCGGCGCTGCACAGTTATCCCGGCCTGCCGCATCGCAGTCAGGTGATCGCCGAGGCGGGCGGTGTGACCTATGTGAATGACAGCAAGGCCACCAATGTGGACAGCGCCGCCAAGGCACTGGGCGCGTTCAAGCGGATCCGCTGGATCTGTGGCGGGTTGGAGAAAGAGGGCGGATTGGGCGCGCTTTTGGGCCAGACCGGGGCGGTGGCCAAAGCCTATGTCATCGGGCGCGAGGCGGCTGCCTTTGCGATGCAGCTTGATGTCGAGGCCGAGGTTTGCAGCACCATGGCGGTGGCGGTGGCGCGCGCGATGGAGCAGGCCGAGCCGGGCGATACCGTGCTTTTGGCCCCGGCGGCGGCAAGCTTTGATCAATACGACAGTTTCGAGCGGCGCGGCGAGGATTTCGCGGCCGAGGTCGAGATGCGGCTGAGGGGGTAGGGGCGGCGGCCGGCCTATATAGGGGTAGGAGGCGGTCAGGTTTTCGTCCTGTACAGGAGCGCAAGCAGAGCCGGGCGCGCGCCTGCCCGTGGGATGGCGCTTGTGACCGATGAGTGGTGCGCTTTATCGCGCCCAAATCATCCTCGCTGTGAACGCAGCGCGACATTGCCAAAGCGCCAGCCCGCCGGGACGGGCAGGCGCGCGCCCGGCGCCTTTGGCGCTATTCGGGCGCGGGTGGTGGGTGCCCATGGGGGCGGTCGGGCGCTGCCTAGGCGCTTTGCGCCTTTGGTACGGGCTTAGGAGGTTACCCTCGCGCCGCGATTGCCGTTCCGGCGGCATGGCCCGAGGCCCAGGCCCATTGGAAATTATACCCGCCAAGCCAGCCGGTGACATCCACCGCCTCGCCGATGGCGAAAAGGCCGGGCACTGTTTTGGCTTCCATCGTTTTTGACGACAGCGCGTCGGTGTCGATGCCCCCCAGCGTGACCTCGGCGGTGCGATAGCCTTCGCTGCCCGAGGGCGTCAGCCGCCAGTCCGAGAGCCGGGCGCAAAGCGCCTTCAGCGCTGTGTCGGACTGATCGGCAAGATTGCCGGACAGACCAAGGTCGGGGGCCAGATGCTCGACCAGCCGCGCCGGAAGATGGCGGGCCAGATCGGTGCTCAAGGCGCGGCGCCCGGCCTCTTGTCGTTGCGCGCGCAGGGTTTCAAACAGGGCCATGTCAGGGATCAGGTTCACCGCGATCTCTTCGCCCTCGCGCCAGTAGGAGGACAGTTGCAGTACCGCCGGGCCGGATAGGCCGCGATGGGTGAACAACAGCGCCTCGTCAAAGCTGGCGCGCGCGTTCGACAGCCGCACCGGCAGCGCGACGCCGGCCAGCGGCGCAAACCGCCCCTCGGCAAAGGTGAAGGGCACCAGCCCCGGGCGGGTCTCGCATAGCGCCAGATCGAATTGTCGGGCGATGTCATAGGCCAGCCCGGTTGCCCCCATCTTGGGGATCGACTTGCCCCCCGTGGCCAGCACCAGATTGCGGCAACTCACGGGGACGCGTCGCCCGTCGCGCTCAAAGGTCAGGGAAAAGCCGCTGTCGGTCTTGCTCAGATCCACCAGCGCGGTGGAGAGCCACAGCTCTGCCCCCGCCTGTTCCATCTCGGCGCGCAGCATGGCGACGATCTGGGTGGCCTTGCCGTCGCAGAACAACTGGCCCAGCGTCTTTTCATGCCAGGCGATGCCGTGGCGTTCGACCAGCGCGATGAAATCCCACTGGGTATAACGGGCCAGCGCCGATTTGCAGAAATGCGGGTTCTGCGACAGGTAGTTTTCCGGCCCGGCATGCAGATTGGTGAAATTGCAACGCCCGCCGCCGGAGATGCGGATCTTCTCGCCCGGGGCAGGGGCATGGTCGATCAGCAGCGTGCGCGGCCCGGCTTGGGCGGCGCACATCAGGCCAGCGGCTCCGGCGCCCAGAATGACGGTGTTATACTCCATCCGCGCCGCTTGGCGTGGATTACTGCGAAAGGCAAGAGGAACGGGCTGGAACGAATACGCGTTTCGCGGTATCGTGCGGTGAGCAGACCCGGAAAACCGGGCGGACAGAGGCAGCAAACGGCAGGATTTCCATGACCGAGATGGTCTATGGCGCGGTACCCGCGCAACGGGGCGAGCCCATTCTTCCCAAATGGTGGCGGACGCTGGACAAGTGGTCGATGACCTGTGTCCTGATCCTGTCCGGTATCGGATTGTTGCTGGGGCTGGCGGCGTCGCCGCCGCTGGCCGCGCGCAACGGGTTCGATCCCTTTCACTATGTTGAACGGCAGGCGGTGTTCGGCGCGCTGGCAATGGCGGCGATGCTGTTGACCTCGATGATGTCGCCGACGCTGGTGCGGCGGCTGGCGGTGCTGGGCTTTGTCGGCGCCTTTGCGGCGCTGGCATTGTTGCCGGTGTTGGGTACCGATTTCGGCAAGGGCGCGGTGCGCTGGTACAGCCTGGGCTTTGCCAGTGTGCAGCCTTCGGAATTCATGAAGCCGGTCTTTATCGTGGTGGCGGCGTGGTTACTGGCGTCGAGCCAGCAGATCAACGGCCCGCCGGGCAAGACGTGGTCGGCGATGTTGTGCGTGACCATCGTGGGCATGTTGGTGATGCAACCCGATTTTGGTCAGGCCTCGCTGGTGCTGTTCGGCTGGGGCGTGATGTATTTCGTCGCCGGTGCGCCGATGACGCTGATGGTCGGGATGGCCGGGGCCGTGGTCATGGGGGGTACGATTGCCTATTCCGCCTCTGAACACTTCGCACGGCGCATCGACGGTTTTCTCAGCCCCGAGGTCGATCCGACCACGCAGTTGGGCTATGCCACCAACGCGATCCGCGAAGGCGGGCTGTTCGGCGTTGGCGTCGGCGAGGGGCAGGTGAAATGGTCGCTGCCCGATGCCCATACGGATTTCATCATTGCCGTCGCGGCCGAGGAATACGGGCTGATTCTGGTGATGATCATCATCGCGCTGTATTGTTCCATCGTGGTACGTTCGCTGCTACGGCTGATGCGCGAGCGTGATCCGTTCATCCGGTTGGCGGGCACCGGTCTGGCCTGTATCTTCGGGGTGCAGGCGATGATCAACATGGGGGTCGCGGTGCGGCTGTTGCCGGCCAAGGGGATGACGTTGCCCTTCGTCAGCTATGGCGGCTCGTCCTTGATTGCGGGCGGTGTTGCTGTCGGAATGCTTCTGGCCTTTACCCGGACCCGGGCGCAGGGCGAGATCGGCGAGATCTTGCGCGGTCGCGGCTGAAGGGCTGGCGGCGCGGGACGATTTGCGCGATTGCCGGGCGGGACCAGAAGATAATTGCAGGACATAGCCCATGGCACAAAAGCTGCTGATGATCGCCGCCGGAGGCACCGGGGGCCATATGTTTCCCGCCCAGGCGCTGGCCGAGGCGATGCTGAGACGCGGCTGGCGGGTCAAACTGAGCACGGATGCGCGCGGCGCGCGCTATACCGGCGGGTTTCCCCATTCGACCGAGATTACCCAGGTTTCGAGCGCGACATTCGCGCGCGGCGGGGTGCTGTCCAAGGCGCTGGTGGCGCCGAAACTGGCGGCTGGCGTACTGGGCGCGGCGTGGTCGATGCAGCGCGATCGCCCGGATGCGGTGGTGGGCTTTGGCGGCTACCCGTCGATCCCGGCGCTGGCGGCGGCGACATTGCTGGGCTTGCCGCGGATGATCCATGAACAAAACGGCGTGCTGGGGCGGGTGAACCGGATCTTTGCCCGCCGGGTGGCGCAGGTGGCCTGTGGCGTCTGGCCGACCGAGTTGCCGCCGGGCGCCGTGGGCGTGCATGTGGGCAACCCGGTGCGCGCCGCCGTGCTGGCACGGGCGGGGGCGGGCTATATTGCGCCCGGCGATTACCCGATGTCGATTTTGGTGATCGGCGGCAGCCAAGGCGCGCGCATCCTGTCCGATGTGGTGCCCGAGGCCATCGCGGCGCTGCCGCCGGAAATGCTGCGCAATATCCGGGTCAGCCATCAGGCCCGCGACGAGGATGGCGTGCGCGTGGCGGCGTTCTATGCCGGGCATGGTATTGATGCCGATGTGCAGCCGTTCTTCAACGACGTGCCCGCGCGCATGTCCGAGGCGCAATTGGTGATCTGCCGCGCCGGGGCCTCGACCATCGCCGACCTGACGGTGATCGGGCGGCCCTCGATCCTGATCCCCTATGCGGTTGCCGCCGGCGACCATCAGACCGCCAATGCGCGCGGGCTGGTCGAGGCCGACGCGGCGATCCTGATCCCGGAAAAGCGGCTTGATGTTGCCAGCCTGAGCGAGCAGATCACCGCCGTTCTGTCCAACCCCAAGGCCGCGCTGCAGATGAGCGTCGCGGCGTTGGGCGTTGGCATGCCAGACGCCACCGAGAGGTTGGTGGCGCTGGTCGAAACCCTGTCCGCAGCCCGCCCCGAGAAGGAAAGCGCATGACCCCTGCCACCAAATTGCCCACCAATATCGGGCCGATCCATTTCGTCGGTATCGGCGGCATCGGCATGTCGGGCATCGCCGAAGTGCTGCTGAACCTCGGCTATCAGGTGCAGGGATCGGACCTGAAAAGCACCCCGATCACCGAACGGCTGGCCGGTCTTGGCGCAAAGGTGTTTGAGGGGCAGCGGGCGGAAAACCTCGAGGGCGCCGAGGTGGTGGTGATCTCTTCCGCGATCAAACCGGGCAACCCGGAACTTGACGGGGCGCGGCGCCATGGCTTGCCGGTGGTGCGCCGGGCCGAGATGCTGGCCGAGCTGATGCGGCTGAAATCCAATGTGGCCATTGCCGGTACCCATGGCAAGACCACCACCACCACGCTGATGGCCGAGGTGATGGTGGCGGGCGGCTTTGATCCCACGGTGGTCAATGGCGGCATCATCCACGCCTATGGGTCGAACGCGCGAATGGGGCAGGGCGAATGGATGGTGGTCGAGGCCGACGAGAGCGACGGCACCTTCAACCGCTTGCCCGCGACCATCGCCATCGTCACCAATATCGACCCCGAACATATGGAACATTGGGGAAATTTCGACCATCTGCGCGACGGGTTCCATCAGTTCGTCTCGAACATCCCGTTCTATGGGCTGGCCGTCTGTTGCACCGATCATCCCGAGGTACAGGCGCTGGTCGGGCGGATCACCGACCGGCGCGTGACCACCTATGGGTTCAACGCGCAGGCCGATATCCGCGCCGTCAACCTGCGCTATGACAACGGGGTGGCGCATTTCGACATTGCGCTACAGACCGAGGACGCGGTGATCGCGGGCTGCACCCTGCCGATGCCGGGCGATCACAACGTCTCGAACGCGCTGGCTGCCGTTGCCGTCGCGCGTCATCTGGGCATGAAACGCGACGAGATCCGCACCGCACTGGCCAGCTTTGGCGGCGTCAACCGGCGCTTTACCCGAGTGGGTGTGGTGAACGGCGTTACCATCATCGACGATTACGGCCACCACCCGGTCGAGATCGCCGCCGTGCTCAAGGCGGCGCGTCAGGCCACCAAGGGGCGGGTGATCGCCGTGCATCAGCCGCACCGGTATTCGCGACTGCATTCGCTGTTTGACGATTTCTGCGGCTGTTTCAACGAGGCTGACGTGGTTGGTATTGCCGAGGTTTATGCTGCCGGAGAAGATCCGATTCCGGGCGCCAGCCGCGACGATCTGGTCGCCGGGCTGATCCGTCATGGCCATCGCCATGCCAGCGCGATAGGCTCGGAACAGGATCTGGCCGCGCTGGTGCGGGCAGAGGCCAAGCCGGGCGACATGGTGGTCTGCCTTGGCGCCGGGACCATCAGCGCTTGGGCCAATCACTTGCCGGAGCTGCTGAAGACGTAGAGACATGTTCGGGGGACGGTAAGTAGAGACATGTTCGGGGGACGGTAATGGGTCTGGTGGTTATTCTCGTCTTTTTGCTTGGTTTCGCCGTTGTACTGGGCGCCACATTCGTCCTTGCCCGCGCCGTGGCCCGCCGCACCCGCCTTGCCCTGTCTGTTCCGCTGCTGATCGGTACCAGTTTGGGGCTGCTTGCGCTTAATCCCTATTGGATCTCGCTTGGTCCTGAGGCCCCGGATGCCGAGCTTGACCGTTTTGTCCTCTGGGTCCTTCTCGGCCTGCCGTGCGCGATCGGGCTTGCCGTCGGGGCCGGGGTGGGCGGGCTTTCGCGCCCTGCGCGCGGCCCCTCCTCGGGCGGGGGCGAATGGGACCGACGGGGTCACGCGGGGGCCCCGGATGAGTGAAGCCCATCTGAAACGACGCATTGGCACCGGCTTGCTGACCGCCTATGGCGTTGGCGTCATGGTCGGGGCGGGGATCTATGTGCTGACCGGGGTCGCAGCCGGGGTCGCCGGGGTCTGGGCGCCACTGTCGTTCCTGTTGGCGGGGCTGGTCGCGGTGCCCTCGGCGCTGGCCTTCGCCGAGTTGTCGGCGCGCATACCCGAGGCGGCGGGCGACAGTTCCTATATCGAGGTGGGCCTGCGCCAGCATTGGCTGGCGGTGCTGATCGGCTGGATCAATATCGTGGCGGGCACGCTGGCGGCGGCAGCGGTGCTGCGCGGCGGCGTCGGGTATCTGACCGCAATCGTGGATATCCCCTTTGTCTGGGGGGTGATCGGCCTTGGCGCGGCGATGACCTTGGTCGCGCTTCTGGGGGTGCTGGAAAGTCTGGCCTTTGCCGCGGTGCTGACCGTGGTCGAGGTGTTGGGGCTGCTGCTGGTCGCGGGGGCCGGGTTCAATGCGGAGCCGGTGGCCGACTGGATCGCGCCGCCTGCGCCGGTGTGGAGCGGGGTGGCCGCCGCCACGGTGTTCGGCTTTTTCGCCTTTATCGGCTTTGACGACATGGTCAACATGGTCGAGGAAACCAAACAGCCCGAGCGCGCCATGCCGCGCGCGATCCTTTGGGCGTTGGCTTTGACCGCGATCTTGTACGCGCTGGTGTCGCTGGCGGCGGTGCGCGCGGTTCCGAGCGATGTGCTTGGCGCCTCGGAGCGACCGCTGGCGCTGGTTTGGGAGGTCGGCACCGGAACCTCGGCGCTGTTCCTGTCGGCGATTGCGGTGGCGGCGGCGCTGAACGGGGTGCTTGCACAGATCGTGATGGCGGCGCGGGTGCTGTTCGGGCTGGGCAAACGCTCGCCGGGGTTGTCGGTGTTTCGCCATGCACACAAGCGGTTCGGAACGCCGGTGCTGGGCACCATCGTGGTCGGGGCGGCAACCACCGCATCGGCGCTGACCCTGCCGGTGGCGACACTGGCCGGGATCACGACGCAGGCGCTTTTGATCGTCTTTGCCATCGTCAACGCCGCGCTGATCGGGGTGAAGCGGCGCGATCCGACCGGCCCCTTTGTGGTGCCCGTCTATGTGCCTTGGCTGGGCATGGCCGCCTGTCTCGCCGCCTTTGTCGCCTCTTTCCTGGGGGCCGGGGGATGAGCGCGCCGCTTGTCGCCGCCTGTCTTTGGGTGCTGGCCGGGGTGGGGGTGGCGATGTTGCCGATGCGGCGGCAATTCCTGCCTGGTGGGATGTTGCTGCTTGGCGCGCCGGCGCTGCTAATCTGGATCGGGGCGGTGCATGGGCTTTGGGCCGGGTTGGCGGCGACGCTGGCGGTGCTGTCGATGTTTCGCCGCCCCCTGCGCGAGGTGTTGCGCAGGGTGTTGAGGCGGGCGTCGGGACGGGCGTCGGGACGGGGGGGGCAATGACGCTGTCGCTGGTTCTGGCCTGTGTCTGGGCCGTGGTGGCCAATCTGGGCGCGATGTTGCCGAGCCGCGACAACCACTGGCGCGACGCCTATGTGCTGATCGGGCTGGGGGCGCCGCTGTTGGGATTTGTCCTTTATGAAAACGGCCTCTGGATCGGGCTGTTGGTGCTGGGCGCGGCGATGTCGGTGCTGCGCTGGCCGGTGATCTATCTGGCCCGCTGGCTGCGGCAGTGGGGTCGGCGCCGGGGAGGGCGGTAGGGCTGTGGTCGGTTTCAGGGGGCTTTGCCCCCTCGGCCTGCGGCCTCACCCCCAGAGTATTTGCGCCAAGAAGAAGGTGGCCGGGTTGTTCTTGATCCGAGGGGGCGCTAGCAGGGGGCATGATGTTTGATGATCTGCCTGAGGTGCGCGGGCGGCTGAGCCGGCATAAACCGCTGCGTGATTTGACCTGGCTGCGCGTGGGCGGGCCGGCGGATGTGTTGTTCCAGCCCGCCGATGCCGATGATCTGGCGGCGTTTCTGGCCGCACTGGCCCCCGATGTGCCGGTGTTTCCCATGGGGGTGGGCTCCAACCTGATCGTGCGCGACGGCGGCTTGCGCGCGGTGGTGATCCGGCTGGGGCGCGGCTTCAACGGGATTTCGGTTGCGGGCAACCGGGTGCGCGCGGGGGCGGCCGCGCTGGATGCGCATGTGGCGCGCAGGGCGGCAGAGGCCGGGGTCGACCTGACCTTTTTGCGCACCATCCCGGGCTCTGTCGGGGGGGCGGTGCGGATGAACGCGGGGTGCTACGGGTCTTACGTGGCTGATGTGTTCGTTTCGGCCCGTGCGGTGACGCGCAGCGGCGAGGTTGTCACGCTAAGCGCGCAGGATCTGTGCTTTGGCTATCGTCAGAGTCATCTGCCTGAGGGGATGGTGCTGATCGAGGCCATGTTCGAGGGCGCGGCGGGCGATCCTGAGGCTTTGCTGGAGCGGATGGAGGATCAACTTCGCAAGCGCAACGAGAGCCAACCGACCAAGGCGCGCAGCGCCGGGTCGACCTTTCGCAATCCTGCCGGATTTTCCAGCACCGGGCGCGCCGATGACGTGCATGACCTCAAGGCGTGGAAACTGATCGAGGATGCCGGGATGCGCGGCGCGCGGCTGGGCGGCGCGCAGATGAGCGAGAAACATGCCAATTTCCTGATCAACGCGGAGGCGGCCAGCGCCGCCGATCTTGAGGGCTTGGGCGAAGTGGTGCGAAAAAAGGTTTACGAAACAACCGGCATACAGCTAGAATGGGAAATCATGCGGGTGGGCGAGCCAGAAGGTGGGCCAGCCGCAGAATAACACCCCGAACGCGACACCCCACAGGCAAAAAGGGGGCGCGGAGTCCGGGGGAAGGAACACGGGCCGCAAAGGTCCGGGCATTTTGAGGCACAAAGTGGGTCAGTCGAGCGGAAAGACCCCCCTTGTTGCGGTATTGATGGGTGGCCCCTCCGCCGAACGCGAGGTGTCTCTCTCCAGTGGGCGCGAATGCGCTACCGCACTGCGGGGCGAAGGGTATGAGGTGGTCGAGCTGGATGCCGGCCCGGACCTCTGTGAACACTTGCGAGATATCTCTCCCGATGTCGTCTTCAACGCGCTGCATGGCCGTTGGGGCGAGGATGGTTGCGTTCAGGGTATGCTGGAATGGTTGCGCCTGCCCTATACCCATTCGGGGGTTCTGGCCTCGGCCTTGGCGATGGACAAGCAGCGCAGCAAAGAGGTGTTCCGTAGCGCGGGTCTGCCGGTGGTCGAGAGCCTGATTGTCGACAAATCGGCGGTAGAGGCGGCGCATGTGCTGGCCCCGCCCTATGTGGTTAAACCCAACAACGAGGGCTCTTCGGTCGGCATTTATATCGTGCAGGAAAGCGCCAACGCGCCGCCGCGGCTGGATGCGGCGATGCCGGCGCAGGTGATGGTCGAGCAATATGTCCCGGGCCGCGAGCTGACCACCACGGTTGTGGGGGGGGGCGACACCGATCCCGGCGCGGTGACGGTGACCGATATCCTGACCGATGGCTGGTATGATTACGACGCAAAGTACAAACCCGGTGGCTCGCGCCATGTGGTGCCCGCCGATCTCCCGCGCGAGATCTTTGATCTGTGTCTTGAGTATGCGCTGCGCGCGCATCGGGCGCTGGGCTGTCGCGGGGTCAGCCGCACCGATTTTCGCTGGGACGAGGCCCGCGGAGCCGAGGGGCTGTTTCTGCTGGAGGTGAATACCCAGCCGGGCATGACGCCGACCTCGCTGAGCCCCGAGCAGGCGGGGGAAATCGGGATGACCTTTGGCCAGCTTTGCGCCTGGCTGGTAAAGGATTCCTCATGCAACAGGTAGGGCAAGCCCCGCGCCGGATCCAAAATCGGGCCGATCCGGCGCCGTCGCGGCTGAATTACCGGGTGCAGCGCTGGATGTTGACGCCGGGGATCCGGCTGGGGTTGCGCATCGGGATCCCGTTTTGCCTGTGTTTCGCGTTGGGCTCGGCCTTTATGGCCGATCCGCAGCGGCGTGATGCGCTGAACCTGTTCCTGTCCGATCTGCGTGCCTCGATCCAGGAGCGGCCCGAATTCATGGTCGGGCTGATGGCGATTGATGGGGCCGGCGGCAACCTGTCCGAGGATATCCGCGAGGCGGTGGCGTTGGATTTCCCGGTCAGTTCCTTTGATCTGGATCTCGAACAGATCCGCCAGCGGGTCATAGAGCTTGACCCGGTCGCGGCCGCCAGTGTGCGGATCCGCCCCGGCGGCATCTTGCAGGTGGACGTGAGCGAACGCCAGCCCTCGGTGATCTGGCGCAGCCGTGCCGGGCTGTCGATGCTGGATGAGGCCGGGGCGCATGTGGACAATATCGCGGCGCGGCTCTCGCGTCCGGACCTGCCGTTGGTCGCCGGTCAAGGGGCCGACCTTGCGGTTCCCGAGGCGCTGGCGCTGATCGCGGCGGCGGGGCCGCTGGCCGACCGGCTGCGCGGCTTGGTGCGGGTGGGTGAGCGGCGCTGGGATGTGGTGTTGGACCGGGGCCAGCGCATCCTGCTGCCCCCAGACAAGCCGGTGCGCGCGCTGGAGCGGGTGCTGGCCTTGAGCGAGGTGCGCGATCTGCTGGATCGGGACGTGACCGTGGTGGATATGCGCCTGCGCGCGCGGCCCACGGTGCGGATGTCCGAGACTGCGGTCGAAGACTGGTGGAAAATAAGAAAAATAAACGGATATGGGCAGTAGCAGATGACAGATCTCTATCAATCCCAACGGGCGATGCGGCAGATGCGCCGGCAAGCGATGCAGCGCGGTGTGATCGCCATTCTGGATGTCGGCAGTTCCAAGACGGCCTGTCTGATCCTGCGGTTCGACGGGACCGGCAAGCTGAGCGAGGACAATTCGATCGGCTCGCTCGCGGGGCAGAGCGGGTTTCGCGTGGTCGGTGCGGCGACGACCCGGTCGCGTGGGGTGCAGTTTGGCGAAATTACCGCCATGCAGGAAACCGAGCGCGCAATTCGCACCGCGCTTCAGGCGGCACAGAAAATGGCCGAGATCCGGGTCGATCACGTGATCGCCTGTTTTTCGGGGGCGAGCCCGCGCTCTTACGGGCTGGATGCGACGGTCGAGTTGGAAGGCCAGGTGGTGACCGAGGCCGAGATCGCCCGTGTTCTGGCCGCCTGCGAAGTGCCTGAATATGGCGCCGGGCGTGAAGTGCTGCATGCGCAGCCGGTGAATTTCGCGCTGGACAACCGCTCTGGCTTGATCGATCCGCGCGGCCAGCTTGGCCGTAATCTGGCGGTGGATATGCATATGTTGACGGTGGATACGTCCGCGATCCAGAACCTTGTCCATTGCATCAAGCGGTGCGATGCGGAATTGGCGGGCATCGCCAGTTCGGCCTATGCCTCGGGGATCTCGGCGCTGGTCGAGGACGAGCAGGAGCTGGGCGCGGCCTGTATCGACATGGGCGGCGGCAGCACCAGCATTTCGATCTTTATGAAGAAGCACATGATCTTTGCCGATTGCGTGCGCATGGGCGGCGATCACATCACCGGCGACATTTCGATGGGGCTTGGGGTGCCGATGGCCAATGCCGAGCGGATCAAGACCTTTTGCGGGGGCGTGCATGCCACCGGGGCCGATGATCGCGACATGATCGATATCGGCGGCGATACCGGCGATTGGGAACATGACCGGCGCACCGTGTCGCGGGCCGAGCTGATCGGGATCATGCGGCCCCGTGTCGAGGAGATCCTGGAAGAGGTGCGTGTGCGCCTTGACGCGGCCGGCTTTGATCACCTGCCCAACCAGCAGATCGTTCTGACCGGCGGGTCGAGCCAGATCATGGGGTTGGACGGGCTGGCGAGCCGCATCCTTGGCCAGCAAGTACGCTTGGGGCGGCCGTTGCGGGTGCACGGGTTGCCGCAATCGGCCACCGGACCGGGGTTCGCGGGCGCGGTGGGGCTGGCATTGTTCGCGGCGCATCCGCAGGACGAATGGTGGGATTTCGAGGTGCCGGTAGACCGCTATCCGGCGCGCTCGTTGCGCCGTGCCGTCAAGTGGTTCCGCGACAACTGGTGATCGGGCCAAAGGGTCTGGCTGGAGTCAGACATTATGCGCCCCAAAATGCGCCCCAAAATGCGTCCCGGCAAACCGACTGGGACAGGGGCGGATTTTGGTGGCCTGCCTGAAACCGGCATGCTATCTTTTGAACAAGCCACACGGATAAGAAGTGGCTGGAGGGTCGAGCAGAGACCCCACACATTTTGAAACGAGGGCTGCGCCGACCGCGCCTGCCCTTTTGCGCACCGCGCTGCTGTGCTCTGGCCTCTGGCCGGGGCCTATTGGTGTGCGGTCGCTGACCCGCAAGATATGGATGCTTTGGCAAGATGCCGCCGGTACATGCCAGTTTTTTGCCATATTTTGTGTGAATCTCTTGTTTTCTTGGTGACCTCGCGCTGCGATCTTGTTATCGTCTCCTGTAGGCAGACCCGTCCGGCAGAGACGGTGGCGTGATGACAACCGATTGTGAACAGGCGGACAGAGCATGACATTGAACCTTTCGATGCCCGGACAGGAAGAACTGAAACCGCGGATTACCGTTTTCGGTGTCGGGGGCGCTGGTGGCAACGCCGTCAACAACATGATCGAAAAAGAGCTTAGCGGCGTCGAGTTCGTTGTCGCCAATACCGACGCGCAGGCGCTGCAACAAAGCCACGCGCCGAACCGAATTCAGCTGGGCATCAAGGTGACCGAGGGGCTGGGCGCCGGGGCGCGCGCCAGTGTCGGTGCAGCCGCTGCCGAAGAAAGCATTGAGCAGATCGTCGATCATCTGGCCGGGTCGCATATGTGTTTCATCACCGGCGGGATGGGCGGCGGCACCGGTACCGGTGCGGCGCCGATCATCGCGCAGGCCGCGCGGGAGCTGGGTGTTCTGACTGTCGGCGTGGTGACCAAGCCGTTCCAGTTCGAGGGCGCCAAGCGGATGCGTCAGGCCGAAGATGGGGTCGAGGCCCTGCAAAAGGTCGTCGATACGCTGATCATCATTCCGAACCAGAACCTGTTCCGGCTCGCCAATGAAAAAACCACCTTTACCGAGGCCTTCTCGCTGGCCGACAACGTTCTTTATCAGGGCGTGAAAGGGATCTCCGACCTGATGGTGCGTCCGGGCCTGATCAACCTCGACTTTGCCGACGTTCGCTCGGTGATGGACGAGATGGGCAAGGCGATGATGGGCACCGGCGAGGGCGAGGGCGAAGATCGCGCGGTTCAGGCCGCCGAAAAGGCGATCGCCAACCCGCTGTTGGACGAAATCAGCCTGCGAGGCGCCAAGGGCGTGCTGATCAATATCACCGGCAGCCATGACTTGACCCTGTTCGAACTGGACGAGGCCGCCAACCGGATCCGCGAAGAAGTGGACCCGGAGGCGAATATCATCGTCGGCTCGACACTCGATACCGCGATGGAAGGCAGAATGCGGGTCAGCGTTGTTGCGACCGGCATCGATGTCACCGAGGTGCACAGCGACATTCCCGTCGCGCGTCGCCCGCTGTCGCAACCGCTGAAAAAGCGGGTTTCGGCCGAAGAAAGCCGCGAGCCGCAAGCGCCGCTGGAACTCGACACTCCGCTTGTTGCTGACTCCGTGATCGAGGAACCGGCGCAGGCGACGGACCCCGTTGCGGCCGAGCAAGCGCATGAACCCAACCTGTTTGAGGGGCTGGATGAGACCGTTGCGCAGGAGACCGCGTATCAGGATAACGGCTACGCCGAAGATGTCGCGCAACAGGATGACGGCTTGCCGCCGCCGGCCTATCGCCCGGCGGAACCGGTCTTTGATCCGCGCTCGGACATCGAAGAGGACGGCGCCGAAAATTACATTGCGCCCAGAGCTCCGGCGCCGGGCACCCCGTCGCCCGAGGCCTTGGCCCGGCTGCATGCTGCCGCCCGCAATGCACCGCGCACGCCGCAGCAGGGTCTGCATCAGGCAGCGGCCCCCGCGCCGCAGGAAAAAGGCCGCTTTGGCTTCAACCGGCTGATTGACCGGATGACGGGCCATGCCGGTGACACCCCCATGTCAGGGGGGGCAGGTGCTGCCGCGCAACCGGCGCGCCAACAACCGCAGATGCAGCGGTCCGAAGGGTCGGCGCAACCTGCAGCCGCGCCGGATCCAGATCAGGAACGGATTGAAATTCCCGCGTTCCTGCGCCGCCAAGCCAACTGAACACGTTGAACTTTTGTTCGAGAAAGCCACCCGGATGGGTGGCTTTTTTCGTTATATAACAGGGTGTTAGATCGAGTTAAGCGGGCTTTTGCCTAAATGTTTCAATGATGTTTCATTCAGTTACAAAGATTGAGTTGAGCCAAACGGAGTGGGCGACTACTTCAGATGCACCAGCGCTTGGGATCGCCGGACGCCACAGTAAGAGGCCGACTTTGCAACATACGCTCAGAACATCGGTGACCTTCAAAGGGGTCGGTTTGCACTCAGGGGCTCCGGCAACCATGGTAATCCGTCCGGCTGCGGCTGGGTATGGCATCTGGTTCAAACGGACCGACATTGCCTTGGGCGATGCGCTGATCCCGGCTTTGTACTCGGCTGCGGAACAGACGCCGCTTTGCACACGATTGATCAATGCCGCTGGCGTGGCGGTCTCGACCGTCGAACATGTGATGGCGGCGCTGGCGGGCTGTGGTGTCCATAATGCTCTGATCGAAATTGACGGCCCCGAGATTCCCATTCTCGATGGTTCTGCCGCTCCCTTTGTGCGTGGCATAATGGCGCGCGGTGTGCGCGGCCAGATGACGCCAATTCTGGCCTATCAGGTGCTGCGGCCGATCACGGTCGAGCGGGACGGCGCGCGGGCCTCGCTGCGCCCCGCCGACCGGCTGGAGATCGAGTTTCATATTGATTTCGCTGACGCCGCCATTGGCCGACAAAGCAAAACGCTCGACATGGGTAACGGAACCTTCGCGCGTGAACTGTGCGACAGCCGTACCTTCTGCCGACGTGCCGACGTGGAGCATATGCATGAACATGGTCTTGGCCTTGGCGGGACGCTGGAAAATGCGGTGGTGGTCGATGGCAATACCATCCTGACCCCGGGCGGTCTGCGTCACGCGGACGAGGCGGTTCGTCACAAGATGCTGGATGCGCTGGGGGATCTGGCGCTGGCTGGCGGCCCGATCCTGGGCCATTACGTGGGCGAGCGCGCGGGCCACACCCTGACCAATGCACTGCTGCGCGAACTGTTCAGCGCGCCCGACGCGGTGCGGGCGGTTCTGTGCGATGATCAGACCACTGCACGCCTGCCCGGCAAGGGTTTGGTGTGGGGCGAGATTCCCGAGGTCGCCTGAACCTGTGATCCGCTCTGACAAAGCCTGACACCTAGGCGCGTTTAAGGCGTTTTGCACCGGAAATTAATGTGCTAGACCGAGCCCCGAACAGGCGGCCCGAACAGCTGGACCGCCTTGCAAGGCGATGAGGATTGGCAAGTATGATCGGCGTCAGGTCTGGGGCAAAAGTCATCGGGGCATTCATTCTGATGGCCGTTCTGGCCTCGTGCGGCGGTGGGCCGGTGGACAAGTCTCAGAACCTGGAAGGGTTCGGCCCCGAGCAGATTTATGAGCGTGGCGAATTCGAGCTGACGCGCGGGCGCACCGGCGATGCCGGGTGGTATTTCTCTGAGATTGAGCGGCTTTATCCCTATTCCTCATGGGCCAAGCGCGCGTTGATCATGCAGGCGTTTTCCTATCACAAGGGACAGGATTACCCCGAAAGCCGTGCCGCCGCGCAGCGCTATATCGACTTTTATCCGACCGACGAAGAAGCGGCTTATGCGCAGTATCTTCTGGCGTTGAGCTATTATGACCAGATCGACGAGGTCGGCCGCGACCAAGGGCTGACGTTTCAGGCGTTGCAGGCGCTGCGCACGGTGATCGAGGTGTATCCCGACAGCGAATATGCCACGCCCGCGATGCTGAAATTCGACCTCGCCTTTGACCACCTTGCGGCGAAGGAGATGGAGGTCGGTCGCTATTACCTTCGGCACAAGCAGTATGCGGCTTCGGTCAACCGGTTCCGCGTCGTGGTCGAGGATTTCCAGACCACCACCCATACCGCCGAGGCGCTGCACCGTCTGGTCGAAGCCTATCTGTCGCTGGGGCTGATCGAAGAGGCACAGACCGCCGGGGCGATTCTGGGCTATAACTATCAGGGCTCCGTTTGGTACGAGGACAGCTACAAGCTGTTGACCGCGCGGGGGCTAAAGGCCCGGAGCATCGGCAACAACTGGCTCAGCCAGATTTACCGCCAATCGGTTCAGGGGAAATGGCTCTGATCCGGGTGCTGTCTGACGGGAACTGGGGCCGGGGCTATGCTGCGCTCGCTTGATATCCATGACATGCTGATCATTGACCGGCTGGAGCTGAGCTTCCAGCCGGGTCTTAACGTGCTGACGGGTGAGACGGGCGCAGGCAAATCGATCCTGCTCGACTCGCTGGGGTTTGTGCTGGGCTGGCGTGGCCGGGCCGAATTGGTCCGTCAGGGCGCCGCCCAGGGCGAGGTGGTGGCGGTGTTCGATCTGCCGCCAGACCACCCCGCGCATCACGTGCTGCAGGAGGCCGGACTTCCTGACGCGGATGAACTGGTGATGCGGCGGATCAATACCGTGGACGGGCGCAAGACCGCATGGGTCAACGACCGACGCTGTTCCGGCGAGGTGCTGCGCCAGCTGTCCGATTCGCTGGTCGAACTGCATGGCCAACAGGATGATCGCGGCCTGCTGAACCCGCGCGGCCATCGCCTTTTGCTGGATGCCTTCGGCGGGCTCGATGTGGCCGGGTTGCGCGCAAGTTGGCGCACCTTGCAGGCGGCGAAAAAGGCGGTGAACGAAACCCAGGCGGCGCTGGATGCGGTGCGCGAGGAAGAAGATTTCCTGCGTCATTCGGTGGCCGAGCTTGACAGCCTTGCCCCACAGCCCGGCGAGGATGGCGATCTGGATATCACCCGCCGCCGCATGCAGGGGGCCGAACGTATCCGCGATGATGTGGCCCGCGCCTTTGCGCTGTTGGGCGGGCAGGGGGCCGAGGGCGCGATGGGCGAGGCGTTGCGCTGGCTCGAAGGCGTGGTGCAGGACGCGGACAAGACCTTGGAGGCGCCGATCGCCGCGCTGGGGCGCGCCATGGTCGAACTGGGCGAGGCGCAGGACGGCATAGAGCGCAGCCTTTCGGGGCTGGAGTTCAGCCCGGCGGAGTTGGAACAGATTGAAGAGCGGCTGTTCGCGATCCGGGCGCAGGCGCGCAAACATGGGGTTCAGCCCGACGAACTGGCCGGGTTTTCTGACACGTTGCATGCGCGACTGGCCGCGCTCGACGCGGGTGAGAGTGATCTGGAGGACCAGCGCGCTGCGCTGGCGCAGGCGCAAGCCGCCTATGACGCCGCCGCCGAAGCGCTGAGCGCGGCGCGGGCCGAGGCGGCGGTGCGGCTGGACACGGCGGTGATGGCCGAACTGGCGCCGCTGAAGATGGAGCGCGCGGTGTTCGAGACCCGGATGTCGCGTGCCGAGCCGGGCCCCGATGGGGTCGACACCGTGGCCTTTACCGTTGCGACCAACCCTGGCGCACCGGCCGGGCCGCTGAACAAGATCGCCTCTGGCGGCGAACTCAGCCGGTTTCTGTTGGCGCTCAAGGTCTGTCTGACCGGAGTGGACAGCGGCGTGACCATGATCTTTGACGAGATTGACCGCGGCGTCGGGGGCGCGACGGCGGATGCGGTGGGCCGACGGTTGGCCGCGCTGGCCGCGAACGGGCAGGTTCTTGTGGTGACCCATTCGCCGCAGGTTGCGGCCCAAGGCGCGCATCACTGGCGGGTGGAAAAACGGATCAGCGATGGCGTGACCCTGTCAACCGTGACGCCACTTGCCCCAAAAGACCGGGTGGACGAGATCGCCCGCATGGTCGCCGGCGACACCATCACGGAAGAAGCCCGCGCCGCCGCGCGCGCCTTGTTGAGCGCCTGACACAGCAGCCTGATCCGGCCCCGCGCCCTAGAGAATAGTGCAGCACGCTGCAGGACGCTGCGGCGGGTCCGGGCGGCGCGGAGATTGCAAATTCAAGTGTTATGCCAGCTCCAGCGGCTAAATCTGCGCCTTGATGCGGAAATTTCCAGTTTTCCACAGCGCCGGGGGTGAGGCGGAGCCGCAGGCATCTTTCCGCCGCGCGCGCATTGCCCTAAACAGGGGCGACGCAAGCAACGGATAGCCAATGGCCGATCCCCGCCGCCCGATTCTCGCACAGCAATTTGACCTGGCCGTCCGGGCGTTTCGCGACGGCTGGCATATTCTGCGCTATCGTGGTCCCAGTCAGATCCAGTTCTGGTTCATCGCGCTGGTCATCGGCATCGCCGCCGGATTCGGTGCGCTTGGGTTCCGCATGGGAATCGATGCGCTTCAGGCGTGGCTCTATGGCACCGAGGACGTGCAGCGTCTGCACAGCTATGCCGAACATTTGCCGTGGTACTGGATCTTGCTGATCCCGGTGGCGGGTGGGCTGGTCGTGGGGGTGATTTTGCATCTGTTCACCCCGGACGGGCGGGTGCGCGCGGTGGCCGATGTGATCGAGGGCGCGGCGATGGGCAACGGGCGGGTGGAGAAACGCGCGGGGTTTGCCTCGATTGCTGCGTCGCTGATCACGCTTGGCTCTGGTGGCTCGTCCGGGCGCGAAGGGCCGGTGGTGCATATGGCCGGGGTGATGTCGACCTGGATCAGCAACCGCATCCACGCCGATGGCATCACCGGGCGCGACCTGCTGGGCTGCGCCGTCGCCGCTGCCGTTTCGGCCAGTTTCAACGCCCCGATCGCCGGTGCCCTGTTCGCGTTGGAGGTGGTGCTGCGCCATTTTGCGGTGCATGCCTTTGCCCCCATCGTCATTGCCTCGATCGCGGGCACGGTGATCAGCCGGATGGAATACGGGGATGTGACCGAATTCGTGCTGACCACGCCCGGATCGTTGCAATTTTATGTCGAACTGCCTGCCTTCCTGATCCTTGGTCTGCTCAGCGGGCTGATCGCGGTGCTGCTGATGCGTGGGATTTTCCTTGCCGAGGATGTCGGCAGCCAATTGCAAGGCTGGCTGCACCTGCCGCGCTGGCTGCGCCCGGGGGTGTCCGGTGCGATGCTGGGGGGGCTGGCGATCTTCTTTCCCCATATCATTGGCGTCGGATATGAAACCACCAGCCTCGCGCTGTCCGGGGCGTTTCCGCTGCGCGAGGCGATCGTGTTCGCACTGGTCAAGGCGCTGGCGGTGGCGATCACCTTTGGCGGGCGCATGGGGGGCGGGGTGTTTTCGCCCTCGCTGATGGTCGGCGCGCTTTCGGGGTTGGCGTTCGGTTTGGTCGCAACCGGGGTGTTGCCGGACGTGTCAGGCACGTCGACGCTGTATGCCTTTGCCGGAATGGGGGCGGTGGCCGCCGCCGTTCTGGGGGCGCCGATCTCGACCACGATGATCGTGTTCGAATTGACCGGCGACTGGCAGATCGGCATCGCGGTGATGGCCTCGGTCAGCCTGTCCACCGCGCTGGCCTCGCGGCTGGTGGATCGGTCCTTTTTCCTGACCCAGTTGGAGCGGCGCGGCATCCATCTGGCCGCCGGGCCGCAGGCCTATCTGCTGGCGATGCTGCGGGCCGGTGCGGTGATGCGCCCGGTGACCGACCCGCGCTGTGCCGAAGAGGGGCCCTGCCGCGAGATGGTCGCACAGGGCCTGTGTATCGAAGCCAGCGCCACGCTGGAGGCCGCGATGCCGATCTTTGACCGTGCCGAGGTCGACTTCGTGCCGGTCATTCTGCGTGGCACCGATGAGGCTCCGCCAGAGATTCTTGGCGCGCTGTATCAGGTCGATGCGCTCAAGGCCTATAATCGCGCCCTCGCGGCCACGGCCGCCGAAGAGCATTCCTGATAAACCGGAAACAATCGGGCGGCTCCGTGTCGATTATCCCGATATGGTGTTGAATTACTAAAATTAAATCATTGTTTTCAATGAAGTACACTAATCCCCTGTACGGACGGTCAGAAATAGTAAATAAGTTGTTAATATATCATTAACGCTGCTGCTCTCTGTGCCGCACCATTTGTTGGGAGATGTTTCCATGGCTGCATCCGATTTCACCCTCTACCCCGATTTCCAATTGTTCACCGCAATCAATGGTGGCGCTTCCATCGTGCTGACCGGAACCAGCGGCGATGATCGGTTGATCGGAACCGGTGGCGACGATGCCATCAACGGCGGGGATGGCGACGACGAAATCCGCGGCTATGGCGGCGATGACAGCCTGCGCGGCGGCAATGGCGACGATTTCCTCAATGGCGCTGGCGGCAATGACGAGCTGCGTGGCCATCTGGGCGCCGACACCCTCTCGGCCGGGCCCGGTGACGATTACGCCGAGGGCGGCTATGGCAATGACACGATCTGGGGCCATGACGGCAACGACGTGCTGTATGGCGGGTTCGGCGATGACGAGATCGGCGGCGGCGATGGCGACGACCTGATCTGGGGCGATGATGGCAATGATGTCCTGTCTGGCGGTGCGGGCGTGGACCGGATCGTGGGCAATGCCGGGGATGACATCATTCGCGGCGGCGCCGATGCGGATGAAATCTATGGCCGGCTTGGGGCCGACCGCCTTTATGGCGACGATGGCAACGACATGATCTGGGGCAATGTCGGGGCCGATACGCTGTCGGGCGGGGCTGGCGATGATGTTCTGCGCGGCGGCAAGGGCAAGGACACGCTGGATGGTGGCCTGGGCGATGATGTGCTGCGCGGCGGCGCCCGCGCCGATTCCCTGGGCGAAGAGCTGCTCTCGGCCGGCGGGGCCGACATGGGGGCCGATGTGACCAGAGGCGGCGCCGGTGACGACACCCTGGTCGGCGATTACGACGATCTCCTGTTCGGCGGTGCTGGGACCGACACGTTCATCATGGTAAAATCCGACCTCTATGACGGGGCAGAAATCGCGGATTTCGACTTGGCGGCGGGCGAAACCCTGACGCTGATGGCGACGGACGGCAGCGGCTATAGCGCCGCAGATCTGGCCGCCAATGTGTCGCTGGCCGCAAGTGGGACGGGCACGGTGTTGTCCTATGACGGCGATGCGGTTGTGCTTCTGGATGATGTCACCGTGGCCGAGCTTGAGGCCAGTTCGGACTGGCTTTTGCCCTCCGCCTGATCTGGCCGCCTAATCTGGCCCGCTGCGCCCGGTACGCCGGGCATATGAGAATAGAAAAACGCCCCGGCCGTTCATGGACCGGGGCGTTTTTTCGTTTCGGCGTCCTCCACCAATGGGGCGTTCAGATCTGTTCCACCTTGACGCTTTCAGAGGTGTAGAAGGCCAAATAATCCTTGATCTCCGCCACCGCGTCGAGCGGGGTTTCATAGGTCCAGACCGCATTCTCTGCGACCGAGGATTTATTGACGATGGAATAGTAGTTGGCATCCCCCTTGTGCGGGCAATGCGTCACCTTGTCGGTGCGGTCAAGAAAGGCCATCGCGACATCCCCGCGCGGGAAATAGATCACCGGCGGCAAATCGCCCTCGCTCAGTTCCAGCGCGTTGGTCGTCTCTCCCAGCACCGCCCCACCAGAGCGGACCGTCCACAACCCCGGTACTTTGCGAATTTTGATATGCTTTGCCATCTCTCGTCCTTCCCGTACATTCTCGTTCGTCTCTTTGCTTGGCCGCGCTTTGTAACACGCCAGTGTCATTGCAGTCACGTATTTGGGGCGACTGCGACGCTGCTGCCCGTTTGACGGTACGTCAAAGCGGTGCGGTCGCCGCCCGGAGCCAGTCCCGCGTCGTATCGCCGACCCGAGGCCCGATCTTTTCGGCGACTTCAGCGTGATAGGCATCAATCCAGGCGCGCTCGTCAGTACTTAGCATTTCGGTCACGATCAGCCGCCGGTCAATCGGCGCAAAGGTCAATGTGCGCCAGCGCAGCATCGCGCGCTCGCTATCGCCGCCGGGCAGGGCGGGGGCGGGCTCTACCACGATCAGGTTTTCGATGCGGATGCCAAAGGCCCCCTCGCGGTAATAGCCGGGCTCGTTCGACAGAATCATCCCCGGCTCAAGCGGCACGTCGCTGATCCGGCTTAGCCGCTGCGGTCCTTCATGCACGCTCAGATAGGCGCCAACGCCATGGCCGAGCCCGTGGTTGAAATCCTGCCCGGCCAGCCAAAGCGGTTGCCGCCCGATTGCCTCGATATGCTGCCCGGCAAGCCCTTGGGGCCAGCGCAGACGCGACATCGCGATCATGCCCTGCAACACGCGGGTAAAGGCGGCGCATTCCTCGTCGCCGACCGCACCGATCCCGATGGTGCGGGTGATGTCGGTGGTGCCGTCCAGATACTGACCGCCGCTGTCCAGCACCAGCATTTGCCCCGCCTCCAACCGGCTGTCGGTCTCTTCGCTTACCCGATAGTGCATGATCGCACCATTGGGTCCGGTCCCGGCGATGGTGTCGAAACTGATATCGCGCAGCGCGTTGTCGCGGCGGCGGCAGTCTTCCAGCCGCGTCACCACGTCAATCTCGCTGACGCTGCCCGGGGCCTGCGCGTCAAGCCAGCACAGCAGGTCGACCATCGCCGCCCCGTCGCGCAGATGCGCCTCTGCCGCGCCCTTGATTTCGGCGGCGTTCTTGCGCGCCTTGGGCAGGGCACAGGGTTCGGCCCCATAGGCCGCGCGTGCGCCCAACACATCGGCCAGACGCTGCGGCGCGGTGCTTTTGTCCAGCCGCACCGGCCCCTCTAGCTCTGCCAGCCGGACAAGAAAGGCATCGGGCTCGGCCACGGTGACGGCCTCCCCCAGATGATCGCCCAGATCCTTCAACTTGGCGGCAGCCATGAACAGCTCGACCCGCCCATCGTCATGCAAAAGGGCAAACCCATGCGCCACCGGGTTACGCGGAATATCAGAGCCGCGGATGTTCAACAGCCACATGATCGAATCCGGCAGGGTGATCGCCGCCGCCCGGTGCCCGGCCTTGCGCAGATCTGCGGCCAGGCGCGCGCATTTCGAGGCGGCGGTTTCACCCGCGAATTCAATCGGATGCGGCTTCACCGGTTGCATCGGCACCGGCGGCTGGTCGGACCAGATCCGGTCCACCAGATTGTCGCTGCGCACCATCTCGATGCCGGTGCCGTCCAGCGCGGCGCTGCTCCGTTCGATCTCGGCCACCGTGTGCAACCATGGATCATAGCCGACGCGCCCGCCCTGCGGTAATTGCTCTACCAGCCAATCGGCAAGCTGGATCTCGGGCCAAGGCACCGGGGTGAACGCGGCGGCCACCTGCGCCTTGACCTGTGTGCGATAGCGTCCGTCGATGAAAACGCCCGCCACATCGCGCAGCGCGGCACAGAACCCGGCAGAGCCGGTGAACCCGCTCAACCAAGCCAGTCGCGCGTCATGGTCAGAGACATACTCGCCCTGATGCGCGTCCGCCCGCGGCACAAGAAAACCATCCAGCCCCTCGGCTTCCAGTTCCGCGCGCAGCAATGCCAGCCGCGGTGGCCCCTGCTCGGGGCGCGCGGTCACGTCGAATGTCTGGAACATGGGGTCTCCTGTCGAATATAAACCTGCGGCGCGGATCATGAGGCCTGACCGGATCGGAGGCAAGGGCAGGGGGCATTCGCCCCAACACGGCCCTTGTCTTGCCGCTCTGCCGCCCGCTGCATCGTGATCACCAGAGGGCGCGTGCGTCACACCTTCTTCTTGGTGAAAATACTCCCGCCGGAGGCGTAGGGTGGAATAGTGCAACCATTTGAAACAAAATACTTTATGTCCGTATCTCTTCGCGGTCTGGGTGATGCGGAGGGCATCGCTGCTGGTATGTGTTGGATTGGCGGTGAAGAGCCTTGTTTCGGGCGAGCGCTTCATATTGGGCAGCAGCCATTTTTGGCTTCATCTAGTCCCTGACAGGCCATGCTGAACTGGGCGAATGGTCAGGTCGAGCGGATGAACCGGACGATCAAGGAGGCGACCGTCAAACGCTTCCATTACGAAAACCACGACCAGTTGCGCACGCACCTCACCGACTTCATGGCAGCCTACAACTTCGCCCGCAGACTCAAGACCCTCAACGGGCTCACGCCTTACGAATACATCTGCAAGATCTGGACTTCAGAGCCAGATCGATTCATCCTAAATCCGATCCACCAAATGCCGGGACTAAACACCTAAATTCATCTTGTTAACTTGATGATTTGGTGGAGCCGAGGGGAATCGAACCCCTGACCTCGTCATTGCGAACGACGCGCTCTCCCAACTGAGCTACGGCCCCAACGCCCCGATAAATCGCCGAGAATCGCGGCGAATGCAAGAGGAGGCGTTAGTCTAGCAACGCCAGAACCGGCCCGAACATCTCCAACAACGCCGAGCGCAACAGCACCTTGTTGGAATGCACCGCTTGGGCGATCGACGTGAAGTGGCTGTTGCTCTGCCCGGCAGAGCGCAACAGCGTTGTCTCGGCCTCTTCCAGCGCACGGGTCAGGTCGCGTTTGGCCGCGGGCACCGCTTCGGGGGTGATGGCGCGGTAGCTCTGAAACCCCTGGTGGCTGCGCGAAGCGGTCGGATCGGCATGGCGGGCAACGATTTGATCCAGCGTGTCTTTGACCCCTTCCAGCGCCAGTCTGGCGGGACGATAGGCGGGTATCCCGGCCATTTGGTTGGCTGCCCGCATATAGACCTGCCGGTAGCAATCGAAACGATAGACCGTTTTGAACCGTTGGCAGCTGTTGAAGCCGTTGTTCAGGCTGTGCATCACCGATTTGGTGACCCGGCCAGAGATCCCGCCCACCGATCCGTCACCACCGCCACCACCAGCGCCGCCGCCGCCATAGCCACCGGAAGGGGCGGCGGCTGCCGGTCCGGTCAGCGCAAAGGAAAGGATAAGAAACAGGATACGAAATATCATACGGGCCTCCGCAGCAGAACATACCACGGCGAAGGCCGGTGTCGAGGTCTGAGAGAAACGTGTTCGAGATGTCTGCGGTGCCGAAAGGTTGGGGGGAGCATGAGGCAGGCACGCATCTGAAGGTCCCGCTCGCGGTCTTGGAGCGGTGGGCCTGCCGGCGGCCATAGGAACGGTCCGCGACCCGTCGCCGCACGCTCGCTGCACTGTAGGCTCCACGCGCCGCGTTACCTTGCGTCGCGCGCGGTGGCGGCGCCGGTCCCCAGTTCGATGATCTCGGCGGTGATCGCCTCCTGCCGCACCCGACGCAGCGTCGCCTCGAACTCTGCGAGTTCGCGCGTGATCTGGCTGCTTGCTGCGGACATGGCTTCCATGCGCGCTTCGTTCTCGGCGGCAAAGGCATGCAGTGCTGCCTTGCAGACCTGCGCATGGAGGTAATCCCCGCTTAGGCTGTTGATCAGCGCATCGGTGGACAGCTGGGTCAATGGGCGTGTCGCCTCGGGCGGTGGCAGGTCTGACAGGTCGATTGGCAACAGAACCGTGCGGACGATTTGGGATTGCCCGGCCTCCCACCCGGCATGGATCATATCCATGCGCTCGAAACGGCCCTCGTCGAGCGCGCGGAAGATCGCTTTGGCAACCCCGTCGGCCAGTTTCGGAATGCCGGGCGTATGCGAGGACATCGGCGCGGACCAGACCGGAGCGAGCCCGCGCGCCGTTGCGATGGACAGGCCACGGGTGCCGACCAGAAACAGGCTGGTGGCCGATAGATCGTCGTCAATGCTGTCCAGCACGCGTTCGCTGAAGGCCCCGGCAAAGCCCTGTTCGGCACAGAACACCAGCAGGCCGGTGCGCGCGTCGGCTTGGCCCCCGGTGGGGTCGGTCGGGGATGTGAGGCCCGCAGGGCCAAGCACGCTGGACATGGCGGCGGCAATGGTCGCGGTATAGCTGTCGATCGCTTCGATCTCGGCGCGGGCGGTGCGGGCGCGGGCGGCGGCGATGCCCTTCATCGCGTTCACCACGGCCCCCAACTGGCGAATGCCGTCGATCCGGGCGCTGACATCGGCAAGACGTTCGGTCATGTCGCGGGGTCTTTGACGCCGAGCGAGGCGGCAAGGCGGGTGATCGCGGCCATCACGGCGTCCCGCGCCTCGTCCTCCAGTTTTCCGGTCTCGGCAATGGCGCTGAGGGCCTTGGCGGCGTCCCGGTCGAGCACAGACGGCAGCCCGGCGCGAAAGGCAGCCACAGCATCGAGCGGCAGGGGGTCCAGCAGCCCCGTTTGGACGGCCAGCAAAAGCGCCACCTCATCGGCGAGGCGAAGCGGCGCATTCTGCGGCTGACGCAGGATCGCCCGGATCCGTTCCCCCCGTTTGAGCTGCTCGCGAACCCGGCCCTCCGGCATGCCGCCGAATCGGGTGAAAACCTCGAGCTCCAGAAACTGCGCATAATCGAGCCGCAGCGTGCCCGCAGCGTCGCGCAGCATGGGCGCCTGCGTCTTGCCGCCGACGCGGCTGACGCTCAGCCCGACATCGACCGCCGGTTTCTGCCCTTGATGGAACAGATCCGCATTCAGCACGATCTGGCCATCGGTGATCGAGATCAGGTTGGTCGGGATATAGGCCGACAGGTTCCCCGCATCGGTTTCGGCAATCGGCAAGGCGGTCAAAGACCCGCCGCCCCGCGCCTTGGACAGTTTCGCCGCCCGTTCCAGCAGGCGGGCATGGATATAAAAGACATCCCCCGGATAGGCTTCGCGCCCGGGGGATTGTCGGGTCAAAAGCGCGATTTCACGGTGGGTGGCGGCGTGTTTGGACAGATCGTCGATCACCAAGAGGGCGTGTTGCCCCTTGTCGCGGAAATATTCCGCCATCGTGGCCCCCGCATAGGGGGCGATCCATTGCAGGCCCGGCGCCGAGGCAGAGCCTGCGACCATCACGATGCAGCGCTCAAAGTTTCCATGGGTCTGCAAGGCGTCGATGGCGCGGCGCACGCTCGATGTCTTTTGCCCCACGGCAACATAGACGCAGATCATGTCGCTGTGCGCCTGCGCGATCATGGCGTCGATGGCCAGTGTCGTCTTGCCGGTGGAATGGTCGCCCACGATCAGTTCGCGCTGGCCGCGACCAAGCGCGAACAGGGTGTCCATAACAACCATTCCGGTTTGCACCGGTTCGGTCACAAGGTCGCGTTCGATGATCGAGGGCGCCGGGCGCTCGATCGGCCAGCGCTCCTTGGTCTCGATCACGCCCTTGCCGTCGAGCGGTCGGCCCAGCGGGTCCACGATCCGCCCGAGCAGCGCTTCGCCGACGGGAACGCTCACCACCTCGCCGGTGTCGAAGACGGCATCGCCCGCCTCGACCTGGGTTCCGGCGTCGATAAACACGCAGCCAATCAGATCCGGGTCAAGAACCCGGGCGAATCCGAACTGGCCGCCCTCGAACCGCAGAACCTCGTCAAGGCGAACGTCGCGCAACCCCGAGACCAGCGCCACACCGTCCCCGATCTCCTCGACGCGGCCGCGTTGCTCGGCGCGCGGACCCAACGTGGCGCCCTGCACCGTGTGTCGTGCGGTGGTGAACCAATCCGACGGGTCAGGCGGCATCCTTCAGCTCCTTCAGAATCCGCTCGAGGTCTGCGCGCCAACTGTTCTTCAGCACGAAATGCGCACTGCGCAATTCGAGCCCGGCGATCAGGTCGGGTTCGGTGACGAACTGCAGTTGGGGCGCCCCGCCCAAGGCTTCGGCGACCTCGCGTTCGATCCGGGCCTTCTCCGCATCCGCTAGATCCGTTGCCACGACGAGGGTCAGGTCGGACGTGGTATTGACCAGCGCCGCGCGGTCGGACGCGGACATGCCCGTGATCGCCTTGACGAGTTGGGCAAGGAACGCAGCCTGCACCAGAGGTGTCGCCAGCTGATCGAGAAGCTTGGCGGCGATGTCGATCGAAAGCTCGGAGGCGCGCGCCGCGTTTTCCTTGCGCGCGGTCTCGGTCTCGCGCGCGATAGAGGTCTTGGCGGCTTCCATAAGGGCGTCGGCCTTTGCCTGCGCTTCGGCGAGCGCGACCTTTCTGGCCGCCTCCGCCGTCGCACGGGCCTCGGCAAGGATGTCCTCGCGTTCCTGCACCATGCCGGCGCGGGTTGTGGTCACGTCATGCAGCGCGGCATTTGCCTTTGCCTGCGCGGTTTTGCCTTCGTCCAGCATGGCCTGCGCCACGTCTTGGCGCCGGGCGATGGCACCGGCGACGGGTCGCCAGAAGACACGACCGAGAAGCCATACAAGAATCAGGACGTTGACGGCCTGAAGGCCCAGTCCCCACACGTCGAGCGTCATACCGTCATCCCAGCAGCGGGTTGGCGAAGAGCAGCAAGAGCGCGATCACCAGACAGTAGATGGCTGTCGTTTCGATCATTGCGAGACCGACAAACAGCGTCCGCGAGATGGTATTCGCGGCCTCTGGCTGCCGGGCGATGGCGTCCATCGCAGCGGCGATGGAACGACCTTCGGCCAGGGCAGGGCCGAGGGCGCCGAAGGAGACGGCGAGGGCAGCACAGAAGATGCTGACAATTGCAGCGTAATCCATCAGGTATCCTTGTTCGTTGGGGAGGGGGCGAGGGCGGTTTTGGGCGCTGGGGCAGTTTCGGGCGCTTTTGTCTGGCCGTCCTCGACGGTGGCGGTGATGAACGCCAATGCCAGCACCGCGAAGATATAGGCTTGAACCAGACCGGTCAGAAGATCGAGCGCCATAAGCGGGACCGGCACCAGAAGGCCCGCCAGCGACGCGACGATGCCAATGACGAACACCCCGCTCATCACGTTGCCGAAGAGGCGGACGAACATGGAAAAGACACGCGTCACGCTTTCCAGCATGTTCAACGGGATCATCACCGGATTGGGCGCGGCAAAGGATTTCAGCCAGCCGCCCACACCCCCGGCGCGTATGCCGAACCAGATCACCGACAGAAACACCAGCAAGGCCAAGGCCGCATCGGTTTCCAGACGCGCGGTCGGCGGTTCGATTCCGGGCAGAAGCGAGGACCAGTTCGCAATCAATACGAACAGGAACAGCGTTCCGATGAACCCGCGATAGGGTTTCGGCGAAGCGCCGGTCGTCTCGGTTATCTGGGCGTCGAGCGTGGCGACCAGCAATTCCAGCGCGGCCTGCCGCCTGCTCGGTCTGAGATCGAGACGCCGGGTCAGCAGGAACGCCCCAAGCACCAGAACCACCATGATCGCCCATGTCGTGACGATCGCTTGCGTGATCGGAACCGGTCCCAGCAGGAACAGAACGTTCGACTCGAGAGGGGAATTCATGTGTTACCCGCCTGTACTCGTCGCAGCATCCAAGCCTTTGCACAGAGGATCCCCGCCAACGCCACAATCAAAGCAAGACCGCCCGCCAGCACGGCGACATAAAGCCCCACACCAAGAAAGATGAATCGGCCCAAGGTCAGCGCCAGACCAAGAAACGGACGCTCGCCCCGGACGAGAAGGTCGGCGGTTGCGCGCAGGGCGCGAAAATGGACGACCCCCAGGACGATCCCGCCCGCAAAACAGACGGGCAAGATCAGAAACAGCGGGACAGTGTGCAGGTCGATCATCGTGCGTTCATCCATTTCCACGCGGTCCAGCCACCAAGGCAGAGCCCGAGTAGCATCAGCGGCGCGCTCCAGAAGATGCCGGCATCAAACCGCTCGTCAAGCCAGCGCCCGAAGAATAGACCTGCGAGCGTTGGCACCACAAAGATCCAGCCCAGCACACCGATCTGTGCCAGACGGCGGCCGACCGACATGTCCCCCTCGCGCAGCCAGCGGTCGCGTTGCGCGCGGTGCCGGCGGATTTCCTCGACCAGCGGATCTGTTTCGGGGGTCTCCGGGTGATCTTTGGTCATCGGCCCTGTCCTGCACCCGGTTGCAACCGGCTGATCATCCGGCGGATGGCATGCAATTGCAGGCGCATCGTTTCGACATGTTCAACCCGTTCCGCGTCGTCGTCGGCCTTGAACCGGGCCAGGACCTGCGCGTCCAGCGTTGCAAGGTCGTCACCCGCCACCGCCGCGCGGGTGGCGACGGCGACGGTGCTGCCGCCAGTCACGGTCAGAACTCCGCCGCGCAGGGCGCAGAACCGTTCGACCCCGGCTTTTTTCCAGCTGAGGATGGACACGGTGAGCGCGGTCAGGAACGGGGCATGGCCGGGCCAGATGCCGAAGCTGCCGCTTGCGTCTTCGGCCCGCAGGCTGTCGGCCTCCTCGTCCACCACGACGGACAGGGGGGTTACGATCCGCAGCCTCATGCCGCGTCCTCGGCGGATTTTGCGGCGGCTTCTTTCTTTTTCGCGTCTTCCAGTGTGCCAACCATGTAGAGAGAGCTTTCGGACCAGTCGTCGGTCACGCCGTCCAATATGGCCCGGCACCCCGACAAGGTCTCGGCAAGCGGGACGCTGGCACCCGGCATGCCGGTAAAGGCCTCTGTCACCATGAACGGCTGGGTCAGGAACCGCTGCAACCGCCGGGCGCGCTTCACGATCAAGCGGTCGGCGGTGCCAAGTTCCTCGACCCCCAACAGTGAAATGATATCGCTCAGCTCGTGGAACCGCGCCAGCGCCTGACGGACAGCCTCGGCGGTCTGATAGTGGGCGTCGCCGACAACCTGCGGATCAAGCAGGATGGAAGACGAGCCCAAAGGGTCGATCGCCGGATAGAACCCTTCGGACGCCTGCGCGCGCGACAGCTTGATGACGCAATCCATATGGCCGGAAATCGTGGTTACGGCGGGGTCGGTGAAATCGTCGGCCGGGACGTAGACGGCCTGAATGGCGGTCACGGCAGAGCCCGCCACTGAAGCAATCCGTTCCTGCAGACCTGCAACCTCACTCGCCAGCGTCGGTTGGTAGCCCACGCGCGAGGGCAGGCGGCCCAAAAGACTCGAGACCTCGGCCCCCGCCTGCACGAAGCGGAAGACGTTATCCATCAGCAAAAGCACGTTCCGGTGTTTCTGGTCGCGAAAGTATTCCGAGATCGTCAGCGCGGTCAGCGGCGCGCGCCAGCGCGCTCCGGGTGGTTCGTTCATTTGGCCGTACACCAGCACGGTGCGTTCCAGAACGCCCGAACCTTGCATTTCGGTCAGCAATTCGTGCCCTTCGCGCGACCTCTCGCCGATGCCCGCAAAGACCGAGATACCCTCGTATTTCTCCACCATGGCGCGGATCAGCTCCATCACCAGAACGGTCTTTCCAACGCCGGCACCGCCGAACATCGCGGCCTTGCCGCCCTGCGCCAAGGGTGTCAGCAGGTCGATTATCTTGATCCCCGTTTCGAATATCTCGGTGGCGCTGCTTTGAGATTTCAGAAGCGGCGGCAGCGCATGGATCGAGCGTCGCGGAATATCATCTGGCAGCGCTGGCCCGTTGTCCTGCGGATTGCCCACCACATCCAGAAGCCGCCCAAGGACGGCTTGGCCCACAGGTATTGTGACCGGCTCTCCGGTGGCATGCACCGATACGCCACGGGCAAGGCCGGCCGTCGATTGGAATGCCACCGCACGCACCGTGGACTGATCGAGATGGCTGTGGACTTCGAGAATGAGATCCGTCGGCCGGTCCCATTCCGCCACGAGCGCAGAATTGATCGGGGGCAGGGGGAGATCGGCAAAGACGACATCCACGACGGCACCACGGACGGCATGCACGATGCCGCTAGTGGACAGGGGCACGGCGGTGATCTCGTCTTGCTCTGGCATACGCTTGGGGTCCTTTGGATGGCCAGATCGGTCGCTCTCGAACCTTCGAGCTTAGGTGCCGACATCTGGCGTCACATTGATCTATGTCAGCATGGCGTTTCACATCTATCCGGTGGATTCTGGAGCGCAACGCTTCGGGCTGAAACGCCTCGGATCGAAACGGCTCCGGCCGCCAGCCCTGATCCGCGCCCCGGGGCATCCCTTCGGCAGCCTAAACCCCGCCGTCATTCCAGGCGATCATTCCAGGCGATGCAAAATAGCTGAGAACCACCATGTCCGGATATGTCGCGACCATCGACCGTCTGCTGAACCGCGCCGGGTTTGCTGCAGGCGCCAACTCACGTGTGGTCTGGCGCATCAAGAACACGACAACGAACAAATAATCCAACAAAGGGCGCGCGCGTGCCGTTCGCAGGGAGGGGACACTCGAGAACAGCATAAGAGCCGCCGCTCTGCGATCCTGTCGACGGCTTAGAAGATCGGCCGTGCGCCGCAAACGCTGTGTGGGTGCGCAAAGACAGTTGGAGCGTGCCGTTTTTATGGGGGGATATCTCTGGAAACTGGCGTCGCCAGTTGGCAACATGTCTGCGGCGGCAAAGGTGAAAATATGTGCCCATTTCAGGCCCCCTGATGCGGCGAACAAGCCGTGGTTATTGGGCCGAATATGTAACACACATGTGCTACACGCTAGAGCTAAAATAAGCCAACCAATTGATTAAAAACGGATATTTCCGGACTTTCCTCTGACTGCTCCCGCCGGAGGCGCAGGCTGACGCCCGCGCCCCGGTGCGGGGTCAGCTCGCTTTTCTGATCCCCATGATCCGTGCCCGTGCACGGGGATCGGAATCAAACAGCGCCGCAAGTTGCTCGGTCATCGCCCCGGCGAGCTGATCCACATCGGTGATCGTTACCGCGCGGTCATAATAGCGCGTCACGTCATGGCCGATGCCGATCGCCAACAGTTCGACCATCTTGCGTTTCTCGACCATCGCGATCACATCGCGCAGGTGCTTTTCAAGATAGTTCGCCGGGTTCACACTGAGCGTGGAATCATCCACCGGCGCACCGTCCGAGATCACCATCAGGATCTTGCGTTGCTCGCGCCGCGCCGCCATCCGCCGATGCGCCCATTCCAGCGCCTCGCCGTCGATGTTTTCCTTCAGCAGCCCTTCTTTCATCATCAGGCCGAGGTTGTCGCGCACCCGGCGCCACGGCGCATCCGCGCTTTTGTAGATGATGTGGCGCAGGTCATTCAGCCGTCCGGGCTGCTGTGGTCGGCCTGCATTCAGCCAAGCCTCGCGCGCCTGTCCGCCCTTCCAGGCGCGGGTGGTAAAGCCAAGGATTTCCACCTTCACGTCACAACGTTCCAGCGTGCGTGCCAGCACATCGGCGCAGATCGCCGCGATCGAGATCGGCCGCCCCCGCATGGAGCCGGAATTGTCCAGCAGCAGCGTCACCACGGTGTCGCGAAACTCGGTATCCTTCTCGCGCTTGAAGCTGAGCGGCGTGGTCGGGTTGGCCACCACGCGGGCCAACCGCCCGGCATCCAGCGTGCCTTCCTCAAGGTCGAATTCCCACGACCGGCTCTGCTGCGCCTGCAAACGCCGCTGCAGCTTGTTGGCCAGCCGCCCGACCGCGCCTTTCAGCGGGTCAAGCTGCTGATCGAGATAGGCGCGCAACCGCTCGAGCTCGGCGGGTTCGGCCAGATCCTCGGCGGCGATTTCTTCGTCGTGGGCGGCAAGATAGACCCGGTAGTTGGGGTCGGCGTCCGACGCGGCCGGCGGTGGCGGCGGGTCTTGCGGCGCGTCGCCTTCCGGCAGCTCGGCCTCATCGCCCATCTCGTCTTCGGCGTTTTCGTCCATGCTGACCTGCGCCTGGTCTTGCTGTTCGTCTTGCGATTGCTCGGGATCGGCCTCGGCCGACTGCTCGTCCTGATCGTCGTCACCGGTGCTGTCGGGATCGGGCTGCTCGTCGGCGTCTTCCTCGGCCTGATCCTCCTGATCCTGATCTTGTTGGTCGGGGTCTTCCCCCAATTGGTCGGCATAGCCTAAATCGGAGATGATCTGGCGGGCAAAGCGGGCAAAATCCGATTGATCGGACAGTCTGTCCTGCAGATCCTCCAGCGTTCCGCCGGCCTGTTGTTCGATGAAACCGCGCCACAGCTCCATCACGTTCTGCGCGCCCGCTGGCATGTCGCGCCCGGTTGCCAGATGCCGGATCAGGAAGCCGGCGGCGGCGGGCAAGGGGGCCTCCGAGGCCTCGGTCATGCTGTCAAAGCCACGCCGCATCGCCTCGTTGCCGATCTTGGCGTCGATATTGCTGGCGGTGCCGGGCATGTCGCGCGCGCCCATCGCCTCGCAGCGGGCAGTCTCCATCGCCTCGTACAGATCGCGCGCCATATCCCCCGGTGGGGCATAGCGGGCGTGCACACCTTCGTCGTGATACTTACGGTGCAGAGCCAGCGCGTCTGCGGTGCCGCGTGCCAGCAGCACCTCGTCGCGGGTCATGCGGCGGCTGACCTGCGGCAGCCGCATCGAGTCGCCCGACAGCCCGGCGGGATCGACCGAATAGCTTACGGTCAACTCGGGGTCGTTCGCCATCACCTTGGTGGCTTCGGCCAGCGCCTTCTTGAACGGATCGGCGGGGTTGTCGGTGGGTTTGCTCATGCGGGGTCTGGTCCGGTCTTTTGTATACCCGCGCAACCTAGAGCCATTCCCGCGCCTTGACCATAGGGGCCGGTGAAACAGAGCCTTTCGGTCGGGCACCACAGCGTCGCGGCAGGCGGTAATTCGCGCTTGCGCCACTCCTTGGACGAAGCAAGGGCGCGGACCGTTGCCGATCCACGCCCTGTTGTCGTTCGAATGGGGCAGGGCCCGAAAGCCCCGGTTGCCCTAGACCAGTGCGGCGCTTGCCGCGCTTTCCGGCAGTTCTTCGTCGAAACAGCGCTGATAGAACTCGGCCACTGTCTGGCGCTCCAACTCGTCGCATTTGTTCAGGAACGTCAGCCGGAACGCATAGCCCACATCGTGGAAAATCTCGGTGTTCCAAGCCCAGTTGATCACCGTCCGCGGGCTCATCACCGTGGAGAGATCGCCGTTCATGAAGGCGGTGCGGGTCAGATCGGCCACCGTGACCATCTGACCAACGGTCTTGCGACCCTTTTCCGAGTTGAAATGCGGCGCCTTGCCCAGCACGATCATGGTTTCCGCGTCATGGCTGAGATAGTTCAACGTTGCCACCAGCGACCAGCGGTCCATCTGGGCTTGGTTGATCTGCTGGACCCCGTGATACAGGCCCGTGGTGTCACCCAGACCCACCGTGTTGGCGGTCGCGAACAGGCGGAAATAGGGGTTCGGCGTGATGATTTCGTTCTGATCCAACAGGGTCAGCTTGCCGTCATGCTCCAGCACACGCTGGATCACGAACATCACATCGGCGCGGCCGGCGTCGTATTCGTCGAACACGATCGCAACCGGGTTGCGCAGCGCCCAAGGCAGGATGCCCTCGTGAAACTCGGTCACTTGCTTGCCGTCGCGCAGTTTGATCGCGTCCTTGCCGATCAGGTCGATCCGGCTGATATGGCTGTCGAGGTTGACCCGAACCGCAGGCCAGTTCAGCCGCGCCGCCACTTGTTCGATATGGGTCGATTTACCCGTGCCGTGATAGCCTTGGATCATCACCCGGCGATTATGGGAAAAGCCCGCCAAAATTGCCAGCGTGGTGTCTGGATCGAATTTATAGGTGGTGTCGATCTCAGGCACGCGATCCGTTGCCTCGGCAAAGCCCTTTACCGTCATGTTCGTGTCAATGCCGAACACATCGCGCACCGAAATGGTTTCGGTGGGCTTTGCGTTTTGGTTCGTCGCGCCGTCAGCCATCTGCCAGTCCTTGATCCCTGCTCGTGTTCCGCCCTCTGGTGCAACATATCGTCGCCAGAGGCAAGGGGAAGGCGCGCGGCGCAGAAACCCCGCGTCACGGCGCCGCGTGCGCGGATCTGTGCCACAGACGCGCAACAGCCGCACAACAGACGCCGGATCGCCCGCCATTGGGGGCTGCGATCTTGGCGCTCTGTCGCAGTTGCGTATCCCGCTATGGCCGCAGATCGTGGGGACCGGACCGCCGCGTTCTGCTATGATGCTGCTATGATGCGGGCAGGTTTCCCGCCCTGACCGAAAGAGGATGTCATGCACCGTCGAACGTTTCTGACCGCCGCCGCTGGAATCTTCTCCATGCTGGCCGCCCGAACCGCCGCTGCCGAAGAGAGCTTCGAGATCACCCGGACCGAGGCCGAATGGCGTGCCATGCTCACGGATCTGCAATATGCTGTAATGCGGCAAGAGGCGACCGAGCGCGCCTATTCCTCGCCGCTCGACAAGCAATACGGTGCAGGAATTTATCACTGCCGGGGCTGCGACCTGCCGCTGTATTCCTCGGATCACAAGTTTGACAGCGGCACCGGCTGGCCCAGTTTTTTCGAAAGCCTGCCGGACGCAATTGGCACCAGAACCGACCGCAAGCTGCTGTTTATGGCGCGCACCGAATGCCATTGTCGCCGCTGCGGCAGCCACCTGGGCCATGTCTTTGACGACGGCCCGGCGCCCACAGGCAAACGCCACTGTATCAACGGCGTGAGCCTTGTGTTCAGACCGGCCTGACGCGGGCGTACCGCCGGTTCGCAGGCCTTAATTCTTGAAGTTGCGGCTTTCCTTGAGTTGATCCCACGCCCAGACCACCTCTTGCAACTGCTCTTCCTGGCTGCGGTCGCCGCCGTTCATATCCGGGTGCAGCACCTTGATCAGCTTCTTGTAGGCGCGGCGCACCTCGGTCTTGGTCCAGTTGTCCTTGGCCTCGAGAATTTCGACCGCGCGCCGTTCGGTCGGTGGCAGGCGACGGTTGATCGTGCCGCCCTTGCCGGGGTTGCGGGTGGCATTCGCACCTAGCACCTGATGCGCATCCTCGATCCCCAGTCGCGCCCAGGCGCGGGTTTCCGGATCGCCCATCGGCCGTGTGGCGCGTTCCCACACCTTGTCCTTGGTGGCCTGCGCGTTGATCTCGGCCTCGGTGGTGCCTTCGAAAAAGTTCCACTTCTGGTTATATTCGCGCACATGCTGCTGGCAGAACCAAAGATAGTCATCCAGCACGTCCGGCGCCTTGGGCGCGCGGAACTTGCCCGGCTCCTGACAGCCGTCATGGTCGCAGGTCCGGGTCGAGGTCTCCGACGCGCCAGATACACTTCGCCTCCCGCGTGGGTTGCGTTTCTTGGAATTTGATACTGACATATCGAAGCCAAAAGGATCCGGTTTTGACATGCGCTGCTCCTTTTCGAGGGGGCGTTCTGGACTCGGACGCCAGAGTTTAATCTAAGTGGCGGCAGATAGAAGAGGGATCGGCAAATTTTTTGCCGTATGAGCGGAAAATGGGCGTAAGTACAGAAATGGGCGTAAAAACAGAAATTGAAACCCGGCTGCGGGCGGCCTTTGAGCCATACGCGCTGGAGGTGATCGACGAAAGCGAAAGTCATCGTGGCCATGCGGGATATCGCGACGGTGGTGAAAGCCACTTTCGCGTAGTGATCCGCGCCGCTGGTTTTGCCGGGAAAAGCCGACTCGCGCGGCATCGCGCGGTGCATGCGGCATTGGGGGCCGAGTTGATCGGCCGCATCCACGCGCTAGCGCTTGAGATCGACGACTAGTCTAGGGATCGTCTAACCTAGGGGATCGTCGTTGAGTGTCGCGGCGCGGCGCGCTCAGGCGCGTCCGCTGCCCGCATCCGTATCATCGCTGTTTTCGGTCTTGTCGTCCGTGGCGCTACCGGGTTTGTCGGCACTCGCGTCGAAGGCTGCGCGGGCTTTTCGGGCCCGCGCTTTCAGGGCGGCCCCAAGACCGGCGCCTTCTGCGGTGTCCTCCACCCCGTTGTCCTCCACCCCGTTATCCTCGGTCTCGTCCATATCCGTCTCGGCGTGCAGCGGTGGCTCGCCCGGAGTCACCGGCCAGATCGCTGGTGCGCCGGGCTCTGGCGGTGCCAGTGCCGTGCGGTCCAGTGCGGTGGGGTCCGGTGTCGGGAAGGCGGGGTCTGCTGCGGCGGCAATCCCTGCAGCGGCAAGTGTTTTGAGATCTGGCGTGATGGGATCTGGGGCCACTGGATCGGGGGCTGTGAGATCGGGTGCCTCCATCAGCCGGGGTTGAAACGCCTCGCTCGCGCCGTCCTTCAGGCGGCGGAACACCAGCACGTTGCGCCAGTTCACGGTCGATCCGGTCAGCCCGCTGCGCTCGTCGCTGGGCAGCAATTCGGCGCGCAGATATTCCCACCCGTCGGCGCCCATGTCGTTGAGCGTGGTCTCGATCGCCAGCGAAAATCGCGCCTCAGGCGTTCTCACGCCCTTGGCCTTGCGTCCTTTTGCCGGGGCCGGGATGACCTTGTATTCGTAGCGGGGCATGGATTTCCCTATCGATGGTTGCGGCCAATCTAGCAGCTTGCCGCGCAGGGGAAAGGGGGCTCTGCCGACCATTCCCCGCAGCGGCGGCTCTCCCGGGATATTTCGGTCAGAAAAGACGCAGGAGCCGGGTCGTGGAAAGGGGGGGCACATGAAAACGCCCGGGCAGGGATCAATCCCGCCCGGGCGTGTGCCTTAATCTCAGGGGCTGAGGTTTAGTCCCAGCAGCCCACCAGAACGGTCATGCCGAGCGCCAGCTTGCTCAGATCGTCCGGCGGCAGCGGCGTCGAGGCGGGCATCTCGGTGCCGATCTCCAGCCCGGCCGCGCTCAGCATCGCGCGGATGACGCCGGTATCGGCGGCAAAGCTGACATCCTCGGGCAGTCGCTGGCTGTCGTTCATCGGCGGCAACAGCAGACCGACCACACCGCCGGCAGTGTCGAACACCGGCCCGCCAGCGTCCCCCGGCAGCGGTGCCAGTGCCAGTCGCGTCAGCTCCGGCTCGCCGGCCAGCCCCTTGAGGTCGGCCACCGTGCCGAAGGTCAGCGTCGGTGCGCCCAGCAGCCCGCCATAAGAATAGCCCGAGACCGCCACCTCCGATTGCAACCGCGGCTCGCCGCTGCGCAACCGTGCCACCGTCATCGGTGCCAAGGCCTGTTCGGGACGCAGCAGCGCCAGCCCGTGGGCGGCGTCGAGCGCGGCGACCTGCGCGGGATAGTCGTGGTCCAGCGTGATCCGGCTGCAGCCCTCGACCGCCTCTGACGTGGTCAGAACCAGCCCCGAGGCGTCAATGTAAAAGCCCGAGCGCGACCGCTTGGGTTTGCGTACAGTCAAGCCGGAAATCAGGTCAACGTTCTGCGGCGCATCGGCCCCGGCACCGGGATCAAGCACGCCTTCGGTCGGCTCGAAACTGGCCTGCATCTGCGCCAGCACACGGCTGCGGCGATCCTCGTCACCCGCCGGCCAGATCAGGGTAAAGCCCTTGATGCGTCCTGCGGTCAGCTTGGCCTCGGAATAAGAGACAACCCCCTTGCCGCGCCCTTCGAGGGTAAAGCTGTTGCCATCGCGCGACCGCGGCCCCTCAAGCGGGACGATCTCCAGCGTCTGCATGATGTCGTACAGGCCATAGAGTGTGGCCTGATCGCCGGGTTGGCTGATCAGCAGCACCCGCACGCCGAGATCGTCGGCGGCGTCATAATGGGCAAAGGGCGATTCATAATGCGAGAATTTCACCACCCCCATCGGCAATTGCATCGTGATCCCGGCCCGGCGGTCGGTATGGGCGCGCATGCCGACGCTGATCAGCGGCGCATTGTATTCGTCCATCAGCGACTGGCGCTGGCGGGTGGTCAACACGCCCGTGGGCTCGTGTCCGCGCGCCGCCTGCCAGTCCGACATTGCCGCCCGTGTGCCGCGCCCAAAGGAGCCGTCGATCGACGAGGCATAGAACCCGGCCGCCTTCAACGCCACCTGCAACGCGCGCCGTCCGTCGGCGTCAAGCGCCCGCTCGCCACGCCGTGCCTCGGCCAGAGTCTCATCCGGGATCGCGGCGGGCTGTGGGGGGAGCACGGAAGCCGCAGTAGATTCAGAGGCGGGGTCGGTCTGGGCCAACGGTGTCTGGGGAACCGGGGCGGTGAGCTGCGCATTATCGCCCACCGGCCAGAATTGTTGGCCGAACGCCCCGGAGTCCACCACATAGCTGTCCTGCGGGATCTGGCCCTGCAGGCGATAGACCCGCAGCACCCGTTCCGCGTCGGGGCGCGTATAGGGCCCCAGCGCGATGCCGTACCAACCGCCGCCCAAGGCAAAGCCGTTGACATCGGCGAGACGGCCAGCGAACTGGCTGGCGCGCTCTTGCGCGGTAAGCAGGCTTGGATGGGCCTCGACCTGAACCCAGGCGACCTCCTGCGCGAGGGCAGGGCGCAGCAGCCCAAAGACAAAAATCACGAACGCGGCAAACAGTCTGGGCATTATCGCTCTCTTGCTGGGTCAAATACGAATATCAAAAGCAGATAATCAGGAATTCAACCCGTTGACCATGGTCTAAAAGCCACCGAATTCCCCCTGTTGCGCGTTGACCCCTGTCTGTAGGCGGCATAGGAAAGGCGCGCCTTGCACGGTACAGGAAAGAGCGGCCCCATGACAGAAAAACCAACGCCCCCGCGCTCCTTTCAGGAGATCATCCTGCGCTTGCAGACCTATTGGGCGGCCAAAGGCTGCGCCGTGTTGCAGCCCTATGACATGGAGGTTGGCGCCGGCACCTTTCACCCCGCCACCACCCTGCGCGCGCTGGGGTCGAAATTCTGGGCGGCGGCCTATGTGCAGCCGTCGCGCCGCCCCACCGACGGGCGCTATGGCGAAAACCCCAACCGGTTGCAGCATTATTACCAGTTTCAGGTGCTGATCAAACCCAGCCCGCCGGATCTGCAGGCGCTGTATCTTGGCAGTCTCGAAGCCATCGGCATCGACATGGACCTGCACGACATCCGCTTTGTCGAAGACGACTGGGAAAGCCCGACGCTGGGCGCCTGGGGGCTGGGCTGGGAGGTCTGGTGCGATGGTATGGAAGTGTCGCAGTTCACCTATTTCCAGCAGGTCGGCGGCCATGACTGCAGGCCGGTCTCGGGCGAGCTGACCTATGGGCTGGAGCGTCTGGCGATGTATGTGCTGGGCATCGATCACGTGATGGACATGCCCTATAACGACCCGCAATCGCCGATCGCGCTGAAATATGGTGACGTGTTCCGCCAGACCGAGCAGGAATACAGCCGCTTCAACTTTGACGTCGCCGAGACCGATATGTTGCTGCGCCATTTTGAGGATGCCGAGGCCGAATGCGAGTCGATCCTGTCGCATCCGCAGATCGACCCCAAGACCGGCAAACGGATCATCATGGCGCATCCCGCCTATGATCAGTGCATCAAGGCCAGCCACCTGTTCAACCTGCTGGACGCGCGCGGCGTGATCTCTGTCACCGAACGGCAGGCCTATATCGGTCGGGTCCGAGCCCTGGCCAAGAAATGTGCCGATGCCTTTGTCCAGACCGAGGCCGGCGGGTACGTGGCGGCATGACCCGCGCTCAGGTCGGTCGCGACAGGGATCATGGACTGGCTGTGCCGCACCGCCTTTCCGCCTGCGTTCTGTCCGCCCGCCGTTTTCCGCAGGTGGCGCGCCGGGCTGGAGGGATATCATGAACGGTAAACTTGTCGCCTCCCTGATCCTGCTCATCGCCCTCGTGGCGGGCGGCGCGATCTATTATCTCCAGATGTATGGCTATTATGACCGTGTCATCCCGACGCCCGGCCAAGACGTGCAGCTTGTCGCCCGCAACAGTGATGTCTCGGAACCCATCGCCTATACCGATTTTCAGGCCATCGACGCGAACAGCTCTCCGATCCGCTATCGCGCCTGTTTCACCACAGATCTGAGCGCCGATACCCTCGCTGCCACCTATGTTGAGCGTCAGGGCGGCGAGCCGCGCGTCGCGCCCGGCTGGTTCGACTGTTTTGACGCCAAGGCGATCGGCGCGGGGATCGAGGCGGGAACCATCCGCGTGTTCCTGTCGCGCAAGAATATCGACTATGGCGTCGACCGCGTTGTCGGCATCAGCTCTGACGGCCACGGCTGGGCCTGGCATGAGCTGAACGATTGCGGTGACAAGAACTATGATGGAACCCCGGTGGGGGAAGAATGCCCATCGCGACCGCAGCCGGGGTCGACGGGGGCAGGGGGATGAGCCCGCTCTTGCCATTTGTGACCCGACGCTTGTATCCGCTGACCGACCGCCTCTCCCGAATACCCGAGGACATCCCATGCCTGACCTTCTGATCGAACTGTTTTCCGAGGAAATCCCGGCCCGTATGCAGGCGCGCGCCGCCGAGGATCTGAAAAAGCGGATGACCGATGGCCTGGTCGAGGCCGGGCTGACCTATGCCGGAGCCGCCGCCTTCTCGACGCCGCGCCGCCTGACGCTGACGCTTGAGGGGCTGCTGGCCGAGTCGCCCACCCTGCGCGAAGAGCGCAAAGGCCCCAAGGTCGGCGCGCCCGACAAGGCGATCGAAGGCTTCCTGCGGGGGGCCGGCCTGACCCGCGATCAGCTGGAAGAACGCGACACCCCCAAGGGCGCGGTCTATTTCGCCAGCATCGAAAAGCCCGGCCGCCCGGCTGCCGAGATCGTGGCCGAGGTGCTTGAGGCAACCATTCGCAATTTCCCCTGGCCCAAATCCATGCGCTGGGGCACCGGCACCCTGCGCTGGGTGCGCCCGCTGCATTCGATCCTGTGCATCCTGAGCGATGAAGCCGGGGCGCAGGTTGTGCCACTGGATATTGACGGCATCATCGCCGGTGACAGCACCGAGGGCCACCGCTTCATGGCACCGGGGCGGTTTTCGGTCACCTCGTTCGACGATTACGCCGCCCGGCTCAAACGCGCCCATGTGACCCTGTCATCGGTCGAGCGCGCCGATCACATCTGGGCCGACGCCACCAACCGCGCCTTTGCCGCCGGTCTGGAGGTGGTCGAGGACAAGGGGCTTTTGGCCGAGGTCGCCGGTCTGGTCGAATGCCCCGTGGTCTTGATGGGCGAGATTGGCGAGGATTTCCTCGACCTGCCGCCCGAGGTGCTGCAAACCTCGATGAAAGAGCATCAGAAATTCTTTTCGGTGCGCGATCCGAAATCCGGTCGCATCGTCAAATTCGTCACCGTCGCCAACCGCGAGACCGCCGATCACGGCGCCACCATCCTTGCGGGTAATCAAAAGGTGCTGGCGGCGCGGCTTTCGGATGCCAAGTTCTTCTGGGAAAACGATCTGCGGGTGGCGACATCCGATCTCGCCGTCTGGACCGGGTCGCTGGAAAACGTGACCTTCCACAACCAACTCGGTAGCCAGGGCGAGCGTATTCGCCGCATCGCCGCGCTGGCCCGCGATCTGGCCCCCGCCGTGGGCGCCGATCAAAGCGATGCCCAACAGGCGGCCGAGCTTGCCAAGGCGGATCTGTCGTCGGAAATGGTCTATGAATTCCCCGAACTTCAGGGCGTCATGGGCCGCTATTACATCGCCGCCGCCGGCCTGTCCGACCAGATCGCTGCCGTGGCAGAAGAGCATTACTCGCCGCTCGGCCCGTCGGACGATGTGCCCACCGCGCCGCTTTCGGTCGCCGTGGCGCTGGCCGACAAGCTCGACACGCTGACCGGCTTCTGGGCCATCGACGAGAAACCCACCGGCTCCAAAGACCCCTTTGCGCTGCGCCGCGCCGCGCTGGGTGTGATCCGGCTGGTGTTGACCAATGATCTGCGCCTGCCGCTTGACCGCTATATCGACAGCCAGTTGGTCCGGGTCCAAGGGCAAATAGATGATGCCCTTCCGAATGAAGATGTTTCTCAGCTACTTGGCGAAATAGCCAATCACGGCGTTTTTGGAGCTGCTTTTCTGACGGTTAAGGAAAAGGTCGGTGGCTTGCCAGCCACTGCCTTTTTGAAGCTGAAAGACCATGTCCCCGATCTTTCGACCGACTTGATGGCGTTCCTGCATGATCGGCTCAAGGTCTATCTGCGCGATCAGGGCATCCGCCACGACGTGATCGATGCCTGTATCGCCATGCCGGGGCATGACGACCTGAATCAATTGGTCAAACGTGCCACCGCCCTGGGCGCGGTGCTGCAGACCGAGGATGGCGAAAACCTGATCCAGGGCTTCAAGCGCGCCAACAACATCCTGACCCAGGCCGAGGAAAAGGACGGGGTCGAATATTCCTTCGGGGCCGATGCCAAATTCGCCGAATCCGACAGCGAACGCGCCCTGTTTGCAGCGCTCGACGCCGCCCAGACCCAAATTGCCCCCGCGCTCGACTCCGAGGATTTCCCCGAGGCAATGGCCGCGATGGCCGCTTTGCGCGGTCCGATCGACGCCTTCTTTGACGAGGTGCAGGTCAATTCCGACAATGAAACCCTGCGCCGCAATCGTCTGAACCTGTTGCACCAGATTTGCACCACCTGCGGAAAGGTGGCTGATCTGACCCGGATCGCGGGCTAAGCCGCAGGGGCGGGGGCCGGTTCCAACCTTACCCCGCCCGCGCCTTTCCCGCCGCCTTCCATCTCTCCCCACCGGCTTTTCCTTTCACCAAAAATATCCTCGCCGAAGGCCGCGCCCCATTCGGGGCGCGTTCTTGCCGCTGCTGCCGCCCGCACAGTGCGGCGTGCAGCCGCGCCCGACACCGGACAAGCACCCCGGATAAAAACGGGCAGGGGACAAAGCCGACGCGTCCACCCGCATGGCCCCATCATGCTGCGCCGACGCCGCTGCTGACCACTTTCCCTTGCGCGCGCCGCGCGCGGGCCTATGCTGCGGGCATAGCGATAGGTGCCGCAGTGCAGAATGATCCCCTCACCACCCTCGTCGCCCCCGATGCGCCGATTGACGCCGCCACCCATGGGGGGCGGGCCAAATGCCTGCAACGTCTGGTGCGGCTCAACCTGCCAGTGCCGCGCACCATTTCGCTCTCGTTCACGGCGGTCAAACGCATCGCGGCGGGGCAGATGCCGGATATCGACGCGGTGAATGAACAGTTCGACGTCGGCGCGCTGCTTTGCGTACGCCCCTCGTCCGAGGATCCCGATTGGGGCGGTCCCGGCGCGGTGCTGAATATCGGCATGAACGACGCGCAATACGCAAAACTGTCCGAAAGCCTTGGGCCCAAGGCCGCCGCCGTGCTCTATTCCCGCTTCGTGCAGGGCTATGCCACCCATGTTGCGCGGCTTGATCCCGACCTGTTTGGCTTTGATCAGGACGAGGGCCCCAAGGGCCTGCAACGCATGCTGCGCACCTATGAGGACGAGGCTGACGAGCCGTTCCCGCAGTCGCGCACCGACCAGCTCAGCGGCGTGTTGCGCTCCATGGCCCGCGCGTGGGAGGGGACATCGGCCCGCCTGTTGCGTCAGGCCAAGGGCGCGCCGGCCGATGCCGGGCTTGGCCTTGTGGTGCAAGAGATGATCCCGGGGCTGGGACAGCGGGAATGCGGCTCGGGCGTGTTGCAACTGATCGATCCGATCACCGGGTTGCAACAGATCACTGGCCGCTATCTGAGCCAAAGTCAGGGGCGCGACGCGCTGGGGGCCGGGGCTGCCGCGCTCTATCTGGAGAAAGACCCGCGCGGCGCCTCGCTGGAAGAACTTGCCCCGGAGGCGTTCGAGGCGCTTAAACGCGACGCTGCCTTGATGCGCTGCAAACTGCGCGAAGAGATGCAGGTGGAATTCGTCATTCAGGACGGCGCGGTGCATATCCTTGACGGGGTGCGGGTGCCGCGCAGCTCACGCGCGGCGGTGCGTATCGCGGTGCGCCTGGCCGAGGATGGTATCATTTCCCGGCAAGAGGCGGTGATGCGCATCGAGGCGAATTCGCTGAACGAACTGCTGCACCGTCAGGTTGCCCCGGACGCGGCCCGCGATGTGCTGGCCAATGGCATTGGCGCCAGCCCGGGCGCCGCCACCGGGCGCATCGTGTTCTCGGCCACCGCCGCGCAGGCCAGCGCCGCCCGGCGAGAATCCTGTATTCTGGTGCGCCGCGAAACCGCGCCGGAAGATGTGCGCGGCATGCATGCCTCGGTCGGGGTTCTGACCGAAAAGGGCGGCATGACCAGCCACGCCGCCGTGATCGGGCGCGGGCTGGGCCTGCCCTGTATCGTCGGCGCGTCCGAGCTTGGCTTCAACACCCGCGATAAGATCCTCAAAGCGCCCGACGGACGGGTGCTGCGTGAGGGCGATATCATCACCATTGACGGCAGCTCTGGTCAGGTGCTGGCCGGTGAACCGGCGATGTTGGAAGCAACGCTCGACGATGCGTTCCAGACGCTGATGGCTTGGGCCGATGCGGCGCGCGATATCGGAGTGCGCGCCAACGCCGACACCCCCGCCGATGCCCAGACCGCGCGCAATTTCGAGGCCGAGGGCATCGGGCTGTGCCGGACCGAACACATGTTTTTCGACTCCGGTCGCCTGACCGTAATGCGCGAGATGATCTTTGCCGATACCAGTGCCGGGCGCGCCGGTGTGCTGGCGCGACTGCTGCCGATGCAACGCGAGGATTTCATTCAGCTTTTCCGCATCATGGAAGGCCGCCCGGTCTGCATTCGCCTGTTCGACCCGCCGCTGCACGAATTTCTGCCTGCCAGCCGCTCTGGCCAGCGTGAATTGGCCGAGGCGCTGGATCTGCCGGTGTCCGACGTGACCCGCCGGATCGAGGCGATGGCGGAATACAACCCCATGCTTGGTCTGCGCGGCGTGCGCCTTGGGGTCACCGTGCCCGAGATCTATGAAATGCAGGCCCGCGCCATTTTCGAGGCGACGCTGGAGGCCAACCGCTCTGGTGCGCCGGTGGTGCCCGAGATCATGATCCCGCTGGTTTCGGCCAAGCGCGAGGTCGAGTTGATCAAGGCGCGGATCGACGCCGTCGCCGCCGCCGTGCGCTCCGAGCGTGGGCAGGAGTTCACCTTTCGGCTTGGCGTCATGGTCGAAACCCCGCGCGCCGCGCTGCGTGCCGCCGAGATCGCACCCTATGTCTCTTTCCTCAGCTTTGGCACCAACGACCTGACGCAGATGACCTATGGCCTGTCGCGCGATGATGCCGGGCGGTTCATGTCCGATTATGTACGCAAGGGCGTCTTCCCCGAAGACCCGTTCCATGTGCTCGACATCGAAGGGGTGGGGGAACTTTTGAAGCTCGGCGCCGAACGTGGTCGCGCTGCCAATCCGGCGTTGACGGTGTCGATCTGCGGCGAACACGGCGGCAACCCCGAATCAATCGCCTTTTGCCGCGAAGCCGGGTTCGATTACGTCTCCTGCTCGCCCTTCCGGGTGCCGGTGGCGCGTTTGGCCGCGGCGCAGCTTGCCATCGCCGCAAAAACCGGTGCAGATCCCGGTTAATCCCCTGTTAACATGTGCGGTTGCGCGCCCCACCCCGGGCGCCGCCGCCATGCCGTCAGGGTGGTGACGGGTTCGCAAAACGCCTGAATTCCGGGCGGAACTGGACTTTACAATCCATTTGGGCTAGGTCGCCCACTGCGCTTGCTGTGGGGAGGCTTGGCGCAATCAATGCGTTGTGGGGTTCCGATGAACAGACTTCTGACCGCTGCCGCCGTGATTTGCACGGTGTTCTCTCCTTTGGCCGTGCAGGCCGACACCGGCCTTCGGGGCCTTTTCCAGCGCGAGCAATCGACGCTCGACGCCGTTCCCGGAAGCCGGTTGAAATCGCTGCTCAACGTGTCGCGCCCGAAACGCGACAAGGGCAAGCAAGCGCCGCTTGCCTTCTCCCAGTCCTGGCTCGATGGCCAACCTCAGGCCGAAGGTGGTGAAAACTGGGAATGCCTGTCCGAGGCGCTTTATTTCGAGGCCCGCGGCGAAACCGTCAAGGGCCAGTTCGCGGTGGCCGAGGTGATCATGAACCGGGTGAAAAGCGCCCGTTTTCCCAACAGTCTTTGCGGCGTGATCCGTCAGGGCACCGGCAAACGGTATCAGTGCCAGTTCACCTATACCTGCGACGGCCATGCCGAGGTGATCTCTGAACCCAAGGCGTTTGAACGGGTTTCCAAGGTTGCGCGCGCGGTGATGGATGGGCGCGCCGAAGATCTGACCAAGGGGGCCACATATTACCATACAACGGCGGTGAACCCGCGTTGGGCCCGGGTCTTTGAAAAGACCACGCGGATCGGCGTCCATATCTTTTATCGCAATAACGTCCGCACTGCCTCGTCCGACTAGGGGGACGGGGGACGGGCTGACTGTAGCGCACGCCGTTTTCCGCGTCTGGTGCGGCGCCTACGGGCCTGTTACAAGGCGGCGCACAGCCTATACCCCGGGCTGATACCGCCCCGGACCAAAGGCTAAAACTTATGACCACCGAAATCCGTCTCGCCTTCGCACACCCTTCGGAGCGGGCTGCGGCCACCGCGCCACGCGGGCCGCTTGACCGCATCTCGGTGCGCGACCATGTGGTCGAGGTCGAGATTGGCGCGTTTCAAGCCGAACGTGGCACCACCCAACGGGTCTGTTTCAATGTCGTGGTCGAGGTCGAGCCGCTCACCGGGCCGATCGACGATGATGTCGATCGCATCCTGTCCTATGACCGGGTGACCGAGGCGATCGAACACGAACTGGCCGACGAGCGGTTGAACCTGCTTGAAACCCTCGCCGAACGCATTGCCGAGCGTATCTTGCTGGAACCGCAGGCAATCCGGGCCTTTGTGCGCGTTGAAAAGCTTGATCGTGGCCCCGGTGCCTTGGGGGTCGAGATCGTGCGTGCCCGCACCCAGACCGCGCATGGCCCGCTGGTTGAGGATGACCGCCCGCATCCGCGGCTGGTCTATCTCTCCAATGCGGCCGTCGCCTCTCAGAACCTGTCCGGTTGGCTCGACCAGTTGGAACAGGGCGACTGCCCGCTTGTGCTTTGCGTCGGGGCGCCTGATCTGCCCACGCCGCGCACCGGCCACCGCATGACCCAGCGCCGCATCGACCTTTTGGCGATTGAACAAAACGCATGGGTTCTGGCCGCCCGTGATCCGCGCTGTGTCGTGGTCGAAACCCGGACCGAGCTTGATTGGGCCATGAAGCATGGTCAGATCAGCGTTTGGGCGCCGTCAAAGATCGTGCTCGATGCGGTCGACGGCCCCACGGCCCAGCCCGGCGACGGGGTGGCACTGGCGACATGGTTCGCCACCAGTTTTGCCGCCAAAGAGATGCTGGTGATCGGGGCCGCATTGCCCGCCGATGCGTCTGCGGATTCGGGCCTGCCGTTGCGCGCAGCTTCGGTCGGGCAGCAAACCCTATGACCTTTTATTATCGCCCCTTGGTTCAGTATGGAGCGGCCCGCCCCGACGATGCACTGCCATTGGCTGGCGGCCCGCTTTGGTTCACCCATGTCGAGGCCTTGGCGCGCGGGCAGGGCGCGCGTGTTATTCCGGCTTGGGAGGTGCCCGATCACGATCTCGAACCGCTGGTCGCCCGGCGTGCGCCGGTGGCTGGATTGCCGATGAACCGGCCCGCGATCATGGGCATCCTCAACACCACGCCGGACAGCTTTTCAGACGGCGGCAAACATCACGCCGCCGATGCCGCCCTTGCCGGTGCGCACGCCATGATCGACGCCGGGGCCGACATTCTTGATATCGGCGGCGAATCCACCCGCCCCGGTGCCGCCGAGGTGCCCGCCGACGCCGAAATCGCCCGCACCGCGCCGGTGATCGCCGCGATCCGCCGCGACAGCTCGATCCCGATCTCGATCGACACCCGCAAGGCCGCGGTCGCGCGCGCCACGCTCGATGCCGGGGCCGATCTGGTGAACGACGTGGCGGGTTTTACCTTTGACGCCGATCTTGCGCCGCTTTGTGCTGAGCGGGCGGTTCCGGTCTGCGTCATGCATTCGCAGGGCGACCCGGAAACCATGCAGCAGGATCCGCAGTACGATAACGTGCTGCTCGACGTTTACGATTTCCTTGCTGAACGCATCGCAGTGTTAGAGCGGCAGGGCATTGCGCGTGCCCGCATCGTCACCGATCCCGGCATCGGCTTTGGCAAGACGCGCGACCACAACCTGACCCTGCTGCGCGGTCTCTCCCTGTTTCACGGGCTTGGCTGCCCCATCTTGCTTGGCGTTTCGCGCAAGAAGTTCATCGGCACCATCGGGCAGGAACCCCGCCCCGAAGCCCGCGCGCCCGGCTCTATCGCCGTGGGGCTTGCCGGGCTGGCGCAGGGGGTGCAGATCCTGCGCGTGCATGACGTGCGTGAGACAGTCCAGGCGCAACGCCTGTGGCTGGCCGCGCGGGGGTAGCGCGCGCCGAGGTTCGACCAGAGTAATCCCCAGCGCACACAGGGCCGGAGCGGTTCCGCTTTGGGCGCGGATCATCATGTATTTCCGATGCGTTTTCAGGGGCCTGTCGCCTCAAGCGCATCTGAAACGAGAGAGGGGCCCCGGCTGCATGCCGAGGCCCCCTGTCTATGCGGCGAGGACGCGGAGATTGCCCCGCGCCGCTTGGTTTTCGGCGCTTAGTTCTTGTCTTTGTCGACCAGCTTGCCAGCGGTGATCCAAGGCATCATCGCACGCAGTTTGCCGCCGACCTGCTCGACGAGGTGTTCGTCGTTGATCCGGCGCGTCGCCTTGAAGAACGGTTGGCTGACCGAGTTTTCCAGCATGAAGTCACGGACGAATTTGCCGTTCTGAATATCGGTCAGAACCTCTTTCATCCGCGCCTTTGTTTCCTCATAGGGCAGCACCCGCGGGCCGGAGACGTATTCACCGTATTCCGCCGTGTTCGAGATCGAATAGTTCATGTTGGCGATGCCGCCTTCATAGATCAGATCGACGATCAGCTTCATCTCGTGCAGGCACTCAAAGTACGCCATTTCAGGGGCATAGCCCGCCTCGACAAGGGTTTCAAAGCCCATGCGCATCAGTTCGACCACACCACCGCACAGCACGGCCTGCTCGCCGAACAGGTCGGTTTCGCATTCCTCGCGGAAGTTGGTTTCGATGATGCCCGAGCGGCCGCCGCCGATGGCCGAGCAATAGGACAGGCCCAGTTCCAGCGCCTTGCCGGACGCGTCCTGATCAACGGCCACCAGACAGGGCACGCCGCCGCCTTTGGTGTATTCGCCGCGCACGGTGTGGCCGGGGCCTTTGGGGGCCATCATGATCACGTCGACGCCGGGTTTCGGCTCGATCAGACCAAAATGCACGTTCAAACCATGGGCAAAGGCGATTGCGGCGCCGTCTTTCAGGTTGTCATGCACGTATTTCTTATAGGTTTCGGCCTGCAGTTCATCGGGCATGGTGAACATGATCAGGTCGCACCATGCGGCCGCCTCGGCGATGCCCATGACCTGCAGCCCTTCGGCCTCGGCTTTCTTGGCGCTCGACGAGCCTTCGCGCAGGGCGACGACAAGGTTCTTGGCGCCCGAGTCGCGCAGGTTCAGCGCGTGGGCGTGGCCTTGAGAGCCATAGCCGAGGATGGCGACTTTCTTGTCCTTGATCAGGTTGATGTCGCAATCGCGGTCATAATATACGCGCATATCGTCTCTCCGGTTTGTGTTTTGTCCCGGGTAACATGCCCCTATCTCAACGTAAGATCAGCAACGGAATTTGATTCCTTTTCAGGTTCTGTTAGAAAACGTTTCGCCAATCAGGTGAATCGCGGGAAATTCATGCTCGATGACACAGACAGGCGCTTGTTGCGCCATCTTCAGGCTGATCCGGCGCAATCCGTGGCCGAACTTGCCCGCGCCTCGGGTGTGGCGGCAAGCAAGGCTTACAAGCGGTTGGAGCGGTTGCAGGCCATGGGCGTTCTCAAGGGGCAGCGCGCGGTGATCGACTGGCGCGCGCTGGGTTACGTGGTCGAGGTGTCGTTGCGCGTCAGTCTCGACAAGACCGAGTCGCGCGCCTTTGACGAATTCATCGCCGCCGCCCGCGCGGTGCCGGAAGTGTCCGAGATCCAGACCTTTCTGGGCCGGGTCGATGTGCGTTTGACGGTGCTGGCGCGCAGCATGCAGCATTACCAAGAGGTCTATCGCGGCCGTATTCTGACCCTGCCGCATATCGTAGATGTAGAGGCGTTGATGCATGTCTCGACCATCAAGGACGTGGAGGCATTACCGCTGTGATTGATCTGGACGACACCGACCGTGCCCTTTTGCGCGCGTTGCAACAGGATGCCACGCTGACAGCGGCGGAGCTGGGGCGGCAATCGGGGGTCAGCCAGTCTGTCGCCTGGCGGCGGGTGAAACGGCTGACCGAGGCGGGGGTGATCAAGGGGCGCCGGCTGGATCTTGATCGCGAGGCGCTGGGCTTTGGCGTGACCGTGTTTCTGGGCATCAAGCTGGTCGCCAAGGGGCATGGCAGCCTTGAAAATTTTGAGCGTGCGGTGTCCGCCATCCCCGAGGTGCAGACGGTGCAGCACGTGTTGGGCCGCTATGATTACCGGTTGCAGGTGGTGGCGCGGGATCTGTCGGATTTCGAACGTGTTCTGCGCCGTCGCATCATGACGCTGCCCGGCGCGGGAGAGGTCGAGGCCAATGTGGTGCTGAGCGAAGAGCGGCGACCGGGCCCGATCGGCTGAACGGCGCAGCTTTGTCTTTGCCCGTGGCGCTGCCGCGCGCTATGAGCAAGGAAACAAGGAGATTGCACATGGCGCTGCTCGATACCGTTGACCCCAAAGGGTTGGAAGAATTCTCGGTCGTGTTCACCGACCGCTCGCTCAATCACATGTCCGCCACCTTTCAGCAGGTGATGCGCGATATCTCTGAGATGCTGCGCGAGGTGTATGGCGCCCATGGCGTTGCGCTGGTGCCCGGTGGCGGCACCTATGCGATGGAGTCGGTGGCGCGTCAGTTCGCCCGTGGGCAAGCGGCGCTGGTGGTGCGCAACGGCTGGTTCTCCTATCGCTGGTCCCAGATCATCGAAACCGGCGGGCTGACCGAGACCGCCACGGTGATGCAGGCACGCCAGACCGGCAACGCCCGGCCCGCGCCCTTTGCCCCGGCCCCGATCGAAGAGGTGGTTGCCGCCATCCGCGCGCAAAAGCCCGGCATCGTCTTTGCCCCGCATGTGGAAACCGCTGCCGGTGTGATCCTGCCAGACGACTATGTCACGGCGTTGGCCGGCGCCGCGCATGAGGTCGGCGCGCTGATGGTGCTCGATTGTGTCGCCTCGGGCTGCGCTTGGGTGGATATGGGCGCGACCGGGGTCGATGTGCTGATCTCGGCGCCGCAAAAAGGCTGGAGCGCCTCTCCCTCTGCCGGGCTGGTGATGTTGTCAGAGCGTGCCGAGGCACGGCTGGCCGAGACCGAAAGCGACAGTTTCGCGCTCGATCTCAAGAAATGGCGGCAGATCATGCAGGCCTATGAAAACGGCGGCCACGCCTATCACGCCACCCTGCCGACGGATGCGCTGCGCGCCTTTCGCGATACGATGGCTGAAACGCGCGCCTATGGCTTTGACAAACTCTGCGCGGCGCAATGGGAGTTGGGCAACGGCACCCGCGCGATGCTGAAAGACAAGGGCGTGGTCTCGGTCGCTGCCGAGGGCTTTGGCGCGCCGGGGGTTGTGGTCAGCTATACCGAGGATCCCGATATTCAGTCCGGCAAGAAGTTCGCCGACTTGGGGTTTCAGATCGCCGCCGGTGTGCCGCTGAAATGCGATGAGCCGGAAGATTTCAGAACCTTCCGGCTGGGGCTGTTCGGGTTGGACAAGCTTTATGATGTGCCGGCGACATTGGCGCGGCTGAAAAACGCGATCGATCAGGTGCTTTAGGCGGAACGCGGGCTGTGTCCCGCATCTGTGACAGTGCGGCGGGGGGCTAAGGCCCCCCCGTCGCAAGGTGCGCTCAGATGATCTGTTCGCGCAGGTGGCGCAGATGGTCGGGCAGCGCGCGCGCGGTTGTCGTGGCCTCGCGCACAAGATGGTCGAAATGGCTGGTAAAGGTTTCGATCCGATCCCGGTCGCGGAAGGCGACATAGTGCCCGCCCGCATAGAAGACGCACAAAAGCGGCCCGAATATCGTGACCGGCGCGGAATACAGGCGTCTGGAATCGAACAGATAGATGCGCAGGCGCGGATAAAGCTGTTCTGACAGTATGAGGAACCGGTCGATCTGGTCGCGGCGCAGGTCGGCCGGGATACCCGCGTAATAGCCGGTGGCGCGGGCAAAGTTTTCCAACTCGTACAGCGGCAGGGCGATTTCATAATCCGATTGCGATCTGCGCATCCAGGTCAGCCGATCCTCTGACGCGCCAATCGCCTGATCGGCGGTGCGCCCCAGATGCGGGGCGTATTCCCATTCCAGCATCGCTCGCGTCTTGAGCATATCGGGAAGCGCGGCCGGCACATGGCGGATCTTGTAGCCCGCCGCCTCGCGGTGCCAGTCATAGATGCGCTCATCAACCAGCGCACGGGCGGCTTCGGTCAGGCTGAGACTGGCCTGAAGCAGATCGGCGGCGCTTTCCGGGCGGTCCGACAGGCTGAGCAGCCAATCGGCCGAGACCCCGAGCGCGGCGGCGCAGGCCCCCACAACATGCGCATTGGGCAACCGCGCACCCTCATCGCCCAGAAGTTGCGAGATGGTGGAGCGGTCAACCCCGACGTCGCGGGCCAGCGCGCTTTGGGTCAGGCCAGCGTGCCGCATCGCTTGGCTCAGGCGGTCACGGAATTGCAGGGCGCGCAGGCGCTTGTCGATTTTTTCCGGCATGAAGTGATAAATATCACAGATTGTGAGAATTGTTAATCATATTCAGAATGGTCACATGCCGCGGCGCAGCGTTAGCTGAGGTCGAAACAGGGCATGAGGGCAGGATGGAAACGCGCAAGCGATCTTTGGTCAAGGCGGTGATCTGGAACCTGATCGGGCTGACGGTGATGGCGGTGGTGGGGCTGATTGCCACTGGGTCGGTGGCACTCGGCGGCACAATGGCGTTGATCAATACCGGCGTGGGTCTGGTCATGTATGTGGGATATGAACGGCTCTGGGCCAATATCGGCTGGGGCCGCCATGTCTGAGTCCCGCTCAAACCGGCCCACGGCACCGGAATGGCGGACCCTTGCGCTGATCCTTGGCTGCTACGCCTCGGCGCTGGGGCTGCTCTTTGCACCGCTGCCATCGGGGCTGGTGGCGGTTCTGTTGGTGCCGGTGCTGGTATTGCATTCGTCGTTGAGCCACGAGGCCTTGCATGATCATCCGTTCCGGGCGCGCGTCGTGAACGAGGTGCTGATGGCGCTGCCGCTGACCTTGGTGATCCCCTATGGGCGGTTTCGCGATCTGCATCTGGCGCATCACCTCGATGCACGTCTGACCGATCCCTATGACGATCCGGAATCGAACTATCTCGACCCGGTGATCTGGGCCGGGCTATCGCGGTGGAGCCGGGGGCTTTATGCGCTGAACAACACCTTGCTGGGGCGCATCCTGTTGGGCCCGGCGATTGGGCAGGCGCGGTTCATGGCCGGGGATTGGGCGCAGCGCCGGGTGCGGGCGGTTTGGCAGGCTTGGGCGCTGCACCTGCCGGGGGCCTTGGCCGTGCTTTGGGTCGTGACGGTCGCACCGCTGCCGCTTTGGACTTATCTGCTGGCGTGCTACGGGGCGCTGGGGGTGCTGAAGATCCGCACCTTTCTGGAGCATCGTGCGCATGCGCAATCGCGGGCCCGCACGGTCATCGTCGAGGATCGGGGGCTGTTGTCCTTTCTCTTTCTGAACAATAACCTGCACGTGGTTCATCACATGCATCCCACCGCCCCGTGGTACCGGTTGCCGCAGCTTTATCGGGTTGGCCGCGCGCGGTATCTGAACTGCAACGAGCACTATGTCTATCGCTCCTATGGCGCGGTGATCCGCCGCTTTCTGCTTTGCCGCAAGGATCCGGTGGCTCATCCGCTCTGGCGGCGGGGGTGATTTGCGGGCAGAAGGGCGGCCATGAGTTTATGGATCCCTGTCACCCTTGCTGCAGCGAGCTTTCAGACCGCGCGCTTCATGCTGCAAAAGACCCTGAGCACGGTGCGTCTTTCGGCCACCGGCGCGACATTTGCGCGGTTTCTCTATTCGGCGCCGGTGATCGTGCTGGCGCTTGCCATCTATCTTTGGGCGAGTGGGCGCGGGATGCCGGATCTGGGCCTGCGGTTCTGGCTGTTCGCAATGCTCGGCGGCACGACCCAGATCTTTGCCACCATCTGCGTCGTGGCGCTGTTCAAACAGCGCAATTTCGCGGTCGGCATCACCTTCAAGAAGACCGAGGTGATCCAGACCGCGCTGCTCGGGCTGGTGGTGCTGAACGATCAGATCAGCGCGGGCGGCTGGGTCGCGATCTTGTTGGGATTGGGCGCGGTGCTGGTGCTGTCGCGCGCACCGGGCAGCACCGGCGCCTGGTGGCTGCATCTGGGCAATCGCGCTTCGGCGCTTGGGCTGGGCTCGGGCGTCTTGTTCGCCTGTTCCGCGGTCAGCTACCGGGGCGCCTCGCTGGAGCTGCGCGACCCAGATCCGGTATTCCGGGCCGCCGTGACACTGGCCTGCGTCGTCTGCTTTCAGCTGCTGTCGATGGGGTTTTGGATGCTGTGGCGTGACCGGGCCGAATTGCGGGCAGTCTGGGCCGCACGTAACACCGCCGCCTTTGTCGGGCTGACCAGCATGGGCGGCTCGTTCTGCTGGTTTCTGGCCTTCACCTTGCAGAACGCGGCCTATGTCAAGGCGCTGGGGCAGGTCGAGCTGTTGCTCAGCCTGCTGGCCTCGACACTGGTATTCCACGAAAAGATCACCGCCCGCGAGATCGCCGGAATGGGTCTTCTTGGGCTGTCGATCCTGGCGCTGGTCCTGACGATCTGAGGTCTGGCTGAGCCGGGGCTGAACGTGGGCTGAACGCGGGCCGCGCGCTCAGTAATGCTCGGGCATGGGATAGCCCTTGAGCTGCAGAAACAGGCTTTCTTCCTCGTTATTGCGGAAAAAGGGCACTGATTTCGGTGGCTCAACGTGATGCGCCCGTGCCGCGACCTCGGCCAGAACCACCTCGGTGATAAAGGGCAGGTCGAATTTGCGCGCCTCTTTCAGCGGGATCCACTGCAGATGCGAAAGCTCGTCGCAGGCATCGGTGAAATCGTCCAGATCGTTTTGGATCGCGCCGGCATCGACAAGGAAAAACCGCGCATCAAAGCGACGCGGCCGCCCCGGTGGGGTGAGGGCGCGGAACACGAATTGCAGCGCCTCGGCCGAGGGGATGTATCCGGTCCGGGCAAAGCTTTGCCAGTCGGCGGGGGTGTCTCCCGGCCAGACACCGGGCTTGCCCAGCACAAGGCCGGTTTCTTCCCACAACTCGCGCACGGCGGCGGCGGAGAGCGCGTTTTGCATCCCCTTGGGTGCGTTATCTTCCAGCCGGTCGTGGCAGACCTTGGGCAGGGGGGCGGCCAGCGGGATATGGGCATCGCCGGGATCGACAGCGCCGCCGGGAAACACGAACTTGTTGGGCATAAAAGCGGCCTTGGCGCCGCGCTGCCCCATCAGGATGGCGGGATTGTCCATCCGGTCGCGCAGCACGATCACCGTGGCGGCGTTGCGCACCGCGGTCTTGTCCTGTGGTGTACTCGTCATGTCCCCTCCATTTCTTCGCGCCGTCAGATCGCTCAGTCGGACCCGCCGAACCCGTTCATCCGCCGCGCCCATTGAAAGGCGACAACCGCGCCCTTCAGTCGGGGCAGAAGATAAAGCGACAGCACCAGACAGCCAATTGCAAAGATCGCGAACAGTACAAGAGGATCGGGGCGAAACGCTTCGAACACGATCAACAACAGCGGCGCCATCAGGTGGCCGACGATCAGGATCGTCAGATAGGCCGGGCCATCATCGGCGCGGTGATGGTGAAAGTCCTCGTCGCAGATCGAGCAGTTGTCGTTCACCTTGAGAAAACTGTGCAGCACCTCGCCCTCGCCGCAATTGGGGCATTTGCGCCGAAATCCGCGAAACAGCGCGGGCCAAAGCGGACGGTCGGTTTCGATATGTGCTGAAATAGTCTGATCGGTCATGAAATTCTCTCGCTGATTGCGTCCAATCTGGGGGCTGCAGATGCAAAGGGAAAGGGAGACAGGCAATCTTGCGTCCCGATGTCGCAAAGGATGTCGCAGATTTGGCCCGAAAATAAAATGATGAATTTTGCGACGGACTTTGCGTGGTGCGACGTTTGAAGGATATGAACGGCGACAAAGGGTCGTCGCGCATCAAAAGGAACGCAGATATGAAACATCGTCATTTCATTGCAGGATTGGTTCTGTCGGCAGGTGTGCTGGGGACCGGCGCGGTTTTGGCTCAAGGTCAGATGAATGGTCAGATGGGTGGGCATGGCATGCATCAGCGTCCCACCTTTGAGGAACTGGACGCCAACAAGGATGGCACCCTGACCTCGGAAGAGATGCTGGCGCACGCCCAGTCCCGGTTCGCCACTGCCGATGCCGATGGCGACGGCAAGCTGAGCCTTGAGGAAATGCAAGCGCAGGCGCGCAAGCGGGCCGATGACATGGCCGCGAAGATGCTCAAACGGATGGACCAGAACGGCGACGGTGCCGTGACATTCGACGAGATGCCCGGCCAGCGCCGTGAAAGCCGTATGGAACAGATGTTCTCTCGCTCTGATGCGGATGGCAGCGGCGGTCTGACCAAGGAAGAGTTTGATCGCGCCCACGACCGCATGGGCCGCGATGGGGACCGCAAGGGCGGTCGTATGGGCCGGGATATGGACCGTAAGGGCGACCGCATGGGGGACCACAAGCGGATGCACGAGCGCCGGATGGGTGGCGACTGCGATGGCCCTGCACGCCCGCAGAAAATGGACAACAACTAAGTCTGATGGCCCGGATCGGGACCATATCCGGGCCAAAGGGCGTGCGCGGCGGACCTGCCGCGCCGCCCGACGGCCGCAACCAGCCGCGGGAGGGTGGGGATGCGTCCCTGTCCGATGATGCTCTGGTCGCCTTGTTCGCCAATGGCGACGAGCAGGCGGCGCGGCATCTGACCGCCCGGCTGGCCCCACGGACTCTTGCGGTTGCCCGGCGCGTGCTGGGCGATCGCGACGAAGCCGAGGATGTGGCGCAAGAAGCGATGATGCGGCTTTGGCGCATGGCACCAGACTGGCAACCGGGGCAGGCGCAGGTCTCGACCTGGCTGTACCGGGTGACGCTGAACCTGTGTCTTGACCGCAAGCGGCGCGGCAAGCGTGTCGGAGCGCTGCGGCTGGACGACGTGCCAGATCCGCCGGATCCGGGCCGTACGGCGCCCGAGCGGATGCAGGACGGGGCGCGATCGGATGCGTTGCAGAGCGCGCTGATGACCTTGCCCGAGCGGCAGCGTCAGGCGGTGGTTCTGCGCCATATCGAAGAACTTTCGAACCCCGAAATCGCGGGGATCATGGAGATCAGCGTCGAGGCGGTCGAAAGTCTGACCGCCCGGGGTAAACGGACACTGGCTGCGGCATTGGCCGGGCGACGGGAAGAACTGGGGTATAGCGATGGCTGAGAACGACATCAAAGACGCCTTTCTGGAGGCGCATTTCGCGGCGGCCCGGCGTGTGGATGCCGGGATGCCCTTGGCGCTGGAGGCGCGGATGCTTGCCGATGCCGCCCGGGTGCAAGCCCAGCAGGTGCCGGTGATGCGTCCCGCAGCTGAATCACCGCGCCGGGGTATCGCCGGTGCCGCTGCCGGATTGGTGCAGCATTTCATGCGGGTGCTGGGCGGTTGGCCGGCGCTGGGCGGGCTGGTGGCGGCCTCTGCCGCCGGGGTCTGGATCGGTGTTGCGCCGCCGGATTTCCTGCCCGACCCGGTCGGGTTGATGGTGCAATACGACACCGAGGTGAACATGTTGGACAGCTATGAGCTGTCTTCGGTATTGCCGGAGGAAGGATAAGATGACCGAGTTAATTGATCGCAAACCGCCCCGGATGCGCCCGTGGCTGCGGGTGCTGTTGGGGGTGTCTCTGGCGCTGAACCTTGCTGTGGCAGGGCTGGCCGTGGGGGCCGCGATCCGCTTTGGTGGGCCAGAAAAGGCGCGCGCGCCGCAGCCACTGGGGGCGATGCTCTATCGTGAACTGCCGCGACAGGATCGCCGGGCCTTGCGCGACGACAATTTCGGGTCACGCGCCGAGCGGGCCGAGCGTCGGCGTCAGGACAACGCTGAACTGGACGCGGCGCTGCGTGCGGTGCCGTTCGATCCAGAGCGCGTCGCGGCCTTTCTGGACGAGCAGGCCAGTCGACATCACGATCTGGAGCAGGCGATGCGCAAGGCTTGGCTGCACCGGGTTGAGGGCATGAGCGTGGCCGAGCGCGCCGCCTATGCCGACCGGCTGGCCGAGGCGATGGCGCGTCACGAACACAAGGACAAACGCTGATCCCGCCACTGATGGCGCCGCTGATCCTGTGGGCGCGCGGCCTCAGACCTGCGCCGGGGCAACCGAAATCTGGTTGCGCCCGGCGTCTTTGGCCGCATACAGCGCCCGGTCGGCCTGACGGATCAGCGCCGCTGCCGGCTCGCTCCCTTGCTCCGGACAGGGGCCAAACGCCAGCCCGATGCTGAGGGTGACAGGCACCGGCGTGGAGAGGCCGGGACCGCGGATCGGGGTTTGATCAAACCGCTGACAAAGCTGCGCGGCCCCCTGCTCAGCCGACGCGCGTCCGGTGCAGGGGATTACGATCAGAAACTCATCTCCGCCATAGCGCGCGATCATGGCATCGGGCGGCAGCGCTTGGCGCAATCTGCGCGCCGCCGCGATCAGAACCGCATCTCCGACCGGATGGCCGTGGCGGTCATTGACCGCTTTGAACCGATCGAGATCGGCCAGCATCACGGCCAGCATACCGCAGCGCTCTGCCGTCGTGCGCAATGCCTCGCGCAGATGGGGCAGGGCGTGGCGGCGGTTATAAAGCCCGGTCAGCGGGTCGTGCAGCGCCGCGCGCATCCCGTCCTGCACGCTGCTGTGCAACTGCTCGGCGCGGGCCTTGCGCCGCAGCTGCGCCGCCAATCGCAGCACCAGTTCCTCCGGATCGAACCCCGGTGCGGTCACGTCATGCGCGCCGCGATCAAGCGCCGCGGCGGCCAGTCGGGCGGCATCCTCCCGTGGTATCCCTGCCGGGGGCACCGCGATCACCGCCATGTCGCGGGTGGACCCGCCCGCGCGCAGCCCGGCCAGCAGGGGCAACGCATCACCCGGCGCATCCGACGCCAGTTCGATCACTGCGGCGTCCGGGCAGGGAGAGATCGGGAAAGAGCCGGCCGCGCCGATGCGATGGCAGACAATCCGGTGATGCGGCGCAAGGCGGTTCAGGGCGCTGCGCCAGCGATCTGCCATCGCGCCAGTGGTTGTCAAAAGCGCGATCTGCGCCTGCGTTGCGCGATGGGCAAAGCCCGCCGCAGGCTCTGACAGGCCGGTCAGCGTGTCGGCCGCTGCAACCCCGGCGACCCCTGCGGTCAGGCGCAGCCCCTCGGCGCTATAGCCGGTGCGGATCAGGCTGCGGATGCGGGCCTGGAGCAACCGGTCATCCACCGGAGGGCAAAGCGCGTCGTCGATTCCCGCCGCCAGCGCCTTGAGCCGTGCGGCGCGGTCGTTCTGGGCGGTGAGCGCGATCATCGGGACCTGCCGTACCTCCGGCGCGCTGTGCAGCCTTGCCCGGAGCCCCGGCGCATCGCCGTCGGGCAGGGTCATGGCCACCAGAATCAGATCAAGCCGCACCCGGCGCGCCAGAGCCAGCGCATCGCAAAGCCGCGTCGCCATCACCACCCGGTACCATGCGGCACCGAGTTGCAGTTCCAACATCAGGCGCCGGGTGGCGTCGGCGTCGGCGATCAGAATGGTTCCATGCAAGGTCGGGCCGCCTTTTGTCCTGTCCCGCCGCGCTGTGCCCCGGATGGGGGGCGGGGGAGTATGGCAAAACTGTGGCCGAGCTTGGTTAACATCCGGTTTCACAGGCTTGGCACCCGGTCCCGGCATCGAAAAAGCCCGGCCCCACAGGGGGCCGGGCCGAAGTCATGCGTGTTTGAAGATGATCAGGCGGCGGTCTGCTTCTCTGGGCTGAAGCGGCCATAGAAGGTCTGGCCCTTGTCCGCCATCTCGCGCAGCAGTGGCGGGCAGGCGAAGCGTTCGCCGTATTTCGCTGCCAACTGGTCGCAACGCTCGGCGGCGTAGGGGGTGCCGATGATGTCGAGCCAGCTCAGCGGGCCACCCGACCAAGGAGCAAAGCCCCAAGCCAGGATCGCGCCCACGTCGCCCTCGCGGATGTCCATCAGAACGCCTTCTTCCAGCGCCCGAACCGCTTCCAGAACTTGCGAGAACATCAGCCGTTCCTGCACCTCGATCAGGTCGGGTTGCACGTCGGCCAGCGGATATTTCTCGGCCATGCCGGTCCAATAGCCGGTGCGCTTGCCCTTCTCGTCATAGTCAAAGAAGCCCGCCTTGGACTTGCGCCCCAGACGCCCCAGCTCCTCCAGCCAGAAGATCAGATCATCCGCCGGGCTGTCGGGATAGGCATCGCCCATCGCCGCCTTGGTCGCGCGCGCGATCTTGGCGCCCAGATCAATCGAGGTCTCGTCGTTGAGCTGCACAGGCCCCACCGGGAAGCCAAGCTGTTCGGCGGCATGATCGATCAGCGGCATGGCGACGCCCTCGGTGATCATCCGCAGACCTTCGTTGATATAGGGGATGATGCAGCGGTTGCAGTAGAAGAACCGCGCGTCATTCACCACGATCGGCGTCTTGCGGATCTGGCGCACGTAATCCAGCGCTTTGGCCACGGCCCGATCCCCGGTTTCCTTGCCCTTGATGATCTCGACCAGCAGCATTTTCTCGACCGGCGAGAAGAAGTGGATGCCGATGAACTGCTCGGGCCGCTTGCTGGCCTTGGCCAGATCGGTGATCGGCAGGGTCGAGGTGTTGGAAGCAAAGATGCAGTCTTCGGGAATGATCGCCTCGACCCGCTGGGTCATCTCGGCCTTGACTTTGGGATCCTCGAACACCGCCTCGATGATCAGATCACAGCCTTTGAGGTGATCCAGATCAGGGGTGGCGGTGATGCGGGACAGCATCGCCTCTTTCTTCTCGGCCGTCACCTTGCCGCGCTTCATCCCCTTGTCGAGGTACGCCTCGGTATAGGATTTGCCCTTGTCGGCGGCTGCTTGGTCACGGTCGATCAGCACGACCTCCATGCCCGCCTGCGCCGAGACCAGCGCAATGCCCGCGCCCATCATGCCGGCACCCAGAACGCCCAGCTTTTTCACCCGTTGATCGGGAATGTCCTTGGGCCGCACAGCGCCTTTCTCCAGCGCCTCCTTGTTCAGGAACAGCGACCGGATCATCGCGCCCGACGATGGGTTCATCAGCACATGGGTGAACCAGCGCGCCTCGATCTTCAGCGCGGTGTCGAAATCGACCAGCGCGCCTTCATAGACCGCCGACAGCAGCGCCTTGGGCGCAGGGAACGCGCCCTTGGTCTTGCCGTTGACCATGGCATTGGCGCCAACAAAGGTCATGAAGCCCGCCGGGTGATAGGGAGCGCCGCCGGGCATCTTGTAGCCCTTGGCATCCCATGGTTTGACGATATCAGCGTCCTTGGCGTTCAACACCCACTCTTTCGCGGCGGCGAGCGGGTCGGTGACCACCTCGTCGATCAGCCCAGCGGATTTCGCCTTGGCCGGCTCCACCATCTTGCCTTCCAGCAGGAAGGGCGAGGCCGCCATCGCGCCCAGTTTGCGCGCCAGCCGGGTGGTGCCACCGGCCCCGGGGAAGATGCCGATCAGGATTTCGGGCAGGCCGATCCGCGCCTTGGGATTATCGGCGACAAAGATGCGATGGGTCGCCAGCGGCAGTTCAAGCCCGATACCGGCTGCGGTGCCGGGCAGGGCGGCAGCGATCGGTTTGCCGCCCTTCTTGGTCTTGCGGTCCATGCCGGCAAGTTCGATTTTTCGCAGCAGGGCGTGCATCTGCATGATGCCGTCGAACACACCGCGCGCCGGATCGTCGCCCGCGTCGTCCTTCATCTTGGCCAGCAGGTTAAGATCCATGCCACCGGCGAAAGAGCCCTCCTTGCCCGAGGTGATGACGATCCCCTTGATGGCGTCATCGGCCAGCGCATCATCGATGCAGGCCTCCAACTCGGCCAGCCCGTCGAAGGACATCACGTTCATCGACTTGCCCGGTACGTCCCAAGTGATGGTGGCGACGCCGTCTGCGTCTTTGGTCAGGGTAAATTCAGCCATATTTCCAGTCTCCCGTTCCGTCGCTTACACGCGCTCGATGATGGTGGCCGCGCCCATGCCCGACGCGATACAAAGGGTGGCAAGACCCACCTGCTTGTCCTGACGCTCCAATTCATCCAGCACGGTGCCGATGATCATCGCGCCGGTGGCGCCCAGCGGGTGGCCGAACGCGATGGCACCGCCGCCGACATTGACCTTGGAGGCGTCCACGTCAAACGCCTGCATGAAGCGCAGCACGACGGCGGCAAAGGCTTCGTTGACCTCGAACAGGTCGATGTCGCCGATCTCCATGCCGTTGTCCTTGAGGATCTTCTCGGTCACCGGCACCGGGCCGGTCAGCATGATGGTGGGATCGGTGCCGATCTTGGCGGTGGCCTTGATCCGGGCGCGGGGCTTGAGCCCGTATTTCTCGCCGAATTCCTTGTTGCCGATCAGCACGGCGGCAGAGCCGTCGACGATGCCGCTGGAATTGCCCGCGTGGTGCACGTGGTTGATCTTTTCCATATGCGGGTATTTCAGCAGCGCGATCTTGTCGAAGCCCGGCATCTGCTCGCCCATCATCTGGAACGAGGGATTGAGCGCGCCGAGCGTCTGCATGCTGGTTTCCGGGCGCATGTATTCGTCCCGATCCAGAATAGCCAACCCGTTCTGGTCGCGTACCGTGATCACCGACTTGGCAAAGCGGTCCTCGTCCCAGGCGACCTTGGCGCGGCGCTGGCTTTCCACCGCCAGTGCATCCACATCCGCGCGGCTAAAGCCATATTCGGTGGCGATGATGTCCGCCGAAATCCCCTGCGGCACAAAATAGCTGTCCATCGCCAGCGTCGGGTCCACCGCGATGGCGGCGCCGTCGCTGCCCATGGCGACACGGCCCATCATTTCCACACCACCGGCGATATAGGCAGCGCCAGCGCCGCCCTTGATCTGGTTTGCGGCAAGGTTCACCGCCTCCATTCCGCTGGCGCAGAACCGGTTGATCGCCAGCCCGGGGATCGATTCATCAAGATCCGAGGCCAGAACGGCGGAGCGTGCCAGGCAGCCGCCCTGTTCCATCACCTGGGTGACATTGCCCCAGATCACATCCTCGACCGCGTGGCCGTCGAGATTGTTGCGCTCCTTGAGCGCGTTCAGCGTCAGCGCGGACAGCCGCAACGAGGTTACCTCGTGCAGGGCGCCGTCCTTGCGGCCCTTGCCGCGCGGGGTGCGCAACGCGTCATAAATATAAGCATCTGTCATGGGTCGTCTCCTTATGCGCGGTCCGACGGGTTGCCGGGCATCAGATCATAGGGGTGTTTCCAGCCGGGCTGCTCGGAAAGCCGCGTCAGCCAGGCGTCGATATGGGGCCACTCGGCCCGCTCGAACCCAAAGGGCTCGGGATAATACAGATAGCCGCAACAGCTCAGATCGGCGTTGGTGATACCATCGCCAACGATCCAGTCGCGGCCCTCAAGATGGGCGTTCAGCACATGATAGGCGGCCTTGAGACGGCCCAGGTTGAACCCGATCACCTCGGCCGGGCGCTTGTCCTCGGGCAGGAAATTCATCAGGAACCGGGTCATGCCCGCCTGCGAACTGAGCTTGTGATTGTCCCACAGAACCCAGCGCAGAACCTCATAGCGCTCGGCGTCACTCGCGCCGCCGAACTTGCCGGATTTGTCGGTGACATATTGCTGAATCACGCCCGACTGGCTGAGGTGAAACTCACCGTCCACCATCACCGGAGCTTCGCCCAAGGCGTTGATGTTATTGCGATACTCCGGCGCGCGGGTCTCGCCGTTGAAGAAATCGACATAGACCGGCTCCCACGCCAGCCCGCTGAACTGCAACGCCAGCGCCGCCTTGTAGGAATTTCCGCTTTCGCCGAAACAATAAAGTTTGATGGTCATCTTTCAGGCCCTCCCCAGGCGCGATTGGCTGCTGTCGGAATTGAGTATTTGCAACAAGAAGAAGCAGAAGGCACCGCCCCCCGGTAACGAGGGCTTAACGAAGATCGGCGCATCCTGCCCCCGCGGTACAGGCTGGAGAGCCGATGACCGCACAAGGAGAAGCCCCGCCGTCCCGCCCTGTCGCGCCCCAGCAGGATGGGTGCCGGATGGCGGGGTGCTCCGGGTCGCTTCTTCTTGTTCAAAATACTCCCGCCGGAGGCTTCCAAGCTCAATGCCCGGGTGCTTCGCTGCAACATTATGATCCTCCCCCGTCGCGCCCTCACCGTTTTCGTGCGTCCAACTCGGAATTGAACTGGCGCAGCCGGTGCCCCAGACGCTCGTCATCAATAACGGCGTCGAAATTCTCGAACAGGAACGACAGCGCTTCGCCCTCGTCGAGCCCGGCCTCGGCGGCAAAGGTTTTAAGCCGCCGGTAGCCGTCTTCGGTCATGGCGGCGGGAAAGCGTCGGGTCAGGCGGAATCGTTTGGGCATCGGGTCTCCTCCGGTCGCAACGGGGTCCGGGCACTGGCCCGGACCCCCGAAAGGTTCAGAACTGCGCGGCGTCGAGCCCCATCACCGTATCTGCGCCGCTCTCGATGCGGCTCAGGTGCAGGGCGGTGGCGGGCAGGCGGCGCGCCATATAATAGCGCCCCGTCATCAGTTTGGTCTCATAAAAGGCAGCATCCGCGCCCCCGTCCGCCAGCGCGGCATTGGCCGCCTTGGCCATCCGCGCCCACATCAGGCCAAGGCAGACATGGCCGAACATATGCATGAAGTCATAAGACCCCGAGAGCGCGTTGTTGGGGTTCTTCATGCCGTTCTGCATGAAATACATCCCCGCCGCCTGCAGATCCTTGGAGGCATTTTTCAGCGGCTCGATAAAGTCGCGGTCATACTCCGCATCGCTGCCGCTGTTGTCCTTGCAGAAGCTTTTCACCATGTCGAAGAAGGCCATCACGTGCTTGCCGCCGTCCTGCGCCAGCTTGCGGCCGACCAGATCCAGCGCCTGCACCCCGTTGGCGCCCTCGTAGATCATCGCGATGCGGGCGTCGCGGGTATACTGCGACATGCCCCATTCCTCGATATAGCCATGGCCGCCATAGACCTGTTGCGCCTGCACGGTCATGTCATAGCCCTGATCGGTGAGAAAACCCTTGATCACCGGGGTCATCAGCGACACCAGCCCATCGGCCGCCGCATCGCCGCCGCGATGGGCCTGATCGATCAGCATCGCACCCCAAAGGATAAAGGCGCGGGCGCCCTCGGCAAAGCTTTTCTGATCCATCAGGCTGCGGCGGATGTCGGGATGCACGATCAGCGGATCGGCCGGCCCGTCCGGGTTCTTGACGCCGGTGACGTCGCGGCCCTGGAGGCGGTCCTTGGCATAGATCACCGCGTTCTGATAGGCGGCCTCGGCCTGGGCCAGCCCCTGCATGCCGACGCCGATCCGGGCCTCGTTCATCATGGTGAACATGGCGCGCATGCCCTTGTGTTCCTGCCCGAGCAGGTAGCCCACCGCGCCGTCATAGTTCATCACGCAGGTGGAGTTGCCGTGGATCCCCATCTTTTCCTCGATCTTGCCGACCGAGACGGCGTTGCGCTCGCCAAGGCTGCCATCCTCGTTGACCTGAACTTTCGGTACGATGAACAGCGAGACACCTTTGATCCCGTCGGGGCCGCCGGGGATCTTGGCCAGCACCAGATGGATGATGTTCTCGGCCATGTCGTGATCGCCAGCCGAGATGAAGATCTTCTGCCCGGTGACGCGATAGCTGCCGTCACCCTGCGGTTCGGCCTTGGTGCGCATCAGCCCCAGATCGGTGCCGCAATGGGGTTCGGTCAGGTTCATGGTGCCGGTCCATTCACAGGACACCATTTTCGGCAGATAGGTGGCTTTTTGCGCGTCCGAGCCATGAGCGAGGATGGCGCTGGCGGCGCCATGGGTCAGGCCCTGATACATGGTAAAGGCCTGGTTGGCAGCCGAGAACATCTCGCCCACGGCGGTGCCGATCACATAGGGCATGTTCTGGCCGCCGAACTCTTCGGGCATATCAAGCCCGGGCCAGCCGCCCGCCTTGACCTGCTCGAACGCCGCCTTGAACCCGGTGGGGGTATAGACCACACCGTTTTCATGCCGACAGCCCTCGGTGTCTCCGACCATGTTCAGCGGGTGCAGCACCCCGGAGCTGATCTTGCCAGCCTCTTCCAGAATGGCGTTGGTGAAATCGGCTTCCAGATCCTGATAGCCGGGAATGTCGCTCTTGGTCACGGCGAGCACATCGTGCAGGATGAACTGCATATCCTTGGTGGGTGCGGTATAGCTGGGCATGTCGGGCCTCCCTCAGAATTTCGGTATGGTCGGTATGGGGTGTATCAGGTCGGGCGGGTCTATTCGGCCGCCTTGCGGGTTTCGGTCATCGAAGCAATCACGCGCTCGCCCCATTTAAGCTGCGCTTGCAGGTCGGTGATCGCGTGGTCCAGTTCGGCGCGCTGGTTCTCCATGTCGCTCAGTCGGTCGCGTGCGATGTCATAGGTGCGCGACAACTGGGTCAACTGCTGGTCGCCGACATAATACAGATCAAGCAACTGGCGGATCTCTTCGAGGCTGAAGCCAAAGCGTTTGCCGCGCAGGATCAGCTTCAGCCGGGCGCGGTCACGTTTGGTGAACAGCCGCTTCTGACCCTGACGTTCGGGGAACAGCAGCTCTTTTGATTCGTAAAACCGCAGCGTGCGCGGGGTCACGTCATAGGCATCGCACATCTCGCGGATCGTCATCAGCTTTTTTGTCATCTTCGGTCTCTCGACGTCGGGGGCGCGCAGGTTTCTCTGTCTGGCTGGTCTCTCTGCCTGAGATCTGTGCGGTCATGGGCCAGCATACAACAAGATGTTGACGTTTACGTAACCCATACGTTGCGTCACTTTCGTCGTGACGTGAGATCACGGCGCCGATCCGGAAACGGGGAAGGCCATGCCGACGGATCCAGCGCTTTCACACTGAATTCGTTCATGAAATTCTGGAAATGGGCGCTTGCTGCGGCCCGGGGGCTGGCCCGGTGCTGTGGCTCAGGCCAAGCTGCGCAGGATGTCTTTGCGCAGCTGCGCCAACTCGCTCAGCGCCTCTTCGGTCTGGACCTGCTGCTCCTGCAGGGCCTTGGTCTGGCGATCGGCCATCTCGATAAAGGCGGCAAGCTGCGCCTGCGTGCCCTCGTTTTCATAGATCAGCAGCCACTGGCGAATTTCTTCAAGCTGAAAGCCGAACTTGCGGCCGCGCATGATCAAGGTCATGCGGGCCCGCTCGCGCGGGCCATAGTAACGGGACCGTCCCTCGCGCTCGGGCGTCAAAAGCTCGATATACTCGTAATACCTCAAGGTGCGCGGAGTCACATCGAACTCAGTGCACATTTCCTTGAACGACAACCGATCATCAGACATTCATCTTTCTCCCACGCGGCGCAACTTATGGCGACGTCGCGGCAAGCGCAATGCCCCCGGGGCTTGCACTTGGCGCATGGGGCGGATGATATAGACCCAAAGCCGAGACAGGAGCATTCCCCGTGATCGACAAGGTCAAAATAGCGCGACAATTCATCGAAGCGGTCCCGCATGCCAGCGCGCTGGGCATGGAGCTGAGCGAGATTGATGACGGGCGTGCGGTAATCAGCATGCCCTATGACAAGCGCCTTGTGGGCGATCCCGAAACCGGGGTGATCCATGGCGGCGCGGTCTCGGCGATGATGGATACCTGCTGTGGTGCGGCGGTGATGAGCCACCCGTCCGCCCCCGGCGGTACCGCCACCATCGACCTGCGCATCGACTATATGCGCGCGGCCACTCCGGGGCAGCGCATCACCACCACCGCCACCTGCTATCATATCACCCGCAGCGTCGCCTTTGTCCGTGCCACCGCAGTGGACGATGATGCCGACCGCCCCGTTGCCACCGCAACCGGCACCTTTACCGTGGAGAAACGCTGATGGCCCGTCCCCGTCCGGAACCGATCCAGGTGGTCAAACAGCGCCGCGACTCGGCGCTCAAGGCGCTGGTCGACGCGGTGCCCTATATCCGCTTTCTCGGCATCGAGTTCGATCGCCGCGGCGATGAGCTGACCGCCGTTCTGAATTACGACGACAAGCTGATCGGCAACCCGTTTCTGCCCGCGCTGCACGGCGGCGCCACGGCGGCCTTTCTGGAGGTGACGGCGATCATTGCGCTGGGCTGGGCGCAGGTCTGGCCGCAGATCGAAAGCGGCGCGCTGGATCCGCAGGACATGGCCGCAGGCAGATTGCCGCGGATGCCGAAGACGATTGATTTCACGGTCGATTACCTGCGCTCGGGCTTGCCGCGCGACGCCTATGCACGGGCGACGATCAACCGCTCGGGGCGCCGCTATGCCTCGGTTCAGGTGGCGGCCTGGCAGGACCATCATGACAAGCTGTATGCCCAGGCGACGGGCCATTTCCTGATGGCGCCACCACCGCCGACGGACGAGACCGCGTGACGCAGACCACCCCCGTGCCGCTGGGGGAGATCACCCACACCCGGGTGCTGCGTATCGCGATCCCCATCGTATTGTCGAATATCACCGTGCCGGTGCTGGGCGCGGTCGATACCGGTGTGGTTGGCCAACTGGGTCTGCCCGGCCCGATCGGGGCGGTGGGTCTGGGGGCGATCATCCTCTCAGCGGTTTATTGGATCTTCGGATTTCTGCGCATGGGGACCGTGGGTCTGACCAGTCAGGCGCTGGGCGCGGGGGATCGGGGCGAGGTCTCGGCCCTGCTGACCCGGGCGCTGCTGATCGGTGTGGCGGGCGGCGCGGCGCTGATCGTGTTGCAGGTGCCGCTGTTCTGGGCGGCGCTGCGCGCGGCCCCCGCCACGGCCGAGGTCGAGGCGCTGAGCACCGGCTATATGCGGGTGCGGATCTGGTCGGCCCCGGCGGCCATCGCGATCTATGGCATCACCGGCTGGCTGATCGCGCAGGAACGGACCCGCGCGGTGCTGCTGTTGCAGCTTTGGATGAACGGGCTGAACATCGTGCTCGACCTGTGGTTCGTGCTTGGGCTGGACTGGGGCGTGCAGGGCGTGGCCATCGCCACCTTTCTCGCCGAATGGTCGGGGCTGGCGCTGGGGCTGTGGTTCTGCCGCGCCGCCTTTGCCCGGCCCGGCTGGCGCGATCCGGCGCTGGTGTTCGAACCGGCCCGGCTCAAGCACATGATGGCGGTGAACGGGGATATCCTGATCCGGTCCTTGCTGTTGCAGGCGATGTTCGTCAGCTTTCTGTTCATCGGCTCAAGCTTTGGCGACGTGACGCTGGCGGCCAATCAGGTGCTGATGCAGTTCCTGACCTTTTCCGCCTTTGCGCTTGATGGGTTCGCCTTTACCGCCGAGACGCTGGTGGGGCAGGCGATGGGCGCGCGCGCGCGCGACCGGATTCGCCGCGCGGCGCTGATGACTGGCGGCTGGGGGCTGGGCAGCGTGCTGGTGCTGTCCCTGGTCTTTGCCACCGCGGGCGGTGCGATCATTGACCTGATGACCACCGCGCCCGAGGTCCGGGTGCAGGCGCGCGGTTTTCTGGCCTATGCGGTCGCGGCCCCACTGGCCGGTGTGGCGGCCTTCATGCTGGACGGGATCTTCATCGGTGCCACCGCGTCGCGGGACATGCGCAACATGATGGCGGTCAGCTTTGCCATCTATGCCGCGGCACTGGCCCTGCTGGTGCCGACGTTGGGCAATCACGGGCTATGGCTGGCGCTGTTGATTTCATTCGTCGCGCGCGCGGTCACGCTTGGGCTGCGCTATCCGGCGTTGGAGGCGCGGGCATCCGGGTAGGAGCCCCGGATCTTACCGCGGCGTCGAGGCGGTGGGGTTTGCAGGTTGAGTATTTGCAACAAGAAGAAATGAGTATTTGAAACAAGAAGAAGCTGCCACGGAAGGACGTGGCGCGCGCGGCTCTGCCTGACGTCTGCGCGTCAATCGGGGTCAGAGCAGCTGCAACACCTTTTCCGGCGGGCGGCCGATGACGGCGCGGTTGCCCGAGATCGCCAGCGGCCGTTCGATCAGGATCGGATGATCCGCCATCGCGGCCATCAGCCGGGCGTCGTCATCACTTTTGGACAAGCCGAGGTCCTTGAACAGCGCCTCGCCGGGGCGCATCATCTCGATCACCGGCGGCATGCCAAGCGCAGCGCGGGCGGCGGCGAGCTCTGCGGCGCTGGGGGCGTCCTCAAGATAGCGCCGGACCTGAATCTCGGCGCCGCGCTCTTGCAGCAGCGCCAGAGCCTGACGCGATTTCGAACAGCGCGGGTTGTGCCAGTATTCGATCATAGCCACTCCTCTCGGCTGCTGCCGACGGCCTCGGCGACGTTTGCGAACCCGTCCCGCGCCAGCAAGGCGTCGAGCCCGGCGGTGATCTCGCGCACCAGGCTCATGCCCTGATAGACCAGCGCGGTATAAAGCTGCACGGCGCTGGCCCCGGCGCGGATCTTGGCATAGGCCTGCTCGGGTGAAGAAATGCCGCCGACCCCGATCAGCGGGATCTGCCCCTCGGTCAGGGCGCTGAGGCGCGCCAACACGCGGGTGGATTTTTCAAACAGCGGCGCACCAGAAAGCCCGCCGGCCTCGTCCCGTTGCGCGCTGCTCAGCCCGTCGCGCGACAGCGTGGTATTGGTGGCGATGATGGCGTCCACGCGGCTGGCGCGCGCCACATCGGCGATATCGGCCAGCTCGGCCTCGCTTAGATCCGGCGCGATCTTGAGAAACACCGGGATCGGGCGCGCCAGCGCATCGCGTGCCGCCATCACCCCCGCCAGCAGCGCCGAGAGCGCCGCCTTGCCCTGCAGATCGCGCAGCTTCTCGGTATTGGGAGAGGAGACATTGACGGTCGCAAAATCCAGATGTGCGCCGCAATGGGCCAGCACCCGGGCGAAATCGCCGGCGCGGTCGTCGCTGTCCTTGTTGGCGCCCAGATTGAGGCCGATCACCGCGTCTTTCGGGCGCGTTGCCAGCCGCGCAGCGATCACCTCCATGCCGTCGTTGTTGAAGCCGAAGCGGTTGATCGCGGCGCGGTCCCCGGTCAGGCGGAACAGGCGCGGTTTCGGGTTGCCGGGCTGTGGGCGCGGGGTGGCCGCGCCAACCTCGATAAACCCGAAGCCGCAGCGGGACAACGCGGACAGCACTTCGGCGTTTTTGTCATAGCCCGCCGCCAGACCAACCGGGTTGGGTAGTGCGATTCCCGCAAGGTTTGTGCGCAGGCGCGGCGAGGTGAGGGGGCCGGGGGCGGGCACCAGACCCATCTTCAGCGCCTTGATCGACAGCCCATGCGCGATCTCGGGGTCGACCCGGTGCAACAGCGCCAGCCCGGCCTTTTCCACCAGCGTCACGCCATCCCCTCCGGAAAACGATGCGCGCCGTCCTTTAGCAGCAGTGGCTTGGCCCAAAGCACATCTGTTAGCCGCAACGTGCGATACAGATGCGGGAATTTCGCACCGCCGCGCGAGACCTCCCATTTCAGGGCGTCCCCCAGCGCGGCACTGTCGCAGGCCAGCAGCATCAGCCCCTCGGCCCCGGCGAAATGTTTGGCGGCGGTCTCGGCGGCCTGTCCGGCGGTCGAGAAATGGACAAAGCCATCGGCCTTGTCGATCGGCGCGCCCTCGGTCTCGCCCGCCTGTTGCAGGCTGGCCCATTCGTCGGCGCGGAATATCTTGTAAATCAGCATGCTCGCGGTGATGCCCCGACGGGGCGGTGGAATCAAGCGTGATCCGCCGCGCAGGGGTGGGCGAATCTTTGACACGAACGCCGCGGCAGAGCAGCATTGCCCTGAATTTTCACCAGGGAGATTTTGCCATGACAATGCGCTTTATCACTCCGCTCGCGGCGCTGGCCCTCAGCGCGGGCGCGGCGGCGGCCGATTATCAACTGACCATTTTGCATACCAACGATTTTCACGCCCGGTTCGAGCCGATCAGCAAATACGACAGCGGCTGCTCGGCCGAGGATAATACCGCGGGCAAATGCTTTGGCGGCTCTGCCCGGCTGGTCTCGGCCGTGGCCGAGGCGCGGGCACGTTCAAACAATTCGATCCTTGTCGATGGTGGCGACCAGTTTCAGGGCACGCTGTTCTATACCTATTACAAGGGCAAGGTCGCGGCCGAGATGATGACCAAGCTGGGCTATGACGCGATGACCGTGGGCAACCACGAATTCGACGACGGGCCAGAGGTGCTGCGCGGGTTCATGGATACGGTCGGCTTTCCGGTGCTGATGTCGAATGCGGATTACTCTGGCGAGGCGCATCTGGCGGGCAAGCTGTTGAAATCCACGGTGATCGAGCGCGGCGGCGAAAAGCTGGGGCTGATCGGGCTGACGCCCGAGAATACCGATGAATTGGCCAGCCCCGGGGCCAATGTGCAGTTCAGCGATCCGGTGCCCGCCGTACAGGGCGAGGTTGACCGGCTGATTGCGCAGGGCGTCAACAAGATCATCGTGCTTAGCCATTCCGGGTATCGCGTCGATCAGCGCGTCGCCGCCGAGACCACCGGCGTCGATGTGATCGTGGGCGGGCATACCAACACCTATCTCAGCAATGTCTCGGACCGGGCGGTCGGCCCCTATCCGACCATGGTCAACGGCGTGGCGATCGTATCGGCCTATGCCTATGGCAAGTTTCTGGGCGAGTTGAACGTGACCTTTGACGATGCCGGCACATTGATCGAGGCGCGTGGCGAGCCTTTGATCATGGATGCGGGCGTGAGTGAGGACGGCGCCACCGTCGCGCGCATTGCTGAGCTGGCCCAACCGCTGGAGCAGATCCGGCAACAGGTGGTGGCCGAGACCCTCGAAGCCGTCGAGGGCAGCGGAGCGGTGTGTCGGGTTCAGGAATGCGCGATGGGCAATCTGGTCGCCGATGCGATGCTGGACCGGGTCGCCGCCCAGGGCGCGCGCATTGCCATCGCCAATTCCGGCGGGCTCAGGGCGGGCATTGACGCGGGCGAGGTGACGATGGGCGAGGTGCTGACAGTGCTGCCGTTCCAGAACACGTTGTCGACCTTCGAGATCACGGGCCAAGGTCTGATCGACGCGCTGGAGAATGGCGTCAGCCAGGTTGAAGAGGTGGCCGGTCGCTTTCCGCAGGTGGCGGGCATGAGTTTTACATGGGATCCCGCCGCGCCGGTGGGGGCGCGGATTTCCGACGTGAGGCTTTCCAGCGATGATGGCCCTGTGCCGCTTGATCCGGGCGCGACCTATCTGGCGGTGACCAACAACTATGTCCGCAATGGCGGCGATGGCTACAAGATGTTCTCAGGCGATGACAAGAACGCCTATGACTTTGGCCCGGATCTGGCGGATGTGACGGCCGAATATCTTGCCGCGCACGCGCCCTATCAGCCCTATACCGATGGGCGGATCACGCGGAAGTAAAACGTGATGGGGGGCCGGGGGGCAGAGCGCGCCCCGGTTGATGTTCGGGTCGAGGCTGGGCTTACCTCTCCAGCCCCGGCCAGAGCGCCGGGTCGAGGCCCGCGATGAACGGGGCCAGTGCCGCTTCGTGCTCACGCCACCGACCGACCGACTTGCGGTGCACCGGCTGGCGTACTTGCCCGGCGCTGAGGGTCAGGACCGCGGCTTCGGTCTGCTCGGGCCGTGCCATTTGCGCCGCCCAGTCCAATCCGCAATAGCTGGCCAGCGTGCGGCTGGCGGCCTCGGGATCGGCGGTCATGTCTTCATAGGACAGATCAAGGATCTGCCCCGGCAGCAGCCGGTGCCAGAACGCCATGATCTCGGCGTAGAGGTTGAAGCGATGCGCCATCGCGCGCAGGTCATAAGTGTAGTTCAGCGCGCGGCCCGAGAAATGCCCGCGCCACATCGACAGCGCCACATCGCGCGGATCGCGGCGCAAATGTACGAAACGCGCCTCGGGATGTACGGTCTTCAGAAATCCGATCAGCCGGTAGTTCTCGGGCATCTTGTCGGTGTAGGCGGCGATCCCCTCGGGCAGGGCAGGGCGCATCCGCTGTTCCTTGTCCAGATAGACCGCGATTTCATCCGCGCCAAAGGGGGTACCCGCCTCGATCAGCGGATACAGCAGTCGCCCGGCCGTGATTTGTTCGCCCAAGGCCTGCACATCGGGATGCGCGCCCAGCATCGTTTCGGCCAGCGTTGTGCCCGAGCGTGGCAGCCCCAGCACATAAATCGGCCGGATCGGCTGCTTTGCTCCGGTCTCCGCGGGTGGGGCGGCAAAACGATCCATGATCGCGCGGTTCAGCGCGCTGTCGCGGATCGCGTCATAGGGCAGCACGCGGGCCATATCGCGGTTGGCATCGTTCAGATAGCGCGCCTCGGTCCCGGTATCGCCCGCCTGCTGGGCGATCCGGGCGAGCGCGAAATTCAGGCTGGCGCGGTCTTGATGGCGGGTCCCCACATGTTTCAACGCCGCGCGCGCGGCTTTGGAGAGCGCGGCGTTCTCCTCGCGGCTTTGCAGCGTCGCCAACTGTTCGATCGCCTCGGAATTCTGCGGCTCCAACGTCAGGATCTGGCGATATTCGTCCAGCGCGGCGGCCGGGTCGCCGGTTTCGACATAGCTTGCGGCCAGACGCATGCGCGCGCCGATGTGGGCCGGGGCCAATCGCACCGCGCGACGGGCGGCATCCTGCGCCGCGTCGTAGCGGGTCTGACGTGCCAGCGGCAGGCTGATATTGACCAGCGTGTCGACATTGTTGGGATCAAGCGCAAGCGCGGCCTCGAAATCCTCCAGCGCCAGATCGGTCAGGCCCAGCGTCGTGCGCAGCACGCCGCGCAGGTTGAAGGTGCGCGGCTGGCGCGGCGCCAGGTCGATGGCACGTGTGGCGGCGGCTTCGGCGGCTTCGGTCTGGCCCAAATTGGCCAGCGCCTGCGCCTGAAGATAGTGCGCCCCTTCGTCCCCGGGGGTGTTCGTGACCATACGCTCAAGCAGCTTCAACGCCTTTTCCGGCATGTCGAGCAGGATCAGGGTCTGTGCCATGTTGCGTTGCGCATCGACAAATTTCGGGTCGAGCCGGATCGCCTTTTGGAACATCGCGATCGCCGCGCGTTGCTGTCCAAGACCGCACATCGCCAGCCCCGCCAGATTGGCAAAGCGCGGATCTTTGGGGTACCGGGCCATGGCGGGTTTGACGGTTTTCAGCGCCGCCTTGTACTCTGCGCGCATAAGCTGGGTCTGGGCTGTCGTGAATGGGGCGTTTTGTGTCATGAAACAGGTACATAAATCGGTTGCTGACAGGTGCAATCCAGTTTGTGCAAACAGAGCGGACATGGCGCAACTCGGCACCACCACGGTTTGCGATCTGAGCAGAGGGGGATGATATGTGTGGACGGCTCGCGGTGACCCTGCCCGGTGAAGCGATGGCGCGGATTTTTGCGGCGCAGCCCGCGAACGATCTGCCAGCGGTTCCCAACTTCAACGTCTGTCCGACGACCCCGGTGCATGTGGTGCGGGCGGGGGATAGCGGTCGTCGCTTGCTGGCGATGCGCTGGGGGTTCCTGCCGCAGTGGTACAAGACCCCCTCAGACGGGCCGCTGCTGATCAACGCCCGCGCCGAGACCCTGGCCGAGAAACCTGCCTTTCGCGCCGCCTGTCGCGACCGGCGCTGCATCGTGGTCGCGAGCGGGTTCTTTGAGTGGACCAAAACCGACGAGGGGCAGCGCCTGCCTTGGTACATGACCCGGTGCGACGGTGCACCGCTGGCCTTTGGCGCGGTCTGGCAGGATTGGGGCGCGCCCGATCCGCAGCCCAGTTGCGCCATTGTCACCACCAAGGCCAACGTGGCGCTGTCGGGGATCCACCACCGTATGCCCCTAGTGCTTGAGGCCGCCGATTGGCCGCTTTGGCTGGGCGAGGCCGGGCGCGGGGCGGCCCGGTTGATGCGACCCGCCGGGGAACAGGTGCTTGCGTTCCACCGGGTCGGGACGGCGGTGAATTCCAATCGGGCAACGGGGGCAGATCTGATCGCGCCGTTGGATCTGCCGGAGCGCGACTAGTCCCGCGGACGCGTGGGGCGGGCGGCGGGGGTTTTCATCGGCGCGCGGCTGTTGCCATTGCCCGCCAGCGTGGCCTTTTTCAACAGCTTGAGGAAAAGCTCTGCCTCGTCCGGGTCGAGCCCGGCCAGGATATCGGGTTGCAGCGCATTCACATGCGGGCGCACCTGCCGCAACAGCGCGGCGCCCTCGGCGGTCAGCGTAAGGTCCTTGGCGCGCCGGTCACTGCGCGAGGTTGTCCGTCGCACCAGCCCGCGCGAATCCAGCCGGTCGATGACCTTGCCCAGCGTGGCGCGGTCATAGGCCACCAGCCCGGCCACCGTGGCTTGGTCGATGCTGGGATGGTCCCGGATCGCGCTGAGCGCGGCATATTGCACCGGGGTCAGGTTCAGTCCGGCCTGTGCCATCCGGTCCATGAAAAGGGCCACGGAAATCTGGTTGAGCCGTCGGATCAGGTGCCCCGGAGTTGACTGGATATCCATATTGCCTCCGGTTGTGTGGGCCGGGACAATGATGACTTCTGTACGGGTGTATTTCAAGTCTGCATCTCGCGGATCGGACGCGATTTTCTCAATCCCCCATCGCCGCGCTTTTCCTTGCCCGCGTGGCGCGGTAGAGGGTCTTATGCCCAAGGAATTTCAAACATTGGCTGAACTGCTCGATCACGGGTTTGATACCGTGATCGACGTGCGCAGCCCGGCCGAATACGCCGAAGATCACCTGCCCGGCGCGATCAACTTGCCTGTGCTCGACAACGAGGAACGGGCGCGGGTCGGGACCATCTACAAGCAGGAGAGCCCGTTTCGCGCCCGCAAGATCGGCGCGGCGCTGGTGTTTCACAATGCCGCGCGCCATATCGAAACGGTGCTGCAAGACAAGACGGGCGGTTGGCGGCCGTTGGTCTATTGCTGGCGCGGCGGTCAGCGGTCGGGATCCTTCGCCTGGATGCTCAGCCAGATTGGCTGGCGCGCCGACAGCATCAAGGGCGGCTACCAGACCTATCGGCGGCTGGTCTATCGCGTGCTCTACGAGGGCCGCCTGCCGCACCGGTTGGTGCTGTTGGATGGCTATACCGGCACCGCCAAAACCGATCTGCTGCATATCCTTGACCGACGCGGGGTGCAGGTGCTGGATCTTGAAGGGCTGGCGGCGCATCGCGGTTCGCTTCTGGGCGAGATGGCCGAGCCACAGCCTAGCCAGAAGGCGTTTGAGACGGCACTTGTCTGTGCGCTCAGCCGGTTTGACCCGGCGCGTCCGGTGCTGGTCGAGGCGGAATCGAGCAAGGTGGGGGAACGGATGGTGCCGCCCGCGATTTGGGCGGCGATGAAAGCGGCGCCCCGGATCGAGGTCGAGGCCCCGCTGGAGGCGCGCACCGCCTACCTGGTGCGGGCCTATGAAGATATCCTGTCGGATTCCGAGCGGCTCTACGCCAAGCTTGATCTGTTGCGCGCCCATCGCGGCCACGCGGTGGTGGATGGCTGGTTCGAGAGGATCGCAGAGGGCGACAAGGCGGGGCTGACCCGGGGGCTGATGGTCGATCACTATGACCTTGCCTATGCCAAATCGCGCAAGACGATCGGGGCCGAGGTTTTGGCCCGGGTGGTGGCGGAGAGTCTGGACGGTGAGGGGCTGGAGGCGGCCGCGTCGGAGATCGAGCGGACGCTTGCGGTCTGGGACGCGGCCACCCGCACATGAGGCAGGCGGGGATGGGGGGCTCTGCCCCCGCGCGCTTTGCGCGCTCCCCCGGAGTATTTTCAACAAGAAGAAGCGCGCGGAGACGGGCTGGGCGCAAGGAAGGATAGGTCGCCGGACGTCAGCTCAGGCTCAGGTGCGGGGGGCCGGGGGTGATCTCTGCGATCCGCGCGGCGCCATAGCCGGCGGCGCGCAGCTGCGCGACCAGCGGTCCGGCCTGATCTGGCGCGACGGCGGCGAGCAACCCGCCGGCGGTCTGCGGATCGAACAGCAAATCGGTGCGCGGGTTGGAAGGCAGTTCGGGGGCCAGCGCCTTGTTGTCCGGGAACAGGGTCGAGCGGTGCCCGGCCAGTGACAGCTCCAACGCGCCGGGCATCAGCGGCACCGCGTCAAGGCTCAGCGTTGCCGCCACGCCGGAGGCCTCGCAGATGTTCAGCAGGTGGCCCGCCAGCCCGAAACCGGTCACGTCCGTCATCGCATGCGCGCCCGCCAGCAGCCGCGCGGCATCGCCCTGGGCCTGTGTCATCAGCGCATAGGCCGAATCGATCCAGTCGCCGCGCGCCGCCCCCAGCATCTCGGCCGCCATCAGCACGCCGGAGCCGATCGGCTTGGTCAAGATCACCGCATCGCCCGGTTGGGCCCCGGACAGCGTGATCGGATCGCGTTCCAGCAGGCCGGTGAGGGTGAAGCCGATGGTCAGATCATCCCCCATGGAGCTGTGGCCGCCGGCGATCTCGGCGCCCGCGTCGTGCAGCACCGCGCTGCCGGCGGCCATGATTTCGGACATGGTGCGGGCCTGAAGTGCGGGCGTCATGCGCGGCAGGATCAATGTGGCCGTCGCGGCTTGCGGGGCAGCCCCCATCGCCCAGATATCCCCCAGCGCGTGAACCGCCGCGATCCGGGCCATCAGCACCGGGTCAAGGGTGACCGCGCGCAGATGATCGGTGCTCAACACCTGCTGCACGCCGCCCAAGGTCAACAGCGCGGCGTCGTCTCCGGGCAGCGCGGTAACATCCTTGCGGGTGCCTTTGGGCAGGGCGGACAGGGCCGCACGCAGCGCCCCGCGCCCCAGTTTGGCGCCGCAGCCGCCGCACATCGGTTTGTCGCCCGGCAACTCGTCAAGCCCGGCAGCGCGGATGCGCGGCGGCGCGGGCTGCTGCATCGCGGGCAGGGCGCGGAACTTGTCCATGAATTTCTGGTCGATCCGGTCTTTCCAGCGCCAGATCAGCGGCCCGGAAAACGGCAGGCCGAAGCGTTCGCCAAGCGCCGATTTGCCGCCGAGCGAGATCAGCTTCAGGTAATCCTTTTGCGGCCGATAGCGGTGCCGGGGCGGTTTGCCCTCGAGCGTGGCGCGCAGGTTGTCGAACAGCACCGGTGCCTCGCGCACCGCATAGACCCCGGCCTTGGGGCGCGGATCAAACGACAGATGGGCGCAATCGCCGGCGGCAAAGACCGCGGGATCGCTGCTGCGCAGATGCGCGTCGACGGTGATGAACCCATCGCTCAGCGCCAGCCCGGTCTGTGCGATCCACGGATAGGCGCGCGCGCCCGCCGCCCCGGTGGTGAAGTCAGAGGCGATGGTGCTGCCATCGGCCAGCTCAATCCCCTGCGCGGTAAGCGCGGTGACCTCGACGCCCTCGCGCAGCGTGATGCCAAGCCGTTTGATCGCGGCGCGCATCCGCCGTGCGGCGCCTTCGCCCAAGGCCGAAAGCGCGCGGCTGCTGTCGATCAGGCTCAGCTCTCCGGGTCGTCCGCGGGCCTGCAGCGTATGCGCCATGGCCAGGATCAACTCGGCCCCCGCCACGCCGCCGCCGATCACGGCGGCGCGCGCCGGGCCATCGCCCGCAAGGTAGCTTTGCCAGCGCGCCGCGAAGGGGCCAAGCGGCTTGGCCGGGATGCCATGCTCGGCAAAGCCGGGCAGGGTGGGCATGTCAGAGGTGATGCCGACATTGACCGAACAGACGTCATAGGCAATCGGCGGGCGACTGGGCACATGGATCAGCTTCGCCTCGGGGTCCAGCCCGGTGCAGGCCCCAAGCACCACCCGCGCCCCGGCAAAGCGCGCCAGTTTCACCAGATCGATATCCAGCGCGTCGCGGTCATAGTGGCCAGCCACGAACCCGGGCAGCATCCCCGAATAGGGCGCTGTGGGGCCGGGGTTGATCACTGTCAGCCGCGCGCCGGGCAGCGGGGCCATGCCCCATTTGCGCAGCACCAGCGCATGGGTATGCCCACCGCCCACCAGGACAAGATCGCGGGTCAGGGGGTGCGGGGGCTGGTGCACGGCGGGGATCCTCTTGGCGCTGGATCAGCTGCGGTCGGTGGGCGCGCTGTCGCTTTTTTGCTTTTCGGGCGCGATATCATGGGTGGCCCATTTCAGGTCCTCCCCAGCCACCGGCAGGCTGTCGGGAGTCTCATGCCGGTGGATATGCGCCTTGGCAATGAAATTCGCCGTGATCGGAGCGGTCAGAAACAGGAACAGGGTGATCAAAAGCTCGTGCCAGGACAGGTGCCCCTCATGGGCATAGGCATGCAGCATCGAGGCGATCAGAACACCGCCGACCCCCAGCGTGGTCGCCTTGGTCGGGGCATGCAGCCGCGACATCGCATCGTTCAGCTTGATCAGCCCGAACGAGCCGACCAGCCCGAAAACGCCGCCGATGACAAGGAAGACCGCGATCAGGATTTCCAGCACTTGGTCCATGATACCCCCCTCCTTATTCGATGATGTTGCCGCGCAGCATAAAGCGCGCGTAGGCCACGGTAGAGACAAATCCCAGCATGGCGATGATCATCGCCGCCTCGAAAAAGATCTCGGTGCTGCGCGACAGCCCATACAGGATCATCAGCGCGATGGCGTTGATCACCATGGTATCCAGCGCCAGCACCCGGTCGCCCACCCCCTCGGCGGTGGCGATCTTCCACAGGTTCATCAGGAAGCCGAGGCCGAAGCACGCGGTGGCGAAATAGGTGGCATAGGTGATCATTCGAAAATCTCCATCAGGCGACGCTCGTAGCGGTCCTTGATCTCGTCCCGCACCGCATCGGGGTCGGGCGCGTCAAGGCAATGGACCAACAGGAAATGCCCCTCGGCCGACAGATCGGCGCTGACCGTGCCCGGGGTCAGGGTGATGGTGCCGGCCAGCACGGTGATCGCCTCGGGGCTGCGCAGTTCCATCGGGATGCAGACCCAAGCCGGGTGGCGATCAGCGTTGCGTTTGAAGAGGACGATCCCGGCCACGATGACATTGGCGACGATGATGTCCCAGATCACGATCGCAAAGTATTCCACGATCTTCAGCGGATGATGCAACTCGGGCCGGTCGGTCCAGTACGGGCGGGTGAGAAAGGGGATCACGATGCCCAGCAGGAAACCAAACAGCAGCGAGTTCAGCGAATAGCTGTTGACCAGCAACAGCCAGACCACGGTGAGCAGGCCGGTCAGATACGGGTGCGGGAAGATCCGGGAAAGCAGCCTCATGATCCGGGCCTTTGCAGAACGGTTTCAATATAATCCGACGGGGCAAAAAGCTGCGCGGCGGTTGCCTCGGTATAGCGCATCACCGGGCCGGCCAGAACCGTCAGCGCCACCAGCGCCGCGATCAGGGCAAAGACCGGCACAAAGGCCAGACCCGGCACCGGTTCAGGGGCCAGCAAGGGATCCTTGTCGGCGGCGTCCTCCTCGTCCTCGGGGCGGGGGAACGGTGCCATGCTGGCGTCATGGGGTTTCCAGAACAGGATGCTTCCGGCGCGCGACAAGCCCAGAATGGTGATCAGCGAGGTGGTCAGGATCACCGCCCAGATGGCCCAGACCTGCGAACTGGCGCGGGCGGCATCCATCACCAGCAGCTTGCCGACGAACCCTGACAGCGGTGGCATTCCGGCCATCGCGATGGCGCCGACGAAGAACAGTGTCGCGATCAGCCCGCTTTGCGCCATCGGGGGCGTCGGCACCAGCGCGCCGCCGCGCCGCTCCAGCACCAGATCCGCGATGAGGAACAGCAGCGCCGCCGTGAAGGTGGAGTGGATGGCATAATACAGCGCCGCCGCCGTGGCCTGTGGCGTGAACAGCGAAATGGCAATCAGCAGCGTGCCCATCGAGGTGATCGCGCCAAAGGCCACCAGCCGCGCCAGGTTGCGCGACCCGAGGATGCCGAAAGATCCGGCGGCAAGCGTCAGCAACGCGGCCGGCAGTAGCCAGGTGCCCACCAGCCCGTCGGTGATCGCAACCCCGGGGCCGAACACCAGCGTGTACATGCGCAGGATGGCATAGGCGCCGACCTTGCTCATGATGGCGAACAGCGCCGCCACTGGCATCGGAGCATTGGCATAGGAGGCTGGTAGCCAGAAATGCAGCGGCAGCACGGCGGCCTTGATGGCAAAGACCAGCAACAGCAGCACCGCGCCGACGCGCAGCAGCGCGGTATCCTCGACCGGCAATTCGGCCACCCGCACCGCCAGATCGGCCATGTTCAGCGTGCCGGTCACCGAATAGAGCGTGCCAAGCGCGATCAGGAACAGGCTGGAGCCCAACAGGTTATAGACCACATATTGCACACCCGCCCTAAGCCGGGTGGTGCCGCCGCCATGGATCATCAACCCGTAAGAGGCGATCAGCAGGACTTCGAAAAAGACAAAAAGGTTGAAGGCATCGCCGGTCAGGAACGCGCCCAGCACCCCCATCAGCTGGAACTGGAACAGGGCATGGAAATGGCGCCCGCGCGTGTCCCAGCCAGAACCGATCGCATAAAGCACCACCGCCAACGCCAGAACCGTGGTCAGCATCACCATCATCGCCGACAGCCGGTCCAGCACCAGAATGATGCCAAAGGGCGCGGGCCAGTTGCCCAGCTCGTAAACGGAAATCGTGCCGTCCATGGCACTGCTCAGCAGCACTAGTGCGATGATGTTCAGCGCCACCACCGAGGCAACCGAGAACACCCGTTGCAGGTCGCGGTGAAACCGCATCACCATGATAATGAAGGGGGCCACCACCGCCGGCAGGACGATGGGGGCAATGATCCAGTGGTTCATGCGTCCTCTCCGCCCTTGTCGGTCATGTTGATGCCGTCGTCACGCGCCGACAGGTACGAGCTGAGCGCGATCATCACCACCACGGCCGTCATCCCGAACGAGATCACGATCGCGGTCAGAACCAGCGCCTGCGGCAGCGGATCGGTATAGGGAACGTCGGCGTATTTGTTCAGGATCGGCGGCTGGTTCAGCGCCAGCCGCCCGGTGGCGAACAGAAACAGGTTCACCGCATAGGACAGCAACGACAATCCGATGATGACCGGAAATGTGCGTTGCCGCAGGATCAGGTAGATGCCGCAGGCGGTCAGGATGCCGACCGCGCTGGCCAGAAGGATCTCCATCTGTTCAGTGCCCCTCGATTGTCTCGGACGCGTCGTCGCGCTCGGGGTTGATGTCCATCGGATGCTCGCTCACGATCCCGGGTTGCCACGCATAGCGCGCCAGGCTTTGCAGCGCGAGCAGCACCGCCCCCAGCACCGCGAGGAACACACCAAGATCGAACAGCGCGGCGGTGGCCAGTTCGAATTTCTCCAGATACGGCAGATGCACATATCCGAACGCGCTGGTCAGGAAGGGTTTGCCGTTGAACCAAGCCCCCATGCCGGTGATCGCGGCCACCAGCACGCCGGTGCCGATGATGCCGTGATAGGGCAGGCGCTGGCGGTCGGTGGCCCAGGAAAAGCCCGAGGCCATATACTGCATCACCACCGCGATCGCGGCGATCAGCCCGGCGATAAAGCCGCCGCCGGGCATGTTGTGGCCACGGAAAAAGATATAGGCCGCCACCATCAGCGCGATCGGCATCATCACCCGGGTGGCCACCACCATCATCAGCGGGTGTGGATCGCCCGCCAGCGGATAAGAGGGTTTGCGGTTCAGCAACCGGGCGCGCACGCCACTGCCCAGCACCGCCTCGGTGATGGCAAAGATGATGATCGCTGCGATGCCCAGAACGATGATCTCGCCAAAGGTATCAAAGCCACGGAAGTCGACCAGGATCACGTTGACCACATTGGTGCCGCCGCCGCCCTTGTAGGAGTTGGCGACATGGTATTCCGAGATCGACGGCATGGCGAAATCGCGGGTCATCAGCGCATAGATCAGCCCGCCGACGCCAAGCCCGGCGGTGATCGAGATCACCACATCGCGGGTGCGTCGCGCCGGGGTGCTTTCGCGCGGTGTTTGCTGCGGCATGAAGTTCAGCGCCAGCAGCAACAGGATGATCGTCACCACCTCGACCGAGATCTGGGTCAGCGCCAGATCGGGGGCCGAGAGATAGTTGAAGGTTAGCGACACGATCAACCCGCTGACCCCGATCAGCACCAGCGCCAGCAGCCGGTTGCGGTGGAAGGCCACGACGCAAAGCGCCGAGCCGACCAGACAGACCCAGCCCAGCACCGGCATCACCGAAATCGGCAGCGGCGTGTGCGTCTGCGGCCCGAGCACGCCGGAAGCAAAGGCGTAATAGGATATGGCCAGCGTGAACACGAGGAAGATCGCCGCATAGCGGGTCAGCGATCCGTCGTGCAGCGTGTCGGTGATGCGCCGCGCGGCGGCGGTGGTGGCGCGGATGATCGCGTCAAAGATCACCTTGGCCTCGGGCCGGGGCAGGTTGTTCCAGATCCCGAGCGCGCCGTGATGTGCCGCCAGCAAAAGCGCCCCGCCCAGAACCGCCGCAATCGACATGTAAAGTGCCGGGGTCAGCCCGTGCCAGAGCGCGGGGTGGAACTCGACCGGTGTGCCGGTCACCGCAAGGGCGGCCGCCGATACGATTGGGGTGGCGATGACATTGGGAAACAGCCCGATCAGCACCACCAGCGCGACCAGAACCGCCGGCGGCAGCCACAGGCCGGGGGTGGGGTCATGCGGCCGGGTGGGGTAATCGTGGCGGGTCTTGCCGAGAAAGACATGCACGATGTAGCGCAGCGAATAGGCGACCGAGAACAGGGCCCCGAACACCGCCAGTGCCGGCACCAGCCAAGGCACACCGGCCCAGACCGCATGGGTGGTCTCTTCCAGCATCATTTCCTTGGACAGGAACCCGTTGAACGGCGGAATGCCCGCCATCGACAGCGCCGCGATCATGGCCAGCGTGAAGGTCACCGGCATCAGGTGGCGCAGCCCGCCCAATTGCTTGATGTCACGGGTATGCACCCCGTGGTCGACGATGCCCGCGTTCATGAACAGCGCCGCCTTGAAGGTGGCGTGGTTGATGATGTGGAACACCGCGCCGACCGCTGCGACCTTGGTTCCGAACCCCAGCAGCATGGTGATCAGCCCCAGATGGCTGACGGTGGAAAACGCCAGCAGCGCCTTGAGGTCATCCTTGAACAGCGCGATCACCGCGCCCAGAATCATGGTGATCAGCCCGACCGAGCCGACGATATAGAACCAAAGGTCGGTTCCCGACAGCACCGGCCACATCCGCGCCATCAGGAACAGCCCGGCCTTCACCATCGTGGCCGAATGCAGATAGGCCGAAACCGGGGTCGGGGCCGCCATGGCGTGCGGCAGCCAGAAATGGAACGGGAACTGTGCCGATTTGGTGAAACAGCCCAGCAGGATCAGGATCAGCGCCGGCGCATAAAGCGGCGAGGCTTGGATCAGATCCCGGTGTTGCAGGATCACGCTAAGGTCATAGCTGCCGACGATATTGCCCAGAATCAGCATGCCCGCGATCATGGCAAGGCCGCCAGAGGCGGTCACCGCCAGCGCCATGCGCGCGCCTTGCCGCCCCTCGGGCAGGTGTTTCCAATAGCCGATCAGCAAGAAGGACGAGAGCGAGGTCAACTCCCAGAATACCAGCAAAAGCAGGATGTTATCAGACAGAACGATGCCCACCATCGCGCCCTGAAACAGCAGCAGGAAGCAATAGAACTGGCCCATCGGATCTTCGCGCGCGAGGTAAAAGCGCGCATAGGTGATGATCAACAGGCCGATGCCCAGAATCAGCCCGGCGAACAGCAGCCCGAGCCCGTCGAGGTGAAAGTTCGCATTGAGCCCCAGCGTCGGCAACCAGTCGAGTCGGGCCGAGACGGTTTCGCCGCGCAGGACCGCCGGGGCGTGCAGCATAAGGCCGATCAGCGCCAGCAGTGTAACGGCAAAGGTCGAGCCCGCGGCGGCATTGCGACCGGCGCGGATCAGCAGGGCGGGGAACACCGCGCCAAGAAATGGCAGGGCCGCGATCAGGAACAGGGACAACGGCAGATCTCCAGCAGGAACGGGCGAATTTGATTTGCACCTTGCCTACGGAAATTTGCGCCGCTGTCCAACCCCGGCAAGGGGAGGTTGATACAGTTTTAGCCGCAAACCGTGGAATTTTTCCAAAATCCCTATCCCCTGCGACCAGCGGGGCGGCGACGGGCCTTGCGCTCAACTCTTGCGCGCGAAGGCGGGGGTTACCCGCCCTTCAGGCGCATCATCAGCACGACTTCGCTGTCGGGCTGCACGGGTTCGGTCAGGCTGGTGGCGATCACCCGACCGTCGACCACCACCGAAACCCCGGCATCGAGTGTCGGGCCCAGCGCCGGATAGTCCCGGCGCAGGGCGTCGAGAATCTCACCGACGGTGCCCCCCTCGACCGCGACGCTGTCGCGGCCCCCGACCAGCGGGCGGAGGCCGGACCAGAGCGCGACGTCAACCATCCGCCGCGCTCTCCAACGCCTCTAACACACGCGAGGGGCGCATCGGCAATTGCCGCATCCGGACGCCGACCGCGTTCGACACCGCGTTGGCAATCGCCGCCAGCGGTGGGCAGATCGAGGTCTCGCCGACCCCGCGCACGCCAAACGGGTGGCCCGGGTTCGGCACCTCGACGATCACCGTGTCGATCATCGGCAGATCCGAGGCGACCGGAATGCGATAATCAAGGAACCCGGCGTTCTGCAGTCGCCCATCCGCGCCATAGATGTATTCCTCGTTCAGCGCCCAGCCGATGCCCTGTGCGGCACCGCCCTGAAACTGCCCCTCGACATAGGTCGGGTGGATCGCCTTGCCGGCGTCCTGCACCACGGTATAGCGCACGACCGAGGTCTTGCCGGTGTCCGGGTCAACCTCGGCATCGACGATATGGGCGGCGAAACTGACGCCCGCCCCCTCTGGCGTGGCCTCGAAATGACCGCAGATCGGGCCGCCGGTGGCGCCCATGGTGGCGGTGATCTCGTCGATATGCAGCGGCTCGAAATCGCCGGCATTGGGGCCAGAGGGCTTGGCATAGCCATCTTCCCAATAGACCGCATCCTCGGGAATGCCCCATTTCGCCGCCGCCCGGCCGCACAGTTTTTGCACCGCGTCCTCGGCCGCCTTGATGGTGGCGAGACCCGAGGCATAGGTCACCCGGCTGCCATGGCTGATCTCGTTATAGCCCAGCGTGGCGGTGTCGGCGATGGTAACGCGGATATCCTCATAGGGGATGCCCAGCACCTCGGCTGCCATCAGCGCCATCGACGCGCGCGAGCCGCCGATATCCGGCGTGCCAACCGCCACCTGCGCGCTGCCATCCTCGGAAAGGGCAAGCGAAACAGCGGTTTCGCCGCCGTGGTTGAACCAGAACCCGCAGGAAATGCCGCGGCCTTGCCCCTTTTTCAGGGGCGCCACGTAATGCGGATGCGCCTTGACCGCCTCCAATGTTTCGACCAGCCCGATGCGCGGCCATGTCGGCCCGAAGCTGGCGCGCGTCCCTTCGCGCGAGGCGTTCTTGAGCCGGGTGTCGATCGGGTCGAGCCCCAGTTGTCCGCACAGCTCGTCGATCACCGATTCCACCGCAAAAGCCGCCATTGGCGACCCCGGTGCGCGATAGGCCGCCTGTTTCGGACGGTTGGACATCACGTCATAGCCGACCTGATGCACATGTTTCAGGTCATAGGGCGCAAAGGCGCACATCGCCGTCATCTCGCAGGGGGCCCCGGGAAACGCGCCGCCCTGCAGGCGGAAGGTGCCTTGCGCGGCGGTGATGGTGCCGTCCTTCTTCATCCCGATCTTGACGTCCATCGAGGTCGACGAGGTCGGGCCGCTGGCGCGGAACACTTCCGAGCGGGTCATCACCAGTTTGACCGGGCGATTGGCCTTGCGCGACAGTGCCAGCGCCACGGGTTCGATGAACACGGTGGTCTTGCCGCCAAAGCCGCCGCCGATTTCGGAGGCGGTCACGCGCAACTGGCTGGTCTCAAGCCCAAGGCAGGCGGCGCAGACCTTTTGCACATACCAATGGCCCTGGGTGCAGCACCAAAGCTCGCCCTTGCCATCAGAGCCGAGCGTGCCAAGACAGGCGTGCGGCTCGATATAGCCCTGGTGGGTGGCCTCGGTGACAAAGTGATCCTCGACCACCAGATCGGCCTCGGCAAAGCCGGCCTCGACATCGCCATGGCCGCTTTCGTAATAGCGCACCACGTTCGGGTGCAACCCCTCGGGAACCGAGGCATCGGCGGCGCCAGCGCGGATCACCGGCGCACCCGCCTGCATGGCGGCATCCACATCCGTCACATGCGGCAGGATTTCGTAGTCGACCTCGATCGCCTTGATCGCGTCGCGCGCGATCAGCGCCGAGGTGGCGGCAACGGCGGCGACGGCATGACCGTCATACAGCGCCTTTTCTCCTGCCATGACGTTTTCAAGGATATCCCCGAACTCGCCCTCAAGCCCGGTGGCGAAATCGGCGCGGGTGACCACGGCCTTGACCCCCTCCATCGCGAGCGCCTTGGAGGTGTCGATCTTGATAATCCGGGCGTGCGCATGCGGGCTGCGCTTGATCGCGGCATGCAACATGCCGGGCGCATAGGCATCGGCGCCGAACTTGGCGCGCCCCGTCACCTTGTCGAGCCCATCGGGCCGGTTCGGGCGGGTGCCGACGTATTTGAAACCAGTGGTTTTCGAGCTGTCTAGCGCCATTACGAGGCCTCCCGCATTTCGGCGGCCGTGTCCATCACGGCGCGAATGATCTTGTCATACCCGGTGCAACGGCACAGGTTGCCCGCCAGCCAATAGCGCACTTCGCTTTCGGTCGGGTCGGGGTTCTTTTCCAGCAGTGCCTTGGTGGCGACCAGAATGCCCGGGGTGCAGATGCCGCATTGCAGCGCGGCATATTCGATGAATTTCTGTTGCAGCGGATGCAGGGTCTCGCCCTCGGCGATGCCCTCGACGGTGCCAATCTCCTTGCCTTCGGCCTCGACCCCCAGCATCAGGCAGGAACAGACCAGCCGGCCATCCACGGTGACCGAACAGGCCCCGCAATCGCCGGTGCCGCAGCCTTCCTTGGCGCCGGTCAGGTGCAGCCGGTCGCGCAGCACGTCCAGCAGCGTTTCGCGCGGATCGCAGAGAAACTCGACCTCGTCGCCGTTCACCTTGGTGGTGACATGTGTCTTGCTCATGCGGTGGCTCCTTTCGCGCGGGAATAGGCGATTTTGGCAGCCCGCCGGGCCAGAACGCCGGCGGTATGGGTGCGGAACTTGATGGTGCCGCGCTTGTCGTCGATCGGGTTGCAGCTGGCCTCGGCCAGATCCGACAGCGCGGTAAGCGCGTCCTCATCCAGCGTCCGCCCCACCAGCGCATCGGCGGCGGCATGGACCACAACGGCGGTGGGGGCGACGGCGCCCAGCACCATGCGCGCCTCGGTGATCACATCGCCGTTGAGCCGCAGGTTGACGGCACAGCCGACCACGGCGATGTCCATCTCGGTGCGCGGGATAAAGCGCAGATAGGCATCCCCCCCCTGTGCCCCGCGCGGCGGAAGGGTCAAGGCGGTGATGATCTCGCCCTTGGCGAGAGAGGTCTTGCCGGGGCCGACGGGGATCTGTTCCACCGGGATCTCGCGGCTGCCCTCGGGGCCGGTCACTGTCACCGCGGCCCCGGCGGCGATCATCGCAGGCACCGAGTCGGCGGCAGGTGAGCCGTTGCAAAGATTGCCCACGGGCGTCGCGCGCCCCTGCACCTGGGTTGAGCCGATCAGGTCCATCGCCTCGACCACGCCGGGCCAGTCGCGGCCCAACTCGGGATGCTCGCTCATCTCGGCCCCTGTCACCGCAACGCCCAACCGCCAGCCGCCATCCTTTGTTCGGGTGATCTCATGGGTGCCGGGAATCGCCTTGATGTCGATCAGTGTGTCGGGGGTGATGATGTCCGAGCGCATCTGGACCAGAACATCGGTGCCCCCGGCAAGGATACGGGTCACGCCCTCGGCCCCGGCGACAAGCGCGACGGCCTCCTCGAAGGTGGCGGGTTTATAGTACTTCATGGGCATTCCTCGCGATTGGCTGGGGCCGGTCAGGGGCTACGGGACCGCGCCTGATCGGGCAACGATACAGGCGGGCGGTCCGGGCGCTTCGCGGGCGACTTTATCGACTATGTAAGCGGACGCAAGCACTGCCCGGCCCCATTTCAGCCCACCAGCGCCCGCGCGATCAGCGCCGGAACGTCGCGGTGCTGGCCTAGCGGCGGCAGGAGTGCACCGGGAAAGGCGGCGGAGGCCAGCGCCTGCGGCACATCCTCGCGGTAATGTCCGCCCGCTGCGGCAAAGAACGGCAGGCACAACGAGCGTTGCGGCAGCCCGCGCGCGGCGTCGGCCAGAAAAGGGGCCTCCTCGACAAAGCCGAACCCCGGCGCGGCCCCCGACCAGAGCGCGGCAAGCGCGGTGCCGAAATCGCGTGCCGCCGCTGCCGCGCGCGGCCCGCGCGCCGACCCATGGGCAGCGATCAGCAAAGATACCTGCGCCGCGCCCCACCCCCGCGCCGCGCATTCGGTGGCCAGATGCGCCGCCGCCAGCACCGGCAGACCCGGGTCGCGACCCAGCGGCGGCAGGACCCGCGCCGGATGCCCCCCCAGCCGCGCCAGCAGCGTCTTGCGCACGAAAAACCCATCGGCCATGAAAAACGGATAGATCACACCCTCGGGGGCCAACCGCTCCAGCGCCGCCTCAAGCGCGCCCGGTGCAGCCAGGGTCGCCGCGCCCACCGAGGCCTGCGCCAACACCTGTACCTGTGCCGCCAGCGCCGCCAGCGCCGCCTCGGCCGGCGCAGGCTCCGAGGGTTGGCCATGGGCCACGAGAATGGCGTTCAGCGGGGTGTCGTCTGCCATGCTCGGGATCTTCGCTCGCTCGCTCGCCTGTCCTGACGCCATAGGGTCCCCGACACTATAGCCCGCGATAACACAGGAGCCAGCGCCGTTCCCGGCACCGCCCCTTTTTCTGGCAAAAAATACTCCGGGGGAGGCGCCGCAGGCGGCGGGGGCAGCGCCCCCACTTCAGCTCCCTCACCCCACTCAGATCATTCCACACATTCCAGCAACATCGTGCCCGCCCCGGTATTGGAGATCGGGATGTGGTAATTGGCGTGTCGCTGCACCACGGTGTCGCCAAGCGCGCCGCGCATCATCATCCACATCAGGAACTCGGTGCCCTGCGCGCCGGCCTTTTCGACCAGCTCCCTGCGGCTGATCTTGGTCAGCGCCTCGGGGTCGGTGACGATCTTTTCCATGCAGTATTGGTCAAAGTCCTTGTTGATGAACCCCGCCCGTTCGCCGTCCAACTGATGGCTCAGCCCGCCGGTGCCCAGCACCACCACCTTGAGATCCTCGGGATAACTCTGGATCGCGCGGCGCAGCGCCTTGCCGAAATCCAGCGCCCGTTTCAGCGTCGGGATCGGATGTTGCACGGTATTGGCGCTGATCGGGATGGTGCGCGGCATGTCCGGGTTGTTCGGCGCGCCGGGCCAGAACAGCTGCATCGGCACGACGAAACCGTGATCCACCGCCAGTTCCTGACAAGACGTGATGTCGAATTCCTGCTCCACCATGCTCTCGATGATGTGCCAGCTCAGCTCTGGCGCACCGGGGAAGGGGGGCAGTTGCGGAATGCCCCAGCCCTCGTCCTCGTTGCGGTACTCCTGCGCGGCGCCGATCGCAAAGGTCGGCATCTTGTCGAGGAAAAAGCCCAGCCCGTGATCGTTGTAGATATTGATCGCGATGTCGGGCTTGTGTTCATCCAGCCAGTCCCGGATCGGCGGATAGCCGTCAAAGAACGGCTTCCAATAGGGATCGTCGAACAGCCCGTTGTGGATCGCATTGCCGACCGCAGGGATATGCGAGGTGGTGAGCCCGCCCAAAATTCTGGCCATGATCAGTCTCCCGCTTTCCGGAGTTTTTCCTTGAATTCTTCCTTGGTCATGCCGGTCTGCTGCGCGCCGATGTCCTGCACGTCGAGCCGGAAGATGCCGGCGAATTTGGCGAGGTAATAGATGTTGCCACCGGCAGCGATCAGCGCCAGCACGTTCTTGTCGCGGCAGGCCTGCTTTTGTTCGTCGTTCAGGCCGAAAGTCTCCATGTAGCCTTCCGGATCGGCCAGATAGGCGGCGCGCGCCTCGGCGGCGTTGAAGGAATAGCACATCTTGTTCAGCGCATAGCCCTTCATCGCCATCTTGCCGTCAAAGATCGTGGTGCCCGGGATCGGGCTGTGATGGTCGAACTCGGTGATGTCCATCCTGTCTCCTCCGCTCATGTCTCGTCCGGCCAGTACAGCCGCATCGGGTTGTCGATCAGCAGCGCCTGTTGCAGCGCCGCGCTGGGGGCGATCCGGGGGATCACGTCCACAAGCTGGCCGTCATCGGGCACATGCGATTTCATGTTCGGATGCGGCCAGTCGGTGCCCCAGAGCACCCGGTCGGGAAAGGCCTCGACCAAATGGCGGGCAAAGGGGATCACGTCGTCATAGGGCGGGCCCGCGATCGTCAACCGCTCCGGGCAGCTGACCTTGGTCCAGATGTTTTCGTTGCGCGCCAGCAGATCAACAAAGCGTTGGAAATCAGGATGATCCACGCCCTTGCTCACATCCGGGCGGCCCATGTGATCGACCACGATGGGCACGGGCAGGCTTTCAAGGAAGGGGATCAACTCTTCCAGATCGGGCGCCTCGAAATAGACCACGATATGCCAGCCCAGCTTGGCGATCCGCTCGGCAATGCCAAGGAACACCTCTTTCGGGGTGGCGTCCACCAGCCGTTTGACAAAGTTGAAGCGCACCGCGCGGACCCCGGCGGCATCCATCGCGCGCAAGTCCTCATCGCTCACATCGGGCGAGATCACGGCAACACCGCGCGCCAGATCGCCGGCCGTCTCCAGCGCATCGACCAGCGCGGCGTTGTCGGTGCCGTGGCAGCTGGCCTGTACGATCACGTTGCGTGAAAATCCCAGATGATCGCGCAGCGCGAACAGCTTTTCCTTGGGTGCATCGCAGGGGGTGTATTTGCGCTTGGGCGAATAGGGAAAGGTATCGGCGGGGCCGAAGACATGGCAATGGGCGTCCACCGCGCCAGCGGGCACCTTGAAATCCGGTGTCTTGGGCGCCGGGTGGAACGGCAGATAATCGGGATCCATTTATGCGGTCTCCTTGGTCTTTCACGCGCTGTGGCAGGGGGCGTCGGGATTGGCCGCGACATTAGGTCCATCGGGGCTGAAAGCGCCAGTTGGAAGCTTGGATGCCTTGATTGGTTTATGTTATAGATGTTGCGAATATACGGGGAGTCTCCAGTGGATTTCGTGTTTCCCAACGTGCGCCACCTGCTGGCGGTGCAGGAGGTCGCGGCACAGCACCGCATCAATCTGGCCGCCACCGCCGTGCACCTGTCGCAGCCAGCGGTGACGCAAGCCGTGGCCAAGCTGGAGACGGCCCTGTCGGCGCGCCTGTTTGATCGTCGCCCCGAAGGGATGTTCCCGACCGAGGTGGGCGAGATTTTTCTGCGCCGGGTCGATCGCGCGCTGGCGCTGCTGAAAGAAGGCGAGCGGCAGGCGCGCAAAAAAGCGCCGCGCCCCGGCCCGGTTGGGCGGCGCGATTTCCACCGGCTGACCACGGCGGTACAGCTTCGCGCGCTGACGGCGGTGGCCCAGACCGGCAATTTCAGCCATGCGGCGCAGCAGCTTGGCGTTTCGCAACCCGCCGTGCATCGCGCCGCCCGCGATCTGGAGCGGCTCTCGGGGCTGGTGTTCTTTGATCCGGTGCGTCGGGGCGTGATGCTGACCCCCGCCGCCGAGGTCTTTGCCCATCACGTGCGGCTGGCCAAGGCCGAGATCCGGCAGGGGCATTTTGAGGTCGGGGAGTATCTGGGGCGGGATTCCACCCATATCGCCATCGGGGCGATGCCGCTGTCGCGCACCGCGATCCTGCCCGCGGCGATCGACCAGTTGCTGCGCGAAAGCGAGGGGCGGTTGCAATTGCAATGCGTCGACGGCCCCTATGGCGCGCTGCTGCGGGATCTGCGGTTCGGTGATCTTGATGTCTTGATCGGGGCGCTGCGCGATCCGCTACCGGCTGACGATGTGGTGCAGGAGCCGCTGTTTGAGGATGCGCTTTCGGTGGTGGCGGCGCGCGGCCACCCGCTGGCAGGCAAGCCGGGTCTGACGCTTGCGGACACGCTGGCCTATCCCTGGATCGCGCCGCCGCAGCCGACGCCCACCGGCACCTATCTGTATGAAAGTCTACGCATTCCGCAGCTGCCCGACACGCCGGTGCGGGTGGTGGCCAATTCGCTGGTGCTGGTGCGCGGGCTGATGATGCGGGGGGATTACGTCACCATCATGTCGCACAAGCAGATCGAGGTGGAACAGCAATACGGCATCATGGCGCCGCTGCCCATCGACCTTGGCGACAGCGCCCGGCCCATCGGTCTGACGTACAGGGCCAACTGGCGCCCGACCCCGACGCAGGCACGGTTTCTGGATATGATCCGAAATCAGGCTAGGTGAGTGCATCTATAACAGAAACGAATGCAAACCCCCGGCATTGAATTTTGGTCCCAAGGCCGGGGCTGATAGGGGAGGGCCCGACAGGGAGAGATAGCTGATGACCGAGCGCACCGAAAAACCCTATGACGACATTCCCGGCACCTTCGTGTTCGACGCCGATCGCTCGCGCGAGGGGTATCACCTGAACATGTTCTGCATTTCGCTGCGGCTGGCCGATAACCGCGCCACGTTTGGCGCCGATGAGGGCGCCTATCTGGATCGCTATCCGATGACCCCGGCGCAGCGTCAGGCCGTGCTGGACCGCGACTGGATGGAGCTTTTGCGGCTGGGCGGGAATATCTATTACACCTCAAAGCTGGCGGCCAATGACGGCATCACCTTTCAGGAACTTGCCGCCAAGATGACCGGCGTGCCCAATGAAGAGTATCGCGACATGATGCTTCAGGGGGGCCGCCCGATCGAGGGCAACCGCTATAAATCCGAATGGGAGAAGACATAATGGCGCGGATCACCGCAGGGGTGGGCTGTTCCCACGTGCCCGCCATCGGCGTGGCAATGGACACCGGCATCACCGATCAGCCCTATTGGAAACCGCTGTTCGACGGGTTCGTCAAAAGCCGCGAATGGATGAAGGACAACAAGCCGGACGTGATCTTTCTGGTCTATAACGACCATTGCACCGCGTTTGACGCCTCGTGCATCCCGACCTTTGCGCTGGGCTGCGCGGCAGAGTTCGCCCCCGCTGACGAAGGCTGGGGCCGCCGCCCGGTGCCGGTGGTCAAGGGCCATCAGAAACTGGCCAGCCATATCGCGCAATCGGTCATTCTGGACGAATTCGACCTGACCATCATGAACGAGATGGAGGTCGATCACGGCTTGACCGTGCCGCTGTCGGTGATGTTCGGGGAACACGGGGTGGACGATGAATGGCCCTGTCCGGTGATCCCGCTGGCGGTCAACGTGGTGCAATACCCGGCCCCGACCGGCAACCGCTGCTATAATCTGGGCAAGGCGATCCGCCGGGCGATCGACAGCTATCCCGAAGATCTCAACGTGGTGATCTTTGGCACCGGCGGCATGTCGCACCAGTTGCAGGCCGAACGTGCCGGTCTGATCAACCCGGAATGGGACAACCGCTTTCTCGACTCCATGGCGAACGACCCCGAGGCGGCGCGCCAGATCACCCATCTGGAATACCTGCGCGAGACCGGCTCCGAGGGCATCGAAATGGTGATGTGGCTGGTCATGCGCGGGGCGCTGGACGAAAAGGTAACCGAGGTTCATCGCCACTATCATGTGCCCGCCTCGAACACGGCGGTGGGGCATATCATTTTGGAAAACCACGAGTAGACCCCGACTAAACGACGACGAAACTGCGGCGAACGGAGAGAGTGTTATGAGAATTTGCGTGGCCGGTGCCTATGGCGCCTTTGGTATCAAGCATCTGGATGCGCTGGCCAATATCGACGATGTCGAGGTGACCTCGGTGATGGGGCCGAGCAAGGCCAAGATCGAAGCCTTTGCCGCCGAACGTGGCATTCCCCATGCCGCCGACACCCTTGAGGAATGTCTGGCGCGCGAGGATGTCGATGCGGTGATTCTGGCAACGCCGACCCAGATGCACGCCGCACAGTCGATTGCCTGCATGGAGGCCGGCAAACATGTGTTGGTCGAGATTCCGATGGCCGATAGTCTGGCCGACAGTCTGGCGGTGGTGGAAAAGCAGCGCGAAACCGGTCTGGTCGCGATGGCCGGTCAGGTGCGCCGCTTCAACCCCAGCCACCAATGGATTCACAACAAGGTTCAGGCCGGCGAACTGACCATCCTGCAGATGGATGTGCAGACTTATTTCTTCCGCCGAACCAACACCAACGCCAAGGGCGAGCCGCGCAGCTGGACAGATCACCTGCTGTGGCATCATGCCTGCCACACCGTCGATCTGTTCCAGTATCAGACCGGCGGAACCGCAGTCGAGGCGTTCGGGCTGCAAGGGCCGCTGCACCCTGATCTGGGCATCGCGATGGATATGGCCATCGGGCTCAAGGCGCCCTCGGGCGCGATTTGCTCGCTGTCGCTGAGCTTTAACAACGACGGGCCGTTCGGCACCTTCTTTCGCTATATCTGCGACAAGGGCACCTATCTTGCGCGTTATGACGATCTCTATGATGGCAACGAAACCCAGATCGACCTGAGCGGCGTGACGGTGTCCAACAACGGAATCGAGCTGATCGACCGCGAATTCGTCGCGGCCATTCGCGAGGGGCGCGAACCCAACGCCTCGGTTGCCCAGACATTGCCCGCGATGGAGACATTGGACCGAATCGAGCGCGGCCTTAAGTAGCCGAAACCGATTCCGATCTGGCGCCGCCCCCTGCGGCGTGGAATGGTATGGGGCGGGGCCATTTGGCACCCGCCTTTTTCATGTTCAATGACCGGAGAGAGCCGATGAACGGTGCCGAAAGCCTTGTGCGCAGCCTGCTTGCCAGCGATGTGGAGGTTTGTTTCACCAATCCCGGCACGTCCGAGATGCATTTTGTCGCCGCGCTGGATCATGTGCCGGGCATGCGCTCGGTGCTGGCGCTGTTCGAAGGGGTGGCGACCGGGGCGGCGGATGGCTATTGGCGCATGGCGCGCAAACCGGCCTCGACGCTGCTGCATCTGGGGCCGGGCCTCGCCAACGGGCTGGCCAATCTGCACAACGCAAAAAAGGCCGGGTCCGGCGTGGTCAATATCGTCGGCGAACATGCCGCGAGCCATGTCGCGCTGGATGCGCCGCTGACCTCGGATATCGAGGGGATCGCGCGGCCGGTCTCGCATTGGGTGCGCAGCTCGTCCTCGGCGGTCGATGTCGGGTTTGACGCCGCCCGCGCCGTGCGGGCCGCGCGCACCGCACCGGGACAGGTGGCGACCCTGATCTTGCCCGGCGATACCGCATGGAGCATGGGCGGCGCCGTGGCCGAGGCGCTGGCCCCACATGCCCAGCCCCGGCTCGACACCGGGTTGGTGGATCAGGCGGCGCAGGCGCTGGATGGGCCGGACAGCCTGTTGTTGCTGGGCGGTAGCGCGATGTCGGCGCAGACGCTGGAGCTGGCGGGACAGATCGCGGCGAAAACCGGCTGCACCCTGATGTCGGAATGGGCCAGCGCCCGGGCTGAACGTGGTGCCGGGCGGGTGGCGATGGCCAAGGTGCCCTATCCGATTGATCTGGCGCTGGAGACCTTGGCACCCTACCGGCGCATCGTGCTGGTCGGGGCGCGCGCGCCGATCGGGTTTTTCGCTTATCCGGGCAAGCCCGCGCGGCTGACCCACCCCGAGGCCGAGATCCTCGAACTGGCCGGGGCCGCGTCGGATCTGACGGCAACGCTGGATGCGCTGGTGCAGGCCACCGGGGCAGGGGGCTCTGTCGCGCATCTGGCGAAAGCCGATCTGCCCGATCTGCCGCCGCTCGGCCCGCTGACGCCGGACAGCCTTGCGCCGCTGATCGCGCGCGCGATCCCGGAAAACGCCATCGTGGTGGATGAATCCATCACCTCCGGGCGCGGGCTCGGGGCGGCCACAACGGGGGCGGCGCCGCATAGCTGGCTGAACAACTGCGGCGGCTCCATCGGCTATGGGCTGCCGGTTTCCATTGGCGCTGCCATCGCCCGTCCCGATCGCAAGGTGCTGGCGCTGATCAGTGACGGCAGCGCCATGTATACCCTCCAGGCGCTGTGGACGCTGGCGCGCGAAGGGCTGGATGTGACCGTCGTGATCTTTGCCAACCGCAGCTATAATATCCTGCGCGGCGAGCTGAGCAATGTCGGGGTGCAGAACCCCGGCCCCCGCGCCATCGACATGCTGTCGCTGGATCGCCCGACGCTGGGTTGGGTCGATATGGCGCGCGGCATGGGGGTGGAGGCCTCCCGGGTCGAGGATACCGCCGCATTCGCCCTTGCGCTGGAGGCGGGGCTTTCGACCCCCGGTCCGGTGTTGATCGAAGCGGTGATGTAAGGGGCCGCCCTTAGCCCGGCCTCAATTCACTAGGATTCAAAGTGCGCAGCACCGCCGGGCAATCGCCCCGGCGGGCTGGTGCTTTGCGGCTGTTCCCTCCGGCCGGAACATACCGGTTTACGCGCCGAAAAACCTTCGTTGACAAACCTGACTTAATCGCTCAGTTATACTCTCGCACAGCCACTCTGCCCCCGGTAGGGAAGCCCGCAAGACAACCAAAGGGGGCTTTGATGCCGCGTGAAACCCATCCATCAGACTGGAACGTACCGCTGTCGACACCGCTGTCGGCCCTGTGCTGTGCCGAGCGCTGCGCACAGATCGAAAGCTGTGGCGAGGCGGCGTGTTTCCTGCTCGACTGGTTGGACGATCTGTACCGTTCCACATCGATGCGTCCCGACGCATCCATGCGGACCCGGCCCCGATAAACCGACCGAGAGGACAGACAAGATGAAATCCAAACTGCTTTGTGCGACGCTGCTGGTTGGCTGCGCCGGGACTGCCGCCTATGCCGTCGAAAAGGCCGAGGTGATCAACACCTATGCCAATATCGCCCAGGCCGCCTATGGCGACAGCGCCGCCACCGCCCATCGGTTGCAGCGGGCCGTCGAGACGTTGATCGCCGCCCCCTCGGCGGAAAACCTGCAAGCCGCGAAAGCCGCGTGGCGCGCCGCCCGCGTGCCCTATCAGCAGACCGAGGCGTTCCGCTTTGGCAACCCGATCGTTGACGAGTGGGAGGGCAAGGTAAACGGCTGGCCGCTGGACGAGGGGCTGATTGATTACGTCGATGCCGCCTATGGCGGGGCGTCGGACGAAAATCCGCTGGCGGCGCTGAACGTGGTGGCGCAACCCAAGCTTTCCATCGCGGGCCGCGAGGCGGACGCAAGCAAGATCACCCCGGCGCTGATCGAAACCACGCTGCACGAGGCCGACGGGATCGAGGCCAATGTGGCAAGCGGCTATCACGCCATCGAATTCATGCTCTGGGGGCAGGATCTGAACGGCACCGGTCCCGGTGCTGGCATGCGCCCTTGGACCGATTATGCCAGCGGCGCGGCTTGCAGCAACGGCAATTGCGACCGCCGTGCCCAGTATCTCAAGGCCGCGACCGACCTGCTGGTCAGCGATCTGGACTGGATGGCGGCGCAATGGGCCGAGGGCGGCGCAGCGCGGGCCAATCTGATGCAGAACGAGAATGCCGCCGTCTCGGCGATGCTGACCGGCATGGGCAGCCTGTCCTATGGCGAACTGGCGGGCGAGCGGATGCGGCTGGGCCTGATGCTGAACGACCCGGAGGAAGAGCAGGACTGTTTCTCTGACAATACCCACAACAGCCATTTCTATGACGGAAAGGGCATCCAGAACGTCTATCTGGGACAGTACGTGCGCATGAATGGCGAACAGGTTTCGGGCCCCTCGCTGTCGGATCTGGTGGCGGAAACGACCCCGGCGCTGGATCAGGAAATGCAGGCCAAGCTGACCACCACGGTCGACGCGCTGGGCCGGATCAAGATCGCCGCCGAATCCGGGCTGGCCTATGACCAGATGCTGGCGCGCGGCAATGCGGCGGGCGAGGCGCTGATCATGGGCGGTGTTGACGCGCTGATTGATCAGACCAAGACCATCGAGCGGATCGTGACCTCGCTGGAGCTGGATCAGGCGGGGTTTGAGGGCTCTGACAGTCTCGACAATCCGAACGCCGTTTTCCAGTAACTCACCAATCCCACCAATTTCACGGCCAAGCCAGCCCCGCGCAAGCCCGGCCTTACTCCTTAAGAAAGACACTTCCATGAGTAAGACCCTGACTGCGGCGCTGGCCCTTGGCGCGCCTGTTCTATTCAGTGCCTCTGACGTCTTGGCGCAGGAGAGCCGCCGCTTCACTTGGGACGGTGAGATCGAAATCGACTATGAATCGATCTTTGACTCCGACGTTCCCGCCAATGAAAGCGATACTGCCTATGGCTCTGGCGAATTCAACGCTGCCTATGCCCTGACAGATCGGGTCGCGATCTTTGGCGGGCTGACCTTCGAGGAGCTTGAGAACGCAGCCGGCAACACCGGGTATGGCTTCTACTTTCACGAGTTGGGCCTGCAATTCGAGACTGGCGCGGCCAGCTTCCAGATCGGCAAGGTGCACCCGGAATTCGGCACGGCGTGGGACACTGCGGCGGGCTTCTACGGCTCGGCACTGGCCGAGGATTATGAGTTGAGCGAGCAGATCGGTGTGCTGGCCGAACTCGACCTTGGCACCGCCGGTACGCTGGCGATGGGCGTGTTCTATGCCGACGACACCGGGCTGAGCGATTCCCTCGGGTTCAACCGGGGCCGCAACACCACTGCCGCAGGGGGTGCGGGCAACACCGGCACGCTGAACAACGCTTCGCTGCAATGGTCGAAAGACTGGGGGCAAACCTTTGCCTATGTGGGGGCGCGGTTCCTCACTGCCGGAACCGGCGACGTGAGCGACGAAACCGGCATCGTCGCCGGTGTCGGCCATTCGCTGGGCAACGGGCTCGACCTTTTTGGCGAAGTGGCGGCCTTTGATGGCTATGGCGGCAGCGCCGACGACGCCACCTATGCCACGCTCAACGCGGCCTATGCGATTGGCGAGCTGACCCTCTCGGGCACCTATGCCATGCGTGACGTGGATAGCGCCGGGCGCACAGATCTGGTCTCGCTCGCCGCCGAATATGAACTGACCAATGGCATGACGCTGGGCGGCGCGCTGGCGCGGGTCGATGACGCCGGGGTCGCAGACACGCTGTTCGGGGTCAATCTGGTGATCCCGTTCGGCGGATAAGAGAACAGGGGCGGGCCGGGGGGACATTGTCCTTTGAACCCGGCCCGCGACCGGTGCACCCTGAAGCGCAGACAAACCGGGGCAGGGGGCACCGCCCTACGCTGAAAGAGACGACAATGTTGAAGATGATGTGGAGATACAAACGCCCCCCCGCCGCCCGCAACGGTTGGCTGCTTGCCGGGCTGTCCCTCATCGGGCCGGCGGCCTCTGGTCATGGCCTGATCGGGGCGGATGCGGATCCGCATCTCGCGCCTGCGCCCCCCAGCGCGGCACAGGCGGTGCGGGCGGCAACGGCCCTGCGCCCGGTGCGCGATTTTTCCGGGCCCGAGCCGTTCGAGGCCAACCCCGCCGGCGCCGCCACCGTGCGGCGCGCGGACAAACAGGCCTTTGCCCAGCCTGCCGCCACCTTGGATTTCGAGAGTGAGCTCGATTTTCGCACCGGCAAGTCGCTGTTCGAAAAGCTCTGGGTGTCGTCGCCGTCCTCGACGCTGGCCTCTGACGGGCTGGGGCCGCTTTACAACGCGCGCGCCTGCGAAAGCTGCCATATCCGCGACGGGCGCGGCCACCCACCGGCCCAGGGCGAGGTGCCAGTAGGGTTGGTGCTGCACCTGTCCCGCCCGGTGGTGGCCGAGGCGGTGGGGGGCGAGGCGGGGGTGGCCCGGATCCCCGACACGCATCCGATCGCTCCCGATCCGGTTTATGGCCGGCAATTACAAACCCGCGCGCTGCGTGGTCTGTCCCCCGAATACCGCCTCTCGATCAGCCATGACACGATCGAGATCCCGCTGGCGGGCGGCGCGCGCGCGACCCTGCGCGCCCCGCACTACCATCTGAACGATCTCTCCTATGGCCCGCTGGCAGCCGACACCATGATCAGCCCGCGCGCCGCGCCGCAGATGATCGGGCTGGGCCTGTTGGAGGCGATCCCGGCAGCCGATATCCTCGCCCAAGCAGACCCCGAGGATGGCGATGGCGACGGCATCTCGGGGCGGGCCAATATCGTCTGGTCGATGACCTATCAGCGCCCGATGCTGGGCCGGTTCGGGCACAAGGCGGCCCAGCCCAGCCTGCGCGATCAAAGCGCGCGCGCCTTTGCCGATGATCTGGGCATTTCCACCCCGCTGCTGACTGCCGGATGGGGCGATTGTACAGCGGCGCAGGCGGCGTGCCGCAGCGCGCCGCATGGTGACGCGGATGCGCGGGTGTTCGAGGTGGACGCAACCGGGCTTGATCTGGTGACGCGCTATGCCCGCAACCTCTCGGTGCCCGCCCGACGCAATCCGGGCGACCCGCAGGTCTTGCGCGGCAAACAGGTGTTCCATGACACCGGGTGCAACGCCTGCCACCGGGCGAAATTCATCACCCATGTGCTGCCGGAGCAACCGGCGCAAAGCTTTCAACTGATCTGGCCCTATTCCGACATGCTACTGCATGACATGGGCCCCGGTCTGGCCGACAATCGCCCCGAGGGCCGCGCCACCGGGCAGGAATGGCGCACCGCCCCGCTTTGGGGGATCGGCTTGACCGAAACGGTCAGCGGTCAGGCCAGCTTTCTGCATGACGGGCGCGCGCACACCCTGCTTGAGGCGATCCTTTGGCATGGGGGCGAGGCGCAGCCTCATCGCGACCGGGTGATCGCGCTGCCGCCCGCCGACCGTACCGCCCTGATCCGTTTTCTGGAGAGCTTGTAACCCATGCGACATCTGATTTCCGCCCTTGTCACCACGGTCTTTTCGCTGGCTGCGCTCCCCGCGCTGGCGGGGGGGCAGACCGACGCGATCCTTGACCGCCACGTGCTTCCGAAGATGCAGACGCTGGCTGAAACCACGGCGGCGCTCGATACCGCCGCGCGTGCCGATTGCACCCTCGAGGGCGTCGCGCTGCGTTCTGCCTTTGGCACCGCTTTTGACGCATGGATCGCCGTCAGCCATCTGCGCTTTGGCCCGGCCGAGACGCAGGCGCGCGGCTTTGCGCTCGCTTTCTGGCCGGATACGCGCGCCATGACGCCCAAGACCCTGCGCGGGTTGATCGCCGCTGCCGACCCGGTGGTGGACAGCCCTGCGCGCTTTGCCACCGTCTCGGTCGCGGGCCGGGGATTCTATGCTCTGGACTACCTGCTCTATGATCCCGAGATCTCGGCGCTGGGCACGGCCGCCTATCGCTGCACCCTGCTGCGCGCGATCACCGCCGACATAGCCACCACCGCCGCCGAGTTGAGCCGGGATTGGAGCGAACACTATGCCGGGCTGATGCGCACTCCGGGGCCGGACGGCCCCTATCAGAGCGATGAAGAGGTGTTGCAGGAATTCTTCAAGGCGCTCACCACCGGGTTGGAGGTTAACGCCGATCTGCGGCTGGGTCGGCCCATGGGACAGATCGGCAAGCCGCGCCCGCTGCGGGCCGAGGCGCGCCGCTCGGGTCGCTCGCTGCGGCATGTGGTCATCTCTTTGAAATCGCTGGAGGAACTGTCTGATCTGCTGGCGGGGCAAGACGCCGATCTCGCGGCGCGGATGTCCCATGGTTTTGACACCGCGCTGGCGCGGGCAGAGCAGCTGGAGGACCCGGTGTTCGCCGGGGTCGCCACGCCGCAGGGGCGGCTGCGGGTCGAGGTGTTGCAACAGGCGATCACGGCCATTCGCACCGCGGCCAATGAAGATATGGGGCCGGCGCTGGGCGTCGCGGCCGGGTTCAATGCGCTGGACGGAGACTGACCATGACATCACGACGCGGGTTCCTGATCGGGATGCTGGCCACCGGGCTGACCCCAGTGGCCACATGGGCCGATGCGGGGGCGCCCGATTACCTGTCGGCCGGGCAGGGGCCAGACGGGACGCATTTCCTTTTTGGCCTCTCCGCCGAGGGCGCGATTCGGTTCCGCCAAGCGATTCCGGGGCGCGGTCATGCCGCTGCCGCCCATCCGCATCGGGCACATGCGGTCGGCTTTGCCCGCCGTCCTGGCACCTTTGCCTTTGTGCTCGATTGCGTCACCGGCCAGACCGTGGCCGAGCTGAGCGCCCCGGCGGGCCGCCATTTCTATGGCCACGGGGTGTTTTCCCGCGACGGCGCGCGGCTTTTCACGACCGAGAACGACTATGACACCGCCGCCGGGGTGGTCGGGGTCTGGGACGTGGCGGCAGGATATACGCGGCTGGGTGAAGTTTCCTCTGGTGGGGTTGGTCCGCATGAGATCCGGCTGATGCCCGATGGTAAGACGCTGGTAATCGCCAATGGCGGGATCGAGACCCATCCCGACAGCGGGCGCGCCAAGTTGAACATCCCGGTGATGCAGCCGAATCTCAGCTACCTCGACCTTGAAGGGCGGCTGCTCGAAGCGGTTGAACTGCCACCCACGCTGCATATGAATTCGATCCGCCATATTGACCTGCGCGCAGACGGGCTGGTGGGCTTTGCCATGCAGTGGCAAGGCGGGCAGGGTGGGCAGGACGGGCAGCCCCCGGTTCTGGGCCTGCATCGGCGCGGCAGTGCTCCGCGTCTGTTGGGGGGCGGCGGGCCAAGCGATGCGCTGAACGGCTATGGCGGCAGCGTGGCGTTCTCCGGCGACGGGGGCTTGCTCGCGGTGTCCTCTCCGCGCGGCGGCATGGTGCAGGTCTATGACGCGCAGAGTGGCGCATTGGCGCACAGCTTGGGGCTGGCGGATGTCTGCGGGGTGGGGGCGGCCCCGGGCGGATTTATCGTCTCCTCCGGTAGTGGCGCGTTGGTGCGGCTGCGGGACGGGCAGGCGCTGCCGCTGGATCGGGCCGAGGTGCGATGGGACAATCATCTGGTGCGGCTGGCCGGGGCTTAGCCGCACCCCGAACGAAGCCCGAACGGGTCTGTACGATCCGCGGCGAAAACTCCCCGTTTGCGCGGCACGATGCAGCTGGGCGCGGCAGGTGCGAAACCTGCGGTTCACGCGATCCGCGACGTAAGGGAGAAGTGGCAGAGAGAAATGGTAGCCCGTAGGGGAGTTGAACCCCTCTTTCCAGGTTGAAAACCTGGCGTCCTAACCGATAGACGAACGGGCCACGGTGAGCGCCTGACTATGCAATTGCGCGACCGGACGCAAGAGGGAGAAAGCAAAAAGTTGCGGGCAATGTCAGGTCGCTGCCGACAGCGCCTGCGTGGCCGCGCGCCGGGGTGACGACCGCATGTCACGCGCGCTTTTGGCGCGTTTCAGATTGTGATTTCGTGGCGGGAAAATGGTAGCCCGTAGGGGAGTTGAACCCCTCTTTCCAGGTTGAAAACCTGGCGTCCTAACCGATAGACGAACGGGCCACGCTGTGGTGTGCGGTTCTTAAGGCAATCGCGCCGCACCCCGCAAGACAAAATCTGCCCTAAATCGAAGATTTTTTGCCTCTGCGCGACTTGGCAGGGTTCAGAGCGCGATTACGCCTCGGCCGCGTCGTCAAGGCGCAACTGCACGCTTTGTCGTCCGCCCCATGTATTGATCTCCAATCGCCCGGCCAGATGGAACCGCGCGCCGCCATGGGCCTCCAGCCGGGGGCCCAGATCGCTGTCAAAGGCACCGAAGGCGATGGCGTCCAGTTTGCCCTGCATGCCGTCGCTCAGCGACAGTTTCAGATGCGAAGCGCCGACCCGCTTGGCAAAGCGGATCTGAAGATCGGGCAGGGCAAAGCGCGGGGCCGGGGCCCCGGCGCCGAACGGCCCGGCGCGTTCGATCTGTTCGATCAGCTCGACCGTCGCGGCCCCCGGCATCAGCGCGCCGTCCAGCTTCAGATCGCTCGGGCCCAACTGATCCGCGCCTTGCCGCGCCAAAAGTTCGGAGAGCCGTTCCATTGCCTCTTCCAACCGGTCGCGCGCCACGGTCAGCCCGGCGGCCATCTTGTGCCCGCCGCCCTTCAACAGGAACCCGTCCGCGGCCAGCCGCTGAATCGCCGCACCCAGATCAATCCCCGAGACCGAGCGGCCCGAGCCCTTGCCCTCGTCCCCGTCCAGCCCGATCACGACGGCGGGGCGACCGGCGGCCTCTTTCAGGCGCGAGGCGACGATGCCGACAACGCCGGGATGCCAGCCTTCGCCCGCAGCCCAGACCAGCGGCGCGTCAAACCCGCGCTCTTCAGCCTGCGCCATCGCGGCGGCGCGCACCGCCTCTTCGATCTCGCGTCGTTCGGTGTTGAGTTGATCGAGCCGTTCGGCAAGGGACTGGGCCTCGCTGATGTCTGCGGTCGCCAGCAGCCGCGCGCCCAGATCGGCCTTGCCGATCCGCCCGCCCGCGTTCACCCGTGGCCCCAACAGAAAGCCCAGCGAATAGCTGCTGGGCGCCGAATCCATCCGCGCCACATCCGACAGCGCCACCAGACCGGGGCGGCGCCGCTGCGCCATCACCCGCAACCCCTGACGCACCAAGGCCCGGTTCGCCCCGATCAGCGGCGCCACATCGGCCACTGTGGCCAGCGCCACGAGATCCAGCAGCGACATCAGATCGGGGCCAAGGGCTTCGCCCGCCTCGCGCAACTGCCGCCGCGCCTCGACCAGCATCAGGAACACCACACCAGCGGCGCAGAGATAGCCCAGATCGCCGCTCTCGTCCTGTCGGTTCGGGTTTACCACGGCCACACAATCGGGCAGCGTCTCGCCGCCGAGGTGGTGGTCCAGAACGATCACATCGGCGCCCTTGGCCGCCGCGATCGGTTCAAAGCTGAGCGTGCCGCAATCGACGCAGACGATCAGATCATGGCGCGCCGCAAGCGCCCGCATCGCCGGCTCATTGGGGCCATAGCCTTCGTCGATCCGGTCGGGGATATACAGCGTGGCATCGCGCCCCATCGCCCGCAGCCAAACCAGCAACAGCGCGGCGGAACTGCCGCCATCCACGTCATAGTCGGCAAAGACGGCGATGCGCTGGCCGCGCCGTACCGCATCGACAAAGCGGGCGGCGGCGGTCTCCATATCCTTCATTGCGCGCGGATCTGGCAGTAGGTCGCGCAGCTGCGGGGTCAGGAACGCCATGGCCTCTTCGACCGGCACGCCGCGGCGAGCCAGCACCTGACACAGCGGGCGCGGCAGCTCGGTGGCCTGCGTCATCGCCTCGGCGGCGCGATCCAGCTCGACCGAGGGCCCGACCCAGCGTCGCCCGCTCAGCGATTGTTCCACCCCCAGAAATGCCACGTGCGTCCCTCCTATGCCAAACCGTCGGGCCAAAGTGGCCAACGCCCCTGCGCCCGCCACCGCACAGGCGGGGGGCGGCAAAGATCACCTTGGATGTCCGAAACGGCGACGCTGACTGCGCCGGTTCAGATCTGTTCGATCCGCAGCGCCACCGGCTCCGAGGCGACCACATCGGTCACGGCCATCGCCTCCAGCGCGTGTTCAAGCGCGGCGGGCGTGGTCTTGTGGGTGACGATCAGAACCGGCGCGGTGGTCTCGGAATGGCTGTATTGACGCATCCGGTCGATCGACACGCCGGCCTCGCCCAGGATCGCGGCGATCTTGGCCAGCGCGCCGGGTTTGTCCAGCAGCGACATGCGCAGGTAATAGGGGGCGGGCAGGCCGGTCTGCGCCGGGGTCGCATCCGCCAATGTCACGGCAGGTTGCCCGAACACCGGCATCCGGCATCCCCGCGCCAGATCGCAGATATCGCCCAGCACCGCGCTGGCGGTCGGGCCCTCGCCGGCACCGGGGCCGCGCAGCACGATCTGTTCCACCGCGTCGCCCTCGATCACCACCATATTGGTGCCGCCTTCAAGCTGGCCCAGCGGCGAATTGGCCGGGACCAGACAGGGCTGCATGCGCTGCACCAGCCCGCGCGGGCTGCGTTGCGCCACACCAAGCAACTTGATGCGATAGCCCATGTCGGCGGCCTGACGGATATCCTCCAGCGTCACCCGCTGGATGCCCTCGATCTCGACTCCGGCGAAATTCACCTTGGTGCCAAAGGCGATCGAGGCCAGGATCGCCAGCTTGTGACTGGCGTCGATGCCGCCCACGTCAAGGTTCGGGTCGGCCTCGAGAAAGCCCAGCTTGTCGGCCTCCTCAAACAGGGCATTGTACCCTTGGCCGGTCGCCTCCATCCGGGTGAGGATATAGTTGCAGGTTCCGTTCATCACCCCCATCACGCGGGTGATCTCGTTGCCTGCCAGCCCCTCGGCCAGCGATTTGATCACCGGGATGCCGCCGGCCACCGCCGCCTCGTAGCGGATCGAAAGGCCCGCCGCCTCGGCCTGTTCGGCCAGCGCCTGCCCGTGCAGGGCCAGCAACGCCTTGTTGGCGGTGACCACATGCTTTCCGGTGGAGAGCGCGGCCTCGGTCGCTGCCTTGGCGGCCCCCTCGGAGCCGCCCATCAATTCGACAAAGACATCGATATCGTCGCGCCGGGCCAGCGCCACCGGGTCGGTTTCCCAGTCATAGCCGGACAGGGTCACGCCGCGATCCTTGTCGGCGTCGCGGGCGCTGACGGCGATGATCTCGATCCGGCGGCCGGTGCGGGCCTCCAGCAGCTTGGCTTGTTTGCGCAAGATGCGGACAACGCCGACACCGACTGTGCCCAAACCGGCGATTCCCAGGCGCAAAGCGTTCGTCATCGTCGTTGAATCCTTTGGTCTGTCTCAGAATGCTGATCCGTGCCTTAGCCGGTTCGCTTAGGGGGTGCAACGGCAGCGGCGGTTGCGGATCAGTCCGACGGTGCGGTGCGCAGCCGGTCCGCCCGCGCCTTGAGCAGGGCGCGTCGTCGGGTCATCTCGCGTTCCAGCTGCTCGGCGCTGTCGGGCGTGGCCGCATCCGTGGCCAGCGCCGTTTCCAGCGGGATCAGGGCCGGGTAGGGGGCATCGCGCAGCGCCTCGGTGCGGGTCTGGTCCAACTCGGGCACCTCGCGGGTGCAGCCGGCAACGGCGAACAGCAAGGCCAGAGCGACCACGGCGGTCGGGAGGGGGTGGGACGTGTGTCGCGGCTGAAACATGGCTGATCCGGTATCTGGGCGTGCCCTTTCATGCCTGCTGCGGGCAAAAGGCGCAAGCTGGGGGTTTTTTCTGAACATACGTTCAGATAACGTTCCGGGGATGGCACGCACAACAGGTTCCCATTCCGATATTACCGGTCCGCGCATCCAGGAGGCGGCGCTGCGGCTGTTCGCGCAGCACGGTTATGCTGCCGTCTCGATGCGCCAGATCGCGCGCGAGGTCGGGGTGCAGGCGGGCGCGCTTTATAACTATACCCCTGACAAGCAAAGCCTGCTGTTCGGGCTGATGCAGGATCATATGCGCGCGTTGCTGGCGACATGGGCGGCGCAGCCGCAGGGGCGGGACCCTTGCGCGGCGCTTGAGGCGTTCACGCGGTTTCACATCCGGTTCCATCTGGAACGCCCGGACGAGGTGTTCATCGCCTATATGGAGTTGCGCAACCTCACCCCCGAAAATCACGTCGCGATCAGCGATCTGCGCGGGCGCTACGAGGATGCGCTGGAGGCGATCTTGAAACGCGGGGTCGCGGCGGGTCTGTTCGACGTGGCCGATACCAAGATTGCCACCCGGGCGGTGATCGCGATGCTGAACGGGGTCAATACCTGGTATCGGGCCGATGGGCGGCTGTCGCAGACCGAGGTCGAGACAACCTATTGGGACATGGTGCGCAAGGCGGTGGCGCCAGCCTGAGCCGGCGCTATTTCCACTGCTTGAACTCCTTGAGCAGGCCCTGACGCTCCTTCTCGTGTGATTTGTACTTTTTGACCTGAGATCTGTACGCGCTCAGCGCCGCATCGGCCTGTTTTTCGACCTTGGCGATATCGGTTTTCCACGTCGCGGTGGCGCGCGCCAGCCGGTCGTATTCGGTGGCCACGGCATTCAGCCTTTTGCGCACCTCTTTGACAATCTTTTCGGCCTGCCCGATCTCGTCGGTATCCATCTTGAGCGAGATCACCGCAGAGGCGGCGCCGGTCAGTTTTCTGGATCCTTTGGACAGCTTGTCGGCAAGATCCACGGATTCGCCCGCCACCGTGTTGGCGGTGCCCAGGGGGCTGCCGGAACTGGGGCCGAGCGCCCCGTCGATCACCGAATGCACCACCACGCCACCCAGAGCCACCCCGATCCGGGCGCCCCAGCTGACCGGACCAAGACAGAAGGAAACGGCGGTCACCGCGACGTTCAACCCGGTTTGCCATTTGGCTTCGGTGACCTCGTTCTTGGCTTTCTTCAACAGTTTATGAAGCGCGGTCAGCTCTTTCTCCAGCGCCTTGCAGCGCTTGTGCATCTCCTTGATCCAATCCGCCAGAAGCGAAAGCAGGGTGGCGGCAAGCGCTGCGAATCCTGCTGTCATCATCGCTTCGTGTTTTGAATTGGCCTCTTCCAACACGGTCAGGGCGAGCACGTATTTCGAGTAGGTCTTGATCAGATCCTTGGAGTCCTTGGCCTTGCCGAAGACAACCTTGTTCCACGCGGCGTTGAAATCGCCCTGACATTTGTCAAGACGGGTATAGTCGGCCTTGTAGGTGCTGAGCGTGGTGGAGGAATAGTATTTCACGCTCGAGGAGGCGAGCACCGTTTTGGCGGTTTTCAGCCCTGCCAGCGCGTCCTTCTCGATCGTTTCAATGTATTTCTGGACAAGGGGGCTGTTGACGAGATCCTGTGCGGTCTTGGCGGCCATGACCGGTTCCTTTCGCTGCAAAATGGCATCTTCAAAATGAGATCCCCCGACTAAAACGTCGGGATGGGAGACCCATACACCGAAAAGGAGGGGCGGGTCCGCGACAAAATGGCGGACTGCGTTTGCACCGTGTCAGGGCCGACACTGGGCCAGAGGGCACGTGGGGTGGGGGGCGACTGATTGTGCAGAGATCGACGCGCTGCACGGCGAACGGCCTGTTCGCGGGCGCCTATTTCGGGTAAGCCGCCGGCTCAGACAGGCGGAGGGGCCCCATGGAAGATGACATTCTGGCGACGGTTCGAGTATCGGCGCTGCGCCGTTGGCTGGGGATCGGGGTCTTGCTGATCTTTGGTGGGATGGTGATCTATGTCGCCCTTGCCACGCCGCCCGAACCGCAATGGCAGGTGTTCCTGCTGCTGATCGGGGCCGGCGCGCTTTGGCTCGCGGATCGGATGCGGCGCGCCACCGAGCACCGGCTTGAGCTGACCCGGACCGAGCTGCGCAGCAGCGACGGCACCCGTCTTGCCGCGATTGACGAGATCGAAACGCTGGATCGCGGGACGTTCGCGTTCAAGCCTTCAAACGGGTTCGTGATCCGTACCCGGGCCGCCGGGCCCCGCACTTGGCGCCCCGGTCTGTGGTGGCGGTTGGGCCGGCGGGTGGGGGTCGGCGGGGTGACCGCGGCGTCACAGACCAAGGCGATGTCAGAGATACTGTCGGCGGTTCTGGCCGAACGGGCCTAGCTGCTCGACCATTTTATCTGGTTCACGAAACGGGGCCGGGTGAAGATGAAATTGTCCAGATCGCGATCGCCCACCCCGACATCGAAGATCGGTTGATAGGTCGATTGGGTCTCGATCAGGATAACGCGCTCGCCATCGGGCATGACCGGAAGGCGGGCTTCGACATCGGAGATGTCGGAGTTTTTGCGCTCTGAGGCATAGCCGCGATTTTCGGACCACACGACATAATAGCGGTCGTCGTCCTCGTCCCAGCGCACCACGGTGACCCGCAGCTTGACCGTGCTGGTGGAGCGGGCCATCAGTTGCAGAACCTCTTCCATGCTGTCGACATAGGTGTCGTTGATTGCTTCTGTCTCGCGCGAGATCATGTCACCGATCGCATAGGCGGCCTTGAGGTTCTGTGCGCTTTGCCGAAAGCCGTCGAAGTAAACAAACGTGGCCATGAAGGCCCAGAACAGGAACGGCATCACCAGCACGAATTCGACCGACACGCTGCCGTGGGTATCGCCGAGAAACCGGCGCAACACTGAGGGGAGTTTCCTGCGCATCATCCTTACCTCGGTTCTTGCACGAAAACGGTGGTCGAGGTCAGGGAGAACTGCCCATAGGCGTCCTTGACCAGGCTGCCGCCCAACCCCGTGGTCGGAAAGATCGGGTCGACCATGGCGCAGGCGCGCAGGACCATCAGGTCGTTCTCTTGTCCGTTCACGAAATTGCGCACGGGCGAGACCTCTTCGGATTGGTCGGTGCAGTCTGGCGTGTCGCTGAGCCCGGTCCAGGCGCGCGGATCGACCTGGATCATTTCCAACCGCAGGCTGCTTTTGCAATCGCGGATGAAGGCGGCGCGATCGCAGATCATGTCCTTGATGTCGTCATGTTGCGGCGCGGTGCCGGTGCCAAGGCGAATTTCACGCACGGTCATGTCCATCGCGCGGTCCAGTACCGATTGCTGCAGGGTGACGAACCCCAGTTCGATCCCGGAAAGCAAGACGGCGAGAACGGCCGGAAAGGTGATGACGAATTCGATCGTGACGTTGCCATCCTCGCGCCGCCAGAACCGGCGTAGCTTTCTGCTTAAGTGTCCAATCATTGTGTCAACCTCAGTTTGCGGATCGACGAAGCGATCGAGGCGAAGGCGTCAGAGATCTCCAGCCCGTCCACGTCAAAGAAATGGCTGGAGGAACTGGCGCAATCCTCGAGCACGGCCAGCCCGTTTGACGGCGCCTCGAACCCGATGGTGAAGACCATGATGTCCTGTGCCTTGGCCGCGTCGCAGATCGCCTTGGTCCGCGTGTCCTTGGTGGTGTCGTTCACATAGTTACCGTAGGGGCCATAATACCATTCGTTGCGCGCCGGGTAATATCCCATCGTCGGTTGGAAAATGCTGTCGGCGATCTTCCTCGGAGTTGTGTAGGCGAACAGTTCGCCCATCGTGAGCGAGATCGCCGTGCCGGGTTCGTCCGTGGTTTCGGTGCCGGATTCCACCCATCCCTCGGACTTGCACTTGCCCCTCCAGTTATAATAAGTGCAGCCCCATTCATACTTGGTCGTCTCATAGGTGCCGTTGCCATAGGGGTGGTCGGCCCATTCGTCCAACTCGTTCCAGTAATAGATGTCCTCGAGCAGGTTCAGGTCACCGTCGCGGTCGAGAAGGTCGGGTCCGACGTTGACCGAATAGACCTCTTCCTCGGCATTCCACCAGGCGCCAGTCTCGCCGGTTCGATACTCGTCAGGAAGATAGTATTGCCTGGTGTTTTCCCCGTCGGTCATCAGTACGACGACCTTCAGCGTCTCTCCGCTTTCATAGGTTTGCGGACGGTCGGCGAAATCGGCCGAAACCTCGCCCAAATCGATCATCTTGGCGATCGCTGGCTGAACGCTGGGGTCAAGCAGGGCGGTGCCCCATTTCATGCCGAGGTCGATCGAGGTGTAGCCGCCGGCCGAGAGATCGTTAATGAACGACTTGAGCTTGGTTGCGTCCTTTTGCATGATCATCGCCTCGCGGTCGCTGTCAGGGACGCAGACCGGGTTTTTGATCAGCTCTGGCGGGCTGTTGTCGCGCCCTTCAAAGCTGCTGGTCGTGTAGTCGAAATGCATGGTCCGCTTCAGTTCTGTCGTGGTCGAAAGCGCGGCGCTGTCAAAATCGGAGGAGTCGAAGTTGACGCAATTGGAATAGTTGTGTTCGCTGGTGACGTTGAACTGGTCCAGGAAGACGGCCGGGGTCGAGACCTGTTGGGCATAGGGCACGATCGACATCGACATTTTGCCGTCTTCGGTGTTCTCGACCATCGTGTCGACGAATTCCTTTGCCGCGACTTTCAGGTTTGTCAGCCGGCTGTTGCTGTTCATCGAGCCCGACACGTCGAGGATCAGCGAAATCTCGACTCCGTCGATGCGTTCCTCGGCCGTGCTGGCGGCCGGGGCGGTCAGCGAGTCAACGCCGGACAGTTTCATGAACTGGGTCTTGTAGTCGGCGGAGGCTGTTGCCGACACGGTGCGATAGCTTAGCCCCTCGTCGACCGTGACACTGGTGAGATACTCGGCCATCCCGGCCTTGCCCAGATAGTCGCGCACAACCGATTCCGGGTCGAGTGTCTGGTCAAGGTCAGCGGCAGCCAGAACGGCGCGGTCCATCGTGTATTGCAGGTTGGCGCGGTCGCGTTCGTATTGCATCAGATCGACGCCGATGCCGCCAAACATCAGGATGATCAGAATGACATAGAGCCCGAAATAGGTCAGGGAGCCGTCCTCGCCCGCACCAAGGCGTCGGGTCTGGTTAACCAACCGGCGCGCTGGACCGGGACGCTTTTCACTGCGGATGCGCTGTCTTTGGGATCTCAAACGCATTGGAACCTCACTCAGAAGTTGTGCATGCCGGGGGGGCCCTGACGCATGTCTCCAAGGCTGTTTTTGCCACCGGAACGTGGCCTAAGTGCGGCAAATACGGGTCATTTCGCGAAAATATGGCCAAATTTCATCGTTTTTTGCGGTTTGGGCCGTTTTTCTCGTGGGCGCCCCTCAGGCGCGCGATCTGCTTTCGAAAGCAGCGACTGAGGCGAGAGTGATTAAAAAGGTCGCAGCTTGTGAACGAAGATCCTAGTCTGCCCCGAGACCCGCCCGAACCGGCGAGTCGTGGTAACCAAGTCTGACGGCAAGGAGAGATGTTCATGGTCCGACAGGAACCGAGTTTTCGCGAAAGTGTTGATCTGATGTTCAACAGGGCGGCGGCGATCATGGACCTGCCGCCGGGGCTTGAGGAAAAGATCCGCGTCTGCAACGCGACCTATACGGTTCGGTTCGGTGTGCGCCTGCGCGGTCAGATTCAAACCTTTACCGGGTACCGGTCGGTGCATTCGGAACATATGGAGCCGGTCAAGGGCGGGATCCGCTATGCGCTGGCGGTGAATCAGGACGAGGTCGAGGCGCTGGCGGCGCTGATGACCTATAAATGCGCCTTGGTGGATGCGCCCTTTGGCGGCTCCAAGGGCGGGCTGTGCATCGACCCGCGCCAGTATGAGGAGCACGAGTTGGAGCTGATCACCCGCCGCTTTGCCTATGAATTGGCCAAGCGCGACCTGATCAACCCGTCCCAGAACGTGCCCGCCCCCGATATGGGCACCGGCGAGCGCGAGATGGCTTGGATCGCGGATCAATATGCGCGGATGAACACCACCGACATCAACGCGCGCGCCTGTGTCACCGGCAAGCCGCTGAACGCTGGCGGCATTGCCGGGCGGGTCGAGGCGACGGGGCGCGGGGTGCAATATGCCCTGCGCGAATTCTTTCGCGATCCGCGCGACGTGGCAAAGGCCGGGCTGTCCGGAGGGCTCGACGGCAAGCAGGTCATCGTGCAGGGGCTGGGCAATGTGGGCTATCACGCGGCCAAGTTCCTGTCGCAGGAAGACGGCGTGCGCATCACCGGTATCATCGAGCATGACGGCGCGCTTTATGATGACAACGGGCTGGACGTGGAGGCGGTGCATCACTGGATCGCGCGCCATGGTGGCGTGACCGGCTATCCCGATGCCACCCATATCGCCGAGGGGGCCGCGGTGCTGGAACATGACTGTGACATCCTGATCCCGGCGGCGCTGGAGGCGGTGATCAACCTGTCCAACGCCCATCGGATCAAGGCGCCGCTGATCATCGAGGCCGCCAACGGGCCGGTGACGGCGGGGGCGGATGAAATCCTGCGCGACAAGGGGGTGGTGATCATTCCCGACATGTATGCCAACGCGGGCGGCGTGACGGTGTCCTATTTCGAATGGGTCAAGAACCTGTCCCATATCCGCTTTGGCCGGATGCAGCGCCGACAGGAAGAGTCGCGCCACCAGCTGGTGGTGGAGCAGCTTGAATCCCTGAGCGATGCGCTGGGCAAGACCTGGTCGCCCAGCCCGGATTTCAAACAGCGATACCTGCGCGGCGCCGATGAGCTGGAGCTGGTGCGCTCGGGGTTGGATGACACCATGCGCAATGCCTATCAAGCCATGCGCGAGGTCTGGCATGACCGCGCCGACGTGACGGATCTGCGCACCGCCGCCTATCTGGTGAGCATCGGCAAGGTGGCGGCCAGCTACCGCGCCAAGGGGCTTTGATCCGCAAGGCATGACGGTTCAGACGGCGCCGGACCGGGGAGTTTCGGCGCCGTTTTGTACGCTCCCGCACTGGCATAGCCCGGGAGACCGGACAACATGGGCGCGGCTGTCGCTAAGGATCTGCCCGATGTCGCGTTTGCGGGGCTGGTGTCGTGCCGCGCTGATGCTAGTCTCGACCTGATCCGATGCGCCACCGTGCGGCGGATTGTCAGGAGGTCGAGATGCGATTTTCAGGGCTGCGTGTCCTCAAGGAGGGGCTGACCGGCAACCGGGGTTGGACCGCCCATTGGCGCGATCCGGAGCCGAAACCGGCCTATGACATCCTCATTATCGGGGGCGGCGGCCATGGGCTGGCCACGGCCTATTATCTGGCGCAGGTCCATGGGCTGCGCAATGTGGCGGTGCTGGAGAAAGGCTATCTCGGCGGCGGCAATATCGGACGCAACACCACCATCGTGCGGGCCAACTACGGGTTGCCGGGAAACTCCGAGTTCTATTCGCATTCCCTGTCCTTGTGGGAAGGGCTGGAACAAGAGCTGAATTTCAACGTGATGCAGTCGCAGCGCGGGGTTTTGAACCTGTTTCATTCCGACGGCCAGCGCGATGCCTATGTGCGGCGCGGCAACGCGATGGTGAATCAGGGCGACGATGCGATCCTGCTCGACCGCGACGGCCTGCGCAAGCGCGTGCCCTATCTCGATTTCGACAATGGGCGGTTTCCGGTTCAGGGCGCGCTGTATCACCCGCGCGGCGGCACCGCGCGTCATGACGCGGTGGCCTGGGGCTTTGCCCGCGGGGCGGACAGCCGGGGTATCGACCTGATCCAGAACTGTGAGGTGACGGGGATCGACGTGGCAAACGGCGCGGTGACCGGGGTGCAGACCAGCCGCGGCGCGATCCGGGCGAAGAAGGTCGGGATCGTGGTGGCGGGCCGTTCAAGCCAGGTGGCGGCGATGGCGGGGATGCGGCTGCCGATCGAGAGCCATGTGTTGCAGGCCTTTGTCACCGAGGGGCTGAAGCCGGTGATCGACACGGTGGTGACCTATGGCATGGGGCATTTCTATATCAGCCAGTCGGACAAGGGCGGGCTGGTCTTTGGCGGTGATATCGACATGTACGCCTCTTATGCCGCGCGGGGAAACCTGCCGGCGGTCGAGCATGTGATGGAGGCGGGGATGGCCTTGATGCCGATGATCGGCAAGGCCCGGGTGCTGCGCAGCTGGGGCGGCATCATGGACATGTCGCCCGACGGTTCGCCGATCATCGACAAGACCGGGATCGACGGGCTCTATCTCAATTGTGGCTGGTGCTATGGCGGGTTCAAGGCGGTGCCGGGCTCGGGCGATTGTTTTGCGCATCTGTTGGCGACCGGGCGGCCGCATCCGGCGGCCGCCCGGTTCCGGCTGGACCGGTTTCGCACCGGGGTCGGGATCATGGACGAAGAGGGCACCGGGGCGCAGCATAATCTGCACTGAGGCGCGGGCGGTGAGGTCGGATATGAGTATTTATACCAAGAAGAAGCAGGGGCGTGCGCAATGAGGATCACCTGTCCGCTGTGCGGCGCGCGCGATCGCCGGGAGTTCTATTATCGCGGCGCTGCGCTGGCGCTGGAACGGCCCGCGCCCGATGCTGGCGAGCAGGCGTGGGACGACTATCTGTTCCTGCGCGAGAACCCGGCGGGCGAGACGCGCGATCTTTGGTATCACGCAAATGGCTGCGGGGCGTGGCTGGTGGTGCGGCGCGACACGCGCAGCCATGCGGTGCTGGAGGTGCGTCTGGCCGGGGAGGGGGCGCAATGAGAGTTGCAGGCAAGGGGGTGCTGGATCGTTCGCGCTCGGTCCCGTTCCGGTTTGACGGGGTGCGCTATGCCGGGCTGGAGGGCGATACGCTGGCCTCGGCGCTGTTGGCCAATGGGGTGCGGCTGCTGGGACGCTCGTTCAAGTATCATCGCCCGCGCGGCGTTCTGACGGCGGGCAGCGAAGAGCCCAATGCGTTGGTTACGGTGGGGCGTGGCGGGCGGCAGACACCGAACACGCGGGCCACGGTGCAGGAGATATACGAGGGGTTGGAGGCGCGCAGCCAGAACGCCTGGCCGTCGCTGAAATATGATCTGTTGAGCGTGAACACCCTCGCCGCGCCGTTCCTTGGCGCCGGATTTTATTACAAGACCTTCATGTGGCCCAAGGCGTTCTGGGAAAAGCTGTATGAGCCCGCGATCCGCCGCGCCGCCGGCTTGGGGGCGCTGTCGGGGCTGCCGGACGCGGATCGCTATGAGCGTGCCTATGCGTTTTGCGATCTGTTGGTGATCGGGGCCGGTCCCGCCGGGCTGATGGCGGCCTTGGTGGCCGGGCGGGCCGGGGCGGATGTGATCCTTGCCGACGAAGACATGCGCATGGGCGGACGGCTGTTGGCGGAAACGCAGCAGATCGAAGGGCGGTCGGGGCAGGTCTGGGCGGGCGAAGTTCTGGCCGAGCTGGCGGCGATGGAGAACGTGCGGCTGATGACCCGCACCACCGTCGCCGGGGCCTATGATCAGGGCACCTTTGCTGCGCTGGAGCGGGTGGGTCATCACCGGGCGCGGGCCGAGGGGCAGCCGTTGGAGTGTTTCTGGCGCATCGTGGCCAAGCGCAGCGTGCTGGCGGCGGGGGCGTTGGAACGCCCGATCGCCTTTGCCGACAACGACCGGCCCGGGATCATGATGGCGGGCGCGGTGCGCGCCTATCTCAATCGCTGGGGGGTATGCCCGGGGCGGGCGGTCACGGTGTTTGCCAACAATGACGACGCGCACCGCACGGCGCGGGATCTGGTCGCGGCGGGTGTCGACGTGGTTGCGGTGATCGACAGCCGGGCGGAGGCGCCGGGCTCGGACCTGTTCGAGGTGCATCGCGGCGCGCAGGTGGTTGGAACCTCTGGTCGGCTGGGGCTGGAGGCGATCACCCTGCGATCCGCAGCGGGAGAGCGCCGGGTTGAAACCGATTGTCTGGCGGTCTCGGGCGGCTGGAACCCGTCGGTGCATTTGAGCTGTCACATGAACGGGCGGCCGACATGGCGCGAGGATATCGCGTCCTTTGTGCCCACACCCGGGGCGGTGCCGGGGATGATGGCGGCGGGGGCCTGCAACGGCGCGTTTTCGACGCTGGCCTGTCTGCGCGAGGGGGCCGAGGCCGCGCGTGCGGCGCTGGTCGAGCTGGGGCGGTCCGTGCCGCCGCTGGATCTGCCCGCGACGGAGGATGAGCCATACCGCCTCACCCCGCTTTGGGCGGTCGCGGGCAAGGGGCGCGCCTGGCTGGATTTCCAGAACGATGTGACGGTGAAGGACGTACGTCAGGCGGTGGCGGAGAATTACCGCTCGGTCGAGCATATGAAACGCTATACCACCCAGGGCATGGCCACGGATCAGGGCAAGAGTTCGAATGTGACGGCGCTGGCGGTGCTGGCGGATGCCACCGGGCGTGGCATTCCCGAGACCGGGACCACCAGTTTTCGCCCGCCATATTCCCCGATTGCCATCGCGGCGCTGGGCGCGGGCGGGCAGGGCAAGGGCTTTGCCCCCGAACGCTTCACCACCAGCCACAAGGCCAGCCGGGAGCGTGGCGCGCCGATGATCGAGGCGGGGTTGTGGTATCGGCCCAGCACGTTCCCGGCCCCGGGGGAAAAGAGCTGGCGGCAGAGTTGTGACCGCGAGGTGCGGATGGTGCGCGCGGCGGTGGGGGTCTGCGATGTCTCGACGCTGGGCAAGATCGACATTCAGGGGCCGGATGCGGGAAAGTTCCTCGATTTCGTCTATGCCAACATGTTCAGCACGCTGAAGGTCGGGCGGGTGCGCTATGGGCTGATGCTGCGCGAGGATGGCACGGTGATGGATGACGGCACCACCGCGCGGCTGGGCGAGCATCATTTCCTGATGACCACCACGACGGCGGCTGCAGGCGATGTGATGCGGCATCTTGAATTCGTCAGCCAGGGGCTGCGGCCGGATTGGGATGTGCGGTTCACCTCTGTCACCGAGCAGTGGGCGCAATTTGCCGTGGCCGGGCCGAAATCACGGGCGCTGCTGAACGAGCTGTTGGACGCCCCGTTGGAGGCGGGCGACTGGCCCTTCATGGCCTGCGGTCCGGTCCGGGTGCTGGGGGTCGCGGGGCGGCTGTTCCGGATCTCGTTCTCGGGCGAGCAGGCCTATGAACTGGCGGTGCCGGCGCGCTATGGCGATAGCCTGTTCCGGGCGTTGGTGGCCCGCGCCGAGGGGCTCGGCGGCGGTGCTTACGGGATGGAGGCGTTGAATGTGCTGCGGCTTGAAAAGGGCTTTATCACCCATGCCGAGATCCACGGGCGCGTCACCGCATATGACATTGGCATGGGGCGGATGGTGTCGGCCAAGAAGGATTGCATCGGCAAGACCATGAGCCAGCGGCCCGGGCTGATGGAGGCCGATCGCGAGCGGCTGGTGGGGCTGAAGCCGGTGGGCGCGGTCAAGCTGATCACCTCCGGTGCGCATCTGTTCGCGAAGGGGGCAGAGCCGGTGCGCGAAAACGATCAGGGCTATGTTACCTCGGCGGCCTATTCCCCGACAGTTGGGCATGTGGTGGCGCTGGGGTTCCTGCGGCGCGGACCCGAGCGGTTGGGCGAGGTGGTGAAGATGGTCGATCACCTGCGCGCGGTCGAGACGCTGTGCGAGGTGGTCGATCCGGTGATCTTCGATCCCGAGGGAGGGCGGATGCGTGGCTGAGCTGAGAGCAAATTCCCCCTGTGCCGGGGCGCTGCCGCTGGTGATCGGATCGGTCATGGCACGCGAGGAAGATTTGGGCGTGATCACCGCGCTGCTGCCCTATCGCGGTCGGGAAACGGCGCTGTCAGAGGCGTTGAAAGCAGCGCATGGCATGGCATTTCCGGCCCCCAACCGCGCGACCGGCAAGGTGGGCGCGCGGGCGATCTGGGCCGGGCGCGATCAGGCGCTGTTGCTGGGGCCTGTGCCCGATCCGGCGCTGTGCGAGCATGCGGCGTTGAGTGATCAGAGCGATGGCTGGGCGGCGGTGCGGCTGGAGGGGGCGGGGGCCGAGGCGGTGCTGGCGCGGCTGGTGCCTGTCGATCTACGCGCGCAGGTGTTCAAGCGCGGCCATACGGTGCGCAGCCAGGTGCAGCATATGGCGGGTTCGATCACACGGGTGGGCGAGCGCGCCTTTCTGATCCTGGTGTTCCGCTCGATGGCGGCGACACTGGTTCACGATTTGAAAACGGCGATGGAAGCGGTCGCCGCGCGCGGGTAGGGTGGGGGCAAATGAGACTCGCTTCTGGAGCTGCCCGATGTTGATCCGCCTGACCCTTGCTGCCGCCCTTCTGGCCACGCCCGCATTTGCCGCCGAGGACAAGCAGGAGGCCTGCCGCTATGAGGGGCAGGTGATGGCGGCGGTGCAAAAGGCGCGGCTGGACCGGGTGGCAAAGACCAAGGTGGCCGAGCATATCGCCGCGAGCGAGCCAACTTGGCCGGACAACTATAATGCCGCGATTCCGCAGATGGTCGACTATGTGTTCCAGATGAAGAAACGCGATCTGAAAGAGAATGATTTCGGCGCCCTGTGGGAGCAGCAATGCCTGCAAACCTGGGATCAGCGTCAGGACATGCTCAAGGCGATGCAGGACTAAGCGCGATCGCGCGGGCTGGCGCGCGTAACAGATGCGTGCAGAACAGGGGGGCGCGTGATCGCCGACGCCTTCTGTTGCCCCGCCCCCTGTAGCGGCTGGGCGAGGCACCGACCGGACCGCGGGCCTTGTGCGGCTTGACGCCCAGATGGCGACGTCTGGCTCTGGACAGCCATCCTTAATGCGAGGATAATTCGACCCATGTCACTGCCCCCCGGATTCCTTGACGAATTGCGCACCCGCATCTCGCTTACGCAGGTGGTCGGCCGCAAGGTGATGTGGGACACGCGCAAGTCGAATCAGGCCAAGGGCGACATGTGGGCGCCGTGCCCGTTTCATCAGGAAAAGAGCGCCAGCTTTCATGTCGATGATCGCAAGGGGTTTTATTACTGCTTTGGCTGTCAGGCCAAGGGTGACGCCATCGGCTTTGTGAAAGAGACCGAAAACGTGTCCTTTATGGAGGCGGTGGAAATCCTTGCCCGCGAGGCCGGGATGGAGATGCCCGCCCGCGACCCCGGGGCGCAGCAGAAAGCCGACCGGCGTGGCCAGTTGGTCGAGGTGATGGAACAGGCGGCGCAGTTCTTTCGGCTGCAGCTCAAGACTGGGGCAGGGGCCGAGCCGCGCGCCTATCTGGCGCGCCGGGGGCTGACAGAGGCGGCGCTTGAGCGCTGGGAGATCGGGCTTGCCCCGGCGGGCTGGCAGAACCTGTGGGATCACCTGCGCGGCAAGGGCGTGGGCGAGGATCTGATCATCGCGGCCGGGTTGGCGAAACCCTCCAACAAGGGCGGCAAGCCCTACGACACCTTCCGCCACCGGATCATGTTCCCGATCCGCGATGCGCGCGGTCGGGCGATGGCCTTTGGCGGTCGGGCGCTGGACCCGAGTGATAATGCGAAATACCTCAACAGCCCGGAGACCGAGCTGTTCGACAAGGGCCGGTCCCTGTTCAACCATGGCCCGGCGCGGGCGGCGGCGGGCAAGGGCCAGCCGCTGGTGGTGGCCGAAGGCTATATGGACGTGATCGCGCTGGTCGAGGCCGGGTTCGAGGCCGCCGTGGCGCCGCTGGGCACCGCGATCACCGAGACGCAGTTGCAATTGTTGTGGCGGATTTCCGACGAGCCGGTCATCGCGCTGGATGGCGACAAGGCGGGGCTGGGCGCGGCAATGCGGCTGATTGATCTGGCGTTGCCGCTGCTGGAGGCGGGCAAGTCGCTGCGTTTTGCGCTGATGCCCGAAGGGAAGGACCCGGACGATCTGTTGCGGTCTGAGGGGGCCAAGGCGGTGCAGGCGGTGCTGGATCAGGCGCAGCCGATGGTGCAGCTGCTGTGGCAACGCGAAACCGAGGGACGCTCGTTTGACAGCCCGGAGCGCAAGGCGGCGCTCGACAAGACCCTGCGCGAGCGGATCAAGGCGATTCGCGACCCCTCGATTCGTAGCCATTACGGGCAGGCGATCAAGGATTTGCGCTGGGATCTGTTTCGCCCGAAGAAACAGCCGCGCCCGGCAACCGGTGGCAACTGGGGGGCAAAAAAGCCTTGGCGCGGTGGCAAACCCGCGCCCCTGCCGGCCTCGGACAGCGCCAAATCTTCGCTGTTGGCGGCGGCAGGGGATGCGGCTGAGACCCATATGCGCGTGGCGGTGATTCTGGCCACGGTGATTTCTGCGCCAGAGCTGATCCTGGAGTTTGAATACCGACTCGAGGCGATGGCCTGTACTGATCGCGACCACGCGCTGTTGCGCGATGTGATCCTGCGTCATGCGGACCGCGCGCCGGACGATCTTCGCGCGGCTATTGCGGCGGCGGCGGGGCCGGATGCCCTTGAAAACCTCTATCGCTTGCGCCATGTGGCAATCAGCCCCTGTATGCGCAAGCCCGGCGATACCGCCTTGGCCCGGATGACCCTGACCGAGGAGCTTGCCAAGATCGAGACGCGGCGCGGGCTGTATGCCGAGGTGGCCGAGGCCGAGGAGGAGATAACCGGGCTGGCCGACGAGGCGGTGACATGGCGTCTGGGACAGGCGGCGGAGGCACGATCAAGATCCTATCGGATCGAATTGGATAATGGGAGTAGTGGGGCGGTTGTCGCCAAGAACGGCTTGGCGCTGGACAAATCTGATGTTGAATACCGCGACAAGGTTTTCGACAATATCGACTTCACCAAGGGGGGCAGATCGCGCGGCTGAGTTGTGGCCCAAGATCCCCGAATCGGTGAGGTTCTGTGAAAACGGGCCGTTGAGGCGGCCTTTTGTAACGTATAGAGGTGGACAATCGGACGAACGGGTGACCGAATCACCAGATCGTTCCAGTGATTCGAACTCGACCGAATCGCCCCAAGCCCCTGCAGGAGCATTGAATGGCAGCCAAGGACACCGAGGACCAGAAACCTGAGGACCAGGAAGCGGAAATCACGCTCGACATGAGCCAGACTCAAGTCAAGAAGATGATCGCCGAGGCCCGTGAGAAAGGGTACATCACCTATGATCAGCTTAATCAGGTTCTACCTCCCGATCAGGTAAGTTCGGAACAAATCGAAGACGTGATGTCGATGTTGTCAGAGATGGGCATCAACATCATCGAGGACGAAGAGGCCGAGGAAGAAGAGCAAAAGGGCTCGACCGAGGTCACCACGACCGAAAGTGCGCGCGAGGTCACGCTGGCCAGCCAGCAGAGCGAGAAACTGGATCGCACCGACGATCCGGTGCGCATGTATCTGCGCGAAATGGGCAGCGTCGAATTGCTGAGCCGCGAGGGCGAGATCGCCATCGCCAAGCGGATCGAGGCAGGCCGGAACACGATGATCGCCGGGCTGTGCGAAAGCCCGCTGACCTTTCAGGCGATCACGATCTGGCATGACGAGCTGTTGTCCGAGGACATTCTGCTGCGCGACGTGATCGATCTGGAGACCACGTTCGGCAACCTGATGGGGGACGACGAAGAGCCCACCGTGCCGATCGTCAACACCGCCGCCGTGGCGACGCCGAAACCGCAGGAAGCCTCCAGTCCGGAGCTTGATGCGGACGGCAACCCCATCGCCAAGGATGACGACGACGACGAAGACGAACAGGCCAACATGTCGCTTGCGGCGATGGAGGCCGCGCTCAAGGATCAGGTGCTGAGCACGCTGTTGGGGATCTCTCTCGACTATGCCCAGCTTTCGGAGATGCAGGACAGCCGGATCGCCGCCACTCTGGGCGATACCGGGGCGTTTTCGGCCAAGGACGAGGCGACCTATCAAAAGCTGCGTTCCGAGATCGTGGAACTGGTCAACGGGCTGCATCTGCACAACAACCGGATCGAGGCGTTGATCGACCAGCTTTACGGCATCAACCGCCGGGTGATGGTCATCGACAGCGCGATGGTGAAGCTGGCCGATCAGGCCCGTATCAACCGCCGCGAATTCATCGAAGCCTATCGCGGGCGCGAGCTGGACCCGACCTGGCTGGACGAGATGGCGCAAAAGCCGGGCCGTGGCTGGAAGATGTTCATCGAACGCTCGACCGACAAGGTCGAGGAACAGCGCGCAGATATGGCGCAGGTCGGCCAGTATGTCGGCCTTGATATCAGCGAGTTCCGGCGCATCGTCCAACAGGTGCAGAAGGGCGAGAAAGAAGCCCGCCAAGCCAAGAAGGAAATGGTCGAGGCCAACCTGCGGCTGGTGATCTCGATCGCCAAGAAATACACCAATCGCGGGCTGCAATTCCTGGATCTCATTCAGGAAGGCAATATCGGCCTGATGAAGGCCGTGGACAAGTTCGAGTATCGCCGCGGCTACAAGTTCTCGACCTATGCGACTTGGTGGATCCGGCAGGCGATCACGCGTTCGATCGCGGATCAGGCCCGCACCATCCGTATCCCGGTGCATATGATCGAGACGATCAACAAGCTGGTGCGCACCGGGCGGCAGATGCTGCACGAGATTGGTCGCGAACCGACACCGGAGGAACTGGCTGAAAAACTCCAGATGCCGCTGGAGAAGGTCCGCAAGGTGATGAAGATCGCCAAGGAGCCGATCAGCCTTGAAACGCCGATTGGCGACGAGGAAGACAGCCAGCTTGGCGATTTCATCGAGGACAAGAACGCCGTCCTGCCGCTGGATTCCGCCATTCAGGAGAACCTGAAGGAAACCACGACCCGGGTTCTGGCCAGCCTCACCCCGCGCGAGGAACGGGTTCTGCGGATGCGCTTTGGCATCGGCATGAACACCGATCACACGCTGGAAGAAGTCGGCCAGCAGTTCAGCGTGACCCGCGAACGGATCCGGCAGATCGAGGCCAAGGCGCTGCGCAAGCTGAAGCACCCGTCGCGGTCGCGAAAGTTACGCTCGTTCCTGGATCAGTAAGGTTTGAAAGGCGCCCCGCGGGGCGCCTTTTTTCATGGTGACACGTTTTCGGCCAGTGTTTGGCGACGATGTTCAGCGCTGCTGAGCCGATCCTCCGGGGCCCTCTGAACGGGCATGACGTTGAGGATGGAGGATGCGGGGACCTGGCGGTTTTGTTTTGCAGCGAGCGATCCGGCCCAGAGATCCGGCCGAGCGGGTTTTCGCGGGCCATCCCCTGCGACCGGATCCCCCCTATTCTCGGGCGGCTGCGCAGGCTAAACTCGCTGTGTCTCCTGAACCCCGAAGGGCCTTGCCTATGAAACCGATTTCCCCTGTTCCGGCGGCGCTGGCGGCTTTGCTTCTTGCCCTGCCTATCCCGGCCGAGGCGTTCAATGCCCGGCGCAACATGCACGTCAATCCGGTCGATGCCGCCGTGTTCGAGGTGATCGCCCCCAGTGCCGCGCCCGCCGACGACTATTGGTGCGGGGCTGCGGATTACGCCCAGCGGGCGCTGGGGATGCCGTGGATCGCGCGGATATATATCGCGCGCGGGCGCGGGCCCAGCGTGACCACCCAGCGGCGCACGGCGGTGCAGTTCACCGTCCAGCCCGAGGTGGCCGGTGTGCAGCCGCTCGATCCGGTCTTTATGCTGAACATGATGAAGCCGGGTGACAACATGACGGTGGCCCACGCGCTGAGCTTTTGCAATCAGCCCCCGGTTCAGGAATGAGCGGGGGTGAGATCAGACGCCGCGCCATCACGGCTCTGGCGGCAGGTCTGATCGCCCTGCCGGGCGCGGCCTTGGCGTGGCGCGCGCTGAACGGGCACGAGGTGCAGGATCTGGGCGGCGGCGTCTACGAGGTGGTGGGCCGGGTCGGCTCGGGCGCGCAGGACTATTGGTGCGGTGTTGGGGACTATGCGATCTCGGTGCTGGGGGTCGCGGCGGCGCAGCGGATCTATATCTGGCACCCGCTCGGACCCTCCACAGTGCGCCCCGGACGCAAGGCGGTGCAGTTCGCGCTTGCGCCCCCCGCCGGGGCCGATACCTCGACCGGATATGCGCTGACCATGCGGCGGGCCGGCGATAATCTGAGCGCGGCGATGGCGCAGCAATATTGTTATGACAACCGGTTCAACGCGATCCTGTGGCGTCCCGGTCTGTGATCGGATTGGGGGCGGGACGGGGCAGGGGCCGCAGGGTCTTGCCACCGTCGCCGCGCCGGGTTTGACTGGCCCCATGGCGCAGAACGAATTTCATCTCACCACCTCCGGTCCGGGGCTTTATGAGTTCACCGAAAAGGTCATGCGCTGGGTCGCGGACAGCGGTCAGTCCGAGGGGCTGTTGACCCTGTTCGTGCGCCATACCTCCTGCTCGCTGCTGATACAGGAGAATGCCGATCCCGAGGTGCAGGGCGATCTGACGGCGTTCTTTGCCCGGCTGGTGCCGCCCTCCACCGATCCCTCGATGTCCTATCTGCGCCATACCTATGAGGGGCCCGATGACATGCCCGCCCATATCAAGGCGGCGCTGCTGCCGGTCAGCCTGAGCATTCCGGTGTGGCGGGGGCTGCCGGTGCTGGGCACGTGGCAGGGGATCTACCTGTTCGAACATCGCTGTAAGTTGACACCTATTATTGCAGGGATACCGGAAGACCCAAGAGGTGGACGGTCTATGACGAATGCGGCCAAAAATCAGGGACTTAGGAAGAATGGCAGGGAGCGGCGGGCCATCGGTGGCAAATTTGCAGTGGGGATAAAATAGGCCGCTTTTCCGGGGCATGGCGGTAAACCACGAGGGTTGCCAGTGGTCGTAGCCAAGAAGAGTGAAAACCTATTTAACGCAGTGTTTTAGAGGTTTCAAACTGCGGTTAATGTTGGCACCTGGTTCAGGTGAACGCGTCGCGGAACATGCCAATGGAGTGGCATGTTCTAAATGCCATTGGCATGTTCATCTTAAGTGTCAGATAACAAAGTATAATCATGTTTTTGGTCAGGGCGTATCGATCAATCAAACATGCCAACGATTTTCGGGGTTGCGGTCATGATCCGGGATCGCGTCCAATGTTGCCGTATTGGTATCGCGTAACGAGGAGAGGCCCAAGATGAAGGTTCTTGCCGCAGCCCTGGTCGGACTTTCCATGTCCGCACCGCTGTCCGCTCAGGCGGATGAAATAACCATTGAACAGCGCTTGAACAAGCAGATCGACTTGGTCTGCATCGCAAATGGCCATGCGCTGCCTGTTCGCCTGGAGCGGCAGAAAGATGGCACACTTACAGCTCTCGACCAATGGGCCGATGCCACGGTGACGACGACAAGGAGGGCTGTCGCGGTCCTGCGTGGCAATGACTTTCTGCACATCTCTGGAGATATGGTGCTGATAGGAGCCATCGATGGGGAGCGGATTGACGGGGAATGCGTCGATCTACGTCCGCTTCTTGAGGATGCACTGTGGTCTCTCGTTCACGACGGCGAAGAGATGGGCGAGCTCGTCACGCGGCAGAGACAGGCTGATTTCGACACGCTAGAGAAGTGCAAGGAAACCGTGGCTTCGAAATGGGTAGATATTCTAATACTAGTGGAGCCTCGCGATTACGTTGGCGCAAAGGCTTCTGAAATCGAAGCGAACCTGAAGAAAGTACAGGATGTCTTCGATGAAATTCACTCTGTTTGCAGGTAACCAATGACGCGTATACAGCTAAGTGCGCGCCTATGTTTAAATTCGACGATCAGACGTTAGATATCACGCCGCGCACCCTTGCAATGGGCTGGAATTCGACGTCGTCAGGGTCGTGGATGAAGATTGGCGGATAGGTTGCATTGTCCGAGATCATTGCGACCCAGTTTTCATTTGAGCGAATGGGCAGTTGCAGGCGTTTGACTACGATCGCTCCGTTGTAGCGGACGATATAGATCCCTGGCACAGACCAGTCAGCCTTGCCGCGGAAATCAACTAGGACATAGGCGCCGTCCGGAATGGTTGGTGACATGCTGTCGCCCCGCACTCTGAGCAAACCAGCGAGATCTGCCACAACTCCATGGCGCATCAACCATGAGCGTGTAAAGGCCATCATATCGGATGCAGCTTCTGACACTGGAATAATACCGTTTCCAGCCGCTGCATCGACATCGAAAACGCCGATGGTCGAGTACTCTTGACTATTGATACGCACCTGACCAGGCAACGGTTTGTTTCCATCGGCTGGACTGATGGAGGGTGCTTCAAGGTCGTCGGATCGCCCTGAGAACAGCCAGTTCATGTCGACCGGGAATATTTCCACTAGCTTGGTCAGGAACTCGTCGTTGACCCGTTGTCGACCCGATTCGATGTCCCGCACTTTCGATGGTTTCACGCCGAGAGCCGAAGCAAAATCATCCTGCGTCATACCGGAGTTCGCCCTAATCACTTTGATTTTGTTGTGAATTTTCGACATGTGTTGCCCAAGTGTGCAATGGAATATTTCCATTGACTAGATGGTGGATATTTTCCATTATCGCTACACAAGAGGTAAGCGAGCGTAGCGAAACAATGACAGAAAAACCCAACTTGTACCAGCCGGGGGCGATCCTTCACGAAGCGATCATCGGCGCCTTCCGAGCTAGCGGATACAATTTCAACGATTGGTGCATCCGCAACGGAGTCACACCATCAGTCGCACGCAATGCCACCTTTGGGCAGTCGCGCGGGCCGAACGGGAAAGCATTGCTTAAGCGTCTGATCGATGCCGCAGGACGTGATTTCGTCGATGGTGCCTATGCAAGGCGTCTGTCGGAGCATGCAGCCCAGTTCAAGGGGGCCGCGGAAAGATGACCGGTTCCTCCCGTCAGACCCGTGCCCTGGTTCAGCTGGCCGATGCGCTGGCTGGTTACGAGTTGATCACCATCGACGCGGTCTCGGCGCGCGTGCTGGGCAAGGGCGATTTCTTCAAGCGTCTCAAACGGGGCGGCGACTGCCGCACCGAAACCTCCGAGCGCGTTCTGGACTGGTTCGACGCAGTCTGGCCGGACGACCTGGACTGGGCTTGCGATCTGCCACGTCCATCAGGTCGGTCCGAAGTGGCCAAGCTGCCGCGTCATAACGCGCAGGCCTTGGCCGATATCACCAATCTGCCGATCTGGTCGAGCGGGCGCCGCCCGGCTTGGTGGCACGATATCCCCGTTCGGTCGTTTCTGACCGATGCACACCGGCAGATGTCGACCCTGCGCGCGGCCAGCCTGGGCGCGAAGAGGTTCGGTGATCGCTGCCCTAAAAAGTCGTCGATCCATTTGTACTGGCAGCGTCTGGACAAGGCTTTCGCCCGTATGGAGGTGACGAAATGAACCAAAATGCCGAACACTTCCACGAAGATAAGCGGGCCACACGCCCCCTTTCGAGCACCTGCTCCGGCGGCGGAACGGGGATACCGCCGTCGGAGACTTTTTCAACGCGGATGTCTGACCTGGTCATCGACGCGTTGGTAGTGATCGCTGGTGCGCTGTTGTTTCGCTGGATCCTCATTATCGGAATGTCCATGCAGGCGGATATGATCGCAGCCCCCAGCGCGGTGCTCGATGACGCCTACTGGATCGAGATCGGGGTGAAACCCTGATGCATCACGGTCGCCTGTCCACCAGCTCTCGCCTGCAACGCGCCCTTACGGTGCTGGAGCAGGCTTGCGGCAAGATCAGCACCTATGAGCTGGCGCGCCAGGCGGACATTTGCGCGGTGAATTCGGTGATTGCCGAGCTGCGCGAGAACGGTGCGGTGATCACCTGTCGGCAGGAGGTCAATCAAGGCCGCCGCCGTTTCTACTATCAACTCATAAAATCCCCGGATCAAAATGACTGAAGCACATATTCCAGACGATCACATACGGAACGCATTTTCTGCCCTCGACCGGATTCTGGGCGAGATGGTGACGCTTCACGCGATGGTTTCGGCGCTCGAAGGTGTCGCGCGCGGAACAACGACCTTTTCCGAGAGAGATGCCATTTCGGTACTCGAAAGGCTGGAAGTGGTCGCGGTCGACTTCGGGGTGCTGCGATCGCACCTAACCGAACTGCGCCTTCACATCCCGGAGGATCAATCATGAAGATCATAAATGGCGGAAATGTGCAAAGGATCGCGCTCGACAAGATCGAGGTTGAGGGGCGCCTGCGTGGTATCCGAGAGGCCTTTGTCGAGAACTTGCTCGCGATGGCTGAGGATACGGGCATCACCACACCGATCCATGTGAGAAAGATCGGCGCACGTTTCGTCTTGATCGATGGCGCGCATCGCCTAGAGGTCTCTCGCCGACTTGGACTGGATGACATCGCTGCCCTAGTGGTGGAATGCCGGGCGGAAGAGGCTCGTGCGATGGAGGCGTCGAATAATCTGGGGGCGGCCCGGATGACGCCACTTCAAACAGCGGTCTTCGTCGCGTCATGGAAGCGCCAGTATTACGCGATGCATCCAGAGAGGAAGCCTGGAGCATTCAAGGGCAATCAGCACACCGGAAATATGGTGGGGATCAATTTGACCCTCACCAAAACTATCGCAGATGCGTTCGGTGTTTCTGAGCCGACGATCAAGCGCGCACTGATGGCTGGTGACCATCTTGATCCGGAGGAAGTTACCGCGTTGGAAGGTGCGCCAGGCAGGATCACGATGGAAGATCTCAAGGCGCTGGCGAAGATCGATGATGCAGAAGAGCGGACGTCGGTTATTTCGATGGTGGCGAGCGGTCAAGCAAAGACGCTTCGAAAGGCGGCAAAGGTTGCGCGAGTCACACCTGAAACCGCCCCTAAAGACCCGGTTGAAGAGGCGTTCAAGGGGCTGTTCGAGCGCTGGAAACGCGCCCCGATGGCCGCACGCCGCCGCTTTATCGAGGAGATCGGTGACGATCTGACATCCATGCAAGATGGGGGGGGCGAATTATGACCGTATCCCCAAATCAGGTCTGGTGGACGGCGCGCGAGTTGGCCGAGGCTGGGCTTCCGGATATGCCGCAGGGTCGCACCGGTGTCGAAGCGATGGCCAAGCGCCTCGATTGGCGCGGTCATGCCGGGTTCGCGCGCCGCCGTCAGGGCCGGGGTGGCGGCTGGGAGTATCACTGGAAGCTGCTACCGATGCGGGCCCAGAAGAAGCTTCTGGCCGAGGCCGCGCCGATGGATACTACGGCCCCGGTGAAGGTCGGGCGGGACGATGCCTGGACTTGGTTTGAGGGGCTGCCCGAGCGCGTACAAGCAAAGGCACGCACCCGGCTGGAGGTGATATCCAAAGTCGAGGCGCTGGCCGGGGCTGGCATCACCAAATTTCTTGCTGTGTCCGAGGTGGCGCGAGCGGATGGCGTGAGCGACCGGACCATCTGGAACTGGTTCGACCTGATCGATGGTGTGCGCCTTGATGATCGGCTGGCCTATCTCGCACCGCGCCATCGCGCCGCGCGCCGCACACCCCAGCGGTCCGAGGTATCGGATGAATTCTGGGATTACCTGAAATCCGACTATCTGCGGCCAGAGCATCCTGGATTTTCTTCCTGCTACCGGCGCGCGACGCGGGTGGCACGTGAGAATGGATGGGTCACGGCCCCTGAGCGCACCATGCGCCGCCGGTTGGAGGCCGAGGTGTCCAAACTCACGATCACGCTGTGCCGCAAGGGTGTAGATGCCCTCAAATCGCTCTATCCCTCCCAGACGCGCGACCGGATGAGCCTGCAAGCGATGGAAGCTGTGAACTCGGACTATCACCGGTTTGATGTCTTCGTGCGTTGGCCTGCCGAGCCCGGATCGGACACTGGTGAAGAGAATATCGTTCGCCCGCAGCTGGTAGCATTCCAAGATCTGTACTCGGGCCGCATCCTGAGCTGGCGGCTGGACCGGACACCGAACAAGGTCGGCGTCAGCATGGCGCTGGGCGACATGATCGAGCGGTTCGGTATTCCGGGCCATGTGGTGCTCGACAACGGTCGAGAGTTCGCCAACAAGTTCCTGACAGGTGGCGTCAAAACACGCTTCCGCTTCAAGGTCAAAGACGACGATATCCCCGGCATCCTGAAGACGCTGGGTGTCGAGGTCCATTGGGCCACGCCCTACAGCGGCCAGTCAAAGCCGATCGAACGCGCATGGCGTGATCTGGCTGAGGATATCGCCAAGGACCCGAGATTTTCGGGCGCCTATACCGGCAACCGCCCTGACGCAAAACCGGAGAACTATGGTGCCGCTGCGATCCCGCTGGAGCGGTTCATCGAAGTCGTTGCTGAGGGGATCGAAGAGCACAATGCGCGGGCCGGTCGGCGCGGTCAGACCACCGCAGGGCGCAGCATCATCGAGACCTTCGAGGAGAGCTACGCAACAGCCCCGATCCGCAAAGCTACACCCGAGCAGCGCCGCCTCTGGCTCATGGGTGCTGAGGGTGTTCGCGCCGATACCAAAACCGGCCTGCTGAAGTTCATGGGAAACGAATACTTCTCGGAATGGATGTACGAGATCGCGGGCCAGAAAGTGGTGGCGCGGTTCGATCCCGCAGACCTGCGCGCAGGGCTCTATATCTATGGTCTCGATGGGGCCTATCTGGGCGAGGCCGAGTGCCGCCTTGCTGCCGGGTTCTTCGATCTTGAAGAGGCTCGCAACCATGCCTCGGCGCGGCGCAAATGGATCAACGCGGAGAAAGAAGCCGCAAAGGCCGCTCGTCGGTTCAATGCGGCCGAGCTTGGCAGTTTTATCGACGGATCCAGCGCTGGAACACCCCCAACAGAGACCTCGATCGAGGCCAAGGTTGTGCGCCCGGCGGCCTTTGAAAAGGTCCGCCGCCCCGCACCAGTGTCGCGCACGGCCAGCGCCGATGAGCAGGCCGCGCGCGAGGCCTTTGTGGCGGATTTTCAGGAACACGCGGTCAAAGCGGAAGCGCAGCGACCAGTAAGCGATGATGCGCGGGTGCGCTTTGCCCGCGCGATGGAGATGGAAGCGCGTCTGGCGGATGGAGATCCGCTCTCGCGTGACCAGGACCGGTGGCTGGAAGGCTATCGGCAGACCCCGGAGTACGCCGCACACAGGTCCGTCATGACGGACCTTGGGGCGGGGCGCTCAGGGAAATGAAGGGTGGCGCGGCGGGGGGCAACCCGCGCGCGCCTGTTGACAGAGCAACGAGGTGAAGAATGACACAGAGCAGTCAGACGAACAACACCCTCGCGCCCCTGCGCAACGTCCTGGCCTTCAGGACGATGCTGCAGCGGCTCGATGATCGCAGCGCCGGATTGGCGGGGATGGGGTGTTTCTATGGGCCTGCGGGCTTCGGCAAGACGATGGCAAGCATCTATTGCGCGAACCAGCGCGGGGCCTGCCTGGTGCAGTGTGAAAGCACATGGACGGTGAAAACACTGTGCCATGTCATCCTGGAAGAACTCGGCATCAAGCCGGCGCGCACGACGCCGGAAATGTCGCGCCAGATCCAGCAGGCGCTGGCGATGGAGAATATCCCGTTGATCGTTGATGAGGCGGATTTTCTTGTCACCAAGAAGTCGGTCGAGATCCTGCGCGACATCTACGAGAAGTCCGGCGTGCCGGTCATCCTCGTGGGCGAGGAAGCCCTGCCCGCAAAACTGCGGCGCTGGGAGCGGATCCACAGCCGCATGCTCGAGCGGGTTGCGGCCGAGCCGCTCGATGATGAGGACTTCGGTCACCTCAAGCGCATTCGCTGCGGCGACATCGAGCTGTCCGGGGAGCTGGAGGCAGCGATCAAGACCGCCTCGAGAGGGTCGGCGCGCCTGATGGTGAACAACCTCGACACGGCCCGTCAGCGCGCCCGCGTTCTGGGCAAGGACAGGCTCGCGCTGTCGGATATGGGATCTGTTCGGATGCACGATGGCACCGCGCCTGAGCTTCGGAGGTTCGGATGACCGCGAAACGAGCTCAGAACCTCACTAAACTCTGGGCGGTGGCCCAGGTCCATAGAGAGTTCACTGCCCATGACATCTCAAGTGCCGGGGGCAGGACGCCTGAGTACGTGCGGCTCGCGTTCAATGATTGGCTGAAGGCGGGATATATCGAAGAGGCTGGATCGCGCGGAGACAAGAAGGTCTTCCGTGTCGTCGAGAGGGGCGGCGTGCCGCCGATGTATGATGCCGACGGTAATCAGATCAGCCTGGGGCGCGATCCCGAGGAGCGCATGTGGTTCTCAATCCGCAAGTCGCACGCTGCCTTCAGCCCGACCGATGTGTGGATGTGGTCGAACAGCGATGCGATCGAGGTGACCCGCCGTGATGCCAGTGCCTATTGCCAGCTGCTGTTGCAGGCCGGCTATCTACGCTGCGAGCGTAAGGCTCGCAGCGATGGCAGGCCGGCGATGTACCGGTTGATCCGGGACGCAGGCCCGCGCGCGCCCCGCGCTCGGCGTGTCCGGGCTGTCTGGGACCCGAATAGTGACCAGTTCACCCTGTTGCGCGGGAGGGTCCCGGCATGATGGAAACTGCATTGGATCGCGCGCGGCGCTGTTGGGGTGCGGAGATCCCGGATTGGATCGAAGGGCTGGCGCAGGCCTGCATGTCGAGCAGCCAGAACCGGGTGGCCCAACGTATGGGGTATTCCGGGTCGCTGATCTCATCGGTGCTGCGCAACCAGTACCCGGGCGACATGACCCGCGTGGAGCAAGTTTACCGCGGCGCTTTCGAGCGCGCCGTGGTCGATTGCCCGGCGCTGGGAGAACTGGCAATGGATCGTTGCCGGTTCTGGCGCAGCAAGTCCCGCAAGCTGCACCCGGCGAATTCGCAGAACGTGATGATGTTCCGCGCCTGCCGGTCCTGCCCGCTGAACAACGGGGAGGACGCCTGATGAAGAGCGTAACTACGCGCCGTGAAACAGTCGTTCAATTGGCTTTGAAGGGGAATCGTCCCTGCGAAATCATAGAACAGACCGGGCTGTCGCGCACGACGATCTATCACGATCTGAAAGTGGCGCGCCGCGCCGGCCAGCATATCCCTGACTTCAACAAACGCGGTATTTCAAAACCGGAACTGGAGCCTTCTGAGCGGCACAAGCAGGTCATTGCGCTGGCTGTCGAGGGAGTGCCGCCGAGACTGATCGCTGAGCAACTCTCGCTCGATTCCGAGGCCGTTTATTACGAGCTGAGGAATGCGCGGCGGCGGGGAACGCAGATCCCCCGGTTCCGGTGTGGCCGCCGTCCGAACGAGTTCCGCATGTTGCGTCTGGAGCCTGAGGCCATGCGTCCCCTCGCCACCCATGCTCTGGCTCGCGGAATGCCAACCGCAAGGCTCGCCGAACGCCTGCTGGAACGGATCGCTGCCGATGATCTTGTCGATGCGGTCCTGGATGATGGGGGCGCGGATGGTTGAGCCAGTGAATGCCGCCGAGGTCCGCCGCTTGGCCAAATCTGCGATCGACAAGGTCGATCTGCATGGCAAGCGCGGGATCACCCTTCTTTCGATGCAGGAGATCGAGGCGCTGGTGATGATCGCCGTGCTCTCCGGCCTTCTGACCCCACGATGCGATGCCGGGACCGGCACCGAAACCACGATGTTCAAAACAGGAGAAACGAGCAGTGAGTGAGTTCAACCCCCATCCCGTTCCCGACGGCCGTATCGAGGCCAACGGGCGCACCTACATGGCCGATGCCAAGAGCGCTCTGGTGCCGCTGGAATTGGTCAAACCCGAGGATCAGCTCGAGGATGAGACTGTCAGGAAGGTCATCGGTTTCGCGCAGGCGATCTCTGACCAGGTGGCCCGTTTCAAGGCACACACGTTCGAGGATATCGGCGCGTTCGATGCGATCCTGGCGCAGGAATACGGTACGTCCAAGGGTGGTGCCAAGGGCAACAAGACGTTGATGAGCTATGACGGTCTGTTCAAGGTTCAGGTGCAGGTCGCGGATAACATCGATTTCGGCCCGCAGCTGCAGGTGGCCAAGGAATTGGTCGACGAGTGCTTGAACGAATGGGCCGCCGATGCCAGGCCGGAAATCCGGGGGATCATCACCAGGGCTTTCAACACCGACAAGGCCGGCCAGATCAACCGCTCGGAAATCTTCATGCTGCTGCATCTGGATATCGAGGATCCGCGCTGGCGCCGGGGAATGGATGCGATCCGCTCCGCGATGCGCGTGGTCGGCTCCAAGACCTACGTGCGCTGCTACCAACGCGAGACCACCGATGGCGGCTGGCAGGCGATCACCGTCGATCTGGCGAAGGCGTAGGGGGCAGAAATGGCGACGTATGAAGTCGAGTTCGTTTTTCGGGTGCATGGAAAGATCACTGTCGAGGCGGCCAGTGTCGATGCTGCATGGGACAGCCCTTGGGAGATTTCCAAGCGCTGCTCCTTTGACCTCAAGAAAGGGGAAAGTGCGCCAGACCTCGCTGGCGATGTCTCGATCACCAACCAGTATCTGGACGAGATCGAGATGGTGCGCAGCGTACCGGAGGCCGCGCAATGAACGAGGAAGAGTTCCGCCGCGCCATCCGCACCCAGATCGATGCCCATATCCAGCGCCTCAGGATCACCTATGCGGTGCTGCTGAGCACCGCTGAGGTCTTGCAGCGTCTGGCCCGCGAGGGTGGCGTTGATGAGATCACGATCAACGCGGCCATTACCGCAGAGGCGGGGCGCGTCGAGGAGGCGTTGGACGATCTGGCCCAGCCCACGAAACCCGCAGTCCAACCCGTTATCCACTGACCAGCATCCGCTGAAACGAAGGAGCTACCACATGCCTGAGTTCAAGACCGATGAATACTGGGAGATCCAAATGGCGATCGCCGTTGCCGATGACCGCGAGCGGCAGTTGCTCGCCCGGCAAGGTCAGCTGCGCGCATCGCATACTGCAACCGGGCAGGTGGCCAAATGAGCCGGCATGCCATGATCCAGATCGATGATGCGCGGTCCCGTCCAGTCGGCATCGAGCGATTGCTGGAACGCGACGACAGGCCGGTCTCTGGTGGCGTCAGCGCGGTGCTTGGGCGCGGGGGCCAGATGATCTGGTCTGAGGCCGCAGATGCCGCTCTGTTGGATGCGCGTCTGGATGATCTGCCCGCGATCGCCCGCAGTCTTGGCATCGCGCTCAGCACCGCCCAGATACGCAAGGATCGCATTGAGCGGCGCATCATGGGGATGATGGCATGAGCACCTTTGTTGGCATCATCATGCTGACGATCGCGATCCTGTTCGCGATCGTCAGCGGTGCCGGCATCGGGCAAGGCGCGCCGGCGTGCCAAACCAAGATGATGCTCGCGATCAGCCTGATATTCGGCGGCGCATCCATTGTGTGGGTGATGTCATGATCGCCCGGACCCTCCAGCGCAAGATCTTCGCCGGCTGCCGGGAGCTGGGGCTCGATGCCGATGCGCGCCACGATCTTCAGCTTGCCGCGACCGGCAAAGAGAGCCTGTCGGAGATGAGCGAGGTTGAGTTGACGCTGGTGATCAACCGCCTGAAGGAAAGCGGGTTCAACGCGACTTCACGGGGCGGTAAAGGCCGCAAGAAAGCCCCGCGCGCCGACATCCGGTTCTGCCATGTGATGTGGCGGTTGCTGCATGAGAATGGGACGGTACGCCAGCCCGGAGCGGCTGGGCTCAATGCTTTCATTCGCAAGCAGTTTGAGAAGGCATGGGGGTACGTGCCGGTCGATATCGACACGATGACCGAATGGTCGCAGATCCGCGACGTGGTCGAGGCGCTGAAGGGCTGGTGCGCACGCGAACAGATCGAGCTGGATCAATGAAGAAGCCGCGCCACCATATCACCGATCACGCCGTCGTTCGTTATCTCGAGCGCGTGAAGGGCGTCGATATCGATGCGCTGCGGTCCCAGATTGGCCGCAAGGTAGATCTGGCGATCGAGATGGGGGCCAATGGCGCTGTCTCTGGCGGCTTCGTCTATCGGATCGAGGCTGGCCGGGTGGTGACGGTGGTCCAACATAGTCAGCCAGAGCGTAAGACCGGCCGCAGCAAATTCACGGGGGATCAGCAATGATCACCCCGTGGCCCTTCGGCAGCCTCACCCCGATGAAATACGGGCGCATCATCGCCGATCCGGCATGGGCCTATGCCATGCGGTCCGACAATGGCCTCGCGAAAAGCCCTGAGGCGCATTACCAGACCATGGATCTGGACGATATCAAGGCCCTGCCGGTGTCGCAGCTGGCTGGGCCCGACTGCTACCTGTTTCTCTGGTCCACCTGGCCGCATCTGCGGCAGGCGCTGGAGGTGATGCAGGCGTGGGGATTTTCCTATGTCACCGGCGGGTCCTGGCACAAGGTCACGAAGACCGGCAAGTCCGCCTTCGGAACAGGTTATGTGCTGCGCTCTTCGACCGAGCCATATCTCGTCGGCAAGATCGGCGCGCCGCAGATCGCCTCGCGCTCGGTGCGAAACGTGATCCTCTCGCCCGAGGAGATCCCGGACGGGATCGAGTCGATCCGGCGCGAGCATTCCCGCAAGCCCCCCGAAATGCGCCAGGTCACCGAGCAGCTGCTGCCCCGGGCCCATGCCTGCGAGCTCTTCGCCCGTGAGGCGTGGGAGGGGCACGACGTCTGGGGCAACGAAAGCGAGAAGTTCGATGACTGAACTGGTGCGGCCGCCCGCGCATATCGCGCCCTATGTTCGCGTGCTTGGGCAGGACGGCGCGCTTGCCTTCCTGCTCGAACTGGGCGGGGCCGAACTTTATATCGCCAAATCCCCGAAGGGCCGCTCGCGCCTGGTGCAGGTCGTGGGGCAGGATAAGGCCGAGGCGCTGGCACGGGTGGCGGATGAGCTGCCAAGCAGGATCCCGACGGCAAAACCATGGATTGCGCGGGTGCTGAAGGCAAAAGGCTTGCCCGTGGCAGAAATCGCGCGCAAACTGCACACCACGGATGTGACCGTGCGCAAATATCTGGCCGGACAATCGGCCATAGCGCAGCCAGATCCCCGCCAGCCCAACCTTCCGCTCGACTGACCCACAAGACCTTGCGTGTGTTTTGAACACGCGCGACGCCCGACAATGGTCCTGAAGCCATGGGGCAAATACGGCCCCTCTCATCTCCGGGGCCAGCATGAACACCAGCACAAAAGGCATCGCATTTCTTGAGCGCCACGAAGGGGTGGTGCTCAAGGCCTATCGCGATCCAGTCGGGATCTGGACGATCGGTCCGGGGCTCACCGCAGCCTCGGGTGTCATCACCCCCAAGTCGGGCATGACCATCACCCTCGATCAGTCCCGCGCGCTGACCGCAACCGCACTCTCCCGCAATTACGAGCCAGCCGTCGCCAAAGCGATGCCGGGCGCCAACCAACACGAGATGGACGGCGGCGTCAGCTTCCACTGGAACACCGGCGCGATCACCAAGGCGAGCTGGGTCGCGCGCTGGCGCGACAAGGACTGGCCCGGCATGCGGTCCAAGATCATGCTTTGGGTGAAGGGGGGCGGCCGGGTGCTGCCCGGCCTGACGCGTCGCCGCGCCGAGGAATGCAACCTGATCCGCTACGGTGTCTATGAGGGCGATCCCGGCCTCAACCCAGCGCGCGGGCTCGCGAAGGTCGTTCTGCCGGTCCAGCCCCGCGAGATCGAGGAAATCCGCGCCGCGTTTTCCAAGCTGGGCTATGAGCCCGGAAGCGACACCCGTGGCGTCGAGAAATCAGCGGTGATCGTGTTTCAGAGCGATCACGACCTGACCGCCGATGGCATCATCGGCAAGGCGACGCTCTCAACCCTGCAACGCCGCATCGACGCCAGCGCGAAGACCGTCACCGCCGCCGCCGTGACGGCCACCGCCACGGGCAGCGCGGCCGGGGTGCAGACCGATGTTCTGGGCGACGTGATCTCCAGCCTGCCGGCTGTCGAGTGGACCAGCACCGGCGTTGGCATTCTGGGCGCGCTGCGACTTGCCTGGCTCGCCTATTCCTATCGCGACGCCATCGCCGCCAAAATCCAGACCCGCATGCCCGGGCTGGCAACCTTCCTGAGGAGTTTCTGAGATGAACGCGTTTTCCGATCTACTGGCCCCGCTGATGCCTGTCGTGCTGCAGGTGGTGTCCGCCCTGCTTGGGGTGCTGCTGATCCGCCTGACTGGCGTCGCCAAAGAGCGCTGGGGGATCGAGATCGAAGCCCGCCACCGCGAGACGCTGCACTCTGCGCTGATGACGGGGATCACGGCAGCGCTGTCCAAGGGTGTGACCAACAAGCAGGCAATCGCGGCTGCCGTCAGCCACGCCGTACAGCGCGGCGCACCGGATGCAATCAAACGGTTCGGCCTTTCCGAAATGGATCTGGCAGACATGGCGCAGGCGAAGCTGCAAGATGCGTTGAGCGCCATGCCATGGGTCGGCGTTGATGCCCCGGAGATCGGCGCCGAGATCGCTGACACAGGCGATATCCAGACCTCGGCGCGCTGAGAGGCCGGACCGGGATGTTTGATCTGGATACCACAGTCACCCTGCCGTTGATCGTCTCGGTCCTGGCCATCGCGTTCACCTGGTATCGCACCCGGCGCAGCGCTGTTGATGAGCTGTTTCGGGCTGGCCGCAAAAGAATGGAAACGCTCGATTCGAGACTGTCAGCGGTCGAGCAAACCTTGGGCGCGATGCCGAACAAGGAACACCTCCACGAGCTGCAGCTGGCGATCGAGCGCCAGACCGGCGCGCTGAACACGATGCAGGCCGTGATGACCGGCAACAACAAGGTGATGGAGCGGCTCGAGCAGATCGTCTCGCGCCATGAAGATCACCTCCTAAACGGAGCCTCGAAATGAGCGGCTATAGTGACACCCTTCGCAAACATCGTCGGCTGGCGATCCTGCGCCATCTGGAAGGCTGTACGGATTACACCTCGAATGCCTCCATTCTGACCGATGTGCTGGATGGGGTGGGCGTGACATCCAGCCGATCCCAGGTTGTGACCGAGGTGGTCTGGCTCGCGGACAACGGCTTTGTCACCAACCAGGACAATGACGGTTTCGTCGTGGTCGAGGCGACCCAAAGCGGTGTGGAGATCGCGCGCGGCCGGGCGATGCACCCGGAAATCCAGCGCCCCAGTGCGAGGCGCTGAGAGATGCCGCCGCCACGCAAGGTTGATCTGCTGCCGCCCGAGCTGAAGTCTTGGCTTCAGGAAGAGCTGAAGGTTCGCGGCTTTGCGGACTACGTCGAGTTGTCCGAGGCGCTGAATTTCCGTCTGGAAGAGGAAGGGCTCGAGCTGCGCATCGGCAAGAGCGCGATCCATGCCTTCGGCCAGGAATATGCCGAGTTCGTAAAGTTCCAGGACGAGGCCAGTGCATGGGCCGCGTCGTGGATGAATGACAACGGGCTGGAGGAAGAGGCGCAGCGCCACAACGTGCTGTTCCAAATGATCACCACGCTGGCCTTCAAGGTCATGCAGTCGCAGATGCTGAAGGATGGCGGCGAGATCGACCCGCGCGAGCTGCACTTCCTCGGCAAGATGCTGAAGGACGTGATGTCCAGCTCCGGCATCCGCGAGAAGCTGATGGTCGAAGAACGCAAACGCGTCGCGCTCGAGGCCCGCCAGGAGGCCGAGGCCGAAATGTCAGACCGGATGACCGGCGCGATCTCCGAGGCCGGCCTGTCCGAGGATCAGGCGGACTTCATGCGCCGCAAGGTTCTGGGGCTGGAGGTATGAGCGAGTCCGGTATGGCAAATGGCACCAAGGTTCTGGTCGGCGATCTGAACTGGCGCAAGGGGGCACTGCGCCCCATTCTCGCGGCATTGCTGTTCGGGCGGCGTGAGCGGTTCGATCATCATGGCATCATCTGCACATTGGCGTGGTGGCAGGAGAAGCCTTACCTGTTCCGAGTCCGGGAGGCGCGCACATGATCCGCGCCATCCGCTATCGCGATGCGCAGAGGTTCCGCCAGGAGCGGCTGCCGGGATCGACGTTCTTCGACCTCACACAAGGTAGCGAAGAGGCGGCGGCGTTGTGGTTCTATTGCCCCTGCGGCTGCGGCACACCCGTGCGTATCCCCGTGGGCATCCGCCACAAGCCTGCTGAGAGCCCGAGCTGGAACTGGAACGGATCGCTCAATGATCCGACGCTGAGCCCTTCGGTGAATCGGATCGACTGCGGCTGGCATGGCTGGCTGATCGATGGCTATTGGCAGGCGTGCTGAGATGACCAGCACCCAGCCCATCGCCAATACCGCCCCGACCACGCCGATCCTGACGCGATCGCCCGATGACCTGCCGCAGGAGCTGCCGCGCGGTGCGGAGATCCCCGAGGATCTGAACCCGCTGTCTGAGGGCATCCTTATGGCGCATCAGAAAGAGTGGCTGGAGGACAAGAGCGAGCTCAAGATCGCGGAGAAGGGGCGACGCACCGGCATTACCTTCGCCGAGGCGCTGGATGACACGATCATCGCTGCCAGCAACCGCAAGGCAGACGGCTCCAACGTGTTCTATATCGGCGACACCAAAGACAAGGGCCGCGAGTTCATCGGCTACGTGGCGCATTTCGCCAAGGTAATCGCCGGTGAGCTGGTCAAGATCGAGGAGTTCATCTTCAAGGATGAGCGCGCCGACGGCACCTCGAAGGACATCAGCGCCTATCGCTGCAGCTTCGCCAGTGGGTTTCGGGTTGAGGCGCTGTCGTCGAACCCGGCAAATATCCGGGGCCTTCAGGGCGTGGTCGTGATCGACGAGGCGGCATTCCACCGGGACGTGCGCGAGGTGATCGACGCCGTGAACGCCCTGCTGATCTGGGGCGGCAAGGTACGGGTAATCTCCACACACAACGGCCACCTGAACCCGTTCAACGAGCTGATCCGCGAGGCCCATGCGGGCAAGAACCCGTTCCACGTCCATCACATGCCATTTGCCCTGGCGGTGCAGAACGGGCTGTTCCGGCGCGTCTGCCTGATGAAGGGCACGCCATGGAGCCAAGAGGCGCAGGACGCGTGGGAAGCCAATATCCGAGGCTCCTACGGCGCGCGCACCGCGGCGATGCGTCAGGAACTCGACGCGATCCCGGCCGAGATGGAAGGCGCGGCACTGACCCGCGTGCAGATCGAGGCCTGCATGGGGCAGAACATCCCGCTGCATCGCTGGTCGCAGGGCGATGACTTCAAGAACGCCCCGGACGAGACCCGCAAGGCCAAGGCATTACAGTGGTGTGAAACCCACCTGAAACCGGTGTTGAAAGCACTGGATGAAAACCTTCAGCACTTCATGGGCGAAGACTTTGCCCGATCGGGTGACGTCACCGACATCGTCATTTTTGAGCAGAGCGCGGATCTGGTACGCCGAGCCAAGCTGGTCGTGGAGCTGCGCAACATCCCCTTTGATCAGCAGCGCGATATCTTGTTTTACGTCTGCGATATGATCCCGCGCTTTGCCAAGGGCGCGATGGATAAGACCGGCAACGGGGCCTATCTCGCCGAGAAGGCCGCGCAGCGCTATGGCGAGCGGATCATCGAAGTGGCTTTCAGCCGCGAATGGTATGCGCGCGAGATGCCGGCCTATATCGAGGCTTTTGGCGACAAGACGGTGCTGCTGCCGGCGCATGCCGATGTCTTGGCCGATCACCAGGCGCTGCAGTTCGTCGATGGCATCATCCGGGTGCCGCGTGATTTCCGGTTCAAGGGATCGGACGGGTTTGACCGTCACGCCGACAGCGCCATCGCCTGCGCGCTGGGGTATTTCGCCAGCCGTCAGGATTACACCGAGTACGGCTATCGCGGGCTGGGCGAGGCGCGCGACGGTGCCGTTGATGCGTTCAACGATCCGGATCACGAGGATGGGCGCGGCTGGTGGACGCCGCCGCTCGGGGCCGGGATGCGGGGCTTCGTCTGATGGCTGACACTGTGAAACTGAATATCCCAAAGGATGCCGCAGTGCATGTCATGTGCCAAGATCTGCACAAGATACGTGAGGGGCTGGCAGCGATGGGCCTCCACGCGCACATTCTCGATCAGGTGAGCAAAAAGCTGAAAGAGCAGGCGATGGAAATCGAACGGATGCATTCCGACCGCCAGTACATCATCGGTCACAATGACGGATGGGATGCTGCGATGGCCACCGGCCTGCCCGGTAACGAGACCAAATAGGAACCTTCAATGGCCAATAAACCGAAACTGCTCGACCGCTTCGGCAACCCGGTTCAGCGCATGCAGCTCACGCAGGAGGTTGCCGCCCCCACCATCGGCGGGGTGCGCTCCCCGATCTCGGGATATCCGGCGGATGGGCTGAACCCGCTGCGGCTGGCCGCGATCCTGCGCGAGGCTGATCTTGGTGATCCGCTGCGCTATCTGGAGCTGGCCGAGACGATCGAGGAACGCGATCCGCATTACCTTGGGGTCATCGGCACCCGGAAACGCTCGGTCAGCCAGATCGAGATCACCGTAAAGCCCGGGGGCGAGTCCCCGGCGGATGAGAATATGGCCGAGATGGTGCGCAACTGGCTCGATCGCGACGAGCTGGCCGACGAGATCTTCGACATCCTCGACGCCTTGGGCAAGGGGTACTCCTTCACCGAGATCATCTGGGAGCGCTCCGAGGGGCAGTGGATGCCGTCGCGGCTGGAATGGCGCGACCCGCGCTGGTTCCGGTTCGAGCGCCATAATCTGGCCACCCCGCTGCTGATCGATGAAAACGGTCAGGAGCGCCCGCTCGATGGGTTCAAGTTCATCTTCGCGGCGATGAAAGCGAAGTCCGGCCTGGTCGCGCGCTCCGGTCTCGCCCGGGTCGCCAGCTGGGGCTGGATGTTCAAGGCCTACACCCAGCGCGACTGGGCGATCTTCACCCAGACCTATGGCCAGCCGCTGCGGGTCGGTAAATTCGGCGCCGGGGCCAGCGAGGCCGATCGCGACACGCTGTTCCGGGCGGTCTCCAACATCGCCGGCGATTGCGCGGCGATCATCCCCGAGTCGATGACGATCGATTTTATCGAGGGCGGCAACATCGGGGCGGCGCACCAGCTCTACCTCGAGCGCTCCGACTGGCTCGACAAGCAGATCTCCAAAGCAGTGCTAGGCCAGACCGCGACCACCGATGCCGTCACCGGCGGTCTGGGGTCCGGCAAGGAACACCGCGAGGTGCAGGAGGATATCGAGCGCGCCGACTGCATCAAGCTCGCGGCCATTCTGAACCGGGATCTGATCCGGCCATGGGTTCAGCTCGAATACGGTCCGCAGAAGGTCTATCCGCGTCTCGTGATCGCCCGGCCGGACGAGGAGGACCTCGCCGCCTTCTCCACGGCGCTGGCCCCATTGGTGGAGCGCGGCCTTCGCGTGCGCCAATCCGAGATCCGCGCAAAGTTCGGCCTGTCCGCACCCGACGATGGTGACGAAATCCTCGGGCCGTCGCCCCAATCCGACCCGAAGCCGCAAGTTGCACCGCCCGGAACCGGCGATATCTCTCTCCAGAGCGCCGTTAAATACCCATTTAATACCCTCTCGGGCCGCGCGGGACCGCTGACCGCTCTCGCGGCGGAAGGTGCCTCAGCGGGCCGCTCAGCGTCCGAAGCCCCGGAGGAGCTTTTATCCGATCGGCTGGCGAAAGAGGCCGCGCCGCACATGGAGGCGATGCTGGGACAGATCGAGGCGATGATGGGCGCGGCCCGCTCGATCGAAGAGTTCCGCGAAATGCTGCTCGCAGGCTTCCCGGATCTCGATGCCGATGACCTGGTGCAAGTGATGGCCCAGGCGCTGACTGCCGCCGATCTTGGTGGCCGCGCGGCGGTGGAGCAGGAAAGTGGCTGACGTCGTCGCCACGTTCCGCCGCCCCTTCGCCGAACAGGTCGCGGCCTATCGGCTGCGGCTTGGCGAACTTGTGCCCACCACTGCCTGGGACGACATTCGCCACAACGCGCATGACCGCGCCTTCATGGTGGCCGGGGCGACGAAGGCCGATCTGCTCGCGGATCTGGCGCAGGCCGTCGACAAGAGCATCGCAGAGGGGCGCAGCCTGGAAGAGTTCCGCCGCGACTTCCGCTCGATCGTCGAGAAGAATGGCTGGTACAACTGGACCGGCGAGGGCACCAAGGCTGGCGAGGCATGGCGCACCCGCGTGATCTATCGCACCAATGCCGCCACCACCTATTCAGCCGGGCGGCTGGCGCAGCTGCGCGAGGGTGGGTTCAAGTATTACGTTTACCGCCACGGCGGCTCCGCACATCCTCGCCTGCATCACCTGGCTTGGGATGGTCTGATCCTGCCGGCCGATCATCCGTTCTGGGATACCCACTTCCCCCCTAATGGCTGGGGCTGCAGCTGCTACGTCATCGGGGCACGCTCGATCGAGGGCGCAAAGCGGGTCGGCGGCGATCCATCTCTGGAGTTGCAGCCGGGCTGGGAACAGCTCGATCCGAAGACCAGCGCGCCCAAGGGCATCGGCAAGGGCTGGGACTATTCCCCTGGTTCGTCCGCAACCGATACGATCCTCTCTCTGCGCGACAAACTCGATACGCTCCCCGAGCGCCCCTCGATCGACCTGATCCAGAACTGGATTGCCCAGGGCAGCTTCTGGGACTGGTTCCAGTCACCCAACGGCATTTGGCCGCTGCTGCGATTGACGCCCGAGGATGCCAAGGCGATCGGCAGTCCGCGCCTGGTCGCGGATCTCACCGCTGAGACCGCGCAAAAGCAGTTGCGCGCATATCCGGACCTGACCGCTGCGGATTATGCGCTGGCGCAGCAGGCGGTGGGGCGGGCGGCGCTGCGGGCGCAGGATAGCCCGCGCAGCCTGATCTTTGTTCAGGATATCCCGGGCGAGTCCGGCACAGTTCTTGTGGTCAAAGCCGCACGGCGTGGTGAGGGCATCGTCGTCACTGACGTCAGGCGCATGAGTCGGGCTGAGGCGAACCGCGATCAGGCGCTGGCCGGGCTGCTGGGCAAAGGGGAGTGATCTGATGATCAAGATCGGTCTTAACGATGACATCTCCGGGATGCTCGAGCAGCTCGCGACGCGGCTGACGGATATGACCCCGGTAATGCAGGATCTCGGCGAACTACTGACCGAGTCGACAAAGCAGCGGTTCAAAGATGGTGTATCGCCCGATGGAGCGACATGGGCCCCCAAGTCGCAAACGACGATCGAGGCCTACGAGGCGCGCAAGGATAAGGTGGATCTGCGCCCCCTATTCGGCCCCTCCGGTCGCCTGTCCTCAGAGATCCACTATGTTGCCGGCGCGCATAGCGTGGAGCTGGGATCGTCGCTGATCTATTCGGCCGTGCAGCAGCTGGGCGCGGATAAAGGGGCGTTCGGATCAATGGCGAACGACAGCCCGATCCCTTGGGGCAATATCCCCGCGCGCCCGTTCCTCGGGCTTTCAGATGATGACCAGATCGCCATCACCGAAACAATCCAGAGCTGGCTTTTAGGCGGAACCGACAGCGCGCATTGACCCAAGCGCCGCGCCGCGTCATCCTGCCCCCGACCGGATAGATCACACCCCCGCAACCCGTTGCCGGTGTTTTGGATCTGCCCAGGTGGCGATGATCGCACCATGGTCAAACACTCCAATATCGCCTTGATGAATGCAATCGCGCTCCCCCAAGAGGGGGGCGAGGTGCCGCAGTGGGTGCATGTGCTGCCGAAAGCCGGCCGCATTGAAACCCATCGTGGCGACGGCCCCTACAGCTATTCCGGCGCCAATGAGCTGATCGCAGCCAGCATGGGACGCAAGTCGCGTGTGATCGTCGACGTGAACCACTCGACCTTCACAGCCGGTGTAAAGGGCGGCGATGCCCCCGCACGCGGCTATGTCACGGCAATGGAAGAGCGTGCCGACGGCATCTGGGCCCAGATCGACTGGACCGAAAGCGGCCGCGCCCTGATGGCAGATCGCGCCTACTGGGGGATCTCCCCCGCGTTCAAGCATGACCGTCAGGGCCGGATCCTCGCGATCCTGAACGTATCTCTCACCAACGAACCCAACCTGCGCGGTCTGACTGCGCTCAACATGGAGACCGAAATGCTCCTTTCGGAACGACTGGCCGAATTGCTCGGCCTGGGCGCGGATGCCACCGACGATCAGATCGTCGAGGCTATCGAGGCCCTGAACACGGGGGGCGACGAAGACATGTCCACCGCCCTGCAATCGCAATTCAGCCAGGTTGGCATCGCGCTGGGTCTCGAGGCCGAAAGTGATGCCGCCGCCGTTCTGGCTGCCGCAACCAAGGCCGCAGCTGGCGGGAGCGGTGGGGATCAGACGATCATCGCGCTCCAGACCGAGCTGTCGAGCGTCACTACGCAGTTCAATGCGCTGCGCAGCGATATCGCATCCGAGCGCGCGACCAGTTTCGTGGACGCGGCGATCGAGGCTGGCCGGGTTGGCATTAAGCCGGTGCGTGATCGCTATATCGCCATGCACATGGAAAAGCCCGCCGATACCGAAACGCTGATTAACGCGATGCCGATCCTCGGCCCCAGTGGCGCGCTGCCCACCCCGCCGCGCAATGATGGCGAGATCGCGCTGCAGTCCGAGCACATTCAGGCTGCACGGCTGCTGGGCATCGATACCGAAAGCTACGCCGCCACGCTGAAGGCCGAGCGTAAAAAGGAGGCAATCTGATGACTACACTTTCCGCTGACCGCAACACGCCCCGCCGTGACGGCGACGTCCTGACAGGCCTCGTTGCAGCCTCGACGCTGGTCTATGCCGGCTCGCTGGTGATGCGTAATGCCGCCGGCTATCTGGTCAAGGGCCAGACCGCCACCGGGCTGGTGGGTGTTGGCCGCGCCGAGGAACGCGTCGACAATGCGTCGGGCTCCGCCGGTGATCTGAGCGCGAGCTATCGCCCGGGCGTCTATCGCTTCGCCAATTCGACCAGCACCGACGAGATCACCATCGCCGAGATCGGCGACACGTGTTTCGCGGTGGATGACCAGACGGTCGCAAAGACCGATGGCACCGGCACCCGTTCCCCCGCTGGCATTATCGAGGATGTGGACACCCTGGGTGTCTGGGTCCGTGTCGATGAGGCCGTGACCCAAGCCCGCGCTGTCGCCGATGCCGCATTCGTGCTCGCTAGCGCATAAGGAGAGATCGACATGCTGATCAACGCCAATAACCTCGCCGCGCTGCGTACCGGCTTTTCCACCGCCTTTCAGAACGGGGTCAGCCAGCACCCTTCGCAGTATGATCGCATTGCGACCATAATCACTGCGACCCAAAAGGAGCAAAAATATGGATGGTTGGGGCAAGTTCCGAACATGCGCAAGTGGATTGGACCTCGTGCCGTGCAGAACCTGTCGCAGTCTGATTATGCGATCAAGGAAGAGCCGTGGGAACTGACCATTGGCGTCAATCGTGACGATATCGAGACCGACAATCTTGGTATTTATTCGCCGATGTTCAGTGAAATGGGGCGGTCGACGGCGGCGAACAAGGACATTTTGGCATTCAGTATGCTCAAGAATGGCTTCACCACCCCCTGCTATGACGACCAGTATTTCTTCGATACCGATCATCCAGTTCTCGATGAAGACGGCGCTGTGACCTCGGTCGCCAACACAAATGGTGGTTCGGGCACACCCTGGTTCCTGCTTGACGTCACCCGCGCGCTGAAGCCGATCATCTTCCAGATCCGCAAAGATGACGAATTCGTCGCGATGGATGATCTGACGACGACCAACGTATTTCGAAACAAGGAATTCGAGTACGGCGTCGATGCTCGGTATAATGCTGGCTTTGGCTTCTGGCAGTTCGCATATGGCTCCAAGCAAACGCTGGATACCACCAATTACGGCACCGCGCGCGCAGCCTTGTCCGGCATGAAGGGGGATCATGGCCGCCCGCTGGGGCTGACGCCCAATCTGCTGGTGGTGCCGCCCACGCTGGAAAGCGCCGCTCGCAAGCTGCTCAACTCCGAATACGCCTCGGGTGGCGAGACCAACGAGTGGAAAGGCACCGCCGAGCTGCTCGTCGTGCCCTGGCTCGCGTAAAGGAGGGCTGAGCAATGGCTGAGAAGAGCGAAGCCCGCATCGAGCTCGAAACCCGCGCACATGCGCTGGAAGTCAAGTTCGCCGCCAATATCGGCGACGAGACACTGGCCCAGCGTGTGCAGGAGGCCGCCGAGGCCGCCCAGGACACCGCGGCATCTGATGCCGGCCAATCCGGGGCAGCGGGCGCTGCCCCCCAGCCCACGCCACTCCCGGATCTGCCAATCCCGGACCAGATCATGCGGGTGATCGGCCCCAAAGGCGGCTTCCGTCGTGCCGGGCGCACTTTCGGGCCGGAGCCGGTCGACATCCCTCTCGAGGATCTGAGCGAGGCCGAACAACAGGCGCTCAGCTCCGAGCCCAAGCTGATCGTCGCGATGATCGCGGTGGACGGCTCGATCGAATAAGCGGCCCTCCTCCTCCCTGGCCGCTTTTGCTCTGGATACAGGGCCTGCCCGGCGGCGGTGCGTATCGCCGCCGGGATCATGACCACCCCATTTCGGAGCCATCCGCGTGACCTATACCTCGCAATCAGATCTGACGGACCGTTACGGCGAGTCGCTGCTGATCGATCTGACCGATCGCGCCGCGACCCCCACGGGCGCGGTGGTCACCGCCACGGTTGACCGGGCGCTGGCCGATACGGATGCGATGATCGATGGCTATATATCCGGGCGCTATGTGCTGCCGCTGGCCGAGACGCCGCCGCTGATTGCTGATCTGGCGCAGATGATCGCGATCTGGAAGCTGCACGTCTATGAGCCGAACCCCAAGATCGAGGCCGATTACAAGGCCGCTGTAAGGTCCCTTGAAGGCATCGCCTCGGGCACCATCCGTCTGCCGGTTGCGGGCGTCGAGCCCGAGGGCACCGGTGGCGGCGGCGCACGGGTCACCGATCGGGAACGCCCGATGACCGAAACCAATCTCAAGGGCTTCATTTGATGATGGAGAACGTCATCACCCGCCTTGATACGCAGGTCGCAGATCTGACCGGCAAGGTCGAGGGCGCTGCCGCCTTCGCCGCAATGATGAAGGGCGGGCGCGGCCCCCATAACATGCCCGCCGCCTTTGTCCTGCCGCTGGGCTTGCAGGGCGGGCGCGCAGAGGCCTCCTCCGGGATGTTCGTCCAGAGCTATGCCGAGAGCATCGGCGTGGTGCTGTTTCTGCAGGCCACCGACCCTCAGGCTGAGCGCGCGCTCGACCGGCTGCGCCCGCTGATTGCCCAGGTGATCGACGCGATCGCCGGCTGGGCCCCGGGCAATACGGTCGGCGTGTTTGGCCTGTCGCGCGGCGCGCTGATCGGCGTTCAGGGCGGACGTCTCGCCTACCAGATCGATTTCTCCATCCAGGACCAGCTGAGGATTGCCTCATGAGCACCAAGAAGACCCCTCACCAGCTGCCCCAATCGGGGGGCAGCTATACCGTCGACACCAAGGGCAAGCTGAACAAGCAGGCACCTGCCGCCCCCGCGCCGGTAAAGCCGGCTGTCGCACCCGAGAAGGAACGCTGACATGGCCGCACCAATTTTCTGGCGCAAGAAGATCCTCGTTGCCAAGATCGAGACCACCTATGGCACCGACGCCAGCCCCGGCGGGGCCGACGCGATCCTTGCCACCGACGTGAACCTTAAGCCGATGGAGGGCAATGACGTTTCGCGGGAGTTGGAAACGCCCTTCATGGGGGCCCAGGGCACGATCCCGACCGAGCTGCACGCGATGCTGAGCTTCAAGGTCGAGCTCGAGCCATCGGGCGCGGCGGGGACTGTGCCGGGTTGGGGCGCGCTGCTGCGCGCCTGCGCCATGGCCGAGACGATCTCGGCGTCGACATCGGTCACCTACAATCCGGTCTCGGATGGGCACGAGTCGATCACCTTTTACACCTATATCGGCAACACCCTATATGCTATGATCGGGGCGATGGGCACCTGCACGATTGAGGTTACCGCACAGGGCATCCCCTACCTGAACTTCGAGTTCACCGGGCTCTTCGTGCAGCCCTCCGAGGACACCCGGCCGACCGCCACGCTGAGCGGCTTCAAGAAGCCGGATGTCGCCACCAGCGCCAACACGCCGACCTTCACGATCAACAGCGTCGCCATGGTCATGCGATCGTTCTCTCTTGCCTTGGGCAACCAGGTCGAAAAACGCTTCCTGGTCGGGGTCGAGCGCGTGCTGATCACCGATCGCGCCGAGGCGATCCAGACCACGGTCGAGGCTCAGCCGCTGACCAGCTTCAATCCATTTGCGCTCTCCGCCGCGCAGACCGCCATGGATGTCACGCTGGTGCACGGCACGGCTGCGGGGCGCATCGCCACCCTTAATATGCCGGCCGCGCAGATGCAGCGGCCGCAGGGGCTGGAGAATGCCCAGAACATCACGGAATGGCCGCTGCGGATGGTGCCGCTTTATGCCAGCGGCAATGACCAGTTCACTCTGACCCTGACCTGACGGAGACGCAGATGTTCAATGTAGTTGAGACCCCTGAATTCTGGCGCACGGTCAAGGTCGCGGTGCCCTCTGATGACGGCCATGTGGAGGCCAGCTTCCGGGCCCGCTTTCGCGTTATCGATGAAGAGACCGCAGGCACCTATGACGTGATGCGCTCGGAGGGGATGAAGGACTTCCTGCGTACCGCGACGCTGGAGCTTGATGACATCGCGGGCGAAGGGGGAAAACCCATCCCCTATTCCCCGCAGCTGCTCGATCAGATGCTGTCGCGCAGCTACGTGCGGCTGGCGATGCTGCGCAGCTACTCCGATGCCGTCAATCAGCTTCGCCCGGGAAACTGACATGGGCCGGGCGTGCATGGGCCACGGGCACGCTCGGCCCAACACAAAACAGATCGAGCGAGTTGGAGGCCGATGCCGCCCTTTGGGGGCTGGAGATCGAGCCCCAGGACACCGCGGCATCGGACGGCATCTGGGCCGAGCATCTGCCCGCCCTGCGCGCCTTCCTCGCCGCCGGCACCCAATGGCGCTTCATCGCGATGGGAGAGGGCCGGATGCGCGCCGTCGGGTTGGATTACACCGGGGTCGAAGTAGCGCTGAACCGGGCCGGAATTGAGACCACGCCGCGCATTTGGCGCGACATGCAGGCCATTGAAATAGCCGCGCGCACCGCGTTGAACGAGGGTTAAAATGAGCTTTCAGATTTCGCTGCTCCTCACTGCTGATGGCGATGTCGCTGCCGCCGAGGTGCGCAAAGTCGGCGCGGCAGTGAAGGAAACCGGCGCGGCGGCCGATCAGCTTGACCGCAAAGGGCGCAAGGCGGCGGGCGGCGTGAAGGCGATCGGCAGCGCCGCCAGTGTTGCGGATGCAAATCTCAATCAGATGTCCGTTGCGCAGCGCAGCGCGGCCCAGACGGCCACGGCCATGGGGGTCAGTCACCGAGGGGCAGCCGCCGCAACCGGCAACCTCGTGGCCCAGTTCAACGACATCGGGATGATGCTGGCCGCCGGTCAGAACCCGCTGCAACTCGCGCTGCAACAGGGTACGCAGGTCACCCAGGTGATCGGTCCCATGGGTGCTGCCGGTGCGGCGAATGCCCTCAAGACCGCATTCGTCAGCATGCTGAGCCCGATCAATATGATCACGATCGGCGGCATCGCGGCCGGGGCGGCGATCCTGCAGTGGCTGACCGGTAGCAAGGAAAAGGCGCTCGAACTGGGGGATGCCATCGATGCGGCTGGCGAGGCGATTGACGCGTTCCAGACCAAGTCTGATGCAGCGCGCCTGTCGTTTTCTGGAATGGTGGGCGAGTTCGGGACCGCCGATCCGGTGCTGCGCGCCGTGTTGGCGGATATGGCTGCCCTGGGCAAGATCGACGCCTATCAGTCCATTGATCAGGTGGCAGACAGCGTGCGCGGCTTGGTGCTGGATCTGAGCTTCTATGATGATCGCTCCAGCCAATCGGCGGCGCAGGACTTCCTCGGGCTGAACAGCATCAAAAGCTCGGCCCGCGCGGCCGGGGCGGAGTTTGCCCAGAACCTCGAGATCCTGAGCGCCAGCGAGGAGCCGGCCAAAAAGCTGCAGGCTGCGCTCGATCTGCGCGATCAGCTGCTGGAAACTGCCGGCGGAATTGATCAGCTCAACGGCTCGCAGAAAGAGTTCTACAACGGTCTGGCTGCCGTGATCCGCGACATGATCCTGATGGGAGTCACAGTCGAGGAAACCAGCAAGTCGGTCAGCATCTTCGGCAAGGAAGAGGCCGAGATCTGGGGTGGTATCGTGGCCTCGGCGCAAAAGTACGTTGGCGTTCGCCTGGACGAATACAGCGCCGCGCAAGAGATGCTCACCAGCCTTCGGGAGCAATCCACCATTCAGGCCACCATTGCCGCGTATGGTGAGGACAGCGTGCAGGCCGCCGAAGCGCGCCTAACCGCTGAACGCCGGGTGCAGTCCGAGGCCGTCGATGCTCTCGACGTCTCAAAGGACATGAAGGACGAGCTCATGGCCGCCTGGGATGCGACCAATGGCATCGCATCTGTCGACATGGCTGGCAATATCAGCCTTGCCGCTGATGAGGCGCATCGCCTGACGGTCAATCTGGCAACCGCGCGTGGCAAGTCGATGCTGAGCAATATCCACAAGAACCCGGATTTCGGCGACCCAAGGGGCGAGTCCACCGGCGCGGGCAAAACCGATTACGTCTATCAGGAGGCCGACCTCCCGCCGGTCACCATGCCGTCCAATCCGAGATCGAAGACAAAAAGCAGCGCTGGCAGCAGCCGTGAGCGCGATGCGGTTGCGGATCTGATCGCCGAGTTGGAGCGCGAAAACGCCATCCTGCAAGAGACCGACCCGGTCCAACTGGCGCTGATCGATCACCGCAAGGTGCTGGCCGAGGCCACCGATGCCGAGCGCCGCCAGATCGAGCAGCTGATCATCGCCAACGAGCAGGAAAAGACCTCGGTGGCGGCAGCGGGGGCGGAGCGGCAATTCTTCACAGACACTTCGTTTGATGCGCTCGAAACGCTGATCTCAAGCGGCGGCAGCATGTCGGACATGTGGGACATGGTCGCATCCTCGATCGCCCGCGCGGCGCTGCAAGCAACGCTGCTGGGGACCGGCCCCCTGGCGAGTCTGTTTGGCACCGGTGAGAGCGGTGGGTTGATCGGTCTCGCTGCCGATGCCATTGGCCTGGCCGAGGGCGGATCAGTGCCGGGCGATCAGGTTGTCGCGGTCTCCTCGGGCGAGTTCCGGGTGCCGCGCGATGTGGCCCGCAAACACATGCCGCTGCTTGATGTGATCAATGCCAATCGCACCGCAGCCGCCGGGCTGATCACCGGCCCCGGCAGCGGCACCTCGGACGATGTGCTGATGCGCGCCCAGTCGGGGGATTATATCGTCAATGCCCGCGCCACCTCGCGCAACAGATCCTTGCTCGAGTCGATGGTCTCGGGCAGCCCGATCCAGGCACTGGCGACGGGAGGTGCGGTGGGGGGTGGCATCGCGGTCCCGCCGCCGATGTCCTATGCCGGGCAGTCTGGGGCCGCATCCCAGAATGTGGACAGCCGCCCGGTGATCCAGATCAATAACAATTCCTCCGCTCAGGTCGGGGCGGATGTTGAAGAAAGCACAGACGCCCAGGGCCGGCGCACCTTCAAACTCACGATGGCCGATATGGTCGGCGATGCCATGCGCACCCCGGGTGGCGGCGCGCGCCGGCAACTCGCCTCGATGGGCGTGCGGCCCAAGGCGGCACGACGATGACGGTCGCGGTATGGCCCAGCTCGCTGCCCCGCCCATTGCGCGACGGCTATAGCGAACAGCGTCTTGAGGCGCGTCTCTCCAAGGGCGGCGAGTCCGGCCCGCCGGGCTGGCGGCGGCGCTGGTCCAGTGTCGCCCGTAAGGTTGCCATGGTGATTGATATCCCCCGCGCGGGGTTGGGTGATTTTGAACGCTTCTGGATCGATGATCTGAGCGAGGGCACGCTGCCGTTCTGGATGCCCGCGCCAACGTCCGATGGCTGGCCACTGCTGAGCCCGGATGGCACGCCGGTCCTGCTGCCGGATGGCCGCCCGCTGCTGGTCTCAAAGCAGTGGCTCTGCCTGATGGGCGACAGCACCCCGGTCACCGCGCCCCAGGGCATCCGGTTCCGGGTCGCGTTCAGCGTGACGGTGATGCCATGAGCCGCGTCGCACTGAACGCCCGCATGGCGCCGAATACCGACAAGGTCGAGGTCGCGCTGCTGATGATCGAGCACGAGGCACTGGCCACGCCCGTGCGGCTCTCAACAGACCCGACCGAGCGGCTCTCAACAGATCCGCTGATGTATGGCACGCGCTCGAGCTGGATGGGGGCCGACCCGCTGAGCGAGCCGTTCCTGTTTGTTCTCGCCTCGGCCGAGATCCCCGGCGACCAGGAGGATGCACCGGCGGCGGCGACACTCGTGTTGGAAAACGTCGACAACGATATCGCCGCCCTTCTGCGCTCGGTCACCAGCCGCGCGACGGTCCATATGGCCGTGGTCTTCTCCGACAGCCCTGATCTGATCGAAGCCGAGTTCCGCGATATGCGCCTGATCGCCGCCGAGGGTGATGCCTCCGAGATTTCGCTGTCGATCAGTCGCGAGCCGATCGAGGATGAAAGCTGTCCGAGCGATCGGATGACGCGAGATCGCTTTCCGGGGCTGTTCCTGTGAGCTGGGCGTCCAGATATGTCGGCACCCCTTACGCTGACCATGGCCGCAGCCGCGCTGGCGTCGACTGCTGGGGGCTGGCCTGCGTGGTCTATGCTCAGGAACTCGGGATCGTCCTGCCCTCCTATGCTGGGGCCTATGCCAGTGCCGAAGAAATCGATGAGGTCGACGCCCTGCTTTATGGCGCAAAGGAGCGCCAGCACTGGCGGCAGGTACCATCTGCGCGCCCGTTCGACCTGTTCGAGTTTCGCACCGGTGGCCGCGCGGCGCATGTCGGGATCGCGCTGGATGCGCGCCGGATGCTGCATGTCCATGCCGGTGGCGCGGCCTTGGTCGAGCCCCTCCAGCCCCGCTGGATCACGCGCCGCATCGGCATTTATCGCCACATCAATATGTATTTGAGGGGCGCTTGAATGGCCGTTCCAGTGCTTCTCACATCCCCGCTTCCGGATCCCGGCGCGGCCCGCCAGACCCTTGAATTGCCCGAGGGACTGAGCATCGCACAAATTGTCGAGATCGCACTGCCGGGTGCGCCGGCCAGCGCGATCCGCGTGCTGCTTGTCACCACCAAGGGCGCGGCTCCGGTGGCGCCGGAGATCTGGCACTGTGTTCGCCCCAAGCCCACGACCCATGTGGTATTGCGGCTAGTTCCGACCGGGGACAATATGGGCCAGGTGCTGACGATCGTGGTAGCAATCGCGGCAATGGCGCTGGGGCAATTCTGGGCCGGTCAGCTGATCGGTAAGATGGGCCTCGCTGCTGGTAGCCTCGGAGCCAAGGCATTGACCGTCGGGCTGGTCACCGGGCTGAGCGTGGTGGGGGGGCTGCTCGCCAGCGCGCTGATCCCGGCGCCGGACGAGCCGGAGTCTGAAACCTCCTATCAGCTGTCAGGTCTGCGCAATACCCTGCGCCAGAACGGCCGCGTGCCGATGGTGCTGGGCGAGATCCGCTATGCCCCGCCGTTCGCCGCCCGTTCCTATACCGAGATCGTCGGCGATGAGCAGTACATCCGCGCCGCATTCCTGTTCGGATATGGTCGCCTGCGGATCGAGGATATCCGCATCGGGGACACCTCGATAGAGGACTATGACGACGTCACGATGGAGGTACGCGAGGGCGTCGATACTGACCTCCCGCTCAGCCTCTATCCGCGGCAGGTGCTGGAGGATGCAGTCAGCACCGAGCTTGTGCGCCCCTATCCGCGTGACGACAACGGTGATCCTATCTACTCAGGCGATCCCGAGGAAACCCCGGTTATCCGGCGCACCGCGCCCGATACAGCCTCGGCCAGCGCCATCATCCAGTTCCCCGGCGGCCTGTTCGCGATCGACAATAAGGGCCGCGATGTGACCCTGACCGTTGAGGTCAGAATTCGCCAGCGCCTGGTTGGGGCTGTGAGCTGGTCAGAGGTGACGACGCTCACTGTCCGCGCCTCGAAGAAAGCTGCCTTCTTCCGCCAGTACACTTGGGAACTTCCGACTCGCGGGCAGTATGAAATCGAGGTCACCCGGATGACGGCCGAAAGCCGCGCCTCTGGCTGGCAAACCACCAGCATCTGGGCGGCGCTGCAGTCCCTGCGCCCCGAATACCCGATTGCTATCGATAAGCCGATGGCGCTGCTGTCGGTCCGCATCCGCGCCACCTATCAGCTCAATGGGCAGCTGGATGATCTGAACGCCATGGTGACGCGTTATGCGCCGACATGGGACGGCGAGGCCTGGACGGATGCCCCGACGTCTAACCCCGCCTCCGCCTATCTCTACGCACTGCAAGGCCCGGCCAATGCCTTCCCGGTTGCCGATGCCTCGGTCGACCTCGATCAGGTCGCCGATTTCTACGCGTTCTGCGCGGCCAAGGGGATGGAATATAACGCGATCCACGAGCAGGATGAAACGCTCGGCACTGCGCTCAGCAAGATCAGCAGCGCCGGCCGGGCCTCACCGCACCATTCTGGTATCCGCTGGGGCGTCGTGATCGACCGACCGACTGATCTGGTGGTGGATCATCTCTCGCCACGCAACAGCCGCGAATTCTCATGGTCCCGCACGTATTTCGACCCGCCCGACGCCTTCCGGGTGGCGTTCCTGGACGAGACCCGCGAGTACGAGGAGGCCGAGCGGATCGTGCCATGGCCAGGCCACACCGGCGCGATCGAGCTGACCGAGGATCTGATCCTCAATGGCAAGACCAGCCCCGACGAGGTCTGGATCGAGGCACGTCGGCGCATGTACGAGCTGATCCATCGCCCCGACACCATTCAGGCGACGCAGGATGGGGCCATTCGCGTGGCATCGCGCGGCGATCAGGTGATGGGCTCCTATGACCAACTCGATCGCACACAGGTGGCAGCACGCGTCAAATCAGTCGGCGGCGATTACATCGTACTGGACGAGGTATTGGTGACCGATGAGGGCGTCGATTATGCCATCCGATTCCGCGCCTTTGATGATGACGAGGATGCGACAGGCCATTCGGTCGTGCGCAGCGTCACCGTGCCTCTCTCGGGCGGCGCGGGGCTGCTGCTGAGCGGGACTGGAGAGGTTCCGGAGGTGGACGCTCTGGTCCACTTCGGGCCGCTGGCGAGCGAGAGCCTTGCGCTGCGCGTCAAGGGGATCGAGCCCGGTCAGGACTTTACCCACATCGTCCATATGGTTGCAGCGGCCCCGATCATTGATGAGCTTACCGATGCCGAGGTGCCCCCGGAATGGGATGGTCGCGTCGGATCTGCGGCGACGATCGAGGAGCTGACGCCGGCAGTGCCGCTGTTCAGCAAGATCTCCAGCGGCACGACCGAGACCGGAGATGCCGATGGTGTGCTAGTGATGCTGGCTCCGGGCACTGGCACCGCCGCGATCCTGAGCGGATATGAGGTCGATCACCGCCTCGCTGGCGACACGCTCTGGACGACAGTGAGCACTGATGCGGCCTCGGCCTCTGTCTCGATCGGGGACTATGTCTCTGGCGATGATATCGAGATGCAGGCCCGCGCGATCGCAGTTGGCGATGTTGTTGGCGCCGATACCGCCATCGTGTCGATCACGGTCGGCAGCAATGATGATCCGATCCCGGCGGCCCTCGATGCGGGCTCGATCACTGTCACCGGTAGCCTCGGTCATGCAGTTGTCACCGTGGCGGTCAGCGCGAGTGATGCACCCGCTGAGATCCAGCTGTACCGCGTCCCGAGCGGCGACACGCTCAACACTGCTTTGCATGCGGCTGGCAACCCGTTCGCGGTCTCCGCCGGGGCGACGGTGCAGCATATCGATGGCGACGGCACCCGCGAAAACATCCTGTTGAATGGGGATTTCGGCGACAGTTCAGCCTGGACAGCAGGGACCGATTGGGCGCTGGTCACGGGCAATGCCCTGCATGCCTCCGGCTCCGCAGGTGACCTGACACAGGCCATCGCATTCGATGCCGGCACCACCTATCGGGTGGGATATGTGCTCGCCTCATATGTCGCGGGCAGCGTCACGCCGATGCTGTTGGGCGGCTCTGATCGCTCTGGCGTCGCCACCTCGGCCGATGGGCTCCACACCGATGCTATCCAGGCGGTGACGGGTAACATCACCCTGGCGTTCCGCGCCGATTCGAGCTTCGATGCCGCGATTTCCGACATCACCCTCTTCGCCCAGACCACCGCCTCGGTCGATGCGGGAGAATACGACTATTACCTCGCGCCGCTGAATGGCGACGCAGTTCCGGGGCCCGTTTCGGGCCCGCTAACAGTACAGATCAGGTAGAATTCTATGGCAGACGCAGGCATCAAATCAGACACCCTCGATATCACCGCCGATATTGATGATGTCATCGGTCACAAGGACACCTCTATGGTGCGATTGCCGATAGCATTGCTGGCGGCACAGGTAGCCGGATCTGCGGATATCGCCAAAAGTTCCGATCTTACACTGGCAGAGGCCCGGATCACGGCACTTGAGACCATACCGTCCAACCTGAAACTCAAGGGCGGATGGGACGCATCTAGCGGGTCATTCCCCGGCGCCGGCGCGGCTCTTACCGGGCACTATTGGGAGGTGGATACCGGAGGCACTGTGGACGGTGTGACGTTTGTCAAGCACGATACGATCACTGCTCTGATCGACAGCGCCAGCGCCTCGACGTATGCCGCAAACTGGTATCGTAAAGAGGGCGGCGTGGTCACGCAGGACGATCTTGACCTCAAGGCCGATTCCGCTGACGCGGCGCTGACCGGGACGCCGACCGCACCAACAGCAGCCGCAGGGACCAACACGACGCAGATCGCTACGACAGAATTTGTCTCGGCTCTGTCAAATTCGATGCTGATTGAACAGACCGCTAAATCTGAAATACTGTTGACATATACCGGGAGCGTGTCGAGTGGCGCAGAATATTGGGATGGATCTGCCGCCGCCGCAGACGTATCTGCGGGCGGGGTAAATATACCGGCTGGACAGACTGGCGACCTGAGTTTGATCCGATACCAATTCCCAATCAGCGAGGACCAGCGCGCGCTGTATGCCGGTAGGACCGTAAAATTCATTGTCCCCATTGCCACGTCGAGCGGTCTAATGGATGCGATACCGGCGTGGACGTATGGCAGCGGTGCCTCGCCGACTACGGGAACTCTGGTTAATCGTCAGATCACCAAGATTACCGACACGCTTGCGATTTTCTCATACGACTATACGTTTATCGGAACCGAGACCCTGCTGAATAGTTACATTCGGGTGAGTAACCCAGCGGCGACATTCGGCGTGGATCACCACTGGCACGGCGGGCCTCTCGGATATTTCATCCCTTTGGATGAAGACGGTTTCGGTGATGTAATTGCAGAATTCTTGGCACTAAATAACGCCCAGCAGTCCGGAATCATCGCTACAGATTCCGCACCAAAAATGACTACGCCTATGGCATACCCAACGACCATTGTGGTGCAGGCGAATGGAGGTGCCGCACTAGTCAATGGCTCCGACTATTTGGAGGGGTTCTCCGTCGGAGATAGTGTCACAGGGTTCCAGTCTTTGGTCACGGCTGTAAACACGCTGAGCCACGGCACCGCGCAGAACCTCGCGGGAAAAACTGTTCGTTTTTTCCTTGAGCTAGAGACGAGTGCGGATGCGCTCATGCAGCGCGGATATGCGGCCTCTGTAACATCGCAAATAACATCTGGGATGGCAGGCAGCCTCGGTGTGTTCACAGACCTGAAACTGACACAGATCACGCCCACGCGGGCGCTCGCATCCGTTGACGTTGTGCTGACTGGACGCGAGGCCAACGTCCGGCTGACAGTGCAGCAAAACACCAACAACGCTGGTACTGGAGCGGCGCACACTATCACGCCTAGATCGTCATTTTACACCGTTATTGGGGCCAATGGATTCTCTGAGGTAATCCAACAGGCGGTCGCAGACACACCTGACTATATCCGCACGGTTGTGATCAATCCTGATGGGTCTGGTGATTATACGACGCTCAAAGGTGCCATCGACGGTCTGGGGGTTCTTGGGCAGGGCGTCGGCGGAATGGGCGTCAATAAATATCGGCGCGTGAAATATGAGGTCCATGAAGGAATTTATTCTGACATTGAGTATTTCCTCCCAGCCTACGCCGATATTGTCGGCGTTGGCCGTATGGAGAATACTTGGTTCAAGGGGTATCAGGCCGCAGACTCTTCAGTATCCGACATTACTGACAATTCCACTTTCTACCTCAATGAAACTACCCGGCTGATAAACATCAAAGTAACCTGCCAGAATATGCGTTATCCGATCCACTCGGACAGCTCTGCCTCTCTCAAACGAGCAATGCAAAACATACAGGGCTGCCATGTCGAGCATCTCGGCAATGGTGAGGCTCGACAGTGGCAGACCGACAATGGTGGAGACCCGCTGCTCATATGGACCGCTGAACAGGGCATTGGGTGCGGCACACACAGCGGTGAGAAAATCTATTCGAGCGGGACGAATTGGGTAGGTGGTGCTGATGTTGACGGCGACGATGGAACTGGATTCGGTTTTCACACCAACAAAGATTTTGCAGAGGGGAATTACGTTGAATTGGACCACTGCCGTCTAACCCACGGGAACGGAGGTAACGCATTCGCGATGTCTGAACTGGGCAGCAAGACGCCGCATGAGGTCGTTTTGCGCGGGTGCCAGATCGACGGGAATGTGCTGGTGAAGAGTGGCGGGTATTTGACAACTTCCCCGCTGGTGGATCACGGGAACGGCACCGGAATGTGTCGTGTTACTGCGTCCGGGTGTTCCCCGTTTGCGTGGACTTCCTCGCAGGACAACAACGTGCTTGAATTGCGCGGCACTGCTGGCGCATCGAGCGCGGTCGCGGTCAGCGGAACGGCTGCGGAAGTGCTATTTGGCGATCAGCCTGATGTAGCCGAGGGCGGAACAAATTATGCGGCTCGGGTCTACTCGGGTCACAAGATCAACAAATTGGCGGCGCACGGGCTGGCCGCCCGGCTGGGCGATCTGTCGGCGGGATCGCTGACGCTGACTGTCACGCTGGACGGCGGGTCGCCTGTCGATCTGACGCTGGACGCTGATTACAGCGGCGATAGCAACGCGACGATCATCGCGGCGCTCAATGGTCTGATGACCGGCGCGGGCGGCGGGGCAACGTTTTACGAGTCCACGCCATACCAAAACGAGGCCCCTGTGATCCAGTTGGACAGGGAGGCCACTGTGAAAAATAGCAGTGCCGACACGGTGATAATCAAAGGTATGGCGGTCGCCTACGACGGCGCGAAATACCTTGGCCGGATTGCGACCAGTGCTGATGCCCGACCACTCATTGCGGGTATTGCGCTGGAGAATATCGCGCCGGGGCGTTTGGGGAGGGTGCTGAGAACGGGATATATTGCTTCTGAGCAGGTGCTATTTTCCACGTCGCCAAGTATCGCATTCGGCGACGATTTCGGAGTGTCTGCCACTGCTGGGCAGATTGTCGAGGGCGCAGGAGTCACGCTACTGCGGGCTATTTCGGGGACCGTGCTGGAAATAGTCTAACACAACCGGCGCGGGGTTTCGGGTGCCAGCCCGGTCCCGCGCCTGTCCGCCCCCTGTTGAAGCGATGTTTAACGGCGTTTCAACAGGTCTCGCATTGAAAGTCTTTGCTGCAACATTCAGTGTCAAACACTGCAAGAATCGGTGGCAAGCTACAATCGCACCGCCCCGCATCAACGCCGGGTTGCGGCGCATCTGGGGTAAGAGCCGCTGCTGCAACCTATCCATAGCGGTGACATTTCCCCTCTACCCAAACCCTAGCGGGTCGCCTATAGTTGTGGATAAGTGCGCCACAGCGCCCACAATCAGAGGCCGATCAGAAAACGAGGGGGACGGCTCATGCGCTGCCCGTTTTGCGGAAACATAGATACGCAGGTCAAGGATTCCCGGCCCGCCGAGGATCACGCGGCGATCCGGCGGCGGCGGTTTTGCCCGGCTTGCGGCGGTCGCTTCACCACCTATGAACGGGTGCAGCTGCGCGATCTGGTGGTGATCAAGACCAACGGCAAACGCGAGGATTTCGATCGCGACAAGCTGGAGCGCTCGATCCGGATCTCGATGCAGAAACGCCCGATTGATCCCGAACGCATCGACCAGATGATTTCCGGCATCGTGCGACGGCTTGAAAGCATGGGCGATACCGACATTCCCTCCAAGAAGATCGGCGAGATCGTGATGGAGGCCTTGGCGCGGATCGACACCGTGGCCTATGTGCGCTTTGCCAGCGTCTACAAGAACTTCCAGGCCGCTGATGATTTCGAAAGCTTCGTGCACGAGCTGCGACCCCACGCAGCACCGGAAGAGTGAGCCAAAGCGATAGGCGCTTCATGGCGCTGGCCCTGTCGCTGGGCCGGCGCGGGCAAGGTCAATGCTGGCCGAACCCGGCCGTGGGCTGCGTCATTGTGCGCGACGGTCGCATTGTGGGGCGCGGAACCACAGGCCCCGGCGGGCGCCCGCATGCGGAACCGATTGCGCTGGCGCAGGCTGGCGATTTGGCGCGTGGGGCGACGGCCTATGTCACGTTGGAGCCCTGTTCGCATCACGGACAGACCCCGCCCTGTGCCGACGCGCTGATCGCCGCCGGGATTTCCCGGGTGGTGGCGCCTTTGCAGGACAGCGACGCAAGGGTGTCGGGGCAGGGGTTTGAACGGCTTCGGTTGCACGAGGTCGAGGTCACCACCGGCGTGTTGGCCGATCAGGCTGCGCGCGATCACGCGGGCTTTTTCCTCAAGACCGAACAGGGCCGACCGCTGGTCACGCTGAAACTGGCCAGCAGTTTCGATGGCCGCATTGCCACCGCGACCGGGCAAAGCAAATGGATCACCGGACCACAGGCGCGCCGCGCGGTGCATGCGCTGCGCGCGCGCCATGATGCGGTCATGGTGGGAGCAGGCACGGCGCGGGCCGATGACCCCTCGCTCACCGTGCGGGATCTGGGGGTGACACGCCAACCGGTGCGGGTGGTGATCTCGCGCCATCTGGACCTGCCACTGATGGGGCAACTGGCGCGCGGCGCTGGCGAGGTGCCGGTCTGGCTTTGCCATGGGGCGGGCGCTGATATTGAACGCATCCGCGCCTGGGATGGGCTGGGCGCAAAGCTTCTGCCCTGCGCGGCCAAGGGGGTGCAGATCGATCCGCATGACGCGCTGCGTCAGCTTGGGGCCGCCGGGCTGACCCGTATTTTCTGCGAAGGCGGCAGCGCGTTGGCGGCGTCGCTGCTGGCCGAGGATCTGGTGGATGAATTGGTCGGCTTTAGCGCCGGGCTCGCGATCGGCGCCGAGGGGTTGCCGGCGATCGGCGCGCTGGGGTTGAGCCGTCTGGACGAGGCGCCGCGGTTCAAGCTGATCGAAACCCGCGCGCTCGGCCCCGACGTGATGACCCGCTGGACCCGGGCGCTGGACCCGGTCTGAGCCTGATCCCGATCTCCCGCAACGCCATCCGATCCGCCCTTCTTCTTGGTCAAAATACTCCGGGGGAGGCCGCAGGCCGGGGGCAGAGCCCCTCTTAATCCCCTAAGCGCAGCCCCACCCAGAACCGTCAACCCGCCCGCCTACCGCCAGAGATGGGCGTAGGTGGCGAACAGCCCTTGCAGTTTTGACAGCGTCCGGTTTGCCAGCGCGGGGCGGGGGACTTCGCCCCGGCTCAGCCGCTCCACGATCACCTCGACCGGGCAGGGCAGGCCGGTGAGCGGATCGCGGTAGCGCGGGTAATCGATGAGGGTGGCGTGGACCAGACCTTCCAGCCCGGGCCGTGCGGTGCGACGCGCGGGCACCACGCCCAGATCGCGGGTCAGGCCCCAGCCAGCATAGAACGGGGCGCCAAAGGTAACCACCCGGACCCCGCGCAAAAGCGCCTCGAACCCGATGAGCGAGGTCATGGTCCAGACCTCGTCAACCTCGGCCAGCAGGGCTGTGGGCTCGGCATGGGCGGCGATCAGATCGGCCAGTCCTTGCGCTTCGACGGCGCCTTGGCGCAGTCCAGCCTCCACATCCGGGTGGGGTTTGTAGATGATCACCGCCTCCGGGTTGGCGTCGCGCGCGGCCAGCAACAGTGCGCGGTTGGTGTTCACCTCGCCCGCGCCGGTGCGGATCGAGGCGTCATCCTCGACCTGACCGGGGACAAGGATGCGGCGACCGGGGGGCAGATCGTACACTTCCCCCCCCAGATTGTACTTGCTGAGCCCGGCACCGGTCAGCGCTGCGATCAGCCGTTCGGCGCGCAGGCTTTGGTCGGTGCGCAGCGTGGCGCGGGTGGCGATCATCTGTTCCAGACGCGAGGGGCGGCGGGGGTCGTAATAGATCCCCAGATCGTCACTCACCAGTGACAGCGGCGGCACCAGATCTGCCCCCAGCCCGCGCGATCGCAGGAAGCCGTCCTCGATCCGCGCGGCGCTGTCGTCCGGGTCGGCGCGGGTGGCCCAGACCATGCGGCGGCGGTCGGTGTCGGCCGCTCTGGCTGGATCGTCGGAAAAGATCATGCGTTTTTCGCGCCCGAACATGGATTGTACGGGGCGGCGTTTCCACAGGCGCATGCCCGAGGCGACCCAGCCGTGACGATCCTCGCGCCAGGCACGGACCTGCGCCTCCAGCGTGTCGAGAACGGTTTCCAATTCGCAAAGCTTGTCGCGATAGGGGTCGTACCATGTGGGATAAAGCATCATCGCCGCCGCGAACAACTGGACGCGGGTCAGGGATCGCTGGCGACGCGGCACCGGGTCTTCGTCCTCGGTCAGGCCCCAGCCGCCATAGAAGGGCTGGCCAAAAACGCGGGGCCTGTGACCGGCGAGGATTGCCTCGAACCCCAGTTGTGACGAGACGGTATAGACGCCCACGGCGCCCTCAAGCAGGGTCCAGGGATTCACCGCATTGCTTAACAGCGTTACCCGGTCGCTGGCGTCCTGTGCGTCGAAATGGCCGGGGCGATAGCCGGCCTGAGTTTCCGGGTGGGTCTTGATCACCACCGGCATGCCGGGGTGTTCAAGTTGGGCAAAGACCAGCATTTCGCGAAACCGGGCCCGGTCGGCACCGCTGGCGGTGACCGAGGCATCGCCCAAGGTCTGGTCCACCACCAGCACATAGGGTGGAGCGGGCAGCGGGGCGTCGGGGTCAAAGCCGCTGTATTTGGTAAGGCCAATCTCGCGTATCCGGGCGATGGCGTCGCGCGCCCGGTTCAGCAGTGCGCTGTCATCAAGCGGGGCGGTGGCAAGGATCTGTTCAAGGTCTGAGGGCGGGCTGGGATCGAAATGCGCCCCGGACCAGTCAAGTGTCAGACCCAGCGGTGGCTCGCCTGCGCGGCCGGGATGCAGCGAGCGCAGAAAGGCGTCTTCGACCCGTAGCACCGGCACGTCGCGTTTGGCCGCCACGGCAAACCCGCGATGGGCGGTCGGGCTGGCACCCCAGACGGCGACACCATCCTCGGGGCCGGGCAGGCCAAGCCGGATCCGGTGGCCGGACAGGGCGAGGATACGGCGCACCCGGCGTTGGGTCAGGAAGCCGCTGTTGTAAACGAAAAGCCGGGGGCAATTGCCCCCGGCTTTCCCCGTGCCCTCGTGGCCGGTCATGATATCAGCCGCCGGCCAGCGACGAGATGCTGGAGACCGGGGTGATCGAGCCCGCGATCAGCGAAATGGTCTTGGTCCATTGCGCATAAGGGGCCTCGGTCACATAGAGCGTGTCGTCGTCGCGGATCGCAAAGTCGCGAGCCACGAACATGCCGTTGGGTTCCGTCAGGTTGAGCACATAGACCATGCGTTGCGCGCCGCTCAGGTCGTCGCGGCCCAGCACCTGACCCGCGATCTCGGCGGGTTCGTTGCGGAAGATAAAGACTCCGGTGGGATCGGAGGAGGTCGAGATCAGCCCGCCGACCTGTGCGATCGCCTCGAGCGCAGAAAGCTCCTGTGTCTGGAACTGCACGCGCGCCTGGGCGCTGGTGGCCCCCAGCGCGGTAAAGGCGCGGGTGTCTTCTTCGACCAAAATCCGATCCCCGCCACGTAGGGCGATGTCGAGGCTGGGATTGTCGTAAAGATCCTGAAACCAGATCTTTCCTTGTTCATTGCCACGGTTGACCACGATTTGCGCCACTTCGGGGTTGACCGTCACGCCGCCGGCCTTGGCCAGCATGGTGGTGAGGGTGCGTGTCGGGCGTTCGATCGGATAGATGCCGGGCCCCCCCACGGCGCCGACCAGGGATACGGTCGAGCCATCGCCGGCGACGCGGCGCACCTGCACCTGCGGATCCGGGGTCTGGTCCTGCAGCCGTTCGGTGATCATGTCGCGGAGCCGGTCAGGGGTATTGCCCGCCGCGCGCAGCCGCCCGGCATAGGGGACAAAGATGAACCCGGCGCTGTCGACCTGCACCTCGTCCAGAATGGTGGCATTGGTGCCGGCGCTGGCCAGCAACCCGTCGTCGACGTTTTCCCAGATGGTCAGGCCAAGGATGTCGCCGGGGCGGATGGTGTCAGAGGTCAGGCGTCCGGCACTTTGGAAGGTGCTGGAAAAGCCCAGTGCGGGCACCACAGCCGTGGCGCGGGTGACGCGATCGTTCACCGACACGACAAAGGCATCGCCCTCTTTCTGGACCGATCCGGCAAAGATTTCACGTTTATTGGGGCCGACGCGCGGCAAGGCGCAAGATGCCAGCAGCGCAAGCGCAGCCAGCAGCGCGACGGGCTTAGCCCACCGGGAAGTCACGGGTTTCACTGCTCGGTCTCCTCGACCTGTTTTATTCTGCCTCAGGTTTTTTCTTTAATGTATCGGAATCCCGCACAAAAATCCAGTCCCACCGCGCAGGGGTGTCAGGTCACGGCGCGCAGGTGTTGCCGTGGTGCCGCTGTGCCCGATTTCAGGGCGTCGTAGGGATCTTCTGGCGACAGCATCATATCGACCACATGGCGCAGCAATTGACGCCGACCGCGGCGGGAATAAAAGCCGCCGGGCACCTGACTGGTTTCCAGCAGGAAGCGGCGGTAATCCTTGTAGGCGCGGTTGTCGGGCCGGGCGGCGCAGGCAAAGAACTCGCTCAACGGCTGGCCCGAGACGAACTCGGGCTTGGCATAGACGGCGCGCCCGAACACCTTGATCGGGATGCCGCGCCACAGCACCTGCTGGCCAGCGGTCGAGTTGACGGTGACCGCGCTGCGGGCATCATTGAGAAGCTGTGCCAGCTTGCCGCCGCGCACGTAATGCACCCGTCCTTCGACGCCGAAGTGTCGGGCCAACCGCCGGGCCTCGGCGCGCACCGGCACACGCCCGTCTTCGAGCGGATGGGCCTTGATCACAAGGTGGTGGTGGCGCGGGGCGCCGGTGGCGAAGCCTTCGATCATCTGCGACAGGAATTCGGTCATGGTTGCAAAGGGGGAATGCATCTGGAACGAGCTGTCATGTTCCAGTTGCAGCAGCACCAGATGATAGGGAAAGCCGCCGTCGCGGATGCGTCGGGTGGCAAGGCGGCGTTCGATGGCGTGAACCGGCATCAGCAGCAGGCGGCGCAGATAGAGCTGGAATTCCTTGGTCACGGTGAGGTTGCGATGGGGGCGGAAATTGCGGTAGCCGCGGTTCCAGAACATCACGAACCAATGATAGAGCGCGCCATAGACCACATGGTGGCGGGTGTCGCCCCAATGGGCGGGGGGCAGCGGGGCCTCCATATCCGAAAGGGCCAGCGCGGTTTTCATCTCGGGGATGGTCATGTCCATAAGGCGCGAATTGCCGTTGGAGCCGCCGCGTTCATAGGTGGCCCAATAGGGGCGCATATAGCCCTCTTCGAAGACATGCACGGTGATGCCGCGGGCTTGGGCGGCGCGCACCGCTTCGGCATGGACCGGGCGGGTGTCGCCGTACAGTACAATATCGGTGATCTGGTGCGTTTCCAGCAGGTGATCGATTTGCTCGGGCCACTCCGACGGCGTGCCGCGATAGGGGATATAGCTGGCCCCGTGGCGCCAAAAGGCGCGGTCGCCGGCATTGAAGCCGACGCGCCAGACGGTGGCGCCAGTCGTGCGCAGCATCTGGGCGAGTCCATTGAAGAAGGGGCCGTGCGGTCCCTGCAGGAACAGGAAAATACGCTGGGTCTGGTCCTGTCGGGTCATGTGGTCTTCCACTCGCTACGATACCTGCGAGGTCGCATATACCTGTTTTTTCTGGCGAAACTATGACCGAGCGGGAGGGGCCGCGCAAGCGGCGGCTTGCGGGCGCTCGCACGACTTGTCAGGGTGCTTGTCAGGTGGGCTTTTCGGGGGGGCTTGCCGGGCGCGGGCGGGGCAGCTACCTAACGGGCGGATCGGATGCAGGAGGCGCGCCATGTTCACAGGGATCATCACCGATATCGGCACAGTGACCGAGTTGGAGCAGCGCGGCGATTTGCGGGCGCGGATCCGCACCGGCTATGACACCGCGACGATCGACATCGGGGCCTCGATCGCCAGCGACGGCGTTTGCCTGACCGTGATTGATCTGGGGGCGGATTGGTACGATGTGGAGATCAGCGCCGAGACGCTGTCCAAGACCAGTCTGGGTGGCTGGCGCAGCGGCCACAGGGTGAATCTGGAACGGGCGCTGAAGGTGGGCGACGAGTTGGGCGGGCATATCGTCTCGGGCCATGTGGACGGGGTGGCCGAGGTGATCGCCATGACCGACGAGGGCGACAGCACCCGCATCACCTTTCGCGCGCCGCATGCGCTGGCCCGGTTCATCGCGCCCAAGGGATCTGTCGCGCTGAACGGCACCTCGCTGACGGTGAACGAGGTCGAGGGGGATACCTTTGGCATCAACGTCATTCCCCATACCCAGACCGCGACAACCTGGGGCGCGGTCAAAGTCGGGGATCAGGTGAACCTCGAGGTGGACACGCTGGCGCGCTATGTGGCGCGGTTGAACGAGGTCAGCTAGGGCGTCGATGTCTTGGCAGAGGACGGGCCGTCGATGGGGCCGGTTGGGAGGCCTGCGCAAAAGTCCGTCTAACGCGCCGCTGCAGGGCGGGTCTGCGCCCCATGACAGGCGGGCGGGGCTGGCATTCAGGGGCGCTGTGGTCTATCTGCGCAGGGAATAGTGCAAGAAAAGGCCGCTGCCCCATGAGCTTTGAAACCCCTGGTCCGGTCGAGACCGGTCTGCGCGACGCGATCAGCCCGATCGAAGACATCATCGATGCGGCGCGTCAGGGCCGGATGTTCATTCTGGTCGATCACGAGGATCGCGAGAACGAAGGTGATCTGGTGATCGCCGCCGAGTTCGCGGATGCCGCGGCGATCAACTTCATGGCCACCCACGGGCGCGGGTTGATCTGTCTGCCGATGACCGCCGAGCGGGTCGACCGCTTGGGTCTGCCGATGATGGCGATGAACAATTCCTCGCGCCACGAGACCCCTTTCACCGTTTCGATCGAAGCACGCGAAGGCGTCACCACCGGGATTTCCGCCGGCGACCGGGCGCTGACCGTCGCCACCGCGATCAACGAGCAGAACACGATGGCAAGCCTGGCAACGCCGGGCCATGTGTTTCCGTTGCGCGCCAAGCGCGGCGGCGTTCTGGTGCGGGCGGGCCATACCGAAGCTGCCGTTGATATCGCCCGCTTGGCCGGGCTCAACCCGGCTGGCGTGATCTGCGAGATCATGAAGGAAGACGGCACCATGGCGCGGCTGCCGGATCTGGTGCGTTTTGCCCGCGACCACGGGTTGTTGATCGGCACCATTTCGGACCTGATCACCTATCGGGCACGACATGACAATCTGGTGTTCGAGACCGCGCGCCAGACCGTGACCTCGGAATATGGCGGGGACTGGGAGATGCGTATTTTCACCGACCAGACCCACGGGATCGAGCATGTGGTGATGATCAAGGGCGATATCTCGACGCCCGAACCGGTGCTGACGCGCACCCATGCGCTGCACGAGGCGTCGGATGTTCTGGGGCTGGGGCCAAGATCGGCGCGGGAACTGCCGCGCGCGATGGATATGATTGCCGAGGCGGGGCGCGGGGTGGTCTGCCTGTTCCGGCAGCCGCGCAATGCGCTTTACTCGACCGAGGAGGAAGGCCCGCGCACCATCAAGCAAACCGGGCTGGGGGCGCAGATCCTGTCCAACCTCGGGCTGCGCGATCTGATCCTGTTGACCGATAATCCGCGCACCCGCTATGTCGGGCTGGACGCGTTCGGGCTGACCATTGCGGGCACACGCCCGATTTTGACAGAGGGCTGAGAAATGGCCGGACATGAAACCCACTATACCCTGACGCGGCCTGTCTTTGACAAGCCGGTCAAGCTGCTGATCGTGGTGGCGCCGTATTACAAGGATATCGCCGACAACCTGATCGCCGGTGCCAAGGCCGAGATCGAAGCGGCCGGTGGCAGCTGGGATGTTGCCGAGGTGCCCGGCGCGCTGGAGGTGCCCACCGCCATCGCCATGGCCGACCGCTATTCCAATTTCGACGGTTTCGTGGCGTTGGGCTGCGTGATCCGGGGCGAGACGACCCATTATGACACCGTGTGCAATGATTCGAGCCGGGCGCTGCAACTGATGGGATTGCAGGGGCTGTGCATCGGCAACGGCATCCTGACGGTCGAGACCCGCAAACAGGCCGAGGTCCGCGCCGACCCGGCGGATCAGAATAAGGGCGGCGGCGCGGCCGCTGCGGCCTTGCATCTGATCGCGCTCAGCCGTAAGTGGGGCGGCCAGAAAGAGGACGTGGGCTTCAAGCGCCCGTCCGATACCTTCCTCCTAGCCGGGGACAACGACGGATCCACCACCGCATGAGCACCACGGGCGCGCCCCTTTCGGGCAATCAGAAACGCAAGATGAAATCAGCCGCGCGGCTTTATGCTGTGCAGGCGCTGTTCCAGATGGAGCATTCCGGCCAGACCACCGAGCAGGTGGTGACCGAGTTTCTTGATCACCGCTTTGGCGCGGCGGTGGAGGAGGACGGCAGTGAGTTGATCGAGGGCGATGTCGCGCTGTTTCGCAAGCTGATCGGCGATGCTGTCAATTATCAGGCCAAGATCGACCAGATGACCGATCGGGCGCTGGTGGCGAAATGGCCGATCGCGCGAATCGATCCGACCTTGCGCGGGCTATTCCGCGCCGCCGGGGCCGAACTGACCCAGTCCAGCACGCCGCCCAAGGTGGTGATCAGTGAATTCGTGGATATCGCGCGGGCGTTTTTCCCCGACGGGCGCGAGCCGAAATTCGTCAACGCCGTTTTGGATCACATGGCGCACGAGGGCCGGCCCGAGGCGTTCTGAACCGCGCCGGGCGGGGTCGTTCCCGCTCTCTCCTTTCGGCGGGAAGCCGCCCTGCGACGAGATGCGCAGCCAATCGGCATGGACGGCGGCCGCAAGCGTGCTACCATTGCGGTATTGGAGATTGAGACATGCCCAAACTGATCAAGCTTTACATCCGCAATGTCATTATCGGGTTCGCCATTGCGGCGGCCTTTGTGGCGATGCTGCTGTGGTTCAACGTGATGAACATGTGGCATCTGGTCAGCACCTCTGACGTCGGCATACTGGCGGTGCTGGTGCTGTGGTTGGCCCATGGCGTCGTGTTTGCCGGGGTGCAGTTCGCTTGGGCGGTAATGTCCATGGCCGAGCGCGACGAGAGCGGCCCGCGTGGCAATACGCCGGTTCGGATCAAGGAACTTCACCCGGTTCCGGTTGAAGCCAAAAGCGCTCCGCGCGCCCGTCACTTGCCGCGCCGCAACTGAGCCGGCCGCCTGAACCGACAACAGCCTGAACCACCGGTGTGACACTGCGTGCAACCGTCCGGATCCCTTCCGGGTCGGTTGCTTTGTTGTGCTGTATGAGGGGCTCAAAGGGCTGAGGGGCGCGGCTTTTCGATCTTGGTCGTGCGGGGGGGCGTCGCGCAGGACACAGTCGGTCAAGCTTGGTCGTGCAGGGGGATATGTGACGGGACCACCAAGCAACCGTGTGGTTATGATTCCCGAGGACCTGTATGTACAGGTGGGCGCCAGGTAATCAGGCCAGGACCAGAACAGAGCCAGCTCCCTCGGAATTGCTTAAGGCCACCGGAATGCAACCGTTCACGAGAAGGGCAGTACCCGTCACCCCTTACAGATAGGAGGTCTGTGAGGCTGGGGCAAGGGGCGATCACCGCAAAGCGGAGCGTCGGCGGCAAGCCGCGGTTTGAGTATTTTTAACAAGAAGAAGCAGGGGCGCGGCGCCGGGATCCGCGGGCGGGTGGGCTTTCGCAGGCTTGATTTTTGTTCATGGATTGTTCACATTCCTCAGATGCAGGTAAGTTTGCAACCCGGTCAGCTTCTGGCCCGCGGCGTGGCGCGTCATCTCGCGCGGTGCGGCTTTGTGTCGGTGGAGGAATTCGTTCCCAGCCGCGGGCTGCGGGTGGACGTGATGGGGCTGGGCCCGAAGGGCGAGCTTTGGGGGATCGAGTGCAAGTCCAGCCGCGCCGATTTTCAGTCCGACAGCAAATGGCAGGGCTATCTGGAGTGGTGCGACCGTTATTTCTGGGCGGTGGACATGGCGTTCCCGACCGAACTGTTGCCCGAGGGCAGCGGGCTGATCCTTGCCGATGCCTATGACGCCGAGATTGTCCGTATGGGCCCGGAGGACAGGCTGGCCCCGGCGCGGCGCAAGGCCATGATCCAGAAATTCGCCACCCATGCGGCGCGGCGATTGCAGGCGTTTCGAGATCCGGGAGTGGCCGGGGTGGTGGGCGTCAGTCTGTGATGGCGCGCGCAGCCTGAGCGGCGGCCCGAATCTCTTCCGCGATTTCTTCGGCTTCTTCGGGTTCGAAATCCATCGGAACCTCGACCCCTTGGGATTCGATGAAAATGCGCACCATGCCCTTGTCCGTGGGCCCGATCTGCATGTTGGCTTCGATGTCGCGTTCGGTATTGATGCTCATGGTGGCCTCCGATGACTAGGCACCCCTGCTAGCGCGCGGCGGTTTGGGAATCAAGCAGGGTCGCGCGCGCGAGGGCGGTGGCGGGCCGGTTGAACAAACATCGCAAAATGATTGGTAAAGCGCTTGCATTCACCGGAGCGGTTGGCTAAATCGCCACCCAGTGCCGCCTTAGCTCAGTTGGTTAGAGCGCTGGATTGTGGATCCAGAGGTCCCCCGTTCAAGCCGGGGAGGCGGTACCATTAAACTCCGAAAATTGATGATGTGAGAGCGGCGCTTTTCTGGGCCGCTCCTTGTGGGCCGCTTTAGTCGATTTCGACGCTTTGGCGCAGGTTGCCGGAGGTTGCGTCGAAGATCAGGATGCGCTGATCGTCGGTGACAATGGCGTACCAGCCGGGGCCCATGGTCACCGCCTGCGCCTTGGCGCCGTCTGGCAGGGTGATCTGGTCGGGCAGGGGCGGCGTGCGGCCCGACAGCCGCGTGACAAGCAGGCCGACGACCACTACAACGCCGACGATCATCACCACGGTGAGCGTGGTGACGAGAAGGCGCAACAGACGCAGGGGGCCCGGTTCGGGCACGGCGTCGTCGGATTGGGGCAGGGGATCAGTCATGGCCAGCCGTATTGTCGGTTTCGAGATAGCGGCCGATCCGCCGCCCCGCCTTGATAAGGCGCTTGCGCGGGATGTGCCAGACGAAGCGGTGCTGTCGCGCACCCGGTTGGCCCGGCTGATCGTGGCGGGGGCGGTGCAGGTGGATGGCACCGTCGTGTCCGACGCCAAGGCCCGGGTCGGCGAGGGCGCGCAGATCGAGATCGTGGTCGAGGAGGCGGAAGAGAGCCATATCGGCCCCGAGGACATCGCGCTGAACGTGGTGTTTGAAGATGACGAGTTGATCGTGGTGAACAAGCCGGCGGGCATGGTGGTGCATCCGGCACCGGGAACGCCCTCGGGGACGCTGGTCAATGCGCTGCTGCACCATTGCGGCGAGGATCTGTCCGGCGTGGGCGGGGTCAAACGGCCCGGCATCGTGCATCGGATCGACAAGGAGACCAGCGGACTCTTGGTGGTGGCCAAGACCGACGCGGCGCATCAGGGCTTGGCGGCGCAGTTCGAGGCGCACACGGTGGAGCGACTGTATCAGGCGATCTGCTATGGCGTGCCAGAGGCCAGCGATCCGCGTCTGAGGGGTATCAAGGGCGTGAGTTTCGAGCCCGGCAACATCATGAAGATCACCACCCAACTGGCCCGCCACAAGACCGACCGGCAGCGACAGGCGGTGCTGTTTCAGGGCGGGCGCCATGCGGTGACGCGGGTGCGGGTGGAAGAGCGATTCGGCACACCGCCGGTGGCGGCGCTGGTGGCCTGCTGGCTGGAAACCGGGCGCACGCACCAGATCCGGGTGCATATGACCCATGCCGGCCATGGTCTGATCGGGGATCCGGTCTATGGCGGGCGACGCAAGCTGCCGGCAAAGGCCCTGCCCGAGGCGACGCTGGAGATGGTGCGCAGCTTCCCCCGTCAGGCGCTGCATGCGGCGGTTCTGGGGTTTGAGCATCCGGTGACGGGCGAGGCGCTGCGATTCGAGGCCCCGCTGGCGCAGGATATGATCAACCTGTTGACGGCGTTGCGCGGGGGCGTCGCAGACCCCGCGCCATGAGCCAGATGCAGAAGCCGGATTCGGCGAGCAGTGGCAGCGCATAGGCAGGCTGCATCGCGGCGTTCAGCCCCGGTGCGACCAGCGCCGTGAGGCTGCCGGCAAGATAGATCGCGCCGGAAGCGGCGAGCGCCAGCGGGATCAGCCGGCCGGCCAGTCCGGCCCCGCGCAGCATCGCGGCCATCACGGCGCAGTTCACCCCGAAGAAGACAAGGCCGAGATCATAGCCCAGAGCGTGCAGGGTGAGGGCGCGGTCCAATTGTGCGGGGGCGAGGGCGTCGGCCAACGTCAGGGGCAGCAGCGCCGCGCCGATCAACGCCGCTTGTACCAGCCGCAGGGCAAAGGCCAGCGGCGCCAGCACCGGCGCGCTAGCGGCGAACAGGCGCAGGAAAACCGCTGCGATCCCCACATCGGCCAGCAGCATGGTCAGGTCTGCGACGATGCTGAGCCGCCACAGAACCGGCGCCGCCGTGATGGCCTTTTGGCTGAGCTCGGGGAGGCCGGGGGTAATCAGCGCGCCGCGCGCGATGCCTTCGCTCCAGACGCCGCAGCTGATGATGACGAGATAAAGCAACCCGGCGGCGGTGAAGAGCACTCTGGTCGATTCCGGCAAGAGGGCCGGTGTCGGGGCGGTCAAAACATTGTGAAGCTGGGGCATTTCGGCGGACCTTGGGTTCGAGCGTGGCTACTGTATCCCACGGAGCAGAGCATCAAAATCCCACGGAGCAGAGCATCAAATTCGGAAAATTTGCAGGCGTTTCATGCGAAATTGCATGAAGATTACATGCGGCACGGGGCCGATTTGCCCAAGCTGAGACGTCAAGTCTGTGCTAAAAATGCGATCCCTGCGACGGAACTGTGCCGCGTTGGCGTGTAAGGTATAGTGTGGCAAGTCCGGATGGATGGTCCCCTTGAAAGGGCCGCGTGGCCTGCCTAGGTAAATGTTAAGTGAATAAACATCGAGGACGACAGACAACAATGGCAAACTATGCAAATCTGCCGGCCCCGACCCCGGAAGGCGGTCTGAACCGTTATATGCAGGAGATCCGCAAGTTTCCGCTGTTGGAGCCTGAAGAAGAATACATGCTCGCCAAGCGCTGGGTCGAGGAGCAGGACACCGCATCGGCCCACAGGATGGTGACCAGCCACCTGCGGTTGGCCGCCAAGATCGCCATGGGCTATCGCGGCTATGGTCTGCCGCAGGCCGAGGTGATCTCGGAAGCGAACGTGGGCCTGATGCAGGCGGTCAAGCGGTTCGACCCGGAAAAGGGATTCCGGCTGGCCACCTATGCGATGTGGTGGATCCGCGCCTCGATTCAGGAATACATCCTGCGCTCGTGGTCGCTGGTGAAGCTGGGGACCACCAGCGGGCAGAAAAAGCTGTTCTTCAACCTGCGCAAGGCCAAGGCCAAGATCGGGGCGCTGGAAGAGGGCGACCTGCGCCCGGAGAATGTCCAGCGAATCGCGCATGATCTCGGGGTGACCGAGAAAGAGGTGATCAGCATGAACCGCCGGATGTCCGGTGGCGATGCCTCGCTGAATGCCACGGTGGGGTCCGAGGGCGAGGGCACCATGCAGTGGCAGGACTGGTTGGAGGACGAGGATGCCGACCAGGCGGGCGACTATGAGGCGCGCGACGAGTTGGAAGCGCGGCGCGAGCTGTTGGCGCAGGCCTTGGGCGTGCTCAATGATCGTGAGAAGGATATCCTGACGCAGCGGCGGCTGGCCGAGAAAACGGTCACGCTGGAAGAGCTGAGCGGGCAGTACAATGTCAGTCGCGAACGCATCCGTCAGATCGAAGTGCGCGCGTTTGAAAAGCTGCAGAAGAAGATGCGCGAACTGGCCAAGGAAAAGGGCATGCTGGCCACGGCGTGACGCCGCACCCGGCCGGGGGTCGGTATTGACCCCGCTGCTTTTGGACCCCGCTCTTGTGAAAGGGCGGGGTTTTTGTTTGCGCGATTTTGAGTGCGTTTGAGTGCCGTCGCCGCGGGGCTGGTGGGGGTGTTTGGGGGAGGAAGGGGCGCTGCCCCCGCCGCGGCTAGGACCGCGTCTCCCCCGGGATATTTTCGGTGAAAGGAAAATTCAGGGCTGTCGGCGTCACCGCTCTAGGCAAATGCGCAAGAGCCGCCTAGATTCAGGCGATCAGGAGGGGCTGACATGGCCGGTGGTTGGACGCGCGATGGCGCGGTGAGCGAACAGATCGAAGCTTCGATCAATGACGAGCTGTCGCGGCTCAAGGCGCGGCGCGGACCGGTGGGCGAGAGCCTGACCCATTGCGCCGAATGCGAGGAACCGATCCCCGAAGCGCGCCGCGCGGCAATCCCCGGCGTGAAGCTGTGTATCGAGTGTCAGCAGGAGCGCGACGGCGTCCGTCAGGCCCGCGGCGGCATCAACCGGCGCGGGTCCAAGGACAGCCAGCTGAAGTAAGCGGCGGCGCGCTTTGCACGCCGCCTGCCTGTTCAATGTCAGCGAGGGGGCGTTAGTCCTCCATCGCTTCCAATTCGTCGATAAAGCCTTCGATCATGCTCAACCCCTTGTCCCAGAACTTGGGATCGGAGGCGTCGAGGCCGAAGGGGGCTAGCAGTTCCTTGTGGTGTTTGGATCCGCCCGCCTTGAGCATGTCGAAATACTTGTCCTCGAACCCTTCCGCCCCTTCGGCATAGACCGAGTAGAGCGCGTTCACCAAGCCGTCGCCGAAGGCATAGGCATAGACGTAGAAGGGCGAGTGGACGAAATGGGGGACATAGGCCCAGAAGGTTTCGTAGCCATCCATGAAGTCGAATGACGGCCCGAGGCTTTCGGCCTGCACAGACATCCACAGGGCGTTGATGTCGTCGGGGGTGAGCTCGCCACCGCGCCGCGCCGCATGCAGTTTGCATTCGAAATCATAGAACGCGATCTGGCGTACCACGGTGTTGATCATATCCTCGACCTTGCCGGCCAGCAGCACCTTGCGCTCGCCCTGGTCCTTGGCGGTGTCGAGCATCTTGCGAAAGGTCAGCATCTCGCCGAAGACACTGGCGGTTTCGGCCAGCGTCAGGGGGGTGGAGGACAGCAGTTCGCCCTGACCGGCGGCCAGCACCTGGTGCACGCCGTGGCCCAGTTCATGCGCGAGCGTCATCACGTCGCGCGGCTTGCCCAGATAGTTCAGCAGCACATAGGGGTGCGCGTCGGTCACGGTGGGGTGGGCAAAGGCGCCCGGCGCCTTGCCCGGTTTGACCCCGGCGTCGATCCAGCCCTTGGAGAAGAACGGCGCGACGATCTCGCCCATGCGCGGATCAAAGGCGCTATAGGCGCTCATCACCATCTGTTCGGCTTCGTCCCAGCCGACTTTGCGGGTTTGCTCCATCGGCAGCGGCGCGTTGCGATCCCAGACCTGCATCCGGTCCAGACCAAGCCATTTGCGCTTGAGCTCGTAATAGCGGTGGCTGAGGCGCGGGTAGGCGGCGACGACGGCGCTGCGCAGGGCCTCGACCACCTCTGGCTCCACATCGTTGCTCAGGTGGCGGGCCATCTGTGCGCTCGGCATGCCGCGCCAGCGATCGACGATCTCTTTTTCCTTGGCCTGGGTGTTATGCACCCGGGCAAAGGTCTTGATCGTGTCGCCAAAGACGCGGGCCAACTCCTGCGCGGCGGCCTCGCGGGTGTCGCGGTCTTGCTCTGTCAGCAGGTTCAGGGTGCCTTCGATGCCCAGCGTTTCGCCCTGCACCTCGAATTCCAGCCCGGCGATGGTTTCGTCGAACAGCCGTTCCCAGGCGTCGCCGACCACGCCGAGATCATGCAGGAATTTCTCCAGCTCGTCGGAGAGCTGATAGGGTTTCATCGCGCGGATGCGGCGGAACACCGGCTCGTAGCGCGCCAGATCGGCGTTCTCGGCCATCAGGGCGGTGAGGTGGTCATCCTCGAGCCGGTTCAGTTCCAGCGAGAAGAACACCAGCGGCGTGGTGAAATTGGTGATCTTTTCCTGACAGTCGGACAGGAACTTGGCTCGCTCCGCATCGGTGGTCTGCTGGTAATAGCGCAATCCGGCGTAGGACATGATGCGCCCCGCGACCTGAGAAATCTTTTCGTCGCGCAGCACGCAGTCGAGCAGGCCCTTGGCATCAAGCTCGGCCAGTTTGCCCTCGTAATCGGTGGCGAAACTGGCGCAGGCCTGTTCCAGCCAGTCCAGATCGCGCTTCATCTCGGGGGCATTCTCGCTGGTGTAGAGATCGCTCAGATCCCACTCCGGCAGGTTGCCCAGCGGAGCGGCGCCGGTCTCGGGTTTTTCGAAGGTCGGGGTCTTTTCGAACAGCGGGACGGCGAAGGGCTGCATGGGATACCTCTGTGTTGTCTGTAGTTTGATTAAGCGCGCGGCGGGCCGGGTTCAAGCCATTGCGCCGAAACGCGCCTGCGGCGCGGGCCTCCGGCGGGGATATTTCGGGTGAAAGGAAGGGGGCGCGGTGCGGCGGGCTCTGCGGCCGGCGCGCTTAGATGTCGGCCGAGGTGGCGTCTGAAAACAGGGCGGCGATGCGGTCAAAGACATGGGCGCGGATGGCCGGCCCCTCCATCATCACCTCGTGCTGGGCGCCTTCGACCATCTCAAGCTGGCCGCCGGGCCAACTGGACATGCGGTTGCGGATGGCGTCTGCGCTGACAATGCTTTCGCAGCTTCCCAGAAAGGTGACGCAGGGCTGCGCCGGGGCCGGTTGGCGGGAAAGGTCCGCGGTCTCTTTCAGAGCGGCGCGCATCCATTTCAGGCTGGGGCCGCCCAGACCCAAGTCCGGATGCGCCGCCAGTTGCGCCTGCATCAACGCGTACATCTGCGGATCACCGGTCAAGGCGTTGCCCTCGAACCCTTGGGTTTCGACATAGTTCTGCGGTTTGGTCGAGGGCATCAGCCGCGCGCCAAGGCCCAGCAACGGGCCGATATAGGCCGCGCCAAAGGCCATCGGGCGCAGCAGCGCTGGCATCCGGATGCCCCACATCGGGCCAGTAAAGGCGCAGGCCTGCACAGGTGCCCCGTCGATCAGCGCGCGCAGCCCGATACAGCCGCCCATGGAGTGCGCCAGCAGGTGAAATGGCTGTGGCATGTCAAGCTGGGTCGCGGCGGCGATCATCGCCTCAACATCCCGTTGATAGTCTTGAAACCGCTCCACATGGCCCGGGCGTGGATCCTCTACGAGCCGGTCGGCCAGCCCCTGACCGCGCCAGTCGATCACCACCGTGGCAAAGCCGCGCGCGGCCAGATCGGCGGCGGCGGGGCCGTACTTCTCGACGTATTCGGTGCGGCCGGGAAACAGCAGGACAGTGCCCTGCGCCGGACCGTCGGGGCGCCAGCACCCGATGCGGATACGCACCCCGTCGCAGCAGCGCAGCCACCAGGCCGCGCCGCCGGGTGGGGCACCGGCCACGTCGTCGAAAAGCGGGGCCGGGGCCAGATCCATCAGGCCAGAACCGAGGCCAGTTTCATCGCCAGCCCCATATCGCCGTCAATGGCGAGCTTGCCGCTCATGAAGGCGCTGGTGGGGTTGGTTTCGCCCGACACGATGCCTTGGAAGGTTTCCGCATCGGCGGTCAGGGTCACGTCGGCGTCCTCGTCCGAGACCCGCGCGCCAGCGGCGTCGAGCACGATCGCGCCGAGATCGGCGACCTGCAGCTTGGCCGTGCCGTCGAAGGCGCCGCCCGAGAGTTTTTCGTTCAGTTCGGCCGCAGCCTTTTGCAGAAAGTCGTTCATGGGATCCTCTTTCGTGTTGTGCGGCCCCTCTGGTATTTGGCGCCTGCCACGTTACATTGCCCAGTATTATGAGTGTTAAACACCACAATCTCAAAGGTATCGTGACGGCAACTGTCCTGTTTGCCGCGATTTGCCAGCCATTGGCGGCGCAGAGCGCTGGCAACGGGGCCGGTCAGGACGACGAGAGCGCGCTGCTTTCGGCGCTGGCCGAGGCTGGCCCGGACGAGGCGCTGCGGTTGGAGCGGCAGTTGCAGGCGCTTTGGAGCAAGAGCGGGTCTGCCGCGATGGATCTGCTGCTGAAACGCGGGCGCGAGGCCTTGGAGAGTGGCGATACCGACGTCGCGATCGAACATCTGACCGCGCTGACCGATCATGCGCCGGATTTCGCCGAAGGTTGGCACCTGCGGGCCTCGGCCTATTTCGAGGCCGGGCTTTATGGGCCTGCGGTGGCCGATCTGGAACATGCGCTGGCGCTCAATCCCAACAATTATGGTGCGATCTTTGGTCTGGGCACTCTTCTTGAGGGATTCGGGGACACGCAAAACGCTTATCGCGCCTATCAGCGTGCGCAGGCCTTGCATCCCTATCACAAGGACGTAATCAAGGCGCTGGAACGGCTGAAGCCCGAGATCGAAGGCAAGGCGCTGTAACCCCGCTGTGCGGGCCAGCATGAGGCAGGATTGATGGGCAACGGGACATCCCGGATCGTGGCTGTGCTGGGGCCGACCAATACCGGCAAGACGCATTATGCGATTGAACGCATGCTGGGGCACCGCACCGGCGTGATCGGTCTGCCGCTGCGGTTGCTGGCGCGCGAGGTTTACGACCGCATCGTCGCGGCGCGCGGTCCCTCGGTGGTGGCGCTGGTCACCGGCGAAGAGCGGATCGTGCCGCCGCGGGCCCGCTATTGGGTCTGCACGGTCGAGGCGATGCCCGACGGGATGGGGGCGGATTTCGTCGCGGTGGACGAGATCCAGCTTTGCGCCGATCCTGAGCGCGGCCATGTCTTTACCGACCGGCTGCTGCGGGCGCGTGGCCAGCATGAGACCTTGTTTCTGGGCGCCGACACCATGCGTGGCCCGATCGCGGCGCTGGTGCCCGAGGTGCAATTCATGCGCCGGGACCGGATGAGCCAATTGACCTACTCAGGTTCGAAAAAGATAAGTAGAATGCCCCCGAGAAGCGCAATCGTGGGGTTTTCGGTTGAGAATGTATATGCCATCGCCGAGCTGCTTCGCCGACAAAAGGGCGGTGCGGCGGTCGTTATGGGGGCGCTCAGCCCGCGCACGCGCAATGCGCAGGTGGCCCTGTATCAGAATGGCGAGGTGGATTATCTGGTCGCCACCGATGCCATCGGCATGGGGTTGAACCTCGACGTCGATCACGTTGCTTTTTCAGCACTTTCCAAGTTTGACGGTCGGAGGATGCGACCGCTACAGCCGAATGAGCTGGCGCAGATTGCCGGACGCGCCGGGCGCGGAATGTCGGATGGCACCTTTGGCGTGACGGGGGATGCGCGGCCACTGGACGCGGAGGTCGCCGAGGCGATCATGGAGCACCGCTTTGCACCGCAGAAAAAGGTCAACTGGCGCAACTCGGCGCTGCAATTCGGCTCGGTCGCGCGGCTGATCCAGACGCTGGAAGAACCCCCGAAGCATGAGGTTCTGGTGCGCGCCCGCGAGGCCGATGACCTTGCCGTGCTGAAAACCCTGGCGCAACTGCCCGAGATATCGGCGCGCGCCAGCGACGGGCCCGGTGTCCGGTTGCTTTGGGATGTGTGCCGCATTCCCGACTTTCGTGGCATCAGCCATGCGGAACATGCGGGGCTGCTGGAGGTGATCTTTGGCCATCTGCATCAGGGCGGGGTGATTCCCGACGACTATATCGCCCGCCAGATCCAGCGGATTGATCGCATTGACGGGGATATCGACACATTAAGTAAACGATTGGCCTTTATCCGGACTTGGACCTATGTGGCACAGCGTCGGGGATGGGTTGGTGACGAAAGCCATTGGCGCGGGGAAACGCGCGCTGTAGAAGACAGGGTGTCTGACGCGCTACATGAACGTCTGACGCAACGATTTGTGGATCGGCGCACCAGTGTGCTGCTGCGCCGGCTCAAACAGAAGGAGGCCCTTTTGGCCGAGGTGAACGACAAGGGTGAAGTGACGGTCGAGGGCGAATTCGTCGGACGGCTGGATGGGTTTCGGTTTTCTCCGGACAAGGAGGCTGCTGCTGGCGCCGAGGCGAAGACCGTGAAAACGGCGGCGCTGCAGGCCTTGGCGCCGCAGTTCCATTTGCGGGCTGACCGGTTCTACAACGCCCCCGATACCGAGATCGACTATACCGATCAGGGCGGGCTGATGTGGGGCGAGCACGCGGTGGGCAAGCTGGTTGCCGGCCCCGAGCCGTTGAAGCCGCAGGTCGAGGTCTTTGTCGACGAGGCGGCCGGGCCGGATGTGGCGCAGAAAGTGCAGCGTCGCTTGCAGCATTTCATCGATCGCAAGATCGCCGCGCTGTTCGAGCCGCTGCTGACCTTGCAGCGTGACGAGATGTTGAGCGGGCTTGCCAAGGGCTTTGCCTTCCGCATGGTCGAGTCGATGGGCCTGTTGTCGCGCGCGAGCGTGGCGCAGGACGTCAAGGCGCTGGATCAGGAGGCCCGCGGTGCCCTGCGCAAACATGGTATCCGCTTTGGCCAGTTCACCATTTTCATGCCGTTGCTGCTGAAACCGGCCCCGACACGGTTGCGCCTGCTGCTTTGGGCGCTGTCGCGGGGGCTGGATGATTTCCCCGATGCGCCGCCGCCGGGGCTGGTCACGGTGCCGACGCTCAAGGATGCCCCCGAGGGGTATGACATCATGTGCGGCTATCGCGCCGCCGGGGAACGTTCCATCCGCATCGACATGCTGGAACGGCTGGCCGACATGCTGCGGGCGCAAGACAGCCGTGGCGGGTTCGAAGCGACGCCGGACATGCTGTCGATCAGCGGCATGACGCTAGAGCAGTTCGCCGACCTTATGCAGGGGCTGGGCTATCGCGCTGAAAAGGGCGAGCGGCCAAAGGTCAAACCCGTGGACGCGGCCGCCTTGGCTGCAAAACCGGTTGATGCGCCTTTGGGCGAAACGCCGGTGGCTGAGGCATCTGCTGTGACAGAGGCGGCATCTGAAGACACCGGGGCAGCGGAACCGGCGGCGGACGCCGTCACCGAAGCCGTGCCTGCGGACGCGGCTCCGGCAGAGGAGACGGTCGAGGCGGCCCCCGAAGCGGTAATCGAATCGCCAGCGGAAACCCCACCTCCAACCGAGGCGACGGTCGAGGCCGCTGTGGACAGCGCAGCCGACGCCGATGTCCCCACTGACGCCAGCGCCGAGACGGCGGTCGCGCCTGAGTTGGAGGTTTTCTATACCTTCACCTGGGCCCCGCGCAGTAGCAACCGTGGCCGACCACAGGGCCGGGGCAAGCCTCAGGGGAAACCGCAAGGCAAGGCTGGCGGCGCCGGTGGCGGCAGACCGCGCGGCAAGAAACCCCAAGGCGACAAGCCGCAAGGGGATCGCAAGCCGCAGGGCGCCAAGTCGTTCTCGGCGCGTCCGCCGAGGGCGGAAAAACCAATCGACCCGGACAACCCCTTCGCCGCCGCGCTGATGGGGCTGAAAACCGACAAGTAAGGCGCATGACTGCGCCTGAAATCGGGGCCGGGGCCAAGCTGAGGCTGGACAAATGGCTTGTCTATGCCCGGTTCTGCAAGACCCGCAGCGTCGCTGCGGCGCTGGTTGGTGCCGGTCATGTGCGGGTGAACGGGGCGCGGGTGCAAAAGCCCGCGCTGCCGGTGGGGCCGGGGGATGTGTTGACCCTGACCCTGCCGCGCGTGGTGCATGTGCTGCGTGTCGAGGCACCGGGCCTGCGGCGCGGTCCGGCGCGCGAGGCGCAAACACTATATATGCAATTGAGCGAAACCCGGGATGACGCCCCGCCTAATCCTCGTTTCGAGGGAAAAGGGCGCCCCAGCAAGCGGGCGCGGCGGGCGCTTGATCTTTCCCGCGGGGGCGGGACCGATTGACGCCTTGAAGATTTGCGCGCGCTGCTCTAGCTAGAACTGCGAATGTTCAGACGGAAACCTGCCCATGACCTATGTTGTGATCGACAACTGCATCGCCTGCAAATACACCGACTGTGTCGAGGTTTGCCCCGTGGATTGTTTCTACGAGGGCGAGAACATGCTGGTTATCCATCCCGATGAATGCATCGACTGCGGCGTGTGCGAACCTGAATGCCCAGCCGATGCCATCCGTCCGGATACCGAGCCGGGCATGGAGGCCTGGGTCGAGTTCAACCGCAAGTTTTCCGAGATGTGGCCGGTGATCATCACCAAGAAGGATCCGCTGCCCGACGCGGAAGACCGAGACGGTGAGACCGGCAAGCGGGACAAGTATTTCTCCGAGGCCCCCGGCGAGGGTGGCTGAGTGATTCGAGCCTGACGCTGCGTTGGGCGATTTAAAATATGATGGCAAACCCTTGAGATGAGGCGCATTTCAGGATTGCTGGTGGACGTCCCCTTCCGGGACGGGGTATTTTGTGCTATATATGGTCAGCACAGTTTATAGGAACACCCGGATCCCCGATGAAAGCTCGCACTGGGGCGGTTTGATTTAATCCAAAATGCAGCGTGACGGGACACGACATGTGGCCCGTGGCTGTATTTTTGTCGCCTGCCTGTCCGGACGATAACAAGGAAGACCTGAATGACCAAATCAAAGAAACTCGAATTCCGCCCGAACGAATACGTTGTCTACCCGTCCCATGGTGTCGGGCAGATCGTTTCGATCGAAGAGCAGGAAGTGGCCGGCATCAAGCTGGAGCTGTTCGTGATTTCTTTCGAAAAGGACAAGATGACTCTGCGGGTTCCGACCAACAAGGCGACCGAAGTGGGCATGCGCTCGCTCAGCTCGCCCGATGTGATCGATCAGGCCATGCGGACGCTGAAAGGCAAGGCCAAGGTCAAACGCGCCATGTGGTCGCGCCGTGCCCAAGAGTATGAGCAAAAGATCAACTCTGGCGACCTGATCGCAATCGCCGAGGTGGTTCGCGACCTGCACCGCACCGATGACCAGCGCGAACAAAGCTATTCCGAGCGTCAGCTTTACGAGGCCGCGCTGGAACGTTTGACCCGTGAAGTGGCCGCCGTCTCTGGTGGCGACGAAATCTTGGCCGCCAAACAGGTGGACGACGTCCTGATGTCGCGCGCGGCCTGATCCGCGCCGAATCTAAGCGACCCTGACCGCGTCAGTTTTGGCCGCGCCCGCAATCCGGGCGCGGTTTTCTCTTTGTGGCGCAGGTGGTTCGCCCTGTTTTCTCACCCAGTTTTACTTGCGGTCCGGCCCCGCTTTGCGGTTAGTTCGATCTATGACTCAGGATCCTGACACAGAAGAGACGAGCAACGGCCTGAAAACCCGCGTCAAACGTCTTTACAAGGGGGCAGAGCCGCGCTCGGTCCGGTTCCGCTATGGGCTGATCGTATTTGACGCGGTGAGCATTCTTTATTTCATCGTCACCGCGCCGATTTCCGTCTCACTGACTGTGCATATGATCAATGCGGTGATGGGGATCATGATCCTGCTGGATTTCTCGGCCCGGGTCTGGATCGAGCGCAATCGCAAACGCCTGTTTCTTCAAGTCCATACGTTGGCCGATATCGTGGTGATCGCGGTGCTGATCCTTGATCCCTTCCTGTCCCATAACCTCGCCTTTCTGCGCATCCTGCGGGGGCTGCGGTTGATCCATTCTTATCACCTGTTGCGTGATCTGCGTCGGGATAGCCCGTTCTTTCGGGCGCGCGAGGATGCGGTGGTCGCTGCGGTGAACCTGACGGTGTTCCTGTTCGCCACCTCGTCGGCGGCATATGTGTTGTTCTTCGATCATCAGCCGGGGGCGGCGGCCTATATCGATGCGATCTATTTCACGGTTGCGGCGCTGACCACCACCGGCTTTGGCGACATCACGCTGCCGACCCCGCTGGGCAAACTGTTCTCGATCTTCGTGATGGTGTTCGGCGTTGCGCTGTTCGTGCAGCTGGCGCGCGCCCTGTTCCAGCCGCAAAAAGTGCGGTTCCGCTGCCCGGAATGCGGGCTGTTGCGCCATGATCTGGACGCGGTGCATTGCAAGCATTGCGGCCATATCCTGAAGATCCCGACACCGGGGGCGGATTAGCGGGGGCGGATTAGGATGCGCCGCCCAGCGACAGGAAGGCCAGCAGCGCGGCGATCTCGGCCAGTTGCTGCGACGCCCCCAGAATATCGCCGGTCTGCCCGCCCAGTTTGGCCCGCGCCAGCGCGCCCATGCCCAGCACCGCCAGCCCGGCCCAAAACGCTGCCGCGACGGCTGCGCTGCCGCTAAGAAGCAGCGCCAAGACAAGGGCCAGTGCCGCCGCACTCAGGGCGGTGCCGCGTCCGGGGCGGCCCACCGCATGGGACAGCCCCCCGGCGCGGGCATGGGGCAGGGCGGCCATCAGGGCTGGCATTCCGGCGCGCGACAGCAGGGCGGTGGCCAGTACCGCGCCCCAGGCTTGGGTCTCGATCAGCGCCGCGAGGGCAGCCCAACGTAGCCCGGTGCACAGGATCAGCGCCAGCACGCCATAGCTGCCGATGCGGCTGTCCTTCATGATCTCCAGCCGCCGCGCCCGCGTCATCCCGCCCCAAAGCCCATCCGCGCTGTCGGCCAGCCCGTCCTCATGCATGGCGCCGGTCAGCATCACCTGAGCCGCCAGCACCAGCCCCGCAGCCACCGCAGGCGGCAGCCCGAGATGGATCGCAAACGCCCCTAGTGCGCAGGCGGGGGCGGCCACCGCGATCCCGACCAGCGGAAAGGCCCAACCCGCCTGCGCTTGCCGGGCAAAGGCCGCCTCCGGGAGACGCGGCAGTGGCAGCCGGGTCAGCAGGACCAGCGCCAGCGCGATATCACGCCAAGTTCCGGCCAGAATGTCGCTTATTCGCACGGGCGCTCCTTTCCGGGGTTGAGACGGGCGATCACAGGGTTAAACACCGGGGTCTCACCCGATGCAACGAGAGTGGCCCATGCTTCCAGAATTCAATGATCTTGACCAGTTTCGCGCGGTTCTGGCCGGCGCGCCTGAACCCGATACCGCCGCCCGCGCGGGGGCCGAGGCGCATAACAGCGCCTTGACCAAACCTCCCGGCGCATTGGGGCGACTGGAGGAGTTGGCGATCTGGTATGCCGGGTGGCGTGGGGAGGCGCGCCCGCAGATCGTTGCGCCGCAGGTGATCGTCTTTGCCGGCAACCACGGGGTGACGGCGCAGGGGATTTCGGCCTTTCCCGCCGATGTGACCGTGCAGATGGTGGCCAATTTCAAGGCTGGCGGTGCTGCGATCAACCAATTGGCGCAGGCTGCAGGCGCGCAGATGGATGTGGTCGCGCTGGAGCTGGACCGGCCCACTGCCGATTTCACCCAAGGACCCGCCATGACCAAGGCCGAGCTTGTCACCGCCCTGCGCGCGGGCTGGGCCGCCGTCGACCGCGACGCCGACCTGTTGGTGGTGGGCGAAATGGGGATCGGCAACACCACCTCGGCTGCCGCGCTTTGCCGCGCGCTTTATGGTGGCACGGCCGAGGATTGGACCGGCCCCGGAACCGGGCTGGACGCGGCGGGCGTGGCGCATAAGGCGCGGATCGTCGAGCAGGCGGTGGCGCTGCATAAATCGCAGATCCATGATGGGCTGGACGCGTTGGCCTGTCTTGGCGGGCGCGAGATCGCGGCGATGTCGGGGGCGATCGCCGCAGCCCGGATGCGGCGTATCCCGGTGCTGCTGGACGGCTTCATCTGTTGCGCCGCCGCCGCCTGTCTGGCCTCGGTGAACGCCCGCGCGCTGGATCATGCGCTGGCCGGTCATCAAAGCGCCGAGTTCGCCCATCCTGCGCTGCTGGCGCGGCTGGGGCTGGACCCGCTGTTGTCGCTGGGGATGCGTCTGGGCGAGGGCTCAGGCGCGGCGCTGGCGATCCCGGTGCTGCGCGGTGCGCTGGCCTGCCATTCCGGCATGGCGACCTTTGCCGAGGCTGGCATTAGCGCCGGCTAAGGCGGCGAGACGCCCAGTCTTTCCCGGCACTGTCCAAGACGGTGCCGGGCGGCTCAGGCGGATTTCTTCGCATTCTCCTGCGCAAGCTCAAGCAGGGCGGCTTCCAGCTCCTTTTCCAACTCGGTGGCGCGCTGGATATAGGCGGGATTTTCGCTTGCCGGGACGCCGGGGTTCCAGACCTTGGCCAGTTCCTGCACGGTATAGCGGTCGTGGGTATAGAACATCTGTTCGGCCTGCGCCGCCTCGTATTCGCTGAGCCCGATATTCTCCAGCACATAGCGCCCGGCCCGCAGCGAGCTGTCGAACATCTCGCGCACGATGTCGTTGGCCCCGGCGCGATACAGCTCGAACACATGATGCCGGTCATGGGCGCGGGCGACGATATGCAGATCGGGCCGTTCGCGGCGGGCAAAAGCGACCAGCTTGACCACGTTTTCCGGATCATCCAGCGCCACCACCAGCACCCGCGCCTTGGCCAGTCCCGCCGCCTTGAGCAGTTCTGGCCGGGTCGGATCGCCAAGGAACCCCTTGACCCCGAACCGTCGCATCAGCTGGATCGTCTCCATGTCGTGATCCAGCACGATGGTCTTGACCCCGCTGGCGCGCACCAACCGGTTGACGATCTGGCCGAACCTACCGATCCCGGCGATGATGACGGGGCCCTGTTCGTCGATCTTGTCCGCCTGATATTTCGGCGCCACCTCCTTCATGCGTTTGGACAGCAGGTCATAGGCGATGAACAGCAGCGGCGTGATCAACATGGTCAACGCCACCACCAGCAGCAGTTTTTCCGACAGTTGTTGCGGGATCACGTTCTGCTGGGTCGAAAAGGCCAGCAGCACAAAGCCGAATTCGCCCGCCTGCGCCAGCCCAAGCGTGAACAACCAGTGATCGCGCCCCCTCAGATTGAACGCACGCCCCACGAAATACAGCACCGTGCCCTTGGCCACGATCACCAAGAGCGCCAGACCGATCAGGTCGAGCGGATCGGCAAGGAAGGCGCGGTAATTGATGCCTGCCCCAACGGTGATGAAGAACAGCCCCAACAGCAGCCCCTTGAACGGTTCAAGGTCGCTTTCCAATTCATGGCGGAACTCGCTGTTGGCCAGAACCACACCGGCCAGAAACGCCCCCAGCGCGGGCGACAGGCCGACCAGCGTCATCAGGAACGAGATGCCGACCACGATGACCAGTGCCAGCGCAGTATACATCTCGCGCAGATGGGCGGCGTGAATATAGCGGAACACCGGCCGGGTGAGATAGACACCGGACAGGATGATTGAGGCCACCGCGCCAAGGGTGATCAGCGTGACCGCCCAACCCGGCAGCCCCTCGACCAGAGACAGCCCCCCCTGAGTTGCCCCGTGGGCGACCTCTTCAGCGACGCGCTGGATCGAGCCGTCGCCATTCAGAACGACCCCCAACGGGGCGATCGCCAGCAGCGGCAACAGGGCCAAAATCGGGATCACCGCGATATCCTGCGTCAGCAGTACCGAAAACATCGAGCGCCCGCCCCCCGTCTGCATCAGCCCCTTTTCCGACAGGGTTTGCAGCACGATGGCGGTCGAGGACAGCGACAGCGCCAGACCGACAGCGAGGCCCACCTCCCAGGTTTCACCCGCCAGAATGGCCGCGGCCATCAAGGCCAGTGTGGAGAACAGCAGTTGCAGCCCGCCCAACCCGATCAGCCGGTGGCGCATGTCCCATAACGCGCGCGGTTCCAGCTCCAACCCGATCAGGAACAGCATCATGACCACGCCAAACTCGGCGAAATGCTGCAAATCCTGGGTTTCCGAGCCCACCAGCCCCAGCACTGGCCCGATGATGATGCCGGCGGCCAGATAGCCCAGCACGGATCCCAGCCCCAAGCGCGCGGCAAGGGGCACGGCGATCACCGCCGCGGCCAGATAGATTGTGGCCTGGAACAGGAAGTTCTCCATTCAGTTGGTCCTTTTCGGGCGTCAGGTGGGCAACGGCGCGTCGCGTTTGAGCTGATCCATGACGATCTGGCTTTGCACGCGTGCGACAGCAGGATGCGGCAGGATGATCTCGTGAAGCAAGGTGTTGAGGGACGGCAGGTCGGCGCAATAGATCCGCAGCAGATAGTCGGCTTCTCCGGTCATGGTCCAGGCGCTGATGATCTCGGACCGGGTGCGTACCAGCCGCGAGAAACTTTGCGCCTGTTCGGGGCCATGGGAATGCAGATGCACCTGAATGAACCCTTGCACCTGCAACCCGAGCTTCAGCGGGTCAAGCCGGGCGCAATAGCCGGTGATATAGCCTTCGGCCTCCAGCCGCTGGCGGCGGCGGCCGGCCTGACTGGGCGACAGGTTCAACAGATCGCCCAACTCCTGTGCGGTCAGGTGGGCGTCCTTTTGCAGCGCGTCCAGAAGGCGCGTATCGGCTTCATCCATCATATGCGGTGTTTCCTTGGATACCGTTGAAGTAATGCATAAAACCCGCGCATCTTCAATGGAATGCGTAGAATAATGCGCAAATTACCTGCTCATCATGCTGTATTTTAAGCGCCAGAGAACATGACAGCCCCCAGAAGGAGACGCGCTATGGGACCGTTCCCGCATAATGCCCCGAAAACGGTGATCAGCGCCGAGAACCCGGCCGGAACCGACGGGTTCGAATTCGTCGAATTCGCCCACCCCGATCCGCAAGAGTTGCGCGATCTTTTCACCGAGATGGGGTACGAGATGGTCGCCCGGCACAAGACAAAGCCGGGGGTCGAGCTGTGGCAGCAGGGCGATATTACGTACATTCTGAACGCCGAAACCGACAGTTTCGCTGCCCGCTTCGTGGCCGAGCATGGCCCCTGCGCCCCGGCGATGGGCTGGCGCGTGGTGGATGCGCAGGTCGCCTTTGATCACGCGGTCAAGATGGGGGCAGAGCCGTATGAGGGCGACGACAAGACGATGGACGTGCCCGCGATCAAGGGCATCGGCGGCAGCCTGATCTATTTCATCGACCAGTACTATGAAACCTCGCCCTATAACGGCGAGTTCGAGTGGCTGAAACAGTCCAAGCCGGCGGGCGTGGGGTTCTATTACCTCGATCACCTGACCCACAATGTTTACAAGGGCAATATGGACAAGTGGTTCCAGTTCTATGGCAAGCTGTTCAACTTTCGCGAGATCCGCTTTTTCGACATCGCAGGCAAATATAGCGGCCTGTTGAGCCGCGCGCTGACCTCGCCCTGTGGCCGCATTCGTATCCCGATCAACGAGGATCGCGGCGAGAAGGGGCAGATCGTGGCCTATCTGAACAAGTACAAGGGCGAGGGGATTCAGCACATCGCCGTAGGCACCGAGAATATCTATGACTCCACCGATGCCATCGCGGCGCGCGGGATCAAGTTCATGCCAGCCCCGCCGGAAACCTACTATGAGTTAAGCCATGACCGCGTCAAAGGCCATGACGAGCCGGTCGAGCGGATGAAGACGCATGGTATCCTGATCGACGGCGAGGGCGTTGTGGACGGCGGCGAGACCCGGATCCTGCTACAGATTTTCTCCAAGACGGTGATCGGGCCGATCTTTTTCGAGTTCATCCAGCGCAAGGGGGATGACGGCTTTGGCGAGGGCAATTTCAAAGCGCTGTTCGAATCAATCGAGCGCGAACAGATCGCAACCGGCGAGTTGAGCGCGGCCGACGCGACCGCCGCCGAGTAAGGGCGCCGAGTAAGCACGTATCACGGGAGCACACCTGAACATGAAACGCGCCGCGGGGTGGATCCCTGCGGCGCGTTTTGGTGTCTTGGTAGCGTGTTGTTCTGAGTTGTGGCGATCAGGCGGCGTCAAGCGCCGTGATGATGGGCGAGAAATCCTCTGCCGTCAGACTGGCACCGCCCACCAGCGCCCCGTCCACATTGGGCACGGCAAAGATCTCGGCGGCATTGTTGCCCTTGACCGAGCCGCCATAGAGCAGCCGGACCGAGCGGCCGACGCCGGGACCAAAGCGCGCCTCAAGCCGGGTACGCAGGAAATCATGCACTTCGCCGATCTGGGCCATGGTCGGGATCTTGCCGGTGCCGATGGCCCAGATCGGTTCATAGGCGATGACGAGATTTTCGCCGGTGGCCAGATCGGGAACCGATTCCGACAGCTGCCCGCCGATGATGTCGAGCGTATTGGCGGCTTCGCGCTGGGTCAGGGTCTCGCCGACGCAGATAATCGTGGCAAGCCCGGTTTCCATCGCCAGACGGGCCTTGGCGCGCACCTCGGCGCTGGTTTCGTGGTGATCGCTGCGCCGCTCTGAATGGCCAAGGATGACATAGCGCGCGCCAGCGTCCCGCAGCATCTCGGCGCTGGTATCGCCGGTATGGGCGCCAGAGGGTGCGCTGTGGCAATCCTGTCCGCCGATGGTGATGGCGGTGCCGGCGGCGCTTTGGGCTGCGCGGTGGATCAGGGGGGCCGGGGGGCAGATCAGGATTTCGCAACCGGGGGCCGGGTGGGCCTTGGCCAAGGCCTGCAAGGCGTCGAGCGAGGCGCTCGTGCCGTTCATCTTCCAGTTACCAGCCGCCATTTTCTGCCGCATTCCCGACCCCCTGTACTGTGTTCCGATCTGTCCTAACATCGGGGGAGGGCGGAGACAATTGGACAGGCGCGCGTTCGCCCGTCAGGCGGGATGCCCCGCATCGCGCGGGCGCATCGGGGCGCCCCAATAGGTCGGGCAGCCTCGTTGTGGATCTAGGCGTCGGCCCCGGATTCAGCCCCGGAGTCTGCTTCAGATTCTGTCGGATCGGGCGAATCCTTGAACTTGATGGATTCGCCGCAGCCGCAGGCCTCAGAGACGTTGGGGTTGTTGAATTTGAACCCGGCTTCCAGCAGGTTCACCTCATAATCGATCTCGGTTCCGAACAGGAACATCTGCGCCATCGGGGCGATCATCACCCGCGCGCCATCCTGCTCGACCACCTCGTCGTTGGGGTCGGTCGCGTCCACATAGGCCATGGTGTATTCCATGCCCGCGCAGCCGCCCTTTTTGACGCCGATGCGCAACCCGGCATGGCCGGCCTTGTCCATCAGTTTGGCGATTTGCGCCGCAGCGCTGGGGGTCATCGTGACGGCTTGCTTGCCGGGTATGCCAAACATGTGCGTCTCCTTCATGTTTAACCTAGTCGGCCCGGTGGCCGCTCTCAAGGGGGTAGGGCGAAAAGGACAGCCCGAAATCCGGGTCGCCCGTTCAGAACGTTACATAAAGCCCAGCTCCAGCCGGGCTTCGTCGCTCATCATTTCCATGCCCCAGGGCGGTTCCCAGCTCAGTTCCACATCCACCTGCTTGACGCCGGCGATCGGTTCGATCGCATCTGCGACCCAACCTGGCATGTCGCCAGCCACCGGGCAGCCCGGCGCGGTCAGCGTCATGATCACGCGCACCTCGCTCTGGTCGTTGATCTCAATCGTGTAGATCAACCCGAGTTCGTATATATTGACAGGGATTTCAGGGTCATAGACCGTCCGGCAGGCTTCGACGATCTGCTCGTAAAGCGGGTGATCGACGGTCGATGGCGCGATCAACGGCGCGCCTTCCAGCGGTTCGGGAGATTTGGTCATATGGGCCTCGGTGTCTTTTCCTGAGCAATTATATAGGGAATACTGCGCCGGGCGTCCAGAGGGCGCGATCTTAACCGGGGCGTTTGCGGCGCGGCACCGGTCCGGGGCGGACTCTCTGCTCGATCTCGTCATAGAGTTTGCCGACCAGATCCTTGCCGGTGGCGCGTTCGATTCCCTCGAACCCGGGCGAGGAGTTGACCTCCAGCACCTTGGGACCGTCATCACTGCGCAGCAGGTCGACACCGGCCATGTTCAACCCGAACGCCTTGGCGGCGCGCACGGCAGCCTCGCGCTCGGGTTTGGTGATGCGGGCAATGCTGGCCTGCCCACCCTGATGCAGGTTGGAGCGGAAATCACCATCCGCCCCGGTGCGTTTCATCGCCGCCACCACCTTGCCGCCGATCACCAGACAGCGCACATCTTCGCCCGCAGCCTCCTTGATGAAATGCTGCACAAGGAAGTTTGCCCGCAACCCGCGAAAGGCCGAGATCACGGATTCGGCGGCCTTGGTGGTCTCGGCCAGAACCACGCCTTTGCCCTGTGTGCTTTCCAGCAGCTTTACGATCAGCGGCGCACCGCCGACCAGCCCGATCAGATTGCTGGTGTCCTTGGGCGAGGCGGCAAAGGCCGTCGTCGGCATGCCGATCTTGTGCCGCGCCAGCACCTGATGCGCATGCAGCTTGTCGCGGCTGGCGGTGATGCCGGCGCTGCCGTTGATGCAATAGGTTCCGATGGTTTCAAACTGGCGGATCACGGCGGTGCCATAGGGGGTGATCGAGGCCCCGATGCGCGGGATCACCGCGTCATAGCGCGGCAGGCGCTGGCCGTCATAATGCACCTCGGGTGCCAGCGCGTTGATCGTCATGTAACAGCGCGTGGTATCGATCACCTCGACCGAATGGCCGCGCGCCTCGCCGGCTTCGACCAGACGGCGGGTGGAATAATTGTCCTCGCGGCTCATCACGGCGATGCGCAGGGCGCGCTTGGGGGCGGCCTGACGGACCCGTGCCGAGTGATAGACATCATGGCTCAACTCGGGTTGCAGGTGCCGTTCGGTGGGCACGATCGAGATATGGTCGGTGAGCGCCTGACGACCCAGCAACATGCGGTTGGTCATGCCAGAGCGGTCGGTCAGCGTGATCTCGATCGGCCAGGACTGGCCCGCGACCTCCAGCGCTGTGGTGATGACATAGCGCAGCTCGGATTCACCGTTCGACGAGGTTACCTCGCGCCGGTCGGTGATCAGGGCCGAACAGGGGATCTCCAGATCGTTGCGGCCCGGGATCGGGTGCACCGAAAAGCGGACCTTGGGTGCGGTGGAGGGGCCAAAAACCTCGATATCATAGGCATGTAGCGCCGAGGTGCGCGCACCGGTGTCGATCTTGGCGCTGATCGCGGGAAGACCCAGCGCGGGCAGTGAAATCCACTCCTCCCAACCAAAGGTCAGCGGATTGGGGGTGTCGGGGGAATCGGTCATGGCGGCGGGCCCTTTGCTGTCCTGCGCTTTGACGCCTCCCTAGCGGTTTGTCGGGGCCGCGCAAGGGGGCATCTGGCGTTGCCTGTCCGAGGGCAGGGTCGCAGGTGTCACCGGGTTCGGTCAAGGGCGGGCTGCGCCGGTCCGGGTCAGAGCCAAAGTGATGGCCCGCGCCAATGAGGTCAGCAAGAGAGGGCGCGGGGGCAAGGCGCGCAGGCACCGGGGCCTTGCCAGCGCGCCGGCTTTGCCGCAAAACCGGTCGCAACACAGAAAGGCCCCGCACAGAAAGGCCCGGCGCGATGACGAAACGATTTTCCTTTCAGCTCAACGCCACCGACGGCAAGGCCCGCAGCGGTGTGATCGACACGCCCCGGGGCCAGATCCGCACGCCGGCCTTCATGCCGGTGGGCACGGCGGCAACGGTCAAGGCGATGATGCCCGAAAGCGTGGCGGCGACCGGCGCCGACATTCTGTTGGGCAATACCTATCACCTGATGCTGCGCCCCACGGCCGAGCGCATCGACCGGCTGGGCGGGCTGCACAAGTTCATGAACTGGTCCAAGCCGATCCTGACGGATTCGGGCGGCTTTCAGGTGATGAGCCTCGCCTCTCTGCGCAAGCTGACCGAAGAGGGGGTCACCTTCAAATCCCATGTCGACGGCTCAAAGCACCATCTTACCCCGGAACGCTCGATGGAGATCCAGCGGCTTTTGGGCTCGGACATCGTGATGTGTTTCGACGAATGCCCGGCGCTGCCCGCCGAGCGCGACCGGATCGCAGACTCGATGCGCCTGTCGATGCGTTGGGCCGAACGCTCGCGTGACGCCTTTGGCGACCGGCCCGGTTACGCGCTGTTCGGCATCCAGCAGGGCGGGCTGGAGCGTGACCTGCGCGAGGAAAGCGCCGAGGCGCTCAAGGCGATCGGCTTCGAGGGATATGCCATCGGCGGGTTGGCGGTGGGCGAGGGGCAGGAGGCGATGTTCGATTGCCTCGATTATGCCCCCGACACGCTGCCGCAGGATCGCCCGCGTTACCTGATGGGGGTGGGCAAACCCGACGATATCGTCGGCGCGGTGGCGCGCGGGGTCGATATGATGGATTGCGTGCTGCCGTCGCGCTCGGGGCGCACCGGGCAGGTGTTCACCCGCCGTGGCGTGCTCAACATCAAGAACGCCCGCCATCAGGACGATCCGCGCCCGCTGGATGAACACTGTAGCTGCCCGGCGTGTCGCAACTATTCGCGCGCCTATCTGCACCACGTGTTCCGCAGCCACGAGATCATCAGCTCGATGCTGATGACATGGCACAACCTGCAATACTATCAGGATCTGATGCAGGCTATGCGCGACGCGATTTCCGAGGGGCGCTTTACCGCTTGGCAGGCAGAGTTCCATGCACAGCGCGAACAGGGTGATATCGAACCGTTGTGAGTTTGGGCTGGCTCAGGGCACCCGCTTGCGTTCACCGGCAAACGGGCTGAGGCCCAGCCAGCCCTGCATGCTGCGTCCAAGGGCGGGATCGCCGTCATATGTGATCTTGTCGGCGGCGTCCGACACCGTGGTCAGCCCCATCCAGATCGCGGTCATGGTGCGCAGATCGGTGGTCACGTATAGGTCGACATCAAAGCCCGGAGGCGACTGGCACAGATCGACCGTGCCATCGGCCTCGACCACCAGCCACCAGTCGCGTTTGGACGTCGCCAGCTCTGGATAGCAGACCTGAACCACGATGCGCCGGTCCGGCAGCGGGGCAGGGTTCAGACCGCGGCGCATGTCCCACATCAGTAGCGAGGGGTCGAGGTTTTCCAGCGAGGGGCGCGATTCGACCCAGCGCTGCCCCCAGAAGCCGAACGCCTCGATCACCGGGCGCAGCTCGCGCCCGGCCTCGGTCAGCCGGTATTCCAGAACCTCGGGCTGTTCCGGCACCGGGTGGCGGGTGACGATGCCCGCCTCTTCCAACTCGCGCAGGCGGCGTGACAACAGGCTGGGCGACATCCGTGGCACCCCGCGGCGCAGCTCGTTGAACCGGGTCGACCCGGCGATCAGCTCGCGCAACAGCACCATCGTCCAGCGGGTGCACAGCACCTCTGCCGCCATCGCGACCGGGCAGAACTGCCGGTATCCTGTCTGGCTCATCCGCGCGCCCTCCTGCATCCGTCCGGCACAGAGCCGCCGGCACGTCCCGACTAGTACAGTTCCTGTACTATCACGGCGCGAGGGGGCTGGGTAGAATCGTTGCCATGGGACACCGGCGGCGCTTGGGCAAAGGGCCCACGCCGCGATGTTGCGAACAGGACCGGACCTCAGGAGGACGACAATGGAACGCAGTCTGTACGAACGCCTTGGCAGCGGTGCCGGGATCAAAGCCATCGTTACCGACGTGGTCGAGGCGCATATGAACAACCCGGTGATCCAGGCCCGGTTTCTGCCCTATCGCGACGATCCGGACAATCTGGCGGCGGTCTCGCAGCAGCTCAGCGATTTTCTCTGCGCCGGCAGCGGCGGGCCCGAGGTCTATTCCGGGCGCAGCATGGTGGAGACCCATCGCGGCATGAACATCAGCGCCGAGGAATATATGTCCGCGACCGACGACATCATGGCCACGCTGGCCGCGCATGGCATCGACGAGGGCACGCGCAACGATGTGCTTGCCATCGCCTATGCGCTCAAGGGCGACATCATTCGGGTGTGAGGGGGGCCGGGTCGGAGGAGGGCGCAACCCGCCCGGCTCAGAGCCCCAGCGCCCACCGCGCCACCAGCCACATCGCGGCGGTGATCACCAGCGTCGCGATCAGGTTCAACCAGATCCCGGCGCGGATCATGTCGCCCATGTGCAGCCCCTCATAGCCGAACACGATGGCGTTGGGGGGCGTGGCGACCGGCATCATGAAGGCCATGGACGAGGCCAGCGCCACGGGCACCATCAGCCATTCCACCGGCAATCCCATGCCGGTGGCGACCGCGCCGAGGATGGGTAGAAAGGTGGCGGTGACGGCGGTGTTCGAGGTCACTTCGGTGATCATCAGCGTGACCCCCGCCACCGCCAGAACCAGCACCCAGAGCGGCACCTCGGCCAGCCCGGAAAAGCCGCCGCCGATCCAGTTGGCAAGCCCGGTGCGCTCGAACCCGGCGGCCAGCGCAAGCCCGCCGCCAAGCAGCAGCAGGATGCCCCAGGGCACCGTGCTGGTGTGTCGCCAGTCCAGCAGACGCGCGCCCGATCCGTCGCCTGCAGGCAGGACAAAGACCGCGATGGCGGCAGCGATGGCAATGCCGGCGTCGTCCAGCGGCAGGCCCAGTACGCCGCGAAACATCCAACCAAACGCGGCCAGGGCGAACACCCCGGCGACGCGGCGTTCGGGGCGGCGCATCGGCCCCAGCGCGCGGCGCTCCTCGGCGATCACAGCTTCGGCTCCGGCGGCGTCAAGATCGCCGAAATGGAACAGGGCGCGGGTCAGCAGCAGATAGCAGATCGCCAGCATCACCACAGCCACCGGCACGCCGATCATCATCCAGCGGCCAAAGCCCAGCTCGATCCCGTAGCTGCTGCTCAGGACGCTGGCCAGCAGCGCGTTGCCCGGTGTGCCGATCAGCGTGCCGACCCCGCCGATCGAGGCGGAATAGGCCACCGACAGCATCAGCGCCACGCCAAAGCGGCGCGCCGTCTCGCCATCAGAGGTGCGGGCGCCGATCAGCTCGATCACCGGCAGGGCGACGGCGAACATCATCACCGTGCTGGCGGTGTTGGAAATCCACATCGACAGCACCGCCGTGGCCAGCATGAAGCCCAGCAGAATGCGGCGCGGCGCCGCCCCCATCGCCGCCACGATGCTCAGCGCGATGCGCCGGTGCAACCCGTGGCATTGCATCGCCGCCGCGATCATGAAGCCGCCCAGAAAAAGAAAGATCAGCGGGTTGCCGTATTGCGCCGTCACCGTGGCTACCGGGGCAATTCCCAACCCCGACATCACCGGAATCGGCAGCAACGCCGTCGCGGGCAGCGGGGCGGCCTGTCTGATCCACCAGATCACCATCCATGCGGTCAGCCCGGACAGCCACCACGCCGGCAGCGTCATCCCCGCCGGGGCCGGCGACAGCCAGGCCGCCAGCATCACCAGCGGCCCGGCCAATAATGCCAGCATGCGCAGCCGCTGCGCCCGGTTTCCGTGTTTGGGGTGAAGCCTGTCGGCCATCTGTCGCGATCCCGTCCAACTCTGCTTATACCAGAACCTTATCCCTAGCAGTCCCCGCCTGAGCGAGCCAGAGGCGACAAAGGCGGGCCCGTCGGGGGCGTGATGAGGGCCAATGACAGCAATGCGCGCTTGAAACCCCGGGGTATGTGCCCCAGATTACTACTCCATAAGAGGAGACGCGTTGTGCTGCCTGATTCAGGGGCCGGGCGTCTTGCCAAGAATAAGGACCGAGCATGCAAGAGCCTCTCAATTCTTCCTATCCCGTGCTGCCGCTGCGTGACATCGTGGTGTTCCCTCACATGATCGTGCCGCTTTTTGTGGGGCGGGAAAAATCTGTCCGGGCGCTGGAAGAGGTGATGGCCGACGACAAGCAGATCCTGCTGTCGAGCCAGATCGACCCGGCCGAGGACGATCCCGATATTGACGGCATTTACAAGGCCGGTGTTCTGGCCAACGTGCTGCAATTGCTGAAATTGCCCGATGGTACCGTCAAGGTGCTGGTCGAGGGCCAGGCGCGTGTGCGCATCACCGAATATCTGGAAAACGACTCCTTCTTCGAGGCGCGCGCCGAGTACCTGACCGAGATGCCGGGCGACGTGACCACGACCGAGGCGCTGCTGCGCACCGTGGTGGATGAGTTCGAGCGCTATGCCAAAGTGCGCAAGAACATCCCCGAAGAGGCGCTGACCGCCGTGGGCGAATCTGCCGATCCGACCAAGCTCGCCGATCTGATCGCAGGTCATCTGGGCATCGAGGTGGATCGCAAGCAGGAGCTGCTGGAAACGCTGTCGATCTCGGAGCGGCTGGAAAAGGTCTATGGCCTGATGCAGGGCGAGATGAGCGTTCTGCAGGTCGAGAAAAAGATCAAGACCCGGGTCAAGAGCCAGATGGAGAAGACCCAGCGCGAATATTATCTGAATGAGCAGATGAAGGCCATTCAGAAGGAGCTGGGCGACGGCGAAGAGGGCGAAGGCGAAATTGCCGAGCTGGAAACCCGTATCGCCGAGACCAAGCTGAGCAAAGAGGCCCGCGAAAAGGCCGAGGGCGAGCTGAAAAAGCTTAAGAACATGTCGCCCATGTCGGCCGAGGCCACCGTGGTGCGCAACTATCTCGACTGGATGCTGTCGATCCCGTGGGGCGTCAAATCCCGCGTGAAAAAAGACCTGACCCGCGCCGAGGAGATCCTCGACGCCGATCACTATGGTCTGGAAAAGGTCAAGGAACGGATCGTCGAATACCTCGCGGTGCAACAGCGCTCGAAAAAGCTCAAGGGCCCGATCATGTGCCTTGTCGGCCCTCCGGGCGTCGGCAAAACCTCGCTGGGGAAATCGGTGGCGCGCGCCACCGGGCGTGAATTCATCCGGATTTCTCTGGGTGGGGTGCGCGACGAGAGCGAGATTCGCGGTCACCGCCGAACCTATATCGGCTCGATGCCGGGCAAGATCATTCAGGCGCTGAAAAAGGCCAAGACCACCAATCCGCTGATCCTGCTCGACGAGATCGACAAGATGGGTCAGGATTTCCGTGGCGACCCGGCCAGCGCCATGCTGGAGGTGCTGGACCCGGAACAGAACTCGTCCTTCGTGGACCACTATCTTGAGGTGGAATACGATCTGTCGAACGTGATGTTCCTGACCACGTCCAACACCTATAACATGCCCGGGCCGTTGCTGGATCGGATGGAGATCATTCCGCTGTCCGGCTATACCGAGGATGAAAAGCACGAGATCGCCAAGGCGCACCTGATCCCGAAGCAGATCAAGAATCACGGGCTCAAGGCCAAGGAATTCACCCTGACCGACGAGGCGCTGCGGGCGATCCTTCGCACCTATACCCGCGAGGCCGGGGTGCGGAACCTGGAACGCGAGATCGCCAAGATCTGCCGCAAGGCGCTGACCCAGATCATCCGGAAACAGGCCGAAAGCGTCGTCGTCACCGCCGACAACCTCGACGAGTTTCTCGGCGTGCCCAAGTATCGCTTTGGCTTGGCCGAGAAAGAGGATCAGATCGGCGTTGTCACCGGGTTGGCCTATACCAGCGTCGGCGGCGAGTTGCTGTCGATCGAGGCGTTGCGCCTGCCGGGCAAGGGCCGGATGAAGACCACCGGCAAGCTGGGCGATGTGATGAAGGAATCGATCGAAGCGGCGGCGTCCTATGTCCGCTCGGTCAGTCCGCAACTTGGCATCAAGCCGCCGCGCTTTGATCGCTGGGATATTCACGTGCACGTGCCCGATGGCGCCACCCCCAAGGACGGGCCCTCGGCGGGGCTGGCGATGGTGACGGCGATCGTCTCGGTGTTGACCAAGATCCCGGTGCGCAAGGATATCGCCATGACCGGCGAGGTCACCCTGCGCGGCAACGCGACCGCCATTGGCGGGCTTAAGGAGAAACTGCTCGCGGCGCTGCGTGGTGGCGTCAAGACGGTGCTGATCCCGCAGGAAAACGAAAAGGATCTGCCGGACATCCCCGACAACGTGAAAGAGGGGTTGGAGATCATCCCCGTCAGTCACGTCTCCGAGGTGCTGAAACTTGCGCTGGTGCGCGAGCCTGAACCGGTGGATTGGGACGAGGCGGCCGAGGAAGAGGCCGCCGCCGCCCGCGCCGCCGCGATGCCCACCGGGGGTGGTGTCGGGGCAACCGCGCACTGAGGATTGCATGGTGCCGCAGCGTTAAAAGCGACTTGTCTTAATACGTGACAGGGGCGGACCTTCGGGTCCGCCCTTTGTCGTCGCGGGGTCTGATCGGGGCTGGGGACTGCGGTGGTTGCGGGTCCTGGCCCAAAGCGTTGATCATTGTGAGGGGGCGCAAATGAAAGTGAGGGGGCGCAAATGAAAAGGCAGGCCACTGGCCTGCCTTTTCCCCCAGGTGTTGCGCGGCGATGGTGGTGCCGCGCAGCGAAACTTGGATCGCTGTCGTCTCAGCCCGCCGCGCGTGAGGCAGGCTGGAACCCGATTTCGTGCGAGGCGACGAAACGCCCGTTTTCGGTTTTCACGATCTTGCCCTGACGCAGCAGCATCCCGAAGGAACGCAGACCGTCCTCGCGGCTGAATTCATCCTCGGCTACTTCGCGCGCCTTGTGGATCAGCTGCGGGCGGGTGAACTGGTCGCGGCCCTCGACGAACTGCATATAGGCTGCGGCGGCTTCCAGAAGCTCGGGCAGATCCTGCACCCCCATCTCGTCGGCGAAAGCGGCAAAGCCGTCGTCGATACCCGTGGCGATAGGTTCTTGGACCGGGGTGGCGACGCGGCGCGGGCGTACCGGACCGGTCGTGGCCGCCAGTTTGTCGACCCGTTGCTCGGCCACCAGCTTGAGCGGCGCGGGCTTGCCTTGTTCGGCGGCCTCGGGACGCGGCCGGCGGCTGGCACCGGGGCGGGGGCGGCGCGGCTGAACCACGCGGGCAAGGTCTTCGCGATAGGCGGCGGCGTCGGGGTTGGTGTCGACGCTGCCACCGGCAGAGCGTTCGGCCTGGGTGGCGGCGACGGCGGCGCGCAGATGCGAATAGGTTTCGCGTGTGTTTGCGGCCTCGGGCGCATCCAGCTTTTCGCCGACAGCCGCCATCAGGCGCGACAGGTCAGAGCCGTCGTCTTCGGCCGGGGCCTGCGCCGGTTGTGCCGTGTAGTCGATGTCGTCGTCGTCGTCGTCTTGGTCGTCGTCATCTTGCGCGGTTTGTTCCACCGGGGTGGCGGTTTGGGCAGTGTAGCTGTTGCCGCGCAGTTCGGCCTCGACCTCGGCCAGTTCGCGCATCAGCTCGTCCTCGTCCTCCTCGGGCAGGGTGCTGGGCGGCAAGTCCACGCTGGGAACGATCGGGCGCGTGGTAGCAACAGGCGCAGCCACTTCGGCGTCTTCTGCTATCTTGTCCGCGGCGGCGTCATAGGCGTCGCGCTTGACGGTCATCACATGCGGATGGCGGCGGCGGTTTGCGCCCCGGCCGCTGATCCCGCTCAGCATGTTGTGGCCGGGCGCAGAGAGGTCCTTGTCTTCCGGCAGGGACTCGAGATCGGCGAACAGGGCGGTGTCGTCGGCGTTCGGTGCGAATTCCACGTCGCGGGCTGCGCGGGCTTGCAGTTCGGCTTCGGCGCTTGCGGCAGCCTCGGCTTCGGCGGCTTTTTGCGCGCGGGCCATGCGACGGCGCAGCCGGGCGGCGCGGCGCGGATCGATCTCGTCAATGCTGTCTGCGTCCTGATCCTGTGCAACGGCCTCGGCCGGCTTTTCTTCGTGCTGGATCTCGTCTTCAACGGCATCGTCATCAAAGTCATCTTCGGCGTCGGTCTCGAAGGCGTCGTCTTCGTCTTCCAGCTCGGCTTCGTCGTCGTCCTCAAACGCGTCCTCTTCATACGAGTCGTCCTCGAACGAGTCGGCCTGCTCAACGGCCTCCTCAGTCGGAGCGGCGGCCAGGCTGTCTTCGAAATGTTCGTCTTCGCTATAGTCGAGTTCGACCGAAGATGCGTCGTTGCGCGACACCACGGCGCGGATGCGGCGAAGCTTGGCGGCGATGCTGTCAGGGTCGGTGGCGACTTCGGGGGTGACCAGCTCGGCGTCCAGTACGTCAGGCTCGACCGTGTCGTTCTCGTCCTCGACGTGCTCAGCTTCGACCTGGATGTCGCTCTCGATCTCGTCGATCTCGGCGGCCTCCTCCTCGTCGGTTTGCGTCGCGGTCGGGGCGGCGGGAACATCCACCGTCTCGGCCGGTGTTTCGATCTCGGGGGCGTCGACCTCAGGGGTTTCCTGTTCTACGACCTGTGTTGCGTCCTGTACCGGTGCAGGTTCGGCGCAGGCTTCCGTCTGGGCCGCCGTTTGGGCTTCCGTCTCGGTTGTCGTCGAAAGGGTGTCCTCGGCAACCGGCTGGGCCTCTTTTGCCTGCGGGGCCGGTGCAGATACGGGCGTGTCTACAGGGGCGGCTACAGCGGCGTCTGCGGGGGTGTCTGTGGGGGCAGGGGCCGATGCGGCGCCGGTGAGGGCGGCGGGAATCCCGGCCTGGGCGGTGCGCAGCACATAACCCGATCCTTCGCGGCGAGCCTCGACATGGCGAGAGACCTCCCGCTCGGCGATGCGGGCAAGCATCTCGGTATCGGGCTGCGGCGGTTCGGCCCCGAAATATCGGTCATCCGAGGCGAGGTCGCGGAAATATTCCGCGATCGCCGTCATGGTATCGAATGAGTCTTCGAATCCTTCCAGCGTGCACGAAAACGTGCCGTAGGAAACGGTCAACACCTTGTTACTCTGTACCATAGGCTGCTCGTCCTTTTCAGTATTATTGAACTGACCTAACACCCGCCAGTGGACAAATTCGGCCCGAATCTGTGCCAATCACCGTATCATTTTGTGGCTAGATTGTGATCTGTTTCCAAAACGCCCATTAATGTCACCATGAATCAGGTAATTGTACAGTCCTCTCTCCCGGTTACCCTGATCGGCGGGGGGGCGCTCGGTGTCGACGATCTGGAAACAGCGCTGGCGCTTGCTCCGGCGCTGATTGCGGCCGATGGCGGGGCCGGGGCGGCGCTTGCGGCAGGATATATGCCCGAAGCGGTGTTTGGCGACTTTGACTCCCTCGCGCGGGTCGATCTGGATCGCATTCCGTCCGACCGGTTGTTTCCGATCCGGGAACAGATGAGCACGGATTTTGACAAGACGCTGCGCTCGGTCTCGGCCCCTGTGATGCTGGCCGTGGGGTTTCTCGGGGCGCGGGTGGATCACCAGTTGGCGGCCTTCAACGTGCTGGTCCGCTATCCCGAACGGCCCTGCATCTTGCTGGGTGCCAGCGAAGTGGTGTTTCATGCCCCGCCCAGCCTAACGCTGGATCTGGCGCCCGGAGCGGTCGTCTCGCTGTTTCCGATGCGGGCGGTGACCGGGCGGTCGCAGGGGTTGGACTGGCCGATTGATGGGCTCGAGATGTCGCCGGACGGGCGCATCGGCACCTCGAACCGGGCGACGACCGGTGTGGTGCGGATCGAAACCGACGGTCCGGGCCTTTTGGTCATCGTGCCGCGCGATGCCTTGGCGGCGGTCACACGGGCGCTTGCCCCGGACGCCGTTCCACCCGCGCCAGCGCCCGGGCCACGGCGCGTTCGCGCATGACGATATAAAGGCCGGCGCCGACGGTGATGCAAATGCCGAGGCCAGCCAGCCCGTCGGGCAGGTCGCGAAAGATCAGCCAGCCAAAGGCGGTGGCAAAGGGGATCTCAAGATATTGCATCGGGGCCAGTGTCGAGGCTGGAGCATAGCGCAGCGACCAGGTCATCAGCAGATGCGCGCCGGTGCCGATACCGCCGATCGCGGCCAGCAAGAGCCAGTCGCCACCGCTGGGCATGGCAAGCGCAAGCGGCGCGATCCCGGCGCGATCCCCGATCAGCACGATTGGCAATAGAACCACCGTGGCCATCACACCGCTGATGGCTTGCAATCCGATCGGATCGGTGTCCTTGGCCAGTTGCCGGGTGACCAGAATGAACAGCGCGAAAAAGACCGCGACCCCCAGCGGGAACAGGGCGGGCCAGCCGGCCTCGGCGAAACTGGGTTGAATCACCAGCAAGGTGCCGCAGAACCCCACGGCGCAAGCGACAAGTCGGCGTAGGCCAACCTCTTCGCCCAACACGAGCTTGCCCAACAGCAGCATCAGAAAGGGCATGACAAAGGCGATGGCGATGGCATCCGCCAGCGGCAGGTATTTCAGCGCGGTGAACATGCAGGTGATGCCGCCGATATGCAGCCCGGTGCGCAGCGCGGTTAGCCACAGGATCCGCCCGCGCATCCGCCACAACCGTCCGGTGGCGATCACCAGCGGGATCAGCAGCGCCGCTTGGATCACAAAGCGCACCAGCACCAGTTGACCCAGCGACATGGTCGCGCCCAACAGCTTGGCCACGGCGTCACCCAGCGGCGCGAGCAGGCAGAACCCCAGCATCAAAAGGATACCCAGAACGGGCCGGTCTTTGGTCATGCGCGCCACGCTAGGGAGCAGCGCTTAACAGTGCAAGTAAGCAAAGGGGATGGGGCACAGTATACTAAGGTGGGGCATAAAGTAGGTAGGGCTGCGCCTGCCGGGGGGCAGCCCGGCGTGCCGCCGGGCGCAACCTTGTCTCGGGCGACACCTTGTCAAAGGAAGGCATCCAAGTCGGCGCGTCCCGCGCCCGTCAACAGTTCGGCACATTCACCGCCAAGCCGCCGAGCGAGGTCTCCTTGTATTTCTCGCTCATGTCTTCGCCGGTCTGGCGCATGGTCTCGATACAGGCGTCGAGCGGGACAAAATGGCTGCCGTCGCCGCGCAGGGCAAGGCTGGCCGCGCTCACCGCCTTGATCGCGCCGAGCCCGTTGCGTTCGATACAGGGCACCTGCACCAATCCTTTCACCGGATCACAGGTCATGCCCAGATGATGCTCTAGCGCGATCTCGGCGGCGTTCTCGATCTGCGCGGGGGTTCCCCCCATCACCGCGCAAAGCCCGGCGGCGGCCATGGCAGCGGCGCTGCCGACCTCGGCTTGACAGCCGGCCTCGGCCCCCGAGATCGAGGCGTTGTATTTCACCAGCCCGCCGATCGCGGCGGCGGTGAGCAGAAACTCCTCGATCCGCGCGGCGCTGGCCCCGGGCACATGATCAAGCCAATAGCGGATCACCGCAGGCACCACACCCGCCGCGCCATTGGTCGGCGCGGTCACCACCTGACCCCCGGCGGCGTTCTCTTCGTTCACCGCAAGGGCATAGACGGCAATCCAGTCGTTGATGGTATGCGGCGCGGTCAGGTTCATGCCGTATTCCGCTTGCAGCGCGACATGGATATCATGCGCTCGCCGCTTCAGGTTCAGCCCGCCGGGCAAGATGCCGCGTGCCGCAAGCCCGCGTTCGATACAGGCGTTCATCACCTCCCAGATCCGGGCGCTGCCGCTGCTCAGCCGCTCGGGGCCGCCGCGCGAGACTTCGTTGGCGCGTTTTAGCTCCGCAATGCTCTTGCCCCTTGCACGGGCCATTTCCAGCATTTCGAGCGCAGATTTGAACGGGTAGGGGACTGGCGGACCTTGGTCGGTGTCGCGCCCTTCGGCCAGTTCTTCTTCGCTCAGCACGAACCCACCGCCGATGGAGTAATAGACCTGTTGCAGGATCACGTCGCCTTGCGGGTCGGTCGCCATCAGGATCATGCCGTTGGCATGACCCGGCAAGGTTTGGTCATAGTCAAAGATCAGATCATGTTTCGGATCGAAACGCAGATCGCCCAGATCGTCGTGATGGATCACCTTGTCCGCGCTGATCGCGGCCAGCGCCGTCTCGGCCTTGTCCGCGTCATAGGTTTCGGGCACGACTCCGGCGAGCCCGAGAATGGTGGCGCGGTCGCTGGCATGGCCGACCCCGGTAAAGGCGAGCGAGCCATGCAGCGAGGCGCGCAGACCGGAAAACTCGAACGGTGAGGCGCGCATCAGGTCAAGAAACCGTGCGGCGGCGACCATTGGCCCCATCGTGTGCGACGAGGAGGGGCCGACGCCCACCTTGAACATGTCAAAGACTGAAAGAAACATCGGGTGGCCGATCCTTTGCGGTGGATGCCCCTGTCGTACTCGAAGCGGGGCGTGCGTCGGCTGCACCAAAGCGACATTTCCGATCGGAAACAAGTCATCTGTGACACCGATTGCACCGCAGGCGCGCCGGGGATAGCGTGCGCGCGATGCACCCCCCCGGAGGCCCCATGCCCGAAACGATGACCGATACGCCGCACCTGTTCCGCCCGTTCACCCTGCGCGGCGTTACCGCCCGCAACCGCGTGGTGATTTCGCCGATGTGCCAATATGCGGCGCATGAGGGACATCTGGAGGACTGGCATATGGTCAACCTCGGCCGTTTCGCAACGGGCGGCGCCGGGATCGTCTTTACCGAGGCGACGGCTGTACAGAAAGCGGGTCGTATTACCCATGGCTGTGCCGGTCTGTGGTGCGACAGCCAGATCATCGGCCATGCGCGGGTGGCGCAGTTCGCGTTGTCCCACGGGGCGATTCCGGCGGTGCAACTCGGCCACGCCGGGCGCAAGTCGGGGATGCAGCGGCCCTGGTTCGGCAACGGGCCGTTGACTGACGCGGATATTGCCCGCGGCGACATGCCGTGGACCCCGGTTGGCCCCTCGGAAATCCCGGTGGCCGAAGGCTGGCCGATGCCCCATGCGCTGAGCGAGAATGACATCGGCGAGCTGATCGAGGACTTCATCGCCGCCACCCGCCGGGCTTTGGCCGCAGGCTACAAGATCGTCGAGATCCACGGCGCGCATGGCTATCTGATCCATTCGTTTCTGTCGCCGCTGTCGAACCGGCGCAGCGACGCCTATGGCGGCGACCTTGAAGGGCGGATGCGGCTGGCGCTGGAGGTGGCGCAGGCGGTGCGCGCGACATGGCCCGAGGATCTGCCGGTGTTCTTTCGCACCTCTGCCGTTGATGGCGACCCCGAGGGCTGGACCTTGCCCGATACGGTGGAACTGGCGAAACGGCTCAAGGCGCTGGGCGTCGATGTGATGGATTGCTCTTCCTCGGGGATTGCGGGGGCGGCGACCGCCAGTGGCGGCGGCAAGCGGCAACCGGGGTTTCAGGTGCCCTATGCCGACGTGGTCCGGCGCGAGGCCGGGATGCAAACCATGGCGGTCGGCCTGATCACCCATCCGCAGCAGGCCGAGGAGATTTTGGCGGCGGGGCAGGCCGATCTGATCGCCATCGGGCGCGAGGCGCTGGTGGATCCGATGTGGGCGCTTCATGCGGCGCAGGCGCTGGGCCATGACGCCGACTACAGCACATGGCCGGCACAATCGGGCTGGTGGCTGGCGGGGCGCGACAAGACCTCGGATTTCTATCAGCCGCAGCGCCCTTAGTGGGGCGCGCCCGGTGTCGGATGGGGGCTGGATGGGGGAAGAATGGCGACGAATAGCCCTCGCAGAAGTGGGGCGTATTGCCTATAAGTCGCCAGACCCTGTGACAAAGAGGCTGCCATGACCGGAGAACTGTCCCCCATCGACAAGGCCAAATTCGTCGCCGCCCGGCGGGCCGCCGATTTCGTCGAAGACGGAATGCGCGTGGGCCTTGGTACCGGCAGCACCGCCGCGTGGCTGGTGCGCTGTCTGGGCGAGATGGTGCGCGAAGATGGGCTGAAATTCAAAGGTGTTCCCACCTCCACCCGCACTGCGGACCTTGCCCGCGAGGTCGGCATCGAGGTGATCAGCCTCGACGAGGCACGCTGGCTTGACCTGACCATCGACGGCGCGGATGAATTCGACGGCGATCTGAACCTGATCAAGGGCGGCGGGGGCGCGCTGTTGCAGGAAAAGATCGTCGCCACCGCCTCGGACCGGATGGTGGTGATCACCGATATCGGCAAACAGGTGGAAACGCTGGGCGCCTTCCCGTTGCCGGTCGAGGTGATCCCCTTTGGCTGGCAGACCACGCAGGCGCTGGTGGAAGAGACGCTGATCTCGATGGATGTGCTGGGGCGCGACGCCACGCTGCGGATGAATGGCGAGACGCCGTTTGTCACCGACGAGGGCAATTTCATCCTTGATCTGCATCTGCACCGCATCGGCAATGCGCGCCAGTTGGCGCTGGTGCTGAACCAGATGCCGGGCGTGGTTGAAAACGGGCTCTTCATTGATATCTGTGACACCGTCGTGATCGGCTATGGCGATGGCCGGGTCGAAATGCGCGACATCAACGAGGGCACGATCGAACATGACAGGCTGGACTTTGTCGAAAGCGAGAACCTGTTCACCGATCTTTCTGACTGAGGGCTGGATTACATGAGCTTTGACTACGATCTATTCGTTATCGGTGGCGGTTCGGGCGGCGTGCGCGCCGCGCGTGTGGCGGCGGGAGATACCGGCGCCAAGGTCGCGCTGGCCGAAGAAGATCGCTATGGCGGCACCTGCGTGATCCGTGGCTGCGTGCCCAAAAAGCTGATGGTTTTCGCCAGCGAATATGCCGGTATGGTCGAAGACGCGCAAAGCTATGGTTGGAACATTGCGCCCGGTCGCTTTGACTGGACCGCGTTCCGGGGCAAGCTGGAGGCCGAGCTGGACCGGCTGGAAGGCATCTATCGCAACCTGTTGAAAAACGCCGGGGTGGACAGCTACGATCAGCGTGCGCGGCTGGTCGATCCGCATACGGTGGAACTTGCCGACGGCACCCGCAAGAGCGCCAAGCATATCCTGCTGGCGACCGGTGGGCGCCCGGTGAAACCCGATCTGCCGGGGGCCGATCTGGGCATAACCTCCAATGATATTTTCCATCTGCCAGAGCTGCCAAAATCGATCCTGATCGTTGGCGGCGGCTACATCGCTTGCGAATTCGCCGGCATCCTCAACGGGCTGGGGGTCGAGGTCACGCAATTCTATCGCGGGGCGCAGATCCTGCGCGGGTTCGATGACGAGGCGCGTGGTCTGGTCAGCGAAGAAATGCGCCAGCGCGGCGTGGATCTGCATCTGGGGACCAATATCCTTGAGATGGCCCGCGACGGGGATGGCGGCATTCGCATCAAGGCCACCAATGGCACCGAGCGGGTGTTCGGTCAGGTGATGTTTGCCACCGGTCGCACCCCCAATGCCGACGATATGGGGCTGGAGGCGCTGGGCGTCACGCGCGGCCGCAAGGGCGAAGTCACGGTCGACGACTATAGCCAGACCTCGGTGCCGTCGGTCTATGCGATTGGCGATGTGACCGACCGGGTCAATCTGACTCCGGTGGCGATCCGCGAGGGCATGGCCTTTGTCGAGACGGTGTTCAAGGGCAACCCGACGCCGGTGGATCATGACTTGATCCCGACCGCGATCTTCACCCAACCCGAGATGGGCACCGTGGGGCTGAGCGAGGAAGAGGCCGCGGCGCAGGAACAGATCGACGTCTATTCCACCAGTTTCAAGCCGATGCAGCAAAGCTTTGCCGGTCGCTCCGACCGGGTGCTGATGAAGCTGGTGGTGAGCAAGGCCAGCGGCAAGGTGCTGGGCTGTCACATCGTCGCCCCCGGGGCGGGCGAGATGATCCAATTGGCCGGGATCGCGGTGAAAATGGGCGCGACGAAAGAGGATTTCGACCGGACCGTGGCGGTGCATCCGACCATGTCCGAGGAATTAGTAACGATGAAAGTGCCGGTGCGTAGCGCTTGAATTGAGCGGCGGCGACCACAGGTTAGAGACAAGGCCGCGCAAGCGGCGTCAAAAGGGATAGATGAATGGCTGGCAATAGCGGTGGCCCATGGGGCAGCGGCGGGTCGTCCGGGGGCGGTGGCAACCGGGATGACAACGGAAACAATGGCGGCGGCGGTGGTCGGCGACCCGAGGGGGGCGGCGGACAGATCCCCGAGATCGACGAACTGATGAAAAAGGGTCAGGAGCAATTGCGCGTCCTGATGGGCGGGCGCGGCGGCAAGGGCGGCGGCACCAGCGGCGGCCCGGGCGGCGGCGGTCGGCCGATTTTCACCAAGGGCACCGTCGGGCTGGGCGTGGTTGCGGCCGCGATCCTGTGGGGCATGGCAAGCTTTTATACCGTCAAACCGGAAGAGCAGTCGGTCGAACTGTTTCTGGGCAAATTCTCGAGCATCGGCCAGCCGGGCCTGAACTTTGCCCCTTGGCCGGTTGTCACCGCCGAGGTGATCCCGGTCACCACCGAACAACGTGAAGACATTGGCGTCGGGCGCGGTCAGGATGCCGGTCTGATGCTGACCGGCGACGAGAATGTGGTCGATATCGACTTTCAGGTGGTCTGGAACATCAACGATCCGGCAAAATTCCTGTTCAACCTGCGCGACGCGCAAGCCACGATCCGGGCCGTGTCGGAATCGGCCATGCGCGAGATCATCGCGCAAACCGATCTGGCGCCGATCCTGAACCGGGACCGCGGTGTGATCGCCGACCGTCTGCTTGATCTGATCCAGTCCGCTTTGGACAGCTATGACAGCGGCGTGAACATCGTGCGGGTGAACTTTGACAAGGCCGATCCGCCAGAGCAGGTGATCGACGCCTTCCGCGAGGTCCAAGCCGCCGAGCAGGAACGCGACCGGTTGCAGAACGTTGCCGATGCCTATTCCAACCGGGTGCTGGCCGAGGCGCGCGGCGAAGCTGCGCAGCTTCTGGAAGAAGCCGAAGGCTATCGTGCCAGTGTCGTAAACGAGGCCGAGGGTGAGGCCAGCCGGTTCTCAGCCGTGCTGGAAGAATATTCCAAGGCCCCCGAGGTGACGCGCAAGCGGCTTTACCTTGAGACCATGGAAGAAGTTCTGGGCGGAATCGACAAGATCATCATTGATGAAAGCGTCGCCGGGTCTGGTCAGGGCGTGGTGCCCTATCTGCCTTTGAATGAATTGCGCCGAAGCGGCGATGGGGAGAGCAAGTGATGCGGAAATCAGCCTTCATCCTACCCGCTATCGTGGTTGTGGCGGTCGTGGCCTTGTCGTCGATGTATATCGTGGACGAACGTGAAAAGGCGCTGGTGCTGCAGTTTGGTCGCGTCGTCGCGGTCAAGGAAGACCCCGGTCTGGCGTTCAAGATTCCCTTGATCCAGCAGGTCGTGACATACGACGACCGTATCCTCAGCCGGGATGTGCAGCCATTGGAAGTGACGCCGCTGGATGATCGCCGGCTGGTGGTCGATGCCTTTGCGCGCTATCGCATCGCGGATGTGAACCGCTTCCGTCAGGCCGTTGGTGCTGGCGGTGTCGGTGCCGCGGAAACCCGGCTCGATTCGATCCTGCGCTCGCAAACGCGCGAAATTCTGGGCTCGGTGAGTTCGAATGATATCCTCAGTTCGGATCGCGCGGCGCTGATGCTGCAGATCCGGGACGGTGCGATCGGCGAAGCGCGGGGGCTTGGGGTCGATATCATCGACGTACGTCTGAAATCGACCGAACTGCCGTCGCAGAACCTTTCGGCCACTTTCGATCGGATGCGGGCCGAGCGTGAACGCGAGGCCACCGACGAACGTGCCCGTGGTAACGAGGCGGCGCAGCGTGTGCGCGCCCAGGCCGACCGTACCGTGGTCGAACTGGTCTCGGACGCCAAGCGCCAAGCCGAGATCATTCGCGGTGAGTCTGACGCCAAGCGCAACGCCATCTTTGCCGAGGCGTTCGGTCGCGATCCGGAATTCTTTGAATTCTATCGCTCGTTGACCGCCTATACGCGGGCTTTGAAGGGGGGGAATTCGACCATGGTGATGACGCCGAACTCGGAATTCTTCAACTACCTCAAATCGGCTGAGGGCGCCGGCAAGAGCGCGGTTTCCTCGCAGCCTGCTCAGCAGACCCAAAAGGTGCTGCCGGGCGTCGCGTCGGAGTGATCGCAAACGTCATTCTGGCCCTTGGGCTGGTCTTGATCGTGGAGGGGCTGGCCTGGTGGCTGGCCCCTTCTCTTATCGAACAACTGCTGGAGATGCTGCGTGCCCTGCCCGTGCCCGCACGGCGCCAGATCGGCGCGCTGGCGCTTGTTGCCGGTTTGATCCTGCTGTGGATCGCGCATCAGCTAGGGGCGGGGCAGGCGGCGTTCTGAGGCGCATGTCCCCAGCCCGAATGCGGTACGCAGCGCATCACACCCACGACCGTCTCATCGGACAGGAAAAACCAGCGCGCGGTTTCGGATGTCTGCACCGTCTAGCTTTCACCCCACCCGGGGACTAGGGTCGGACAGGTAAACAGGCGAGAGGGCGACCCCATGACTGAGAGCGATCCCACCGACGTCACCACTGACAGCAGCACCGGCATTGATCCCGTCGTTGACGCCGGGGAAAAGGGCGCCAATCCGGGCAGAACGGCCCCTGACGTGGCACCGCAGACCGCGCCGGTTGAACCCTATCTGGGTCAGACTGTCGAACCAGCCATTGGCGAGCCCGATCTACGCAAGAAAGAGCTGATCGCCGCGGTGCTGGCGCGCTGTGAGGTCAAGCGACGCGATGCCAAGCCGGTGATCGAGGCGATGCTCGCGGTTCTTGGCGAGACGCTGGCCACTGGCCGCGGCCTGAACCTGGAGCCGATGGGCAAGCTCCACATCAACCGCAGTGAGGAAAAACGGGGGCGTCGCATCGTGGTCTGCAAGCTGCGCCAAGGTCTGAACGTGCCCGCGTCGGACGAGCAGGACGACTCGGACGAGTTGGACGAACACTAGAAACGGATCATTTGATCCGGGCGGGGTAAATATTCTGTCGAACAGGGGCTTGCACGCGGCGGCAAGCTTCTGTAAATCCCCGTCGCACGGGTGATTAGCTCAGTGGTAGAGCGCTTCGTTCACATCGAAGATGTCAGGAGTTCAAATCTCTTATCACCCACCATTCCTTCCTTCTTTCTGGCTGTAAGATGTTGCGCACCGAAGTGTCGGATGTAAGCAAACCGGCCCCGAAAGACGCAATTCAGCGATAAGACCCCGGATGACCACAGGCGGCCTAGGCCGCCAACTTTCGTTGCGCCCTGCATGAGGGGGCGTCGAAGGTATGGGGGGACACCAGCGATACGACTGAAATTTATCTGGGTTATACTGCCTCTCTGAGGTGGATCCGCTGATGGCTTTGAACCCGCTGGACGCGCGGACGAAATTGACCCTGATACAGCCCTTGCGCAAGGCCGGAAGCTTCGGTAAACGCTGCCTGCAAGGGTGATTAGCTCAGTTGGTAGAGCGCTTCGTTTACACCGAAGATGTCGGGAGTTCGAGCCTCTCATCACCCACCATTTTCTTGCTACGGTCTGGAAATCTGACGTTCAGGCAGGGTCATTGATCTTGTGAACGTTTCAGCTGCGCCTGTGTAAAGGTCTCGCCTTTGGCTGCGTTCCGGCAAGCGGCTGCGGCAGACGTTGGGCGACGCGCCGCCCACGCGCGCCCTGGCACATCTGGACAAACCTCGCGGTTCCTGTCGGCTTTTCATGTGAGACAACAGGGCGAGCGCGCCACAGGGGCCGAATTTTCAGTTCATTGAGAGTATCCGCTGTGGTGAATTTAAGTCTCATCAGCGTGTTTTCGCCGCAACCTATAATGGATCTGGTGTATTTGAGATTCCCGTAAAGGGAATTTGGATGGGTGCGACACAGGAATTTTCCCTTCGCTCTTCTTTTGTCGAGGACTTTTCCCGGACCGACTTCAAAGAAGAATTTCCGTTTGGGACGCCGCTTTTCCTTTTGGGTCTGCTTCTACCTTACACAAAATAAGGTCGGCGCGGCACATGGCCGCCGCGACTGGACGCGTCGTCGTTCAGGTGGGGTTTGAAAATGATGGCTTTTCAAGGGATTTTCCCTGACATCTGCTGGAATCGGCTGAATTCCGCTCATATAAGTCTCCGTTGATCGGCTAGAAATGTCAGCTATGTTTCGAGCTTGGTTCTGGCCCGTGGGTGGTCAGACATTTTGGGTAGGTGACGTGCGGAATTTGAAAACGACCAACATATTTTACGGCCTGGCCACTTGCGTGGCGCTCGCTCTTTTTTTCTTTTGGCTTGAATCAAGCAGATACAAAAACTTCGTAGACACGGAACGGCACGAGGCGAAATTATTCGCCGAAGATCTGAGCGAAAACCTCGAACATGCGCTATTCGACTTTGAATTGCGGGCGAGGGGCCTGACCACGGCGATCGAGCTGAGCGGGGATATCGGCCAAGATCGATTTTCCCATCTTGCGGAACGATTCAAGGAACTGAACTCCTCGATCATGAATCTTGCCCTTGTCGATCACGGGATCATCAAACTCGTACATCCGCTTGAAGAGAACCGTGACCTGGTCGGGTATAACCTGCGCAACGACGAAAAACAGTGGCCTGCTGTGGCGCATGTCTACCAGACGGGGCAGGTCACCATGCAGGGGCCTGTTCTACTTTTGCAGGGCAAGCGCGGGATGTTGGTACGCACGCCGGTGATGGCATATGGCGCAAGCGCGTCGCAGTCCGGGATCACAAAAATCGTCACGGTCGCCGTGGACGCGGATGCCATATTGCAAGACATATTAAAGTTGAATTCAGAGCCGAACGAACTCCCTAAGAGGTATAACGAACTCTCTAAGGGGTATCAGGTTGCGCTGACGACCACGCAAACCGGCGGCGATATCGTCGGAGACAACGGGGTCTTTGAAAATGATCCCTTGATCGTATACGTTTCCATGCCGGGAACCGAATTGAAACTGGCCGTGGCGCCCAATGCGGGATGGACGACCGGGTATAGGGTCGCATGGCTGACCAACCTTGGGCTTTTGTTCGTTGTCTTTACCGCCGTGTATGTGACGTATGTGTTGCGCCGGCAACGCGCCGAGCACAACAAGGTGCAGCTTCAACTCAACACGGCAATAAAGACGCTCCCCGATGGGTTCGTACTTTATGATTCCGAGGATCGACTGGTCGTCTGCAACGAGAAATACAAGGAAATCTATAAAAAGAGCGCAGACGCTCTGGTGCCCGGGACGCGCCATGAAGATCTTTTGCGGGCCGGACTGAAAGTCGAGCAATACGCTGAAGCCATCGGGCGCGAGAACGAGTGGCTGGCGCAGCGATTGGCATCACATAAAGCCGCCGAGTCGACGATTGAGCAAAAATTGACCGATGGCAGATGGCTGCGTATCTTTGAGCGCAAGACACCGGACGGTGGCCGGGTTGGTATCTGGGTGGATATCACTGAATCGAAGCGACATCAGAGCGAACTTGAAGCCTCGAATGCCAGCCTGCGCCATGCCCTTGCTCAACGTGACATTGCAGAAAAGCGATTTTCCAACGTGGCGATGCTGAGCAAGGACTGGGTTTGGGAAGCGGATAAGGATCTACGCTTCACCTTTTTCTCGAACAGCATCCAAAAGAAAACGGCTGAGTTCTTGATCGGGAAAACGCGCCGAGAAGCTTACAAAGACTTCCCAGAAGTCCTGGAAAGTACGGATTTCAAGCGGCTTGAAGAGAAAGAACAGGCACGGGAGCCGTTCCGGGATGCAATATATCAGGCCATTGGTGCAACCAAGGATGACAAGTGGATTCGCACCAGTGGGGATCCGATATTTGACGAGACTGGAGCGTTTTCAGGCTATCGCGGCGTCAGTTCTGACATTTCGGATGTTTACAATGCCATGCGCGAAGCCGAGGCGGCGAATGCGGCGAAGACTGAATTTCTGAACGTGATGAGTCATGAACTGCGGACCCCCCTCACAGTTATTCTTGGTTTTAACGCCCTATTGGCCAAACCCGAGATATTGCCATCGGTAAAGGCCCTTGATGCCGGGATCAAGGACGGGAGTATGACCACAGAAAACGTGGGTCAGCAGGTTGATCTGATCAAGCAAGATATCGCGAAATATGCGAAGAAAATGGAGATTTCCGGAAAGCATCTTCTAAATCTGATCAACGATATTCTTGACCTTGCCAGGATTGATGCCGGAAAACTACAGATCGATTTGGGTGACGTTGCTCTTGAACCTGTGATTGCGTCTGTGGCCGATCAGTTGTCAGAAACGGCACGACAGAAATCATTGGATCTGAGGGTTGAGGTCGGCGCCGAAGTTGCTGTTGCCGACGAATTGCGTTTGCGCCAGATCCTGATCAATCTTGTGGGAAATGCATTGAAGTTCACCGAGCGTGGTCATGTGTCAATTCGCACGGAATCGCGGGGTGACACCGTCGCTATCCTTGTGGAGGACAGTGGCCGTGGCATTCCGAAAGAGAAGTGGGACTCCATTTTCGGGAAATTCGATCAGGTTGACCCGTCGTCTACGCGGGAAAAAGGCGGTACCGGCCTTGGGCTGTCGATCACACGGCAATTGATCGAATTGCAGGGGGGGGCAGTGTCGGTTGAAAGCGAAGTTGGTGTTGGCAGCACATTTACCTTCACTCTGCCTGCGGCGACGTCCGATGCCGCAAAGCACGCCAGTTGATGACGTCCTAGTCCGGCCGATCCCGGGGAGGCCGCGATGGATCGCCATGGGAATGACGGGAACGGAACGCCACGCTCCTCCAGCAGGGGCGTGCCGCCCCCCCTGGGATAAGCCCGAAGGACCGGGTCTTGGCGTCCTGGGGGAGGGCCGCACTGGCGGGGGCCGCATCAGAGGGGTAGGGCTGCAAGCCGGCGGATCAGTCGGCCGCGCCGATCTCCTGCAATCGCTGCGACAGGCGCATCTTGATCTCGGGGGGCTCTTCGCTGATCGCCTGCACCATCTGCTCAAGTCGGCTTTGCGCGCCGTGGAGTTGATCCAGCAGCGACATGATGATGACCAGCGCATCCTCGTTCACTTCGAAATCGTCCGTCAACTCGCACAGCAGCGTGATTCGGCGCACATCCAGCATGTGATAACGCGGCCCCTCGGAGGTGGTCACGGGGGTTACGATGCACAACCGCTCGAAAAGGCTCAGGCGTTCGGCGGTCAGGGCGGTGACCCTCTCGATCACCTGTTCCGGGGCATAGGCATGGGTCATGATCTCTCCTTTCCGGCGCGGGGATTATAGGCGTGATCTGCCCGCCAGCCTTCCATGAAGTGTTTCAATGCGTCGTCGATCTTTGGCGGGCTGACAATGCGCAGCGTCACCCGCTGGTCCCCCTTGCCGGAGCGTCCCTTGAGCCCGCGACCTTTGAGCCGCAGCACCTGTCCGGAACTTGCGCCGGGTGGCACCGACACATTCACGGCGCCGGTCACTGTGGGGACGGGAACTTTGCCGCCCAGAATCGCCTCGTCGATCGAGATTGGCAAGGTGACAAGAATGTCGTCGCCATCGCGTTCGAAATCGGGGTTAGGGGTCACATCCAACGTGATGAAGGCATCGCCGGGCCGACCGGCGCCAAAGCCCGGCTCCCCTTTGCCGCGCAGACGCAGGGTTTGACCATCGCGCGCGCCTTCGGGGATCGTCACCTCAAGCGCGCTTCCGTCTGGCAGGGTAATCCGGGTCTTGCTGCCCCGCGCGGCATCCAGAAACGGTACCGCAAGGCGATATCGCGTATCCTGCCCCGGCCAGTCGCCGGACGTCCCGCGGCCAAAACCATCGCCACTGCCGCCCCGGCTTCGAGCGAAATTGGCAAAGAAATCATCCGCGTTGACCCCCTCGCCGAACGGGTTTCCCCCGGAAGAGGTGCGGCTTTGCGTATAGGGGTTCTCTGGCCTGCGCGCCTCGTCGCGATAATAGCCGCGTGGCGCCTGTTCGGCGCCGGTAGCGTCAATCTCACCGGCGTCAAAGCGACGGCGCTGCTCGGGGTCTTTAAGCAAGTCATAGGCGCGGCCTGCATCCTTGAACCGTATTTCGGCCGCCGGATCGTCGGGGTTCAGGTCGGGGTGGTTGGTTCGCGCAATCTTGCGATAGGCTTTTTTAATCTCGTCTGGGGTGGCGTCCTTGGACAGGCCCAGAGCGGCATAGGGGTCTTGTGTCATTATTCGCTCCGCATCTGGTGAATAATCTATCGCAGGTGATACCGATTACTACGCCGCGCGACCATTGGAAAATTCTGGAAAGTGTCGCAGGGGCGATGTCACACCCTTTCATGGACCAAGGGCCCCCAACCCGCGCGATATCTGCGGGACACGCGCCGCGCCTTTTTGCGGGCGATCAAAACCCGCACCCTATCAAAACCCGTGTGCCATGCAGGGTGGGTGCGGGCCGTGAGGTCGCGTGGGTTTTGCTCGCCCGGCCTGTGGCCGGGCGAGCCTCCGGCGGGAATATTTGTAGCCAGAAAAAGCACGGATATTGACGCATCGTTTTCAAGGAGGTGTGCAGGCTGGGGCTTTAAGTGGGGCTGCGGTTCGCTCTGCGCGCGCGGGGCTGTCCCCGAGGATTGAAAAATCCTGCATAAATCAGCAAACCCTGCTTGACGGGGCAGGGACGTGGCCATAATACACCCCAACGCCCGGCACACCCGGGCGGGCAGTGAGCGGTTGTAGCTCAGTTGGTTAGAGTACCGGCCTGTCACGCCGGGGGTCGCGGGTTCGAGTCCCGTCAACCGCGCCATCGCTGCCAACCCCGGTTCGGGGGTTATCGAACCGACGACGAAAAGTATATGCGCGGTTGTAGCTCAGTTGGTTAGAGTACCGGCCTGTCACGCCGGGGGTCGCGGGTTCGAGTCCCGTCAACCGCGCCACTTTCGTCTTAAGGAGTTTCCTTGCAATGGGCGGTCTTCTTGACCGGGTGTCTTGGGGGTTGGCCTTCCTGCTGGCGGTCACGCTGGGGCTAGCGCCCTTCCTGCCCGAACCGCATATCCTGCAAAAGCTGCGTATGCTGGCCGACGGCTCGCTTGTGCGTCCGATTGATTTTTTCGATCTGGCGCTGCATGGCGCGCCATGGGGGCTGTTGCTGGCCAAGGCCGGGCGGGCTTGGAGGTTGCGCGCTGCTGCCTCGGATCGCCGTTAACGGTACAGTTAACGGTACGGCGGGCCCGTTTGTGGCCTAAGTACCGTATCACATTGAATAGACTTGACATATTCTGGCCGCATTCACGATTTATCCTTAACTCCGGGTCGGTTCATTCTATGGGCTGGCCGGGCTGGTTCAGAGGATGAGGTGTTCAGATTTTTGACGTAGGGATTAAAACGCGGCGTGTGATCTCTGATATGGCGCGCCTTCTGGGATTGTTTCTTCGGGACGATCTGGCGCGCAGGATGTCGATCGTGATGCTCTGCGCCACTCTGGCCATCATTGCGATCTTTTATGTCTCGGGGTTCTGGGACGCGCAGTCGCGGATCGCCCATGCCCTCCACCGCAATCTCGGGCTCGGCTGGGATGCGGGCCTCGCAGAGAGCTTCAATCACGGTATGGCCTTTGTGGCCGCCTTCCTGCTGCTGCTCTGCTATTTGCAGACGCGGGGGCGGGTCTTTGTGTTTCTGACCGCGCTCTATGCCTATATCTGGGTCGATGACTCCGCGCAGTACCATGAACGCGTGGGGGAAAAGCTGGGCGAGGCTCTGCAGATCCCCGAGATGTTTGGCATTGGCCGGCAGCAATATGGCGAATTTCTGGCCTGGGCCTTTGCGGGTGGGGTTTTGTTGCTGTTGCTGCTGTGGACTTGGCGGCGGCGGCGTCCGGGCGATGCCGGGATCCTGCTGTCGTTCTTCCTGTGTTTTGTCCTGCTGGTCGTTTGTGGCATCGTCGTCGACACGCTGCACGGGCTTGTGCCGGGGCGGTTTGACGAGATCATGCAGGTGTTCGAGGATGGCGGAGAAATGGTCGCGGTCACACTTGGCGCCGCGCTGTCTCTTGGCGTTTCTCGCAATCTTGCAGCCTATTATGCTGGCGCGGCCGGGGCAGATGAGCGGGCCCCCAGCACGGATAGGGGGCACGGATAGAGGGGGCGGCCCGCCCCTGAGGTCCGTTTCCGGGCCAGAGGGCGCGCCGCCGTCGTCCGGGCGTCTTAGCCCGCTTTTGTCAGCGCCTCCAGCACCCGCGCCCAGCTGCGAATGCCCTTGTGAAAGCTTTTCACGTCGTATTTCTCGTTCGGGCTGTGGATCGCGTCGTCATCATTGGCAAACCCGATCAGCATCGCGTCCATATCGAGGACCGATTTGAAGAACCCGGCGATCGGGATCGATCCGCCCATGCCGGTGAACACCGCCTCGCGCTCCCATTCGTCCGAGAGCGCGCCGCGCGCGGCTTCGAATTCCGGGCGTTCAATGTTCATCACCGGCGCGGGCGAGCCCTCCAGATCCTGATCCCAGCTGACCTTGGCGTCGGTGGAAAGATGGTCCTCCACATGCTTGCGGATCCGGCCGCGCAGCGCGTCGGGGTCCATGTCGCCCACCAGTCGGCAGGTGATCTTGCAATGCGCCTGGCTCGGGATCACCGTCTTGGACCCGGCCCCGGTATAGCCGCCCCACATGCCGTTCACTTCCAGCGTCGGGCGCGCCCATTGCTGTTCCAGCGTGGAATAGCCGGTTTCGCCATGCGGCATGCTGTAGCCCACGGAATGAAGATAATCCGCCTCGTCAAACCCGCAGCTCTGCCACTGGCGCAGTTGTTCGGCGGGCACCTCGTGCACACCTTCATAGAACCCCTCGACCGTGACCTTGCCGGTTTCGTCATCATAGAACGAGGCGATGATGCGGGCCATCTCGCGCAGCGGGTTGAGGCCGGGGCCGCCATAGTGACCTGAATGCAGGTCGATGCGCGGGCCGGTGATGGTGAACTCGTCTTTCAACATGCCGCGCAGTTGCGAGGCGATCGAGGGCACGCCGCGCGACACCATCGATGTGTCACAGATCAGCGCCAGATCCGCCTTCAGCTCCTTTGCGTTGGCCTCCATGAACGGAACCAGCGACGGCGACCCGGATTCTTCTTCGCCCTCAAAGAAAAAGGTGATCCGGCAGGGCAGGTTGCCGTGAATTTCTTTCCACGCGCGGCAGGCCTCGACAAAGGTCATCAGCTGGCCCTTGTCGTCGCTCGCGCCGCGACCGCGGATCACCGGGCCGTTGTCGGTGTCTTCGATCTTTGGCTCGAACGGCGGCGCGGTCCACAGATTCAGCGGATCGACCGGCTGCACGTCGTAGTGGCCGTAAAACAGCAGATGTGGCACGTCGCTGTCGGGATCGCCAACATGGCCGACAACCATCGGATGACCGGGCGTCGCGCGCTTTTCCGCTTGGATGCCGATGCTGTTCAGGTCCGCCACCAGCCAATCGGCCGCCTTGTCGCATTCGGACTTGAAGGCAGGATCGGTGGAAATGGACTGAATGCGCAGCAGGGTCATCAGCCGATCGGTGGCTGCCGGCAGGTCGGCATCGATTCGGGCTAGTACGGCATCAAGTGACATCGCATGTCTCCTATAGTGGAATTTGGGGCGAACCTATCAACGCGCGGCCCCCTGTCCAGTGCGATCCGTTGATTCAGATCAAGGTTGCGACAAACTAACCGGGGCTAACAGGTTGATCGAAAGATGCGTGATCTTTATGCATTCTAGAATACGGTTAACATGCAAGTCTATGAATTCGTCCATCCGGGCCCATTCGGACCAGCCAAAGGGGGAAAGCCGGTGACCTACAGCGAGAAGCTAGATGAGGCGCTCAAACGCCTGCATGATGAGGGACGCTACCGGACCTTTATTGATATCGAACGCCGGAACGGTCATTTCCCGCACGCGATCTGGACCCGCCCCGATGGCAGCCAGCGCGATATCACCGTCTGGTGCGGCAATGACTATCTTGGCATGGGGCAGCACCCGGTCGTACTGGAAGCCATGCACGAGGCGATCGACGCCGCCGGTGCCGGGTCGGGCGGAACGCGCAACATCTCGGGCACGACCGTTTTTCACAAGCAACTGGAAGCCGAACTGGCCGATCTGCACGGCAAAGAGGCCGCACTGGTTTTCACCAGCGCCTATATTGCCAACGATGCCACGCTTTCGACCCTGCCAAAGCTGTTCCCCGGCATGATCATCTATTCCGACGCGCTGAACCATGCCTCGATGATCGAAGGCGTGCGCCGCAACGGCGGAGCCAAGCGCATTTTCCGCCACAACGACATGGATCACCTGCGCGAACTGCTGGCGGCTGACGATCCCAAGGCGCCCAAGCTGATCGCCTTTGAATCGGTCTATTCGATGGATGGCGATTTTGGCCCGATCGAGGCGATCTGCGATCTGGCGGACGAGTTCGGCGCGCTGACCTATCTTGACGAGGTGCACGCGGTCGGCATGTACGGCCCCCGTGGTGCCGGTATCGCCGAACGTGACCGGTTGATGCACCGGCTCGACATCATCAACGGCACGCTGGCCAAGGCCTATGGCGTGATGGGCGGCTATATCGCCACCACCGCCAAGATGAGCGACGCCATCCGCTCCTATGCGCCGGGCTTCATCTTCACCACCTCGCTGCCGCCGACGATCGCGGCGGGTGCGGCGGCCAGTGTTGCGCATCTCAAGCACGATCAGGACCTGCGCGATCAGCACCAGACCCAGGCCAAGGTGCTCAAGACCCGGCTCAAGGGGCTGGGCCTGCCGATCATTGATCATGGGTCGCATATCGTGCCGGTGATCGTGGGCGATCCTGTCCACACCAAAAAGCTGTCCGACATGCTGCTGGAAAACTATGGCATCTATGTCCAGCCGATCAATTACCCCACCGTTCCGCGTGGAACCGAACGTCTGCGCTTTACGCCGTCGCCGGTGCATGGCCCGGGCGAGATGGACACATTGGTCCGCGCGATGGACGAGCTTTGGTCGCACTGTGCGCTGAATCGTGCCGAACTGGCCGGGTAAGATTGCGATTTCTATGCAAACAACTTGTGCTGTGGTAAGTTTGTCGCAAGAACAGGCATAGGGGAATCCCATGGCGATTCCCCTATGTGAATGTAAAAAGCGGCAGGCGGTACGGGGCGGCAGTGATGATTAGGCGCAAAACGCAGCGCAAGGCCGGGGCTGAACAGGCCGTCGAGATCAAAGGGTTCGACGACTTCGAACTCAAGCTCGGCGACCTTATGCGCGGCGAACGGGCGACCATGGGCAAATCGCTGCTGGACGTCCAGCGCGAGTTGCGGATCAAGGCGAGCTATATCGCCGCCATCGAGAATACCGATCCCGCCGCATTCGACACGCCCGGTTTCATCGCTGGTTATGTGCGCTCTTACGCGCGCTACCTGAACATGAATCCGGATCAGGCCTTTGGTGCCTTTTGTCTCGAAAGCGGCTTTTCGGTGGCGCACGGCATGTCGGAGCAGGCCTCTGTCGTCAAATCGCCTCGCCTGTCCGGGGTGCCTGTGTCAAAGGGGCCGCGTGATCCCTTTACTGCGCCCAACACGCCCTTTGCGCCTGAAAATGATGGAATATTCAGCCGGATCGAACCGCGCGCCATCGGCTCGTCGCTGGTGTTGCTGTTGCTGATCGGCGGCATCGGATACGGCGGCTGGGCTGTTCTGAAAGAGGTGCAGCAGGTGCAGGTCTCTCCAGTAGAGCAGGTGCCCGTGGTGCTCAGCGATCTTGACCCGCTGGCTGGTGCCGGGGCAGGAGCTTTCGGCGGCGGCATGAGCGCCCCCAGCGCCGAGGCGCTGGACCGGCTGTATCGTCCGCAGGCGTTGGATGTGCCGGTCTTGGTGGCCCGCGATGCGCCGATCTCGACCCTTGATCCGCGCAGCGTCGGCACCCTGCATGCGCCGGAGCTGCCGCAGATACAGACCGCCTCGCTGGCCTTTGGGCCGACCGCAGAATCGGTGCCGCAGGTGGTCGAGAATCTTGCGCCGAACCTGATGATGGTGGCTGTGCGCCCTTCTTGGGTGCGGGTGCGCGCGGCCGATGGGACCGTGATTTTCGAAGGCATCATGGAAAGCGGCCAGACCTACGAAGTGCCCGCCACCGAAGAGCCGCCGACGCTGCGGGCAGGTGAATCCGGTGCAATTTATTTTGCGCTGAATGGCAAGCATTACGGGCCGGTGGGCAACCGGGGTGTGGTCACGTCGAAACTTCCGCTCTCCTCCGAAGAGATCGCGGTGCGCTATCAGGTGGCTGATCTGGAGCAGGATCACGACCTTGCCCGTATGGTAGCCGAGGCGCAAACCACCGACTAATAATCGACTGGTAAAAACTGGGGCGCGACCGCCGATCTGCGGTCGGAGTCTATCGGGCCATTGCGGTGGCGCGACCTGCGGCCTATTTAGACCGTACCGGACAAGATCGAATGGACAGGCCCCTCATGTCGCTGAACCACGTGCGCCCGTGGCGCAATATCTATCGCCGAAAATCGCGCCAGATCATGGTTGGGGATGTGCCCGTCGGGGGTGATGCCCCGATCACGGTCCAGACCATGACCAATACGCCGACCACGGATGTGGCCGCGACCGTGGCACAGGTGCAGGCGGCGGCAGAGGCGGGGGCGGATATCGTCCGGGTCTCGGTACCCGACGAGGCCTCGTCGCGGGCCTTGAGAGAGATCGTCGCGGAAAGCCCGGTGCCAATCGTCGCCGACATCCATTTCCACTATCGTCGGGGGATCGAGGCGGCAGAGGCGGGGGCGGCCTGTCTGCGCATCAATCCGGGTAATATCGGCAACCCCGAGCGGGTGCGCGAGGTAATTGCCGCGGCGCGCGATCATGGCTGTTCGATGCGAATCGGGGTGAATGCCGGAAGTCTCGAAAAACACCTGTTGGAAACATATGGCGAGCCCTGTCCGGAAGCGATGGTTGCCTCGGCGCTTGAGCACATCAGGATATTGGAAGATAACGACTTTCACGAGTTCAAGATCAGCGTGAAAGCCTCTGACGTTTTCCTGTCTGCCGCCGCGTATCAAGGGATTGCCGAGGCGACGGATGCCCCGATTCACCTTGGCATCACCGAGGCGGGGGGGCTGACCTCGGGGACGATCAAATCGGCGATCGGCATGGGCAACCTGCTGTGGATGGGGATCGGGGACACGCTGCGGGTGTCGCTTTCGGCGGATCCGGTCGAAGAGGTCAAGGTCGGCTACGAGATCCTCAAATCGCTGGGGTTGCGCCATCGTGGGGTCAACATCATCTCTTGTCCGTCCTGCGCGCGGCAGGGGTTCGATGTCATCAAAACCGTTGAATCGCTTGAGAAAAGGCTGGAGCACATCAAGACGCCGATGAGCCTGTCGATCATCGGCTGCGTGGTCAACGGGCCGGGCGAGGCGCTGATGACGGATGTCGGGTTCACTGGCGGCGGCGCCGGGTCGGGCATGGTCTATCTGGCGGGCAAGGCGAGCCACAAGATGGGCAATGAGCAGATGATTGAACATATCGTGGAACAGGTCGAGAAGAAGGCTGCGGCGCTGGACGCGGCGGCTGCGGCAGAGGCCGAGGCGGCCGAGTAACCCCCGGACCGGGGAATTCTGGGGCTGTTTCGTACGGTTCAAGACCATCGCAATCCGGCGAAAACGCTGGAATGGTGAGATTTCGGCCTGTTTTGTACAGAGTCCCGGAATTGGCGCTGAAAACCCACCGCGGCGGCGGCCTGCGGCCTTGTTTCGCGCTGGGGGATCGTAGACCGAATGGGCGCGATTCCCTAAAGGCACATATCAGACTCGAAATTTGCCATCTGCGGCATTGCGGGGGCTGGCGGTGCTCGGCCCGCTGGGGCAGAAAGACGCTCAACACAGCGAACCAAGGAGCGGGCGAATGACCACGCGCGAAGCGGTACTGAAAGAGTTGAAGACGATAATCGACCCGGTGAGCGGTCAGGATATCGTCAGCGCGGGTCTGGTGCGGGCGCTGGCGGTCGAGGGCGACACGGTGCGCTTTGTGATGGAGATCGACCCGAAACAGGCCGGGCCGCTGGAGGTGGTGCGCACCGAGGCCGAGGCGCTGGTCGCGGCCATGCCGGGGGTGGCGAAAGCCTCGGTCCTGATGACGGCCCATACCGAGAAGGCACCGCCGGATCTGAAAGCCGCCGCCAAGCCGAAACCGGCCGGCCCGCAGGCGGTGCCCGGCGTCAAGCATATCGTCGCGATTGCCTCGGGCAAGGGCGGGGTGGGCAAATCCACCGTGGCTGCGAATCTGGCCGTTGCGCTGGCTGCCGAGGGCAAGAACGTCGGGCTGTTGGACGCCGATATCTATGGCCCGTCGCAACCGCGCATGATGGGGGTGACCAAACGCCCCGCCAGCCCGGATGGCAAGACGATCATTCCGTTGCAGGCGCATGGGGTCACCATGATGTCGATCGGGTTGATGATGCAGGAAGGGCAGGCGGTGGTCTGGCGCGGTCCGATGCTGATGGGGGCCTTGCAGCAGATGATGACCCAGGTCGCCTGGGGCGAGCTGGACGTGCTGCTGATCGATCTGCCGCCGGGCACCGGCGATGTGCAGCTGACGCTGAGCCAGAAATTTCAGGTCGATGGCGCGGTGATCGTCTGCACCCCGCAGGACGTGGCCCTGCTGGATGCGCGCAAGGGCATCGACATGTTCCGCCAGCTCAAGACTCCGGTGCTGGGCATGATTGAAAACATGTCGACCCATGTCTGTTCCAACTGCGGCCATGAGGAGCATTTGTTCGGTCATGGCGGCGTCAAGGCCGAGGCGGAAAAGCTGGGTGTGCCGTTGTTGGCGGAAATCCCGCTGCATCTGGATATCCGGCTTTCGGGTGATGCGGGCGAGCCGGTCGCGGCCTCCAAGCCTGACAGCGCACAGGCGGCAGCGTTCCGGGACGTGGCGCGCAAGCTGATTGATCAGGGCGTGGTGTAAGTGACTTTGACGGGGTGGGCTGAAGTCGGCCCTGTCGTGTCTGCGATGCTATGATGGACTCCCCGCGCGCGGCTTGCTCTGGTGATCGCCTCTAGTCCAGCCCGAAGAACCCGCCGAACTGGCCGCGTTTATAGATCAGCCCTTGGCCAGGGCGGTGCATGGCGTGCAGCACGCGACCGACAAGGATGCTGTGATCGCCGCCCGGGTGGCAGGCCTCGGCCAGGCAGTCAAAGCGCGCCAGACAGCCGGAAAGAATCGGGACGCCCTCGGCGTCCGGCACCCAGTCGATAGCGGAGAAATCGTTCCCGGTCCGGGCAAAATGGGCCGCGAGCGGCTGTTGCTTTTCACCGATCACATGGATGGCATAGCGGCGTGCGGTGGCAAAGCTGTCGTGGCGCAGAGAGTGTTTGGCGGCGCACCACAGCACGAGGGCCGGGTCGAGCGAGACCGAGGTAAAGGAACTGGCGGTGATCGCCATTGGCCCGGTCGCGGTGGCGGTGGTGACCACGGTGACGCCGGTCGCGAAACAGCCCAGTGCATCGCGAAAGGCGCGGGCGGTGTCGGGGCCGGGGATGAAACGGGTCTCGGTCATCTGCTTGCGCGCCTTTGTCACAGGACATCTGTCACAGGGGAGTCAGCCACGGACCGGCGCGATTGTCCATGCCCCCGGGGGGAGGAGGGGCCGGTCCGCGTTGGTTGCGGCCCGGCCCCGGATTGTTCAGGCGGTTGCGGCCTTGACGATCCCGGCCATGGCGGTGGCGATGGCGTCGATCTCGCCCATGGCGTCGATCTTTTTCAGCACGCCTTTGCCGTCGTAATAGGTGATGAGCGGGGCGGTCTGGTCGTGATAGGCCTCTAGCCGGCTGGCCACGGTTTCGGCGGTGTCGTCGGGGCGACGGGTCATTTCGGTGCCGCCACACTTGTCGCAGACGCCCGCAGTGGCGGGGGTCTTGAAGCTGTCGTGATAGCCTTCGCCGCAATTGGCGCAGGTGTAGCGCCCGGCGACGCGGGCGACCATGGCGTCGTCGTCCACCTCAAGGCTGATGGCGGCGTTGATCTTTTGGCCGCTCTCGGCGAGCAGATCATCCAGCGCCTCGGCCTGCACGGTGGTGCGGGGAAATCCGTCGAGGATCACGCCCTTGGCGCAGTCGGCATCGGCGAGACGGTCGCGCAGGATGGCGATGACGATCTCGTCGCTGACCAGCTGGCCGGCTTCCATCACCGCCTTGGCGGCCTGTCCTGCCTTGGTGCCGGCGGCCACGGCGGCGCGCAGCAGATCCCCGGTGGAGAGCTGCACAAGGCCGAAGCCCTGTTCCAACATGCGGGCCTGGGTGCCCTTGCCGGCGCCCGGAGGCCCCAGCAAGATCAGCACGGCGGGGATGGTGTTTGCGGTGGTGGGTGTCGCGGTGGTGGGTGTCACGGGTGTGGCTCCGTCCATCGAAGGCTCCTTACGTTTTGGCGCGATTGGCGATCAGCTCGTCGACCACCGAAGGGTCGGCAAGCGTCGAGGTGTCGCCAAGGGCGCCGTAGTCATCCTCGGCGATCTTGCGCAGGATGCGGCGCATGATCTTGCCCGAGCGGGTTTTCGGCAGACCGGGGGCCCATTGGATCACATCGGGAGAGGCGATCGGGCCAATCTCGGTGCGGACCCAGGTGCGCAGGGCTTTACGCAGCTCTTCGCTGGGCTCCTGATCGTTCATCAGGGTGACATAGCAATAGATGCCCTGACCCTTGATCGGATGCGGGTAGCCGACGACGGCGGCCTCGGCCACGGCGACATGCGCCACCAGAGCGCTTTCGACCTCGGCGGTGCCCATGCGGTGACCCGAGACGTTGATCACGTCATCGACGCGCCCGGTGATCCAATAGTCGCCATCGCTGTCGCGACGGCAGCCGTCGCCCGAGAAGTAGTAGCCTTTGTAGTCAGAGAAATAGGTCTTCTCGAAGCGGTCATGATCGCCCCAGATGGTGCGCATCTGGCCCGGCCAGCTGTCCTTGAGGCAAAGCACGCCCTCGGTTGGGGTTTCGTGGATTTCCTCGCCCGATTGCGGGTCGAGCACAACGGGTTGCACGCCGAAGAAGGGCTTCATCGCCGCGCCCGGTTTGGTCGCATGCGCCCCGGGCAGCGGGGTGAGCAGATGACCGCCGGTTTCGGTTTGCCACCAGGTGTCGACGATCGGGCATTTGCCCTTGCCGACAACGTCATTGTACCAGGTCCAGGCCTCGGGGTTGATCGGTTCGCCCACGGTGCCAAGCAGGCGCAGGGAGGACAGATCGCATTTTTCGACAAAGCCCTTGCCCTGACCCATCAGCGCGCGGATCGCGGTGGGCGCGGTGTAGAACTGGGTGACCTTGTGCTTTTCACAGACCTGCCAGAAGCGCGAGGCATCGGGATAGGTCGGCACGCCCTCGAACATCACGGTGGTGGCGCCATTGGCGAGCGGGCCATAGACGATATAGCTGTGACCGGTGACCCAGCCGACATCGGCGGTGCACCAGAAGACGTCGCCGTCGTGATAATCAAAGGTGATCTCATGCGTCATGGCGGCATAGACGAGATAGCCGCCCGAGGTATGCACGACGCCCTTGGGCTGCCCGGTCGAGCCGGAAGTGTAGAGGATGAACAGCGGATCTTCGGCGCTCATCTCGACGGGGCGGGAGTAGTCGTTGGCCTCCAGCACCATCTCGTTGTAGTCGTGATCGCGCCCGTCGATCCAGGTGGTCTGTTCGCCGGTGCGCTTGACCACCAGACATTTCACCGACTCCTTGCAATGCAGCAGGGCGGCGTCGGTGTTGGATTTCAGCGGCGAGGTCCGGCCGCCACGCGGGGCATGGTCGGCGGTGATCACCACCTTGGCATCGCAACCGTTGATACGGGCGGCCAGCGCGTCGGGGGAAAACCCGGCGAAGACGATGGAATGGATAGCGCCGATCCGGGCACAGGCCAGCATGGCATAGGCGGCCTCGGGGATCATCGGCAGATAGATCACCACGCGGTCGCCTTTGCGCACGCCCATGGTCTCAAGAATATTGGCCATGCGGCAGACCCGGCGGTGCAACTGGGCATAGCTGATATGCTCGGCCGCCTCGTTGGGGTCGTCGGGTTCAAAGATGATGGCGGTCTGGTCGGCGCGGGTCGCAAGATGGCGGTCGATACAGTTGGCGGCCACGTTCATCGTGCCGTCGCCATACCATTCGATATTGATGTTGCCGGGCTGGAAACTGACATTCCTGACTTGGGAAAACGGCTTGATCCAGTCGATGCGTTTGCCGTGTTCGCCCCAGAATGCCTCCGGGTCCGCGACCGAGGCGGCGTACATCGCGTCATACTTGGCGGCGTCCACATGGGCGTGGGCGGTCATCTCGGGCGAGGGCGGGAATACCGCGGATTCGCTTTGCGCAGGTTTGGTCATGTTGGTCTCCTCCCTGAGACGTTTCGATACGACGGCCTGCGCAATCTAAAACACGCATGGCCGAAGGATTCCACTCCGAGGCATATAATATCGGGGCGTGAAAATAATGGAATAACTTACCGAAAAGAAACGATTTGCTTGTAAATCCATTTCTGGAATTCCGGGATTCTTTGTAAAAAATTGTCGTTAAGGTTTATAAAATCTATTCTATTCCAATATGTTGATTGTCAAGTTTTCGATCCAGACGGCAAGGCGGCCTGCTGGGTTGGTCGGACTTTACGTAACTTTCGAACTGTTGCGTGCAGCCGCTGCGGTGTGACATTTTGTTTCGGCATGCGGTTGTGTACCATTTTCCGTGCGGCGGAAGATTGACCGACTCGGCCCGCGTCACGGGCCGGGGGTTGGCAGATGGCAAGGTTGCAGCTAGCCTTTCCAGTAAGCGGTCCGAAAAACAGACCGCAACTACGGGAGAGAGAATTCATGAGAAAGTTGATGTGCGGCGCTGCCGCCGCGGCGCTTTGCGTTGCCTTTGTGTCCGAAGCTGCGGCGACCGAGTGGAATGCCTCGGTCTGGGGCAAGCGGCGCGCCTTTACCGAAAATGTCGAGAAGATCGCGGAGCTGGTATCGGAAAAGACCGACGGCGCCTTCACCATCAATGTGAGCTATGGCGGGCTGTCCAAACCCAAGGAAAACCTTGATGCCATCTCTATCGGGGCGATCGAGATGGCGCAGTTCTGCGCCGGCTATCACCCGGACAAGAACCGGCTGATCACGGTGCTGGAACTGCCGTTTCTGGGGGTGAGCAATCTGGAGGAGGAGGTTGCGGTCAGCAACGCGGTCTATGCCCATCCGGCGGTGCAGAAAGAGATGGCGCAGTGGAATGCGCGGCTGTTGATGACCTCTCCGATGCCGCAATATAATATTGTGGGCACCGGCGAGCCGCGCGACGAACTGGCCGAATTTGACGGTATGCGCGTGCGCGCCACCGGTGGGTTGGGCGAGGCGTTCCGGGCCGTGGGCGGGGTTCCCACCTCGGTGCCTGCGACCGAGGCCTATAACGCGATGGAATCGGGGGTGGTCGATACCGTGGCCTTTGCCCAGCACGCGCATCTGTCGTTCGGCACCATCAACCGGGCCGACTGGTGGACTGCCAATCTCAACCCCGGCACGGTGAACTGTCCCATCGTCGTCAATACCGATGCCTATGACGCGCTGAGCGATGACGAGCGCGCGGCGCTTGACGGATCGGTCGATGAGGCGATTGCCCATTATCTGGCCAACTATGGGGAGCTGCTGAAGCGCTGGGACACCGTGTTGGAAGAAAAGGGCGTACAGAAGGTGATGATCTCGGACGAGGTACTGGCCCAGTTCCGCGACAAGGCCGCTGTGCCGGCGCGCGACAAGTGGATCGCCGAGATGGCGGCGCAGGGCCTGCCGGGGCAGGAGCTGTATGATCTGGTCGTGAGCACGCTTGAAAAGACCCGCGCGGGGAACTGACCCTGTAAGGGGGCCGGGGTCCGTGATCGGGCCCCGGCCATGTTCCATGATTTTCTGAAAAAACAAGGATCTGAACCATGGCCGGACATTCCCCGGTACTGGAGGACGGCTCTCTGCTGAGCCGGCTGGACCGGAAATTGCTGCGACTGGAACGGGTCTTTGGCCTGTTGAGTGGGCTGGCGGTGTTTTCACTGATGGTGCTGGCGGTGATTTCGGTGGGCGGGCGCAATTTGTTCAACGCGCCGCTGCCCGGCTATGTCGACTGGATCGAGCAGGCGATGCCGCTGATCGCCTTCATGGGGATCTCCTTTGTCCAGCGTGACGGCGGGCATATCCGGATGGATATCCTGATCGGGCAGTTGCGGGGCCGGGCGCTTTGGGCGGCCGAGCTGATCTCGGTGCTGATGATGCTGGCGCTGATGCTGGCGTTAGTTTGGGGCAGTTGGGCGCACTTCCAGCGCAGTTTCGATTTTGCAGCACCTTGGTGGAGCCGCGACAGCTCGATCGACATCGGGTTGCCGATCTGGCCGGCGAAACTGTTGGCGCCGGTGGCGTTTTCGGTGCTGTGCCTGCGGCTGTGCCTGCAGGCGTTTGGCTATGGCCGCGCGATGGTGCTGGGGCTGCGCAATCCGGTGGCGGTGCCGCTGATCCAGAACACGGCCGATCAGGCCGCGGCCGAGGCCGAACAACTCGACGGGCGGGGATAGGTTTATGGATTCGATCACAATCGGGCTTTGGGTGACGGCGGGCATGTTGGTGCTGGTGGTGCTGGGGATGCGGGTCGCCTTTGCAGCCGGTCTGGCCGGGCTGGTGGGGCTGGTGCTGGTCTTCTGGGCCAAGCGTGATTTCGGCGGCGAGCATCTGGGATGGGCGCTGACCGTGGCGATCAAGACCGCCGGGCAGGTGCCCCATTCCAAGGTCGCCAGTCAGGCGCTGAGCCTGATCCCGACCTTTATCCTGATCGGCTATCTGGCCTATTACGCCGGGCTGACGCGGGCGCTGTTCGAGGCGGCGAAACGCTGGATCGCCTGGATGCCGGGGGGGCTGGCGGTGTCGACCGTGTTCGCCACGGCCGGCTTTGCGGCGGTGTCGGGGGCCAGCGTGGCCACGGCGGCGGTCTTTGCCCGCATCGCGATCCCGGAGATGATCGCATGCGGCTATAACAAACGCTTTGCCGCCGGTGTGGTGGCGGCGGGGGGCACGTTGGCCTCGCTGATCCCGCCTTCTGCGATCCTGGTGATCTATGCGATCATCGTGGAGCAGGACGTGGGCAAGCTGTTGCTGGCCGGGTTCATTCCCGGCGCATTTTCAGCGGTGATCTATGCCATTTTGATCGTCGGCATCGCGGTGGTGTTCAAATCGGTCGGCCCGCCGGTGCGCGGCTTTACCTGGCGTGAACGCTTCGTGTCGCTGCCGCCGGCGCTGCCAATTTTCTTTGTCGTCGTGATCATCATCTTTTTTGTTTACAACCCGTTCGGCGATGCCTGGGGCACCCCGACCGAGGGCGGTGCCTTGGGCGCTTTCGTGGTGTTCCTGATGGCGCTGTATCGTGGCATGCGCTGGGGCGAGCTGAAATCGGCGCTGCTGGAGACGGCAAAGCTGACGGTGATGATCTTTACCATCATCTGGGGGGTGCTGATCTATGTGCGCTTTCTCGGGTTTGCCGATCTGCCGGGGGCGTTTTCCGACTGGATCACCTCGCTGCACATGCCGCCGCTGCTGATCCTGATCTGCATCCTGCTGGCCTATGCGGTGCTGGGGATGTTCATGGATGCGATCGGCATGCTGCTGTTGACCTTGCCGGTGGTCTATCCGGCGGTGATGGCGCTGAATGGCGGCGAATTTGTGAGCGCCGCTGACAGCGCCTTCGGCATGTCGGGGACGATGTGCGCGATCTGGTTCGGCATTCTGGTGGTGAAGATGGCAGAGTTCTGTCTGATCACCCCGCCGATCGGGCTGAACTGTTTCGTGGTGGCTGGGGTGCAGCCTGACCTGAGCGTGCAGGATGTGTTCCGTGGCGTGATGCCGTTCTTCTTTGCCGATGCGGTCACGATCGCGCTGTTGGTCAGCTTTCCGGGGATCGTGCTGTATCTGCCGTCCCTTGTGGGGTGAGGCGCGCCCGGAAATCGCTCCAGTGGAGCGATTTCAGCGCCGAACGGGCGGAGCCCCGGGATGTGCGCGCCCGGAAATCGCTCCAGTGGAGCGATTTCAGCGCCGAACGGACGGAGCCCCGGGGCAGGCGCGCCCGCGTGTTCCGAGGTGCGTGGCTACGTGCCCCGGGATGTGCGCGCCCGGAAATCGCTCCAGTGGAGCGATTTCAGCGCCGAACGGACGGAGCCCCGGGGCAGGCGCGCCCGCGTGTTCCGAGGTGCGTGGCTACGTGCCCCGGGATGTGCGCGCCCCCCCCCCAATCCCCTCGCTCCGCCTTGGGGGGGCGGGAGCCTCCGGCGGGAGTATTTTTACCAAGAAGAAGACGGGGCTGCGCGCGGCGGGGCCGACCTGACGAAACCCCTCGCTCCCTGCGCGGCATCGGGGTAAGCAAGCGCGATGGAACATACTGCGGATTTCGAGATCTTTTTGGTGGCCCTGCCGGGGCTGGAGCATGCGCTTTGTGACGAGGCGCGCGCGCTGGGCTTTGCCGGGGTGCGGATCGTGCCGGGCGGTGTGGCGCTGCGCGGCGGCTGGCCGGACGTCTGGCGCGCCAATCTGTGGCTGCGCGGGGCGACGCGGGTATTGGTGCGGATCGGTGAGTTTCGCGCCTTTCATCTGGCGCAGCTCGACAAACGGGCGCGCAAGTTTCCCTGGGGCGATGTGCTGCGCGCCGATGTGCCGGTGCGGGTCGAGGCGAGTTGCAGCAAAGGCTCCAAGATCTATCATGCCGGGGCGGCGGCGCAGCGGGTGGCGCGCGCGATCAGCGAAGAGCTGGGCGCGCCGGTGGTCGAGGCGGCGCAGGATGCGGTGATCCGGGTGATGCTGCGGATCGACGACAACCTGTGCACGCTGAGCGTCGACAGCTCCGGTGCGGCGCTGCACAAGCGCGGGCACAAGCAGGCGATGGGCAAGGCGCCGCTGCGCGAGACCATGGCGGCGCTGTTTCTGCGCCAGTGCGGATATACCGGGACGGAGCCGGTGCTGGACCCGATGTGTGGCTCGGGCACCTTCGTGATCGAGGCCAGTGAAATGGCCGCCGGGCTGGCGCCGGGGCGCGCGCGCGGCTTTGCCTTTGAGCAGATGGTCACGATTGATGCGGCGCGCTGGGCCGAGATGCGCGCGCAGGGCGCGATTGCGCAGGCGCCGGTGCAGCGGTTTTACGGCTCGGACCGGGATGCGGGCGCGGTGCGCATGGCGGGGGAAAACGCCGAACGCGCCGGGGTGGCGGACTGGTGCAGCTTTACCCAGATGTCGTTCAGCGATCTGGTGCCACCTGAAGGCCCGCCCGGTCTGGTGATGGTGAACCCGCCTTACGGCGCGCGGATCGGCAACAAAAAGCTGCTGTACGGGCTGTATGGCGGGCTGGGCGCGGTTCTGAAAGAGCGGTTCGGCGGCTGGCGTGTCGGGATGGTGACCAGCGAGCCGGGGCTGGCCAAGGCCGCCGGCCTGCCATTCGAGCCGGCGGGGCCGCCGGTGGTGCATGGCGGGTTGAAGGTGCGGCTGTATCGCAGCGCCACCTTGCGGAGTTCAGCGTGACCATCCTTTTGTGCACGCAGCGCCTCGCGGCGCGGCGTCAAGAGGCCTGACTGTAGCGCGCCCCCTCTGGCACATGAGCGTCAAACGCGCTGGCGATGATGCGGGTCAGGGCGCGGCCTGCGGGGTGGATTTTGAGCGCCGACCCGCTAAGCGAGACCAGATCCCCGAACTGATCCACCACGAGGGCGAGCGTTGGTTTCAGGCTATCGCTTGCGGCCCCGAACCCGTCGTGCAGCGCGTCGAGATCAAGCCGGAAGTCGCACATGATCATCTCGATCGCGCGGGCGCGCAGGCGGTCGTCATCGCTCAGGATATGACCGCGCGCGCCGGCCAGTTGCCCGGCTTCGATCCGCTGAATATAGGCGGGCGTGGCGGCGGCGTTCTGGATGTAGCCATCTGGCAGGCGCGAGATCGACGAGGCGCCAATCCCGATCAGCGTCGGGCAAGTGTCGTCGGTATAGCCTTGGAAATTGCGCCGCAACCGACCGCTGGTGGCGGCCATGGCCAGCCCGTCGTCGGGGCGGGCAAAGTGATCGATACCGATCGTATCGAACCCGGCCTCGCGGAACCGCAGGGCGGCCAGTTCGGCCAGTTGGTAGCGCTCTACCTCGCGGGGCAGGGCAGATTCGTCGATCAGTTTCTGGCGTTTCGACACCCATGGCACATGGGCATAGCCGAAAAGCGCAATCCGGTCGGGGGCGAGGGCAAGCACCTTTGAGACGGTATCGTCAAGCCGCGCGGCATCCTGATGCGGCAGCCCATAGACCAGATCGGCGTTGAGCGAGCGCACACCGGCGGCGCGCAGATCCTCGACGCAGGCGCGGGTGATGTCGAACGGCTGCAACCGCCCGATCGCCTGCTGCACCTTGGGGTCGAAATCCTGAATGCCGATGCTGGCGCGGTTCATGCCCTCGGCGGCCAGCGCGTCGATCTTGGGGCGGTCCACCATCGTCGGGTCGATCTCGACCGAGAATTCCCAATCCTCAGTAGGTGGGATCACTGCCTTGACCGCCTGTGCAAGGCGATGGATCAAGGCGGGAGGCAAGATGGTCGGCGTGCCGCCGCCCCAATGCATCCGCCCCATGCGCACCCCTTCGGGTAGGGTGTCGCGCAGCAGTGCCAGTTCCTGTTCCAATGTGCCGATATAGCTTTCCACCGGCGAGAGCGTTGTGACCCCCTGTGTCCGGCAGGCGCAGAACCAGCACAGCCGTTCGCAAAACGGAATATGCAGGTAGACCGAGACCGGCACGGTCGGGTCAAGCGCGGAAAGCGCCGCGACCTGTTGCGATGCGCCGACCTTCGGAGAAAAGACCGGGGCAGTGGGGTAAGAGGTGTAGCGGGGCACCCGGGCGTCAAAAAGGCCGAGGGATCTGAGGCGGTCGATCTGTTTCATGCGCCTAGTATGTCTGTTTTTCCCAAGCCCGACTTTGCGCCGGATCAATGTTCAGGCCGGAAAAGGCGATACCCCGATCACGGCGGTATGGAGGCTGAGCAGCGCCAAGCACAACAGCAGCGCGAGGGCGGTTCGGATCGCCAAGGCGCGGCCATTGGCCCGCAGCCATGCGCCGCGCAAGAGGGGCGCGAGGGACAGGATCGCGGTGCTGGCAAAGAAGCTGTCCGCCTCTGGCCCCAGTGCGCCGCGCGCCTTGGCATCAAAGGCGGGGATCGCGGCCAGCGCCATCACGACAAAACTGCCGAACAGGATGACATGTGCCAGATCGCCGTTCGGCAAGAGATGCACGGTCGCCCAGAGCGCCAGCGCCAGAAACACGGGGTGGCGGGACACGGCGGCAAAGCCGGGATTGGCCGGGTCGAATCGGGCCGTCCGGCGGCCCCCCAGCGTATAGGGCTGCGCTAGTCCGGCACCGCAGGTCGCAAGGATGACGGCGACCGGCATGGCGAGGTTCGCCAGCAACCGTGCCCAGGGCCTTTGCGGCCAGATCTCGACATAGGGTGCCCCAGCGGCGGCGGCGATGATCCAGGCCAGAAGCGCCAGCGACAACAGCCCGTAGGCGCTGAAGTAGATGCGCCGCCCGACGGCCTTGATCAGGCGTTCGCGCAGCCCGCCGATGCGGGGTAGAAAGTGGCTGGCGACGAAAAAACCCAGCGCCAGTGCGTAGTCGGTCCAGCCGGTCATGAGGCCTCCGCATGTTGTCTTTGCCAGATGATAGAGCAGGCGAACGCCCTTGTCGCGGGGGCGATGCCAAGGCCTCGGCGCGCTTTGGTTGGCGCGCGTCATTGTGTACAACTTTGTCGGTTCTTGATGTTGATGTATCAACTTAAAATTGACACCAGGAAGCTTTTACCTTTTCACTCCTTTCAAACCTTTGCAGGGCAGTGATTGCCAAGGTTGTTGCGAGTGTATCGGAGTGTTTGCGTGAATTTCGGATTTGATATCGAGGAGTCCGCATCGGTCTCGTCGCAGGCCAGAAGCGACATGATCGGGGTCTCTGTCATTGTCGTTCTGGTGGCTATTCTTGGATTTTTCGGCCGGCTGATCTTTGTTGTCTACAGGGGGCGTCTGGCGGGTCTGAACCCCTTGCGCGGGGTCTCGGGCTGGGGAATGATCGGCGTTGCCGCAGCGCTTTTTGCCGGTGTGCTTGTGATGACTGGAAAACAGCGCTCTGTGATCATCGGCTTCAAGGCGCGGCTTGTTGACCCCTTTGTCGTCTCTGTCCTGAAACGTGATAGCTGCGACGTTGCGGGCAAAAAATACTGTGTCGTCGTGTTCGAGGAGGATCGGGAGATTTTCGTGAACTGGTATGATCGCAGGGTATCCATGTTCCAGATCGTCAACAAACTGGACTTCAACCCGGTACGGGTGTCGCCCCATCCCATGGCGCGGGTGCGCTGACAAGACGGACTAATCCGGGCGGTCTGCGGTTGTGTTTGCAATCTTGAAGACGGGGGCACAGAGGGCGCAGACCTGCGTGCTATCCTGAGACATCTTCCTCCCGAGACATCTTCGGTGTCCATTCGGCGTGTCCAATTCGCCGTGCTCCAGCATTTGGATCCATTCCGATCTGGTCGGATCGCGCGTGAATGGCTATGTGCGGGGCAAACCGGATCGCGCGTTCGCAGGCCGCTGGGGCAGGGCTGTGGCGCGAAGAAACTAAGGTGTGTGTCAAGGCTATGAAACCGAACGTAAAAATGGCTTCCCGGCTTTCCGTCGCCCCCATGATGGACTGGACGCCATATTAAAAAATCACCTTATTTATATGGGAATTTCTTCACACGGGTTGGCTCTGTAGCACCAATGTAGCACCGGGACCGAACCACATCATCCTGATCCGAATATTGTAGCAGACAACAACACACTGTCCATCGGTCCTCGCCTCGGCGGGCCACTCTATACTTTGAGGGTGAGGCGGCGCTTCCACGGCACTTCGACACAGCGCGCTGGCGCCATCCCAAGGATGCTTTTCCGGTGAGCCAGATCACGAAAGCGTCAAATCGTGCAGTCAAAATTTCCGGGCAAACGAAAACGAACCCCTTTTACTTCCGCGGCCGATCAGCGCCGCCGATGGAAGAGGAAGTCCAATATGAACACCGTGATGATGCTGATGGTCGCCTACAACGGTCTGTCGCGCGCGAAGCAGTACCGTGAAGGCAATGGAACACAGCAATCCGACAAGCGACATGACGAACTTTGCAGAGGCAATTTTCATGAAATTCCTCATGGCTTCGTCCATTCCGTTGCCCGCATCCATTTGCGTTGCAAATTGATGCAAGGCCGCGACGAGGCCAAGGAACGTGAGAAGCAGGCCAAGTGACACGAAGGTGTTCGGCAGAATCCGGAACAAACCGGTGCCGAATCCGAGGTCCTCAACATTCAGGAAAGAGGATGGGCGAATTGAATTTCGCAGTCTTGCCGGGCCATCATCGATATCATCCAGAACAAGAGTTTCATTGAACTCATCCCAGGCCTCCCAGACTATGCTTCTCGGTCCCTTACGTCGGAATTTTTTCTTCAATACATGCTGAAAATCGGCATATCCTTCGGCGAAACTCTCTATTCCGTCAAATGAGCGGACGCGGCGATCAAGATCACTCACGGCATTAAGTTGACGAAACGTCCGGATAAAATAGACCGCCCCGAAAAATATGGTCGCAAATGCAAGCAGTGCCGCAATCAGCCCTGGGCGACTATCTGACAAGGTCAGGAACTCAGCCGTAGCGATGATGTTGTCTTTCAGTGCAAGGCCAAACTCATCTATAATTTCTTGCCACATGTCGGCCTCCGTCCTTGGCTCCGCACTACGCGGCTTTCAGTGCAATGGCTACCGTCCCGGAAGTCCAAGCTCAAGCTATCAACGTCAGATAATATTTTGACTTTCTGTAATATCTCCGGTGTACACAAGTCGTCTCCTCGGAGAGACGGAAAAAAGTGCATGGAGCTTCGAAAGGCCAAATCAGACCGGTCGAAGACTGATTTGAAGTGCGGAGAGATCGATATCTCCATGTCTTTTGTCGAGGCCTTCAAGAAATGACATCAGGTCATCTTGGCGTGGTTGGCCAAAAGCCAGTCGGTAAAGCGCGACCGAGCGTTTTAGCCAATCGAGGAGCGCGGCTTCGCGGCTGAACGGTAAGGAAAGCGCATATCGTTCGATTCGCGTTTCGCCGTCGAGCATCCAGAATGGTTCAATGTCACCCGGCCGTTTTGCTTCTGCGTGAGCGGTCTGAAACATGGCACGCCAGGGATCATCGATCCGAGGGCCATTTTTCAGCGCGCTCTCGAAATTGGTGGCGAGGTTCAACCGCACCGCATGGTTCTTGTAGCGATGGACGCGGCCTTCACGTTGTTCGAGATCGACGGGATTGGACGGGAGGTTCCAGTGCACGAGCCTGTGGCAGTAGGGATGAAAATCGAGACCCTCCTGCCCGACAGATGTCGAAGCGAGAACAAAGGGCCGAAACGGGGAGTTGAATGCAGTCCGGACCGTGTCCGTCCGCTGTGCACCTTCTTCTTGGGCTTGTTGCAGCAGTCTGGTCGCGAACCGACCTCGCATTCTCAAGGCGGAAGAGATTTCCAGGCGTTCCCCCTTCACGCGATACCGCTTGATTTCGATCTGTGCCGGCTTGAGCGATAGCACCTCGTCAATGGTTTGCGAAAGGACGGAGACGGCATGGGGCTGATCCGTGTCCATCAGTCCTTCGGACTCCAGCAAGACGTGTACATATTCGTCAAGCACGGACTGCAAATCATGATCGACGCAATGGTGAAGAACCGACTGCCAATAGAATTCCTCGGGGCCGGTCCGCAGCAGGGCCAAGCTTTCCGGTTGGTTGAAAAGGCCACGGAAGGCCATTCCGATGCGCGTCGCAGCGTTCAGCATGGCCGGATCGTTGAGATCAAGTTCGGGTGCCACGCGATGAAGGGCCCGAAGTGCGCAGGTCGCGGGGCTACCCAACGCAAGGTCCGTCAGGTGGTCAAGCAGACGCTCAGGATCGGGCTGCCCATGCAGCAAGTCGCTGCGGGCGGCTTCGCTGAGAGCATTGAGATGTTCGTGCCACGCGTCCTGACCGTCCTCTCGAAGGACGTCCGTCAGAATATTGCCTGCGGCCAGCCATTTGTCGAAGGCCACCGAACCGACGTCCAGGGCGGCGGCACAGGCCCAATCCCATGTCATCGCGCGTTCGGTTCCTTCGTCAGCCGGCTCCGCTTCGGTGTCTTGCCCGCGGGTCAGGTTTCCTCCACGTTGCACTGGGCGCAGGCGTGGCTCAATGGATGACGCCAGATCGCGCAACAGAGCGCCGGCGCGCGCGCGCATGTCAGAAACACTGGACAGAGGGCCAGCGGTTCGAAAGATCTCAAGCGGGTCAACTGCGGCGGCCAAGGTGGGAGACGGTATGACCAGCGGTAGCGCACGCAAGCCAGTCAGCCGCTCCTTATTGCGCCGGAAATTCAGCAATTGAGGGTGCCGGGCCGTATAGCTCCGCCCAGTCTGGCCCATCTCCATCTCTCGCTCGCTTTCGTAGGACAGGAGCGCGGCGATTGCGTCCGGAACCATCGTCCATTGCGAGAAGATCAGAAGTTTGCTCGCGGTTACGCGAGGGCCGAAATAGGGTAGGCTGGGCGGCATCCAGAGGCGTTTCGCCATGTCGTCGTTGAATGCGATATCCTTCAGCGCACGCATCCGGCCGTTGTTCTCCGGGATCAGGCGATAGGCTTCGATGGCATCGGTGTCGATCTGGGCGCTGTCGGCGGCCTTGATGGCATCCAAAAGCGCCTGTCCCGGCGCATCCTTGAGGTGGTCCAGCCGCTGACCCAGATTGTAGTCGCGCAGGAAGCTGAGCAGGTAGGGGGCGGATTTCCAGTATTCCACCGTGCCCGGGGCATCGGCGGCCTCGGCCACGCGCGCGACGGCACGCGCCTCGATCAGATCGGCCGGTTCCACAGTGACCGGAACGTCGATGTCGCGCATCATCGCGTCGCGCTCGGCTGTCTCGGACACGCGTTCCGTTCTGGCGATGACTCTTTTCAGCGTGCCTTCGATCCCGGTCTTGATGGCGCGCGCGTCATCGAAGCTGCCGGGAAGGCTCTGCATGGCCAGCCGATAGCGGCGCATCTCCAGTTCAAGCTCGGCTCGGACGGATGGTCCCTGTTCGCCGAACAGGAAGCTCAGGACATCGAGAAACTCTCGATAGTGGTCGCCTGCGTCCGCCTCGTCGTCGCGCAGGGACAACATCCGGTAAGGGGTGGCAGACAGCAGGAGGACCTTGGACTGGTTCCCGTCCGGATCGATAGCGTCAAAGAGCTTGCGCGCGAGATCCGCGGCCTCGCCCTCGCCATGCAGAAGCTCGGTGAAACGCTGGAATTCGTCAAGGACGATGAGATCGGGCTCCAGTGCCTCGGCGCTTTCCCGGGCGAGGATCGTGCGAAGCTGACCGACGATCGCTTCGCGCCTGCGGTTCAGGTCCCGGTCGTTCCCCCGCAAGCCCTTGTAGCACTGGGCGCAGTCCTCGAGGTCCTGCAATAGGTCGGGGCGGGCAGAGACGGCTTTCTGGAACCGTTCCACGATCTGGGGTTCGACCCGCTGTCTGTCGACCCAATCCCGAGTGCCGCGCCAGCCCGGCGCTCCGGCATAGCCTTGCAGCATCTTCGCAACGGCGCGTCGGTCTTCCAGTTGATCCCAAATGAGCCGCAGGATAAGCGCGCGTTCCGCCTTCATGCCGCCGCCCTGTTGCAGGTCGAGAGATGTGCCGGGCGTGAGGCTGAAGAAATTCACCCCTTTGCGCTTGATCCCGCCGGCGCGTCCCAACTCGATGGCCAGCATGGTCAACCGCGTGGGCAGGACGCGCGTGCGCTCGCCGCCCAGGACATTCAGCCGCGCCACATTCTGTTTCGCAATCGCGCCGTTCGAGCAGATGTAGACGATGTCGATCCGCGGCACACGGTCTTGCAGCGCCTCGATGGTGCGCGCGATCACGCCGCGCGCCACCATCGTCTTGCCAAGCCCGACCTCGTCCGCGACCAGGAAATGGCGCACGGCGTCGGGGGCGCTCAGCAGTCGTTTCGAGACATAGTCGACCGTCTTGCGCTGAAACGCTTTGAGCGGACGCAGCGCGTCCTCCGCGTTGAAACGATCATCCATGGCGTCTGTCCTCGCGGATCACCGAGCGAAAGGTCTCCCACAACTGCAGGAACTCTTCGGGAATGACCTCGCTTTGGCCGGTGTCAGGGTCGCTGAGGCGTGTCACCAGCCGTTCGATGTCGCGCAATTGTCGCCCATCGCCCGAAAGCGCCCGCACCATGTCTTCCAGGATGGGTGTATCTTTGTTGTTGCCGAACACGCCCGAGTGGCTGCCGCCTTGACCGGCCGCGAAGAGGGCCTTGGCGGCTTCGGACACATCCCCCAGAAGCAGGCGGATGTAGCGCAGAAAGGCGTCGCGGTTTTCGATCAGCGCGCGGAGGATCTCGGCGGTGCGGGCCTCGGGCAGGTCGGTCAATTCGGTGCCGAGGGTGAAATGCTGCTCCAGTCCGGTCGTCTCGTCACGCAGCCTGACGCCGACCCACCGCGTCACATCGCGGAGCGCAAGGCGGGCCAGAAGCTGTTCCTGCGCATTCAGAACCGTCACGTTGATCCCGTGCTCGATCCCCGCGACGACGGGCCATATCCGCAGGCTCATGTTGTCCGGGAGGGTCACCTGATCCGCCGCGGAGAGATGAAGCTGGATGCGACCGTCCTCATCCGCCTCGCAGCGCAGCACAAGCCTTGTGGCGGCAAGGGCGCGGTGGACCTGTTCCAGGCGGTGTTCGGCGGCGTCCTCCTGCGGCGACGTGACGGGCGCATAGGGCACAAATTCCCGCAGGAACCGGCCCAGCCGTTCCGGCGCCAACTGCGCCTCCACCGTACCGAGTTGGCTGGTGTAGCCGGACAAAGTCGCGAAAACCTCGACATTCTGACCGCCGATCAGGGCCGGCGCGGTCGCGTTCCCCGATCCTATGGTGATCTCGGTGCTTGAATACCGCTCCGTGATGAACGCCTTGGCATGCAGCCCGCGCGCCGGGACCGGGCCACGCGACGGCTGCTCGCTTTCTTCTCCGTCCTCGGTTTCGGCCATCTCGTCGAGGACAAGCGTTCTTCCGAACCGGGTCAGGGTTTCCGAGGCCAGCAGCGCCAGTTCCTCGCCCCGGCTCACGAGGGTGGCCGACGCGGGATCGACGCCGCGGCAGAGCGCTTGCAGGGCGCCATCCGTCACGAACGGGGATACGACGCCCAGAGTGCGGCCGATCTGCGGACGCCAGACCTGGTCGGTCAGACCGTTGACCGCGAAGCCGATCCTGCGAATATGCTCGGGATGCTCCCACGCCGCGCGCGACAGATCCTCGGCCAGCGCAGCCACCATGGTGGCCACATGATCCGGTGTCGGTCGTCCCGAGGCCAGGCCGGGCAGGGCGCCGACCAGATCGACCAACGGCGCGTTCTGGTCGTGGATGGCGCCGCCGACCGTGCCGTCCAGCGACAGCGACAGGTCCCAGGACGCATCGGTGGTCAGGTTGCGCGACAACAGCGCCAGCCTGAGCCGCGGCGCCCCATGCCCGCCGATCGGCACGAAGCGCAAGAGCCAGAGCTTAGGGTGAAAGGCACCGCCGCGCGGCGCGGTGACCTCGGTGATGGTGTCTTCCAGAAGGGCGGTTAGCCGGTTCGCCCCCTTCGGCACGGCCTTGATCCGCCCGGCCTCGCAGAAAATGGCAATGCGTGCAGAGAGCCGTTCCAACCCCTCGAGCAGCGCCAGCGGGGTTTCGAGCGTTTCCTGCCGGTTTTCCGCCGCGTGAAAGGCCAATGTCGCGGGAACCACCAGCGCAGTCTCGAAGTCCAGCGTGTAGGTCGTCGCCAACGCCGCATCGAGGTCATAGCCCGCCGGTGCGCGCAGGATTTCCGAATAGAGCGCCCGGTTTTCCGGATCGAGTGCCGCGTTATCCCGCATCGACAAGATCCTTCACGTGGTTTGCGACGACAGGTTTCCAGCGGAAATTTAGCGGCACCGTCCCTGACGCCCCGCTCCAACGCATCAAAGCTCCGTCATTGCGAAACCGGGATTTAGGGCCTTTCAGGCGCATCTCGCGGTCGCGAACCAAGGCGCGGGCGGCGGCTTTTTCCCGAACGTTCCCTTGGCTTTCCACCACGATATCGCGCCAGATTTCGATGAACCGACGACTGTGCGGTTTGACGTCGTGTATCGTGCCTTGCGACAGCATCCAGAGGTCGGCCAAGTCCCAACCTTCGAACAAATGCGTCGGGGTTTTCTGCGCCCACTCATCCAATTTCGCAGTATAAGTCGCGACTCGTTCATGCCAACTGCTGTTCTCCATGACCTGCATCTGCGCGGCCTTTTCTGACAGCATCAGATTGTAGAGCAGCGAGGCGCCGTGCATCAGCCCGGAAAACCGCTCGGCATGATCGACCACGATCCTGATCTGGTCCGGCCAGTCCGCGCGCGCCGGATGCTGCCAGATCATGTCGCAATTGGCGGCGCTTGTCTGGCGCGTGAGCCATGTGAACAGGCTCTCCGGCGATTCCTGCGCAAGGCGGTCGCGTAGAAAACCCGACTCTTCCTTGGTCAACTGGAAATCTGCAGTGCTGTCAGGGGACGACAGGAAGCCGTTCGGTGCCTGGGGCAACCCGGCGGCCCAGAGCTTGGCGGCTTCGCCCGGCGTGGCCTCCAGACAGGCGTTTCGACTGCCCTGAAAACGGCGGATGCCGAGGGTCAGCAGACCGGCCCAATAGACGTCGCTGGGCAGACGCTTCAGTTTTTCCCTCGCGGCGCTGCCGATGACATTCTGCGTTTCCCCGCCGCGTACCAGGGTGTCGATGAGGCGGATCTCCAGCGCGCGAGCCAGGTCCCGGCGGGCGTTGGCCACACCTCTTTGCGCCCCAGCCAACTGGTAGACCCAAGGCACGAAAAGCATGTAGCGCAACCGGGTCTGGATCGTCGAGGTGCCCGGGAACATCAGGTCCGCCAGGGCATCGCGCACCGATCCGAGCCCCAGCTCGTCGCGGCTGTCTTCCTGGCCGAAGAGATCCATGATCCGCCGTGTTCGGTCCCGATCAGCCTGGTCAAAATCGATCCATGCGAGAAACGACATCAGGCGGACTCCGTAATCGATGCGTGGGCGAGGCTCAGCTTGCCTTCGCTCATCCAGAGGATTGCGGTGCCGGTGACAGGTTTGTCGGGCCATTTTCTGTGGGCCATGTCGGCATATGCTTTCAGCTGGGGCTGGTAGCTGGCAAAGCGCGTGGCAGGATCTGGGCAGGGGCCGGACTTGTGGTCGACGATCAATAGCCCGTGCGGTCCTTCGGCAAGGCAGTCGACGATGGCATTGGTTTCCGACCCACCGGCCGCGATCTCTTGTAAGGGAAGTTCGAAGTGCAGCCTGTCATAACCCCGGTCAGCAAGCCATCTGGTCAGGGCCTGCGCCTGGGCGGCGATCTGGACGATGGTTTCTTCCGGGAGGCCGGTGGCGGCAGTGATCCGGTCGGTCAGATCAGGGCGTTCAGCCAAGACGCGGAAGGCCAGGTGCCATGCGGTGCCGCGCTTGGTGGCGCTGGTGGTGCGGGTCTCGACGACGCCTTTTACGAGATTGAAGGTCTCGAGCGATGCAGCGGGTGCTGGTTCAGGATCCACGCGCGTCGACGGACTGCGCCGCCATGGCGTGCGCGCGGTGTCAGGCAAGTCGCGTGGGGTGCCGAAGCGAAACCGCGTCTCGGTGGTGACTGCCTCGGGTGTTGCCGGTTCCTCCGGTATGCCGTCTGAAATACCTGCGGCAAAGGACTGCCCCGCAACCGTGAGTGTTGCTGTGTCGGTCTCGAAACCGGCGCGGTCGCGCAGCAGATCGACCATCGTCTTGGGGTGCTCCGGCGTGTTTCTGGGCGGGCGTGGTATGACGAGGATGAGCTGATCGCGCGCACGGGTCAGCGCAACGTAGAGCTTGCGGGCTGCGTCGCGTTCGTCCTCGGGGCGGCGGGCGTCGGTGAACGGTTCCTGCGATTCCGGAGCGACGAAGGCGGGCAAGTAGCCCAGTCCTGCGTGCTCAAGTACGTTATCGAGGTCATCGAAACCGTCGAATTCGGCCCGCAGTGTGCCGGGGCGTTCTGCAATCTTCTGGTCCAACCCCGCGACGACAGTGATTGGCCATTCGCGGCCTTTGGCGGCATGCCATGTGCAAATTTCGATCCCCGAGGAGGACCAGCCATCCGGGTCTGGATGGCGGTCCCATTCCTTGGCGGATTGATGTGCGATCCAGCCGAGGAAAACCTGCGCCCCGGCACCATGGAAGCCGGCGGCGGCGCGCAAGTCCTGCGCCATGGTGTCGAACTCCTGGGCCTCGGCCTCGAAGCGTGCAAGATCTGCGAGCGCCTGTGACGGGTGCGCCAGCCCTGCGGCCCAGTCGCGAATGCCGGTTGTGTGCAGGACTGCGGCCAGGGTCTCGGCCACGGGGCGGGTTTCGATCCCGTCGTTCAGGGCACGCAGAGGCTTGAGCGAGACATGTGTTTTCAGTACCCCGTCGATGGTGTTGCGAAGCGCGTCTTCCAGTGGAACGCGGGGCGGCCCAAGGGTCAGCCATGTCAGCGCGGCGTGGGTGTCCTCCAGATCGGCCGCGCACGCCAGCGCTGCGCGCGCGGCCCGCATCGCGGGTGCGGTCAGCCAACCGTCCTGCTGGATGCGCACGGGCAGGCCGTGCGCTTCGAGAGCGGCGGCAGCGGCGCTGGCCTTGGCATGGGTATAGGTTAGTACGGCAATGTCGCTTGGCCGGGCCGGGCGCATCTTCTTTTGGGTCTTGTCAAAGACCTGCGTCTTGGCCTCGAGGATATCGGCCACCCGGTTTGCAATGCACGCGGCCGTGGTGTCCTTGCGCCCCCCGGGAAGGTGCAGCACCTCGAGCGCGGTCTCCCCCGTTACCGCGCGCGGCTGCGGGGCCAAGGGATCGTAGCTGTCGAATAGCGTCGGGCCGAGTGCATTGACCATGTCCATGATCCGGGCCTCGGAGCGCCAGTTGCGGTCAAGCGGCGTGACGGTGTGTGGATGAGCGGCCTGCAATGCCTCGGACAGGCGCGGATCGGCGCCCTGGAACCCCATGATGGATTGCTTGGTGTCGCCCACGATCAGCGCCCGCTTCGCCCCCCGCGCCAGCCGCCAGAGTAAGGCGAATTGCACTGGGTTGGTGTCCTGAAATTCGTCGATTACGACGCAGTCGATCTCTCCGAGCGCAGCCCGCAAGATGTCGGGGCGGGTGCGTATCAGGGTTTCGGACTCGGCGATCATGTCGGCATAGTCGATCAGTCCGGCGCGGCGTTTGGCGGTTTGGTAGGCTTCCAGTACCTGCTGCGCGCCGGTGACAAGTGCGCTCAAACGCGCGCAGACATCTGAAAGAGGGCCGGGATGACGGGGCAGGGCATTCGCAGCGTCCATGACAGCTTGAGCGAGGGTGTCGTAGCCTTCGGGCGTGGGCGCCCCGCGTTTTGATAGCCGCAGGTTGCGCAATTTCTGCCATAGCTTCCAATCACGCCTGAGCGCATTCTCCCTCGCGGCGCGGCGCAGGTCCCTATGGTTTTCGGAGAACGTTTTTACGGCGGAGGCATTGCCTTCGAATGAGGGCGCCAGATTGCCCGGGAAGGCGTCCTGAAGGGCGCGTATTGCCCGGTGCAAAGCCGTCGTCAGGGCGTCGCCATCGGGCTCGACAGGACCGTAACCTTCGGTCAGGGCCGCCAGAGCGGGTTCCAGTATGTCCGGCGACTGCCCATGCGTGCCAAGGCTACGGATCAAGTCGACTGTTCGCAGGACATCGGCGCGAAATCCGTACTCCGCGCTGGTCTGGGCCGCATGGTTCCAACTGTAGCCAAAGCGCCCGAGGTCCTCCATCAGGGGCGCGAGCGCGTCGCAGTGCGCCATCTCGAGCCGAATCAGAAGGTCGCGTTCCGGTTCGCTCAGCAGGCGGCTTTCAGGAGAACGCCCGGTGGCGAAGGCATGTTCCGTCAGCAGCCGCTGCCCCAGTGCATGGATGGTTCCCATGTAGGCGCGGTCGATTTCGAGCGCGTCAGTCAGGCGGTCGCGTGCCATCAACTCGCCGCGCACGCGGTCGCGCATTTCGGCGGCGGCCGCCTCGGTGAATGTCACGGCGAGGATGCGACCCGGGGCGACTTCCCCGCTTTCGACCCAAGCCCCGAGCGTCTTCTGGATGTGATAGGTTTTGCCAGCACCGGCCCCGGCGGGCACAAGGGACAGTTGCGTCATTCCACGTCCTCCTCTGCTTGAGTTTCCGGCAGGCTGAAGGCCGCCACCAGCGGGTTGTCCAGGGCGTAGGCCTTGATCCCGCGCTCTTTGTCGAAGGCCATGGCGTCGCCGGCACGGTTCAGGCGGATAGTGCCTGCGCCGACCTCGGCCAGAACCTGCGTGAGGTGGTCCATCGCGTTTACCGATGCGTCTTCGCCTGCGGTTTCGACTCTCGGTACGTCGCCGCCCTGCGCATCCGATAGGACTGTCCCGTCGCGCAGCATGTGGTAAGCGGTGATGACCTGCGCTCCGCTTGCGACCAGCCGGGTCAGCGCGGTTTCCTCCGTGGGGCGTTCCAGCATGGCGCGGTAAAGCGCGACCTGAAGGTCCCAGCCCTTGGCCATGCGGTTGCGCCGGCCTCCCGCGCTTGAGCGTTTGTGATCAACCACGAGGATGCGCCCGTCGGGCAGCTTCAGCAGGCAGTCTGCTTTGCCATGCAGCAGCAGGCCACTGCGCTCGCCCGCAAGGGGGATCTCGTTGTGCAGGATCTCGGCGCCGGTTTCGCGCAAGAATCCCGCCCAGGCGGTGCAGATGTCGCGGGCTTCGCATAACAGGCTGCGGCGTTCCGTGGCCCAGGCGGCATTGGTCAGCCAGCCGGCATGACGGTGGATCGCCGTGTCGAGCGCGTCGGGAACAGTGCCCACGAGCGTACTTTCGTCCGGTATCGGGGCGCCTTCGGCAAAGACATCTTCGAGCACCTGGTGCATTAGCGTGCCAAGGGTCATCACGTCCAGAGTCTCGGGTGCCCAGCCGAGGTCCTTTGCGCCGAGTTCATCCAACAGCCAGCCGAGAGGGCTGATCAGCAATGTTTCCAGCCGCGACGGAGAATGCGGTAGCGGTGTGCCGTCCGGCGTCTCGCGCAGTCGCAGCAAGTCGACGCCGGGCCGTTCGCTGGTGCCAGGCCCGCGCTGGATGTGGAGTATGCCGCTTTCCGGCAGGGCAGGCGCGCCGCCAAGCGGGACAGGGTCGGGGCGGGTGGTTGTCACGGGTAATTCCCTGGGCGGGGCCGAGCGCAGGTCTTGGATCAGGTCGGCGGGTTCCTCGGCGCCCAGCATATGCGCTATCAGTGCCAGACCGGTCGAGGGAGACAGCCGTTCCCCGCGCAGATCCAGCGCCGGGACAAGCAGCGTCAACCCCTCGGTCGCGGCGCTCAGCTGACGGCGGAAGAGTTCCAGCCCTCGGGCGAGCCTCTGCTGGCGCCCCTCCAGTTGCAGGCCGCTGTCGCGGATCATTGCAATTTCGCCCTCGATGAAGAACGGGTCCGATCCCGGCAGACGGGGCCAGTGTCGCCCGGCCATGCCCAGCACGATCAACTGGCGCACCGGACGCCAAGGTGGGGCGGTCTCGGTGAACAGGGATACGCCCTCGACGAAGCGGTCATGCCCTTCCGGAGGAACGAGGTTCGGTGCGGCGAGGCGGCGCAGAAGCGGCCAGTCGACGGATTCGCCTGTGACGGCTTTAAGCGCTGTAATACGCGGGTGTAGCCTGGCTTCGGGTGCGGCGCGGGCAATGGCGCCCAGCCGGGCAAAAAGCTGTTCGGGGGTGCTGCAGGGGCGCAGGGCGTCCAACATGTCGCGCGCCGGGCCGGTCAGGCTTGAAGCCGTGCGCGACCATCCCCGGTCAATCACTTCGCGAGCCATCTTGCGCCCGGTTTCTGGCGGCCAGGGCATACCGGGCGCGACATACAAGGAGGCCATCGCCGTGCGCGGCGCCGGGCCGCTCAGAAGGACCAGCAGAAGCGACAGCACTTCGCCCGGCCCGTCACGTAGTGTCGATTGGGCGGGTAACCCGGATAGCGGTAGTCCGATCCGGTCAAAGGCCTCTTGCAGGGCCAGCGAATAAGCGGGGCCGTCCGGAGCCAGCAGGCCGATCTCGCCGGGGTGATCCACGCGGCCGTCGTCCATCTGTGATTGCGCCATGGCGGCGGCGCATTCGGCCTCCTCGCGCGGGTCTCGCAGACCATGGCAGGTGACGGACGAATCCGGCGTGACCTTGTCTGAGCGGCGCCCGAGGTGATCCTGAAGATGGCGCAGCGCCGTTCCGTCCATTGCCAAGGGCGGAGGCGCGATGGCATCCACGCGGCCATGATGCGCGCGAAGGGCCCTGGCCAGCGCGGTCTCGGCCGGGGACGCAAAGGCGCAGCCGTCGTCCACAAGTGACAACGGTTCCAGCGCGTCCGAGGCAGTGCCGTGCAGGACATGCCGCCAAGTGTTCAACGGACCGGGCAGGGTGCCGAGGTCGCACCACAGATCACGCAGCGCGGTCAAATGGGAGCGGGCACGCCCCTCTGGCAGAGTGTCGGGCACGACGTTCGAGGGATCGAGAAATGGCGTGGCATGGGCAAGCCCCATCAGTCCTGCCTTGACCGCCAACGCGGTCTCCTCCGGTGCGGCGGTGAAGCTTTCGGACCAAGGCGCGCCGGGGCCGAGATGCTTGAGGAGGTTTGGATCCGGCACTTGTGGGGCAAGGTAGACATCGGCCAACAGGTCGTCTGTCACGTAGCGCAGCGCGTCTGTTGCCGGAGAGCGTGTCATCAGGGGATCGATGCGCATGGCATACCTTTTCGAATCGTTCACGGTCGTCGGCCACAACGTGGCAGCGCGGGGTGGCAAAAACTGTCGGGGTCATGGCAGGGCCGGGAAGTCGGCGCGGCGATGCGGGGCGACCATCTTCCGGAGGGCGTCGGGGGCCAGAACATCGACTTGGTCGCCCCATTGATACAGGTACCAGGCCATCTCCAAATGGCCCGAGGCGGTGAACCTCACGGTAAGCGCGCCATCCGGTTCATCCGTCATCTCCTGCTCAGGGTGAAAGACGAACTGGCGTGCGACAATTGCAGCGGAAGGCGAGAAGCGCCATGCGACGGGGCTGTACTCCGCATCGGAGTGGAACGAGCCGAAAGCTTGCGCCGAAAAGCTGGCGAGGTTGAAATCCGGATCGCGGGCAAAGCTATGGCCCATGATGCGGACTTGGCGGACGCGGTCGAGTCGGAAGCGGCGCATCCTGCTGTTACCCGCGACGGGCCGCGCCACAAGGTAGCGCCGGATGCCCAGCAGTAGGCCATACGGTTCCAGTAGGCGCTCGGACGTGCTGCCATCCGCTGATACGTAGGTGACCTCAACGGTGAAGGGCGCACGAAGGGCCTCGGTAAGTACTCCGAGTAAGCGCTTCTCTGGCTCGACTCGCGGGCCGGGGCGCGTGGCAAAGCCCTGCGCTTCAAGAAGCGCTTCGGCGTCGGCCTCGGTGCGGCGAGCCAAGCTTGACGGCATGGCGGCCAGAAGTCTGTCGCGAAGTACCTTTAGGCGTTGCGCCTCGTCGGGGGCGCCATCGCGCTCGGCCCGTTTCGCAGCCAGCTCCAGCGCGGCCAATTCGCTGTCGCGGATGCCTTGGGCCTGCAACCAACGCGGGTCGTGTCGGGGCAGATGCCATCGGCGCCGCCGGTCCTCGTCATCGCGGATGTCGACTTGGGGAAAGACCGTCTCGAAGGACCGCATCATGCGTTGCGCGGTGCGATGATCGCAGCCGAACTCCTCGGTCAGATCCTGCAGCGAGATCCCGTCGAAGCGGGACATGGCCATCTCGGCAACGCGCAGAAGATCGGCGGCTTTGGCATAAGACATGCGAAAATTACCCTGCGATTCAATTTCTGGTTTTGCGAAATGTAGGTGACAGATTTTGCCATGCTGGGGGTGCATTATAGATTTGTCAACGAAACCGAGGCTCGGAGGGAAGGAAGTACCCCGGACAACGCCGCAATGAAGAGTTTTTTTCTCCTCCAAGAATCCGAACGGACAGCCAAATGTATCTTGCGCCATTGACGCCGCCCTTGAACACCATGCTTGCGGGCCTGCCATTCACCGTCGCCGAGGAATTTGATTCCGGTGCTGTCCGTTGCCCGGCAGTCGCCGCTTGCGGCGATGAGAGGGGACGAGCAGGTTGAGCGGCCCACCAGCACAGCGATACGGTATTTGAACTGCCAGTGTCTTCTGCCGACGACACAGGGTGGAAAAATCGGGCACCGGCCAATCAATGCCCGCCATCCGCTGCAGGCCCTTCGGGCGACGGGGGCGGTGGCATGCTGCGCCCGGCATAATGTCGTGGGAGGGCTGGCTGCAGTCGCCCGCAACTCCGCCGGCCCAGCCCAGGCGGAAGATCATGACGCTGTAGCCCCGCAAGGCAGCTTCGAGTCCCTTTTGACCGTGATCCAACACGCGGATACAACGGATCGATGAAAATGCGTTCGACTGCCGGCAGGGGGATTGCCTGTCGAGAGGAGTGTGAATGGACGACAATCCGGCCACCGGACAGTGCCTGTGTGGCGCTGTGACATTCCGCATATCGGGAGAGTTCCAGAGCCTCTTCCTCTGCCACTGCGCCCGCTGCCGCAAGGACAGCGGTTCGGCCCATTCGGCAAACCTGTTTTCCTCCACTGCGAGGATCACCTGGGTGACAGGCGAGGAGAACGTCAGGACATTCCGGCTTTCCGGTTCTCGCCACATGAAGAGCTTTTGCTCTGACTGCGGGTCCGCTCTGCCTGTTTCCCAGCCGGAGGTTGGTTTGCTTGTGGTGCCGGCAGGGTCGCTTGACAGCCGGATCGACATACGACCCAACGCGCATATCTGCTGTTCCAGTCGCGCGAACTGGGACAACGACCTGGCCTCCATCGAAAGGATCGACGGGCTTCCCGGCTGAACGTTCGAGCCGATGATGCATCTCGGACAACAGCCAGACGACAAGGACGCGGCCGTCGGCTTCGTTCACATTCCGGCCATCCAGCGAGCCGAAATGCTGCGCTTGCTCCAACGGCCGCTTGCGGAAGGCTGCATCGCAGCGCCAACGGTCGCGCCCAAGGTCCGCATTGGGCGGATTCTGTTGAAAATCTCATTGCGGAATCTGCAAACTTCGGAAAAGTGGGAAATCGTTCCCGGATATGCTGAGTGCGCCCAGTGACGCTGTTAAGATTTGAGCAAATACGAATTTTGTTCTACCAAATTTGGAGCCAACGCGCTGCATCAGAGTTTTTCAACACAATCGGCCGAATACAACACTCGGACAGGAAGGGCGTATTCCGTTGAAAAACTCTTGTTGATTTGAGCGCCAGTCGCTGATTCAATTTCCCTTATTCTGTGGGGGGAACTGCGATGTTGGGACCGAAGCAAGAGGCGCAAGGCGCACTGTTCTACGAGTTCTCAATTGAGGATCACGTCCCGCAGGACCACCTGCTGCGCTCCATCGACCGTTTTGTTAATTTGACCGAAATCCGTGCCTACCTCGCGGAGTTCTACAGCCACACGGGGCGGCCATCCGTCGATCCCGAGCTTCTGATCCGTATGCTGTTGGTCGGCTATTGCGTAAGGATCCGGCGGCGGCCGTCTGATCTCGGGATCGATCCGATGGTAAGTCCGGCCTTATGTCCGACTTTAATAACCGCCCTCAAATCGAAATTCTTTCCGCAGCCGATGGTGATCGCCGCCGGTATTGGTCAGATGATGATAAACTGCGCATTGTGGAGGAGAGCCTTATCGGCCACCGACAAGCAGCAGCCACAGCGCGGCGGCATGGCATTTGCCGGTCGCTCCTGACCACCTGGCGGCGGCAGTATCGAAATGGTGAGCTTGGGTCTTCTCGTCCGGTGTCGTTCGCGCCGGTGGCCGTGGCAAAGGGAGCTCCCGCGTCGCAAGCAAATCCGGTTGATCCGTGTCCGCCTCCGGACTGTCAGGTTGAGATAGGCTTGCCGAATGGGCGCCGGCTCATCGTGCCGGTAGGTGTGGAGCCCGAAGCGCTTGCCCGGATTCTGGCAGTGGTGGATCGGCAATGATCGCGTTTCCGGCAGGCGTGAAGGTGTGGATTGCGGGCGGCGTCACCGACATGAGGCGGGGCATGAACACGCTGGCGCTGCAGGTGCAAGAAGGGCTCGGCCGCGATCCCCATGCGGGCGAGCTCTTTTGCTTTCGGGGCCGCAAGGGCGATCTGGTCAAGATCCTGTGGCATGATGGCGTGGGCATGTCGCTGTATCTGAAGCGCCTGGAGGCGGCCAAGTTCATCTGGCCGGTGAGCCGGTCCGGCGAGGCGGTGCAGATCTCTGCGGCACAGCTGGGCTATCTTCTGGAGGGGATCGAATGGCGCAATCCTCGCTGGACGCAACGTCCTGCAAAAGCTGGATAAATTGTTCCATCGGGCCTGTTTTTATTGGCGCTCCTCGAGCCCGGATGATAGACATCCGCCATGTCGAATACCGCTTCCGAGCTTGCGAGATTACGCACCGCCCTGGCAGTTGCGGAGGCCCGCGCAGAGGTTGCGGAAAGCGAACTGGCACAGACCCGTGCCGTCGTGTCCTGTTCGGAAGCGATGATCCAGGAACTCAAGCTTGAGATTGCCAAGCTGCGTCGCGACAAATACGGCATCTCGTCGGAACGGCGCGCCCGGTTGATCGATCAGCTGGAACTACAGCTTGAAGAACTGGAAACGACGGTCGCTGAGGATACCGGCGGTGCTTGACGGCACAGGGTGTAAGTCCGGCCTGCTGGTCGGCCCCTCGTGCCAGGAAAACCATTATGAACAAGACCCTTTATGGCGGTGCCCCGCTTTTCGCTGCACTGGACATCCTGGATTTCCTGCGCCGCAACGGCGACAGCCTTTCTGAGTTGTTGGAAGGGATCGCGGGCGATCGAGGACTGGACCTCTATCTCGGGACCGATCGTCTGCTGGACAGCCAAAGCCCCGATCCGGCGCGTGTCGGAAAGGCACTGCGGGAGATCCGCGATCTTCTGGAGGCGGCTGGCGTTCCCGACGATCGCTTTGCGGCCCCTCTCAGGTGGCATTGGGCACGGCTGACCGATTTCGTGGCTCGGCTGCCTGGGTGAAGCATCATGGGCCCCGATCCGAAAATCGGGGCCCTTTCTGCAAAGCTATTACTTGGTAGACTTTTTCGTTTTGGTCGAACAGGCCGCCGTTTTAACTTTCCGTGCTGCGAGCCGCTTTTTGAGCGCATCAACCCGCTCTTGTGTTTCTGGCTGAGATACAACATCCCACCATTTCCAGCCTTCAAATCGGTCTCCGATTTTCTCAAGATTGGTGTAAATCTCGAGGGATGACCAGGAGCGATGACCAGACATCATTCGGACTTTTGCCGCTGACCAGCCCATCTCAAAGGCTCGAGATATCGCTTCGTGCCGGAGATCGTGAAAGTGTAGATCTTCAATGTTCTCGAAAAGTTCAACGAGACGAGTAAATGCAGTTGACAGGCTGTCAGATACATACGGGAAGACTTTGTCGTCGACTTTCGGCATTGACATGATGATCTGGAGCGCTTCGTCGCTGAGCAGAACCCAAACGTCGTTACCTTTCTTCTGCCCCGGATGTTTCATGTCACGAACGAGGACCTTCTTGTCTGCATAGTTCACGTCATCCCATCGAATTCTCGTGATTTCCGATAGTCTACGTGATGACGCGATGGCGAAGGCAATGATCTTGTGCAACGGGGCTGCATTGCTTCTCGCAGACCGAGCGAATGCCTCTTCCATCAGATCGTTCAGTTCTTGGAGTTTTGGCCGTCTGTCGCGCTTGTTGGCCTTGCCAACGATCTTGAGCCTTCGCAGCGTTCTCATCGCGCTTTGCATATCCTCGTATTTCAATGGGATTTTGTAAGCCGTTTCTGCTACGGTGAAGAGGCCATATAGATGCTGCATGTAATTGTTTACCGTCGCGGCGCACCGCCCCTCTTTTTTCAATACACGTGCGAGATCAATGAGAAATGTTGGATTAACCTCGTGGCAGCCAACTTTAGTCTCATCCATTCCCTCAAGGGTCCGGAGGCATTGAATCATCGTCTTTCCGACTTCTTTTTCGATGTCCATTCGGTAGCGCTTGATCAGTTCGGCGAAGGTGCCGGCTGGTGCAACGAACGAAAAGGTCCCGTCGTGCCAGGATTTCTCAGTGCGAGCGGCCCACTTCTCCGCCAGCTTACGCTGCGAAGAGGTTTCCGATTTCGAGAAGATCACCTTCCCGCTCTTCTTGATGCGCACCTGGGCAGTGAAGCTCGGTTTGCCGTTCGTTTTGTTTCGTGTCGTGATGGTTGCCATTTTCAGCCCTTTCCTTGTGGGAAGGACGATGGGTTCGACTGATTTTTCCCGGAAATCTGAGAGCGAAAAAATCTTGGTAGCGTCACCAGAGGTGGGTGCGTGACGTCTGTGAGCACCGGTGCTACAAGACGCTCTCCGAGTGCTACATTTGTAGCACCGGCTGCCGAAATCGTTGCGAATAGCGGCGAATGATCGCAAATCGTAGCCGCCATCGACGGAGGGCCAGCCAGTGAAACAAGGGATTCGCAGCATGACTGATGCTCCCCGTCTGTCCGTTGCGCCGATGATGGACTGGACGGATCGACACTGTCGCTATTTCCATCGCCTGCTGAGCCGGGAGACGCTGCTGTATACCGAGATGGTGACCGCGCCGGCCTTGGTGCGGGGCGGGGCGCTGCATCTGCTTGAGTATAATTCGCAGGAGCATCCGGTCGCCTTGCAACTGGGCGGCTCTGACCCGGTCGAACTGGCGCAGGCGGCGCGGCTGGGCGCGGCTGCGGGGTATGACGAGATCAACCTCAATTGCGGCTGCCCGTCGGACCGGGTACAATCAGGCGCCTTTGGCGCGGTGCTGATGACGCAGGCGCCGCTGGTGGCCGACTGTGTGGCGGCGATGCGCGCGGCGGTGGATGTGGAGATCACGGTGAAATGCCGCATCGGGGTCGACGAGCAGAGCCCGGAAGATATCTTGCCAGAGTTCCTGTCGCAGGTGGCCGCGGCGGGATGCCATCGCTTTACCATTCATGCGCGCAAGGCTTGGCTGCAAGGGTTGTCGCCAAAGGACAACCGTACCATTCCGCCGCTGGACTATGATCTGGTGATGCGGATGAAGGCGCAGTTTCCGCATCTGCATCTTTCGATCAACGGCGGTATCGCGTCGCTGGAGCAGGCGCGCGGCTTTTTGGAGGCCGGGCTTGACGGGGTCATGATCGGGCGGGCGGCCTATCACACGCCGGCCGATATTTTGGCTGCGGCGGACCCGATGATCTTTGGCACCGGCAAGGCCGTCGATCCGATGCAGGTGGCGCGGGACATGCTGCCCTATATCGAAGCCCATCTGGTGGCGGGCGGGCGGCTGCATCAGGTGACGCGGCACATGCTGGGCCTGTTTGCCGGGCGCCCCGGCGCGCGCGGTTGGCGGCGGGTGTTGTCGGAGGGGGGCACGCGCCCCGGGGCCGGCCCCGATCTGGTGCTAGAGGCGCTGGCGCGGATCGATGCGGCCGGGGCCGCAGGCGATGCTGCTGGTTGATAACAGTCTGAAGTAGCAAGCAGAAGCTGCCGGGCAAGGGGGGCTGGCCTAGGGTCCGGCGACGGTGTAAGTCGGCGCGCGGATCAAGTGAGATCACGAAGGAGAGCCCGATGGCCGGTCAGATGCCCGATACGACGCTGTTGTTACAGATGCTGGTGATGCTGATGGTGATCGGCGGGTTCGCCGGGGTGCTGGCCGGGCTGTTGGGGGTTGGCGGCGGAATTGTTCTGGTGCCGTCCTTTTTCTATGCCTTCCAGACGCTTGGATATGGTGGACCGCAGCTTATGCAGATGTGTCTGGCGACCTCACTTGCGACCATCATCGTGACCTCTGTCCGCTCGGTGCTGAGCCATAACAAGAAGGGTGCGGTGGTCTGGCCGATCCTGCGCAGCTGGGGCCCGGGCATCGCGATGGGGGCGGTGCTGGGCGTGTTGGTCGTGGCCTCGTTGCGCTCGAGCGTGTTGCAGGGGCTGTTCGGGGTGATCGGCATCGTGATCGGGCTGTATCTGGGGTTCGGAAAATCCGAGTGGCGGCTGGGTGAAGAGATGCCCAAGGGGATTCGGCGCGCGATCGTGTCGCCCATCGTTGGCTTTCTCTCGGTGCTGATGGGGATCGGGGGCGGCAGTTTCGGCGTGCCGCTGATGAGCCTGTACAACATCCCGATTCACCGCGCCGTGGCCACCGCCGCCGGGTTTGGCGTGATCATCGCGGTGCCCTCGGTTGCTGGGTTCATGCTGCTGAGCATCGACCCGGCCAACCGGCCGCCGTTTTCCGTGGGGGCGGTGAATCTGCCCGCCTTTCTGGTGGTGATCGCCATGACCTTGACCACCGCGCCATGGGGGGTGAAGCTGGCGCATGCGATGGACCCCAAGCCATTGAAGCGCATCTTTGCGGTCTTTCTGACGCTGGTGGCGCTGAACATGCTGCGCAAGGCGCTGGGCTGGTAACGCGGCCTGTCCATGTCCGGCGCGCAAAAGGGATTGAGTTTCTGACCGGGCCAAAGGCAAAGCGCGCACCCCCGGCTTCTTCTTGGCTCAAATACTCCCGCCGGAGGCAGGCGGCGCCGCAGGGGCCGCCACTTTGGGCATTCCTGCTTTGCTGTCAGCCCCTCGGCTCACCCCGCCCCTCAGCCCTGCGCCCCGCCTTTCAGCCGGGCGGCGCGGCCGCCGCGGCGTCGGGCCAGACGTGGGGCGCGTTCTGGCAGGCTTGCCGTGATGGTGCGGCGTTCCTCGGCTGTCATGCGGGACCACGCGGCGATTTCGTCAAGGCTGCGCAGACAGCCGGTGCACAGCCGCTCTTGCGGATGCACGACACAGATCTTGACGCAGGGGCTCTCGATCTCGTCGCGGCTCCAGACCTGCTCCATCACCGTTCGCCTTCCGTCTTCATGTGACGCATCCGATCCAGCGCCCCTTGCAGGATATACGAGGCGGCCACGTTATCGATCCGCTCGGCGCGACGCTTTCGAGACGTATCCGCCTCCAGCAGCGCGCGTTCGGCGGCGACAGAGCTAAGCCGCTCGTCCCAGAAGCCGATCGGAAGGTCGGTGAGCCGGGACAGGTTGCGGGCAAAGGAGCGGGTGGACTGGCAGCGCGGGCCTTCGCTGCCGTCCATGTTGCGCGGCAGACCCAGAACGATGCCGCCCACCTCGCGGTCGTTGATGATCTCCAGCAACCGCTGCGCATCCACGGTGAACTTCTTGCGCCAGACGGTTTCCAGCGGGCTCGCGGCCGCGCCGATGCGGTCCGAGACGGCGACGCCGATGGTCTTGTCGCCCAGATCCAGCCCGATCAGCGCCACCATCGGCGGCAGGGCGGTGACGAAGTCCTCGAACACGTTCACAATCACCCGCCGATCCCCGCCTTTTGCGCCGCGCCTTCGATCTGTTGCAGCGCGGCGGCGTCCTTGGCAAAGGTCTGTTTCGCCTCGTCATAGATCGCGCTGGCGCGCTCGGTGTCGCCCAGCACACCCAAGGCCCCGATCAGACGGGCCCATTCGGCGGGGCTGCCGCCCTCGCTGGCCAGCCGCTCCGACAGCCGGTCGACCATGCCGCGGATCATGTCCTGACGCCCCTCGGCCGTCATATCGGCGGCGGCCGCCACATCGTCGGAGTTGGGCCCGGCCAGCATCGGCGCGCTGCCCGCAGCGGGGGACAGGGTATACTCGATACCGGCAGTTGCGGCCATTTGTTCGATCTGGGCGCGGATCGGTTCGATCCAATAGGCGTCGGGCGGCCCGGCCCGCAGGGTTTCTTCCCAGATGCGAAAGGCGATGTCGGACCGCCCGGTCTGGGCCATCATCGCCCCCCAGTAATAGCGCGCCGGCCCGTTGCTGCGGTCGCGCTCCAGCGCGCCGGCCAGCGCGGCTTCGGCCTGTGGCGAGACATAGCCGCCGGCGGCCATGATCAAAAGCTCGGCATAATCCGAGAAATCCTGCGCGCTTGCCGCGTTCCCCTTGATCTTCAGCACCTGTTCCTTGGCCTGATAGGCGGCTTGAAAGTTGCCGCTGTTGGCCTCGTGCTGGGCCAGCAGATCGTGGCCCTGGGCATCGTCGGGGCGGGCGGCGACCGTGGTGCGCAGCTGATCGATCAGCGCCTTGTAGCTTTCTTCGATCTGGCGCGGCGGTTGCGTCGGCAGACCGGCCTCGGCGGCGCTTTGGTCGGGGCGGGTGCGGCGCGCCTCTTCGGCCATGGCCAGCCGGTGTTTCAGGCCCAGATCGCCATAGCCCGGCGCCCCGAGACTGCGATAGATCAGCGCCGAACCGGCCAACACCAGAACCGCCATCGCCACCGCGGTGACCACGGTGGCCGCCTGCGGTTGGCCCGATCCGCCCTGCGTCTTGTGGGTGGCGGCATCGGCGGCCAGGATCCGGCGCGAGACCTCGGCGCGGATCCGTTCGGCATCGGCCTCGCCGATCACGCCGCGCGCCAGATCGCGGTCCACTTCCTTGAGTTGGTCGCGATAGACCCGCAGGTCATAGGCGGCGGCAGGCCCGGCCCCCCCGCGTGCGCGCAGCAGGGCCAAGACCAAGAGCGCGGCCGCGGCCACCGCCATTGCTGATGTGATAATCCAGAACGACATGAGATCTCCCGTTTCGACCTGATCTATAGGCGTGGAGCGCTTGAAAAAAGGGCAAATCGCCACTTGGGGCTCACATGTCGCAACTGTGACCTATAACGGCGAATTGCGTCATGGCCCGTCTCTGGCTAGGGGGCATAGAAGAGAGCAGACAAACCGAACGGATTCGCCCATGAAACGATACTCCGCCTTTGCCGTCGCCCGCGAAGCTCTGAGCTATCACACCGGCTGGGGGCGGGCGTGGCGCGCGCCCGAGCCGAAGTCGCGGTATGACGTCGTGATCGTGGGCGCGGGGGGGCATGGGCTTGCCACCGCCTATTACCTTGGCAAGAATTTCGGCATCACCAATGTGGCGGTGCTGGAGAAGGGCTGGCTGGGCGGCGGCAACACCGGGCGCAACACCACCATCATCCGCTCCAACTATCTGCAGGATTCCTCGGCTGCGATCTTTGAAAAGGCCCGCGCGCTGTACGAAGGGCTGAGCCAGGATCTGAACTATAACGTCATGTTCTCGCCGCGTGGCTGCCTGATGCTGGCGCAAACCCAGTCCGAGGTTCGCGGCTATCAGCGCACCGCGCATGCCAACGCGCTACAGGGGGTTCAGACCGAATGGGTCGGGCCGCAGCGGGTCAAGGAACTGGTGCCGATCATCAATATCGACGGGCCGCGTTACCCGGTTCTGGGCGGGCTGTGGCAGGCGCGCGGCGGCACCGCGCGCCACGATGCGGTGGCCTGGGGCTATGCCCGGGCCTGTTCCGCCATGGGCATGGACATCATCCAGCAATGCGAGGTCACCGGCGTGCGCCGCGAGGGCGGCAAGGTGGTGGGCGTCGACACCAGCAAGGGCGCCATCGATTGTGGCAAACTGGGGATGGTGGTCGCGGGCCATTCCGGTGCCTTGGCCGAGATGGCGGGGTTCCGCCTTCCAATCGAAAGCGTGGCGCTGCAGGCATTGGTGTCAGAGCCGATCAAACCCTGCATGGACGTGGTGGTCATGGCCAACACGGTGCATGGCTATATGTCGCAATCGGACAAGGGCGAGATGGTGATCGGCGGCGGCACTGACAGCTTCAACAACTACACCCAGCGCGGCAGCTTTCACCATATTGAACACACGCTGGCGGCGCTGATCGAAACCTTCCCGATGGTGTCGCGGCTCAAGATGCTGCGGCAATGGGGCGGCATCGTCGACATGACCGGGGACCGCTCGCCGATCCTGTCGAAAACCCCGGTAGAGGGTATCTTCATCAACTGCGGATGGGGCACGGGCGGGTTCAAGGCGATCCCCGGCTCTGGCTGGGCCTTTGCCGAACTCATGGCCAAGGGCCACGCGCCGCTGGCCGATGACTTCTCGCTCGACCGCTTCACCGAAGGCCGCTTCATTGATGAGAGCGTCGCGGCCGGGGTGGCGCATTGATGGCCTACTCTGAACACATGGCCGAAACCATGCGCGCCGATCTGGGGGTCGAACCGGGCCTGTCCGAGAAAAAGATGTTCGGCGGCATCTGCCTGCTGTTGTATGGCAACATGATCGCCGGTCTTGGCAAGGATGGCGCGTTTTATCGCGTCGGCAAGCCGAACGAGGCTACGGCGCGAGCGCTGCCCGGCACCGACCCGATGGTCATGGGGGGCCGTCAGATGGGCGGCTTTGTCCGCCTCGATGAGGACGGTTTTACCGAGGACGCCACCCGCCTGAAACTCACCGAGATCGCGCTGGCGTTCACCGCCAGCCTGCCGCCAAAGGAATAGCCCATGCTGATCCTCACCTGTCCCTGTTGCGGCGTCACCGCCGAGGAAACCGAATTCGCCGCCGGCGGCGAGGCCCATGTCAAACGCTTCGGCCCCGGTGCCTCGGACGAGGAGTTCCGCGACTATATCTTCGCCCGCGAGAACCCCAAGGGGGTGCATTTCGAACGCTGGCGCCATGCCAATGGCTGCGGCAAGTGGTTCCATGCCGCGCGCTGCACCATAACGTTGGAGGTGTTCGGCACCTATTCCGCCCAGACCACAACGCCGCCAAAGGCGATCTGCGCGGCGATCACCGCCAAACGCCCCGGCTGGACATGGAGGGACTTCGCATGACCCTTCTTCTTGTTGCAAATACTCATAGGGCGCCCGTCGCCCCGTGCGAAAGGGTCTCGGCATGAGCACACGCGTCGCCACAGGGGGTCGCCTGATCGACCGCGCCCGTCCCGTCCGGTTCACCTTTAACGGCAAGTCCCTGACCGGCTTTGCCGGTGACACGCTGGCCTCGGCGCTGCTGGCCAACGATCAGATGCTGGTCGGGCGCTCGTTCAAATATCACCGCCCGCGCGGCATTGTGGCAAGCGGCGCGGAAGAGCCGAACGCGCTGGTCGGGCTGGGGCAGGGGGCGCGGTTCGAGCCGAACCAGCGCGCCACCACGACCGAGTTGTTTGACGGGTTGAGCGCCGACAGCCAGAACCACTGGCCCAGTCTGGAGTTTGACGTCGGCGCGGTGAACAGCGCCTTTGCCCGCTTCCTTCCGGCGGGGTTCTATTACAAGACCTTCATCCATCCCCGCCCGTTCTGGAAACACATTTACGAGCCGTTCATCCGCCAGTCCGCCGGACTCGGGAAGGCGCCGAAAGAACGCGACGCCGACAGCTATGAGCATTTCTATTTCTTCGCCGACGTGGTGGTGATCGGCGGTGGTGTGGCCGGGTTGGCGGCTGCGAAATCCGCCGCCGAGAGCGGTGCCAAGGTGCTGCTGGTCGAACAGGGCGCCCATTGGGGTGGTCGTGCCCCGGTTGATGGCGGCGAGATCGATGGGATGTCGCCCGAGGACTGGATCGCGCAGACCCTCGCGGCGCTGAAATCCATGCCCAACGTCACCCTGCGCGCGCGCTGCATGGGCGCGGGGGTCTATGACCACGGTTATGTGCTGGGCTACGAGCGGTTGAGCGACCATGCGCCGGGGGGCGAGGGGCCGCGCCATCGGCTGTGGCGGATCCGCGCCAAACAGGTGATCACCGCCACCGGCGCGATCGAAAGGCCGCTGTCCTTTGCCGGCAATGATGTGCCCGGCGTGATGCTGGCTTCGGCGATGCGCGACTATGTGGTCAATTTCGGGGTTGCGCCGGGGCAGAAGGTCGTGGTCGTCACCAATAACGACGACGCCTATCGCACAGCCATCGCGTTGAAACAGGCCGGCATTACCGTGCTGCGGGTGCTGGACGCGCGCAGTGCTGGCGGTGGCGCGCTGATGGAAGAGGCACGGGCGCTGGGCATCCGCATTGATTGCGGGCGCGCCATCGCCAAGGTTTCGGGCGGCAAGCGTGTGACCAAGGTCGCGATCTGCGCGCAAGAGGGGCAGGGCAACGCACTGGAAGAGATCGCCTGCGACGCACTCGCCATGTCGGGCGGCTGGTCTCCCGTGGTGCATCTGTGGTCCCATTGCGGCGGCAAGCTGACATGGGACGAGGCCGGGGCGATGTTCCGCCCGGACGCGGCGCGCGCGCCCACCGGGGCCGACGGGCAGCCCTTTGTCCTTGCCGCGGGCGCGGCCAATGGCGCGTTGGCGCTGGATGCGGCGCTTGTCGATGCCGATGCCTCGGGCAAATCCGCCGCCAAGGCGGTCGGGTTCAAGGTGAAACGCAGCACGGCACCGCAGGGCAGCACGGCTGAGGAATCGCCGCTTGCCCCGGTCTGGCTGATGCCGCGCAATGCCGGGATCGAGCTGCGGATGAAGGCTTGGCTGGATTACCAGAACGACGTGAAGGTCTCTGACGTGCAACTCGCCGCGCGCGAGGGGTATGAAAGCGTCGAACATACCAAGCGCTATACCACGTTGGGCATGGCGACGGATCAGGGCAAGCTGAGCAATATCAACGGGCTCGCCACCCTTGCCGGGGCTTTGGATGCGGCGATTCCGACGGTTGGCACCACCACCTTCCGCCCGCCCTATACGCCGATCTCCTTCGGGGCGATGGCGGGCGATGCCCGCGACGCGCTGTTTCAGCCGCTGCGCCGCACCCCGATGCAGGACTGGCACGAAACCCATGGCGCTGAGTGGGAGCCGGTCGGCCAGTGGCGTCGCCCCTATGCCTATCCGCAGCCGGGCGAAACCACCCATGACGCGGTGATGCGCGAGGTGACCAACACCCGGCAAGCCGTTGGGCTGCTTGATGCCTCCACGTTGGGCAAGATCATCGTCAAGGGGCCGGACGCGGGCCGTTTCCTCGACATGCTTTACACCAATATGATGAGCACGCTGAAACCGGGCAAATGCCGCTATGGGCTGATGTGTTCGGAAAACGGCTTTCTGATCGACGATGGCGTGGTGGCGCGGATCGACGAGCAGACCTTCCTGTGCCACACCACCACCGGCGGGGCCGAGCATATCCATGCCCATATGGAAGAATGGCTGCAAACCGAATGGTGGGACTGGAAGGTCTATACCGCCAATGTGACCGAGCAGTTCGCGCAGATCGCCGTGGTCGGCCCCAAGGCGCGGCAGGTGCTGGAAGCGCTGGGCGGCATGGACGTGAGCAAAGAGGCGCTGCCGTTCATGACCTGGGCCGATGGTACGCTGGGCGGCATTGCGGCGCGGATCTATCGGATCTCGTTCTCGGGCGAACTCAGCTATGAAATCGCCGTGCGCGCGGGTGAGGGCCGCGCGCTTTGGGACCGGTTGATGCAGGCGGGCGCGGCGTTCGGGGTGATGCCCTATGGCACCGAGGCGCTGCACATCATGCGCGCCGAAAAAGGGTTCATCATGATCGGGGACGAGACCGACGGCACCGTGATCCCGCAGGATCTGGGGCTGAACTGGGCGATCTCGAAGAAGAAAGAGGATTACCTTGGCAAACGGGCGCAGGCGCGCAGCCACATGAGTGACCCGACCCGCTGGAAGCTGGTGGGGCTGGAAACCGAGGACGGCGGCGTGCTGCCCGATGGGGCCTATGCGGTGGCCGAAGGGGTGAATGCCAATGGCCAGCGCAACACCCAAGGCCGGGTCACCTCGACCTATCATTCGCCGACGCTGGGCCGGGGCATCGCCATGGGGCTGGTGCTGCACGGGCCGGACCGCATGGGCGAGATGCTGGAGTTTCCCGGCACCGACGGCAAGATCCACAAGGCCAAGATCGTCGATCCGGTCTTTTACGACAAGGACGGGGAGAAGCAGAATGCCTGAACCCATGAACGCGCCCATCAGCGCCCCCATCAGCGCACTGCCCGGTGCCCGCTTTGACGGGCTGGCCCACATCGAAGAGGCCGGGCTGCAGGGCATGATCACCCTGCGCGGCGATCTCGCCTCCAAGCCGGTCAAGGCCGCCGTCACCGCCGCCACCGGCGCGAAACTGCCCGCTTTGCGTCAGGGAACGCAGGGCAAAAGTGGCATGGCGCTTTGGATGTCGCCGGACGAGCTGTTGTTGCTCTGCCCTTACGGCGAGGTCGGGGCGGTGTTGGACAAGGTGAACGCCGCGCTGGGCGATGCCCCTGCGTTGGCGGTCAACGTCTCGGACGCCCGCGCGCTGTTTTCCGTGTCCGGCCTCGGTGCGCGCGAGGTATTGGGAAAGCTGTGCCCGGTGGATCTTTCGCCCGAGGCCTTTACCCCGGGCATGATCCGGCGCACCCGCATGGCCCAGATCGCCGCCGCGTTCTGGATGGAGCCGGACCAGAGCTTTCGCGTAATCTGTTTCCGCTCGGTCGCCGCCTATGCCTTTGACCTGCTGAAAGACGCAGCAAGGCCGGGGGCATCGGTTGGCGTCTATTGACGCCTTGGCGGGCAGGGCTCGGCGTTTCCTGACGCCTTAACCGGTGAACAGAAAGGTCCGGAACCGCTCTTGCGCGGATTGCGTGGTGAACTCCGCCGCCGTCACAGGCGCGCCGCTTTCGTCTTGGCAATTGGCATAGAAGGACAGCCCCTCGGCCAGATCAGCCATCCGTGCTGCCCGCTCCTCTGCTGCCAGATAGGGAGCATGGGTCGAGAGGTAGAGCGCCGGGCGCTGCGCCTTGAGCCACGGCAGCAGGGCGGGCAACAGGGCGAACTCCGCCCCCTCCACATCCATCTTGACCAGCGAAACGGCGGACAGATCCGCGCTTGCGACAAAGGCGGCCCAATCCAGCGTCACCACGTCACTGCCGCCGGCTGCCTCGGCGTTCAGCAGGCTGGTCATGCTGTCGCCCGGCTCGCCGCCGAAACTGGCCATCCGGGCGATGCCGGTGTGATCTGACAGGGCGACGGGCAGGGCGCTGATATTGCGCAGACCGTTCAGTTCGATGTTCCAGGCCAGATGACGGAACGCGGTGGCGTCGGGCTCGAACGCCCAGACGTGACGCGCCCTTGTCGCGGCATAAAGCACCGTGGGCCCGATCCAGGCCCCGATGTCGATATAATCCTGCTCTGGCCCCAGATAGCTGTCGAGCGTGGCAAAGGTTTCCGGCTCCCATGCGCCCGCCCCGGCGCGGCGCCAGAACTTGCTGTGATAGGGGTCGAGCCGGAACGCCACACCGCCCAGCGACCCGGCATAGTGCCCGCGCGCCCGATAGATCGCCTTGCGTAGTCGCGTCAGCATTTGCCTGTTTTCCTTTTGTTTGCCCGCGTCCCCGGCGGGGGCTTTTGCCCTCATGGCCCTTGACCTGCCTGCGACAGGGACGCATGTACAATGGGGAAACGTAACTCAATCAGCAGGGGTCCAAAATGGCTTTTGAACTACCCGATCTTCCTTATGCACATGACGCGCTGGCATCCAAGGGCATGTCGGCGGAAACGCTGGAATATCACCACGACTTGCACCACAAGGCCTATGTCGACAACGGCAACAAGCTGATTGCCGGGACCGAGTGGGAAAGCAAGTCGCTGGAAGATGTCATCAAGGGCACCTATCAGTCCGGCGCGGTTGCCCAGAACGGCATCTTCAACAACGCCTCGCAGCACTGGAACCACAGCCAGTTCTGGGAAATGATGGGCCCGGGCGGCATCGCCATGCCGGGTGCATTGGAAAAGGCCCTGACCGAATCCTTCGGGTCGGTCGATGAGTTCAAGTCGCAGTTTGCCGCCGCCGGTGCCGGTCAGTTCGGCTCGGGCTGGGCTTGGCTGGTGCAGAACGCCGATGGCGCGCTTGCCGTGACCAAGACCGAGAACGGCGTCAACCCGCTGTGCTTTGGCCAGACCGCGCTGCTGGGCTGCGATGTGTGGGAACATTCCTATTACATCGACTTCCGCAACAAGCGTCCGGCCTACCTCGACAACTTCCTGAACAACCTTGTGAACTGGGAAAACGTCGCCTCGCGCATGAAGTGAGCAGACCGGGAGGCAGGGCTTTAGCCGCCCCGCCTCCGCCCAAGCATCGCGCCCGGCCAATTGGTCGGGCGTTTCTTTTTCATCCGCTCTGATCATGGGTCTGTTCTTGCGTGTCGCCCGTCCGTCCGCCAGTTTACCCGGGCCGATCAAAGGGGCAGTCGCTGGGCTGACTTGCCCGCAGTCAAAGCCTCCGTGCAGAGACGATCCGGCGCGATCTGAACAAAGGCGGGCAGCATGAGCGAGATGCAAAAGGGTATTCTGGCGATGATCGGGGCCTGTACGGTCTGGGGATTGTCGCCGCTGTTTTACAAGCTGCTCTCCCATGTTCCGCCGCTGGAGGTGCTGGCGCATCGCACCCTGTGGTCCTTCGTGTTGTTCGCCGTCATTCTGGCGCTGCGTGGCCGTCTGGGGGATCTGCGCGCGGCGCTGGGCGACGGACGCCGGGTCGCGCTGTTTGCGCTGGCCTCTGCGATGATCTCGATCAACTGGTTCTTTTATATCCTGTCGGTGCAGATCGGGCATACGACCGAGGCATCGCTGGGCTATTACATCTTTCCGCTGGTAGCGGTGCTGGTCGGTCGGTTCGGCTTTGGCGAGCGGCTGGCGCGGGCGCAATGGCTGGCGGTCGGGCTGGCGGCGCTGGCGGTGATGGGGTTGACCTGGGGGCTGGGCGTGGCGCCGTGGATATCGCTGCTGTTGGCCACGACCTTTGGATTATATGGCGCGGTCAAGAAATATCTGCCGGTGGGGCCGATGGTCTCGGTCACGATCGAGATCCTGTTCTTTCTGCCGATTGGTATCACCATGCTGGTGATTCAGCATGGCAGCGGGCAGGGGGCCTTCGGGCGCGAACTCTGGGACAGCGCGTTATTGATCCTGTCGGGCCCGCTGACCGCCCTGCCGTTGATCCTGTTCAGCTTTGCGGCGCGGCGGGTACCGATGGCGACGGTGGGGGTGCTGCAATACCTGAACCCGACGTTGCAGTTTCTATGCGCCGTGCTGGTGTTTGGCGAGCCGTTCACCTTCTGGCACCAGATCGCCTTTGGCATGATCTGGTGCGCGCTGGCGCTGTTCTCGGTCTCGTCGTTGCGTCAGGACAGGGCCTCGCGCAGGGCGTCCATGGCGGCCACCGGCGTGTCGACCCATGTCAGGTACTCGGCCAGCGAGGCATCGGCAAAGCCCTGATCGATCACGTGCTCGATCAGCGCGCGCAGCGGCGTCCAGTAGCCTTCGGCGTTGAGGATCACGATCGGCATGTCATGCAGGCCAAGCTGGCGCCATGTCAGCACCTCGAACAGCTCGTCAAGCGATCCCGCCCCGCCCGGCAGCACCACCACCGCATCGGCGTTCATGAACATCACCTTTTTGCGCTCATGCATGGTCTGGGTCACGATATAGCGCGTCAGGTCGACCTTGCCCACTTCCCAGGCCACCAGATGCTCGGGGATCACGCCGAAGGTGTCGGCGCCCCCGGCCTGTGCGGCGCGCGCGACCTCGCCCATCAGGCCAATATCGCCGGCGCCATAAACCAGCCGCCAGCCCTGATCGGCCAGCGCGGTGCCCAGATCGCGGGCGGCTGTGGCATAGGCGGGCAGGGCGCCCGCGCGTGAGCCACAATAGACACAAACGGATTTGGTGGACATTGGTGCGCCTCTCATACTCTTGTAAATGGGGTAAGTTACGTGTTTTGACCCCTGATAGCCGGATTGATAGGTTGGCTCAACTGCGTGAACGACAGGTTCGCGGATGGGGGAAAGACAGCGATGGCAACTGCATCGGGAAGTGACGGGTTTTCTGGCTGGGTCTGGGGGGGCTTGGCCGGGGCCGTGGTGGCGGTGATCGGCGGTTGGATTTATTTCTCCGGACAGGTTGGCCCGACGGTGAGCCCCACGCCGGATCCCGCGCCACAGCCTGAAATCGCGATCGCTCCTGCCCCTGTGCCAGAGTCGACCCCCGAGGTCGCAAAGCCGAGTACTGAGCCGAGCGCCGAGCCGAGTGCCGAACAGTTGGCCGACAAGGCCGCTTCCGAGACGGCCGATGCCTCTGACCCCGCGTCCACCACGGTGCCGCTTGCCGCGCCCAGCTTTGATCTGGTGCGGGTCGAACCGGACGGCACCACCGTGATCGCTGGCAAGGCCGCACCGGAAAGCACCGTCATCGTGCTGCTCGACGAGGGCGAACTCGACAGGTTCACCGTTGCAGGCGATGGTGCATTCGTCAGTTTCCTGACGCTCCCGCCCAGCGACTCGCCGCGTGTGATGATGCTGCGCGCCGAGTTTGATGGGCAAAGCGTTCTGTCGCAGGATCAGATCATCCTTGCGCCGATGCCGCGTGCCGAATTGACCGCCGGGGCGGAACCCCCCGCGTCAGATACAGGGGCAGTAACAGCGTCAGAAACAAGGTCCTCAACGGAACCGAAATCCGCACCAGCGCCGGAACCGCAGGTCGCTCAAGCGGCTGAAACTGCCGCGACCGCGCGTCAGGTCGAGACCCCTGTCGTGCAAACCGGTGCCGACGTCGCAGGCGCTGCCGCGAACGCGGTTGCCGAGCCTGAACCTGAACAGGCGACCCGTGCCGGAGAGGCAAAGATCCCCACCGCCGAACAGACGGCTGCGGCGACAGCGCCCGCCGAGTCGGGGGCCGCCGGGGCTGACCCGATGGCCGGGGAAACCAGCGAAACCACAGCGGCACCGCAACCAATGGTCACGGCAACCGCCACGGTCCCGACCACTACTACGACCACATCCACGGTTCAGGCTCCGGCAACGGGCGCGGGGTCTGACCCCGCCGCGCCAACCGCCCCCGCAGCGCAGGCGGCGATTTCGGCTACCAGCACCCCCGCCGCCGTATCCCCGGTGCCCGCGCCACAAGCGACCCAGGTCACGGTGTTGCGCGCCGGGGCCGACGGGGTCGAATTGATCCAGTCCGCCACCGCGCCGGAGCCCGAGGTGATGGACCAGATCGCGCTCGACACCATCAGCTATACCGAAGCGGGCGATGTGCTGCTGTCGGGGCGTGCCGGGGTGCTTTCGGTGGTGCGGGTCTATCTCGACAACGAGGTGGTCGCGGATCTTGCCGCCGGGGATGACGGGCGCTGGAAAGGTCAGCTCAAAGATGTTGAACCCGGCGTCTATATCCTGCGCCTTGACGAGGTGAATGCGGCGGGCGAGGTGGTCAGCCGGTTGGAAACCCCGTTCAAGCGCGAACCGCCCGAGGCGCTGCGCCTGCCCGCGCCAGATACGAGCGCCACCAACGGGGCCCCCGCGATCCGGGCCGTGACGGTGCAAAAGGGCGATACGCTTTGGGCGATCTCGCGTGATCGCTATGGCGAGGGGCTGTTGTATGTGCGGGTGTTCGAGGCCAACCGAGACCGCATCCGTGACCCCGACCTGATCTATCCCGGACAGGTGTTCAACATTCCCCGATAGGCGCCCCCCAAGCGGCGCAGGCTTGGCACGCCAAGCGCCGCTTGGGGTGGAGCAGAGGACGTGAACGCGGCGTCCGGGGCGCTTCGCGCCGGACCCCCTCTGGCCATTTCCCTCGGCGCGCCATATGTGGAACGCAGGCAAGGAAAACCCGATGACCCATACCCCCGATACCCCCGTCCGCAGTTCGCGCGCCTCGGGCTGGCGTACCATTCGCAAGGTGGCCCCCTATCTGTGGCCGAGTGAGACCCCTTGGGTCAAACGCCGGGTTGTGCTGGCCATGACCATGTTGGTGCTGTCCAAGCTGATCGCGGTCTATACGCCGGTCCTGTACAAGGGCGCGGTCGACGCGCTGGCCGCCGAGGGCGTGCCGATGCTGGCCTTGGGGGCCGTGGGTCTGACCGTGGCCTATGGCATGGCCCGCTTGATGTCGGTGGGTTTCCAACAGCTGCGCGATGCGCTGTTTGCCCCGGTGGCACAACGGGCGTTGCGGCGGCTGGCGCTTGAGACCTTTGCCCATATCCACCGCCTGTCGCTGCGCTATCACATCTCGCGCAAGACCGGCGGCCTGTCGCGCATCATCGAGCGTGGGGTCAAGGGCGTGGAATTCCTGCTGCGCTTCATGCTGTTCAGCGTCGGGCCGCTGATCCTTGAGCTGTCGCTGGTGGCCATCATCCTGACCGTGCTGTTCGATGCCCGCTATCTGCTGATCGTGGCGGTGACGATCGGGCTGTATGTCTGGTTCACCTTCACCGTCACCGAATGGCGGGTGCAGCTGCGCCGCGAGATGAACCAATCCGACACCGACGCCAACCAAAAGGCGATCGACAGCCTGCTGAACTATGAAACCGTCAAGTATTTCGGCGCGGAAGAGCGCGAGGCGGCCCGCTATGACGTGTCGATGCGCGACTATGAACAGGCGGCGCTCAAGACCGCCTATTCACTGTCGTTCCTGAATTTCGGCCAGTCCCTGCTGATCACGGCGGGGCTGATCGGGGTGATGGTGCTGGCCGCGCTCGGGGTGCAGAACGGCACGCTGACGGTGGGCGATTTCGTCATGGTCAACGCCTATATGATCCAGATCACCATTCCGCTGAACTTTCTCGGCACCGTCTATCGTGAAATCCGCCAGTCGCTGGTCGATATGGGAGAGATGTTCGATCTGCTGGAACAGCCGCAAGAGGTTTGCGACAAGCCCGGTGCGGCCGATCTCAAGATCACCGGCGGGCGGATCGAACTGGACGATGTGCGCTTTGCCTATGATCCCAACCGCCAGATCCTCAAGGGCGTCAGCCTTGAGGTGCCCGCCGGTCAGACCGTGGCCATCGTCGGGGCGACCGGATCGGGTAAATCCACCATCGGGCGGCTGTTGTTCCGGTTCTATGATGTGACCGGCGGCGCGCTGAAGATCGACGGGCAGGATCTGCGCGACGTCACCCAGACCAGCCTGCACAATGCCATCGGCGTGGTGCCTCAGGACACGGTGCTGTTCAACGACACCATCCGCTATAACATCGCCTATGGCCGCGACGGCGCCACCCAGGACGAGATCGAGGAGGCCGCGCGTGCCGCGCAGATCCACGACTTTATCGTCACCCTTCCCGAAGGGTACGAGACCAAGGTGGGCGAGCGCGGGCTAAAGCTGTCGGGCGGCGAGAAACAGCGCGTCGGCATTGCCCGCACCCTGTTGAAGAACCCGCCGATCCTGTTGCTGGACGAGGCGACAAGCGCGCTCGACACCCAGACCGAACAGGAGATCCAGGACGCCTTGGCGCGGGCCGGACAGGGGCGCACGGTGATCACCATCGCGCACCGGCTCTCGACCATTTCCGAGGCCGACCGCATCGTGGTGCTCGACAAGGGGGAGATCGTCGAGCAGGGCACCCATGACGATCTGCTGGCCCGGCACGGTCGCTATGCCACCCTTTGGCGGCGACAGCAGTCGGACACCGATGCCGCCTGACCCGAGCTTCGGCGGCCCCGCGGTTTGGGGCCGCCCGGATGCCCCCCCGTCGATGTGGTGCGCAATCAGGGCGGTTGCCCGAAATCACCAGAGTGTCGCCATGTTTCGGTCCGCTTGGCATGGTGAAACCCAGTGTTAGATTTCGTGTGAGACTCCGTGTGAGATTTCGGGCGGAGCATCAGAAACCGGGCAGGCAGAACCATGAAGAACAGGATGATCTGGGCGTTGGTGCTCGTCGCGGTGGAGGTGATCGCGGTCATCGTCGTGTTTCAGGTCATGGCCGATTTCGAATGCCGCCAGACCGGGCTGGAAGTCGCCTGCCGCGGCCTGCGCAACATGGCGTTGCGCGGGGTCTGCGTGATCGCGGGGCTGGCCCTTGTTCTGGGGCTGCGCGCCGATCTGCGCCGGGCACTGATGGCGCGGGTGACGGACCGCGGGGGCGGGGCGCCGTGGGCGCTTCTGCATGGGCTGGGTCTGGCACTGATCTTTCTGCCCTGGCTCGGCTCTGACGCTGCGGCGCATCGCGAAGGATTCTCCGGTTTTCTGTGGCTGCTGGGCGGCGGTGCCGCGCTGGCGGTGTTGGGCGGGCTGTTCTGGCTGATGGGGCCGCGCGCCTGGGCCAGTTGGCTGCGGCAGGGCGGTTTCACCGTGTTGGCGATGTTGGTGGTGGCCAGCCTGATCCCCGATCTGGCCGAGGCGCTGGGCTTTGCCTGGGCGTTCAGCGCGCTGCAGCTGTCCACCTTTTACGGGGTCGCCATCTTGCTGACGCTGACGGGACAGGACGTGGTGCTGGGCTTTGCCCCGCCCACCATCGGCACCGGACCCTTTCAGGTCGAGGTGGCGGGATCCTGTTCTGGCATCGAAGGCTTCGCGCTGATCGGCGGTTTCATGGTGATCTATGCGCTGTTGATGCGCGGCACGCTGCGCACCGGGCGCTATTGGCTGATCGTGCTGCCGGCGGCGCTGCTGGTGAGTTGGCTGTTCAACCTGTTGCGCATCACCGTGCTGATCCTGATCGGGGCGCATGGCGCGCCGGAACTGGCGGTCAACGGGTTTCACAGCTTTGCCGGTTGGCTGTTCTTCACCCTGCTGGCCTTGGGGGTGTTGGCGGTGGTGCAGGGGCTGCCGGCGTTGCAGCGCACCGATATTGGTACCAAAACCACGGGGTCAGGAAACAGGGCAGGGGCGGCGACCGGCGACGGCACCAGCGCCCCGCCGAGCGAAATTTGGGCGGCGGCGCGGATCGTCCCCTTCATCGTGTTCATGTTCTCGGGATTGGTGGTCAATGCCTTCTGGCAGACCCCGGCGCTGGGGTTTCCAGTGCAGGCGGCGCTGATGGCCGGGGTGCTCTGGCTGTTCCGTGCGCCGCTGCTGGCGCTGACATGGCGGCTTGATCCGGTGGCGCTTGTGGCGGGGCTTTTGGTGGGGATAGGGTGGATCGCCTTCGCGCAGGGGGAAACGGCGCCGCTGGCGGGGCTGGAAACACTGGCGCCGGGTGCCTTTCTGGCATGGGCGGTGATCCGTGTGCTTGGCACCTCGCTCCTGGTGCCTGTGGTCGAGGAGGCGTTCTTTCGTGGCTATCTTCTGGCCCGGCTCGATACCGGCGGGCCGGCGATGCGACTGGCCGCGATCCTTATCTCAAGCCTCGGCTTCGCGCTGTTGCATGGCCGCATTCTCGAAGCGGGTCTGGCCGGGGGTGTCTTTGCCCTGGTGATGCTGCGGCGCGGGCGACTGGCGGACGCCATTCTGGCCCATGCAACAGCAAACGCCGCGGTTGCGGCCGCGGCGTTGCTGACAGGCGACTGGTCGCTGATCTAAGCGTGGCACAGCCCCTTGGAGGGCAGCCGCCGGATCAGCCCCGCTTGTTGCGGATGCGCTTGATTTCCCAGACGAGCGCCAGCGCGGCGCAGACGGCGGCAAGCGCCAGAAGGCCGGTCGACGCGTCGATTTCGGGAACACGTGAGCCGCCACCGCTGCCACCACAGCTCCAGCCCAGCCGGTTTCCCAGCCAACTGCAACTGCGGCTCTGGGCCGACGCCGATACGGCAGGAATTACGAACGCGGCCGCCGATGCGGCAATGGTCATAGCGCGACGAAACATGGTTCAATACCTCCAAGGTGTTAACTGGGGCCACAATCGCATATCGGCGCGTTTATCGCAAAAGTTGAGTTAAAATTGTCTGAAATATGGCGATTTTATGGCGACAGTTGCGGTGAAATTTCGGGATTGTTGCGCGATCTCGAAATGATCCCGCTCCGATTCGCCCAGAACCGGCCCGATTCGCTCCGGTCCGCTCCCCCAAAGCTGCACCGCAACTGTGCTGATTCGGCGCACCCCGGCCAATGCGACCGCTACTCCGCTGCCTTCAGCCGTGCCGCCTTCAGACGGGCCGCCGAGTCCGGCGTGCCGTTGGGTGCGCTGTCGGGGCTGCCGTCATCCCACTGGATCTCGCGCGTTTTGAGCTTGCGAGCAGATCGGTTCAGCCGCATGTCGCGGGCAATCCGGCTCGATCGCCCGGACGTCAGCCGCGCCAGCATCCGACCCGACCAATTCGAATAGGTGGTAATCCAGACCCGCAACGCCAGAAACGAGGGCGTGACCACCAGCGTCAGCACGGTGGCGATGCCCAGACCGAACACCACAGCCGTGGCCAGCTGTTTCCACCACAGCGCGGTGGGGCTGTCGATCGAATAGCCGCCGCCGATGAAATCAAGGCTCAGCCCGAACATCATCGGTGTCAGCCCGGCCATGGTGGTGATGGTGGTCAGCAACACCGGGCGGATGCGCGATTCCGCCGTGCGCACAATCGCCTCGATCGGGGGCATATAGCGGGAATAATCCTGATATGTGTCGATCAACACGATGTTGTTGTTCACCACGATCCCGGCCAGGGCGACGATACCGGTGCCGGTCATGATGATCGAAAACGGCTGTTGCATCACCATCATGCCGATCAGCACGCCGGTGGTGGACAGCACCACCGCGAGCAGCACCAGAACCGAGTTGTAAAAGCTGTTGAACTGCGCCAGCAGGATGATGAACATCAGCCCCAGCGCGGCGAGAAAGGCCTTTGACAGGAACGCCTGGCTTTCCGCCTGTTCTTCCTGATCGCCGGTCCATTCCCAGGTGATATCGGCCGGGAACGGATCGGTCTCAAGCCAGGCGGTCAGGGTTTCAATGCGCTCGTTGGCGTTGATCGGGGCAAAGCGCGCGGTGCCGTCGGAAATCGCCTGTTTCAGCGCCGCAATGCTCTGCCCCTCACTTTGTGTCCCATTCAGCGCGGCCAGCATGAATCGCTCGCCCTTGGCGTTTTCGATGACCGTGCCGCCAATGTTGATGCGTCTTTCCAGACTGTACGCTGTCGCCAGCGTCTGTTCCGCCCCGGTCTCGGGATCGTCCTGGATGATCTTGGACAGGCCGGATTGCACATCGGCCTTCACGTCGAAATAGCGTTGCTGGTTCACCCGGCTGATCGAGGCCAGCTTCGCCACCGGTTCCCGGGTGACAAAGTTGGACAGCGGCACCAGCCCGTCGCCGGTGCGCACCTTGAGCGTGTCCAGCGTGCTCAGAACCCGGTCCTTGCGCGGCAGGCGCACCCGGATCTCGATCTCGTCATCGGAGCTGTCGACCCGCATGGTGTCGAGCAGAATGCCGCGCGTGACCAGTTGCACCATCGCGCCCACAGTGGCGACATCGGCGCCAAAGCGACCGGCCTTTTCCACATCGACGTCGATCTGCCAGTCGATGCCGGGCAGGGGCAGCGAATCTTCGATCTTGATCAGCCCGGGCGTCTGTTCAAACACCTTGCGCGCCTGCAGGACGGTGGCGGCCAGCCGGTCCTTGTCATCGCCCTTCAACCGCAGATGCACCGGCTTGGACGAGGCCGGGCCGCGCCCCAGCGGCACCACCTCGGTTGCGAACCCCGGCAACCTGTTCAGCGCGGCGGTCAGCTGCGCCAACACATAGTCGCCGTTAAAATCGGGCGCTGTCACATGCCGGGTAAAGCGGCCATCGCCCCAGCTTTCCGTGACGGTCGGGCGATCCTCCCACGGGATGATTTCGAACTGGATCTGTCCCACCGTATCGGGCGGAAGCTGCGCACCACCGGTGTTCTGATTCAACCCGCCGTCGCCAGCGAAAGAGAACACGTTGATCACCGCCGGATGGCGCATCACCACCTGTTCTGCCTGGCGCACCATCTCGTCGGTTTCGGTCAGCGAGACATTGCCGCGCGCGCGCACATAGACGGTAGCCTGCTCGGGCTCGGAGGCGACAAAGAATTCCACACCGCGTGAATTGGCCGGGAACAGGATGAACGAGACATAGAAAACGGCGCCGAACACGGCACCGATGGCCACGATGGGCATGATCGGGTTGCCGGCGATGGCATAGATCACCCAGCCGAACAGCGTATGCCTGTTCTGCGCCTTGACCCGTCGCGCCGGGCGTTCGATCCGCGCCGCGCTCAACGTGACCGAGGCGGCAAAGGCGGCCAACAGGAATAGCCCCGCTCCAAGCAGCGACCCGAACGTGGGCGGGATCCCCGTCGCCATCACATCCGGCAGCAAATAGGTGGGGTTCAGCACCTGCATCGCGCCAAGGAACATGGAATACAGCGCCAAAGGCACCAGCGCCGCGCGCAGCACCCAAGGCAGCCGCGCCCGCAACCGGTCAGAGATAGTCGAGAACAGCCGCGAAATCCGCCCCGTCACCCCGCCCATCACCGGCAGATAGACCAGTGCCACCACCAGCGAGGCCGACAGCACAAAGATCAGCGTCACCGGCAACATGCCCATGAACTCGCCCGACACACCGGGCCAGAACAGCATCGGTAGAAAGGCGCAAAGCGTGGTCGCGGTGGACGAAACGATGGGCCAGAACATCCGCTTGGAGGCCTCGACATAGGCATGCATCGGGCCGACCCCGTCACGGATCCGCTTGTCGGCATATTCCACCACCACGATGGCGCCATCCACCAGCATCCCCACCGCGAGGATCAGGCCGAACATCACGATGTTCGAGATGGTCACCTCCAGTGCGGCCAGCAGGGCAAAGCACAACAGGAACGAAGTCGGGATCGAAAAGCCGACCAAAAGCGCCGCGCGGCTCCCCAGCGAGGCCAGCACCACGATCATCACCAGCGCGATCGCGGTCAGCACCGAGCCTTCCAACTGGCTGACCATCGAGCCCACAACCCGGCTCTGATCGTTCGAGGTGCCAAGTTTGACCGCCGCCTGCAATTCCGGGGGCCATTTGGCGCGCGCGCGCGCCAGCGTCTGTTGCACCTGTTCCACCGTGTCGATCAGGTTATAGCCTTTGCGCTTGACCACCTGCAGCGCGACCGTGTTCTCGCCGTTGAACCGGGCGGTGCCCTTGCGGTCCTCGAAGGTATAGTTGATCTGCGCCAACTCCCCCAGCGTGACCACCCGGTCGCCATTGGTCTTGACCGGCAGGGCATAGACATCCTGCGGGCTGTCAAACGAGGCCGGGATCTTGACCGAGAAGGTGCCCTGATCGGTCTCGACCTCGCCCGCCGCGATCAACTGGTTGTTGTTGCGCACCACGTTGATCAGCTCGGCGGCTGTGACGTTATAGGATTCCAGCCGCAGTGGATCGATGATCACCTCCAGCATCTCGTCGCGGTTGCCGGCGATCCCGGCCTCCAGCACCGGGTCCAGCGCCTCAAGATCGTCCTGCAACTGTTTGGCGACGCGGGCCATTGTCCGTTCCGGAACGGCCCCGGTCAGGTTGACGATGACGATGGGGAATTCGGAAAAGTTGATCTCGGTGAGGGTATATTGTTCGGCCCCGTCGGGGAAATTGGCCTGCGCCGCGTTCATCGCGTCGCGCACATCCGCCGTGATCGCGGTCTTGTCCCAGCCGAATTCGAACTCCAGCGCCACCCCGGCATAGCCCTCGGCGGCGGTGGCCGTCATCTTGTCCAGCCCGTCCAGATCGGCCAGCTCGGTTTCCATCGGCTTGACCAGCAGCGTCTCGGAATCCTCGGCCGAGATGCCGGGGAACTGCACCGCGACGAACAGCGCCGGGATCTCGATATCCGGCTCGCCCTCCTTGGGCAGGGTGGTATAGGCATAGCCGCCCACAAGGATGGAAATCACGATAAAGGCCATCACCATCCGCGCCCGGGCGGCGGCCCAATCGACGATGCCGGTCATGGGGTCGGCTCCCGATAGCTTGGTGCCACATGTACGCCCTCGGTGACGAAATCCTGTCCCACGACGATGATGTCGGCGTGTGCGGGCAGCCCGCCCAGCCAGACGCCGTCGATATCGTCGCGCAGCAGCTTGACGGGCAGGAACCGGACGATATCGCCATCACCCACGATCCGCACACCCAGCCGGCCCTCGTTGTTCAGCGTCAGCGCCGATTGCGGCACCTTATGCGCCTGTGCCCCCTCGGCCGAGATCGCGATATCCGCGGTCTGGCCGTCTCGGATGCTCAGCGCGGGATTGGGCACGGTGATTTCCACCTCGAAGGTGCGGGTGGTCGGATCGGCCGAGCGGCTCAGAAAGCTCACGCGCCCGCTCACCTGTTCGCCGGTGGCCAGCCGCGCCCCGGCCGGCGCATCAAGCCGGGCGCGGGCGACCTCGGTTTCGGGGATATAGCCGACCACTTTCAACGGATCGAGCTGGATCACCTCGGCACACAGGTCTCCGGGGCGCAGCAGGCTGCCCAATTCGGCGGCGTCGGTTTCCAGCAGCCCCTTGAACGGCACGGTGATGGTCAGCAACTCAATCTCGCGCTCGGCCCCGGCCACCGTCGCCTGCGCCGCCTCAACCCCTGATCGGGTGGCCTCCAGACCGGCCTGTGTCGAGGCAATGGCAGCCTCGGCGCCACGCACCCCTGCCGCGCGCGCCAACAGCGTGGTTTCCGAGGTATAGCCGCCCTCGTTCAGCTTTTCGGCGGCATTGTAGTTGATCTGCGCCTCCTCCAGTACGGCCTTGGCCTCTTCCAGCCGCGCCTCGGCCTCGGGGCCGCGCGCGCGGGCCTCGGCCAGCGCCGCCTTCGCCTGTGCCAGCAGGGCCGCGCGGGTGCCGGGATCAAGCTTGCATAGCACATCGCCCGGCTCCACAAAGGCGCCTTTGCGCAGCGGTTCGGAAATCACCGCGCCGCTGGTTTCGGCGCGCACCTGCACCTTGCGCATCGCTCGGGTCTGGCCGCGCAGCTTGATCGCGCTGTCGATGGTCTGCGCCTGCGAGCGCAGCACAACGACCCCGATCAGATCGCCCTGCGCCGCGTCTTTCGCTGAAGTGTCCTGCGCCGTGTCCGTCGCATTATCTGGCACGGTTGTGTCGGTTGCGCCCCCCGTTGCCCCCGCCGTCGCATCCGCGCTTTCTCCAGCGGGCGCGCCACGGGAAAAGTCTAGCAGCCTGTCGCGCTCAAACACGGCCAGATATAGCACGGCGGACACCACGACGGCGGTCAGAAAGGGGATAAGGCGCATGTGGGGCTCTCTTTAAAAACAGGTCCGTTCTGTCGTGGGTCTGTAAAGCGCGAACAATTGCGGGCTCCAACGGGCTGAGTCTAGGCTAAACCAAATAGGTCAGTTCGGATTTTTGCCAAACCGTCGCGGATCGGACGCTATTGCCGCTGATCCGGCCCTTGGCTTGTCGCCACATGCGGGGTAATAGGGGGCAAATCGCCCGATTGGGCAGGGTTCCGGTTGCGCCCCGCCGGATCGCGGTGGACAGATCAGGGGCGTGAGACCGGGCACGCCGGACACGCCGGGGCCTACAGAACCGGGCTTATAAAACTGGGCCCACAGAACGGGACCCAACAAACAGGGCCCACAAACAGGGCCGGGGGGCAAGGCATGAGCGACGCCGATAGTTTCATCGATGAAGTCACCGAAGAGGTCCGCCGCGACCGGCTGTTTGCCATATTCCGGCGCTATGGCTGGATCGCGGTTGTGGTGATCCTCGCCGTCGTCGGTGGCGCGGCCTATAACGAATACAGCAAGGCGCAGGAAACCGCGGCGGCCCAGACGCTGGGCGATGAGATGCTGGCGGCGCTGGACCATGACGCCCCCGCCGATCGGGCCGAGGCGCTGGCCGGGATCGAGGTTGACAGCCCCGGCCGCGAAGCGCTGCTGGCTTTCATGACCGCAGCCGCCCGCGCCGATGCCGGCGAGACCGAGGCCGCCGTCGCCGATCTGCAAGACATCACCCGCAACGGCGATCTGCCCGAGATTTACCGTCAGATTGCCGGTTTCAAGGCGCTTGTGCTGCAATCTGACACCCTGTCCGCCGACGACCGCCGGATGCAGTTCGAGGCGCTGGCCCAGCCCGGCGCGCCGCTGCGGCTTCTGGCCGAAGAGCAGATCGCGCTGATTGACGTCGCCGAAGGCGATACCGGTGCCGCGATCGACCGGTTGCAGGCGATCCTTCAAGATGCGGAAACCGATGCCGTCTTGCGACAGCGCGTCAGACAAGTCATCGTGGCGCTTGGCGGAACCCCCGCAGCCACATTGGGCCGCCAGCAGGGCTAGACACCGGGGCAGGGGCCGCGCCCGGGATTTCAGGGGCGGAACCGGCACTGAACGGGTGGGGAACTGCCCGGAATAAACACCGGAACTGAACGGGCGGGGAACCGCCCGGAATAAACACGGACAGGACGACAGGCAGCATTACGATGAACGCAGCGTTTTCCCTTTCGCGCACAGGTCTCGCCCTTCTTGGCGGTGCGGTGCTGTTCTTGGCCGGCTGTTCCGAGCCGGAGATTATCCTCCCCGGCGAGCGTGAGAACATCCGTCCGATCAGTGGTGAGCGCGCAGTCGAGGATTTTTCCGGCAATGTCAGCCGGGCCATCCGGCTGCCACAGCAAACCAGCAATGCCAGTTGGGCGCAGGGGCAGGGCACGCCCAGCACCCGCGTCTCTCACCCGGCGCTCAGCGCCGCGCCGCATCTGGCCTGGTCCACCGCCATCGGCGCGGGCGACAGCCTGCGGCAACGCATCACCGCCGATCCGGTGGTGGCGAATGGGCTGATCTATACGTTGGATGCCGGGGCCCGCGTTTCCGCCGTTTCCCGCACCGGCGCTGTCGTCTGGAGCGCCGATCTTACCCCGCCCGAGGATGACGACACGCAGGCCACGGGCGGCGGCTTGGCCTATAGTGACGGCACGCTTTATATTTCGTCGGGCTATGGGTTGCTGACCGCGCTTGACGCCTCCAGCGGCAAGCAGCGCTGGCAACAACAGCTCGACGCCACCGGCTCGGGCCAGCCCACGGTCTATCAGGGCCTGATCTATCTGGTGGCCGGGGATGATACCGGTTGGGCGGTGCATACCAAGGACGGGCGCATCGCCTGGCAAGCCTCTGCCACCCCCAGCATCACCAATGTTCTGGGCGCACCGGCACCTGCCATTACCCCGGATCTGGCGATTTTCGCCTTCGGCTCGGGCGACCTGATGGCCAGCTTCCGTCGTGGCGGGCTGCGGCGCTGGTACGCCTCGGTCGCAGGACGGCGCAAGGGCCGCGCACAGGCGCTGATCATGGATGTCACCGGAAGCCCGGTTGTGGTTGGCAACCGGGTCTATGCCGGCAACCACGCTGGCCGTACCGTGGCCTATGAGCTGGATACCGGCGACCGAATCTGGACCGCGCAGGAAGGCGCGTTGGGGCCGGTGCAACCGGCGGGCGACAGCGTCTTTGCGGTCACCGATCGCAACCAGCTGGTGCGGCTCGACAGCCGGGACGGCAGCACCGTCTGGGCGGTCAACCTGTCCGATTACCTGAAAGACAGCTCAAAGAAACGTGGTGCGGTCTATGCCAACTATGGCCCGATTCTGGCCGGCGGGCGGATCGTGGTGGCCTCCAACGATGGCTACCTGCGGTTCTTTGATCCCACGGATGGCAGCCTTGCTGCCTCGGCCCAAGTGCCCGGCGGGGCCACCACCGCGCCGGTTGTGGCGGGCAATACCCTTTACGTTGTCAGCGCCACCGGTGAACTGCACGCTTTCCGTTGACGCATAGATAGGGTAAAGGGCTCTTCTGAGTTTTCGAAAGTCCTGACGCATGTCCTTTACCTTCGCTATCGTGGGCCGCCCCAATGTCGGCAAGTCCACCCTGTTCAACCGCCTCGTCGGCAAGCGTCTTGCGCTGGTCGACGACCAACCGGGCGTGACGCGTGACTTGCGCGAAGGCGAGGCGCGGCTGGGCGATCTGCGCTTTACCGTGATCGACACCGCCGGGCTTGAAGATGCCACCGACGACAGCCTTCAGGGCCGGATGCGGCGGCTGACCGAACGCGCGGTGGATATGGCCGATGTCTGCCTGTTCATGATCGACGCCCGTACCGGCGTCACCCCAATCGACCAGATGTTCGCCGAAATCCTGCGCAAGCGGAACGCGCATGTGCTGCTGGCCGCCAACAAATCCGAAGGCTCCGCCGCCGATGCCGGCGTGATCGAGGCCTATGGCCTTGGCTTGGGCGAACCGATCCGCATGTCCGCCGAACATGGCGAGGGGCTGAACGATCTCTATTCTCAACTGATGCCGCTGGCCGATGAATTCGCCAAACGCGGGCAGGACGATACCCCCGAAACCGAAGTCGATCTCGACGAGGACGAAGATTTCGACGACGAGGACGGGGCCTCCCGCACCCCGGTTCCCACACTCGCCAAACCGCTGCAGATCGCCGTTGTGGGCCGCCCCAACGCTGGCAAGTCGACCCTCATCAACAAGATCCTGGGCGAAGAGCGACTGCTCACCGGGCCCGAGGCGGGTATCACCCGCGATGCCATCTCGCTGCGGATGGAGTGGGACGGCACCCCGATTCGCATCTTTGACACCGCCGGCATGCGCAAAAAGGCCAAGGTGCAGGAAAAGCTGGAAAAGCTGTCGGTCTCTGACGGGCTGCGCGCGGTCAAATTCGCCGAGGTGGTCGTCGTGCTGCTGGACGCCGCGATTCCCTTTGAACAGCAGGATCTGCGCATCGCCGATCTGGCCGAGCGTGAAGGCCGCGCCGTGGTCATTGCCGTCAACAAATGGGACGTGGAAGAGTTCAAGCAAGACAAGCTGCGCGATCTCAAGGAAGCGTTTGAACGCCTTCTGCCGCAGCTGCGCGGCGCGCCGCTGATCACCGTCTCCGCCAAGTCGGGCCGCGGGCTTGATCGGCTGCATGACGCCATCCTGCGCGCCTATGACATGTGGAACCGCCGTGTTTCCACTGCCCGGCTCAACCGCTGGCTCACCGGCATGTTGGAACAGCACCCGCCCCCCGCGCCGCAGGGCAAGCGGATCAAGCTGCGCTACATGACCCAGGTCAAGACCCGGCCGCCGGGCTTCGTGGTGATGTGCTCGCACCCTGACAAGATGCCCGAAAGCTATTCGCGCTATCTGGTCAACGGGTTGCGCGAAGGGTTCGACATGCCGGGAACGCCGATCCGCCTGACCCTGCGCGGGCAGGGCGACAAGAACCCCTATAAGGGCCGCAAGAAGGCGCAGCCCAGCAAGCTGAAAAAGCACCTGAAGAAATAACGCGGCGGGGGCGCTGCCTCCGTATCAGGCCCCGTCTCTGCCCCAATCGTTGCCACCGTTTTGGTCATCGCGCGCCCGACCGACAGGTCGGGCCGTCGCGCCGTCGTCTTTCTGCCACTTCCGGGGTTGTCTTGCTGCGCCAAGCTGCTAAGTCGCCGCTTTCTGCTATGATGTCCCCCAAGACCCGAGGCGCGACCCGCTATGCAAACGCCCTATTACCTGATCGACAAGGCGCGGCTGCTGCCGAACCTGGAAAAGATCGCCCGTCTGCGCGCCCTGTCCGGGGCCCGCACCCTTCTGGCGCTGAAATGTTTTGCCACATGGTCGGTGTTTGATTTGATGAGCGAGTATATGGACGGCACCACCTCGTCCTCGCTGTTCGAGGTCAAGCTGGGGCGCGAGAAGTTTCCGGGCGAAACCCATGCCTATTCCGTTGCTTGGGCCGATCACGAAATCGACGAGGTGCTGCGCCAGTCCGACAAGGTGATCTTTAACTCGATCGGTCAGTTGGCCCGGTTCGAAGAGGTCAGCCGCGATCATGTGCGGGGGCTGCGGGTCAATCCAGGCGTCTCGACCTCCGATTTCGACCTCGCCGATCCGGCGCGCCCGTTCTCGCGTCTTGGCGAACAGGACCCGGCCCGGATCGAACAGGTCGCGGACCAGATCAGCGGCTTCATGTTCCACAACAATTGCGAGAACGCGGATTTCGACCGTTTTGATGCTATGCTGACCCAGATCGAGGACCGGTTCGGCGCGCTGATCAAACGCATGCAATGGATCTCCCTTGGCGGCGGTATCCATTTCACCGGCGAGGGCTATCCGCTTGATCGCCTCGCCGAGCGCCTCAAACGCTTTGCTGGTGAAAACGGCGTGCAAGTCTATCTGGAGCCGGGCGAGGCCGCGATCACCAATTCCACCACGCTTGAAGTGACGGTTCTCGACACCTTCGACACCGGCAAGAACCTCGCCATCGTCGACAGTTCGATCGAGGCGCATATGCTCGATTTGCTGATCTACCGCGAATCCGCCAAACTGGAGGAAAGCGGCGATCAACACTGGATGATCTGCGGCAAATCCTGTCTCGCCGGCGATATCTTTGGCGAGTTCCGCTTTCCCACCGCCCTGAAACCCGGCGACAGGATCAGCATTCAGGACGCTGCCGGTTATACGATGGTCAAGAAAAACTGGTTCAACGGCGTCCAGATGCCGGCCATCGCGATCCGCGAACTCGACGGCACAACCCGTCTGGTGCGCGACTTCACCTATGCGGATTTCTCGGCCGCGCTGTCGTGAATCCGTGACACGGAAAGTTTATCCATCCCAAAGACTTACGAAGGAGGTTCCTTGCGTTGAAACGTGACGTTCTCATCATCGGCGCCGGCGGCGTCGCTCAGGTCGTGGCGCATAAATGCGCGCAGAACAACGATGTGCTTGGTGCCATCCATATCGCCAGTCGGACGCTGTCCAAATGCGAGTCGATCCTGGCCTCGGTCCGCGACAAGGGCGCGATGAAGCAAGACGGCACGCTCAAGGCGCATCAGGTCGATGCGATGGACACCGCCGCCGTCGCCCAGCTTATCCGCGACACCGGCGCGCAAATCGTGATCAACGTCGGCTCGGCCTTCGTCAATGCCTATGTGCTGGACGCCTGTATCGAGACCGGCGCCGCCTATATCGACACCGCGATTCACGAAGACCCGGACAAGATCTGCGAGACCCCGCCGTGGTATTCCAACTATGAATGGAAGAAACGCGATCTCTGCGCACAAAAAGGCGTGACCGCGATCCTTGGCGCCGGCTTTGATCCGGGCGTCGTCAACGCCTTTGCCCGCTTTGCCATCGACCAGATGGACAGCGTCAAAAGCATCGACATCGTCGACATCAACGCGGGCGATCACGGCAAGTATTTTGCCACCAATTTTGACCCGGAAATCAATTTCCGCGAATTCACCGGCACCGTCTACTACTGGGAGGACCAGCAGTGGAAGGAAAAGGCGATGTTCGAGAGCGGCCGCGACTGGGATCTGCCCGTTGTCGGCAAGCAGCGCGCCTATCAGTCCGGCCATGACGAGGTGCATTCGCTCGCCGTCAACTATCCGGACGCCGACGTGCGGTTCTGGATGGGCTTTGGCGATCACTACATCAACGTCTTTACCGTGCTGAAAAACCTTGGCCTGCTGTCGGAACAGCCGGTGAAAACCGCCGAGGGGCTCGAGGTGGTGCCGCTCAAACTGGTCAAGGCCGTGCTGCCCGACCCCGCGTCGCTGGCGCCGGGCTACACCGGCAAGACCTGCATCGGTGATCTGGTCAAGGGCGTGAAGGACGGCGAAGAAGTCGAGCTTTTTGTCTACAACGTGGCCGACCATGCCGAGGCTTACAAGGAAGTCGGCAGCCAGGGCATCTCCTACACCGCCGGCGTGCCCCCCGTCGCCGCCGCCCTGCTGGTGGCCTCGGGCGCGTGGGACGCGGGCACCATGAAGAACGTGGAAGAGTTGGACCCGAAGCCTTTCTTCACCCAGCTCGACCGCCTCGGCCTGCCCACACGGGTCAAGGACGCCCGCGGCGACCATCCCTGGAACGCCTGAGGCGGGGCAGGGGACGACATCGGAGAGCGCACCCCCACTGAAAAATAGGCGCACGCCCCCGCAGAGATCTGCGGGGGCGTTGTTGTTTGGGGGGCAATTGGGGGATTCACTTTTGCTGCAGCTATGTTAAGCTACTGCAGCAGGATCGCTTGGTAACCGCTGCCTCGAACAGCAGATGATAGGCGGACCAGCGGACGCTCGACCCATAGGATATTGAGCTATCGCTTCTGGTCAAACCGGCCCCGATCCTGCGCCGTTTCTCTTTTTGAAAAACCATAGTGCAAAAATATTTCTGCCTGTTCAGCTGTTAAAGTTAAGATCTGCGGGTTTGTGGGCTGAAGTACTAGGCCAAAATCTCTTATTTCGTTGAACTCGTCTCGTGCCATGATGGGAGCTAACTTGGTCGCAGCGTCTATACTTCTATTTTTGTTTTCAATATTTAGCGCTCGAAATACTGCACTTGCAATTATGTCAGAGCACTGTAATCCTGGATCTTGATAATGAGGAATGTAGTCTATCAGTTGAAAGCTTAAAAATCGAAAATCAATTTTTCTTTTTTTAAGAACCGGATCTCTCTGCAGTCGTAGCCACTCCAAATATGCCTTCGTTTGCCCATAAGAATGACCGCCGCGTTTGCTGAAGAGAATTTTGACCTTGTCTTCACTTCTTGGAGTACTTGCGCAATCGCGCAAGCAGAACTCTGTAACCCTCTCAAGAAGGACGCGAACTAGCCAGTTGTAGAACCATTGTTTTCCCCCGGCTTGAGCTGCTCTTTCGTTTCTGTACCCACGCATATTTTTCTTGTTAGAAGCAACAACGAACGCCCGTGCTGGATGACTCGCCAGCAATTCGGCCGCTCGGGTTCCTTTCATTGGGCTTAACTCGCGAAAATGAATTATTGGGGACTGGCATTGAATTTTGTCTGAGATACTATCAAGCCAATCGCGACAAGAATTTTCATGTTCCGCTCTAATTAGGTATCCAGACAGGATCAACCATTCACTTGCGCCATTTGCGTCAATTGGCCTGATCTTGGTTAGGCCGTCATCTCCGGCTTCATCAATGTAGAGTACATATTTGTAAGAACTCATGATTTCGTGATCCATCTAGCGCCAAACTACCTTGTCTGGATGAATGCGGTTTTGCAAGTTTAAGTGTTTAGTTCCAAGGTACGGTAGTCTTTACGATTGTGGAATCTCGCAAACCTCACGCCCTGCGCGGTCTTCCCGCTGGATGCCACCGCAGCATCCCTCACTATGGCCTCCGAACGGTCAACTGCTCCGCCAGTGTCCCCGGGGGGAGATCACCAACACATCTGGTAAGGTGCCTATACCTGACGGCGGCTCTGTTTGCGCTGTTTGCCGCCACCCCGCGCCTCTCGACCAAGATAGTGATTTCGTCATAAACTCGCGCTATCAATAGAGAACACCGCGCGCGGGCTTGTCTGCGCGCGCTGCGCACCTAACTGATGGATGCCATCCGACGCAGAACGCATGGGGACAGACATGGATCTCAGGGCTTATACGCGACACTATGCCAAGCAGGACAACCGCTTGGCCGCGCTCAGCTATTTCGGCACCTTTGCGGTCTATTTCACCTCGCTCTATCTGGCGATCGCCTATGCGGCGCAATGGTACGTGATGATCCCCGCCGGGATCGTCTATGCGTTTTCGGCGATACGGCTCTATGTGCTGCAGCACGATTGCGGCCACCATTCCCTGTTCGTGACGCGGGCGCAGAACGAATGGGCCGGTCATGGGTTGTCGCCCTTCACCTTTGCCCCGTTCGAGGTGATGAAGCAGAACCACAACCTGCACCATTCCGGCATCGGCAATCTGGAGCATCGCGAAACCGGCGAGATCCACACAATGACCCTGCGCGAATGGAACGCGGCGGGGTTCTGGCCACGGCTGCAATACCGGCTGTATCGCAACCCTTTTGTTCTGGTGCCTGCGGGCGCGCTGTTCACCTATTTCATCCGCTATCGCTGGCCCAAGAACACCACCCGTTTCGGCGTCAAAGGGGTGTTGCTGCACAATCTCGCGTTGCTGATCTGGGTCGGGCTGATCTTTGCGCTTTCGGGCTGGACCGGCGTGGGCGTCTATTTCGCCTTTTCGCTGCTGGGCGGCATGATCGGGGTATTCCTTGTCTATCTGCAGCATAATTTCGAGGACACCTATTGGGACCGCCGCCCCGATCTTGACCCGCAGATCGCCGCACTGCAGGGGTCTTCGGCGCTGGATTTCGGCTGGGCTTTTGATCTGGCGGTGGCCTGCATCACCCTGCATGACATCCACCATTTCAACGCGCGCATTCCCTCGTACCGGCTGCGCGCCTGCCATTATAACCTGCCGCCCGAATACGCCCCGCGCCGGATCAAATTCCCCGAGGCGGTGGCGGCGCTGAACCTCAAGCTTTGGGATGAAGAGGCCAAGCGTCTGGTACCCTTCCCGAAACGCGACCCCGACGGGTTGGGCGCGCAAGCGACGTCTGGCTAAGCGGCTCGACCTCTGGCTGACCCGATCACCGCAGATCGCCGTTGAATTCCCGCCACACCCTTGGCAGGATACTTCTCGTTGTACTTTTACGTGTACGATCAGGTGACGGCCCGCGCGCGGCTGCCAGCGCCCGCCCCGGCGGGGGGGGGCAGCCCTCACACCGCCCGGTAGACAGAAGGATAAAAAATGACCCAGCTCACCGACATCCGCGGTATCGGCCCCGCGCTTGCCCATGCTCTGAGCGAGCATGCCATCTCAACGCCCGAAGCCTTGGCCGCGGCCACACCGGCGGATTTGCTTGCGGTGCGCACCATTGGCCCGGCTCGGGCCAAGGCGCTGATCGCGGCGGCCAAGGCTGCGGTTTCCGGCGCCACACCCGCAGCGACGACCACTGCGACACCCGCGGCCAAACCTGTCGCCAAACCCGCCGCTTCGGTGCCCGCGAAGCCGGTCGGCACCGCGCTGGCGAAACCGATTCCACCGCGCAAATCATCAGCCAAGCGCGCCCCGCGCCGCCCCGCTGTCACCGCGCCTGTGGTCCTCTCCAAAGCTGGGCAGGCCAAACCGGCCGAGACCGAGGCCGATATCCGCGCCAGCAAAAAGGCCAAGGCCAAGGCCAAGGCGGAAAAGTCCAAGAAATTGGCCGCGCTTTTGACCGAGGAATTCGAGAAGGCCAAGAAAAAGGCCAAGGCCAAGGCGAAAAAGGTCAAGCTCAAGGCGAAAGAAGCCAAGCTGAAAGACAAAAAGCCCAAGAAGGGCAAGAAGAAGAAATCTGCCTGATCTCTGTCCCAACGCCCAATCTTCGCGCTTGGCATAAAAACCCGGCGCATAAAAAACCCGGCGCATAGGGAATACGCCGGGCAATACAGAAACAGGGCCAATCCCCGGCCGCGACAGCGCGCGGCCGATGGGGTCAGGTCAGCGTGCCGTCGGCGCCCAGCAACGTCTTGCCGCCCAGATAGGGCGCCAGCACCTCGGGCAGGGTGACCGAACCATCGGCGTTCTGCCCGTTTTCCAGCACCGCGATCAGGCAACGCCCCACCGCCAGCCCCGAGCCGTTCAGCGTATGCACGAACTCTGGCTTGCCACCGCCCTCGGGACGGAACCGCGCGTTCATCCGCCGGGCCTGAAACGCGCCGGTGGTCGAGACGCTGGAAATTTCGCGATAGGTGTCCTGCCCGGGCAACCAGGCCTCGATGTCAAAGGTGCGCCGGGCGCCAAACCCCATGTCGCCGGTGCACAGGATGATGGTGCGATAGGGCACCCCCAGTTTTTCCAGCAGCCCCTCGGCGCAGCGCAGCATGCGTTTTTGCTCCGCGTCGCTCTCATCAGGGTGGGTGATCGACACCATCTCGACCTTTTCGAACTGGTGCTGGCGCAACATCCCCGAGGTATCCTTGCCGGCGCTGCCCGCCTCGCTGCGGAAACAAACCGTATGCGCGGTCATGCGGATCGGCAGCGTCGCGGCGTCCAGAATCTCGCCCGCCACGGAATAGGTCAGCGGCACTTCCGATGTGGGAATCAGCCACCAGCCGTTTGTGGTCTGATAGCTGTCCTCGCCGAATTTCGGCAGCTTGTCGGTGCCATACATCGCTTCGTCACGCACCAGAACCGGGGTCTGGGTTTCGGTCAGCCCGTTTTCGTCCACATGGGTGTCGAGCATGAATTGCGCCAGCGCCCGGTGAATCCGCGCCACCGCGCCACGCAGCACCACGAAACGCGCGCCGCTGATCTTGACGCCGGTCTCGAAATCCATCCCCGGGATCACGCCTTCGATCTCGAAATGCTCTTTCGGCGCGAAATCCAGATCGCGCGGGGTGCCCCAGCGGCTCACCTCAACATTGTCGGCCTCGTCCGCACCATCGGGCACATCGTCGGCTGGCTGGTTCGGCAGGCGCGCCAGCTTGTCGGTCAGCTGTGCGTCCAACTCCTTGGCCTCGGTCTGCATCGCAGCGACCTCGGCCTTCTTCTCGGCCACGGCGGCGCGCAGCCGCTCGAACTCGGCCTCGTCGCCCTTGGCCTTGGCCGCCCCGATTGCCTTGGAGGCCTTGTTCTGCTCCGCCTGCGCGGTTTCGGCGGCAAGGATCTTGGCGCGCCGCGCCTCGTCCAGCGCCAACAGCTCGGAGGACACCGGCGCATCTCCCCGGCGGGCGAGGGCGGCGTCGAACGCCTGCGGGTTTTCGCGGATGGCGCGGATGTCATGCATGGGGTGGTCCCTCAAAAGGTGTGAATCGTTTGGTTCGCGTTATGCCGCAAAGCGCGGGCAGGGGAAACATCTCTGCGCAGCCCGGAGTAGGGGGCTTTCCAATCCGTCGTTCGACAGACCAGCGCGGCCATGCCGCGCAGCCCCCCATCCATCCCCCCAAGGGATGGGGGCATTCGCGAAGACCGAATGTTCGGGGGGAATCCAGATTGCCGCTTTCTCCTTGCGCCGCGCGAGCTTCTTGCCAACGTCGTCGGCGCCCTTATGGGGGAGAGGGGCGTGTTGCCGCACCTTGGGGCGTTGCGCATCGCGTCAGATCAGCGCAAATCCAACCAAACCGCACAAAACGCCGCTGCAACTCCCCAAACTGGCGAATCCGGTGCCGTGAAGCCCGGTCTGGGCTGTACAAAACAGCCCGGAAACTCCCCAATTCGTTACCTTGCAAAGCCCCCGGTCTGCGCATAGGTTCCCGGCAATCCGCGGGGTCGCCCCGCCTTATTCAGACCAAAGGATACCCCCATGGACATAGGCGCAATCGGCCAGTTTCTTCCGCTCATCCTGATCTTCGCGATCATGTATTTCCTGCTGATCCGTCCGCAGCAGAAAAAGGTCAAGGACCATCAGGCCATGGTCAGCGCGCTGCGCCGTGGCGATCAGGTGGTGACGCAAGGTGGGCTGATTGGCAAGGTCAGCAAGGTCAAGGACGACAACGAGATCGAAGTCGAACTTGCCGAGGGCGTCAAGGTGCGCGTGGTTCAATCGACCATCGCCCAGATCATCAGCAAAACCGAACCGGCGAAATAAGTCTGGCCCTTTAACCTACTGAAAAGGCTGGAAGATGCTTCATTTCGATCTTTGGAAGCGGGTGCTGATCTGGGCGCTCTGCGGTGTTGGCCTGTTGCTGGCGTTGCCGAATACCTTCTACACCCGTGTCGAGCAGTCCAACGATGCCCGCAGCGTGATCGAATCCGGGATGACGACCCCGGAGCTTGAGGCGCAGGCGGCCAAATGGCCGGGCTTCCTGCCCTCGTCGCTGGTCAATCTGGGGCTTGACCTGCGCGGCGGTGCGCATCTTCTGGCCGAGGTTCAGGTCGCAGACGTCTATGAAAGCCGGATGCAGGCCATGTGGCCTGAAATCCGCGACGTCCTGCGCCCCGAACGCGCCACCATCGGCACCATCCGTCTGCAGCCGTCCGCCCCGAACGCGCTGCGTATCCGCATCAGCAAGCCCGAGAATATGGATCGCGCGCTGGAATTGGTGCGCGGATTGTCCCGGCCTATTCAATCTCTTAGCGGCACAGGCTCATCCGATATCACGGTTCGCGGTGACAGCAGTGACATTATCGTGACGCTGTCGGATGCCGAAAAGCTTGCCTCTGATGATCGCACCGTGAAGCAGGCACTCGAAATCGTGCGCCGCCGCATCGACGAGGTTGGCACCCGTGAGCCCACGATCCAACGTCAAGGCACCGACCGTATCCTGATTCAGGTGCCCGGCATCGGCAGCGCCGCCGAACTCAAGGCGATCATCGGCACCACCGCGCAGCTGACCTTCCGTCCGGTCGTGGGGCGCGGCTCCAGCGCGGATGACAATCCCGGGTTGGGCAACGAAATCCTGCCCTCGCTGGATCAGGAGGGGGTGTTTTATACGGTTGAAACCGCCCCTGTTGTCACCGGCGATGAACTGGTCGACGCCCAGCCCAGTTTCGATCAGAACGGTCGCCCTGCTGTCAGCTTCCGCTTTGACACCACCGGCGCGCGCAAGTTCGGCGATTACACCCGCGACAATATCGGCTCGCCCTTCGCCATCGTGCTGGATGACGAGGTGATCAGCGCCCCGGTGATCCAAAGCTATATCCCCGGCGGCTCCGGCATTATCACCGGCAACTTCTCGGTCGAGGAAAGCACCAATCTGGCGGTTCTGCTGCGCGCTGGTGCGCTGCCGGCGGGGCTCGAATTTCTTGAAGAACGGACCATCGGCCCGGAATTGGGCGCCGACAGCATCGAGGCTGGCAAGGTGGCCACCGGGGTGGCTTTTGCCGGCGTACTGGTCTTCATGTTTCTGAGCTATGGTCTGTTTGGGCTGTTCGCCAATATCGCGCTGATCCTGAACATCGCGATGATCTTCGGGATGCTGTCGCTGATCGGAGCCACGCTGACCCTGCCGGGGATCGCCGGGATCGTGTTGACCGTCGGTATGGCGGTGGACGCCAACGTGCTGATTTTTGAGCGGATCCGCGAAGAACTGAAGACCGCCAAGGGCCCCGCGCGGGCCATTGATCTTGGCTATGAAAAGGCGTTGAGCGCGATTCTTGACGCCAATATCACCACCTTCATCACCGCCGTGATCCTGTTCGCGATCGGTTCCGGCCCCGTGCGCGGTTTCGCGATCACGCTGGGTCTGGGTCTGCTCACGTCGGTCTTTACGGCGATTTACGTGACCCGGCTGCTGATCGTGATGTGGTTCGAACGCCGCCGCCCTAAAACGATCGAGGTATAACATGCGATTGCGACTGGTTCCCGAGCAGACCTCGTTCGATTTCTTCAGCCGGTGGAAGCTCTGGCTGGGTCTGTCCGCCGTGCTGATGCTGGTGGCCTTCGGCTCCTTCATGGTGCGCGGGCTGAGCTATGGTATCGACTTTCGCGGTGGCACCACCATCCGCACCGAAAGCACGACCGCGGTTGATATCGGGGTCTATCGGGACGCTATCACGCCGCTGGGCTTGGGCGATGTGGTCATTTCCGAAGTGTTCGACCCCGGCTTTCGCGACGATCAGCATGTGGCGATGGTCCGTATTCAGGCACAGGACGAGCAGGAATCGATCAACGCCGATACCATCCAGTCCGTCGAGGTGGCGCTGCAATCCGTGCTGCCCGACATCAAGTTCGTCTCGGTCGAATCGGTGGGCCCCAAGGTCTCGGGCGAGCTGGTGCAGACTGCTGTTCTCGCGGTGGTCCTGGCCATCGGCGCGGTGCTGATCTATATCTGGCTGCGGTTTGAATGGCAGTTCGCACTGGGCGCTGTGGTGGCCTTGGTCCATGATGTGTTGCTAACCATCGGCATCTTTTCCGAACTTCAGATCAAATTTGATCTGGCGATCATCGCGGCGCTGTTGACCATTGTCGGCTATTCTCTGAACGACACGGTTGTGGTGTTCGACCGGGTCCGCGAGAATCTTCGCAAGTACAAGAAAATGCCGCTGAAGGATATTTTGAACCTGTCCATCAACGAGACGCTGAGCCGGACCTTGATGACCTCGGTCACCACGCTTCTGGCGCTGATCGCGCTTTTTGTTCTGGGCGGGGACGTGATCCGCGGCTTTGTCTTTGCTATGATCTGGGGTGTGATCGTTGGGACCTATTCCTCGATCTTCGTGGCCTCAGCGATCCTGTTGTATCTCGGGGTCAAACGCGACTGGTCCAAACCCGACAATACCACCGGAAACCAGTTCGCCAACGTCGACGCCTGATATATTGGTGCTGTCCCCGGTCCTGCCGGGGCGGCCACCTTGGGAGTGAGAGATGCGCCTGAACGAAGTGGTTTTCAACAACGCGGTTCCGATCGCGGGCTATGGCCCCGGGTTCTTTCGCATCGGGAACGAGGTTCATGAGGGCGCGGTTCTGACCGGGCCCACGGGAACAACGCCTTGGGCGGGCTATGACGATAGCGCCGCGCTGCTGGCGCTCGCAGGGACGGTGGACGTTGTTTTCATCGGAACCGGGGCAGAGATTGCCCATATCCCAGCCCCCCTGCGCAGGGCGCTGGAGGCGGCCTGTATGGGGGTCGAGGTGATGGCCTCTCCTGCCGCGTGTCGGACCTATAACGTACTGCTGTCCGAGGGGCGGCGCATCGCGCTGGCGATGCTGCCGGTCTGATGACGGGGACGGACGAAGTCGCTGCGCCTGCTAAACCGCCGCGCCCTAGCTACCCGGCAGGGTGATCCGGCGGGTTTCGCCGTTGCGCTGGAACAGGATCCCTTTTTCATCGATCGCCACGACCCGGCCCCAGGCGATCTGCGTGCCGGGGGTGACCTGCTTGATCCGCCCGCCGCGCAGGCGGACCAAGGCGCGAAAGCCCTGATCCCCGCCGACAAGGCCGATCAGCGTCATCTCGTGGTCGTCCAATACCTGCGGGGTCGTGGCCAGATCGGCCACGGTCGCGGGCGTCTGCCCCGCGTCGGGTTCGTTTGTCATGTGGTGTGTCCTTGCGGCGCGCCGGGAGCGGGCATGTCCGTCTTGTTGAAAAGCTCGGAGGCCGGTCTAGCCGGTTGCCAAGGGCGGCGAAAGCCCCCCAAGGGGCGGCTCGGCAGGAACCTGCCGGGCCGCGGGGCCGTCTATTCGGCGGCGGGCTTCATCTCGAAACCCTTGTCGATCATGTCCGTCGGTTTCACCGGGTACTCGCCCGAGAAGCAGGCATCGCAATATTGCGGGCAGGCGGCGTTGCGCCCCTCTGCCTCGCCCACAGCCCGATAGAGCCCATCAAGCGAGATGAACTTGAGACTGTCCACGGAGAGGTGCTCGCGCATCTCGTCCTCGGTCATCGTCGCGGCGAGCAGTTTTTCTCGCTGCGGCGTGTCGACACCATAGAAACAGGGCCAAGCAGTCGGCGGGCTGGCGATGCGAAAGTGCACTTCCTTGGCGCCGGCATCCAGGATCATTTCCTTGATCTTGCGGCTGGTGGTGCCGCGCACGACGGAATCATCCACCAAGATCACCCGCTTGCCGCGGATCAGGGCCCGGTTGACGTTCAGTTTCAGCCGTACGCCCATGTTGCGGATCTGCTCGGTCGGCTCGATAAAGGTCCGGCCCATATACTGGTTGCGGATGATCCCCATCGCATAGGGGATGCCGGATTCCTGGCTAAAGCCGATTGCCGCCGGGGTGCCGCTGTCGGGCACCGGACAGACCAGATCGGCATCAACCGGGCTTTCCTTGGCCAGTTCACGACCGATGGCAGCGCGGGTCTCATAGACGCTGCGCCCGCCCAGAATACTGTCGGGGCGCGAGAAGTAGACATGTTCAAAGATGCAGAACCGTGGCTTTTGCCGGCGGAAGGGGAACAGGCTTTCGACCCCGCCCTCGGTCGAGATGACGACCATTTCGCCCGGCTCGATCTCGCGCACGAAATCGGCGCCGATGATGTCGAGCGCGCAGGTCTCGGAGCTGATCACCCAGCCATCACCGATCTGTCCCAGCACCAGAGGACGCACGCCCAGCGGATCGCGCACGCCAATAAGCTGGCTGCGGGTCATCGCGACGATCGAGAACGCCCCCTCGACCCGGCGCAGCGCATCCTCCATCCGTTCGGGGATGTCGCGTTGCAGGGAGCGGGCCATCAGGTGGATGATGCATTCGCTGTCCGAACTCGACTGAAAGATCGAGCCGCGCTCGATCAATTCGCGGCGCAGCGCGTCGGCATTGGTGATGTTGCCGTTATGGGCGATGGCCGCGCCGCCCATGGCGAATTCACCAAAGAACGGTTGCACGTCGCGGATCGCGGCGCCTTTTGATCCGGCGGTGGAATAGCGCACATGCCCGATGGCCAGCGGCCCGGGCAGGGTTTCCATGATGTCGGTCGAGGTGAAGTTGTCGCGCACATAGCCAAAGCGGCGGGCCGAGTTGAACCCTTGCTCTGGATCGTGGGACACGATTCCTCCAGCTTCTTGCCCGCGATGCTGTAACGCATGCAGGCCGAGAGCGACGAAATTGGCGGCGTCCTGTACGCCGATAACGCCAAATACGCCGCATTCTTCATGCAGCTTGTCGTCATCGAACGGGTGGGCGAGGGGCATTTGCAGCGTCGACACGGGAGGGTAGCTCCATATCCGTTGGCGATATCCGCCCCACATACTGGGATGTGGGGCGAGTGTCACGAAAGGATCACAGATTCTGGCCAATCTCGGCCGGTGCGCAGTGCCGCAGCACAGGATGTGGGGCGCGATCCCCCTTAGTCGGGGCCAGAGTTTGGAGGTCGCACCGCCACGGGATCGCGGAATTTGCCACCACAAAGCCGGGTCAGGAGCTGGCGGCTTTCGCGGTAGCTCAGGATACGGTGGCAGGTTTCCGGGGTCGGACCGGGCACATGAAGCAACACGCCGGTCTGGGCAAAGACGATCTCTTCGGTATCGAAATGCAGGGCGACACCGCCACGCAGGGCAAAACCGGACACCGTACGCATGCCGCAGAAGCCGGTGGCGGCGGGCACCGGGACCAGCACCAGAGGCGCGTCGAACAGGGTCTTGCAGGCCGGGTCCATCAGCGCGAAGTGCTGGCCGGTGGTCAGCCGCAGGTCAGAGCAATTGCCCATCGTTCCCGCCGGCACCTGCCAGTGCAGGGGGCTGCGGTCGGGGGGCTGTCGGCAAAGGTCCACGATCGGGGTCATGCCCCGTAGGGTGCGCACATGATCGCCGCAGCGCAGGGATGCGGCAGGGCGCCATCCGCGCGCGGTGTCGAGAAGGGTTCCGGGGGCAAAGGTCCGCTCAAAGGCCCGGTCCGGCCGCGCACGCGCGGAGAGGATCGAGGACGGGGGGCGCATCGCCGCATCCCCCGGGGGGATTTCGTAAAACACTGGTAAACCCACTCGGTACTGGTTCCATGGCAACAGGGCCTGGGGGTACTTGGGGCGCGAAGTCGGTCGCTCAGGCGGCGCGAATGCGGCGGAACTGTGGCGACTGTTTCAAGTCGGAGCGATCCGGGTCACGGCACCTTGGTGCGGTGAAGGCCGAATCGCTTAACGGGCGGGGCAGCGGATGCCGCCGGGCCTGCTCAGTTGCCCTCTGGTGCGCCGCAGCTTCCGACCAAGCCTTCGTACTGGCGGGTGATCCAGCCAAGCGCCTGTTCGGGGTCGCGCTGTGCGATGGTGTCGCTCAGACGCGAGAACACCTGCGCCGAGCGGCTCTCATCGACGATGGAGAAGTCCTGCCCGGTCATCACCGTATCATAGACGAAAAAGGCGACCGCCACGAGCAGGATGCCGCGCGCTACGCCAAACAGGAAACCAGCCCCCTGATCGAGCCCTCCCAGCGCCGAGCGTTGCACCAGTGAGGAAAACAACGGCGTGAAGAACGAGGCCAGGATCAGCGCCAAGGCAAAAACGGCGGCAAAGGCGGCGATGATGCTCAACTCGCAGCTTTCGCCGATATACTCGCCCAGCACCGGGATTTCCCGGATCAGCGGTTCGGCATGTGGGGCGAAAATGAAGCCGAGCACAGCGGCCACGACCCAGCCCGCGATGGCCATTGCCTCGCGCATGAAACCGCGGGAATAGGCCAAGAGTGCCGAAACCACGATGATCAGGGCCACAACCCCGTCGATGATGGTGAAACCGTCCATATTCCTCGCCCGATTTGCCCTGTACGTCAGCCCGCGCCGAAAATGTCGCCGACAAAGCCGGTCAGGTCAGCAGGCCGCGTGAGCGAAAGCCCGCCGCCCGACCCGATCTTGCCGCCGGCCGGAGCGATTGCTGCGGTGAAACCAAGTTTTTGCGCTTCTTTCAACCTGTTTTCGGTCTGCGGTGCCGGTCGCAGGGCCCCAGACAGGCTTATTTCCCCGAAAACAACGGTTTCAGCAGGCAATGGCGCATCCTCGCGCGCACTTAAAAGCGCGGCGGCCACGGCCAGATCGGCGGCGGGTTCGCCAATCTTCATACCGCCCGCGACATTGAGATAGACATCAAGCCCGGTAAACGGGATGCCGCAGCGGGACTCCAGCACCGCTAGAATCATCGCCAGCCGCCCGCCATCCCAGCCGACCACGGTGCGGCGCGGTTGCGACAGCGACGAGGGGGCGACGAGGGCCTGAAATTCAACCAGAACGGGCCGGGTGCCCTCGATACCTGCAAACACCACGGATCCGGCGCTTGGCTCGCCACGCTCAGACAGGAACAGCGCCGAGGGGTTGGTGACCTCGGCCAGCCCGGCGCCGGTCATCTCGAACACGCCAATCTCATCCGCGGGGCCAAAGCGGTTCTTGACCGCGCGCAGGATACGGAACTGATGGCCGCGCTCGCCCTCGAAATACAGCACGGTATCGACCATGTGTTCGACCACGCGCGGGCCCGCGATTTGCCCGTCCTTGGTGACATGGCCGACCATGATCACGCTGACGCCGTGGCGCTTGGCGAATGTGGTCAGCTCATGCGCGGTGGCGCGCACCTGCGACACGCTGCCCGGTGCGCTCTCGACATTGTCGGCCCACATGGTCTGGATCGAATCGATGATGACAAGCTGTGGCCGTTCCTCTTCCAGCATGGTGAGGATGTTGCGCAGGTTGGTTTCGGCGGCCAGTCGCACCGGCGCATCGGCAAGGTCAAGGCGACGGGCGCGCATGCGGACCTGCGCGCTGGCCTCTTCGCCCGAGACATAGATGGTCTTGAGCCCCTTGCGGGCAAAGGCGGCGGCGGCCTGCAGCAACAGCGTCGATTTGCCGATGCCCGGATCGCCTCCCACCAGAACGGCCGAGGCGGGAACCAGCCCGCCGCCAAGCACGCGATCCAGCTCGCCCAGACCAGAGGCGGCGCGGGGCGGGGGGGCCTCTTCGACCGACAGATCGGTGAGCGGCACCGCGCTGCCACGCCGCGCGCCGAGCGATTTCGAGGCCGGGCCGGATGACAGCGGCACCGCCTCGGATATGGTGTTCCATTCGCCGCAGCCTTCGCAACGGCCGGACCATTTGTTGCTGCTGGCTCCGCAGGCCGAGCAGACGAAGGTTTTTGATTTCGCCATATGCCGTTATTGCCCGTCCGTGTGCGGCTTCTCAAGCCCTCGCATGTGGCGATCGGTCAGAAGGCCGAGAACCAGCGAGGCGAGGATGCAGAAGGTAAAGAGATAGAGGCCCCAAGCGACCTCGATCCGGGCATAGGAAATGCCCTTGGCCAGCGTAATGTACAAGGCAATAAGGAAAATGTCCGCCATCGCCAACTTGCCCAGCACCGTCAGCACCGGCAGGGCGCGGCGATCCAGCAAATGCCATTGCACCAGCGCCAGCCCGATGGTTTTCAGATAGGGCGCAAAAATGGCAAAGACGGTGGCGACCAGCGCCAGCACGACATCGGTTCCCCACAGCGATTGCAGCCCGGTGAGGACCGAGATTTCCGACAGCCCGAACAGCGGCAGGAACCCGGCGCGCAGCAGCGGTGCGAACCAAGCGACGGGGTAGAGCACAAGCAGGGCGAGATTGGCGAGGCGGAGGGTCATCACAGCGGCCTATCCGATTTCACCGGGTTTGGGAACGCGGATGCATCCGCGCAGCAGTGCACTTTTCTTCGAAGAAAAGTGACGAGAAAATTCGAATTTTCCCGTCGCGAGGGATCACCGCACCGCTTCGATCGGCCCCTCGGCGCGACCGTGGATGAACTGGTCCAGATAGGGATCGCCGGAGTTGTCCAACTTGGCCACCGGGCCGGTCCATTTGATCACCCCGTCATGCAGCATGGCCACATTGTCGGCAATCGCGCGGACACTGGTCATGTCGTGGGTGATGGTCATGGCCGTCGCGCCCATTTCGACCACGATCTCGCGGATCAGCTCATTGATGACGCCCGCCATGATCGGGTCGAGCCCGGTGGTGGGCTCGTCGAAAAAGATGATCTCGGGGTCGGCGGCGATGGCGCGGGCAAGGCCGACGCGTTTCTGCATACCGCCAGACAGTTCGGCGGGAAACTGATCGGCGGTCTCGGGTTTCAGACCAACGCGGCGCAGCTTTTCGATGGCGATCTCGCGCGCCTCGGCCTGCGGGCGCTTGAGCGCGCCGCGCAACAGGCGGAACGCCACGTTTTGCCATACGGGGAGCGAATCGAACAGCGCGCCGCCCTGAAACAACATGCCAAAGCGGGCGAGAAAGGCATCGCGGTCGCCGCTGGTGGTGTCCTTGCCGTCGACCAGAATGCGGCCCTTGTCCGGCGTGACCAGCCCCAGAACGGATTTGATCGCCACGGATTTCCCGGTGCCCGAGCCGCCGATGATCACCATCGATGTTCCCTTGGGCACCTCAAGCGTCAAGCCGCGCAGGACGCGATTGCTGCCAAAGGCTTTATGAACGTCCTCAAACCGGATCATACCGAGAAAAATGCCCCTGTGATCAAGAAGTTGGCCGCAAGGATCAGCACGGCGGCGGCTTCGACGCTGCTTTTGGTGGCTTGTCCCACGCCCTGGGCGCCGCGCCCCGATTGCATGCCGTAATAGCAGCCCATCACCGTGGCGATGCCGCCAAAGACGCAGCCCTTGACCAGCGAGGAGACGACATCAAGCGTCTCAAGGAAATCGACCGTGTTCTTGAGATAGGCCGCCGGGTTGAACCCAAGGCTTTGGGTGGCCACGAAATAGCCGCCAGCGACACCGATCACGTCGCCCACACCCACCAGAATCGGCACCGTGATCAGGCCAGCCAGCAGGCGCGGCGCGGTGAGGTACTTCATCGGGTGGGTCGACAGGGTGACCAGCGCATCGATCTGTTCGGTCACCTTCATGGTGGCGATCTCGGCGGCGATCGACGAGGTGACGCGCGCCGCGATCATCAGCCCGGCCATCACCGGCCCCAGTTCACGCACCATGCCGATGGCGACGATCTGGGGCACGACTGCCTCGGCGTTGAAGCGCGCGCCACCGGAATAAATCTGAAGCGCCAGCGCGCCACCGGTGAACAGGGCGGTCAGCCCGACCACCGGCAAGGACAGCCAGCCGATTTGCACAAAGGCGTTGAACACTTCGCGCGGGTAATAGGGCGGGCGAAAGATATGGCTCAGGGCGGTGACGGCATAGATCATCACCCGCCCGATCGAGGTCAGCGCCGCCAGCACGGCCCGGCCCAGATGGGCCAGCGGGGACAGCAGCGCGGTCACGACTGATAGCTGCGCGAATAGCGTGCGCCCAGCGAGGTCAGGATTTCATAGCCGATGGTTCCGGCGGCATCGCCAAGATCGTCCACCCCCTGATGGGCGCCAAGCATGGTCAGGTAGTCCGGCGCCTCGTCGCCCAATGCGGTGATATCGACCGAAATCAGGTCCATCGAGATGCGTCCGGCGATCGGACAGCGGGTGTCACCATGCCAGAGGCCCAGAGTGCTGGCGAGAGCGCGGAACAGCCCGTCGGCATAGCCCGCCGAGACGGTGGCGATACGCGCGGGGCGCTGCGCCGTCCAAGTGTTGCCATAGCCAACGGTTTCGCCGGGCTGCACCTCGCGGGTCTGAATCACCGGCAGCTCCAGCGTGACCGCCGGACGCCCCGCTTCATAGGGGCGCGCGCCATAGAGGCCGATACCGGGGCGCACGACGTCGAAATGATAATCGGAGCCCAGCAGAATGCCCCCCGTGGCCGAGAGCGAACAGGGGATGTCCAGCCCTTCGGTCATCTCACGGAAACTGCGCAGTTGCTTTGCGTTCATGAAATGGTCGGGCTCATCGGCGCAGGCCAGATGCGACATGATCATTGCTGGCATCTGTTGCAGCACCGGCTCGCGCAGGGCGGCCCATTCGGCGGGCTCCATGCCCAGACGGTTCATCCCGGTGTCAAGCTGGAGGCCAAAAGACTGCTGCGGCAGCGATTCGAAATGGCGCAGCACCTGATCGACCGAGTTGAGCATCGGCGTCAGATCGTTATTGCGGATCAGGGTGGAATCGCCCGCCATATGGCCGGAAAACACGCCGATCATCGGCCCCGGCCCCAGCGCGGCGCGCACGGCGGCACCTTCTTCCGCTGCGGCGACGAAAAAGCGGCGAGCGCCGGCACGGGCCAGCGCGCGCGTGATGGGCTCGACCCCCAGTCCATAGCAGTCTGCCTTGACCACGGCGGCGGTGTCCGCGGCGGTCATTGCATCAAGGGTACGCCAGTTTTCGGCAATGGCGTTCAGGTCGATTGTAAGATGTCCGGTGCTCATGGGCTTGTTCTTGACTTGGGGGCGCGGGGCGTCAAGGGAAAAACCGCCCAGCGGCGGCCTGCCGCACACGCTTGGATGAAAATCAGGTGATGGGCTGCGTGAAAATCAGGATCGGGGCCTGCGTGCTAATCAGGGGCCGGTGCGGGGGAGGGAGTGCCACCAGATGCGCACGTCGCGCGCCAGACCCGAGGCGGTGAAGTCGGCCACCAACATACCGTCAAGCTCCATCCGGGGCAGGGGATCGCCGGGTTGACGCTCGGGCAGGCCGGTGCCGGTGGATTTTGCCCAGATCGCGAACAGCTCTTCCGAGGCGACCTGATAGGTGACGTTCCAATGGGCAATCCCACCTGCCGGGGTTTCGCCCAGCACCTCGTAGCGCAACGAAATGTCCTGTTGCAGCTTGATCCGGTTCCAGTAGGCGGCCAGTTCACCCGGCCCCTGCTGCACCTGAAAGGGGGTGTTGTGATAGAGACCGTCCGGGGTGAACAGGGCCGCGAAGCCCTGTGAATCCTGCGCCTCCCAGACCCGTTTATAGTCGGCCATGAACTTGTGGATCGGCATTGCTCAGAACTCCTGCTCGCGGTCTTGTTGCCAGGCCTTGGCAAGGTTGCCGAAGCGGGTGAATTGCGCCTCGAAGGACAGCTCGACCATGCCGATGGGGCCGTGACGCTGTTTGCCGATGATGACCTCGGCCTTGGCGTGCAGGCGCTCCATCTCTTCGATCCAGGTTGCCATGGCCTCGATATTTTCTTCGCCCGGTTTTTCCCGTTCTTTGTAATATTCACCGCGATAGACGAACATCACCACGTCGGCGTCCTGCTCGATCGAGCCGGATTCACGCAGATCCGAGAGCTGTGGCCGCTTGTCATCGCGGCTTTCCACCTGACGCGACAGCTGCGACAGCGCGACGACGGGGATGTCCAATTCCTTGGCGATGGCCTTGAGCCCCATGGAAATCTCGCCGATTTCCTGCACCCGGTTTTCCGAGGTGCCGCGGACAAGTTGCAGATAGTCGACGATCAGCAGGTCCAGCCCGTGCGTACGCTTCAGCCGCCGCGCGCGGGCGGCAAGCTGGGCGATCGGGATGGCGGCGGTGTCGTCGATATAAAGCGGGCAGGCCTCCAGCGCCTTGGCCGCCTCGACGAAGCGGCGGAATTCGCCTTCGGTCATGTCGCCTTGGCGGATCTTGTGGCTGGAGATTTCCGAGGCTTCGGCCAGGATCCGCCCGGCGAGCTGTTCGGCACTCATCTCCAGCGAAAAGAATCCGACCACACCGCCTTCAACCGCGCCCTCGTTGCCGTCGGGCAGGGCGCCGCGCTTATAGGCCTTGGCGACGTTGAAGGCGATGTTCGTTGCCAGCGAGGTTTTCCCCATCGACGGGCGCCCGGCAAGGATCAGAAGGTCGGATTTGTGCAAACCGCCCAGCTTGTGATCCAGATCGTCAAGCCCGGTGGAAATCCCCGCCAGCCCACCTTCGCGCTGATAGGCGGCGTTGGCGACGTTGACCGCATCGGTGACGGCGCGCAGAAAGCTTTGAAAGCCGCTCTCGGACTGGCCCTGTTCGGCGAGGCTGTAGAGATGCTGTTCGGCCTCGACGATCTGCTGCTTGGGGTCGCTGGCGACATCGACGCGCGCCGCCTTGTCCGAGATCGTCTTGCCCAGCCCGATCAATTCGCGCCGGATTGCCAGATCATAGATCATCTCGGCATAATCGCGCACCGCGAAGGCGCTGATCGCGGCCCCGGCCAGACGGGCCAGATAGGCCGGGCCGCCCAATTCCTTGAGCCCTTCGTCATGTTCCAGAAACGCCTTGAGCGTCACCGGAGAAGCCAGCGCGTTCTTTGAGATGCGCGCGGAGGCAACCTCGTAGATGCGGGCGTGGACTGGGTCATAGAAATGCTGCGATCCGATAATGCTGGCCACCCGATCAAAGACATCGTTGTTGGTCAGGATCGCGCCCAAAAGCTGCTGTTCGGCTTCGATCGAGTGGGGGATGGTTTCGGAGGCCCGAAGCTCCGTCCCGCCCGAATTGACTGCGGTGATTTCGTTCATCTCTGTCCCGTTCCGCCTGTTCAGCGCCTTGTTCTGCGCCCCGTCCCGGCGCCGGCTGTTCCCGGTCTTGCGCCGGTTCGGCCTTTGTAACCAATCTTGCCGCGTTTCGATATGTGCGTAAGTCGGTGGGTAACTGGAGGATACCCCCCTGTTTCACCGCCGACTCGCGATATGCATCGCAGATATGGTAGCACAAAGGGTGGTGACCGCAAAATCTGCGATGGCTTAGTGATTCCATTCGGCGGTTTTCATCGCATCAGGGGGTAAGTTTTTATTTCTTGTTTTCTTCCTGCCACTTGCGCGGATCGTTGAGGAAATCCTCGACCCCGCGCAGGGTCTCGCGGCTGAAGCTGTTGGCCTGTTTCGCCTCGGCCAGCACATCCCACCAGGTGCACAGGTGATGCAGGCTGACACCATGGTCCCCCAGCGTCTTTTCGGTCTCGGGGAAGATGCCATAATAGAAAATGACGGCCGTGTGGGCGCAGGTGGCGCCGGTTTCGCGGATGGCATCGACAAAGGACAGCTTGGAGCCGCCGTCGGTGGTCAGATCCTCGACCAGCAGCACGCGCTGGCCCTCGCTCATCGCGCCTTCGATCCGGGCGTTGCGGCCGTACCCTTTGGCTTTCTTGCGCACATAGGTCATCGGCAGCACCATGCGCTCGGCCACCAGCGCGGCAAAGGGGATGCCAGCGGTTTCTCCGCCCGCGATATTGTCGAACGCCTCATACCCCGCGTTGCGCATGACCGTGACGGTAAGGAAATCCATCAGCGTGCTGCGGATACGCGGATAGGAGATCAGCTTGCGGCAATCGATATAGGTGGGCGAGGGCAGGCCAGAGGCCAGCGTGAACGGATCTTCCGCGTTCAGGTGCACGGCCTGAATTTCCAGCAGCATCCGGGCGGTCAGGCGGGCCATCTCTTGGGGCGAGGGATAGGAGGAGGGGATCATCGGCAAATCCTTTCGGGCGGCGGGGTTCCCGCGGGATTACTGGAGCAGGGCGCAAAAGAAAAGCCCGCCGCGGCACGGGGCCGGGGCGGGCGATTGGTTTTTGTCGGTGGGCAGATCAGAACAGGAAGTCGTTGAACGCCAGGTCTGCGCTTGAGACCCCGAGGAGCGTGATCGTGTTGCCGTTATTGTCGTCGATCACCGCGTTGCCGCCGATGTCGGACAGGTGGTTGTTCGACAGATCCCTGAAGTTCTTGATCGTCGAGACGTCGGACAGGTCGATCTTTTCGCCTTTGCCTGCGGTCGTGAAGTCGTGGATCGTGTCATCGCCGAACTTGCCGCTAAAGATGAAGACGTCGTTCTTGCCGCCGCCGTAAAGGTCGTCGTTGCCCTTGCCGCCGTCCAGCGTGTCTTTGCCGTTGCCGCCGTGCAGAACGTCCTTGCCGATGCCGCCAAACAGGGTGTCGTTGCCGTTGCCGCCGTCCAACACGTCTTTGCCGCCCAGCCCCTTGATCACGTCGGCACCGCCTTCGCCTCGCATATCGTTCGCGCCCCCCGTACCGGTGAGCGTGTCCTTCGAGTCGGAGCCGCGCACATTCTCGAAGTTTTTCAGCGCATCTAGACCGCCGAACCCGTCGACGGCATAGCCTTTCTTGAGGTTGACGGTGACGCCATCGGTGCCACCAAAGCTCGCATCCTTATCATAGCGCACAGTATCCGTGCCCTTGCCGCCTTTCAGTACATCGTCGCCAGCAAGGCCACGGATATGGTTGTCGCCCTTGTCGCCGGTGAGGGTATCGTCGAACAGGCTGCCGCGCAGCACTTCGATGCTTTTGAGCTTATCGGTGTCGCCCCAGCCGTCGGTCGCCTTGCCGGTGGCAAGATTGGCGACGACGCCGGCGGGATCATCCTCGTAGCTGACCTGGTCGAACGTGCCCACGCCGCCCTTGTAGGTGTCGTTGCCTTCGGATGAGATGAAATAATCGTCGCCATAGCCACCCGAGAGCACATCTTTGCCGGGGGTTCCGGTAATGTCCTCGTCAGCGCCCAGAATGGTGGCGCTTTCGATATCGCCCCATTCGATCAGCTTGCCTTCTCCAAAGGCGCCGGTCACCTTGTAGACGCCGGTGATGTAAGTGTCGCTGTTCGCGAAGTTCTCGAACTCGGAGAGGGAGCTGAAATCCGGCAGGGGATCGCCGTCCAGTACGAAATGATAGCGGGTGCCGTATTCGTAGCCCCCCGTCACGTTCTCACCTTTCACCACTTCGAACTCCATTAGAACGGTGGAATGCGACACGCCGCCCATGGTCCAGTTCACGCCGATGATGTTGGAATCGATATCCGTGGTATAGGCGTCCATACCATCGAGCGAGAGCTCGTAAGTGTCGATGATGGTGTTGATATCGACCCAGACGTTGCCGTCAGCGAGGTCGACTTCCTGGATTTCGTAAATGAACCCGGCGCCGGGATCAGCAGTGACGTTCATCGAGACGCTGGCATCGAAGCTGGTGGAGGTCTCGTCCTCGCTGTCCCAGAAATAGCGGTAGTCGTAGGAAAAACCGGCAATCGAATAATAGGTGGTGTACGCAACTGAAGCCATTTGTCCGCCTTTTTACAAATCAACATATGACCGTCGACCAGAGGCCGACGGTCTTGTTCGAGGCGAAGCTAGAAAAAATCCTGACAATTCGTCAAGTGCGGTTTTCCTGCAAAATCGCGTGGTACGTGACGAGTATCCCCCCTGCAACTGGCTGTGTTGTCGGTTTGGGGGGAGCAGAAAAGCGTGCTGGTCAGGCCCCGACCACCCGCCAGTGCAGCGGAAAGCCGGGGTCGAACACGGTGACCGGGCCTTCGCCGGTTTCGATATGAGACGGGTAAGAAACCGGGCCGCCCTTTTCCAGCGTGATCCGTTCCTCGTTCGCCGGTAGCCGGTAAAACGCCGGGCCATGCAGCGAGGTGAACCCCTCCAACCGGTCCAGCGCGCCTTGGCGGTCGAACAACTCGGCCAGCACCGACAGGGTGTTGGTGGCGGTGAAACAGCCGGCGCAGCCGCAGCCGCTTTCCTTGTTGGGATCGGTATGCGGCGCGCTGTCGGTGCCAAGAAAGAACCGCGCGTCGCCCCCGGTCGCGGCGGCGACCAAGGCCTGACGATGTTCTTCCCGCTTGGCCACTGGCAGGCAGTAGTAATGCGGATGGATGCCACCGACCAGAAGATGGTTGCGGTTGATCACAAGGTGATGCGTGGTGATCGTGCCGCCCATGTCGTCTTGCGATGCCACATAGTCGACGCCGTTCGCTGTGGTGATATGTTCCATCACCACCCGCAGCCCCGGCGTGGCCCGGCGCACCGGGTCCAGAACCCGCTCGATGAACACCGCCTCGCGGTCAAAGATATCGATCGCCGGATCTGTCACCTCGCCATGTACGCAAAGCGGCAGCCCGATCTCGGCCATCGTCTCCAGCACGCCGCGGACCTTGTCGAAATCCTGCACGCCGCTGGCCGAATTGGTGGTGGCCCCGGCGGGATAAAGTTTGACCGCCGTGATCAAGCCGCTTTGCGCCGCCGCAGCGACATCCTCGGGATCGGTCTGCTCGGTCAGGTACAGCGTCATCAGCGGCGTGAACGTCATGCCCTCGGGCAGGGCGGAAAGGATGCGATCACGATAGGCGCTGGCCTGCGCCCCGGTCACCACCGGCGGCACCAGATTGGGCATGATGATGGCGCGGGCGAAATCGCGCGCGGTTTCGGGCAAAACGGCCTTAAGCATCTCGCCATCGCGCAGATGCAGGTGCCAGTCGTCGGGACGGCGGAGCGTGAGGGTCTGGGTCATGGCCGTTTCGCTAGCACAGCGATGCGGTCGCGACCAGAGGGCGGGCGCCTATTCCGCCGCGGGCGGCGGCGGTGTAAAGTCCCCGTCTGCGGCCATCTGTTCCAACTGGTCGAGCCGGCGACGGAACCGCCGTGCCCGCACGCGCGAGGTCACATTGCGACACAAAAGCGTGGTCATATAGGGCCGCTCGTTCTGGTCCAGATGCGTCATCAGGTTGCGCAGATAGGGCATGTGATCGCGCCGCGCGCGGTACAGCTTGTAGAATTTCTGCTCGTTCAGCTTGGCCGCCCCGGCCAGCGACAACAATCGATAGAGGATCTTCATCTCGATCAACTGGGTTTGCAGCGCGCCGCCCATGAAGGGCATCCGCAGCCGCGAAACATTGGCCCGCTCGAACAGGGTGGCATGCATCGCGTCCAGCGTTTCGCGCGGGTCATAGATCACAAAGGCGCGCTCGGCCGCATCCAGCATGTCGGGGGCATAGCCATAGCGATCGGTGAAATCGGTGCGGCGCATCTCGACAAAGCGATCATCCCATTCCGTCATCCGCGCCGACAGCGTCGCCTGCGGCTGCACCGCGATCACCGTCGCGCCCGGGGAGGCCACCGAATAGCTGGCGGCGGCATAGCCACAAGGCCCGGCGCCATAAAACACCACGCGGTCGAAATCCTCGAAAAAGCCGTCGTCGATCAGCTGGTCGAAAAAGGCGTAAACCTCTTGCGCCCGAAACCAGGTGTCGCCGTCCGAGAGCAGGCACAGATGCGACCAGCCCTGCGCCTTGACCATGTCAAAGCCAAAGGGTTGGGCGGTCTCGGACAGGGCGCGCACGCCCTGAATGGTCTCGAAGGTGACCAGAAGCGTGGGTTTCTTGTCGATGAACGTGGCGAAATGGCGCGCGCCCAGATCCTGCGCCATGCCATGTGCCTCGGCCTGCGCGATCAGCGCGGCCTTCCACTCGGCCTTGCCCAGATCAGCGAGCGAGCTCTCGATCCCGTTCTCTTCGTCCGCTGAATCTGGGTCTTGATTCTGGTCCTGCATGATGCCGTCCTCATCTGTTCCGACCACTTACCGGGCCGGTTTGGCGCAAGATCAAGCTAGAGCGAGACTGTGGCCAAATTGGGAAATTCTCAGGCCGGTTTCCGGGTGGTTCTGTGGTGCGGTGCCCGCGTCGTGGCGCGCGGGCCAGCCCGCGTTTAGAACAAGACGTGGCCGATATTGGCCAGCGCCGCGATCAGCAGCACAAGGAACGTCAGCACGGCACCGCCGCCGCGCAGGGCCGAGGTATGGGGCATTCGGCCCATGCCAAAGGCGTGCATCAAGCGGGCCAGAAGCAGCGCCGCGCCAAGCGCATGCGCGGCAAGGGCCGGCATGCCCTGCGCCTCGCCCAGCCCGATCAGGATCAGGCCCATCGGCACATATTCGGCAAAGTTGGCATGGGTGCGCATGGCGTTCTGCATCACCGGGTTGCCGTTGTCGCCGCTGGCGATTTTCTGTGCTGCGCGGATCTTGATGACCCAAAGGCTGAGCCCGACATAGAAAACGCCCAGAAGCCCGGCGTAAAAAGCGGTAACGGTAAGCGGCATATCTCGTGTCCTGATGTGAATGGCTTTGGTTTCCGCCCTATCGCGGACGGGCCGGAAAGTTAATATGTGATATCGGCCCTGTTTCGGAAACTGCCAAGCCGCGCGGGGGTGGGGGCCAGAACCGAGGGCCCGAACCGGGGCGCCTCAGCTGTGCTTGATCTGTCCCAGGTTGGCGAACCCCGCCAGCGTGCGCGCAGAGGTCAGCGAGATCGGGCGCGAGGGCGGTGTCATCAGCAGCCGGGCGAACAGCGCGCGGAACGGTTCAAGCTCCATCAGGTGCAGGAACCGCGCCTTGCGCCAGGCGACAGCCGCGTCGTGCAGCTGCGCCAGTTCGGCATCGGCACGCAGCTCTTCGCGCAGCGGCGCGCTTCTGGGCGCGATTTGGCGGATCGTGGTGTCGGTCTCGGTGTTGAAATTGCGTTCGACCCAGTAATCCATGTCCAGCATGTGATCGGAGTGGACCGCGCGCCCGCGATCCGCCTTGAGAACAAAGCTTTCCATCGCTCCCAGCGCATAGTGGTTGAGCTGCGCCAGCTTGTAGTTCGAGCGCCCATAGGTGTTGAACACACGGGTCAGCTTGAATTGATCCTCTAGCGCGCGGCCCTCGCCATCGTACCAATGCACCGCGTCCAGCCGGTCCTTGTCGGCGCTGCGCGGGCGGTGCACGCCAAGTTTCCGATAAATGCCATCATTGCGGTACAGCGTCTTGAACATCGCCGCCCGCCACGGCCAGTACATCACCGTCGGGGCGCAGCGGGTAAAGGTCTCACTCACCGGCTGGTCGTGATAGCGCATTTTGCCCGCATTGCCGAACAGCCGCCAGGTCAGGGTAATGGCGGTGGCCTGCGGCAGCGCCTCCAGCAGCGCCGACAACGTGTTGTCGCCGACGTGGATATTGACGTATTCGTCGATATCCAGCGCCATGATCCAGTCGGCCTTTTTCACCAGCTTGTGCCGATCGGCCAGCTTCAGCCCGGTGAACTGGATGCCGCCCTTGTCATAGGGGCCATCGTTGCGCAGATGGGTGAGCCAGCCCAGTTGCTCCAGCCGGTCCAGCATCGCGTCGGTGCCGTCCTGACAGTCATTCGACAGCACCAGAAAATCGGTAAAGCCGACGGCGCGGTGATGGGCCAGCCAATCCAGCAGAAAGGCCGCCTCGTTGCGCAGGCTCAGCACCGCAAGGATGCGTTTGGGCTGCCGGTTCACCGTTCCGTGTCCTCCGTTTCCGTTCAGCTTTCCAGATCAAGCGCCAGCGCATAGGCCGCCCGCTCGGTCCCGGTGAGGCGGATCTCCAACGCCTGACGATAGAGATCTTGAAACTCCTGCATGGCATGTAACTCGGCCGCCTTGGCGCGGTGCCACGCCAGCCCCTTGTCGTGCAGGCTGCGCAGCCGGTCATCCGCCATCAGTTTGTCGTATTCGACCTTTAGGCGCGGCAGATTGCGCTGGATCGTCACGTCGCGCGCATCGTCCCAGTCCATCCGGATCCAGTAGTTCAGCCCGATCGAGCGATCTACATGCAGCGCGCGGCCGCGCTGGCGCTTGATCAGGAAACTTTCGGCCGAGCGCAGGGCATAATGGTTGAGCTGCAGCAGGTCATAGCCGACCGAGCTTTTGGAGCTGCGCCAGCCATTGTCCACCGTTTCCTTGGTGATGTCCTGCCCCGAGCCGTTGACCCAGAGCACCTGATCGCGCTTGGCGTCCTCCAGCTTGTTGGGGCGGTGGCAGCTCAGCTTCTGATAGGCGCCGATATTGCGAAACAGCGTCTTGAAGCCCCAGACCGTATGCGGCTTGGGGCAATAGGTCGGGGCGCAGCGGTCGAATTGCCCGACGACAAAGCGATCCTCCAGCTGGGTCACACCGCTATGGCCGAACAGACGCCAGGTCATCGCCACATTGGTGGCCTCCGGCGCGGCGTCAAAGAAATCCTGCAAGGTGCCGTTGCCGCAGCGCACGTTGACGAATTCGTCCACGTCGATGTGCATCAGCCACTCGGCGTTGCGCAGCACCGGCTCTTTCAGCGACATGTTCAGGGCGTGTTGCTGGGGGGATTTGCCGCGCCATTCGTCGTTGTTGCGATGTTCGAGCACGCCCATGTCCTGCAACCGGCCCAATATCTCGTCGGTGCCGTCGGTGCAGTCATTGGTATAGATCAGGAAATTGTCGACGCCGATGGCGCGGTGATAGGCCACCCATTCGATGATATAGGGGGCCTCGTTCTTCATGCAGCCGACGATCACATTGCCGCTGGAGCCTTCGGCCAGCGTGCGGCGCGGTGCCGGTGCATAGGGGGCGGCCGGGGTTTCCTCGTCCACCGTGCCAAGCCGATTGTGCGGCGCATAGGGGGTGGTTTTCAGGTGATGAAACTTTTCCACCGCCAGCGGCGGCATCACGCGGCGCCCGGTGTCGCTTAACCCGTCTGGTTCGGCGGTGGGGGATTGCCCGTCCACCTGTGCCAGATCGGCATGTTTCGTCGCATGCTCGTCCTTTGAGACGGCATCGATCTGTTCCATGAAGCTCGCCAGATATTGCGAGGCGCGATAGCCGCGCTCGGGGTCGGGCTCTTGCCAGTCGGGCAGCGGGGCGTCGGGGTGCAAGACCATAGGCGTCAGCGCCGGATGGGCCGCGCCCAGTGTCTCCAGATCGGCGGCGAACCGGGCCGAGATCGGGGCCAGCGCGCCCGGTGCGATCGGGGGCCCGTCGATGGCGATTTCGTCCAGAAACCCGCGCCACAGGGGCCGGGGCAGGATACGCTTGTGATGCTCCAGCACCCGGAGCAGCAGCGCATTGAGTTGGCGCGCGCGGGTTAGCCATGGGGCCGAGGGCGCGACGGGCATAGGCACCGGGTCGACCTTGCCAAGGTCTGGCGCGATATCAAAGGCGGCGCGCAATTCTTCCGTGGCGTCGGGGCCATAAAATAACCCCGGATCATAGGGGCGCAACGTGACCGAGCCCGCCCCGAACACGCTTTCCCAGAACCGCACCAGCGCGCCGTAGTCCAGCCAGAACGACGGCGCCTGGGTTTCCAGAAACTGCCCGCCAGCGGGATCGGGGGCGGGCGCGGCCTCAAGGCTGGCCGCCCACCAGTCGCGCCCGGACGCGGCCAGATCCAAGTCGCGCGACAGCGGTGCGGCGCGCCCCTCCAGCATCTGCCCGCCATAGGCGCGGGTCAGCGCGCGGGCGGGCTCGTCCACATGGGCGATGATGCGGATGTCCTGCGACAGCGGCGTCAGCAGCGCCCGCAGCCGCTCCAACTCGGAGCGGCGATGCAGCGAACTGCCCAATTGTTCGGCCGACAGGATCAACGTCTCGGGGCTGGCTTTCTCCACATCCTGCGCCAAGGTCCGGCCCAGCATGTGATACAGCGTTTCCTGCTTCTCCGGCGCGATGAAGCCGCGGTTGAACCGCAGCGGGTCGATATGATCGGGATCGCTCACCGCCATGTAAAGGCGGGTGTGGTTCTTCGCCCCCGGCGACTTGGGGAACAGCACCCCCTGGTCCTTGAGCTGGGCGCGCTTGGCGTCAAGCACCTGATGCAGGCGGGCGGCGCCCATGTGCTGCGGGCCGATATGAAGATAAATCCGCATTAGTTTAGCCCCAGCCGTGCCAGCATCGCTTCTTCCTGCGGCGGCAGGGTGGGGGCGGCGCGCAGTTGATCGCGCATCTGGCGATAGCCGGGCTGGCGCAGCAGTTCGTCGCGCTTGGCCCGGTGCAATGCCACCGCCTCGTCATGCAATGCGCCGATCTCGGGGTCGGATTTCAACGCCTCCAACGCCTTGCGCAGGGCGGGCAGGTAACGGTGGATGCTGGTATCCTCCCAAGCCGGATCGTTGCGTTCGCGCCAATAGCTGTCGTCAAAGGCGCGGTGTTCGCGGTTCACGTCGCCGCGGTCGTTCTTGACCAGATAGCTGTCGAGCGAGCGCAGCGCATAATGGTTCAGCGTCGCGAAATCGCGCGCGCCCCGGGCGGGAAACTTGCGGATGCGGCTGGGATTGGCGGCGATCAGGAACTTGTAGGGCACCGGTCGCCCCGACCCGTCGGTCCAGCGCGGGCGCTTGTCCTTGCCCAGACTGCGTTTAAAGAACGGACGATGCGCGCCGAAATACTGCAGCGGAAAATCCTGCCGTACCAGTGACTTGACCTCGATCGCGGTTTCGTCGCACCAAATGTCCGGGTTGTGGCTGTGGGTGAACTGGGAAATGACCGGGGCATCCTCAAACGTCTCGATGCCGCCATTGGCAAAGAACTGGAAGCTGACGGAAATCGCCTGCGGATCGCCGCAGGCCTCGACCAGCGCGGGCAGGGTGTGATCGCCCACATGGATGTTCAAAAACTCGTCCACATCTGCAATCCAGAGCCAGTCTGCCTGTTTCACCACCGCCTGATGCGCGGCGTGTTTCAGCGCCTCCATCTGATAGTTGCGCCCCTTGGCCGGATTGGGCAGGTGCCGTACGATCCCACGCGCCGCCAGCGCATCCAGCAGCCGGTCGGTCCCGTCCGAGCAATCGTTGGAATAGAACAGGTGATCGCGCACCCCGATCAGCCGGTTGAAGGCGATCCACTCCAACAGGAATGGTCCCTCGTTTTTCACGCAGGTCACCGCGGTGATCCGCATGTTGCCTCCTTTGCTGGCCGCTGCCGCCAAGCGGTGCCGCCTCTGCTCACTGTGTACCATACCGGGCGGGGTTTGCCCCCGTCGTCGTTGCGCAAACAATCGCAGCTTGCACAGAGGGCGTCAACGGGGGCGTCAACGCAGCGGTCCCACGCCCGGCTTGACCCGCGCGCCGTCTCGTGGCCTGTTCAGGGCAGGGAGAATAGAATGCAGATACCCGATTCAATCGATGCGGTTCAGGCGCAACTGGCGGCGCAGGATTATGTCTGTGGCCGGGCCTTGGGCACGGTTACCTTTCTGGCGCTGAAACTTGGCAGGCCGCTGTTTCTGGAGGGCGAGGCCGGCACCGGCAAGACCGAAATCGCCAAGGCGCTGGCGGCGGCGCTGGGCCGTCGGCTGATCCGGTTGCAATGTTATGAAGGGCTGGATGCGGCAAGCGCCGTTTATGAATGGAACTTCCCGGCGCAGATGATCGCCATCCGTACGGCCGAGGCCGAAGGTAACGCCGACCGTGACCTGTTGCAGCGCGAGCTGTTTGGCCCCGACTACCTGATCGAACGGCCGCTGTTGCAGGCGATGCGACCTGACCAGCATGGCGCGCCGGTGCTGCTGATCGACGAGATCGACCGCACGGACGAGCCGTTCGAGGCCTTTCTGCTTGAGGCGCTGTCCGAGTATCAGGTCACCATCCCCGAGCTTGGCCCGATCGTCGCGCCCGAGCCGCCCATCGTCATCCTGACCTCGAACCGCACGCGAGAGGTGCACGACGCCCTGAAACGGCGCTGTCTGTACCATTGGGTCGATTACCCCGATTTCGACCGTGAGATCGAAATCCTGCACGCCCGCGCCCCCGAGGCCGCAGCGACGCTCAGCCGCGAGGTGGTGGCCTTTGTGCAAAAGCTGCGCACCGAGGATCTGTTCAAGAAACCCGGCGTGGCCGAAACCATCGACTGGGCCAAATGCCTGCTGGCGCTCGATGTGGTGTCGCTTAGCCCGCAGGTGATCGCCGACACGCTGGGCGCAATCCTGAAATACCAGGATGATATCCAGCGCATTCAGGGCGGCGAGGCCAAACGCATCCTTGATGAGGTGCGCGCCGAACTGGCCCCGGCGTGACGCCGATGGTGGGTTTTCTGGCCGGGAAATACTCTGCGGGGGGCGGGGGTGCAAAACCCCCGCTGCTGCGGTCACGGCGGGGGCGCCATGACTGAATACCCCGCCCTCGATATCCCGGAAAATGGCAAGCTGACCGACAACATCACTTGGTTCGCCCGCGCCCTGCGCAAGGCCGGGCTGCCGATCGGGACGGGGCGGGTGATCGACGCGATCCGCGCGGTCGAGGCGGCGGGGTTCACCTCGAAAACCGATTTCTTCTATACCCTGCGCGCCTGTTTCGTCTCGCGCCCGGAACATGCGCAGGTGTTTGCCCAGGTGTTCCGCCTGTATTGGCGAGACCCTCGCTTTATGGAGCACATGATGGCGATGATGCTGCCCGCCGTGCGTGGCGTGCAGCAGGAGCGCACGGCGCAGGCGGCCGAGAAACGCGCCGCCGAGGCGTTGCTGGATGGTGCACAGGGCGATCTGCCCGAGTTTGAGGACCCCAAGCGCGAGGAGGAGGTCCAGATCGAGATCGACGCCTCGCGCACCATGTCGGGCGAGGAACGTCTGCGCAGTCTCGATTTCGAACAGATGGGCACCGAAGAGATCGCCCGCGCCAAGCGGATGCTCGCACGGCTGACCCTGCCGGTGAAACCGATCGCCTCGCGCCGGGCACAGGCCAGCTCTACCGGCCAGCGCTATGATCTGCGCCGCTCCCTGCGCGAGGCGATGCGGCGCGGCGGCGAAATGGGTGCGTTGCGCCGGGCCGAACCGCGTCCGCGTTGGCCCAATCTGGTGGTGCTTTGCGATATCTCGGGCTCGATGAGCCAATACAGCCGCATGGTGCTGCATTTCCTGCATGCGGTCTCCAACGCCAAGGGGCAGGGCTGGGCAAAGGTGCATGCCTTCACCTTTGGCACGCGGCTGACCAATATCACCCGCCATCTGCGCCAACGCGATGTTGATGCTGCGCTCGCCGCCGCCGGGGCCGAGGCGCAGGACTGGGAGGGCGGCACCCGCATCGGGGCTTGCCTGCACACATTCAACCGCGACTGGTCGCGCCGGGTGATGGGGCAGGGCGCGGTGGTTCTGTTGATCACAGACGGGCTGGACCGCGACTCCCCCGACCAGCTCGCGCGCGAGATGGAGCGTTTGCACCTGTCGGCGCGCAAGGTGATCTGGCTCAACCCGTTGTTGCGCTGGGAAGGGTTCGCACCAAAAGCGCGCGGCATCGCCGCCATGCTGCCGCATGTGGACAGCTTTCGCGCCGGTCATAACATCGCCGCGCTGGAGGATCTGGCCGAAGCGCTGTCACGCCGCGATGATCCGGGTGAAAAGGCCCGATTGATGGCGCAGCTTCGGGGGTGATTCCCTGCGCACGCGCACGTTTGCTCCATTTCGCATTTGATCTGAATCATTCCGTAAATGGAATATGATTAATATTCTCGCACAATGAAGCACGTGTGCGAAAGGAATGAACATGACGCTGAACTGGAAAATCGGCGGCTTGATGCTGGGGCTGGTGTTCTTCGCCGCTGTCCTGCTGGTCAAGCCGATCGGTGTCTCGACTCAATTCGTCATCCTTGACGGGATCGCCGCCGATCTGGTGTCTCCTGATCTGGTGACGCAAACGGACGAGGGCTATACCTCGAGCAACGCCTATCTGGCGAAATCCGGGGGTAAATACGCCAAATCGGTCGCGAACCCGCTGAACTACAGCCTTGTCTTCGTGATCGCGATGGTGCTGGGCGGTTTCGTGTCGGTGAAGATGCGCGGCGGGCTGGACAAGGCCGAACGCGCCATGCCGGCGCTGTGGCGCGCCAATTTCGGCGACAGCGTGGCCAAGCGCAACATCGCGGTCTTCGTTGGCGGCTTTATCGTGCTCTATGGCGCGCGGTTGGCGGGCGGGTGCACCTCGGGTCACATGATGTCGGGGATGATGCAGACCTCGATCTCGGGCTACCTCTTTACGGCGGGCGCCTTTGCGGCGGCGGTGCCGGTGGCCATGATGCTCTATAAGAAGGAGGCCTGAGCAATGACTTCGATCATTCTCGCAATCGTCATCGGGGGTCTTTTCGGCTTTGTGCTCGACCGGGTCGGGGCCACCAACCCGACGATCATCGGGCGGATGCTGAACCTGACCAATCTGAGCTTGGCCAAGACCATCCTGCTGGCCATCGGTGTCGGCTCTGTCCTGATGTTCGGCGGTCAGATGCTGGGGCTGGTGAATGTCGGCCATATGTCGGTCAAGGCTGCCTATGTCGGCGTCTTTATCGGCGGTCTGATGCTGGGCGCTGGCTGGGCATTGGCGGGCTTTTGCCCGGGCACCGGTGTCGTCGCCGCGGGGACGGGGCGCAAGGATGCGCTCTACTTCATTGCTGGCGGCCTGCTGGGCGCGGCGGCCTATATGGTCACCTACCCGTCGTGGAAGGCCAGCGGCCTGCTTGACTCCATCCTCGGGGGCAAGGTCACGCTGGGGCTGGTGCCGGGCTCGAAGTTCGAGGCTATCACGGCCCTACCGGGCGATATCATGGGGCTAGTGCTGGGGCTTGGCTTTATCGTGCTGGCCTTTGCCCTGCCGGATCGTCTTGCGGGGCAGCCCGGCGGCGCGGCACAACAGCCGGCCGAATAAGTCCAGAAGTCCCGGGGCCTTCGCGGGCCCCGGGGCGCGGCCGAGTCTTCCGGTCGCGCGCAACTGGCCCGGCGTCCCGTGTTCTTGCCGGGCCACTTTTGCCCCCTCATTCTCTGCTTACTCCCTCCCTGTGCGGCAAGCTTGCCGCTGGCCCCTTGCGTCGCCTATGCTGACCTGCGTTTGACCCGCATCATTTGTTTTCAGGTCCGCAGGACGGAGCGATCATGGCCCAGAATTTCGACACCATTCCCGAAACCGCCCTCGCATGGCATCGCGACGGGCGCGGCGCCGTTCTGGCCACCGTGGTCGAAACCTGGGGCAGTGCCCCGCGCCGGGTGGGGGCACAGCTTGCCATTTCGGGTGCGGGAGAGATTGCCGGTTCGGTCTCGGGTGGCTGCGTTGAGGGGGCGGTGATCGTCGAGGCGCAGGAGGCACTTGCGGATGGCGAGCACCGGATGCTGGAATTCGGGGTGAGCGACGGAGATGCCTTTGCCGTGGGTCTGGCCTGTGGCGGCACCATCCGGGTTCTGGTGGAGCCGGTGGGGGCCGCGATGCCCGAGGCGTTGCTGGCGGATCTGGTCGCGGCGCGCGCCGCGCGGCAGCCGGTGGCCTATGAGGTGAACTTGGACAGCGGGGTGCGCAGGCTGCTGCACGGGGCCTATCCGGAGCGTATGCGCATGGATAGATCCGGCTTTGAGGACGACGGGCAAACCTTTGTTTCCATTCATAATCCTCCGCTGCGTCTGATCGTAGTCGGGGCGGTTCATATCGCGCAGGCGCTGGTGCCGATGGCGCGCATCGCGGGCTATGACCCGGCGGTGATTGACCCGCGCGAGACCTTTGCCTCGCCCGAGCGATTTCCCGATGTCACCCTGCTGCATGACTGGCCGGATGACGCGGTGGCGCAGCTTGGGCTGGATGCGCGCACCGCGCTGGTGCTGTTGACCCATGATCCGAAACTGGACGATCCGGCGCTGGAGGCCGGGCTGCGGGCCGCGTGTTTCTATATTGGCGCGCTGGGCTCGACCCGGACCCATGGCAAGCGGGTGGAGCGGATGAAAGAGGCCGGGTTCAGCGACGGGGATATCGCCCGGATTCACGGGCCGGTCGGGCTTGATATCGGGGCGGCGGGGCCGGCAGAAATCGCGGTTTCGATTCTGGCGCAGATGACAGCGGTGCTGCGTGGGCGCGCCGAATGAGGTTTGGTCCGGTCCCGGTGTTCGAGGCTGAAGGCGCCTATCTCGCCCATTCCATTAAACTGGAAAAAGTGAGGCTGAGGAAAGGGTTGAAGCTGGAAGCTCAACATCTGGATCAGATCCGTTCCGGGGGCGTGGACGAGGTGATCGTGGCCCGGCTCGATCCCGGCGACCTGCACGAAAACACCGCCGCCGAACAGCTTGCCGCGGCGCTGGTGCCTGAGCCGGAGGCGGTTGGGCTGCGGGTGACTGCGCCGTTCACCGGGCGGGTGAATGTACTGGCCGATGGCGCGGGGGTGGTGCGGCTGGACGTGGCGGCGTTGGAGGCGTTCAACCGGGTGGAGCCGATGATCACCATCGCGACGGTGCCGGATTTCCAGCAGATGACGCCGGGCGGCATGGTGGCGACGATCAAGGTGATCTCATTTGCCGTTTCAGAACAACAGATTGCACGCGCATGTTCAGTGGCGCGCGGTGCGTTGAGGCTGGCGCGCCCGGTTTTTGAGACCGCCTCGCTCATCATCACGCAGGTGCCCGGCGGTCCGAGTGAGGACAAGGGCCGCAGGGTGATTGAAGCGCGTCTGAATGCGCTGGAAATTCAAATGCTTGACTGCACAAGCGTTGCGCATCGCGGGGCCGATCTGGTGCCGGCTTTGGCGGCGGCGCAGGGGCAGATGGTGCTGGTGTTGACCGGTTCGGCCACGATGGATATCGACGATGTGGCGCCGCTTGCCCTGCGTCAGGTGGGTGGCCGGGTGGAGCGGTTCGGGATGCCAGTTGATCCAGGTAACCTGTTGTTTCTGGGGGATTTGTCCGGGCGTCCTGTGATCGGTCTGCCGGGCTGCGCGCGTTCCCCGGCGTTGAACGGGGTGGATTGGGTGTTGAGCCGCGTGGCCTGTGGGCTGGAGGTGAGCGAGGCTGATATTGCCGCGATGGGGGTCGGCGGGCTGCTCAAGGAGATCCCGACGCGACCGCAGCCCCGGGCTGGGCGCAAAGCCGAAACGTAGAGTTTCGGGGCGGTTTTGTACGATCTCGCCCTGTCGTCTAAGGGGGAGATCCGCCGGTTTGGGGCGTTTTCGGCCCGTTTTGTACAGTGCGGGTTTCGCGGACCGAACACCGCGCAGCCCTCCCCGGATCTGAGCTGGGATTAGGTGAGCGTCTTTTGACACCCCGGCGTAGGGGGCATCGAGGATTCGCGGGCAAAGGGCTGGTTCCGGGGGGTCGCTTATTTCTCGTTAGGGTTGTTCCGCATTCCCTCTCTCTGTCTTTTCGTTTGGCGTGGATCGGGCGCTGCCTTTTCGCAGGGCAGGGTCCGGAGCCTTGCGCCAAATTCAACCAAAGATTTCTGTTCTCAACGCAGCATTCGCGTGTTTAACTCCCCCTCGATAGAGCATCAAATCAACCGGGAGGAATTCATGACACAGGTGTCGATGACCGTGAACGGCGTGGCCGCCAGCGGTGATGTGGAGGGGCGCACCCTGCTGGTGTCGTTTCTGCGCGACCAGCTTGAACTGACGGGAACCCATGTGGGCTGTGATACCAGCCAATGCGGGGCCTGCGTGGTACATGTGAATGGCGAAGCGGTGAAATCCTGCACCATGCTGGCGCTGGAGGCCGAGGGGGCCGAGGTTTCAACCATCGAAGGGCAGGCCGCGCCCGATGGCACGCTGAACACCATCCAGCAGGCGTTTCAGGATCATCACGGGTTGCAGTGCGGATTTTGCACCCCCGGCATGGTGATGAGCGCAGCGGCGCTTTTGAAAGAGAACCCGAAGCCGAGCGAGGCAGAGATACGTGATTACCTGGAGGGGAATATCTGTCGCTGCACCGGCTATCACAACATCGTCAAGGCGATCATGGCCGCCAGCGGTCAGGACGTGAGCGCCATCGCGGCAGAGTAACAAGGACATGAGGGAGGGCGGCACTCTGCCCTGACGCCAACAAGGGGCGCAGGGGCAAACGGGCCACTTATTCCTCACAGGGAGGAGACACGAGACATGCCGAAGGATCACGGTATCGGCGCCAGCCCCAAGCGGCGCGAAGACATACGGTTCCTGAGCGGAACCGGGAATTATACCGACGACATCAATCTGCGCGGGCAGGCCTATGTACATTTCCTGCGCTCGGACGTGGCGCATGGCAAGATCAACGGGATCAACACCGAGGCCGCCGCAGGGATGCCCGGGGTGCTGCGCATCTTTACCGGCGCGGATTTCGAAGGCGTCGGCAGCATTCCCTGCGGCTGGCAGATCACCGACAAGCACGGCCAGCCGATGCAGGAGCCGGCGCACCCGGTTCTGGCGCAGGGCAAGGTGCGCCACGTGGGCGACCCGATTGCCGCCGTGGTGGCCGAGAGTGCCGCACAGGCGCGCGATGCCGCCGAGGCGATCGAGCTGGATATCGAGGAACTGCCGGCGGTCGTGAACATGAAGGCGGCGCTGGAAGAGGGCGCGACCAAGGTCCACGATGATCTGACCAGTAACCTTTGCTATGACTGGGGCTTTGTCGAGGAGAACAAGCCGGCGGTCGAGGAGGCGTTCCAGAAGGCGGCACATGTCACCACGCTGGAGCTGGTCAACAACCGGCTGGTTGCCAACCCGATGGAGCCGCGCGTTGCGGTGGGCGATTTCAACCGCGCCAGCGGCGACAGCACCCTGTACACCACCAGCCAGAACCCGCATGTGATCCGGCTTTTGATGGGGGCCTTTGTGTTGGGGATCCCCGAGCACAAGCTGCGGGTGGTGGCGCCCGATGTGGGCGGCGGTTTCGGCACCAAGATCTTTCACTATGCCGAAGAGGCGTTCTGTACCTTTGCCGCCAAGGCGTTGAACCGGCCGGTGAAATGGACCTCCAGCCGCTCCGAGGCGTTCATCTCGGATGCGCATGGGCGCGATCACGTGACCAAGATCGAACTGGCGCTGGACAGCGATAACAATTTCATCGCGCTGCGCACCGATACGATGGCCAATATGGGGGCCTATCTGTCGACCTTTGCGCCCTCGGTGCCGACTTGGTTGCATGGCACGCTGATGGCGGGGAACTACAAGACGCCGCTGATCTATGTGAACGTCAAGGCGGTGTTCACCAATACGGTGCCGGTCGATGCCTATCGCGGTGCCGGGCGGCCCGAGGCCACCTATCAGCTGGAACGGGTGATCGACAAGGCAGCGCGCGAGCTGGGCGTCGACCCCATCGCACTGCGTCGGCAAAACTTTATCACCGAGTTTCCCTATGCCACGCCGGTGGCGGTGGAATACGACACCGGCGATTACCATGCCACGATGGACAAGCTGGAGGAGATGGCGGACTTCAAAGGCTTTGCCAAGCGCCGGGAGGCGAGCGCGGCCAAGGGCAAGCTGCGTGGACTGGGCATGAACTGCTATATCGAGGCCTGCGGCATCGCGCCGAGCAACCTTGTCGGCCAGTTGGGTGCGCGCGCCGGGCTGTATGAAAGCGCCACGGTGCGGGTCAATGCCACCGGCGGGCTGGTGGTGATGACCGGCAGCCATAGCCACGGTCAGGGCCATGAGACCAGCTTTCCGCAGGTGATCGCCGAGATGATCGGCATCGACGAGAGCATGGTCGAGATCGTCCATGGCGATACCGCCAGAACCCCGATGGGCATGGGCACCTATGGCTCGCGCAGCCTTGCGGTGGGGGGCTCGGCGATGTTCCGGGCGACCGAGAAGATCATCGCCAAGGCCAAGAAGATCGCGGCGCATCTGATGGAGGCCGCAGATGCCGATATCGAGTTGAAGGATGGCGCGTTCAGCGTGGCGGGCACCGACAAGTCGGTGGCTTGGGGCGATGTCTGTCTGGCTGCCTATGTGCCGCACAACTATCCGCTGGAAGAGATCGAGCCGGGGTTGGAGGAAACCGCGTTCTATGACCCGTCGAACTTCACCTATCCCTCGGGCGCCTATGCCTGCGAGGTGGAGGTCGATCCCGAGACCGGCAAGGTCACCATCGAGCGGTTCTCGGCGGCGGATGATTTCGGCAATGTGGTGAACCCGATGATCGTCGAGGGGCAGGTCCATGGCGGGCTGGCCCAGGGCATCGGGCAGGCGCTGCTGGAGGGGGCGGTCTATGACGAGAACGGCCAGCTTTTGAACGCGTCCTACATGGATTACGCCATGCCACGGGCCAGCGATGTGCCGTTCTATCAGGTGGACCATTCCTGTGCTACGCCCTGCACCCATAACCCCTTGGGGGTGAAGGGCTGTGGCGAGGCTGGCGCCATCGGCAGCCCGCCGGCGGTGGTCAACGCGGTGATTGATGCGCTGCAATCTGCCGGGCGCGATGTCACCCATATCGACATGCCGCTGAGCCCGTCGCGGGTCTGGCAGGCGATGCACGGCTGATCAAGGGCGGGAGCGGGGGGCCAGCCCCCCGCGCCCCCCGGGATATTTCAAGTAAGAGGAAAGGGGGGACCCGGACCTCTTGAAGGAGAGACGAGATGTATAATTTCGAGTTTGAGAAGCCTGCCACGGTGGCCGATGCGGTCGCGGCGCTGGGCGCGGAGGAGGCGCAGGCGCTGGGCGGGGGGCAGACCCTGATCCCGACGCTGAAGCAGCGGCTGGCGAGTCCCACCAAGCTGGTGAGCCTGACCGGCATCGCCGAGATGCGGGGCGTCAGCGCCGCGGGCGGTGTCGTGACCATCGGCGGCGGCACCACCCATGCCACGGTGGCGGCGCAGGCCGGGGCCTATCCGGCGCTGGCGGCGCTGGCGGGCAATATCGGCGATCCGGCGGTGCGCAACCGGGGCACCATCGGCGGCAGCCTGGCCAACAACGACCCTTCGGCCTGTTATCCGGCGGCGGCGCTGGCATCGGGTGCGACGATCGTGACCAACACGCGCGAGATCGCGGCTGACGATTATTTCCAGGGCATGTTCACCACGGCGCTGGACGAGGGCGAGATCATCACCGGGGTGCGCTTTCCGGTGCCTGAGGCGGCGAACTATCAAAAGTTCGAGCAACCGGCCTCGCGCTTTGCTTTGGTCGGGGTTTTCGTGGCGAAATACGGCGCTGGCGTGCGTGTGGCGGTGACCGGCGCGTCGGAAGAGGGCGTGTTCCGCTGGAGTGAAGCGGAACAGGCGCTGGACCATGATTTCCGCAGTGACGCGCTGATGGATCTGGACATCAATCCGGACAACATGATCGGCGACATGCATGGCAGCAAGGCGTATCGGGCGCATCTGGTCAAGGTGCTGACCAAGCGCGCGGTTGCCGCGATGTAACAAGCGATTGATCTCGGCCGGGTTGATTTTGCTCAATCCGGCCGGCGCGTTTCGAGTGTAGAATAACCCCGTACATAGCCAAGAAGGATGCGCGTCGATGGGCGAGGACAAGACCACCTTTATCGATATTCCCGAGGCCGTCGGGGTGTTTGACAGTTTCGAGACCCTGCAACAGGCGATCTATGACCTGATGATCGCAGGGTTCAGCCGTTATGACATCAGCCTGTTGGGCGGCAAGGCAGAGATGGAGGAAAAGCTCGGTTCCTCGTTCTGGCAGGCCAAGGATCTGGAGGATAATCCCAAGGCGCCGCGCGCGGCCTTTGTCTCGGAAGAGGCGATGGGCGAGTTGGAAGGCGCCATTGGCGGCGGGTTCTTCTTTCTGGGATCTTACATTGCCATGTTGGCGATGCTGAACCCGCTGAGCACGCTGGCGGCCTCGATTGCGGCGATCACCATCGGGGGTGGACCGGCGGCAGTGCTGGGCACCTTGCTGGCGCGGCGGGTCAAAAAGAACCACCTTGCGTATTATCAGGAGCAGCTTGAAAACGGCGGAATTTTGGTCTGGGTGCGTGTTTCGGACAAGGAAAAAGAGCGGCTGGCGGTGAAAATCATGAAAGAGCATTCCGGCAAGGATGTTCATGTGCATGATTGGAGCGAATAGGTGTTGCGGTGAAACCGGGGCGGTTCAGGCGGCCAGTGCCGCAGGACCGGCCCCCTAGCAGATAGGAGACCAAGGATGGCAACCGGCAAGAAGGACGAGACGGTCAAGGACGCCAGCAAGGCCATGACCGATCTGATGGCGCAGTATCAAAAGATGGGTACGAACGCGATGTCGTTCATGGGCGGCGACTGGATGGAGCGGATGAGCGACATGGGCGCCGAGATGCTGCAGTTCTATACCCAGCGGATGCAGGAGGATGCGGCGCTGTATCAGAAGTTGATGCAATGCCGGGATCTGAAGGAAATGCACGATATTCAGGGTGAATTCCTGCAGCGTGCGATCAACCGCTATACCGAAGAAACCGGCAAGATCTTTGAGATGGGCAGCGGCGCTTGGACCAAGGGAAAGTGACAGGGCTGCGGTGAGGGAGCGGCTGACGCCGGACGCGTTAGCGTGTGTCGGTCAACGCGCCCTGCCGAGCCCTGAGGGGCATAGTGCCCCGTTCTTGAGGGCCCCGTTCTTGAGAGCGCGGTCGTGTCGGACATCAGATGATCATGTCGGAGACCAAAAAGCCCCCGCGTGGGCGGGGGCGATTGGAATTTGCATCAGGCGTCGCAGTTATTTCTGCGGCAGCGGGCCGACCAGCATGATCATCTGACGGCCTTCCATCTTCGGCATGTTCTCGACCTTGCCGAGTTCCTTGACGTCTTCGGCGACGCGTTCGAGCAGTTCACGACCCAAGTTCAGGTGCGCCATTTCACGACCGCGGAACCGCAGAGTCACCTTCACCTTATCGCCATTCTCAAGGAACTTGATGACGTTGCGCATCTTGACTTCATAGTCATGCGTATCGGTGTTGGGACGGAATTTGACTTCCTTGATCTCGATGATCTTCTGCTTCTTGCGGGCTTCGCTTTCGCGCTTTTGCTGTTCGTACTTGAACTTGCCGAAATCCATGATCTTGCAGACCGGCGGATTTGCGTTGGGCGAAATCTCGACCAGATCAAGGCCAGCCTCTTCGGCAAGCTGCATGCCCCGGGCCGGGGTCACGACGCCGACGTTGTCGCCATCGGCGCCAATCAGCCGAATTTCGTTGGAGCGGATCTTTGCGTTGACGCGCGGGCCGGTGTCACGTGTCGGCGGCGCATTGTGTGGTCTGCGAGCTATGGGTTTGTTCCTTCGGTTGTTTTCTAGGAGAATTCGATTTTGCACGATAAACTTGGGGCCCCGGTGTTTCAAGCGACAAATTGGCGTTCGCAGGGTCATAAATGCGATGGAATTCCCCCTTGCTGCGGCACCGAAGAAGGGTCAGGTGACAGGGTGCCAATGGATCGCCCGATCGGGCAGGGATCCGTGAGTGTAAAAGGAATTGATGAATGAACAAACTGCTTTGGGTCGTGATTGCCGCCGGCGCCCTCGGTGCCGGGTATTATGTGTATCAGGAGCAGACCAAGCCCGAGCCGATGACCGCTGCGCCTGAGGCCAAGCCTGAGGCCGCGCCGGAGATCGTGGCAGAGACCCCGGTGGAAGTGACCGTGGAAGAACCCGTGGAAGAGACCGCAGCTGAGTCGGTTGAAGAAGCCGCTGCTGACGTTGTTGAGGACGCGGCAGAGGCAGGCGCAGAGGTCATGGAGAAGGCCGGTGATGCCGCCAGCGCCGCCGGGGATATGGCGGACGCCGTTGCGGACAAGGCCGGTGAGATGGCCGATACCGCCGCTGACAAGGTGAGCGAGACGGTTTCTGAGGCTGTGTCCGGGGCCGTGTCCGGTGTAGTGTCTGGCGCGGATGTGACAGAGGGCGCAGTCGAAGCGGTGAGCGAAGGCGTTGCCGGGGCCGCAGACAAGGTTGTCGATGAGGTTGTTGAAGGCGTGACCGGAACCGTTGCTGATACTGCTACGGAGACAGTCACCGACGCCGTTTCCGGCGCAGCCACCGATGCCGCTACCGACGCCGTTACCGGTACTGCCACCGATGCCGTCACCGACGCTGTCACTGATACAGCTGCCGGGGCTGCCGGGGATGCGGTCAGTTCTGCTGCGGGCGATGTCGACTGGCTGAGTGTCGCCGGGTTCGACATGGACAAGGTGACCGAGGCGATCGACAATTCGGCGCTGGGTACGACGCAGAAGCTGCTGCTCAAGACCGGTGTCGAAAAGGCCAAAGACAATCCCGAGCTGCTGAGTGCTGCTCTGGACAAGGTGCGTGCGGCGCTGGGGCTGTAAACACAGTCCTTGGCGTCCACACGGAAACCGCCCGGTCTCTCACCTCGTGGCCGGGCGGTTTTTCTGTGTTTGGGGGGGGGCGTTTGGCGGGTTAGTCGAGGAAGGCTTTTTCAACCACGTATTGCTGCGGGTTAGAATTGGCGCCCTCAATAAGGCCGTAGCCTTCCATCAGCTCTTTGATCTCGATGTTGAAGGCAAGGTTGCCGCAGACCATGGCGCGGTCGGTTTCCGGCGAGAGCGGTGGCACACCAAGATCCTTGAACACATCGCCCGAGCGCATCAGGTCGGTGATGCGGCCCATCTTGGGGCTCTCCTCGCGGGTGGTGGTGGGATAATAGCGCAGCTTTTCGTGAAAGCCTTCGCCGATCAGTTCCGCCAGCAGTTCGTCGCTGCGGATGCTGTCGATCAGCTCCTTGCCATATTGCAGTTCGCCCACTTCGCGGCAGGTATGGGTGAGGATCACCTCGTCGTAATCCTCATAGGTTTGCGGATCGCGCAGCAGCGAGGCGAAAGGCGCGATGCCGGTGCCGGTCGAGAAGAACCAGATCCGCTTGCCCGGCAGCAGTGCGTCATGCACCAGCGTGCCCACGGGTTTGGGGCGCAGGATGATTTCGTCGCCCGGTTCGATATGTTGCAGCCGCGAGGTCAGCGGGCCGTCCTGCACCTTGATCGAATAGAATTCCAGTTCTTCCCCCCAAGAAGGGGAGGCGATGGAATAGGCGCGCAGCAAGGGTTTCTGCTTGCCGGTCTTGGGGTCGGGATCGCCCATCAAGCCGATCATGACGAATTCGCCCGAGCGGAAGCGCAGCGAGGCCGGTCGCGACACCCGGAAGGAGAACAGCCGGTCGGTCCAGTGTTTGACGAAGGTCACGGTCTGGGCGTCGGGCAGGGTGAGTTTCTTCGCGGGGGCGGGATCTGTGGCGGAATCTGTCACGGGGCGCATCTCGGTCATTGTTTCCTTGCCGGTTTGTATAACCGGCACCTCTGAGTAATCTTTGATTCAGGTCAGGTGAAGGGGGAATCTGCGGGATCGACCCGCCCGGCAAAGACCTTCAGGGCCTGGGCGCTGTACGCGAGCCGCGCAAACGGGCCTGATAATCATGCGCCTGCCAGTCGGCGCGGGCGCGCCATTGTTCCTGTGGCTGGCGCGCGGCGAGGGCGGCGTCGATTTCGACCTCGTCGAAACCGGCGCGCCGCGCCATGGCGTATTGATCGGCCAGAACATGACCCACGGCGCGCAACCGGCCGCGATAGCCCATGCGGCGCAAGGCGCGCGCGAGGGTGAAGCCGCGCCCGTCGGCAAAGCTGGCAAAGGGCACGCGGATCAGGTCGAGATCAGGCAGGCGGGGGGCCAGATTCTGGACCAGATCCGGGGTCAGATCCTCGGGGGCGAGGGTGGCGCTGCGGTGCTCGGGGCCGGTCCAGTCGTCGAGCGAAAAGCCGCTGTCGGTGACGAGTACGGTTTCGGGGGCCGGTTCGAGGCGTGTTTTCAGGGCGGTGTCGGTCATGCGTTGGCTCCTGTGCGGACGGGTTTGCCGTTGACGAAATGTATCCCGCATTCGTCCTTTTGCCGACCACGCCAGCGCCCGGCGCGGGGGTCTTCGCCGGGGGCGACGGGCGAGGTGCAGGGCGCGCAGCCGATCGAGGGATAGCCCTGCGCCACCAGCGGGTGACGCGGTAGGCGGTTTTCCTCGATATAGGTTTTCACGTCCTCCGGGGCCCAATGCGCCAGCGGGTTGATCTTGATCCGCCCGCTGTCCTTTTCGATCTCGAAGAAATCGAGCGCGGCGCGGCGGCCCGACTGGAACCGTTTGCGCCCGGTGATCCAGCCATCGAACCCCGTGAGTGCGACTTGAAGCGGCCGGGTCTTGCGCAGGGCGCAGCAGGCGTCGGGGTCGCGCCGGTGCAGGGTCGCGTCGGGGTCCTGATCCGGGATGTCGGCAGCGCGGATGATCTGCAGGTTGCGCAGGCCGAGCCGTTCGCTGAGTTCGCCCTGATAGACCAGCGTTTCGGTGAACAGCATTTCGGTGTCGATGAAGAGCACCGGCACGGCGCGATCAAGGACGGCGGCCATGTGCAGCAGCACCACCGATTCCGCGCCAAAGCTGGAGACCAGCGCGATGCGCCCGGCCTCGCTCAGGGCAGCGCGCATCACATCGGTCGCGCCGTGGTGGCGATAGCGGGCGTTGAGGCGGGCGACCTGTTCGGTGCGGGCTTCGACGGTTTCGATCGCCTCGACGGTCTTGATCGCGGCGGTGTCGGAGCCTCCGGCGGGAGTATTTTTGCCAAGAAGAAGCATGGGGTTATGCGGCCTTGGTACGGGCGCTGTCGTAAAGCGCGGATTTGAACGGGTCGGCGCCAAGGCGGCGGTAGGTTTCGAGGAAGGTTTCTTCCCGCCCGTCGCGCAGGGCGAGATAGGCGCGCATCAGCCGTTCGATCGCGGGCACGATTTCGTCTGCCGGGAACCCCGGGCCGGTGCGGCTGCCCAGCGTGGCGTCGGGGCCGCCGTCGCCGCCCAGCGTGATCTGGTAGTTTTCCACCCCGGCGCGGTCGAGGCCGAGAATGCCGATATGGCCGACGTGGTGGTGGCCGCAGGCATTGATGCAGCCGGAGATCTTGATCTTCATCTCGCCGATGTCGTGTTCCAGCTTGAGGTCCTCGAACCGGGTGGCGATTTCCTGTGCGATGGGGATCGAGCGGGCGGTGGCCAGCGCGCAGTAATCCATGCCAGGGCAGGCGATGATGTCGGAGATCAGCCCGATATTGGCGGTGGCGAGCCCCTGTGCCTTGAGCGCGGCATGGACTGCCGGCAGGTCGGCGCGGTGCACATGCGGCAGGATCACGTTCTGTTCGTGGCTGATGCGCAGTTCATCGTAGCCGTAGCGCGCGGCCAGATCGGCCATGGTGCGCATCTGTGCGGCGCTGGCGTCGCCGGGGGTTTCGCCGTGCGCCTTGAGGCTGATCGAGACGATGGCATGATCGGCGCGCCGGTGTCGGGCAAGGTTGGTATCGGCCCAAGAGCGAAACACCGGGTCGTTATCATAGGCGGTGTCATAGGGGGCGGTATCGCCGCTTTGAAAGGTGGGCGCGGCGAATTGGGCCTCGATGTCGGCCAGCAGCGCCTGGTCCGCGCCGGTGAAGTCCGGGCGGATCTCGGCAAAGCGGGCCTCGACCAATTGGCGGATCTGCTCGATGCCGTGGTCGTGCACCGTGATCTTGATCCGTGCCTTGTACTTGTTGTCGCGCCGGCCCAGCAGGTTGTAGGTGGCGAGCACCGCTTCGAGATAGGGCAGCAGGTCGGCGCGTGGCAGGAAGTCGCGCAGCACCTGACCGATCATCGGGGTGCGGCCCAGACCGCCGCCGATCAGCACCTGCAGCCCCGGTTCGCCGTCTTTCTCGACGAGGCGCAGGCCGATGTCATGGGCCTTGGTCACGGCGCGGTCCTTGGGGCTGCCGGTGATGGCGATCTTGAATTTGCGTCCGAGAAACTGGAACTCCGGATGATCGGTGGACCATTGGCGGATCAGCTCGGCCAGCGGGCGGGGATCGGCGATTTCATCGGCGGCGGCCCCGGCGAAGGGATCGGCGGTGGTGTTGCGGATGGTATTGCCCGAGGTCTGGATCGCATGCAGCCCGACCGCCCCCAGCGCATCGAGCATATCGGGGATGTCGCGCAGTTTCGGCCAGTTGTACTGGATGTTCTGGCGGGTGGTGAAATGGCCATAGCCCTTGTCCCAACGCTCGGCCAGGTAGGCGAGTTGGCGCATCTGGGCCGAATTCAGCGTGCCATAGGGGATCGCGACGCGCAGCATATAGGCGTGCAGTTGCAGATAGACGCCGTTCATCAGGCGCAGCGGTTTGAATTCGTCCTCGGTCAGGCTGCCGTCGATGCGGCGTTCGACCTGGGCGCGGAACTGGGCGTTGCGGCGGGCCAGAAAGGCAGTGTCGAAATCGGTATAGCGGTACATCGCGGGGTGCTCCTTGGGGCGGACCTAAAGGTCGGTCTGTTTGCCGTGGGCATAGTTCGAGGGGCCGGTGGCGCGGAACGCCTCGCGGAAATGGGCGGGTTCGGGGCCGCGCGGGCCGGGGCGGACCTCGGCCAGGTAGGGGCCGACAATGTGATCCTGTTGCCGCTCGGCAAGCAGCAGGCGCAGTTGGGCGTGGGCCTCGTCGGTGATCAGCTCGGCCTCGTCCAACTGGCGCGACCAGCGGTCATCGGCGGTCAGGTAGATGACGTCGCCCTTTAGCAGGTCAGAGGCGGTGACGATCTTGTGGCCAAAGGGGCGGGACATCAGGCGAATTCCTTTTGCGTGGCGGTCAAGTTGGTCAAGTCTGGCAGGGCCTGCGCGGCGGCGCGGGGGGCGAGCCCGTAGAGCGTGAGCACGGGACCGCTGAGGGCGGCAGCGGCAAGGTCGGTGGGCAGCCGGTCGAGTGTGGTGGCAAGGATGCGCTGATCGGGGCGCGAGGCGTTTTCGACCAGCGTGACCGGCGTGGTGCGCGCGGCCCCGTGCATGAGCAGGCGACCTTGGACAAAGCGGGCGGAGGACTTGCCCATATAGATCGCCGCCACCTCGCCCGGGCGGGACAGCGCGGCCCAGTCGTGATCGGCAAATCCCGCCATGTCGTGCCCGGTGAGCAGCCGCACAGAGGTATTGCGGCCACGGCGCGTCAGGCTTTGACCGATGGCGGCGACGGCGGCAGAGGCGGCGGTGAGGCCGGGCGCGATCTGCCACGGGATGCGGGCGGCGTCGCAGGCCTCGATCTCTTCATCGAGGCGACCAAACAGGGTGGGATCACCGGATTTCAACCGCACCACCCGGGCGCCGCTGCGGGCATGGGAGGTGATCAGCGCGTTGATCTCGGGTTGCGGCATGGAGGGGGCAAAGCCGCGTTTGCCGGTTTCGATCAGGCGGGCATGGGGGCCGGCCTCGGCAAGGATATCAGTGGCGATCAGGCTGTCGTGCAGGATGACATCGGCCTGTGCCAATGCACGCAGCGCCTGACGGGTCAGCAGATCGGGATCGCCCGGGCCTGCACCGACAAAGGCGACCGTGCCCGGCGCGAAAGCGGTGCGGGGGGCGGGATGGGATATCGGCTGCATGTCTGGCCCTTCCGGTGTGATTGACTTGAGGTCTAATATAGGAAAATATCCCGTTTGATTGCCATATGGGTGGGTCAATAAGGACATACGTTTCCCTACGCCAGGAACGGGGAGGGAATGTCCTGCATGTGAGAGAGGTGTGGAATGTCTGTGCGGATTGATGCGCTGGACCGGAAAATATTGGTCGAGCTGCAACGCGACGCGAGCCAGTCACTGGATGTGATCGCGGGCAATGTGGGCAGTTCGAAGACGCCGGTGTGGAACCGGATTCGCAAGCTGCGCGAGGCCGGGGTGATCGGCAAGCAGACGGTGATTCTGGATGCCGAGTCGCTGGGGTTCGAGGCCTGTTTCTTTGTGCTGATCCGCACTTCGGAGCATGAGGCGGACTGGCAGGGTGCGTTTCTCAAGGCGCTGCAGGACCGGCCCGAGGTGCAGGAGGCGCACCGGCTGGCGGGGGATATTGACTATATTCTCAAGGTGCGGGTGAAGAATGCGCGGGCCTATGATGCGTTCTATCAGGCGCTGATCTCGGAGGTGCGGGTGCATAATGTCACCGCGCTGTTGTCGATGGAGGAGATCAAATCGACCACGGATCTGCCGTTGGAGGGGTGAGGCCGTGGGCGAGGGGGATTTCAGTGCATGCCGTCTGGTCAATGCAAGCGCGGCTTTGCTAGTCTGGCCGCGATGAGCATGCCACCTGTCCCCTCCCGCCGGATCGCGCTGAGCTTTGCTCTGGTCTTCGTGCTGGGCGTGGTGGCGGTGGCGGCGGGGATCTGGCGCTATGGCTATCAGCAGGCGTTGGGGCAGTTGGCGCAGCGGGCCGAGGCAGATCTGGCGCTGGCCAGTGACCGGCTGACGACGCGCTTGCAGGTCTATCGCGAGTTGGCGGTGCTGACGGCGGATCATCCGGTCTTGCGCGGGCTGGAGGCGCCGGGGCGGCGTCGGGCTGCGCAGGCAATGTTGCTGGAGGTGGCCGACAAGACCGGGGCGTTGGATATCGTCTATGCCGATGCCAGTGGTCGGGTCCTGGCCGCCGCGCAGGGGGTGATCGGGCCCGATCTGGCCGACACCGGGTATTTCCGCCGCGCGCTGCATGGGGCGCTGGGGGCGGAGCACGGGTTGGCTGGGCCAGCGAGGGGTGGGCCAGCGAGGGTCGGACCAGAGCAGGCTGGGCCAGAACAGGCCGCGCCAGATCGGCGGCGGGCCTATTACTTTGCCGCGCCGGCTTTTGGCCCCGACGGGGCGGTGATCGGCGCGCTGGTGGTGGTGGCCGATGTCGAGGACGTGGAGCGCAGTTGGCGCGGTAGCCTGCCGGCGGTGTTCTTTGTTGATGAGCGCCACGAGGTGTTCATCGCCAACCGCTCGGACCTATTGTTCTGGCACCGGGAGCCGGGGCAGCTGGGGCTGACTCCGCCGGGGGGCAGGGCCTTGCCGTTTTCGACGACACGCAGCGGCGGGCATGAGATCTGGCGGCTGGACTGGGGCCAGTACCTGCCGCGTCAGGCGCTGCATCTGACGCGGGATTTGCCGCTGGTCGGGCTGACCGGCGAGATCCTTGTCGATGTGGCCCCGGCGCGGCGGCTGGCGGGATTGCAGGCGGCGACGGTGGCGGCGATCTGTCTGGCCTTTGGTGCGGTGCTGTTTCTGGTGACCGAGCGGCGCCGCGCGCTGGCGCAGGCCAACGCCCGGCTAGAGGTGCGGGTGGCAGACCGAACGCGGGCGCTGTCGCAGACCAATGCGATGTTGCGCCGCGAGGTGGCCGAGCGGCAAGAGGCCGAGGCGGCGCTGCAACAGGCGCAGGCCGATCTGGTGCAGGCGGGCAAGTTGAGCGCGCTGGGCCAGATGAGCGCGGGCATCAGCCATGAGTTGAACCAGCCGTTGATGGCGATCCGGCAATTCGCCGACAATGGGGCCGCCTTTCTGGACCGGGGACAGGGGGAAAAGGTGGCCGAGAACCTGAGCCGCATCGCCGATATGGCGGCGCGTATGGCGCGGATCATCAAGAACCTGCGGGCCTTTGCCCGCAACGAAAGCGAACCGATGGGCAAGGTGGATCTGGTGCAGGTGATCGACAGCGCGGTGGAGCTGACGGCGGCGCGGCTGCGCGCGGATGCGGTGCAGCTTGACTGGGCGGCACCTGCGGCTGCGCTATATGTCTGGGGCGGCGAGGTGCGTCTGGCGCAGGTGTTCGTCAATCTGATCAACAATGCCGCCGACGCGATGGCGGGCGGCGTGGTGCGGCGTATCGCGATCACCATCGCGGACGAGGAGGCGCAGCTGGCCGTGCATGTGGCCGACAGCGGGCCGGGGATCGCCGACCCGGACCGGATCTTTGAGCCGTTTTACACCACCAAGGAAGTCAGCGGCGAGGAGGGGATGGGGCTGGGGCTGTCGATCTCTTACGGGCTGGTGCAAAGCTTTGGCGGCAATATCCGCGGCACCAATGCCAGCACAGGTGGCGCCGTCTTTACCGTAGAGCTGGAGCGGTGCCGGCAGGAGCGTGCGGCATGACCAGGACCGTGCTGTTGGTCGATGATGATGCGGCGGTGCGCGATGCGCTGGGCCAGACGTTGGAACTGGCCGATCTGGAGGCGATCACGGCGGCCTCTTTCGTGGTGGCAAAGGACCATATCACGCCAGAATTCCCCGGCGTGATCCTGTCCGATATTCGCATGCCCGGGCGCGACGGGTTTCACCTGCTCGACTATGCGCAAAAGATCGACCGGGAATTGCCGGTGATCCTGTTGACCGGCGAGGGTGATATCCCGATGGCGGTGCGCGCCATGGGGCAGGGGGCGTTCGGGCTTCTGGAAAAACCCTGTGCCGCCGCTGATCTGTTGGCGGAACTGGAGCGGGCGCTGAAAACGCGGGCGCTGGTGCTGGAGAACCGGCAGTTGAAACAGCAGTTGGAGCGTGGCGATCCGGCGGCGCGTCTGATCTTTGGCGTCTCGCCGCAGGTCATGGAGATGCGCGCGCGGGTGCGCAGCGTGGCCCCCACCGGCGCCGAGGTGCTGGTGGTGGGGCCTCCGGGCAGCGGCATTCCGAAGGTGGCCGAGGTGGTGCATCTGATGTCGGGGGGCGCGCATGGACCCTTCGTCAAACGCCCGGCGGCGGGGCTGGCCCCTGGCGATTTTGCCGACCTGTGCGAGCAGGCGGCGGGCGGCTCGATCTTTCTGGACGAGGTCTCGGCGATGACCGAGGCGACCCAATACGCGGCGCTGGAACTGTTGGAGCAGGGCGCGCCGGCGCGGGTGATCGCGGGGTCCTCCGCCGATCTGGCACGCCGGGTCGAAGAGGGCCTGTTCAGCGCCGATCTGTTCTATCGGCTGGACGTGATGCGGGTGCGTATCCCGGCGTTGAGCGAGCGGCGCGAGGATATTCCGGTGCTGTTTCGCCATTATGTCGCCCAGGCGGCGGAACAGGCGGGCATCCCCGCGCCCGAGATTGACCCGGATCATCTGGCGGGGCTGTTGGCGCAGGACTGGCCCGGCAACACGCGTTCGCTGATGTCGGCAGCGATGCGCTTTGTGCTGGGGATGCCGGAGGAGGCGTCGCCGGGCGGAGGGCTGGGGCTTGCCGAGCAGATGGCGCAGGTGGAACGGTCGCTGTTGATCGCGGCATTGGGGCGACAGAACGGGCGCGCGAGCGCTGCCGCAACCGCGTTGAAACTGCCGCGCAAGACGTTTTACGACAAGCTGGCCCGCTATGGCATTCGACCGGAGGATTACCGGCGCTGACCGTGTCCTTTTTGGGGGCCGCAAAGCTGTGCGGAATTTCGCACAGGGTGGCGAATCCCTGTGCGGAAATCCGCACGTCGGTATCGAAGCTGGGCCGGAGACCCCGATTCGATTCGTGTAAGGGCTTGCTGTAAATGAAGTTTTTAAAACGCTTAAACACTGGGCTGCCGATGCTTGAGTGCGGTGGCGCAAACCGGTTCACTGTCGTGGACGCATCGATTCTCGGTGCGGCGGGGCGATGGAGCCCCGAATCAGGATCACAATATCGGGAGGAGAAACCGATGAAACTGTTTGGTGTGGCAAGCCTTGCCCTGGCGATGGGCATTGGGGCCCCGGCGGCCTTTGCGGCCTGCGACGATGGCGAGATCGTCATCAAGTTCAGCCATGTGACCAATGCTGACAAGCACCCCAAGGGGATTGCGGCGACACTGCTGCAACAGCGCGTCAATGACGAGATGAACGGCAAGGCCTGTATGGAGGTTTTCCCGAACTCGACACTTTATAACGACGATCAGGTGCTCGAGGCGATGCTGCAGGGCGATGTGCAGATGGCGGCGCCGAGCCTGTCGAAGTTCGAGCAGTTCACCAAGAAGTATCGCATATTCGACCTGCCGTTCATGTTTACGAACGTCGAGGCGGTGGATGAATTCCAGACTTCTGAAGCCGGTGAGGCGATGAAGGAAACCATGGTGCGTCGTGGGCTTCTTGGGCTGGCCTTCTGGCACAACGGCATGAAACAGATGTCGGCCAACAAGCCGCTGATCATGCCGGAAGACGCCAAGGGGCTGAAATTCCGGGTGCAGAATTCCGACGTGCTGAAGGCCCAGATGAAGGCGATGGGCGCCTCGCCGCAGCCGATGGCGTTTTCCGAGGTCTATGGCGCGCTGCAAACCGGTGTCGTCGACGGGCAGGAAAACACCTGGTCGAACATCTACGGCAAGAAGTTCTTTGAGGTTCAGGACGGCGTAACCGAAACCAATCACGGCATCATCGACTATATGTTGGTGACTTCGGTCGATTGGTGGGAGAGCCTGCCGGACGACGTGCGCGATCAATTGGCCACCATCATTCAGGAAGTGACCGATACCCGCAACGCGCAGTCGTTTCAGGTCAACCAAGACGCCAAGCAGGCCGTCATCAAGGCCGGTGGTGTGGTGCGTCAGTTGACGCCTGAACAGCGTCAGGCCTGGGTTGATTTGATGAAGCCGGTTTGGGCCGAATTCACCGATGACGTCGGTCAGGAAAACATCGACGCTGCACAGGCGATCAACGCCAAGCACTAAACCTAGCGCGAGCTGGCAGGCCCGGCCCCGTTGACCGGGGCCGGGCCTGCCATATCCGCCGTCGGAGGGGGGGAGCCATGTCGGATCACTCACAATCGAATAGCGTCTTTGGTCGCATCGTCAACGAGATCGAGGAAACCGCCATTGCGGTCATTCTCGGGCTCATGCTGCTGATCACCTTTATCAATGTCCTGCTGCGCTATGGATTCAATACCGGGTTGATCTGGGGCCTCGAGATTACCTCGTTCCTGTTCGCCTGGCTTGTGCTTTTTGGTGTCAGCTATGCGGTCAAGGTGACCGCCAACCTGGGGGTCGACGCGGTGACAAACATGCTCCCGCCGGGCGCGCGCCGGGTGCTGGCGCTGATCGCGGCGGCTGTGTTCATCGCCTATAGCGCTCTGGTGCTGAAAGGGGCCTGGGATTACTGGGCCAATTTCGCCAACCTGCCACAGACCACCGGACGCTGGTTCCCGACCGGGTTCGAAGAGATGAAGCGCACCAGCTATCGCGGCTGGTACGAGGTGGTGGACATCCCGATGCCCGATTGGCTGCGTTGGCTTGAGCCGCTGATGAACGAGGGCGAGGAATACGAGAAGATCCCGCGCTTTATCCCCTATTTCATCCTGCCCTTCGGCATGGCGCTGTTGCTGTTCCGGGTGCTGCAGGCGAGCTGGCGTATCCTCACCGGTCGCGCCAAGAGCCTGATTGTCAGCCACGAGGCCGAAGACGCGGTCGAGGGTGTTGCCCATATGAATCGGGAGAGCTGATCCATGGACGTTGTTCTTCTTTTCTGCACGATCGTGGGTCTGATGCTGATCGGCGTGCCGATCGCGGTCTCGCTTGGGTTTTCGTCGATCCTGTTCCTGCTGGTGCTGAGCGAGACCTCGCTGTCGGCCATCGCGCAGAGCCTGTTTCAGGCGATGGCGGGGCATTACACGCTGTTGGCGATCCCATTCTTTGTTCTGGCGTCCAGCTTCATGTCGACCGGCGGGGTGGCGCGACGGATCATCCGGTTCTCGATTGCGCTGGTGGGTCATTTCCCTGGCGGTCTGGCGATTGCCGGGGTGTTTGCCTGTATGCTGTTCGCCGCCCTGTCCGGGTCGAGCCCGGCGACGGTGGTGGCGATCGGCTCTATCGTGATCGCGGGGATGCGTCAGGTCGGCTATACCAAGGATTTTGCCGCCGGTGTCATTGCCAACGCGGGCACGCTGGGAATCCTGATCCCGCCCTCCATCGTGATGGTGGTCTATGCCAGCGCCACGGATGTGTCGGTGGGCCGGATGTTTCTGGCCGGTGTCATTCCGGGCCTGATGGCAGGCGGCATGCTGATGACGACGATCTACCTGATCGCGCGGTTTCGCAATCTGCCGCGCGGGGAATGGAAGGGCTGGGGCGAGGTTCTTGAATCCGGCACCGAGGCTGGCTGGGGGCTGTTCCTGATCGTGATCATTCTGGGCGGCATCTATGGCGGCATCTTCACCCCGACCGAGGCGGCGGCGGTGGCGGCGGTCTATGCGTTCTTGATCGCCAGTTTCGTTTATCGCGACATGGGGCCGTTGGCGCGCCCGGAGGGCGAGCGCAATCTAACTCTGCTGCAGAAGCCGGTGGCGTTGATCACCGTGTTCTTCCACCGCGATACCCGTGACACGCTGTTCGAGGCGGGCAAACTGACGGTGACGTTGATGTTCATCATCGCCAATGCGCTGATCCTGAAACACGTGCTGACCGATGAGCAGATCCCGCAGCAGATCGCGGCGATGATGCTGAACGCGGGCTTTGGTGCGGTGATGTTTCTGGTGATCGTCAACGTCATCCTGCTGATCGGCGGTCAGTTCATGGAGCCCTCGGGGCTGATCGTGATCGTGGCGCCGCTGGTGTTTCCGATTGCAATCGAATTGGGCATTGATCCGATTCACCTTGGCATCATCATGGTGGTGAACATGGAAATCGGCATGATCACACCACCGGTCGGGCTGAACCTTTTCGTCACCTCCGGGGTGGCCGGGATGCCGATGATGCGGGTGGTGCGTGCCTCGCTGCCGTTCCTTGCCGTGCTTTTCGTGTTCCTGATCATGGTGACCTATATCCCGGTGCTGTCCACCTGGCTGCCGACCACGTTCATGGGGCCAGAGATCATCACCAAGTAAAGGGATGACCACCAAGTGAGGGAGCTACCTTGTCGGTTGTGAACGAGTGATTTGGAAACGAGTGGGCCGCGCGGACAGAGATGTCCGCGCGGTTTTCGTTTTGAGAGCCTTGAACGCGCCGGTTTGAGCGCGCCACAGCTTGACCTTTTGGGGTAATCTTGACCGCGCCGGGCGGTTCAGCTTTGGGGCATTTTCAGGGTGTGGTTGCGACCGCCCTTTTGATACTGGAGCTGGCTTTCGCCAATCGCCAGCACCCGGCCGCCGTCGATGCTGTCGCCGACCTTGACCTTTTTGTAGCGGCCGCTGGCCAGACGGACCAGCGCGCGGCGGTTTGCAGCGGTGCCATAGACGCCGATCAGATTCACCCGGCGCAGATTGATCGCGTTGTCGAGCGTGGCCTGTCGCGCCACCGAGGCCGAACTCGGGATGCTGGGCGTCACGGTGGCCGGGGCGGCAGCGGCGGCGGTCTGGGTGTTGGGGATGCCGATCGAGGCGCGTTCGGAATTGCGCACGGTCTGTTGGAATTCGCGCGGGCGCGCCTTTGGGGTCAAGGCGGTGGCCACGGCTTGCGCGGTGGCTGACGACAGGTTTGAGAGGGCGGAAGGGGCGTCACCATCGGTCGCGGCAGTGGCAGAAGCGACGGCCGCAGCGATGGCGGCGGTCTGCTGCGCGCTGGCGGGCCGGGTGCGGGGGCGCAACCCGCCCAGTTCGGCGCGGCTGCGCCCGCCAAGCTGGGTGCGCTCGCTTTGTTCTACCAGATCGCCCGGGCGCGGGCGGGGCCGGAACCCGGCTAGCCGCAGGCGCAGCACGTCGGCCTCTTCCGCGGCGTCGTCGGCGGGGCTGACCCGTGGCGGGGTGGCGGGCGGCACCACCGGGGGGCGGCCCTGATAGACGGTGATCCCGTCGGGGGTGACTGTGCCCTCGGGTGTTGCCGCCACCAAGCCCTGAGCGTCGAGCGCGAAGGCGGTGCCAGCGGCGGCGGGCGAGGTCACGCCATTGAGCGCGGCGTCGGTGGCAAGATCGCGCGGGGCGGGTAGGGCGACGGCATCCTGCGACAGGTCGGTGCGGTCGATCGAGGCGACATAGATGTCGTCCATCCCGATGATCGAGGGGGTTTCCGGGGTGTCCGGGGCGGTGGTCCAGATGCCGGTTGCCGCATAGAGCGTATCACTGTCGGCCAGATTGCCCGCCAGATCGTTGGCTGCTTCGGGTTCGGGCTCCAGATCGGTTTCCAGATCGGGGCCGGTTTCCGGCATCTGCTGGACATCGAGCGCGGTGGTGTCGAGGGCGGCGGGCTGGCTGATCCCGGAGTCTTCGCGCAGGGCGTCAAGCACGGCGCTGTCGGTCGCGCTGAGCGCGGGCGGCGCGGGTGTGGCCAGATCGCCGGTCGGGGTTTGCGGCGGTACTGCGCTGATCAGCGGCGGCTGCGTCGGCGCGGGGCCGGTGTCGATTACAGGGTCGCTGTCGATCTCGGAGCCAGTGTCGACGGGGCCGGTCTCTTGGCCAGCATCTTTGGGCGAGGTCGGGGCGGGATCTGTGGCGGTCTCTTGCCGATCGGTGGAGGGGGAGAACAACCGGGCAAACCCGCCTTCGGGACCGAGCGTGGCCCAAGCTGCCATGGCCGCAAGGAAGAGCAGGAGCACGACCGTGAGGATCAGGCCGAGATGGCGTGGCTTGCCGCCGGTCCGCTGCGTCGGGCGGGCACCGAATACGGTCATGCGCTCGGACTCGTCGCGCGGCGGTTCGCTTATCGGGACGGCGGCGGTGAAGCCCTGATCGGCAGGGGGCTGCGCAATCGGCCGGGGCGTGGGGTTTGCGGGGGCCGGTTTGGCAGGGGGCGGTTTGGAGGACGCAGGTTTGGCAGGCGCGGGCGTTGCTGGCTTGGGCCCGGGCTTGGTCGGTTTACTGCGGATCAGGCGGGACTTGGCACGGTTCAGGATCGCGGCGCCGCGCGCGGGTTTTCCGGCGTCGGCTTTTGCGTCGCTCGGCTGCGTATCGGCGGTGGCGGTGGCGGCAGTCGCGGTGGGGCCGGGCACGGGTTTCGGCACGGCTTTGGAGGCTGGTTTGGGTGCGGCGGGTGTGGATATGGGGGCTGCGCCGCCGGTTTTGTCGGGGACGCTCCCGGCGATGGCGGGGGCGGGGTGCGCCGCGTCGGGCTGGGCGCCGCGACTGGCCCCGGCAAGGGCCGGAGCCGCGCCGTTCGTGTCGTCCTTGCCGCGGCGACTGGAAAACCCGATGGCGGGCGGGGCCGGTTCGGGCGGGGCCGGTTCGAGGTTGGCCTTTTGCGTCTGAGCCGGGGCCTGCACCTGAGCCGAGGGGCCCTTGGGGTGTGTATCAGGTTGTGTCGCGCTCGCGGGTTTTGCCGCACCCTTGGACTGTGCCGTGCCCTTCGCCGCTTTTTCGGGGTCGGGGAACACGGCGGGGCCGGTGACCACCACGGCGACGCCGTCGGGCTCTATCTGGGTGCTGCCGGCGTTTTTCGTCGCGCCAAAGAACGGCTCGCCCAGAAACGACTGATCGCCGGGGATAGCGACGAAGCTGACCGGGTTGAAGTGATTTTCGATCGCAAAGGCTTCCGCCTCGTCCAGGGTTTCGCGGGCCACCGCCGCGACATGGGTCAGGTGCCCCTCGACCGAGATGTCGAAGACCAGATCCTCCACCGCATAGGGCGTCGCACCATCCAGCGCCGCACGCACCTTGGCCCGGCGCGCTTCGCCTTCGTCGCGGCCGGTCTCCAGCGTCAGATAGCGAATCTGGTCGTTGGGAATGATCAGTTTGCAACTCAGCCCCTCGGGCTGGAGACGCAGCGCCGTGTCGCGCAGATCGTTGAGGGCGACCGAAAGATCGGGCACGTCGAGGGTCACGTCGCCGACACGACGCCAGCCACCGGCGGCGCGGTGCAACAGGGAAATACCCTCGAACGAAAGAGAGAGCGCGAAACCTGGTTTCATACTGTCGAAATACTACCCAACCCGTTTCTGGGGGCACAGATTGCGCCCATGCCGGAGCATAAAGCAGGAGTTTGCCGAGGAAAAGAAAAACACACGGCGGTATCTTGCCGATGGGCGCGGCGGTGGCGCAGTCTGGGACAAAGACCACAAAGGAGAGATGTCGTGACAAGACGGATTTCAGCCACAGCGCCCTTGGTTTGTGCCCTGTTGGCCCCGTTGTTTTTTGCCCTGTCGGCAACGGATGTGCGGGCCGAGGAGGCCGCCCGCCACATCACCGTGACCGGAGAGGGAAGGGTAGAGGCCGCGCCGGATATGGCGACGATCACGCTGGGGGTGACCCATGAGGCCAAGGAGGCGCGTGCGGCGATGCAGGCGACGTCAGAGGCCGTGGCCAAGGTGCTGGACCGGCTGACCGGGATGGGCATCGCGTCGCGTGATCTGCAAACGCGCGATCTGTCGTTGAGCCCGCTTTGGTCTGATCCGGACCCGACGGGGGAGAAACGCCGCCAGATCACCGGTTTTGTTGCCTCGAACACGGTGTCGGTGCGGGTGCGCGACCTTGCCGATCTGGGGGGCGTTCTGGATGCGGTGATCGAAGATGGCGTAAATGATTTCAATGGCTTGCGCTTTGGGGTTCAAGAGTCTGATCCGCTGATGGACGAGGCGCGAAAGCGGGCGGTGGCCGATGCGATGGCGCGGGCGGCGTTGCTGGCCGGGGCGGCGGGCGTGACGTTGGGCCCGATTCAGTCGATCGAGGCGCAGGGCGTCGGGCGGCCGATGCAGATGGCCGAGATGGCCATGCGCGCCAGTCCGGGCGGCGCACCGATCGCCGCCGGAGAGATCACGGTCGAGGCGCAGGTGTCGATGGTGTTTGCCATCGCGGAGTGAGCGGACCCGCCCGGCGCTGCGTCGCACCCTTGTGCCTTTGGCCGCGGGGTGTCACGGGCGGACATGAAAAAGCCCCGACCACTGGCCGGGGCTTTTCTAAATCTCTTGTCGAAAGGCGCGCTCGACAGGAACGGTCAGGCGCGCTCAGGCGGTGGCCTTGGCGAGGGCCTGATCCAGATCGCCGATCAGATCGTTGATATCCTCGATCCCGATCGAGATGCGTACCACGTTGGGGCCCGCCCCGGCCGCGATCTGTTGTTCTTCGGTCAGCTGGCGGTGGGTGGTGCTGGCCGGGTGGATGACCAGCGAGCGGGTGTCGCCCAAGTTGGCCACATGGCTGAACAGGTCCAGATTTTCGACGAATTTTACGCAGGCTTCATAGCCGCCCTTCAGCGCGATGGTGAACAACCCGCCGGTGCCTTTGGGAAACAGCGCCTTGGCGCGGGCATGATAGGGAGAGCTTTGCAGCCCGGCATAGGTCACCGTTTCCACATGCGGGTTGGTTTCAAGCCATTCGGCGGCTTTCTGCGCGTTCAGGCAGTGCCGTTCCATCCGCAGCGACAGGGTTTCGATCCCCATCAAGGTGTAATGCGCCGCCTGCGGGTTCAGGGTCATGCCCAGATCGCGCAGCCCGATGGCGATGCCGTGGAAGGTAAAGGCGAGCGGCCCGAAGGTTTCGTGGAATTTCAGGCCGTGATAGGCGGGCTCGGGTTGGCTGAGCGAGGGAAACTTGTCGCTGGCCGACCAGTCGAATTTGCCCGAATCAACTACCGCGCCGCCCATGACGGTGCCGTTGCCGGTCAGATATTTGGTCATCGAATGCACCACCAGCGTGGCGCCCAGTTCGATCGGCCGACACAGGTATGGCGTGGCCGAGGTGTTGTCGATGATCAGCGGAATACCGGCGGCCTCGGTTACTTTGGCCAGCGCCGGGATGTCGGTGACATAGCCGCCCGGGTTGGCGATGGTTTCGCCAAACACCGCGCGGGTGTCATCGTCGATGGCCGCTTTCACCGCCTCGATATCGTCGAAATCGACGAATTTGGCGGACCAGCCGAACCGCGTGATGGTCTGGCTGAACTGGGTCATTGTTCCGCCATACAGCCGGGTCGAGGCAACGATATTCTTGCCGGGGCTCATCAGCGGGAACAAAGCCATCAGTTGCGCCGCATGACCAGAGGAGCAACAGACCGCGCCGACGCCACCTTCAAGCGTCGCCATGCGTTCTTGCAGCACGGCGATGGTCGGGTTGGTCAGGCGCGAATAGATATAGCCCACCTCTTGCAGGTTGAAGAGGGCGGCGGCGTGTTCGGCATCGCGAAAGACATAGGCGGTGGTCTGATAAATCGGCGTCTGTCGCGCGCCGGTGGCCGGGTCTGGCCGGGCTCCGGCGTGGATTTGCAGGGTGTCGAAACCGTATTGCGGCGCGTCGGTCATTGGGGTGTCCCTCCTCGGATGGATCGAATGTCGCGCAAAGGGTTAGGCCATTGCCGCTGGCATGGCAACCACGGCGAAAGGTGGCGGAACCCCAATTAAACATATCAAAAAGGGGATGTGAGACACCGTCTGGATGCGGTCTGGATGTGGGCGATCCGGGTGTGATTGGTGCAGCGCCAGCTGCAGGCCGAGGCAGGAGGATATGCGTAGAATACGCCTAAAACATACTGCAAATGTATGTTGACAGGTCGTGCGTATCACCATATTGCTGCGGTATGTTATTCATTGAGGTGCAACATGGCAATCAAACTCAAAGCTGTCACGGATACCGCGAAACCGGGCAAGAAGTTCGGCGGCAAAGGTGCCGGGAAATCCGCCTCTTCCTCGGCTGAGGCCCAGCCCGAAGATCAAGCAGCCCGCCGCAAGGTGCGGATGGATCGTATGGCCGCCGCCAACAAGGTCACGGTGACCTTTCAAACCGAAGTGCGCAAATCCCTTGCGGCCCAAGCCAAGGCCGAAGGCATGGATATGGGGCATTTCCTGCAGAAGCTGGCCGAAAGCCATATTCTGGAAACTGCGCCGGCTGGCGATCCGCTGGCGGCGCAAATCAGCGCGCGCCGGGGGGTGATCGACCATGTCATCAAGCTGGCGCAGACGATGGACCAAGAGGGGGCGTTTGACGCCGATTTCATCCTCAAAGTGATCAAGCGCGCCCATGCGGATCCGAAATTTGCTGGCATGTATACGGCAGCTGTGACCGAGGCGGGCAAACCAAAGCTGACCAATCGCGCTGGCGTGGCGCTGAACCAGCAGTTCGGCCGGTTGATCAAGCGCGCCGTGGGTGCCCGCAGCAAGCGCGACGCCGATGGCAAGATCATGCGGGCGCAGGTGAAGGACGAGGTTATCACCTCCTACACCCTGCTGGAGAAGCCTGCCGCCTGACCCGGCTGTCTTGCGCAAGTTAAAAGGGGCCGTCCCGGTGGGGCGGCCTTTTTCATGGGGCGCGTCCCCCGTTATCGCATCCAGAACCCGTTGGATTTGATCCGATTGCGGATCGCCTGTTCCTTGCGGGGCAGGTTGTCTTGATCGAACAGCGCTCGCACCTTTTCGCCGCGCCCCTGATAGACCAGCCGCTTGATCGGCTCATAGCCTTTCAGCACTTTCTTGATCTTGTTGGGGGCGGCGACCTGTTCCAGCACTTCGACCACCCGGTCGCTTTCGCGGGCATAGAGCAGCGGAAACAGCCGGTAGTGGCAGGTCACATCGCCGTCCAGCAGGCCAGGGGGCAGCGCGTCGCGCCCGCCACCAAAGGAATGCACCACCAGCGGCAGCGCGATCTGATCGAGCCAGGGATCGAGGCTTTGCCCGACCAGTTCGACCGGCGGGTCGTCGCGGATGCTGCGGGCATAGTCGAGAAAGCGCGCGCCAAACAACCGCGGGCAGCGATGGAAGAAATAACCGGCGTTGAAATAAAGGTACTTCTGCCAGTATTCGTCCGGCTGGGTCGGATCCAGACTGCTCTCGAACTCCAGCCCGAAGCGATCATACAGCGATTTCCACATCGCCCCGTAGCCCGGCCCATAGAGGGTGGGTTCGGGCCATGTCCCCTCGCGCCGGAGCGAGGCGCCGGGGCGGTCGAAATCGAACGGCACATGGGCGAGATCACCGGTCACCAGCGTGTCGGTGTCAAAGAACACAAAGGGCTCGCCCGCGGGCAGGGACGAGAGGCATTCGATCTTGTTGCCCTGCGGGTAGGCGGCACCGAAGACCTGTGATTGAAACGGCACGATTTCGGCTCCGAGCCGCCCAAGCGCGTCAAGCACTTCGCTGTTGTGGATCGCGGGGTCGCTTGCCCAAAGCGGCCCGGCCTGCGGCACCGCGACGAACAGACGCCCGGTGAAGTCGGGCGACATCGCGCGCAGCGAGGCGGCAAACAACAGCGCCTCGTATTGCAGCCGACCGGTTTGGCCGACGACAACGATATTGAACGCTTGGCTAGGGGTCGGATTATTTGCCATAGTTTCCTTGCCGCGGGATGAATTGCGCGGCGACTGCTTGATGTGGGCAGTATAGGGCGCGTACGGCGTCCCCAAAAGCCCGCAATTTGATTTTGGATCAGGGAATTTCGGAGGGATACGATGCTAGAGCTTTTTCTGGTGATGTTCGCGGTGACGGTGCAATCCGCCGGGCAAGAGGTGGCGCGGACCACGGCAGCACTGCCGCCAGCCCCGGCGGCCACCGTGACCGCCCCGGCTACTGAGCCGGCAGCAGCTCCGGGGCAGGAGACAGCCAGCGCGCCGCCAACCTTTCTTGCGCCGGCGGGCAAGGCAGAACAGGCCTCCGAGGCGCCGCCGGTGTTCTTGGCACCAGGGACCGGGGTGGCAGGGGGTGATGCGCCGCCAGCCTTCCTTGCCCCGAAGGTGACCGCGCAGGCGGAGGCGGCTCCGGTCTTTCTGGCGCCTTCCGGGCCCCAGTTGATGGCCGAGCCGCAGATTCCCAGTGGCCGGTATACCACCGCGATCGAGATCAAGCCGATCCTGTCGGCCACCAAGGCGAACTGGATCGCCGTGCGCCAATACGAGGGCTTGGATTACCTCTATGTGACGCAGATCTGGTCGTGGCGCTGTGGGCTGGTTCAGATGCGCTTTGGCGTCAATGGTGGCCCGCTGCAGGTTTGGCCGCTGCCCGCCTGTCACGAGGAATTTTCGACCCCGAACGCGATTCTTGAGAGCGACGGTAACCCGATGCTGATCTATCCGCCGGGATCGATTGGCACCGTTGATATCGAGCTGACCTATGACGATCTGAGCACCGAGCGGGCGCAGTTTTCCCGTGCCAGCGTACTGATGCCCTGACCCGGCCTGTCCTGTTTGCGGCGCATTTGCGGCGTGGCGGCGCGCAGACAGGATAAAACCGCCCGCCCTCAACTGCTTGATTTTTAAGCATGAGGGGCGGGTGATGGATTTTTTGTGCCGAATTGCAAATTTTACCAATTGATAAAAAATTCGTTTGTGGCAGTCTGGGTGAAAGAAAAGAAACAGGGAGACACCCAATGGCACAAGGCCATCAGGCATCCGGGATCGTGGCAGGTCGTCTGTCCGAAGATGAAATTGCCTCAAATTTCAGTGACTTGCATTCCGCCTATGCCCCGCATGAGGCAGCCGTGGCGGCGGATCGCTGCTATTTCTGCTATGACGCGCCCTGCGTCACCGCATGTCCCACCGATATTGATATCCCACTGTTCATCCGCCAGATTCAGGTGGGCCAGCCCGAAGGGGCGGCGCAGACCATTCTGAGCCAGAACATTCTGGGCGGCATGTGCGCGCGGGTCTGTCCGACCGAAACGCTGTGCGAAGAGGCCTGTGTCCGTGAGGCGGCCGAGGGCAAGCCGGTCGAGATCGGGCGGCTGCAACGCTATGCTACCGACACCTTGATGGCGCGCGGCACGCATCCTTTTACCCGCGCAGACGCCACGGGCAAGCGCGTGGCGGTTGTCGGGGCGGGGCCGGCGGGGCTGTCCTGTGCGCATCGTCTGGCCATGCTGGGCCATGACGTGAGCCTGTTTGAGACCAAGGGCAAGCCCGGCGGGCTGAACGAGTTTGGCATCGCCGCCTACAAGAGCACCGATGATTTCGCCGCGCGCGAGGTCGACTGGCTGCTCAAGATCGGCGGCATCACCGTTGAGACCGGCAAGGCGCTGGGCTCTGGTCTGTCGCTGGATGCGCTGAAGGCAGACTATGACGCGGTGTTCCTGTCCATCGGTCTGGCGGGCGTCAATGCCCTGCGCGCCGCGGGCGAGGATCTGTCCGGCGTGCGCGACGCGGTCGATTTCATCGAGGATTTGCGCCAGTCCGATGATCTGGGCAGTCTGCCGGTGGGCCGCAACGTGGTGGTGATCGGCGGCGGCATGACGGCGGTGGACGCCGCGGTGCAGGCCTCGCTGTTGGGCGCGCAGAACGTGACCATCGCCTATCGTCGGGGTCGGGACGCGATGCCGGCTAGCCCGTTTGAACAGGATCTGGCCGCGGCAAAGGGCGTCAAGCTGATGTTCAACGTGATGCCGGTGGCCATTCTAGGCGATGGCGCTGTGACCGGGATCGAGCTGGAATACACCAATGTCGAGGATGGCCGGGTCAAGGGCACGGGCGAGACGGTGACCTTGGTCGCCGATCAGGTGTTCAAGGCGATCGGCCAGACGCTGGACGGCGCGCCGGATGGCGTGGCGCTGGAGGGCGGCAAGATCGCGGTCAGCGGGCCGGGCCGGACCAGTGTCGCGGACGTCTGGGCTGGCGGCGACTGCGCTAGCGGCGGCGAGGATCTGACCGTGACCGCCGTGGCCGAGGGCCGCGACGCGGCGATGGACATCCACGCAAAGCTGACATCGTGCTAGGATCGCTCGGGGGATCGTGATCCCCCGACCCAGTCCTGACTTCGGAGGCACCACTTTGGACACCCTTTTCCTGACCTTGGGCGCGCCCTTCTATCGTGACGAAGGCCGCCTCTATGTCGAGGCGCAGACCGTCAGTGGGTTGAAGGCCTGGCAACAGGATTTCGACCGGGTGATCGCCTGTTCGGTCTGCAAGACGGGTCAGCCTCCTGCGGGATGGATCGAGGTCAGCGGAGAGGGGATCGACCCCCCAACGTTTGAGCTGATCGAACTGCCGGACGGCTATCACCTGCCGACCTATCTGCGGACAAGATCGGCGGTGCAGAAAACCCTGCTCGACGCGTTGCGGCGGGCTGATTTCAGGTTGTTTGCCATTGGCGGCTGGATTGGCGACTGGGGCGTGGTCGGCGCGCGGCTGGCCCATGCCCACGGCATCCCGCATGGGATCTGGTTCGACCGGGTCGAATCCCAGGTCTTTGCCGCGGCGCATGACGGCAGCGTCAAGGGGCGGGCCAGGGCCGGGCTGAAATCGCGCATCACGGCGCGGACCGAGGCGCGATTGCTCAAGAACGCCGATCTGGCGCTGCTGCATGGGCAGACGGTCTATGACCGCTTTGCCGGGCTGACCCGCAACGCGCAGATCGTCGAGGACGTCCACCTCGAACAGGCCGACCGCATCCCGGAGGATCAGCTGGCCGACAAGCTGGCGGGCGCCGGGGCAGGCCCGATCCGGATCTGCTATGTCGGGCGGGCGGATCAGATGAAGGGCGGATTGCTGTGGATCGACGCGCTGGCGCGATTGGCGGGAACCGGGGTGGACTTTGTTGCCGAATGGGCCGGGGATGGGCCGCAACTGGAAGAGATGCGCGCCTTGGCGACCCGGTTGGGCCTGAGCGAGCATATCCGCTTTCACGGTTTCGTCTCGGACCGGTCCACGGTTCTGGGTATTCTACGGCGCGCCCATGTTCTGCTGTTCTGTCACATGACGGATGAATCCCCGCGTATCCTGATCGAGACGCTGTTTTCGGCAACGCCGCTGGTCGGGTTTCGCGACCCCTTTGCCCAAAGTCTGGTGGCGGAACAGGGGGCTGGAATTCTGGTGGAGCGCGGTGACGTGGCCGCTTTGGCCGAGGCCCTTTCCGGGCTGAACGCCAACCGTCCGCAGCTGCGCGACATGATCGAAAAGGCGGGCCAATCCGGTCTGCACCTGACGCGGAGCCAGGTCTTCGCGCATCGGGCAAAAATAATCAGAGATAACCTGAGACATGATAGGGAGGCCGCATAAATGGCTGATTTAACAACAGATTTCTTGGGCATCAAAAGCCCCAACCCGTTCTGGCTGGCCTCGGCGCCGCCGACCGACAAGGAATACAACGTACGCCGCGCCTATGAGGCGGGCTGGGGCGGTGTGGTGTGGAAGACGCTGGGCTCGGAAGGGCCGCCGGTGGTGAACGTGAACGGGCCGCGCTATGGCGCGATCTATGGCGCTGACCGGCGGCTGCTGGGGCTCAACAATATCGAGCTGATCACCGACCGGCCGTTGCAGACCAATCTGGAAGAGATCACCCGCGTCAAAAAAGACTATCCCGACCGGGCGCTGATCGTGTCGCTGATGGTGCCCTGTGACGAGGAAAGCTGGAAAGCGATCCTGCCCTTGGTCGAAGAGACCGGCGCCGACGGGATCGAGCTGAACTTCGGCTGCCCGCACGGGATGGCGGAACGCGGCATGGGCTCGGCCGTGGGGCAGGTGCCGGAATACATCCAGATGGTGACGCAATGGTGCAAGCAGTACTATTCCAAGCCGGTGATCGTGAAGCTGACGCCGAATATCTCTGACATTCGCAACCCGGCGCGGGCGGCCTTTGCTGGCAATGCCGATGCGGTGTCGCTGATCAATACCATCAACTCGATCATTTCGGTCGATCTGGACCAGATGGCGCCGCAGCCGACGCTGGACGGCAAGGGCACCCATGGCGGATATTGCGGCCCGGCGGTGAAGCCGATCGCGCTGAACATGGTGGCCGAGATCGCCCGCGACCCGGAAACCACCGGCAAGCCGATCAGCGCCATTGGCGGTGTGACCACCTGGCGCGATGCGGCGGAATTCATGGTGATGGGCGCGGGCAATGTGCAGGTTTGCACCGCCGCGATGACCTATGGTTTCCGCGTCGTCGAAGAGATGAAAGCCGGGCTGAGCCAGTGGATGGACGAAAAGGGGTATACCTCGACCGCTGATTTCATCGGTCAGGCGGTGCCCAATGTCACCGATTGGAAATATCTGAACCTGAACTACGTCAGCAAGGCCAAGATTGATCAGGACGCCTGTATCAAATGCGGCCGCTGCTATGCCGCCTGCGAGGATACCAGCCATCAGGCGATCTGGATGAAAGAGGACCGGGTGTTCGAGGTCAACGACGCCGAATGCGTGGCCTGCAACCTGTGCGTCGAAGTCTGCCCGGTCGAGAACTGCATCAGCATGGAGGCGGTGACGCCGGGTGAGGTTGATCCGCGCACCGGCAAGGTGGTGCAGGGCGATTACGCCAACTGGACCACGCATCCCAACAACCCGTCAGCAGTTCAGGCGGCAGAGTGAGGATGGGGCGGGCCACAGCCGTGTCCCGCCCTTTCGGCCCAAACTGGTTTGGCGTAATCTGGTTTGACGCTAACCGGTTCAGCTCAGTTTGGGGTGAGCAGTCGCCGATAGAGCGTTTCCATGAACTCCGGGGTGGCGGCAAAGGGATCTTCTTCGCCCAGAACCGCGCGCACCTGGACCTCGAAATCGGCGTAATGCTGGGTCAGCGACCAGATCGAGAAGATCAGGTGATAGGGATGCACCGGCGCGATACGGCCGGCGTCGCTCCAAGCCTTGATCACCGCAACTTTTTCGTCGACCAGCGCCCTGAGATCGGTGGACAGGACGTCGTGAATGCGCGGCGCCCCCTGCACGATCTCATTGGCGAACAGCCGACTTTCGCGCGGGTAATCGCGGCTCATCTCAAGCTTGCGCTGCACATAGGCCAGAATTTCCTCCAGCGGATCGCCCGCCGGGTCGAGCGCGCGCAGGGGATCAAGCCAAGTGTCCAGAAGCTGGCTCAAAACCTCGTTGTGGATCGCTTCCTTGGAGGGGAAATAATACAGCAGGTTGGGTTTGCTCAGCCCCGCGACCGTTGCAATCTGGTCAACGGTGGCGCCGCGAAACCCTTGTGCCGAGAACACGTCGAGCGCGGCGTCAAGAATGGCGGCGCGGTTTTTCTGCTGGATTCGGGTTGGGGCGCGATCCTTGGGCATCGGATGGTGACTCCGTTCTTGCAAAGGTGCCTGTTTTTTCGACCATGCCCATTTTTAGGGCGAGGAAAGGGTTTTGTGCCACGGCAATTTCTTGACTGGTGCGGCACCCGTGTTAGCGTGTGTTTGACCGTTTGGTCAAATCATACATGAAGACAATAAATCAATAAGGGAGTGCGAGCGATGGCCGCACCGGCGCAAAATCTTAAAATCAACGGCGACCGTCTTTGGGACAGCCTGATGGACATGGCCAAGATCGGCCCGGGTGTTGCGGGTGGCAACAACCGTCAGACCCTGACCGACGAAGATGCCGAGGGGCGGGCGCTGTTCCAGAAATGGTGTGAGGCCGCCGGCATGACCATGGGTGTCGACAAGATGGGCACCATGTTCATGACCCGTCCGGGTGAAGACCCCGACGCGCTGCCGGTCTATGTCGGCTCGCACCTTGATACCCAGCCGACCGGCGGCAAGTACGACGGGGTTCTGGGGGTGCTGGGCGCGCTGGAACTGGTGCGCACGCTGAACGACCTTGGGGTCAAGACCAAGCATCCGATCGTGGTGACCAACTGGGCCAACGAGGAAGGCGCGCGGTTCTCGCCGCCGATGCTGGCCTCGGGCGTGTTCGCCGGGGTGCATTCGCTGGACTATGCCTATGGCCGTCAGGATCTTGAAGGCGACACCTATGGCGAAGAGCTGAAGCGGATCGACTGGGTCGGCGATGAAGAGGTCGGCGCGCGCAAGATGCATGCCTATTACGAGCTGCACATCGAACAGGGCCCGATTCTGGAGGCCGAGAACAAGCAAATCGGTGTTGTCACCCATTGCCAGGGCCTGTGGTGGCTGGAATTCACCCTGACCGGTACAGCTGCGCACACCGGATCGACCCCGATGAACATGCGCACCAATGCGGGGCTCGCCATGGCGAAGATCCTCGAGATGGTGGAAGTTGTGGCGATGGAGAACCAGCCCAATGCCGTCGGCGGTGTCGGGCAGATGACCTTCAGCCCCAATTCGCGCAACGTGCTGCCGGGGACGGTGGTGTTCACCGTCGATATCCGCACGCCGGATCAGACCAAGCTGGACGCCATGCGCGCCAAGATCGAAGCCGAAGCCGCCAAGATCTGCGACGGGCTGGGGGTTGGCTGTTCGGTCGAGGCGGTGGGGCACTTCGATCCCGTCACCTTCGCGCCGGAACTGGTTGCGAACGTGCGCAATGCCGCTGAGCGGCTGGGCTATAGCCATATGGATCTGGTGTCGGGCGCCGGTCACGATGCCTGTTGGGCCGCCAAGGTGGCGCCGGCAACCATGGTGATGTGCCCCTGCGTCGATGGTTTGAGCCATAACGAAGCCGAGGATATTTCCAAGGATTGGGCGTCGGCCAGTACGGATGTGCTGTTGCATGCGGTGTTGGAGACGGCAGAAATCGTGGAGTGATCCCGAAACCGGGGGCGGGGGCGCTGCCCCCGTCGCGCCCTGCGCGACTCCCCCGGAGTATTTGAGGCCAGAAAAAGGGTGTGGGCCCGGAAAGCGGCGATGGACAAGGCGGAGCATTCCGTACCGGAACAGATCAAGACGCTGATCGCGGGCGAAATCGCCGCCTATCCGGCGGGCGACCGGGCGGGGCGGATGACCCTTGCGGCCTTCAAGGAAAACCTGCGCGCGCCGCGTCTGGTGACGGTGAATTTCTCTGGTGGGATCACCCAGAAATGCTGGTCGGTGACGCGGGGGGACGGCTGCTATCGGGTGATCTACCTTCCGACGGCGGGGTATTTTTCGCTCTGTGTCGAGAGCGATTTCGGGCCGCTCGACATCGGTGTGCATGGGGATGCGATCGGGTGCTATGCCTCGGTCTGACGAAAATAACGTGGGAGTAATGAAGAATGAGCAAAGTGATCAAGGGCGGCACGGTCGTCACTGCGGATCTGACCTATAAGGCAGATGTGAAGATCGAGGACGGCAAGATCGTCGAGATTGGTCCCGACCTGAGCGGGGATGAGATTCTTGATGCGCAAGGCTGTTTCGTGATGCCCGGCGGGATCGACCCGCATACCCATCTGGAGATGCCCTTCATGGGCACCTATTCCAGTGATGATTTCTATGCCGGCACCCGCGCGGCGCTGGCCGGCGGCACCACCATGGTGGTCGATTTCGCGCTGCCAAGCCCGGGTGAGAGCCTGCTGGATGCGCTGAAGACCTGGGACAACAAATCGGCCCGCGCCTGCTGCGATTATTCCTTTCACATGGCGGTGACCTGGTGGAGTGAGCAGGTCTTTGACGAGATGAAAGTGGTGGCCGAGGAAAAGGGCATCAACACCTTCAAGCACTTCATGGCCTACAAGGGCAGCCTGATGGTGAACGACGACGAGATGTTCTCCAGCTTCAAGCGTTGCGCCGAACTGGGGGCGACCCCCTTGGTGCATGCCGAGAACGGCGATCTGGTCGCCGAGATGACCGCCAAGCTGCTGGCCGAGGGCAACACCGGCCCCGAGGGTCATGCCTATTCCCGCCCGACCCAGGTCGAGGGCGAAGCCACCAACCGCGCCATCATGATCGCCGATATGGCCGGTGCGCCGCTCTATGTGGTCCATACCTCCTGCGAGGAGAGCCATGAGGCGATCCGGCGCGCGAAGCTTGCTGGCAAGCGGGTCTGGGGCGAGCCGCTGATCCAGCATCTGGTGCTGGATGAGAGCGAGTATTTCAACGAGGATTGGGATCATGCCGCGCGCCGGGTGATGTCGCCGCCGTTCCGCAACAAGAAGCATCAGGACAGCCTTTGGGCCGGTCTGGCCTCGGGTACGCTGTCTTGCGTGGCGACTGACCACTGCGCCTTTACCACCGAGCAGAAACGCTATGGCGTCGGCGATTTCTCGAAGATCCCGAACGGCACCGGCGGGCTGGAGGACCGGTTGCCGGTTCTGTGGACCCAAGGGGTCGAGACCGGGCGGATCACCATGAATGAATTTGTGGCAGTAACCTCAACCAATATCGCGAAAATCCTCAACTGCTACCCGCAGAAAGGGGCGATCCTTGTGGGCGCGGATGCGGATATCGTGGTGATGGATCCGGGGATGGGCAAGACCATCACGGCTGAGGCGCAAGCCTCTTCCATCGACTATAACGTCTTTGAGGGCATCGAGGTGACGGCGCTGCCGCGCTATGTGCTGACCCGCGGCTATGTGGCGGTGGAGAATGGCGAGCTGAAGGCCAAGGAAGGCCATGGCGAATTCGTTGCCCGCGATCCGAATGCGACCGTCAACACCGCACTGTCGAAGTGGAAAGATCTGACCGCGCCGCGGCCCGTCGCGCGCAGCGGCATCCCGGCCACAGGCGTTTAATCCGGTCTCGGGCCGCCCAAGGGGGCGGCCCGAAATCCACGACTTATCAAGGCGGTACAATGAACACTGAAACGAGCACCCAGACCGACCCCTCGCACGTCGCAGCGCCCCCTGTCGCAGCGCCCCCTGTCATCGAGGCCCGAGGTGTGGATTTGACGTTCCAGACCAATGACGGCCCGGTGCATGCGCTCAAGGACGTCAACCTGACCATCAACAAGGGCGATTTCGTCAGCTTCATCGGCCCGTCGGGCTGTGGCAAGACCACCTTTCTGCGGGTGATGGCGGCGCTGGAGCAACCCACCGGCGGCACCGTCACGGTGAACGGCATGACCCCGGACGAGGCGCGGCGCAATCGCGCCTATGGCTATGTGTTTCAGGCGGCGGGCCTGTATCCGTGGCGCACCATCGCCAAAAACATCATGCTGCCGCTGGAGATCATGGGCTATAGTCGGGCGCAGCGGGAAGAGCGGGTGCAGAAGGTTCTGCAACTGGTTGATCTGGAAGGCTTTGGTGAGAAATTCCCCTGGCAGCTTTCGGGCGGAATGCAGCAGCGGGCGAGCATCGCTCGCGCGCTGGCCTTTGACGCCGACATCCTGCTGATGGACGAACCCTTTGGCGCGCTGGACGAGATCGTGCGCGACCATCTGAACGAGCAGCTGTTGAAGCTTTGGGCGCGGACCAACAAGACCATCGGCTTCGTGACCCACTCGATCCCCGAGGCGGTGTATCTGAGCACCCGGATCGTGGTGATGAGCCCGCGTCCGGGCCGGATCACCGATGTAATCGAAAGCACATTGCCGAAGGAGCGACCGCTGGAGATCCGCGACACTCCGGAGTTCATCGAGATCGCCCATCGCGTGCGCGAAGGGCTGCGGGCGGGGCATTCCTATGACGAATGATCTGTCAGTGAGGAGCGGGCGCGCGGTCGGGCCGCAGGACATGCCTTGGGCAACAGGGGGGCGGGTGTCATGAGACAGGTGGTTCTTCCGGTTCTGACCGTGCTCGCCGCGATCGTGGTGATCTGGTACTGCGCGGCGGTGGCGCTGAATGCGAAATGGGTGCGCGATCAGGCCGCGCGCGCCGACGAACAGGTGAGTTTTTCACAGCTTGTCGCGGCCACCATGGTGCAGGAGCGTCCGGTCATGCCGGCGCCGCATCAGGTGGCGCAGGGGCTGTGGAAGGGGCTGGCCGGGCAGAAGGTGACCTCTAAACGCAGCCTTGTGCGCCATGGCTGGATTACCTTTTCGGCCACGATGCTGGGCTTTGTCATCGGCACGGCGGCGGGAATCGCGCTGGCGGTGGGGATCGTGCATCTGCGCTCCATGGATATGAGCGTGATGCCTTGGGCGATCGCCAGCCAGACCGTGCCGATCCTGGCCATCGCGCCGATGGTGATCGTGGTTCTGGCGAGTCTGGGGATCAAGGGGTTGTTGCCCAAGGCGTTGATCGCCGCCTGGCTGTGCTTCTTTCCGATCCTCGTGGGCATGGTGAAGGGGCTGCGCGCCCCCGACCGGATGCAGTTGGATCAGTTGCGCACCTGGAATGCCAGTGGCGGGGATACGTTCTGGAAGCTGCGTCTGCCCTCTTCGATGCCCTATTTCTTTGCCTCGCTGAAAGTGGGGATCGCGGCGGCGCTGGTCGGCACGATCGTGGCCGAACTGCCGGCGGGGGCCACCGCCGGACTGGGCGCGCGGTTGCTGCAGGGCAGCTATTATGGACAGACGATCCAGATCTGGGCCGCGCTGTTCACTGCCGCGGCACTGGCTGGCATGTTGGTGGTCGCGGTCGGCGTGATCGAACGCGTGGTTCTGAAACGGATGGGGATGGCACAATGAGCGTGCTGATTGGGTCGCTGCTGTTCTGGGCCTTGGCCACCGTTGCCTGCTGGCAGATCGCTGCGCGCTGCGCGCAGGCGCGGTGGGCAAAGATGCTGGTGCCGGCGCTGTTCGGGGCGACGTTGCTGTTCCTGTGGGAGGGCATTGTGCGGGGCTTGAACGTGAGCCCGGTGATCTTGCCCGCGCCAAGCCAGATCGCCGCGCGTTTCGTCGACAGCACCGATGTCCTGTGGATGGATTTCGCCCAGACGATCCTGAAAGGGGCCTTGTCGGGCTATCTGATCGGCTGCACGGCGGCTGTTCTTGTCGCGGTGCTGATCGACCGCTCGCCGTTCCTGCAGCGCGGGTTGTTGCCGGTGGGCAATTTCGTCGCCGCCCTGCCAATCGTGGGCATCGCCCCGATCCTGGTGATGTGGTTCGGCTTTGACTGGCACTCAAAGGCCGCGGTCGTGGTGGTGATGGTGTTCTTTCCGGTCCTGGTGAACATGGTTGCGGGTCTCAAGGAGACCGATCCGCTGCAGCGCGATCTGATGGCGACCTATTCGGCCAGCTACGGGCAGGCGTTGACCAAACTGCGGCTGCCGGCGGCGATGCCATTTCTGTTCAACGGGCTCAAGATCGCCACCACGCTGGCGCTGATCGGGGCCATCGTGGCGGAATTTTTCGGCTCGCCGACGCGGGGCATGGGCTTTCGTATTTCGACCGCCGTGGGGCAATTGGACATGCCGCTGGTCTGGTCGGAAATCACGGTCGCGGCCTTGGCAGGCACGGGGTTTTATGGTCTCGTGGCCGCCATGGAGAAGGCCGTGACCTTCTGGCATCCCTCGCAACGATCCGACCGCTGAGGCGTCGGGGCGCGGGGCAATAATTTATCATCGGAGCCGGGATAGGAAAATCCCGGCCATAAACAGGAGAACATGAAGATGAAAAAATGGATGATCGGGGCGGCGCTGGCCGCGTTCTCAGTGGGCGCGGCCCATGCCGAGGACGTGAAATTGCAGCTCAAATGGGTCACCCAGGCGCAGTTCGGGGGCTATTACGTGGCGCTCGACAAGGGGTTCTATAAGGACGAAGGCCTCGACGTGACGATCCTGCCCGGTGGGCCTGACATCTCGCCGACCCAGGTCATGGCAGGTGGCGGCGCGGATGTGACCGTCGACTGGATGCCCTCGGCGCTGGCTGCCCGCGAAAAGGGCCTTGCGCTGGTCAATATCGCACAGCCGTTCAAATCCTCGGGCATGATGCTGACCTGTCTTGAGGAAAGCGGCATCAAGGGTCCTGAAGATTTCAAGGACAAGACCTTGGGCGTCTGGTTTGGCGGCAACGAATACCCGTTCCTGAGCTGGATGGCGACGCTGGGCATCCCCACCGATGGCTCCGAGGGCGGTGTCGAGGTTCTGAAGCAGGGCTTCAACGTCGATCCGCTGCTGCAAAAACAGGCAGCCTGCATCTCGACCATGACCTACAACGAATATTGGCAGGTCATTGATGCGGGGATCGCGCCCGACGATCTGGTGACCTTCAAATACGAAGAAGAAGGTGTCGCCACGCTGGAAGACGGCCTTTATGTGCTGGAAGACAATCTCGCTGACGAAGCCTTCAAGGCGAAGATGGTCAAATTTGTCCGCGCCTCGATGAAAGGCTGGAAATATGCCGAGGCCCATCCGGACGAAGCCGCGATGATCGTTCTCGACAATGACGAATCCGGTGCGCAGACCGAAAAGCACCAGAAGCGCATGATGAGCGAAATTGCCAAGCTGACCGCCGGCTCGAACGGGGCACTGGACCCGGCTGACTATGAGCGCACGGTGAAAATCCTGCTGGGTGGCGGTTCGGACCCTGTGATCTCGTCGGCACCGGTTGGCGCCTATACGATGGAGATTTCGGACGCAGCGCTGAAATAAGAACTTGGGGGAGTGTTCGCGGGCCGTTCACTGGCCCGTTCCCTTGACGCCCGTCCCGGAGATCCGGGGCGGGCGGTTTGCGTTTTACCCCGCCTGAGGCCTGTCACGATAGTTGCCAAAGAAAAAGGCGCGCCTCCCATTGGGGGGCGCGCCTTTCCGGTCTGTCGTGCAGGCCTTATGCCGTTACTCGGCGGCGCGCTTTTCCGTCACGATTGCCGACATCTGGTCAACCGGCAGGTAGCCGCGCAGCAGCTCGTCCTGCAGCACAAAGGTGGGGGTGCCGCTGATCCGAAGTTTTTGTGCAAGATCGCGGGTCTTGCTCAGCTCGTCGGTGACCTCGTCGCTGTCCATCTGGGCCAGGATCGCGTCGGCGTCCAGACCCAGCCCCTCGGCCAGACGACGCAGCACCACGTCACTCAGATCGCCCTGAAGGTCGAGCAGGGCGGTATGGGCCTGTTCATAGGCGTCGTCGCCAGCCACCTGTTTGGTCGCCACGGCAAAGCGCGAAGAGATCAGCGACGCTTCGCCCAGGATCGGGAATTCCTTGACGATGAAGCGGATATTGCCGTCCTGCTCCAGCAGTTGCTGGACCTCGGGCACGGCCTTGCGGCAATAGCCACAGCGGTAATCCATGAACTCCACCAGGGTGATGTCGCCGTCTGGATTGCCACCGACCCAGGAAAAGCCGTCGTTGAAGATGGCGTCGGCATTGTCCGCGACCATGTCGAAATCGGCCTTGGCCTCGGCGCTGGCTTGGCGCTGCTCCAGAAGCTGTACGGATTCGAGGATGACCTCGGGATTGTCCATCAGATAGGATCGCACCTCGGCGCGAAAGGCGGTGCGCTCGGCATCGCTCATCTGGGTCAGGTCAAGCGCCTGTGCCGGGCCGGCCAAAAGGGCAAGCGCGGTCAGGGCCGGGGCGGCAAATCGGATCATCGTCAGTTCCTTTTCGGTGACTTTCAGGGGGCACTCAACACATCGCGGGCGCGTTGCCAAGGTTTGCCAAGGGGAAGCTGCGGGCGCAAGGCGTCGCAAGGGCGCAGCGCGTCCGCACACAGAACGAGCTCACAGAACGCCGGGGCCGGGATTGACGCCAGCGGGGAGAAACGCTCAATAGCCATGGTGCAACCATGGGAGCAGATCATGCGAAACTCAACCCGATCCAAGGTCGATCCCTTCATTGTGATGGATGTGATGGAATCCGCCCGCCAGGCCGAGGAGGCCGGGCGTCACATCATTCATATGGAGGTGGGTCAGCCCAGCACCGGCGCACCGAAAGCGGCGATTGAGGCATTGAAAACCGCGCTGGATCAGGATGCGATGGGCTATACCGTGGCGTTGGGGCTGCCGGCGCTGCGGGCGCGCATCGCGCAGCTTTATGGCGAATGGTATAATGTCGATTTGAACCCGGAGCGGGTGGTGATCACGCCGGGCTCCTCCGGGGCCTTCATTCTGGCGTTCACGGCGCTGTTCGATAGCGGCGACAAGGTCGGGATCGGCGCGCCGGGCTACCCATCCTACCGGCAGATCCTCAAGGCGCTGGGGATGGTGCCTGTCGATCTGCCCACCGCGCCAAAGAACCGCTATCAGCCGGTGGCGGCGGATTTCGCCGGGATGGATCTGGCCGGGCTTATGGTGGCCTCGCCCGCCAATCCCACCGGCACGATGCTGGACCATGAGGCGCTTGGCGCCTTGATCGGTGCGGCGCAGGGGCAGGGCGCCGCCTTTATCAGCGACGAGATCTATCACGGGCTGGAATACGAGAAAAAGGCGGTGACGGCGCTGGAGATCAGCGATGATGTCTATGTGATCAACTCGTTCTCCAAGTATTTCTCGATGACCGGTTGGCGCGTCGGCTGGATGGTGGTGCCCGAGGATCATGTGCGGGTGCTGGAGCGGATCGCGCAGAACATGTTCATCTGCGCCCCGCATGCAAGCCAGGTGGCGGCCTTGGCGGCGATGGAATGCAGCGAGGAACTGGAGGCCAATCTGGAGGTCTACCGCACCAACCGAGCGTTGATGCAGGCGGGACTGCCGCAGGCCGGGTTCGACAAGATCGCGCCGCCTGATGGGGCGTTCTATTTCTATGCCGATGTGTCGGAATTCACCAGCGACAGCCGCGCCTTTGCCGCCGAGATTCTGGACAAGGCGGGGGTGGCGGTGACGCCGGGGCTGGATTTCGATCCGGCGCGCGGGGCGACGACGCTGCGGTTCTCCTATGCGCGCGCGACCGCCGACATCGAGGAGGGGCTGGCGCGGTTGGCCCGCTTCATGCAGGCGCGGGGCTAAGGGCTCTTTCACCTTTTTCTGGCCCAAAATACTCCGGGGGTGCGGCGCAGCCGCAGCGGGGGCAGGGCCCCCGGCCTGCATTCCCGCTGCAGGCGAATTCCGACATTCCCAAGCCCGCTGCGCTGGGCTATCGTGGGGCAAGCGGTCCGCGACGTGACGGCAGGGGTGTGATGAGAGAGCGGGCGGTGCGTGTGACTGGCAGGATTTTGACGATTTTGGCCGCGATCTGGGCCTTGGCGGGCCCGGCCCCGGCGCAGGAGTTTTCCGGGCTGGCGCGGATCGATGCGGAGCAGAGCCGGATCACCGCCGCGAGCCGCCGCGAGGTCGGCATCGACCTGCATCTGAGCCAAGGCGTGCCCTATCGGCTGTTCACGCTGGACGGGCCGCCGCGGCTGGTGCTGGATTTTCAGGAGGTGGACTGGAGCGGGCTCAAATCCGGGGCGCTGGTGCAAACCGACCGCATCCGGAAGGCGCAGTTCGGTGCCTATGTGCCCGGCTGGTCGCGCATGGTGTTGGAACTGGCCGGGCCGATGGCGGTGACGCAGGCCGGGCTGAAGATCGACGCGGTGACGGCGGCGGCGCATCTGGCGGTGCGGCTCAAACCGGTCTCACCCGAGGATTTCGCCGCGACCGCCGGCCCGCCCTATGATCCGCGCTGGGATTTGCCGGTCCCGGCACCGCTGCCGGGACGGGTGACGCGCGATCCCGATGCGCCGCTGCTGGTGGTGATCGACCCCGGCCATGGCGGCATTGATCCGGGGGCCGAGGTTGGTACCTCCAGCGAAAAGGACCTGATGCTGACATTGGCGCGCGAGCTGCGCGAGGTGCTGCTGCGCTCGGGCGGGTTCGAGGTGGTGATGACCCGCGACGATGACCGGTTCGTGTCGCTGGAGCGGCGGGTGGCGCTGGCGCATCAGGCGGGGGCGGATGTGTTCCTGTCGCTGCATGCCGATTCGCTGTCGGAAGGGCTGGCGCATGGGGCCACGGTCTATGTGCTGGCGAAGTCGGCCTCGGACAAGGCCAGTGCGTTGCTGGCAGAGCGGCACGATCGCGCCAACCTGCTGGCGGGGGTGGATCTGAGCGCGGCGGATGACGAGGTGACGGACATCATGCTTGATCTCGCGCGGCAGGAGACCCGACCCCGGACCGAGGCGCTGGCCAGCGCGTTGATTTCGGGCATGACCAATATGGGCGGGCCGATGAACCGGCGGCCAAAACGCTCGGCCGCGTTTTCGGTGCTCAAGGCTGCTGATATTCCCTCGGTGCTGATCGAGGTGGGGTTCCTGTCGAGCCCGCGTGATCTGCGCAATCTGCGCGACCCGGAGTGGCGCTCCACAATTGCCAGCGGCATCCGCAACGGGGTGCTGAATTGGCGCAAGACCGATGTGGCGCGCCGCGCGCTGGTGCGGCAATGAGCGCCGCCGAGGGCCGAAAGGACAGGGTATGAGCCGTTTGCGCATCATCAATCTGGGCTTGCCGAAATCGGGCACCACCACGCTGGGCGTGGCGCTGGACAAGGCGGGGCTTCGCGTTGCTGACTGGCGCATCCGCAAGGGCCAGACCGAAGATCGCCGGATCCTGTCGGGCTTTGTCGGCGATCATCTGTATCGGGGGTATTACGAGACCGGCGATCCGCTGGCCTTGCTTGATGAGTTCGACGCGGTGACCGAGATGAGCGTGGCGTCAAAGGGGTTGTCGCTTTGGCCGCAGATGGACTGGGGCTTGCTTGACGCGATCCGGCGGCACCATCCCGGGGTGAAGTTCCTGCTGAGCCATCGCGATCCGGCGGCGTTGGTGAACTCCATGCTGGGTTGGTCCAATCTGGGCCGCACACGGCTGCCGCAACAGAATATCCCGGGGCTTCCGGCGGGCTATGGCGGCACGCCGGAGCAGTTGATGCGCTGGATCGAGGGGCACTACGCCTTTTGCCGAAGGATCTTCGCCGGTGATCCTGATTTTCTGGAATACGACCTGACCGACCCCGAGGCACCGCAGAAGATCGGGGCCTTCCTCGGGATGGATCTGCCGTGGTGGGGCAAGGCCAATGTAAAGGATCGCGATGCCGAGGAGGCGGATCAAGCCGAGGCGGAAACGCTGGCGGCCCCGGCGCCGGTCCGCGGGGCCAAGCCGGCGCGCCAGACCTATCTGCATGCGGGCGGTCATCGCACCGGCAGTTCCAGCCTGCAGCTTTGCCTTGATGAGAACCGCGATCTGCTAGGCTCCAAAGGCTATGCCCTGGGCTATTCCTCGCGCGATGGCGCGCCGGGCGGCACGCTGCGGCTGAAACTGCCGGAGCCGCGCCATGCGGGCGGGCAGATCGCACAGCTGACCGAGGCGGCGCGTGACGAGATCGAGCGCGTGGCGGCGGGGCAGGGACGGCTGATCCTGTCAGAGGAAAATGTGCCGGGGCGGATGATGCACCTTTATAACGGGCGGTTTTTCCCCGCAGCCGAGGCTCGGGCGCAGGTGCTGGCGCAGGCGTTGGGGGGGGCGGAAAACGGGCCGATTGCGCATCTGGTCTATGTCGTGCGCGAGTATGCCGGGTTCTTTGTCTCCTGCCATCGCAAACGGGCGGTGCAACGCCCGGTGCCGGGCTTTGACGTGCTGCGGGCGCAACTGGATGGGCTTGACCGGGGCTGGCCCGCGTTGATTGCGCTGTTGCGCGACCAGCTCAGGCCGCAGCGGTTCACCGTCGTGGATTATGCCCAGAGGGGCCAAAGCCGCGATCTGCTGGCGCGGTTGCTGCCCGATACCACAGCGCAGGAGCTGCGCGAGCCGGACCGGATCGTCAACCTCAGCGCCACCGACCGGGCGCTGGAGGCGGTGCAGGCGCGGTTTGCCGAGGTCGGGGGGAGGCTGCCGCAATCCGAAATCGACGCGCTGGTCGCGGCCCATGCCGGGGACCGCAGCGATCTCGGATTCGCCCGTTTCCCGCAGGAGGAGAGCCAGCGCTGGCAGGCGCGCTATGATGCGGATCTTGACCAGATCGCCGCGATGCCCGATATCGAGCTTCTGCGCGGCTGAGTTGCCCCCACGACCGGCATCAATTTGCCGGTTCCTGTTTTGACCCCTTGGGTCCGGCACCCTATATAGCAGAGATTGCGCGAGAAAAGGCTTCACAGTGCTTCGGTTTATCTTCTCTTTCTTTGGGGCGATCTTCAGCCTGATTACGCTGAGCATCTTCATGGTGGCGCTTGGCGTCGGTGGCGTGTTCTGGATGTATGCCCGCGATCTGCCCAGCCACGAGGCGCTGGCGCAGTACCGCCCGGCCACCATCAGCCGGATTTATTCCGGCGAGGGGGCGCTGATCGACGAATTCGCGCAGGAGCGGCGGTTGTTCACCCCCTCTGACGAGATTCCCGACCTGATCAAGCAGGCCTTTATCTCGGCCGAGGACAAGAACTTCTATCAGCACAAGGGCTATGATCCGCGCGGGATCGCGGTGGCGGCGTTCGAGGCTGTTCGCACGCGCGGCAAGACCGTGCGCGGGGCGTCGACGATCACCCAGCAGGTCATGAAGAACTTTCTGCTGTCGGGCGATCGCAAGATCGCGCGCAAGATCAAGGAAATCGTTCTGGCGGCGCGGCTGGAGAACACGCTGGACAAGGAAAAGATCCTTGAGCTCTATCTCAACGAGATCTTTCTGGGCCAGAACTCCTACGGGGTGACGGCAGCGGCGCAGACCTATTTCAACAAGACGTTGGGCGAACTGGCCCCGCATGAGGCCGCGTTCCTGGCCTCGATGCCCAAGGCGCCGTCGGATTTCCATCCGGTGCGCAACAAGGCGCGGTTGCGCCAGCGCCGCGATTATGTGCTGCGGGAAATGAAAGAGAACGGCATCATCACCCCGGCGGTGTACGAACACGAGGTGGCGCTGCCACTGCGCTCGGTCCAGAATGGTGATTTCCAGAGCTTTCGCACAGCGCTGCCGCCGCGTGATTATTTCACCGACGAAATTCGCCGCCAGTTGAGCGAAGATTTCGGCGAGGGCGAATTCTTTACCGGCGGGTTTACCGTGCGGGCCACCGTCGATCGCGAGATGCAGGTCGAAGCGGCCCGGTCGCTGCGCGAAGAGCTTGAGAAATACGATCGCGGCCGGGGTGTCTGGCATGGCACGCTTGGCCAGATCCCGGCGGACAAGCTGGCAACCGAGGAAAGCTGGCGCGCCGCCCTGTCCGAGATGAAGGCGCCGCGCGACGTGACGTTGAGCGCCCCGTGGCATCTGGCCGTGGTGCTGGAGGTCGGCAAGAACGACGCCCGCATCGGGATCGAGGGGGTCGACGTGGCCGAGGGGGGCGACTGGATCCCCGCCAAGGACGTGCTTTGGGCGCGCAAGCGGCTGGACGACGGCAAGCTGGCGAAGAAGGCCCGCGTGGCTGGCGATCTGCTGGAGCTTGGCGATGTGGTGCTGGTGCGCCGGATGGTCGCCGACAAGGACGGCGCGTTCATCCGATGGACGCTGCGTCAGGTGCCCGAGGTGCAGGGCGGCTTTATGGCGATGGACGTCAATACCGGCCGGGTGATCGCGATGCAGGGCGGTTTTTCCTATCAGGACACGGTGTTCAATCGTGCCACTCAGGCGATGCGCCAACCGGGTTCGTCGTTCAAACCTTTCGTCTATGCCGCCGCGCTTGACAGTGGTTATACCCCCGCCACCATCGTGGTCGACGCGCCGATCGAGATCGACACGCCGCAGGGGCTGTGGCGACCGCGCAATTCGTCGAACAAGTTCTATGGGCCGACCCCCATGCGCACCGGCATCGAGATGAGCCGGAACCTGATGACCATCCGTCTGGCGCAAGAGGTCGGCATGCCGGTGGTGGCAAGCTATGCCGAACGCTTTGGTGTCTATGACGAGATGGGTCCGTATCTGGCCAACTCGCTGGGTTCGGAAGAAACCACGCTGTACCGGATGGTGGCGGCCTATGCGATGTTCGCCAATGGCGGCGAACGGGTGGAGCCGACGCTGGTTGACCGGATTCAGGATCGGTTTGGCAAGACGATCTATCGTCATGACAAGCGCGCCTGTGCCGATTGTGATGTGGCGACGCTGCCGCCGGGGCAGCCCCCGCGCATCCTGTCGAACCGGACCCGGGTGATGAATGCGATCACCGCCTATCAGCTGACCTCGATGATGCGCGGCGTGGTCGAGCGCGGCACCGCCAGCGGTGCGGTCAACCTGCCGGTGCCCACCGCCGGCAAGACCGGCACCACCAACGAGGCGCGCGACGTCTGGTTCATCGGGTTCACCAGCAATATCGTCGCCGGCTGTTATATCGGCTATGACCGGCCGCGTCCGCTGGGGCGGGGGGCCTATGGGGCCTCGATGTGCGGGCCGGTGTTCCAGTCGTTCATGGAAAAGGCGGTCAAGAAATTCGGCGGCGGCCCGTTCAAGGTGCCGCCGGGCGGTCACTTCATCAAGATCGACCGCTATACCGGGGCCCGGCTGCCGGATGACGCCAGCGGGCAATATGTGGTGGCGGAATATTTCCGTGACGGCGAAGAGCCGATCTTTGGTCTGGCCTATGACGGCGGCTTTGCCATGGGGTCGAACCTGCCGCTGTTCGAAGAGGTCAGCGGGGGCGGTCGTCAGGTGATCACCTCGGGCGGCGGAACGGTGACGGTCGGACCGAAGGCGAATTTCGGAACCGTCAGTTCGGGCGGGTTGTACTAAGGCCCTGTTGTCCTTGACCGCACCTCGGTTGCCCCGTTGGGGGCAACCCCTGCGCCGGAGCGCGCGGAACGCATCCGGTTCATTTCTTTAATCTTGCGTCCTTTGCTGCCCGTTTTGTAGTACTTTGGGCGACTGCGATTTTTAAGAAGTGGATGTCATAAATGATTTCTGTCGGCCCTTTTGAAGTTTCTGATGTGCTTGAAGGCTATCGCCTGACCTCGACCATGAAGCATCGCGATGTTGCTGTGGCAGATGTGGACGGCAAGACACTGGTTTACCTCAGCGGCACGACGGATGGCGGTACGCCGATCTTTGAACTGGACGCAGATGGCCGGTTCAATGCGCTTGGGGGCGCGTCCGAGGGCATGCCCAACGAAGATGGTCTGTCCACGCTGGTCACGCACAGGGGGAAAAACTTTCTGTTGATGGCCGACCCCTCCAGCTCTTGGGTCGCCTCCTATCGCATCGTCAAGTCGGGCGATCACGCGGGGGAGCTGCGGTTTGGCGATCTGGTGGGGAACAAGGACGGCTATGATTTCGAGTACGTTCAAGATGTTGTTCCGTTCAAGATCGAGGGCAGTCCGTATTTCGCCGTAACGGGGGCAGAGACGCTGTCGGTCTTCGCGCTGGAAACCAATGGCGATATGTCCTTCGCCGCCAGCGTCGATTATTCCGAGGTGCCCGAGCTTGAGCAGATCGTCGGGGCGACGGCGCTGCAGATCGGTGATCAGACGCTGCTGTTCACCCATTGGGTGAAGGGGGGCGGCGGCTCTAAATCGACCAGCGGGATCGTCAGTTTCGCGATGGACGCTGACGGTGTGCCCAGCCAGTTGTCGAAGATGGAAATCCCGGGGCGCAGCGAGCTTGCCAAACTCTCCGTCCTGTCGGCCGGGGGAACAGATTATCTGGTCGGCTACGACAGCCGGAATGACAGGTTCCTTGTCTACCAGAGCGATGCTGCGGGCGTGTTGGGCGAGGTGTCGTCGCTCGATCTGGACCCCGGCTTCTTCGATCTAGGGGCTGTGGAGGTGATCGAACTTGACGGCATTCAGATGCTGGCGGTGATCGATCAGGATGACAACGCGCTGCGGCTTTACGGCATTGGCGCGGATGGGACGCTGTCACTGGCGCAGGAGCTGGTGGACGAGACGTATGGAGAGGCCGCCGACGGTTTGAACTTTGCCGAGGTGGAGGGCCATTCTTTCCTGCTGAGCGATGGCGGCGGCTGGCCACATGAAGATATTGCCATGTTTTCGATGGAGATTGGCGGTGGCAAGGATCTGCTCAAAGGCGCGGCCGGGGACGATGTGTTGCTGGGACTAGCCGGCAATGATCGGCTGTTCGGACTGGGGGGCAAGGATCTGCTGAAAGGCGGGATCGGGCGCGATGTGCTCAAGGGCGGTGCCGGGGCCGATGATCTGTGGGGGGGCAATTGGGCCGACCGGCTGTTCGGGGGCAATGGGGCCGATCTGCTGCAAGGGGGCCTTGGTGCCGACCTGATGGTGGGGGGCAATGGCAAGGACACGGCCAGCTATGCCGGATCTTCGGCGGCTGTCGAGGTGAACCTGGGCACCGGTCTGGGGGAGGGCGGCGATGCGCGGGGGGATATCCTGCGGACGATCGAAAACCTGATCGGCTCGAACTACAAGGATGTGCTGGTGGGGGACGATGGGGCCAACAGTCTTGAAGGTGGACGCGGCAAGGACCAGCTGGAGGGCAAGGGCGGGAACGACCGGCTGGAGGGTGGCGGCGGCAACGACCAGCTGCTGGGCGGTACCGGCGATGATACCCTGCTGGCGGGCGTGGGACGTGACCGGCTTGAGGGCGGCGCGGGAGACGATGTTCTGATCGCCGGCAAGGAGGACGGCTTCGATGGCGGCGATCTCCTGTTTGGCGGGAGGGGAGATGACATCCTCATTTCCGGCTCCGGCTTCGATACCGCGAAAGGCGGCGCCGGCGCAGATACCTTCGTCTTCGACGACGACAGCCTCTATCTCAAGATACGCGATTTCACGCCGGGCAAGGACAAGGTCGATTTTTCGGACTTTGGATCGCTGAACCGTTTCAAGCAGGTGACCAAGGTATTGGAGGATGGCGGCGACGGGGCGTTCATCTTGGCCGAGGGGAAAATGATCAAGTTTATGGGCGTTGAGGCCGCTGATCTGGCTGCGGACGACTTCCTGTTCTGATCCGTTCGTGCCGTATGGGGAATGGCCACCGCCCCAAGGTGATGGCCGTTTCCGCCTTTTTGCGGACCAGCCACCTTGCCCGCATGTCGGGGCTGGTCTATCACCCACATTCAATTCACGCAGTATTGCAGGACGTCCCATGCGCGCCGAGACGCAGAACACCGTTGCCGAGATCGAGAAATCGCTGGACCTGCTGGCCCAGCGGATGAACCATGAGACCGCGCAGCACCGGCTGGAGGAATTCAACGCCCGCGTTGAGGACCCCAACCTGTGGGACGATCCGCAGGCTGCGCAAGCGCTGATGCGCGAGCGTCAGATGCTGGTCGACGCGTTGGAGATCTATGACACGATCAAGCGTGATCTGAACGACAATGTCGAGATGATCGAACTGGGCGAGATGGAAGAGGACGACGAGGTCGTTCAGGACGCCGAAGCGGCGCTTAGCGCGCTCCGGGACAAGGCGGCTCAGAAAGAGCTGGAGGCGCTGCTGAACGGCGAGGCCGACAGCAATGACACCTTCCTTGAGATCAACGCCGGGGCCGGCGGCACCGAGGCCTGTGACTGGGCGCAGATGTTGCAGCGGATGTATGTGCGTTGGGCCGAAAAACGTGGCTACAAGGTCGAGTTGCAATCCGAGGAAGCGGGCTCTGAGGCCGGGATCAAATCCTGCGCTTACAAGATTTCGGGACATAACGCCTATGGCTGGCTGCGATCGGAAAGCGGTGTGCATCGGCTGGTCCGCATCTCGCCGTTTGGCAAGGGGACGCGCGAAACCTCTTTTGCCTCGGTCTGGGTCTATCCGGTGGTCGATGACAATATCGATATCGACGTGAACCCCGGTGATATCCGTATTGATACTTACCGCTCCTCGGGCGCGGGCGGACAGCACGTGAACACCACCGACTCGGCGGTGCGGATTACCCACCATCCCACCGGCATCGTGGTGACCAGTTCCGAGAAATCGCAGCACCAGAACCGCGACATCGCCATGAAGGCGCTGAAATCGCGGCTGTATCAGCTGGAACTCGACAAGCGCAACGCCGATATCAACGCCGCGCATGAGGCCAAGGGCGATGCCGGTTGGGGCAATCAGATCCGCTCCTACGTGTTGCAACCCTATCAGATGGTCAAGGATCTGCGCACCTCGCATGAGACTTCGGACACCAAGGGCGTGCTCGACGGCGATCTGGACGGGTTCATGGCCGCCACGCTGGCAATGGACGCTGCCGGAAAAAGCCGCGCCGAGGCCCAGGGCGAGGGCTGATCCCCGCGCGGGTTGGGAGGAGCCGCTAAAATATGTGGCTCAACAATATGTTTGCTTGATTTCGGGCAGCGGCTAGGCTGACGTCGAACCGACACCGAAACAGGCACCTCATGACTTTGACCCGACAAAGCGCCAGCACGATTCTGGCCGATCTTTCCTCTGGGCGGCTTTCTGCTGCCGAATTGATGCAGGCCACGCTGGCGCGCATCGCAGACGTCAACCCGCAGCTCAATGCCATCGTCGCCTTGCAGGATGCTGATGCGCTGATGGCGGCCGCGCGTGCCGCCGACGCGGGGCCGTGGCGCGGGCCGCTGCACGGGCTGCCGGTCGCGGTCAAGGATCTGGCCGATGTGGCCGGCCTGCCTACGACCAAGGGCTCGCCCCTGTTGGCCGATTTCGTGCCCAAGCGGGACGAGCTGATCGCGGCGCGGATGCGCGCGGCGGGGGCCATTTTCATCGGCAAGACCAATGTGCCGGAATTCGGTCTGGGATCGCACACCTTCAACCCGGTCTATGGCGCCACGGTGAACCCCTATGATCCGACGCTCAGTTGCGGCGGGTCTTCGGGCGGGGCGGCGGTGGCGCTGGCCACCGGGATGCTGGCACTGGCCGACGGCTCTGACATGATGGGCAGCCTGCGCAACCCGGCGGCATGGAACAACGTCTATGGCTATCGTCCAAGCTGGGGGCTGGTGCCGTCAGAGCCTTTGGGCGACACCTTTCTGCACCAGTTGTCGACGCTGGGCCCGATGGCGCGCAGCCCGCAGGATATCGCGCTTTTGCTCGATGTGATCGCCGGGCCAGATCCGCGCCAGCCGCATGGGATGCGTCACGAGCCCATCGCACCGCTGGAGCCTTGCGATCCCAAGGGGCTGCGCATCGGCTGGCTCGGCGATTGGGGCGGGGCCTATCCGATGGAGGCGGGCGTGATGGAGTGTTGCGAGGGCGCGCTGCGCAGCTTTGAGGCGATGGGGTGCCATGTTGAGGCGCTGGCGCCGCCCTTCCCGGCGGAAAAGATCTGGGACAGCTGGACCACGCTGCGGTCGTGGCAGGTGGGGGCCGGGCTGGCGCCGATGATGGAACAGCCCGATCAACGCGCCCAACTTAAGGACAGCGCTCGCTGGGAGGCCGAGCGCGGCATGGCTTTGAGCGCGATGGAGGTGCACCGCGCCAGCGTCCTGCGCTCGGACTGGTTCAAGCGGGCGGCGGCCTTGTTCGAGGACTATGACGCGCTGGTGCTGCCATCGGCGCAGGTCTGGCCGTTCGACGTGGCGCAGCCCTATCCGACCTCGATCGCGGGGCAGGAGATGGATACCTATCACCGCTGGATGGAGGTGATGATCCCGGTGAGCTTGCTGGGGCTGCCCTGTCTTGCCGCACCGGCGGGGTTTGGCGCGCAAGGGGTGCCGATGGGGGTGCAGATCTTTGGCCCGCGCGGCAGTGATGCGCGGCTATTGGCCTTGGGGGCGGCCTATCACGAGGCGACCGGTTGGCCACAAAAGGCACCGGCGATGTAACGAAATAACAGGGAGGAGGATCAAAAGGGATGGAAAAAAAACATGGCGTACCGCCGCTGCGCCCGATGACGGGGGCGATGCTGCGTCAGGCGCTGGCTTGCGGCTGGCGCGATATGCGGCGCGCACCGCTTTGTGGGCTGGTCTTTGCGGCGTTCTATGTGCTGGCGGGCTGGGCGATGATCGCGATCACCTGGTCCACGGGAACCACGTTCTGGCTGGTGCTGGCGGCGATCGGATTTCCGCTGATCGGACCGTTCGCGGCGGTGGGGCTTTACGAGGTGTCGCACCGGTTGGAGCATGGTGAATCGTGGCGGCTGGGTGAAATCATGGGCGTGGTGGTGCATCAGAGCCGCCGACAACTGCCGTCGATCTGCGCCATCATCGTGGTGGTGTTTCTGTTCTGGTTCTTTCTGGGCCACATGATCTTTGCCCTGTTTCTGGGGCTTTCGACGATGACCAACATCACCTCCTCGCTTGAGGTTTTTCTCAGCTGGAACGGGATCGAGATGCTGAGCGTCGGCACGCTGGTGGGGGCGCTGTTCGCGCTGTTGCTTTACATGATCACGGTGCTGGCGCTGCCGCTGTTGCTGGATCGCGAGGTGGATTTTGTCACCGCGATGATCACCAGCTTTTCCTATGTGCAACAGAACCCGGTGCCGATGCTGGCTTGGGGCATTTTTGTCGCCGGGCTGACCTTTGTCGCGATGGTGCCGGGCTTTCTGGGGCTGCTGGTGGTGTTGCCGCTGTTGGGCCATGCGAGTTGGCATGTCTATCGGCAGGCGCGCATGACCGGGGCGGCGCAGACGGCGGCGCCCTGTGCGGAGACGGCCTGAGCGCGGGCAGGGCGCGGGGAGAGGGCCCGTCAGGCGCTCTCCCGGCCCGCCGCAACCAACTGCGCGCGCAGGGCCGGGGCGTCGGCGTGTCCCGCCTCCAGCGCATAGATATAGGCTTGGGTGAGGAAAAAGCCGCGCGCCTGATCCTCTTCGGCGCTGTCGGCGGCCTCGAGATATAGCGGCACCAGCGCCGACTGATCGCCCAGCGCATGGGCGGCCAGAAGACGGGCATCAAGATCGCTCACTGTGCCGCCTTGGCGGTGCTGCGATGCGCCTCGATGCGGGAGGCAACCCAGTCGTGGAACAGATGCGTCGGCCCGTCCATCACCGGCGAGAACCGGCCACCGTCGAAACCGGGGGCGTGGCGGCCTGCCTGCATCCCCTCGACGACAAAGATGTCCTCTTCGAACACGGCTTTCCACAGGGCGGTATTCTGCACCCGCAGGGTCGCGTCAGTCTCGGGCGTGGCGTAATAAAGATGCGCCTGTTCCACCGTGCGCTCGCATGCGGCCGGTTGCAGCACGATGGCAAAGGCATGGTCGCGATGCACCCCCATCAACACGTTGGGATAGACCGAGACATATTCGGCGGCGGTGTTCCAATCGTCGGACAGCCCGGCGAAATCGGGAAATCTGCGGTCCTTCTCGTCGCTCAACTGGCGATAGACTCGGGTGCCTTGCCCCGAGAACCGACCCGGTGCCTCGATGTGATAGTGATCCTCCAGCCGGGAATAGCTGTTGAGCCCGGGGTGAACCCAGGGCAGGTGGTAGCTTTCGCAATAGTTTTCCACCGCCAGCTTCCAGTTGGCCTGCACCTTCAGCGTGAACATGCTGTCTGCTCCGCCGTGATACAGGGGCTGATCAAAACCCGCCCAGCGGGTCATCAGGTCGCCATGCACCTGTTCGAACGGGGGGGCGTCGCCGCTGATGTTGATCCAGACCACGTCGCGCCAGATATGGCTGCGGACCTCCAGCAGAGCGAGGGTGGATTTGTCGATGCCCGCGTGGCTGTTCTGGCCGGGACCGCCTACATGCGGGGTGGAGACCAACCGCCCATCGGTGCCGTAGCACCACGAATGATAGGGGCAGCGGATCGCGCCCTCAACCCGGCGCGGTTCCGGGATCAGGATCATGCCGCGATGGCGGCAGACGTTCTGAAACACTCGCACCAGCCCCGCGCGGTCGCGCAGTAACAGCAGCGGTATGCCAAGGAAGGTGATCGGGCGGGCATCGCCGGGCTCTGGCACCTCGGCGGCGACAGCGAGCCCGGCCCATTGCCGCGCCAACAGCGCCGTGCCCTCTTCGGTAAAGAGGGTGTCGTCGGTGTAATGGGCGTTGGGCAGGCCGTTAGCCTGCGCGATGGGGCGCCGGACGGCGGACAGATCGGGGCCTGTTGTGGTCATGGCTGTCTCTCCCTTGTGGTGACATCAGCCCAACCGCATTGCGGGCGTGCGTCCGCCATCACAGCGACAGGAGTTTTCCCAAAACGACAGATCCGGCAGAAAAATGCGCCTAGCGAAAGGGCTCGTCGATTTGCAGCAGGCGTTTGTGAAAGGGCAGCAGGTCGTCGGCACCGTGAAACCCGCTGCTGCGCGCTGCCGCCAGTATCGAAGCAGAGTCCTGAGCCAGATACTCAAACGCCATCCGGGTGATCCGTGCCGTGGTCACGGTTTCACGTATGGTGCGGGTGGAATAGCCAACCCAGAAATTGTTCTCGAACGAGGGTACCCGCGACAAGTAGTTGAAGGAACAGGTCATCACGTTGTGACGCGCGATGACAAACGCGATGCCATCCTCCTGCCGGGTGACATAGCCGCGATATTCTCGCGTGCGGGCATCACTGGGCAGCCCCTGCTGGCGCATCGCCTCTTTCGGTTCGAACCCACGCACAAAGGTCATGCCGTCGTTGCGCAGAACATGGATCAGGCCAACGGAAAACTGGGACTCGTCGATGAAACTGCGCCGGGAAAAACGATAGAACCCGCTTGGAAAGCTCTCTTCCGGGACGCGCACGGCGGCCGCGCCCATGAAATCGGCGAGGTATGGGCTGTTGAGAACCTGCGTGGTGCGGGTGAGGGTTTCGACCGGTTCCAGCAGGATGCGCGCGTCGACGTCGAAAAAGGTACAGATGCGATCCAACACATCCGGACGCGGGAAGCTTTCGCCCGAGAGATACCGGTTGAGCTGCGTCCGGTTGATCCCGAGGCGCCGCGACAGGTCCGATACTGACGGATAGGCCCGGGACAGGACCTTCAGGTTGGTGCCAAACATGTTGCGCACGTCCGGCGGAGAGCGCGAAGGTCTATTCATTCTACAATGACCTGTTTCAAATCGGGACCGCGCCTGCGCGCAAAATGCGCTGCGGTCCTTGAGAGAGTAGCATGATCTGCACGAAAAATCAGCAACTGTATCTGGCTCGACCAGATCTGACGCCAACTGGCGTCAAAAATCACGGAAACGGACACCATAAATGAGGCGGCACAACTGCCGGGCTGGCCGTCCTTCCGCAAGATTACGGAAACGTCAGAAGACGGAAAAAAGGACGTTTGGCGTGGTGTTCTGGTGTGTCTCGGGCGGGGGCAAGGCGGTGATCTGGTGCGAGGCGCACGGTGATCTGGCCTGTTTGCCACCCCCGGACGTTTTGCCTGACAAGGGCACGCGGTAGGGGGCAAGGTCCCGTCTTGGATCCGGCGCGGGGCGAGCGCCGGATCGGATTTTTCGGGAGGGGGCGCGGCTGAGCGTTACTCGCCGCGCAGTAGGGCGGCAACGCCAGTGCGCGCAACCTCGGTCAGACCCAGCGGGCGCATCAGATCTGCGAAGGCGTCAATCTTTTCCGGGGCGCCGGTGATCTCGAAGACGAAACTTCCAAGCGTGCTGTCGACCACGCTGGCGCGGAAGATGTCGGCGAGCCGCAGGGCTTCGACCCGTTTTTCGCCATCGCCCACCACCTTGAACATGGCCAGCTCGCGTTCGACCGAGGGGCCATCGACAGTCAGGTCATAGACCTCGTGGACCGGCACGATACGGCCAAGCTGGGCCTTGATCTGTTCGATCACCTGCGGCGTGCCGGTGGTGACGATGGTGATGCGGCTGAGGTGGCCGGTATGGTCAACCTCGGCCACGGTCAGGCTTTCGATGTTATAGCCGCGCCCGGCGAACAACCCGATGACACGGGCCAGAACGCCCGGTTCGTTCTCGACCAGAACGGCGAGCGTGTGCTTTTCCTGCACGTCGGAGAAGGTGGGGCGCAGGTTGTAGGCGGAATGCTTGGTCGCGCCTTTCTTGATGTGTAGGGCAGACATGTGGTCCCTTTCTGTCCGTTTTCGCGTTTGGGTAAGCGCGGTGCTTCCCGGCGAAACCCTTTGATATATTGCGGTTAAACCAGCACCGAACCTTTGGAATCGATCACACCCTGCGTCTTGGCCATGCCCAGAAGCATTTCATTGTGCGCCTTGCCCGATGGGATCATCGGGAAGCAGTTTTCATGCTTTTCAACCAGACAATCAAAGATCACCGGCCCGTCATAGGCGATCATTTCCATGATCGCGTCATCCAGATCGGCCGGGTCCGAGCATCGGATCCCCTTGGCGCCAAAGGCCTCGGCCAGTTTGACGAAATCGGGCAGGGCTTCGGACCAGCTTTGCGAATAGCGTTCGCCATGCAGCAGCTCTTGCCACTGGCGCACCATTCCAAGGCGTTCGTTGTTCAGGATGAACTGCTTGACCGGCAGGCGGTACTGCACCGCGGTGCCCATCTCCTGCATGTTCATCAGCCACGACGCCTCGCCCGCGACATTGATCACCAGCGCGTCGGGATGCGCCTTTTGAACGCCGATCGAAGACGGGAACCCATAGCCCATGGTGCCAAGCCCGCCAGAGGTCATCCAGCGGTTGGGCTCTTCAAAGTTCAGGAACTGCGCTGCCCACATCTGGTGCTGGCCAACCTCGGTCGTGATATAGCGGTCGTGTCCCTTGGTCAGCTCTTCCAATCGTTGCAGCGCGTATTGCGGTTTGATCGTTTTCTCGCTGTCCGTGAAGGCAAGGCAGTTGACCTTGCGCCAGTCGCTGATCTGGGTCTGCCATTTCGCAACAGCCGACGCTTCGGTCTTGCGTCCGCGCGCTTTCCAGACCTTCAGGATATCTTCCAACACATGGCCCACGTCGCCGACGATCGGGATGTCGGTCTTGATCACCTTGTTGATCGACGAGGGGTCGATATCGATATGGGCCTTGATCGACTTCGGGCTGAAGGCGTCAAGGCGGCCGGTGATCCGGTCATCAAACCGGGCCCCGATGGCGATCATCAGATCACAGCCATGCATGGCCATGTTCGCCTCGTACAGCCCATGCATCCCCAACATGCCCAGCCAGTTCTTGCCCGAGGCGGGATAGGCCCCCAACCCCATCAGGGTCGAGGTGATGGGAAAGCCGGTGGCATCGACCAGTTCGCGCAACAGCTGGCTTGCGGCGGGGCCGGAGTTGATCACGCCGCCGCCGGTATAAAACACCGGTTTCTTAGCCTTTTCGATCGCGGCCACCAGTTCGGTGATCTCTTCCAGATCGCCCTTGACCCGGGGCTGATAGTGCGAGGTCATGGCTTTCGGGCCGCTATAGATGCCGCCAGCAAACTGCACGTCCTTGGGAATGTCGATCAGCACCGGGCCGGGGCGGCCACTGGTGGCAACATGGAAGGCCTCGTGGATCGTGGCGGACAGCTTGTTGGTGTCCTTGACCAGCCAGTTGTGCTTGGTGCAGGGGCGGGTGATGCCGACGGTGTCAGCCTCCTGAAACGCGTCCGAGCCGATCATGAAGGTTGGCACCTGTCCCGTCAGCACGATGATCGGGATCGAATCCATCAGCGCGTCGGTCAGGCCGGTCACCGCGTTGGTCGCGCCGGGGCCAGAGGTCACCAGCACCACACCGGGCTTGCCGGTCGAGCGGGCATAGCCTTCGGCGGCATGGACCGCGCCCTGTTCGTGACGGACCAGAATATGGCGGATGTCGTTTTGCTGGAAGATTTCGTCATAAATCGGCAGGACGGCACCGCCGGGATATCCGAATATCGTATCCACGCCCTGATCCCTCAGGGCCTGAATGACCATCCTCGCTCCGCTCATCTCACGTGTCATCTGCTTTGCTCCATCCGCGACATCGCTTGCATTCGCCAGCATATAAATTTCATCAGCGCAAAAAAAAGCCCCCGGTTGAACGAGGGCGCATGGGACAGATTATGGTCTACCGTTACCGGCCCATGCGCATGATTCCTACAATTACGACTAGTCTGGCCATGGCCATAGGCTCCTTTTGCTGCGGTGCAGCTTATGTGCAGGGCCAAGGGGCGTCAACCAGCAAGTTTGTGGAAAAGATGCGTCCGGGGGTGAATTTGGGATATTTTATTTCTCCAGCCGTGGTCACGAGGGACATTTCCGGGAAGATCCGGGGGCGGGGAGGGTGCGCGCGGGCTATCAGAATCCGACGCCGGTGCCTTGCAGTACCCCATGTTCGAGCGCATAGCGCGTCAACCCGGCGGTGGAGGAGATGCCGAGCTTGCGCTTGATGTTCTTGCGGTGGGTTTCGACCGTACGCACCGAGATTTCCAGCGCCTGCGCCACCTGTTTGTTGGATTTGCCCTGTGCCAGTTGCAGCAGGATGGTCTGTTCGCGCCCGGTCAGCGGTTCGCGGCCATCACCGGTCTTGGGTTCAAGCGACCCCTTGGCGCCGGTGCACAGATAGCGTTCGCCGCGCATCACGGTGTCGATCGCCTGTTTGATCTCGTCGGTGGGCACGTCTTTCAGCACATAGCCAACCGCGCCATGGCTCAGCGCCGAAGATATGTATTCCGGGCTGTCATGCATCGACAGGATCAGGACGCGCGCGCCGGGGGCCCGCTCCAGCAGGATTTCGGTGGCGCTGAGGCCGCCGAGCCGGGGCATGTTCAGATCCATCAGGATCACGTCTGGGCGCAGCGCCTCGGCCTGTTCGACTGCCGCCTGACCATCGCCAAGGGTGCCGACCACCTCGATATCGTCATAGCTTTCAAGAATCGACTGAATGCCCTCGGCCACCATCGGGTGGTCATCGACGATCAACACGCGGATCGGTGCGGTCATGTCTGGGCCTCCATCTTGGGAGTGGCCGCGTCTTCGGGCGGCAGCAGGTGGCTGAGCGGCAAGTTGGCTTCGATCACTGTGCCCCCCTGCGCGCTGCGTGATGACAGAATTTTCAGTGTCCCGTCAAGCTGTTCGATCCGTTCCTGCATGTTGCGCAGGCCCAGCCCCGGCCCGGCGGCGCCCGGCGGGGTTGCCAATCCGCGCCCGTTATCGGCGATGCGCAGGGTGGCGCCTTTCTTGTGCCCCCGCAGATCCATCGTGACCTTGGACGCACCGGAATGACGTTCGACATTGGTCAGCGCCTCTTGGGCAATACGATAAAGCGCGATCTTGGCGTCCTGATCCAGCCGGTTGCGAAACACTACGGTGGTAAAACTGGTCCGGATACCGGTGCGCTCCTGAAAATCCTCGGCCAGCGCCTTGATCGCCGGGCCAAGACCCAGATCGTCCAGCACACCGGGGCGCAGATCGCGGCTGATCCGGCGCACCTCGGTGATGGCGCTGCCCAGATAGCCAATGCCCTTGTCGAGCGGCACCCCGGCGCCGTCATGATCGCCGCGCTGCAACCGGCGGCGGGCATTGTCCAGCGCATAGCGCACCCCGACCAGAATCTGGCTGATACCGTCATGCAATTCGCGCGCAACGCGGCCGCGCTCTTCCTCCTGGGCATCGAACACGCGTTGGGTCAGTTTCTTGAGCTTGGCATCGGCAAGCCGGCGTTCACGGATATTCACCACCATGCCCGAGCCGAAAACCAACAGCAGCGCGGCCAGCGTGATCGAGATGATATAGGAATAGGTGCGCTGCACCCGGGCCTCGACCTCGGCGCGCGACGCGGCGACCTGGGCCAGCACGTCATCTATGAACACCCCGGTGCCCACCGCCCAATGCCAGTCCTGAAGCCCCAGCACATAGGTGACCATGCGGGCCTCTTGCCCGGTCGAGGGTTTCGGCCAAAGGTGTTCGTGCCATCCCGCCCCCTGCCGGGCGATGTTGATGAACGCGTCAACGATCGGGGTGCCTTCGCTGTCGCTCAGCCCCGCCCAGTTCTGATTGATGAACTCGGTCTGGCGTGGCGACACCAGATTGGTGCCGTCATAGTCATAGACAAAGAAGAACCCTTCGTCGCCATAGATCATCGCGGCAAGGATCTGCAGCACACGTTCCTTGGAGCGTTCGTCGTCCGGCGCGGCGGGGCCGTAGATGAAGTAGAAAGCGTTGCGCGCCTGGGTGACATAGTTGCGCAGCTCGGCCTTCTTGGCCTCCAACAGCTTGTTTTCGAGCGCGTGGATCTCGCTTTCGGCCAATTGCCGCGCCTGGCTGGCGACCAGCACCGAGATCGCGATCCCGGCCAGCAACAACGGCACCGAGGCCAGAAGAAAGATCTTCTGTCCATAGCTCAGGGAGAAGGTATCGCGCAGGCGTCTCATGCCCCGACCATCGCCTGTTGAGATGGGCGAATCAATGGCCCGCTGTGTCACGGCGGGGCGCAGGTGTGCGGCGTATGTTGTGCAAACATATACCGATTTCCCTATTTATGCTCAGAATTTGCGCAGAGACTACGTACAACTAGGTATTTCGCTCTGCAAATCTTACGGCTAACTTGCGTTCACCTTCCCCGTGTCAAGGCGCGGGGATTGAAGAATGTATCCAAATGGGAGGAAACCGAAATGGATCGTCGTTCTTTTTTGAGAACATCCGCACTTGGCGGCTCGGCTGCTGCTGCAACCGCACTGGCCGCACCGGCCTATGCGCAGGGCAAGCGTACCCTGACCATGGTCTCCACTTGGGGTCGCGGTTTGGCGGGCGTCCATGACAGCGCCCAGTACTGCGCTGACACCATCACTGCGCTGACCGGTGGCGATCTGACGGTCGAGCTGAAAGCGGCTGGCGAACTGGTTGGGGCGTTTGAGGTGTTCGATGCGGTGTCCGCCGGCCAGGCCGACATGTATCACGCCGTGGATTACTATTTCCTCGGCCAGCACCCGGCGCTGTCGTTCTTCTCGCAGGTGCCGTTCGGCATGACCTTCCAGGAATTCAACAACTGGTACTATCAGGACGGCGGGATGGCGCTGGCGGACGAGCTGTATTCCATCTTCGGTCTGAAATCCTTTGCCGCAGGCAGTACCGGCCCGCAGTCGGGTGGTTGGTTCAACAAGGAAATCAATGGCCCCGAAGATTTTCAGGGTCTGAAATTCCGGATGCCCGGCCAAGGCGGTCAGGTGCTGGGCAAACTGGGCGCCAGCGTTCAGAACCTGCCGGGCGCGGAAGTGTATCAGGCGCTGTCCTCGGGGGCGATTGACGGCACCGAGTGGATCGGTCCCTGGGCGGACGAAAAGGCCGGTTTCCAGGAAATCACCAAGACCTATTACACCGCTGGCTTCCACGAGCCCGGCCCGATCTTGACGCTGAATCTCAACCTCGATGTCTATGAAAGCCTGACTCCGGCACAGCAGGCGGTGGTCGAGCAGACCGCGCGCGCCTCGAACATCTGGACGATGTCGCTGTTCATGGCCAACAACTCGGCCGCGCTGCAGCGTCTGCAGGCCGGTGGCGTCAAGGTTCTGGAATTCCCTGACTCGGTCTGGGATGCATTCGGCGCCGCAGCGAAAGAGGTCATCGAGGCCCCGATGGATGACGAATTCTACAAGAAGTGCTATGACAGCTACATGGCGTCGATGACCCGTTCCGCCAGCTGGATCAGCCGGTCTGAAGGGGCGTATTCGAACCAGCGGAACCGCGTTTACGGCATGTGATCTGACACGATCATTCAAGGATGTGCCCCCGCAATCGGCGGGGACACATCCACAGCTGCGTTCAGGTGGCCGGGGGTGTTTGCTCCGTGCCGCCGGGACTGCGCCCCGGCTCACTAGCTAATCAGAGGCATCGGCCATGGATGAAACAGCCGCCAACGGGACGTTCGGGGCATTGCTGGACGGACTCTCCTGGGTTCTCAGCAATATCGCCTTGGCATTCTATAATGTCGGTTACGCGATCAGCAATCCGCAGTTGTGGCTGGACTGGTCCGACAAGCAGGCGATCATGCGATTCGTCTATTACGGTGGATCGACCGAGTTCTTTTTCGTTGTCTTCACGCTGTTCCTGATCGTCACGATCATCGGCCTGTGGAAGAACAGCGTTCTATGGGCGGTCGTGCGCGGGCTGGAAGGCTTTGCCAATACGATCGGACGGTTCTTTGCCTGGGCCGGTCTGATCATGGTGCTGCAGCAGGTCGTCATCGTGTTCGTGCAGCGCATCTTTGCGCGACCGGATCTGGTGTTCGGCTTTGGCCTGTCTTTTCAAAAGGATATCAGCTGGTTCGCTGAAGAGCTAAAGCTTTACAACGCGATGGTCGTGGCGCTGTGCGCCGCCTACACCTTTGTGCAGGGCGGGCATGTGCGGGTCGATCTGTTTTATTCCGTGGTCAGCTTCCGTGCCAAGAAGGTGATCGACATGCTCGGCTCAATCGTCTTCATGATGCCGATGGCGGTGCTGATCTGGATGTATGGCTGGTTCTTCCTGTGGCGGCACCTGATCGTGCCGAAGCCCTCGGCCAGCGATACGTTGGAGCGGCTGCTGATGAAATCCCGCGCGCTGCGCTGGAACGTCGAGACCATCGGGTTCAGCCCAAACGGGTTCAACGGCTATTTCCTGTTCAAGATCCTGCTGTGCAGCTTTGCCGCGATGATCTTTCTGCAAGCCATTGCCGTGCTGTACCGATCCTATCTCGAATTCCGTGAAGGCAAGGCCAGCGAATTCAAGTACCTCGACAAGGACAGCCTTGGCGAGGGCGAAGAAGCCTATGAAGGCGCTCACTAAAGCAAGGAACAGCCAGAATGCTATTCGGTCTTGATGGCGTCGAACTCGGCCTGATTATCCTGTTTCTCTGCCTGTTCGGCGGCATCCTGTCGGGGTTTCCGGTGGCGTTTGCAATCGGCGGGGCCGGGATCATCTCGTTCGGGATCATCGCCGGGCTCGACAGTGCAGGGGTCTTGATCCACCAGGCGATCGACACCTCTTCACAAGCGTATACCGACCTGATCGGTACGGGGGTCAAACCCGACGCTATATCCACCTTCCGATATCCGGATCTGCCACGGGTGGCAGAGTCGCTGTTTCCCGGCGGCTGGGAGTTGGCGCTGGACCGCAACGTTTCGTTCATCGTCAACCGGATGAACGAACGGGTGTTCGCTGGCCAGTCGATCGAGACGTTGCTCGCGGTGCTGATGTTCGTGCTGATGGGCATCACGCTGGAACGCTCCAAGATCGCCAACGATCTGCTGACCACCATGGCACGCGTCTTCGGGCCGCTTCCGGGCGGGCTGGCGGTGTCGATCGTGGTTGTGGGGGCCTTCCTTGCCGCCTCGACCGGGATCGTGGGCGCCACGGTGGTGACCATGGGTCTGCTGGCGCTGCCCACGATGTTGCGCAACAATTATTCGCCGGAACTGGCGACCGGGGTGATCGCCGCCTCGGGCACGTTGGGGCAGATCATTCCGCCCTCCATCGTGATCGTCCTGTTGGGTACGTTGGCGGGGGATCTGTATTCCACCGCACAAGAGGCCCGCGCCAGTGCGGCAGGCTGCAGCGATGCGCTGACCTATCTTGGTCAGCCGGCGGTGGTCTCGGTCGGGACGCTGTTTCAGGCGGCACTGCTGCCCGGGATCCTGCTGGCGATGCTCTATGCGCTGTATGCCTTTGTCTATGCGCTGCTCAATCCGAGCAAGGCCCCGGCGGTCGCTATGGGCGAGGCCAGCAACGAGCCGATCACCCGTAACGAAGCGCTGGGCTGGTTCGTGGCGGCCCCGATCGCCCTGATTGGCGGCGCCATCCTGCTGGCCAATGTCGGTCTGATCGGCAGTCAGAACCTGACGGTGTCGAGCTATTCCAACGTTGGCGAGGCCGCCAGCCTGCGCACCAATGTCGGGCCCGAGTGCAAGGGCGCGATGATCGAGCTGCACGGTCAAAAGGCTTGGGACACCGCCGTTGCGGAACAGGCCGCGATCGACGCGTCCGGCGACGACCAGGAAAGCCACAAGCTCACCGATGAAGAACTGGTGCAGGCGCGCAGCGACATGATCGCGGCTGCCGCGCCGATCGGCACCGGCATCTCGGTGCTGATGGTTCTGTTGGGTCTGGTGCTGGTGTTGGCGCGCGGCATATCGCCGTCGTCCGATCCCAAGCCGCTGATCCTGGGCGCGGTGGGGCTGATACTGGTCGCAATGGTGGATGTGACGCTGGTGGCACCCACGACATCTTCCGGGATGACGGTGTTGCTGATGGCGCTGCCCTTCGTGCTGGTGCTTTACGGCTGCAAACATGGGGCGGCACGGCTCGCCAAGAACGATCTGATCCGGGTGGTGTTCCCGCCGCTGGTGCTGATCGTGGCGGTGCTGGGCTCGATCTTGGGCGGCATCACCAACCCGACCCCGGCCGCAGCCTTGGGCGCCGCGGGCGCGATCATGCTGGCGGCGTACCGCAAGCAGCAGGAACAGGGCCGCTCGACCCATGTGATCATCTGGACCACCTTCGCGATCATCATTTGCATCCTGATCGGGGTCAATTTCGACTTGCGCATCTCGCAAGAGGGGGCGAGCCTCGAAAGCTGGATCGCGTTCTTCGGGGCCTATGGCGCCTATCTTTATGCGCTGTTCGGCCTGTTTTACGGCTGTTGGGTGCTGTACTCTGGCGGTGTTCTTTCCCCGGTCGTGCGCGAGACGGCCAAGGTCAGCTCGATGGTGTTCACCATCCTGATCGGCTCGCAGCTTTTGAACCTGGTGGTGATCTCCTTTGGCGGCGAACACTATATCCAGCAATTCCTGAAGAGCTTTGACAACGAATTCACGGTGTTCCTGATCGTGATGTTGGTGCTCTTCATCCTTGGGTTTGTGCTGGATTTCCTCGAGATCATCTACATCGTGATCCCGATTGTCGGGCCGGTGATCTATGGCGGCTCGTTCGATCCGAAATGGGTGACGATCATGGTGGCGGTGAACTTGCAAACCTCGTTCCTGACGCCGCCGTTCGGCTTTGCGCTGTTCTACCTGCGCGGGGTGGCCCCGGCCGAGGTGACGACAGGCCATATCTATCGCGGCATCCTGCCCTTTGTGCTGATCCAGGTCGGCGGGTTGGCACTGTTGTGGTTCTTCCCGGGCATTGTCACCATCATACCGGATCTGATGCCCAAGTAAGGCGCGGCGCATTAAAACGAATAAGCGAGGGGGCCATTGGGGCCCCCTTGTCGTTTGCGCTGTTGGAGGATGAGGGCAGGGCGGGGAGTGCGCCTTAGAGGGAGAGGGGGCGCTGCCCCCGCCGCCTGCGGCGTCTCCCCCGGAGTATTTCAGGCCAGAAAAAGACCGGATCGGGTGGGGGGCGTCTGATGTCAGGTTCCACGGCGAAAGCGAGACCCGGTGGTTCCGGGGGAGGCTTGGTCAAGAAAGGGAGGGCGGCGTCCCTGCGGCAAGGCAGGTCAGGCGCGGGTGGGGCGTCGGTCGGGAAGCGAGATATTGGCAACCTGTTCGGCGATCGGTTCGCCGCCGGGCGGGTGGTCGGCGGTGGAGAATGTCTCGGGGTTGGTCATCTTTTGCCAGCGCCCGCCGGCATAAACCTCAAGCCCGGAGAACTTGGATTTATATCCCATCTTGGGGCTGCCGGGCACCCAATAGCCGAGATAGACGTAAGGAAGCCCGTTCTCGCGCGCGATTGCGATATGATCGAGGATCATCCATGTGCCCAGCGATGCCTGCGGCATGTCGGGGGTGTAGAAGGAATAGACCATGCTCACCCCGTCCTCGAGCACATCGGTCAGGCTGACGGCGATCACCTCTTGCGTGTCTTGGTCGGTATATTCCACCACGCGCGACCGGATCGGGGTTTCCTCGATCATCGCGGCGAATTCGAACACATCCATGTCGGCCATGCCGCCATCGGCATGGCGCGCGTCCAGATAGCGGCGGAACAGGGCGTATTGATCCTCGGTCGCCCAGGGCGAGGTGGCGCGCCGGGCCAGATGCGCATTGCGCTTGAGCGCGCGTTTCTGGCTTTTCGTCGGGCGAAACGCCGCCACGTCGATCCGCGCCGAAAGGCAGGCGGCGCAGTCGGTGCAGGACGGGCGATAGAGCACGTTTTGCGAGCGGCGAAACCCCTGTTGCGACAGCGCATCGTTCAGCCGTTCCGCGCCGTCGCCCTGAAGCGCGGTGAACAGCTTGCGCTCCATCCGGCCATCCAGATAGGGGCAGGGCTGAGGGGCCGTAACGTAGAATTGCGGCGCGATTGGCAGAGTGTGGCGCATGGGTCTCCCGCAGGGTTGTGGCGGGATGATAGCAATGCAACCAAGGCCCGCCAACCCATGATTCGATTCGCCGGGCCTTCACCGTGGACGGGATCAGAACAATGCCCGGCGGTTTAGGGCGACTGTGCCCAGAACCATATCGGTGAGGCCCTGACCTCGGGTCCCGGTCAGCATCATCACCACGGAGATCACCTGCAGAATCGGAACCGCGACACTGATCGTATAGCCGGCGGTATGGGCCAGGGCCCCGCCCAGATCCAACCTAGCCCCGTTTGCGTCGCGTAACTCGATCCCGGCAAAGCGCATCCCCCAAGTGGCCGAGCCGTTCGCGAGGGTCACGACGCGATAGGCGAACCCCAGCGCCAGAAACAGCAGCGGCCAGATCAACAGCCCGACAAAGGCGGTAGCAAGCACGACGCCGAGGCACAGCGCAAAGGTGACGGCGCTGTCGAACAGCCAGGCGATCAGGCGTTTGGTTGGGACGCCGTCATAAAACTGCGGCTGGTTGTACGGGTCGGGGAGGGCGGACATGAAGGGGAACCTCGGCAAAGGGAAATCGCCCCGGGGGGCAAGCGTCCCCGGGGCGTGTCATCTGTTGGTGGCCTCAGGCTTCGGTTGGGGCCGTATCATCGCCGCTTCGGGTCTCCTCGGCGGTGCGCCGCGCGCGGACCTGCATGAAGTCGTCGAACTCGGCCTTGTCCTTGGCCTCGCGCAGGCGTTCGAGAAAGCTCTCGAACTCGACCTGTTCCTGCTCCAACCGGCGCAGGGTTTCGCTTTTGTAGGCATCAAAGGCGGTGTTGCCGGAAGAGGCCATGCCATCCATTCCATGAGAATGATCGCGGGACTGGCGATGGCGGCGGTTGCGGCAGGAGGTGCTGAACATGCGTTTACTCCAGATCATATAGGCAAGAAGGGCAAGGCCGATGGGCCAGAAGAAAACGAAGCCCAGAACCATGACGGCAATCCAGGCGCCTTTGCCCTTGTCGTCAAGCCAAGCTTCGGTCCGGGCGAGCCAACGAGGGCGCGTCAGGCCGGGGGCCGGGTCGGTGAGCGTGGTCATTGTCGGTATCTCCAGATCAGAGGTGATGTGAATGCCTTTCACATTGATTAAGATCGGAACGCTTCCGCCCGTTTGCAAGGTTGGCATGTGAATGTTTTTTACATTAATTGCTGTTCGCGTGTGAAATCAGCAGGTTGCGCCATGGAGAGTCGGAGCAGAGCAGCCGGGGACACGGGGAAGACATGGTGCGGTGTGCCCGCTGCGGCCCAGACCACGTCGAAATCCTGCAGCCGCGGATCAAGAAAGGCGCGGATCGGGTTCAGGTGCCCGATAGGGGCCACGCCGCCGATGGCAAACCCGGTTTGGGACCGCACCAGCGCCGCGTCGGCCTTGCCAAGCGGCTCGCCAGCGATCCGGGCCGCCTTGTCGGGGTCGACCATATTGCCGCCAGCAGTCAGGAACAGGAGCGCCGCGCCGCTGTCCGCGCCGCGAAAGATGATGGATTTGGCGATCTGGTCCACCGCGCAATTCAGCGCGCGGGCGGCATCGGCGGCGGTGCGGGCCAGATCGGTTTCGCGGATCTGCGGGTCCAGTCCGGCGGCCTCAAGGGCGGCGCGGACGCGTTTCATGCTCTTGCTCATGGGGGCAGGATTGCCGCGGGATCGAGTATAAATCAAGCGTTTGACGCATTGACCTTGCGCCGCGCCGCCCGCACCTTGCAGCCATGACGAACCAAATGCAGATTGCGCGGCTGCCGCGCCCTTTCGATCCGGCTTTGGGCGATGAAGCCCGCGCCGCCCTGCCGGGGTTGACCGGTGATCATGCCGCGCTGATCTCTGGCGCCGGTGGCTCCAGCCCCTATCTCAAGGGGTTGATCACCCATGAAGCCCGTTGGCTGGAGGCGGCGCTAGACGATCCCGATGCCGCCGTTATGGGGGTGTTCGAGACCTGTCGCGCCCTTGCGCCGGACCAGCTCAAACCCGGGCTGCGGCAGGCCAAGCGGCGCATTGCCCTGATCACCGCGCTGGCCGATCTGTCCGGGGCCTGGCCGTTGGAGCGGGTCACCGGCGTTTTGACCGATTTCGCCGGGCTGGCCTGTGACGTGGCGCTGAAATCCGAGATCGCGACACTGATCCGGCGCAACAAGCTGCCGGGCATGACGGCCGATGATGTCGAGACCGCCGCCGGGCTGAGCGTGCTGGCGATGGGCAAGATGGGCGCGCATGAGCTGAATTACAGCTCGGACATCGACCTGATCTGCCTGTTCGATGAAACCCGCTATGATCCCGATACCTATCAGGACGCGCGCCATGCGCTGGTGCGCGCCACCCGCAACATGGCGGCGCTACTGTCGGACAAGACCGGCGACGGCTATGTGTTTCGCACCGATCTGCGGCTGCGCCCCGACCCTTCGGTGACGCCGGTCTGTATCTCGATGGCCGCGGCGGAAACCTATTACGAAAGCCTTGGGCGGACATGGGAACGCGCTGCCTATATCAAGGCGCGCCCCTGTGCCGGCGATCTGGAGGCGGGGGCACGATTCCTGCAGGTTCTGCGCCCCTTTGTCTGGCGCAGGCATCTGGATTTCGCCGCCATTCAGGACGCCCATGACATGCGTCTGCGGATTCGAGAAACCAAGGGCACCGGTGGCCGACTCACGGTGCCGGGGCACGACATGAAGCTGGGCCGGGGCGGCATCCGCGAGATCGAATTCTTTACCCAGACGCAACAGTTGATCGCGGGCGGGCGCGATCCAGATCTGCGCCTGCGCGGCACGGTCGAAGGTCTGGCGGCGCTGGCGGAGAAGGAGTGGATCCCCAAAGCCTTGGCCGACAAGTTGTCGGCCCATTACCGCGCCCATCGCGAGGTGGAGCATCGCATCCAGATGGTCCATGACGCCCAGACCCACAAGGTGCCTGCCTCGGAAGAGGGGATCGCGCGGATCGCTTGCCTGATGGGCACCGATGCCGACGCGCTGCAGCAGGATCTGGCCCGGCGTCTGGCTGAGGTGCATGAGCTGACCGAGGCGTTCTTTGCCCCGGAGACTGCGCCCGACTGCGCCCCGGAAGAAACCCAGTTCGATGCCTCGGTTCTGGCGCGCTGGCGCGGATATCCGGCGCTGCGCTCACAGCGGGCGCAGCATATTTTCGACCGGCTGAAACCCGAGATCCTGTCCCGCCTTGCCCGCACCGCGAAACCGGACGAGGCGCTGCTGGCGCTGGACGGGTTTCTCTCCGGTCTGCCGGCGGGGGTTCAGTTGTTTTCCCTGTTCGAGGCGAATCCGCATCTGATCGACCTGCTGGTCGATATCGCGGGCACCTCGCATGCGTTGGCCAGCCATCTGTCGCGTAACGCCAGCGTGTTCGACGCGGTGATTGGCGGCGATTTCTTTGCCGACTGGCCCGGCGAGATGGCGTTGCGCGCCGAGCTCGCGGCGCGGCTTGCGGCAGAGGCGGATTACGAGCAGCAGCTCGACACGGCCCGGCGCTGGATGAAGGAATGGCATTTCCGCATCGGCGTGCATTTGCTGCGCGGGTTGGTGACGCCAGCCGAGGCCGGGCAACATTATGCCGAGCTGGCCGATGCGGTGCTGGCGGCAATCACGCCGCTGGTGCTGGCGCAGTTCGCGCGCAAACACGGGGCGCCTCCGGGGCGCGGCGCGGCGGTGCTGGGGATGGGATCTCTGGGCGCGGCGCGGCTCAATGCCAGCTCAGATCTCGACGTGATCGTGATCTATGACCCGCAAGAGGCCGAAGGCTCTGACGGGCCGCGCCCGCTGGCGGTGCGCCCCTATTACGCGCGGCTGACGCAGGCGCTGATCACCGCCTTGAGCGCGCCGATGGCCGAGGGGCGGCTGTACGAGGTGGACATGCGTTTGCGCCCCTCGGGTCGTCAGGGGCCGGTGGCGACGAGCTGGCCCAGTTTCACCCATTACCAGCGCAACGAGGCCTGGACATGGGAGCATCTGGCGCTGACCCGCGCCCGCGTGGTGGCGGGCGATCCCGATCTGGGCGCGGATATCGAGGCGTTCCGGCGCGAGATCATCGCGCGGCCCCGTGAGCGCGCCGATGTGTTGCGCGAGGTGGCCGAAATGCGCGCGCGGATCGCGGCGGCAAAGACACCGGCGGGCGTCTGGGATGCTAAAACCGGTGCCGGGCGGCTGTTGGAGATCGAATTGGTGGCGCAGGCGGGGGCATTGCTGGCCGGTGTGGTCGCGCGCGATGTGGCCAGCGGGCTTCAGGGCGGTGTCGCCGGGGGCTGGCTGAGCGCCGATGAGGCGGGCGCGCTGCAGGCGGCCTATGACCTGTATTGGGCGGTGCAGACCGCCGCGCGACTGATCTCGGCCAGTGGCATCGGCGAGGATGGGCTGGGCGAGGGCGGGGCGGGCTTTCTCTGTCGCGCCACCGGCTATGAAACCCTCAATGCCTTGCGCGCCGCGTTGGAACAACGCTATGGCCAGGCTGCGGAGCTGATTGATGCCGCGCTGAGCCGGGAGGGCACCGATGAAAGGGGATCATGAGGTTGACCGCAAGGGGCTGATCCGCGAGGCCTATCGCATCGCCGGGATCACCGCACCGGAGTGCCGCAGCATCTTCCTCGACTGGGCGCTGAGCCTGCCCGAGGGCGAGGACAGTGCCGCCGCGTTGCGCCTGCTGCTCGACAGCTACGGTGTTGCCGCGCCGGATCACCCGATGACGCAGGTGCTGAACGACGGGTTGGCCGGGTCCGGTCGGCCGCGTCGGCGCGGCGGCTGGCGGAGTCGAACGCGCGATTGAGCTGTGATCTGGGGCGCGTGGCCTAGGGGCTGGTCGGCGTTTCAGGAACTTGGCGTTGCAGGGGGCTGGCCGCCCCCGCCGCCCTGTCGGGCGTCTCCCCCGCGAGTATTTCTCCAAGGAGAACGGGCAGGGGCACTCTGCTCGGCGAGAGGGGCGAAATTGAGGATCGCTCGGTTGAGCCGGGCCTCGCGGTGGTTTGCCGCTTTGGCAGGGGTGAAGGTCGGGCGCGACAGAGGCGCGGGCAGGGCGCGCTGCACCCTCTTCCCAAGCCCTCCCGTTGGCCCTATGACAGCGCAATGATAGCACCTGATCCAAACCCCGACCTGCCCCGTGTTCGCCTGCTGCCCAAGGCCAATGCCCGCGCCATCCGCCATGGCTTTCCTTGGGTCTATGCCAATGAACTGGTGACCGACCGACGCACCCGCGCGCTGGCGCCCGGCGCGCTGGCGGTGCTGGAAGACAGCGCGCGCACCCCGATGGGGGTGGTGGCGGTGAACCCCGTCTCGCGCATCATGTGTCGCATGCTTGAACGCGATCCGAACGCGCAGGTTGACCGGGCCTGGCTCACCGCGCGCCTGTCCCATGCGCTGGCCTTGCGTACACAGTTGTATGATGCGCCGTTCTACCGCTTGGTTCATGCCGAGGGCGACGGGCTGCCCGGTGTGGTGATCGACCGGTTCGGGGACACCGCCGTGATCCAGCCGAACGCGGCTTGGGCCGAGGCGCGGCTGGAGGATCTGGTGGCGGCCTTGGTCGAGGTCACGGGCGTGAGCACGGTGTTGAAGAACGCAGCCGGGCGCACCCGGGCGTTGGAGGGGCTGGACGATGTCAGTGCGGTTCTGGTCGGCACCGCGCCGCAGGCCCCGCTGCCGGTGCCGATGAACGGGGCCACCTATATGGCTGATCTGACCGGCGGACAGAAAACCGGCCTGTATTATGACCAGCGCCCCAATCACGCCTTTGCGGCCCGTCTGACCGGCAAGGGCACGCGGGTGCTTGACGTATTTTCCCATGTGGGGGGCTTTGCGCTGGCGATGCTGGCGGCGGGAGCAGAACATGCGCTTGCCGTCGATGGCTCCGCCCCGGCGCTGGAACTGGCGGCGCAGGGGGCGGCAGCCTCGGGTGTGGCCGATCGGTTCGAGACCCGGCAGGGCGATGCCTTTGACACGCTTACCGCATTGGCCGAAGAGGGTGCGCAATTTGACGTGGTGGTCTGTGATCCGCCTGCATTCGCGCCCAACAAACAGGCGCTTGAGGCGGGGTTGCGCGCCTATGAGCGTATTGCCCGGCTCGCCGCCACGCTGGTGGCGCCGGGGGGCTATCTGGGTCTGTGTTCCTGTTCGCACGCGGCGGATCTGGAGCGCTTCCGGGCCTCCTGCACCCGTGGCATCGGCAAGGCCGGGCGCGCGGGACAGTTGTTGCAGACCGGCTTTGCCGGGCCGGATCACCCGCAATTGCCGCAACTGGCGGAAACCGGATATCTCAAGGCGCTGTTCTACCGGCTGTGAGGGTCGTTCTGGACACCTGCGTCCTGTATCCCACGGTGATGCGCGAAATGCTGCTGGGCGCGGCGCGGCTGGGGCATTTCACCCCGCTGTGGTCGGCGCGCATCCTTGAGGAATGGGCCCGCGCGGCGCGCAAGCTGGGGCCGACCGGCGAGGATCAGGCGCGCGGCGAGATCGCGCTGGTGCGGGCCGCTTGGCTGGGGGCAGAGCTGCCCGCCGCGCCGGGGATCGAGGCGCGGCTCTGGTTGCCGGATCCGGCGGATCTGCATGTGCTGGCGGTGGCGGTGGCCGGCTCCGCCGACGTGATCGTGACCCTGAACCGCAAGGATTTTCCGAAGAATATCCTTGCCGAAGAGGGGCTGGAGCGTATCGCGCCGGACGAATTTCTGTACGATTTCTGGCTCAAAGACGCCAAAGGGCTGGGTGAGGTCGGCACCCGGGTGCTGGCGCAGGCCAATGCGATGGCGGGCGGCGGCTGGGACATCCGGGCGCTGATGAAAAAGGCGCGCCTGCCGCGTCTGGGCAAGGCGCTGGCCGGGTAGGCGCAGGCAACTCAGGGGGCGAGCCCCTGCATCACCTCTGCCGCGATCTCGAACGAGCGGATCCGCGCCGCCGGGTCGTGGATCTGGCCCGAGATCATCACCTCGTCCGGTTGGTAGCGGGCGATCAGGGCAGCGGTTTGATCTCGCACCATGTCGGGCGTGCCGGTGGCGCTGACCGAAAGCGCGTGATCCACCGCGCTGATCCAGCGCCGGTCTGCGACATCCTCGATCCGCGCCACTGGGCGGGGCAGTTTGCTGGGCATCCCGGAGCGCAGACGAACAAAGGCCTGCTGCATCGAGGTTTTCAGTCGCACCGCTTCATCCGCGTCATCGGCGGCAAAGATGTTCATCGCCATCATGAAATAGGGTTTCTCAAGGACTGCCGAGGGCTGGAACCCGCGGCGGTAAACTTCGGCGGCCTCGCTTAGCGCATCGGGCGCGAAATGCGAGGCAAAGGCGTAAGGAAGCCCCAGATGCGCCGCCAGTTGCGCGCCATACAGCGACGAGCCGAGGATCCAGACCGGAACCTTGGTGCCCTCGCCGGGGATCGCATGCAGGCGCTGGCCCGGTTCCGGATCGCCCAGATAGGCCATCAGTTCCACCACGTCCTGCGGAAAGGTGTCTTGCGCCGCCATGTTGCGGCGCAGCGCGCGGGCGGTTTCCATGTCGGTGCCCGGCGCGCGCCCGATCCCGAGGTCGATGCGATCGCCGTGGATCGTGGCCAGCGTGCCGAACTGCTCCGCGATCACCAGCGGCGCATGGTTGGGCAGCATGACGCCGCCAGAGCCGACCCGCATCCGGGTGGTGGCCGCCGCGATATGGCCGATCATCACCGCCGTGGCTGACGAGGCGATGCCGGGCATGTTGTGATGTTCCGCCAGCCAGTAGCGGTGAAAGCCCAACGCCTCGGCGGCGCGGGCCAGCGCGACGGAGTTGCGCATCGCTTGGGCGGCGTCTGCGCCCTCGGGGATCGGGGCGAGATCGAGCAGGGAATAGTGCATGTTTGTCCTTAGGTTTTTCTGGTCGCTGGCTCAGCGCGACGCGCCCCAGCGCGCCTCCAGCCGGTCCAGCGCGGCGATGCGTTCAGCGGTTTTGGGGTGGCTCATCAGCCAGGCGGGCGAGACGCCGGCGCGCGATTGGGTCAGCTGTTCGAGCTTGGTGAAAAGGGATTTTTGTGGCCCCATGCCGATCCCGGCCTTGGTCAGCAGGGCGGCGGCATATTCATCGGCCTCGTATTCGTCGCCGCGCGAAAGCCGCGCCGCCAGCAGCCCGGTCAGCGCATTGGCGATCCAGACGCCCGCCACCGGAATGATGCGGCCCAGCACCATCACCAGAGCGGTGCGCAGGGCGTTCTGGCCCGAGAAATCCAGCATCCTCCGCCGCGCATGACCCAGCGCCACATGGCCCAGTTCATGGGCGATGACCGATGCCATCTCTTCGCCCGTGACCTCGCCGTTGCGGTATTTTCGGTAAAACCCCCGGGTGATGAAAATCCGCCCGTCGGGCGCTGCCAGTCCGTTCACCGGGTCGATCTCATAGATATAGACCGGGATACGGGCCACCCCCAGCGCGGCGGCGAGCCGGTCGGTCAGGCGCTTGAGTCGCACATCGGCCAGTTCGGTCGATTTCGCGTCCAACTCCCGATGGGTGCGCCAGACCGAAACGCGGTACATCACCAGCGCATAGATCACGGCGAGCAGGATGGGGGTGAAACGTAACATGCATTGGATATGGGCTGACAAACGGCGAGGGGCAAGGGCGCCGTTGCGGCGGGGCCACATGCTTTGAGGCCAAAAAGATGGTATTCTAGCCTGACAACAGCGGAGGGGAGAGGATGCCGGAGGGGAAGATCACGGTGCTTCTGGGCACCACCAAGGGGGCCTTTTTGCTGCGCGGTGACAGCGACCGGGCGGGTTGGGTCGTCTCGGGGCCATTCTGCGACGGTTGGCCGGTCAACCACGTGATCGGGGATGCAGCCTCTGGCGTGTTCTGGGCCGGGGGCGGCGGCGACTGGTACGGCGCCGCGGTCTGGCGGTCCGAGGATGGCGGTGAGACCTGGCAAAAGACCCGGCTGAGCAAGGGCACGATCGACGAGTGGGCGGCGGAGGACGCGGATTTTGCCGAGATGTTCGGGGTCACTGGCGACCCCTTGCCCTTTGACGACCAGTTCGCGCAGGTCTGGTCGCTGTGTCATGCCCACGGCGCGCTGTATGCCGGGACCAAGCCCGCGACGCTTCTGGTCAGTCGCGATGGCGGCGGCACATGGGCGCGGGTGGACGGGCTGACTGATCACCCGTCCGCGGCAGACTGGACCCCGGGCGCGGCGGGGCTGACGCTTCACACCATCCTGTCGCACCCGACCGACCCGCAGCGGATCTGGATTGGGATCTCCGCCGCCGGTGTCTTTGCCACTAAGGATGGCGGTCAAAGCTGGGAGCGGCGCAATCGGCTGTCCAACGCCGCCGCCTGCCCGCAACACGCCCACCCGGCGGCCCCGCGAGACGGCGAGACCGGCCATTGCGTGCACAACATGATGCTGGCGCCGGGCGAGGGGGAAATACTGTACCAACAGAACCACCACGGGGTCTGGCGTTCCCCCGATGGTGGCCGCAGTTGGGAGGATATCAACGACGGGCTGCCCTCGACCTTCGGGTTTCCGATCCATGTCCATCCGCGCGACCCGGACATGATCTGGACGCTGCCGTTGAATGGCGACGACATCGGGCGGTTCCCGCCCGGCGCGGCGGCAGCGGTCTGGCGATCCCGCGACGGTGGACAAAGCTGGCAAGATCACCGCGCCGGGCTGCCACAGACCGGCTGTTTCTTTACCGTCCTGCGTCAGGCCATGGCGGGCGACAGCCGCGATCCCGCCGGGGTCTATTTCGGGACCAACAGCGGATCGGTCTTTGCCAGCCGGGACGAGGGCGAGAGCTGGTCCGAGATTGCCCGCCACCTGCCGACGATCCTGTCGGTCGAACTGGTCGAGGGGATCTGAGGCACCGCGCTTAGCGCGTCAGCGCCTTCATGCCCTTTTCCAGCCCTGACAGGGTCATCGGCACCATGCTGGAATCGAAGATCTCGCGGATCATCTGGATCGAATGGGTATAGTCCCAGTATTTTTCGGGCACCGGGTTGATCCACAGGTTGTCTTTCCACTGTTCGCGCGCGCGTTGCAGCCAGACTTGCCCGGCCTCGGCGTTCCAGTGCTCATTGGCGCCGCCGGGATAGGCGATCTCATAGGGTGACATGCTGGCGTCGCCGACAAAGATGCACTTGTAGTCCGGGCCATAGGTGTTCAGCACTTCCCACGTGGGGGTCTGCGCATCCCAGCGGCGGCGGTTGTCGCGCCAGACGCCCTCGTACAGGCAGTTGTGGAAATAGAAGTATTCCAGATGCTTGAACTCGGTCCGGGCGGCGGAAAACAGCTCTTCCACCACCTTGATATGCGGGTCCATCGAGCCGCCGATGTCGAGAAACAACAGCACCTTGACGGCATTGTGCCGCTCGGGCCGGGTCTTGACGTCGAGATAGCCATGCTCGGCGGTGGCGCGGATGGTGCCGTCAAGGTCAAGCTCTTCATTGGCGCCTTCGCGGGCCCAGCGGCGCAGACGTTTCAGCGCCACCTTGATGTTGCGCGTGCCCAGTTCGACGGTGTCGTCGAGGTTCTTGAATTCGCGTTTGTCCCAGACTTTGACCGCGCGCTGGTGGCGGCTTTCCTTCTGGCCGATGCGCACGCCTTCGGGGTTATAGCCATAGGCGCCAAACGGCGAGGTGCCGGCGGTGCCGACCCATTTGTTGCCGCCCTGGTGGCGGCCTTGCTGTTCCTTCAGCCGTTCGCGCAGGGTCTCCATCAGCTTGTCAAACCCGCCCAGGGCCTCGATCTCGGCTTTTTCCTCGGCGCTCAGGTGTTTTTCGGCCATCTTTTCCAGCCAGTCGGCGGGCAGGTCGACTGCCTCCAGCACCTGATCAAGGGTGATCTGTTCCAGCCCTTCAAAGCTGGCGGAAAAGGCGCGGTCGAACTTGTCGAGATTGCGCTCGTCCTTCACCATCGCGGTGCGGGCAAGGTAATAGAACGCCTCGACGTCATAGGTGACCAGCCCGGCTTTCACCCCCTCCAGAAAACTCAGATACTCCCGCAAGCTGACGGGGATGCCGGATTTACGCAGATTTTCAAAGAAGGGCAGAAACATCGGACCTCGCCTATAGGGATGCGCGGTGGATCATGATCGTCGCCAGCATCCCCACGATCGCAAATCCGATCGCATAGACGGCCGCGTATTGGGCAATATCGGCGAGCTTGCCGCCACGTTTCTTGGCCGTCACACCGCCCAGAAGGGCGCCGATCAGCGCCGCTGAAAATACGATCATCTTGGTTTTATCCGCGCCCTCTGTTCTGGGGGTTCAGCGCCGCGATTTCGCGCATCTTGGCCCGTACCGCCCAATCGGAACCAAACCCGTAACGTGCCCATCCCAAGCTGTCCAGTCTGACGCTGCGGGCCGCGTCGGGATGTCCGGTCAGATCCAGCGCCTCGGCCTTGAGCAGCATCAGCGTCGACAGCAGTGCCGCATTCTCGGAGCGGGCGGCTTCATCAAGCGCCGGGTTGATTTCACGCAGCGCCTGGGCCCCATCGCCGGTGGCAATGGCATAGGCGGCGGTCTGGGTCACCACATAGGCGGCATGCAGCCGGGTGTTGGGGTCGCGTGACAGATAGCTCAGCGCGGCGCGGAAGTGCTGTTGCGCAGCCTCGGGATCGCTCGCCTGGGTGATGCGGCCCAGCATATAGTGGCTGAAGGCGCGGCGTTGGTCCTGCCAACCAAGAGACTGTGCGGTGCGCGCGGCGGTATCGGCGGCCGCACGGCGCGCAACGGGGGAGGCGCCGGGGCCAAGCGCGGTCTGGACCGCGTCGATCCAGTTGCGTGGCGTTTCCGAGACCGGGACAGCGGGGCGCCGGGTGCCCGCCGGGTTCAGACGCGCCAGCAGCGCCGGCAATTTTGCCGCGACCTGACCCTCGGTCATGCCGCTGTGCAGTTCCGGCGCATATGTGGCGCGCAGGATCAGCATGTCAAACCCGGTCAGAACCGTATGCACATTGTCGTCGTTAAAGACCGAATCCGGCAGCCGGTACAGATCGTTGAGCGGCCCCAGCGCCTGCGCCAGTTCTTCGTGCAGGCAATCGCGCAGCTCTTGCGGGCTGGTGTCATAGGGCACGAAGATGCCCAGTCGCGTGCGGGTGCGCAGCACCGCCCAGTTGGTCTTGGGCTTGCGCCGGTCGCGGCGGAATTCGTCGAAGCTGGAGACATTGGGCACCACGAAACAGGCCGCCGCCGGAATGGCGCGGCGAAGCTCGGCGCGGCTGACCGCCTCGATGGTGATATTGGCGCTGCCTTGGGTGACCTGACGAATGTCGATCCCGGCCTCGCGCCGCAGCCGGCTCAGCAATCCGCGCAGGTCGGGGGCCAGACTGGGGGGCGGGGCGCCGGTGACGCGCACGGTGACGGGGGTTTCGAACCGGGTGAAATAGTCCAGCTTGCGGCCGCTCTCCAACCGGAAGTGCAGCGACAGGAAATCAGCGGCGATATTGGCGTTGGACCGGGTTGGCGCGCTGGGATGCGGGCTGGCAAAGGCCTTCATCGGTGGCAGCGTGCTGTCGCTGATCTTGGCCCGCGTTGGCGTGTCGGCCAAGGGCACGGTGTTGCACCCAACCAATGGCAGAGCAAGACAGAGCAGGAGCGCGGCACGGATCATGGGCGCTGATACTTGATAAAGGGCGTGAGCACGCCAACCCGGTCATACAGCTTGCGGGCGGTGGCGTTGAAGTCTTGCGTCAACCAATAGACCGAGGGCGAGCCATTGGCATCCGCTGCGGCGTAGACCGCTTCGATCAGCGCCCGGCCGATGCCCTGACCGCGCAGATCTGGCACCGCGTAAAGGTCTTGCAGGTAACAGACATTCTCGATCTTCCAGCCGTGGCGGTGAAACAGATAATGGGTCAGCCCCACCAGCCTGCCGTCAACCTCGGCCACCAAGGCGCTGAAATCCTGCGGATCCTCGCCCAGCAGCCGGGCATAGGTGCCGTCATAGATCGCATCTGGCACCGTGGTTTCGTAATACTCCAGATAGGCGCGCCACAACGCGGCCCACTGGGGGCGATCCTCGGGGCGCAGGGCGCGGATGATCAGGTCGGTCATGACAACATCGGGTCCGTCCAATGAACAAGTCTTGCCACGACGATCAGAGCCGAAGCTGGTGACACTAGAATGACTTGAGGATATTCCCGAATGCCCCGCGCCGCAATGGTGACGGTGAGGCGGATCGCGAAGGGGCGGTTCCCTGCGCAAGGACTGGCGCGCTTACGTCTTTGGTTGTCTGGGCACGTTTCGAGGCCGGGCAGGGGGCGCGGGCCTCCCCCCGGCGCAGATCGCCTATGGCTGACCCGCACCTTTGGAAGAGAGGCCCGTTGCCTGTCCGCTTAGCTGTTGGGGCGCACCCGGGCGGCGGATTTGTCGGCAAAGGCGGCCAGACGGGCGCGCGCTTCGGGCTGGGTGTTGACGATCCCGGCCACGACGGATTCGGCATAGGCCGCATCCAGTGCCGACATGTTCTGCACATGGCTGATCGCCGAGCAGATGGCGAAATTGGTCAGCGGCAGGTTCTGCGCCGCGCGGCGTGCCAGTTCCATCGCCTTGTCCAGACTGGAGCCTTCGACAATGTATTGCGCCAAGCCCAGATCAACGGCCTCTTGCCCCTGATAGACCCGGCCCATCAGGATCATGTCGATCATCCGCGCCTTGCCGATCAGATCTGCGACCCGGATGGTGGCACCGCCGCCGGTGAACAGGCCGCGTTGCCCTTCGGGCAGGGCGAAATAGGCGCTTTGATCCATCACCCGCACATGCGCGGCACTGGCCAGTTCCAGCCCGCCGCCGACCACGGCCCCCTGCAGCGCCGCGATCACCGGGACGCCGCCGTATTCCATCTTGTTGAACGCCTCGTGCCAGCGCAGGCAGACATGCATGAAATCGGCCGGGCTGCGGTCGGCGTCATGGTGTTCGATCAGGTCGAGCCCGGCGCAGAAATGATCGCCGGCCCCGGCCAGAACCACCGCCTTGACCCCGGCGCGCGGGGCGGTGGAAAAGAAGTCCACCATCTCTTCGACCGTGACCAGATCCAGCGCGTTGCGCTTTTCGGGCCGGTTCAGGGTGACAACCCAGACGCCATCCTCCTGCGGGTCGAGGGCAAGGCGGGAATAGCGGGAGATGTCGATCTCAACGGTCATGTTTGTGTCCTTTCAAATAGGGTCAAATCCGGGAAAGCGCGATCAAAGCACAGTCAAAGCGCTGTCAAAGTACGGCATCGAGCAGGCTTTCGGCCCCCTCGGTGATGCGCAGGCGTTGGGTTTCGGTCTCAGGCAGGATGTGGTCGCCATAGAACCGCGCGGTGGCGATCTTGGCCGCCATGAACTCGGTCTCCTCGCCGCGCGCCAGTGCCGCTTCGGCCACCAGCAACGACCGGGCCAACTGCCAGCCCGCCATCAGGTTCCCGGCCAGCATGAGATAGGGCACGCTGGCCCCATAGGCGGCGTTGGGATCGCTGCGCCCGATGCTGCACAGGTGGTCCACCGCGGCCTCAAAGGCACCACGCGCAGTCGCCAAGCGGGCACCCACCGCTTGCGCGACAGGGCTGGCCGCGGACAGCTCCGCCTCGGTCTGGGCGATCCGTGCCGCCAACCGCCGCGCGGTGGCGCCGCCGTCGCGCAGGGTCTTGCGGCCCAGCAGGTCATTAGCCTGAATCGCGGTGGTGCCCTCATAGATCGGCAGGATGCGGGCGTCGCGGTAATGCTGCGCCGCGCCGGTTTCCTCGATGAAACCCATGCCGCCATGCACCTGCACCCCGATCGAGGCGACCTCCACTCCCATTTCGGTGCAGTACCCTTTGACCAGCGGCACCATGAATTCGGCGAGCGCGCTCGCCTCGGCGCGGGTCTCGGGCGTTTCTCCATGATGGGCCAGCTCTTGCCAACCGGCGGTGGTGGCGGCCATGGCGCGGCCCGCTTCGGTCAGCGCCCGCATCCGCAGCAGCAGGCGGCGCACGTCGGGGTGACGGATGATGCTCACCGCCTCGCGCGACGAGCCGTCGACCGGGCGGCTCTGCACCCGGTCCCTGGCATAGGCCAGCGCCTGTTGGCGGGCGCGTTCGGCGATGGCGATGCCCTGAATCCCCACCGCATAGCGCGCGGCATTCATCATCACGAACATATAATCGAGGCCGCAATTTTCCTCGCCGATCAGAAAGCCGGTGGCGCCCTCATACTCCAACACCGCCGTCGGGCTGGCCTTGACGCCGAGCTTGTGCTCGACCGAGACGCAGCGCACCGCATTGCGGGGGCCAAACGTGCCATCGGCTTCGACCGGGTATTTCGGAACAAGGAACAGGCTGATCCCCTTGACCCCGGCCGGGGCGTCCGGGGTGCGGGCCAACACCAGATGCACGGTGTTTTCCGCCATGTCATGTTCGCCATAGGTGATAAAGATCTTGGTGCCGGTGATGCGATAGCTGCCGTTCTCCTGCCGCTCGGCGCGGCTGCGCACCAGCGCCAGATCGCTGCCCGCCTGCGGTTCGGTCAGATTCATCGTTCCGGTCCAGCGGCCTGATACCAGCGGCTCCAGATAGGTGGCTTTCTGCGCCTCGGAGCCGGCGGTCAGCAGCGCCTCGATCGCGCCATCGGTCAGCAGCGGGCACAGCGCGAAACTCATGTTGGCGGCGTTCAGGATCTCGGTTGCTGCCGCCCCCACGGCACGCGGCAGGTCTTGGCCGCCAAAGGCCTCGGGGTGTTGCAAGCCTTGCCAGCCCATCTCGACAAACTGCGCATAGGCTTCGGTGAAACCATCGGGCAGCACCACCTTGCCGTTCTCAAACCGCGAGGCGGCGCGGTCGCCCGGCGCGTTCAGCGGGGCGATCTTTTCGGCGCAAAAGCGCCCGAATTCCTCAAGCACCGCCGAGACATCGTCAAGCTCCAGCCCGGCATGACGGGGCAGGCCGGCGATGTCGGGCCAGCCCGACAGGTGTTCGATATTGAAAAGAAGATCCCTGACAGGGGCGTTGAAGGTCATCGGGCGGTCTCCCCAAAATGCGTTTGAGTGCCATATAAAAGGGGAAAACCCGTGGTGCTATCTCTCTCATGGACGCAGGATTTGCAAAAAGTGACAAATTCCGGGATGTTGGCCCGGCCATGACCCTATCGCCCGTCGCCCTCCAGACCTCACCGGTCCTGTCCACCGTGTCCTTCGCCCTTGTCGAGGATTGGCTTGCTGCGCTGCGGGCCTATTGCCCACCGCAGCAACTGGCCGGGTTTCTGGAGCAGACCGGGCTTGCCGCCGCTGCCAGCCAGCCCCGCGCGCGAGTGACGCATGACCAGATCGTGCGCTTGTATCAATTGGTCGCGGTGGGCACTGGCGATGAGATGATGGGGCTGTGGAGCCGGCCGATGCGCTCGGGCGCGCTCAAGCATCTGTGCGTTTCGGTGCGCGGGGCCTCGTCGCTGGGGGCCGCGCTGTATCGCTTTACCACCTTCTGGAACCTGTTGCTGGACGATCACCGCCTGACGCTGGAGGAAGAGGGCGAGGGGCTGCGCCTGTCGATCCTGCCGCGCGGCGCGGCGGTGCCGCAGCGGTTCGGCCATATGCTGCTGTTGAAACTGGCCCATGGCATCGCCTCGTGGCTGGCCGGGCGCGAAGTGCCGCTGCGCGAGGTCAGCTTTGTCTTTGCCCGCCCGGGGTTTGCCGAGGATTACCCGATCCTGTTTCCTGCCCCGATCCGGTTTTCGCAGCCCTGTTCGTCGATCACCCTTGACCGGGCCTTGGGCGCGCTGCCGGTGGCGCGCAGCGAGGCCGAGATGCAGGAGTTTCTGCTCCGGGCCCCGCGCGACTGGATCTTTACCGGCTATCGCGAACACGCCCTACCGCTGCGGCTGCGCGAGCTGCTGTTGCTGTCGGATCGGATGGGCTTTCACCTGAGCGACGCCGCCAATGCGCTGAACCTGACGCCGCGCACCCTGATGCGGCGGCTGGAGGATGAGGGCACCTCGTTTCAGGATATCAAGGACGGGCTGCGCCGCGACATCGCCATTCGCGACCTGACCCAAGGGGGCAAAAGCCTTGAGGGGATCTCGCAGGATATCGGCTTTGCCTCGGTGGCGAATTTTCACCGGGCGTTCAAACGCTGGACCGGGGTGACCCCCGGCGTCTATCGCCGCGACCGCTGCTGATCTGGCGGACGGGAGGGGGCCCCGCGCCTGCGCATTCGGGGGGGATGCAAGCACAGGCCAAGGCGTCAGAGGTCATGCGCCGATGTCACGCAGGAAAGCCATGAAATCGGGGCGAAAATCAACTGCCGTGCCCTGTTCTGTGGTCTGCTGACGTATGGTCAGCTGACTATGTTTGCGCATCAAGTCCTTGAAAACGTGCCTTTATTGCGGGGGTATTCGCGTTTTGCATGGATGATTTGAAATTGGCATTGGTCAGGGGGCGAGGCTTTCCAATAGGGTTCCCTCGCCTAAACCGGAGACCAAACACTGGTCCCATCTGGTCCCTTCATGGAGGAAATGAAATGAGCTCTTTTCTACGCATCGCCGCGGTTGGCGCGATGTCTGTCATGCTCGGCAATGCCGCGCTGGCAGAGACCACCGTCAGGGTGGCCTATGACGCGGACCCCGTGTCGCTTGATCCGCATGAGCAACTGTCCGGCGGGACGCTGCAACTGTCTCATATGGCGTTCGATCCGCTGGTCCGCTGGACACAGGATCTGCAGTTCGAACCGCGGCTGGCGACGAGCTGGGAACAGATCGACGACACCACCGTGCGGTTTCATCTGCGCGACGGCGTCAAGTTCCACAGCGGCAACATGCTGACGACTGCCGATGTGAAATGGACCTTTGATCGCCTGAAAAGCAGCCCGGATTTCAAGGGGATCTTCGAGCCCTTTACCGCGTTGGACGTGATCGACAGCCTGACCTTCGACCTCAAGACCTCGGCGGCCTATCCGCTGGTGCTGCACACCGCGACCTATCTGTTCCCGATGGACAGCAAATTCTACACCGGCACCACCGCCGACGGCAAAGACAAGGCCGAGCTGGTCAAGCATGGCGACAGCTTTGCCTCGCGCAACCTGTCGGGCACCGGCCCCTATGTCGTGACCGAGCGTGAGCAAGGCGTGCGCATGGTGTTCGAGCGCTTCGACGGCTATTGGGACACCGCCTCGAAAGGTAATGTCGACAAGATCATCCTGACCCCGATCAAGGAAGACCCGACCCGCGTCGCGGCCTTGCTGTCGGGCGATGTGGACTTTATCGCGCCAGTGCCGCCGACCGATCTCAAGCGGGTGGACGAGGCCGAGGGCACCGCACTGGTGACCATGCCGGGCACCCGGATCATCACCCTGCAGTTGAACCAGAACCGGGTCGAGGCGTTCAAGGATGCCCGCGTCCGTCTGGCGATCGACTATGCGGTGAACAACGCCGGGATCGTCGACCGCATCATGCGCGGTTTCGGCACCGTGGCAGGGCAGGCCAGCCCGGCCGGCTATCTGGGCTATGACGCAGCACTTGCGCCGCGTTTCGATCTGGACAAAGCCAAGGCCTTGATGGCCGAAGCCGGTTACGCCGATGGGTTTTCCATCACCATGATGGCGCCCAACAACCGCTATGTGAACGACGACAAGATCGCGCAGGCGGTGACCTCGATGCTGTCGAAGATCAACATCAAGGTTGATCTGCAAACCATGCCCAAGGCGCAATACTGGCCCAAGTTCGACGAGCGCGCGGCAGACATCATGATGATCGGCTGGCACTCGGACACCGAGGATTCGGCCAACTTCCACCAGTTCCTGACCGCCTGCCCGGACTCTGAGACCGGCAATGGCCAGTACAACTCGGGCAACTACTGCAACCCGGAAGCTGATGCGCTGATGGCCGCCTCCAACGTCGAGACCGACCCGGCCAAACGCGGCGCAATGCTGAAACAGCTGGAAACCATTCTGTACAACGAGGCGGCGTTTGTCCCGCTTCACTGGCAGAACCTGGCCTGGGGCGCGCGCAAAGGCGTTCATGCCGAGGGCATCGTCAACGCGATGAACTTCCCCTATTTCGGCGATCTGGTGGTCGACTGATCCACTAGCATGTTATTCCCTGGGGCGGGCTTTTGCCTGCCCCGGGGTGTCTGTCGCTTCCGATTTCCAGTCATACTTTCATGCGCATGGTCCTGTCGTGGCCCGTTTTCGTGCTCCGTTTTCGTGACTATGGCCCGTGCGCATCAATACGTGACTCAAGCCCGTGACCCAAAAAGGGACCCTGACAAATGCTCGCCTACCTCGTGAAACGTGTGTTTCAGGCCATCGCGGTGATGTTCGCCATCTCTTTGATCGGCTTTGCCATTCAGGACAATCTGGGCGACCCCCTGCGCGCACTTGTGGGCGTGAGCGTCTCAGAAGAGGTGCGTGACCAGCTGCGCGACGAGCTTGGGCTGAATGATGGGTTCGTCACGCAATACCTACGGTTTCTCGGCAATGCCCTGCATGGGGATCTCGGCACCAGCTATTTTTTCAAGGAACCGGCGCTGGACGTGATCCTGAAAAAGATGCCCGCTACGCTGGAACTGGTCCTTGGCGCCACACTGATCATCGTCGGGCTGTCGGTGCCGCTGGGGGTCTATACGGCGATCAAACCGAAATCGATCCTGTCGGGGATCATCATGGGCCTGTCAATCGTCGGCATCTCGATCCCGGTGTTCCTGACCGCGATCCTGATGATCTTCGTCTTTGCGGTCAATCTGGGCTGGTTCCCGTCTTACGGGCGCGGCGAGGTGGTGCATGTCTTTGGCTCTTGGGACACCAATTTCGCCAGCTTTGATGGTCTCATGCATGTCTTGCTGCCCTCGGTGGCGCTGGCCTCGATCATGTTGCCGCTGTTCGTGCGGCTGATCCGGGCCGAGATGATGGAGGTATTGCAAAGCGAATATGTCAAATTCGCCAAGGCCAAGGGGTTGCGTCCGATGCGGATCTATTTCGTGCATGCGCTGAAGAATACGCTTCTGCCGGTGATCACCGTGGGCGGCGTGCAGATCGGCACCATGGTGGCCTATACCATCCTGACCGAAACCGTGTTCCAGTGGCCGGGCATGGGCTTCATGTTTCTTGAGGCGGTGAACCGCGTCGATACCCCCTTGATCGTGGCCTATCTGATCGTCGTCGGCTTTATCTTCGTGGTGACCAACACCATCGTCGATCTGATCTATGGGCTGGTGAACCCGACCGTTAATCTGGCGAGGATGGGCGCATGAGCAGTCTGAGCACGAACGAGATCCCGGCAAGCCGCTGGTCGCGCATCTGGAATTCGAAAATGGGCCACAGCTTTCGCGGCAACCCGGTGGCGGTGGTGTCGCTGGCGATTTTTCTGGTCATTGCCTTTGGTGCGATCTTTGCGCCGCTGATCGCGCCGTTCGATCCCTATGATCCCGGGCAGATCGACATCATGAACAGCGAATACCCGCCGATCTGGATCGAGGGGGCAGACCCGCAATTCCTGTTCGGGACCGACGATCAGGGCCGCGATCTGTGGTCCACCATCCTGTATGGCACCCGGCTGTCGCTGATGATCGGGCTTTGCGCTGTGGCACTGCAGGCGGTGCTGGGCATCAGCATCGGGTTGCTGGCGGGCTATATCGGCGGGCGGCTCGACAGCCTTCTGATGCGGCTTGCCGACATCCAGTTGTCGTTCTCGACCTTGATGGTGGCGATCATCTTTCTCGCCGTGACCCAAGCGATGTTCGGCAGCGAGACCTTTAACCAATATGCGATCTATTTCCTGATCGCGGTGATCGGGGTGGCGGAATGGCCGCAATACGCCCGCACCGTGCGCGCCACCGTGCTGGCCGAGAAAAAGAAGGAATATGTCGACAGCGCCCGCGTGCTGGGCTTTGGCCCGATGCGGATCATGGTGCGCCACATCCTGCCCAACTCGCTGTCGCCGATCTTTGTGATCTCGACCGTGCAGGTGGCCAATGCGATCATTTCCGAGGCCTCGCTCAGCTTTCTCGGGCTGGGGATGCCGCCAAGCCAGCCCTCGCTGGGGTCGCTGATTTCCTCTGGCTTTGACTATATCTTTTCCGGCAGCTGGTGGATCACCGCCATTCCCGGCGTGGTGCTGGTGGTGCTGGTGCTGGTCATCAATCTTCTGGGCGACTGGATGCGCGATGTCCTGAACCCGAAACTCTACAAAGGATGACCGAGATGTCGTTGCTTTCCGTCCGCGACCTGACGGTTAAATTCGCTATGCGGGATCAGACCGTGACCGCGTTGAACCAGATTTCATTCGACGTGCGCCGGGGCGAACGGCTGGGGATCGTCGGTGAATCCGGGGCCGGTAAATCGATCACCGGATTTGCGCTGATGAACCTGCTCAGCCAGCCGGGCTATATCGACAGCGGCCATGTCATGTTCGGCGGCGAGGATATCGTGCGGTTTTCCGATGCGCAGATGCGCCGGATCCGGGGCAACCGCATGGCGATGATCTTTCAGGATCCGATGGTCACGCTGAACCCGGTGCTGACCATCGGGCAGCAGATGGTCGAAACCCTGCGGGCGCACCGCAAGCTGAGCCGGGCCGAGGCCGAGCAGATTTCGATCCTGAAGCTGCGCGAGGTCTATATCCCCTCGCCGGAAGAGCGGCTGGAGCAATACCCGCACGAGCTATCGGGGGGGATGCGCCAACGCATCGTCATCGCCATCGCGCTGCTTCTGGACCCGGAGCTGATCATCGCGGACGAACCCACAACCGCGCTCGACGTGACGATTCAGGCCGACATCATGGATCTGTTGCTGGAGCTGTGCCAGTCGAACAAGGTGGGGTTGATCCTGATCACCCACGACCTTGGCGTGGTCAGCCAGATGACCGAACGCACACTGGTGATGTATGCCGGTCGCATCATCGAGGCCGGCCCCACGCGCCAGATCATCAACGATCCGCAGCACCCCTATACGCAGGGGCTGATCAATGCGCTGCCGCAGCAGACCCTGCCGGGCCACCGGCTGAAACAGATTCCCGGCAACATGCCGTCGCCAGCCGCGCTTCCTGCCGGCTGCCCGTTCCACCCCAGATGCGACTTTGCCGTGGACATCTGCCGTCGCGTCCGACCGGAAATCATGCGCTTTGCCGAGGTCGAGATCGCCTGCCACGAGGTCAGCCGCCTGCACGGCATCCCCTACAAGGAAGAAAGCGCATGACCGATATCATCGCCCCCGACAGCCGCCCCCTGTTGGAACTGAAACAGCTGGAAAAGCGCTTCGTGCTCGACAAGGGCTTTCTTGAAACCCTCAAACTGCGGCGGGGACGAATCGTGCGCGAACGCCGCGCGGTGCATGCGGTCAACGACGTGTCGCTGTCGGTGGCGCGCGGCGAGGCGCTTTGCGTCGTGGGGGAATCCGGCTGCGGCAAATCCACCGTGGCGCGGCTGGTCGCCGGGCTGCTGACCCCCTCGGGCGGCGAGATCCTGTATGACGGCGCGCGCACCGACAACCGCTCGCGCGCGGGGATGATGCCGCTGCGCAAGAAAATGCAGATGATCTTCCAGAATCCCTATGCTTCGCTCAATCCGCGGATGACGATCCGGCAAGCCTTGGAAGAGCCGATGCACTATCACAACCCGGCCATGTCGCGCGCCGAAGTGCGTGACAAGGTGGCCGAGGTGATGCGCACGGTCGGCGTCGACCCAAGCTGGTCGATGCGCTATCCGCATGAATTCTCAGGTGGGCAACGCCAGCGGATCGCCATCGCGCGCGCCCTGACGGTGGACCCCGAATTCATCATCGCGGATGAACCGATCTCGGCGCTGGACGTCTCGATTCAGGCGCAGGTGCTGAACCTGATGCTGGAGGCCAAGGAACAACGCGGGTTGACCTATCTGTTCATCACCCATGATCTGAGCGTGGTGGAACATTTCGGCACCCGTGTTGCCGTGCTGTATCTGGGCACGCTGTGCGAACTGGCCGACACGCGCACGCTGTTCGAGAATCCCAAGCACCCCTATACGCGTGCGCTGCTCTCGGCGGTGCCGCAGCTTTCAGATGACCACCCCAAGCATATCCGCCTGAAGGGGGAAATCCCGACCCCGATCAATCTGCCGCAGGGCTGCCCCTTTTACAGCCGCTGCACCTATGCCAATGATCGGTGCCGGGTGGAACGGCCGCTGCCGGTGCAAAAGCCAGACGGTAGCGCGGTGGCCTGTCACGCGGTAGAAGAAGACCGACTGGACGGCTGATTTCCCGCTGCCCGCAAGACAGATCCAGGACGGACCCCGACGATTTGGACATCATTTGGCTCAGAGATTTCGAAGCGCTCACGGTGCACAAGAACTTTTCCCGTGCCGCCGAGGATCGCAACGTCAGCCAGCCGGCCTTTTCCCGACGCATTCGTGCGCTTGAGGACGAGGTTGGCGTCGGGCTGATCGACCGTCAGACCCTGCCGCTGTCGCTGACTCCGGCGGGCGAGGTGTTCCTGTCGCAGGCGCGGATCATCCTGCGGACCTATTCCGAAACGCTGGAACGCTGCCAGACCATCGCGGCGGCGGGCGAGAACGTGATCCGACTGGCCTCGCCACAGTCGCTGTTCATGACGCATTACCGCAGCTATATCGAACCGCTGGCCGACGCCGGCGGGTTGGAGCTTGACCTGAATTCCACCAGTTGGGGCGCAGATCAGTTCGTGACCGCGTTGCAGCAAAGCTATTGCGACCTGATCCTGACCTATTGGCACCCGGCGATGGATTTCCTGTCGCCGCTGGAAGGGGGGCGCTGTGACTATCTGACCCTGTCTCGCGATGACTTCATCCCGGTGTCGCGCTGCGGGCCGGATGGGCGCCCGTTGTTCACCCTTGATCCGGGACAGAAACGACCGGTGCCGCTACTGTCCTATGGGGCGGCCTCGGCGCTCAGATCGGTGCTGGACCATGTGCTGCGCCAGCAGATCGACCCGCCGGGCGTTCTGGTGGTCAACCAGAATGCGCTGGCCAATTCGGTCAAGGCGATGATCCTCGAAGGGTTTGGTCTGGGCTGGCTCCCGCGCGAGATCTGCCGCGAGGAACTGGCGGATGGCCGGTTGCAGATCGTCGGCGCGAAAAGCCACCTCTGCCCGCTTGAGGTCCGGATCTATCGCTATCCGCACAATCGCAAACCGACGCTGGACAGCCTGTGGTCGCGGCTGGAGGCCCGATAGGGATCTGCGCGGCCCCGGGCCTGTGGTGGGCGCGATCAGGGGGCAGGGCGGGCTTGGTTCGCGGCGTCATCGTGGCCCCAGAGGCACCGCGATGACGCGCAAACCTGTTCCGATCTTCTAACGCTTGCTACGGGCCATGAAGGCCAGCCGCTCGAACAGATGCACGTCCTGTTCGTTTTTCAACAGCGCGCCATGCAGTTTGGGCAGGGCATTCACCCCGTCGCGCTTGAGATCTTCGGCGTCGAGATCCTCGGCCAGCAGCAATTTCAGCCAATCCAGCACTTCCGAGGTCGAAGGTTTCTTTTTCAACCCAGAGGTTTCGCGCAGCTCATAAAACTGGGTCAACGCCGTTGTCAGCAGCGATTCCTTGATACCGGGGTGGTGCACCTCGACAATCTTGCGCATGGTCGCCTCGTCGGGGAAGCGGATATAGTGAAAGAAGCAGCGGCGCAGAAAGGCGTCGGGCAACTCTTTCTCGTTGTTGGATGTGATGATGACGATCGGACGCTGCTTTGCGCGAATGGTCTCGCCGGTTTCGTAGACGAAGAATTCCATTTTATCGAGTTCTTGCAGCAGATCGTTGGGGAATTCGATATCGGCCTTGTCGATTTCGTCGATCAGCAGCACCAACCGTTCGTCTGCATCAAAGGCCTGCCAGAGCTTGCCCTTTTTGATGTAGTTGCGCACATCCTGCACGCGCTCATCGCCCAACTGGCTGTCCCGCAGCCGGCTGACGGCATCGTATTCATACAGGCCCTGCTGCGCGCGGGTGGTGGATTTGATGTTCCACTCGATCATCTTCAGACCCAGCGCATCGGCGACCTGTCGCGCCAGTTCGGTCTTGCCGGTGCCCGGCTCGCCTTTGACCAGAAGCGGGCGCTCCAGCGCGACCGCCGCATTCACCGCAATGGTGAGGTCTTCGGTGGCCACGTAATCTTTGGTGCCCTGAAATCTCATGTTTTTCCAACCCTTTGCTGTTCGCAGTTCCGCGCTTCGGCTTGGCGGCTGTTTTAGCTTAACCGAGACACTATTGTGTAGTGACAATCTGGAATCTCTCGGATAAACGCAGCGGCAAAAGGGGGCGCCAGATGTCTACACCAACAAAATTGCAAGACGTCGTTGGCCAAACTGAGGGGACCGGAATGAAGCAGGAAACTTTTCTACCGGAGAATTACCGTCCAGCCGAAGATGAACCATTCATGAACGATCGGCAGATCGAGTGGTTTCGCCGTGAATTGCTGCGGCAAAAAAACGAACTTCTGAATGAAAGCAAATCCACCATCGCCGGATTGCAGGACGGCACGCGCAACATTCCCGATGTGGCCGACCGCGCCAGCGAAGAGACCGACCGCGCGCTGGAGCTGCGCATCCGGGACCGCCAGCGCAAGCTGGTAAGCAAGATCGATGGGGCGCTGCGCCGCATCGACGAGGGCGAGTTCGGATATTGCAAGGAAACCGGCGAGCAGATCTCGCTCAAACGTCTGGTGGCGCGGCCAACCACCACGTTGAGCCTTGAGGCGCAGGAGCGCCATGAGCGCCGAGAAAAAGTACACCGTGACGACTGATCCCCGTCATTGAGATGCGGTGAGGCGCGGTAAAAATTGAGAGAACGCCGGGGTCAACCGCCCTGGCGTTTTTCATTGGCGGCACAGGCCGCGATACGGGCCATGACACGGGCCATGACACGGGCCGCGACAGGCACAGACAGACAGGCGGACGAGAATGGCGCTGACGGGCCGGAACATCATTGTGGCAGGGGCTGGGATCGGCGGGCTGGCGGCGGCGCTGGCCCTGCGTGCGCGCGGTGCCGAGGTGACGGTGCTGGAACAGGCCTGCGAAATCACCGAGGTCGGTGCCGGCCTTCAGATCAGCCCCAATGGGGTGGCGGTGTTGCGCGCGCTGGGGCTGGAACAGGATCTGGCACGGGTTGCGACGCCGTCGCGCGCGGTGGTGCTGCGCGATTATCGCCGCCCGGGCGAGGTGTTGCGGCTGGATCTGGCGCGCCATGCCCCCGATCAGGCCTTTTACCTCGTGCATCGCGCCGATTTGATCGATCTGCTGGTCCGCGCGGTGCGGGCCGCCGACATACCCCTGCGGCTTTTGCAGCGGGTTGATCGTGTCGTGCCCGGTCCGGTGCCCGAGTTGCATCTGGCCAATGGGGCGCAGGCGCGCGCCGATCTGGTGGTCGGGGCGGACGGGCTGTCATCGCGGATGCGGCTGGCGCTGAACGGGGCGGATCGGCCGTTCTTTACCGGTCAGGTGGCGTGGCGCGCGACGGTGCCCAATACCTTGAATTTGCCGCCCGAGGCGCAGATCTTCATGGGGCCGGGACGCCATCTTGTCTGCTATCCGCTGCGCGATGGCAAACTGGTCAATATCGTTGCCGTGCAGGAGCGCAAGCTTTGGGCCGACGAGGGCTGGCACCACAGCGACGATCCCGACAACCTGCGCGCCGCCTTTGCCGATTTTCGCGGCCTTCCGTCCGAGCTGTTGGCGCAAGTGCGCGAGGTGGCGCTTTGGGGGCTGTTCCGCCATCCGGTGGCCGAACACTGGCACGGCGAAGGGGTGGCGATCCTTGGCGATGCGGCCCATCCCACGCTGCCGTTTCTGGCGCAGGGCGCCAATCTGGCGCTGGAAGACGGGTGGGTGCTGGCCGATTGTCTGGCGGCACAAAAAGATCAGGCGGCGGCGCTTGCCAGCTATCAGGCGCGTCGGCGTGACCGGGCGGCGCGGGTGATCGCGGCGGCCAATGGCAACGCATGGAAATATCATTTCAAGCTGTCGCCGCTGCGCGAGATCGGGCATCTGGCGCTGCGGGTCGGGGGGGCGCTGGCGCCCGCGCGCGCGGTGCGCCAGTTCGATTGGCTCTATGGCTATGACGTCACCGCGTAGGGCGACCGTTAAGCGGGGCAACCGCGAACGCCTGCTGCCGCCAACCCGGCTGCGCGCTCAGCGGTTGCCGCGGCCAGAGAAGCGGGCGGCGTCGCTGGCGGCCATCCGGATTGCGTTCGATTTATGCACCGTTTCCATATACTCGGACTCAGGGTCGCTGTCATAGACGACACCGCCACCGGCCTGAATATAAAGCTTTTTGTCCTTCACGATCGCGGTGCGCAGCGCAATGCACATATCCATGTCGCCACCGGCTGAAAAGTAGCCGACGCCACCGCCATAGATGCCGCGCTTTTCCGGCTCTAGCTCGTCGATGATCTCCATCGCGCGAACCTTGGGTGCACCCGAGACGGTGCCAGCGGGCATACCGGCGAAAAAGGCATCCAGCGCGTCCTTGTCATCGGCCAGTTCGCCGACCACGTTGGACACGATATGCATCACGTGGCTATAGCGTTCGATGGTGAATTTCTCGGTCGGGCGGACGGTGCCGATCTTGGCGACCCGCCCGACATCGTTGCGCCCGAGATCAAGCAGCATCAGATGTTCGGCCAGTTCCTTCTGATCCGCCAGCAGCTCGACTTCCAGCGCGCGGTCCTGCTCGGGGGTGGCGCCACGGGGGCGGGTGCCGGCGATCGGGCGCACGGTCACCTCGTTGCCAAAGACCCGCACCAGGATCTCGGGGCTGGCGCCAACCACCTGAAAGCCGCCGAAATTGAAATAGAACATGAACGGCGACGGGTTGGTGCGGCGCAGCGAGCGGTACAGCGCGAAAGGCGGCAGCGGAAAATCCTGGGTCCAGCGTTGTGCCGGGACCACCTGAAAGATGTCGCCAGCGCGGATATACTCCCGGGCGGTTTGCACGGCGGATTTATACTGCTCGCGGGTAAAGTTCGACACCGGCGCGGCCATCTCTTGCGCCTCGCCCAGATCGCGGGTTTCGGCCGGCATCGCGCGTTCCAGATCGCGCACCGCGTCCATCACCCGCTCGGCAGCTTGCGCATAGGCGGCGCGCGCGGTCTGCCCGTCGCTGACCCAAGCGGGGGCGACGACGGTAACCTCGCCCTTGACGCCATCCAGCACCGCCACGACCGAGGGGCGCAGCATCAGCGCATCGGGCAGGCCCAGCGGATCGGGGTTCACATCGGGCAGATGCTCGATCAGCCGCACCATGTCATAGCCGAGATAGCCAAACAGCCCCGCCGCCGATTGCGGCAGATCCTCGGGCAGATCAATCCGGCTTTCGGCGATCAGGGCGCGCAGGCTGGCGAGCGGATCGGCCTGCTCGGGCGCAAAGCCGTCGGGGTCGAACCGCGCCTGACGGTTCAGCGCGGCCTTGTCGCCGTCGCAGCGCCAGATCAGGTCCGGTTTCAGCCCGATGATGGAAAAGCGCCCGCGCACCTCGCCGCCGGTCACCGATTCCAGCATGAAGGCATCCTTTTGCCCGCTTGCCAGTTTCAGCATCAACGAGACAGGCGTGTCCAGATCGGCGGCAAGCCGGGTATAGACCACCTGGTTCTGCCCGGCGTCATAGGCGCGGGCGAACGTGTCGAAATCCGGGGTCAAAGCCATGATGTGGGTCCTATTGGAAGCTCGACTGGACCGCATTCACCGCGCGTTGGTCCAGCATCGGGTGGGCGCGCAGCTGGGCATCGCGGGCAAAGGCATCGAACAGCGCCTGCGCCAGGGCCTGGTCCAGTTCTTGCCCGAAGGCGCTGCGCATGCGGTCCAGATCTGCGGTGGTCTCGGGGGGCAGAACCGCGTCAAGCCGCACGATCTGTACCCGGTCGCCTGTGCCGATCACGCGCAGCGCGCCGGGCTCCATCTCGAACACTTGGGTCATGAAATCCGGCGGTGTGCCGTCAAGATAGGCGGTGCGCGTCAGCCCGGTTTCGACCTGGACATCAAGCCCGACCGCGGCGAAATCGCCCTCCGCGCCCATCTCTTGCACCAAGGCCTCGGCCTGTGCCGTCAAGGCGGCGCCGGTCTGTTGCAATTGCCAGCCCTCAATCACCCGCGCGCGGGCGGATTCAAAGGGTTCCGGGCGCGGCGCCAGCGTGTCATCAAGCCGCAGGGCAAAGATGCCGCCGTCCTCAAGAAAGCCGACCTCGGGGAAATCCTCGGGGCTGACGGTCTGCGCCACTTCGCGAAAGGCGTCATAGGCTGCGACAGCATCGGCGCTGTCACTGGTCCAGTCGATCTGGCCCAGCTCCATGTCGGTTTCCTTGGCCAGATCCTCCAGCGTGGCACCGCCCGCCAAGAGATCGTCGATATCGCGGGCGCGGGTCTCGATCAGCCGACGGGCGCGTTCCCCTGCCAATTCATCGCGCAGCTCGTCGCTGGCGTCTTCAAACGAGGTTTCACGCGCTTCGAGTTTGCCGTTCACACGGTACAGCGCAGGCCCCAGATCCGAGGGCAGGGGGCCCACGACCTGATTCATGTCAGCGGCAAAGATCGGCACGCTGGCGGTGCCCAGTTCGGCGGCGGACATATCGCCCATATCCACATCGCTCAGCGCCAGCCCACGCGCCTTGACCAGCGCCTCGAAGGTGGTTCCGCCCACTTCGATCTGCGCCATGGCAGACGAGGCCGCCGCTTCGTCAGGAAACACCAGCCGTTCGATCAGCCGACGTTCGGGAATGCTGTAGTCGTCGCTGCGGTCTTCATAAAGCTGGCGCAGCGCGGCGTCGTCCACCTCGACCTGATCAAGGATCATCTCGGGGGTCAAGGTGACATAGGTGATCTGCTTGGTCTCGGGCAGGGTGAACTGTTCGGGGTGCGCGTCGTAATAGGCCTGCAACGCGCTCTCGTCGGGTTCGGGCAGCGGGGCGTCAAGATCCGTCGCCGTCAGCGTTGCCACGGTAAAGCTGCGGCGCGCGGCGACATAGTCGACCAGCGTGTTGATCAGCGTGTCGGGCATCGAAACGCCGTCGATGATCGCGCCCTGCACCAGTGTGCGGGCGGCCTCGGCGCGCAGGTCGGCCTCGAATTCGGCCTCGTTCAGCCCGGCCTGATCCAGGGCAAAGCGATAGGATTCGCGGTCGAACTTGCCGTCGGGGCCCTGAAACGCGGAAATCGCCATGACTTCCTGTTGCAGCTTCGCATCGCCCACGGACAGGCCAAGCTCTGCTACCTCGTTGTCGATCGAGGCCAGCGAGATCAGGCGCGCCAGCACCTGTTGATCCAGCCCGCGCGCGCGGGCCTCGCTCATCTGCATCGCTTGCCCGGTTTGTGCCTCGACCGCGCGAATTTCGCGCTGGAGATCGCGGGCATAGGCGTCGACGCTGACGGTCTGATCGCCGACCGTCGCGACCGTGCGCACGGTGCCGGACAGATTGGTGGCGCCGAACCCGGCCAGACCGGCGATCAGCAGGCCGAGCAGAATCCAGACAAAGGTTTTCGATAACTGTTTGACCCGTGCGGCCATGATGCCCCCTTTACTGGCGCTAGTTTATTGGCGCTACCCTGTGCATTGGCGCCCTGCATACGACGCGCGCCAAGGGGGGGCAAGATCAGATGGACAGCGCCGTGAGCCGGTCCACCAGCGTGGCGATCCCGGCCCGGTCGAGATTGGCAAAGGCGACGCGCACATGACGCGCGCCGGTGGGGTCGCTGTCGGGGACGAACATGGTCGCGGGCAACAGCAACACGCCCGCCTCGCGCACCAGATGCGGCGCGAGCAGGTCAGAGGGCATGTCATAGGGATGCGCCAGATAGGCGAAATAGGCGCCCGATCCCTTCAGTGCCCACCCCTTCGCCGCCAGCGCCGGTGCGCCTTCGACAATCGCGGCGCGACGGTCAAGAATCTCGTCGCGTTCAGCGGCCAGCCATTGATCGAGCGTCTCGATTCCCTTGAGCGCCGCATACTGGCCAACCTGACTGGGGCAGATCGTGACGCAGTCGATGAATTTCTCGGCCTCGTCCAGCAGTTCTGGCGCGCCCAGCATCGCGCCGACCCGGTGTCCTGTCAGCCGGTAGGCCTTGGAAAACGAATACAGATGGATCAGCGTGCGGTCCCAGTCGGGATCGGCAAACAGATCATGCGGCGCGCCGGTCTGGCTATGGAAATCGCGATAGGTCTCATCGACGATCAGCTTGATCCCACGCGCCTGCGCCAACTCGTAGAAGGCCCGCAGCAGATCGGCGGGGTATTCCGCGCCGGTGGGGTTGTTCGGGGTGATCAGAACGATCGCGCGGGTGCGCTCGGTGATCAGCGCTGCCGCGCGGTCGGGATCTGGCAACAGGTCGGCCTCGATCGGCAGCGGCACCGACTCGACCCCGGCCATGTCGAGCCACATCTTGTGATTGAAATACCACGGCGTCGGCACGATCACCGAGTCGCCCTCAGCGGTGGTCGCGGCAATGGCGGCGGCAAACGCCTGATTGCACCCCGAGGTGATGGCGACCTGCACCGCGGTGACCGCGCCGCCGTAAATCCGCGCGGTCCGCTCCGCCAGCGCCGTGCGCAACTCCGGCATCCCGAGCACGGGGCCGTACAGATGCGCCTCGGTCCTGTACTGAACGAACTCGGCCATGGCGTGGCGCAGCGAGTCCGGCGGCGGCGCCAGCGGCGCGGCCTGGCTGACATTGATCAGCGGCCGCTCGGGGGCAAAGGTGACCCCGTTCAGCCATTTGCTCGCGGCGACGATGGGGGCGGCAAAACTGGCCTTGGTGCGTACGTTTGACATTGCCTCTCCTGACCCTTTCTGCGGTCCGGTGCCAGTGGTCTGGCCAGTGGTCTGGTCTGTGATCAGCGACTCGTCGCGCCCGTTCAGTCGTGGCCGCGATAGGGTTCCACATATTGCAGCGCCATATCCCAAGGGAAAAAGATCCAGGTGTCCTGGCTGACCTCGGTGATATAGGTGTCGACCATCGGCCGCCCCTTGGGCTTGGCATAGACGGTGGCAACATGCGCCTTGGGCATGTGCTGGCGCACCACTTCAAGCGTACGACCGGTATCGACCAGATCATCGACGATCAGCACGCCGGTGCCGTCGCCCACCACCGCCATGTCGGGCGATTTGATCACCACCGGGGCGCTTTGGGTCTGGTTGTCATAGGATTTCACGCTGATGGTATCGACCGTGCGGATATCCAGCTCGCGCGCGACGATCATCGCCGGGGCCATGCCGCCGCGGGTGATCGCCACCACCGCGCGCCAACCGCCGTCCTCGGGCGCGCTGCCCTGCAGGCGCCAGGCCAGGGCGCGGGCGTCGCGATGCAACTGATCCCAGCTTACGTGAAAGCCCTTTTCATGCGGCAAGCGGTCGGTCATGGCAGCGGATCCTTTCGTTGGTCCTTGGAGGAGGCGGGGCGGTCAGCCCTTGGCAATGTCGGGGGCGTCCACGGCCTTCATGCCAACGGCGTGATAGCCGGCGTCCACATGCAGCACCTCGCCGGTGACACCGGACCCCAGATCGGACAACAGATACAGCGCCGACTTGCCGACATCGTCGATGGTCACGTTGCGACGCAGCGGCGAGTTGTATTCGTTCCACTTCATGATGTAGCGGAAATCGCCGATGCCAGAAGCGGCCAGCGTCTTGATCGGGCCGGCGCTGATCGCGTTGACGCGGATGCCGTCCTTGCCCAGATCCTCGGCGAGATAGCGCACCGAAGCCTCCAGCGCGGCCTTGGCCACGCCCATCACGTTATAATGCGGCATCACCTTTTCAGCACCATAGTAGGTCAGCGTCAGACAGCTTCCGCCCTCGGACATCATCTTTTCGGCGCGCTGCACCACGGCGGTAAAGGAATAGACCGAGATATCCATGCTCAGCTGGAAATTGGCGCGGCTGGTATCGACATAGCGCCCGCGCAGTTCGTTCTTGTCGGAAAACCCGATGGCATGCACCACGAAGTCCAACGTGCCCCAGCGCTCTTGCAGGCCCGAGAACAGCGCGTCGATCGAACCTTCGTCGCCTACATCGCAGGGCAGCACGATATCGCTGCCAAGTTGGGCCGCAAGCGGGTCGACCCGTTTCTTCAGCGCATCGCCCTGATAGGAAAACGCCAGCTCGGCGCCAGCGCCGGCCAGAGCCCGAGCGATGCCCCAGGCGATGGATTTGTCATTGGCCAGGCCCATGATCAGGCCGCGTTTGCCGGCCAGCAACTGATTTGACATGAAGGATCTCCGCCTCTGTGTACGGTGTGAGAACGACGTTTAGGCGATTGGTCCTGAGGCATCAAGAGGATCAGATTTGCCGCAGCGTATCAGGCTTGCCGCGCGCCGGGGCGCGCTCTACGCTCGATGCTGGAACGTTGATGGGGATATTATGGCCGACAGAAGTGGTATTTTTGCGGGCGATGACCCGTTCGTGATCGCCAGCGAATGGCTTGCCGAAGCCGAGCGGGCCGAAGTGAACGATCCGAATGCGATCGCGCTTTCAACGGTGGACGGGCAGGGCATGCCGAATGTGCGCATGGTCCTGCTCAAGGAGATCGAGCCGGCGGCGTTCGTCTTTTACACCAACTACGGCAGCACCAAGGCGCAAGAGTTGGATCAGGCCGGCATGGCCGCCTTTGTGCTGCACTGGAAATCGCTGCGCCGCCAGATCCGGGTGCGCGGCAGGATCAGCCGTGAAGACGGGCCGCAGGCGGATGCCTATTACAAGTCGCGTTCGCTCAAGAGCCGCCTTGGCGCCTGGGCCTCGCACCAGTCGCAACCGTTGGAGAGTCGCGCGACGCTGCTGGCTGACGTGGCGAAATTGACCCCGCAACTGGGGCTCAACCCGCCGCGGCCGCCGTTTTGGGGCGGATATCGGCTGATCCCGCTGGAGATCGAATTCTGGGCGGATGGCGCGTTCCGGTTGCATGACAGGTTCGTCTGGCGCCGCGAAACCGCTGAAACCGTGTGGAAAATTGACCGTCTGAGCCCCTGATATTCACGTGACGTGAAATGCAAGGCTTTGAAAATATATGCGGATTTTCGCCCATTTGGATGTTTTCAACTTGAATTGTTACGCTTACATATTGCACAAATCCCGGCACATGCCGTTCCGGCATGACAGCACAAAATGCGGAAAAGCAGACGTGGCAGAAGATCTGAGTAGTATGGACCACATCAAAGGTCAGGTGAAATGGTTCGACCCGGCCAAGGGCTATGGCTTTGTTGTCTCGGACCAAGGCGGCCCGGATATCCTGCTTCATATGAACGTGTTGCGGAATTTCGGGCAAAGTTCTGTGGCCGACGGGGCGGGAATCGAGCTGATGACGCAGCATACGGATCGCGGTGTGCAGGCGATCGAAGTGCTTTCCGTGACGCCGCCCGAGCGTGAGGAAGAGGGCCCGGTTCTGTCCGACTTCAGCCATCTTGACCCGATCGAGATCCAGCAAAGACCGTTGGAACCGGCGCGGGTGAAATGGTTCGACAAGGCCAAAGGGTTCGGCTTCGCCAATATCTTCGGGCGCAACGAGGATGTATTCTTGCATATCGAGGTGCTGCGCCGCTCGGGTCTGGCGGATCTGCAGCCGGGCGAAGCGCTGGCAATGCGTGTCATCGAGGGGCGTCGCGGTCGCATGGCCGCCGAGGTGATGGCCTGGGAAGTCGCGCTGACCGAGCAGGTGGCGTTGTAATGCGCCGGCTTGTCGCTGTTCTGGTCCTGATTCTGGGCGCGGCGGCGGCGCAGGCCGACACCACCAGCGCGTGTCGCGACGACCGGGTCGATCTGCGGGGCGACTGGGGCCAGACCCAGTTCACCATCGAGCTTGCCGATACGCCGGCGGCACGCGGTCGCGGGCTGATGTTTCGCGAAACTATGCCGCGCGGGGCCGGGATGCTGTTCGTCTATGAACGCCCGCAACGGGCCAGCTTCTGGATGAAAAATACCCTGATCCCGCTCGACATGATCTTTGTCGACCAGACCGGGCGCGTGACCCGGGTGCATTCCGGGGCGATTCCCGGCGATCTGACGCCGATCGACGGCGGGCCGGGCGTGTTCGCCGTGTTGGAAATCAACGCCACCTTGGCCGCGCGCTATGGGATCGCGCCGGGGTCCATGCTGCGTCACCCGGTTTTTTCCGGGGAAGCGGTCGCTTGGCCCTGTTAGGGCTTTCCAAGCAAGAGAACTCCCGCTAGACAGACCTCGGATCGGGGCGTGGCGCAGTCTGGTAGCGCACCTGTTTTGGGAACAGGGGGTCGTGAGTTCGAGTCTCTCCGCCCCGACCAACATTCGGCGATTCGCTGGCCTCATATAGAGGTCGGCAGCCGATACCTCCCATATATTGTGGTTAGCACAGAATTTCCGCGCAAATGCTGCGCGGATGCTGCGGTGCAACCGCGCGCAGGGGGCTGCACCGGGGTTTTCCTTTGTATAAAAACAGGTTCAACGGCGCTGTTGAGGCGGGCTGTGAACTGCTGCCCCGCAGCATTCTGTGCAGCATCCTGTGGAGGAATCGGGGCGTCTCGCGACGACAGCAAGGGTCAACGGAAAATTTGGCCCGATAGGGCAAATAAAGTCGTTGACCACCCCCGCCCATTTGCTTCAAATTGTGTAGGTCAGCCGACGAGCCACTAAATCTAGTGCCTAAAACTAGGGCTCCCGGCGGGTGAGAGCGGAAAACAAGCATTTCATGGCATCGGCAAAATGCCGGATGCGGTGGCCCCTAGGCGGCCCCGCAGCAGGATATGGCTCGAAAATGCATCCGCCGGAAAAAGGGCGCCGCGTGCGTCAAAGGGACTGGTCCGGACCCCGGGCTGAACGCGAAGCGAAGATCAGAGGCAGCAAGCATGAAAATCGAAAGAAACTTCACCAAAGCAGGGCAGGACGCATACGCTGATCTCGATTTCGTGTCCGCGACCTCCGAGATCCGCAACCCGGACGGCACCATCGTGTTCCGGTTGGAGAATATCGAGATTCCTGCACGCTGGAGCCAAGTCGCCAGCGATGTGATCGCACAGAAATACTTCCGCAAGGCCGGCGTGCCGACGCGTTTGAAGACGGTCCGCGAAAAGGGCGTGCCCGAGTTCCTGTGGCGGTCGGTCCCGGATGGCGACGATGTCGAGACAGTGGGCGAGACATCGTCCAAGCAAGTGTTTGACCGTCTTGCCGGGGCTTGGGCCTATTGGGGTTGGAAGGGCGGCTATTTTTCGACCGAGAAGGACGCCCGCGCCTATTTTGACGAGATGCGCTATATGCTGGCCACCCAGCGCGCCGCGCCGAACTCGCCGCAATGGTTCAACACCGGGCTGCACTGGGCCTATGGCATCGACGGTCCGGCGCAGGGCCATTACTATGTCGATTACAAAAGCGGCAAGCTGACCAAGTCGAAATCCAGCTATGAGCATCCGCAGCCGCATGCCTGCTTCATCCAGTCGGTCAAGGACGATCTGGTGAACGAAGGCGGCATCATGGATCTTTGGGTGCGAGAGGCGCGGCTGTTCAAATACGGCTCGGGCACCGGCACCAATTTCAGCCGGTTGCGCGCCGAGGGCGAGTCGCTTTCGGGCGGTGGCAAGTCGAGCGGGCTGATGGGCTTTCTCAAGATCGGCGACCGGGCGGCGGGCGCGATCAAATCGGGCGGCACCACGCGACGCGCGGCCAAGATGGTCATCGTCGATGCCGATCACCCCGATATCGAGGAATTCATCGACTGGAAGGTGCTGGAAGAGCAGAAAGTGGCCAGCATCGTTGCCGGCTCCAAGATGCACGAGCTGAAACTCAACGGAATCTTTGCGGCGATCAAATCCTGGGATGGCAGTATCGAGGATGCCTGCGACCCCAAGACCAACGCCACCCTGAAATCGGCGATCCGCGACGCCAAGAGATCGGCGATCCCCGAGACCTATGTCAAACGGGTGCTGGATTACGCCAAGCAGGGCTATACCAGCATCGAGTTCCCGACCTATGACACCGATTGGGATTCCGAGGCCTATAGCTCGGTCTCGGGCCAGAACTCCAACAACTCGATCCGGGTCACCGACGCCTTTCTCAAGGCCGTGCGCGAGGATGGCGACTGGGACCTGATCAACCGCACCAATGGCGCAGTGCAAAAAACCGTCAAGGCGCGCGATCTGTGGGAAAAGGTCGGCCATGCTGCTTGGGCCTGTGCTGATCCGGGGATCCAGTTCCACGATACCGTGAACGCCTGGCATACCTGCCCGGCAGATGGTCCGATCCGCGGCTCGAACCCTTGTTCGGAATACATGTTTCTCGACGACACCGCCTGCAATCTGGCGTCGATGAACCTGCTGACCTTCTACAAGGACGGTGTGTTTCAGGCCGAAGATTACATGCACGCCACCCGGCTGTGGACGCTGACGCTGGAGATCAGCGTGACGATGGCGCAGTTCCCGTCGAAAGAGATCGCGCAGCTGTCCTATGACTTCCGCACGCTGGGTCTGGGCTATGCCAATATCGGTGGCCTGCTGATGAACATGGGCCTGAGCTATGACAGCGACGGCGGCCGCGCTATGGCGGGTGCGCTGACCGCGATCATGACCGGCACCGCCTATGCCACCAGCGCCGAAATCGCGGGTGAACTGGGGGCTTTTGCCAGCTATGACCGCAACGCCAAGCATATGCTGCGCGTCATCCGCAACCACCGCAACGCGGCGCAGGGCAATGGTGCGGGCTATGAAGAGCTTGCCGTCAAACCGGTGCCGCTGGATCATGCCAACTGCCCCGACGCGCGGCTGGTCGAACTGGCGATGTCGTCCTGGGACGACGCGCTGCGGCTGGGCGAAAAACACGGCTATCGCAACGCGCAGGTTTCGGTGATCGCGCCGACCGGCACGATCGGGCTGGTGATGGATTGCGACACCACCGGGATCGAGCCTGACTTTGCGCTGGTGAAGTTCAAGAAACTGGCGGGCGGCGGATATTTCAAGATCATCAACCGCTCGGTTCCTGCGGCGCTTGAAAACCTCGGCTACTCCAGCGCCGAGATCGAAGAGATCGTCGCCTATGCGGTGGGCCATGGCAGCATCGGCAACGCCCCGGCGATCAACGCGACCACGCTGATCGGGCATGGCTTTGGCGAGAACGAGTTGGCCAAGATCGAAGCCTCGCTGGAAAGCGCCTTTGATATCCGCTTTGTCTTCAACCAGTGGACGCTGGGCGAAGAGTTCTGCAAAAGCGTGCTGGGCATCCCGGCTGAAAAGCTGAACGATCCCAGTTTTGATCTGCTGCGGCATCTGGGCTATTCCCGCGCGGATATCGAGGCGGCGAATGACCATGTCTGCGGAACCATGACGCTGGAAGGCGCGCCGCATCTGCGCGAGGAGCATTACAGCATCTTCGATTGCGCCAACCCCTGCGGCAAAAAGGGCAAGCGGTTCCTTGGCGTGAACAGCCACATCACTATGATGGCGGCGGCGCAAAGCTTTATCTCGGGCGCGATCTCCAAGACGATCAACATGCCCAATGACGCCAGCATCGAGGATTGCCAGAAAGCCTATGAGCTGAGCTGGAGCTTGGGCGTGAAAGCCAACGCGCTGTATCGCGACGGCTCCAAGCTGAGCCAGCCTTTGGCGGCGGCGCTGGTCGAGGACGATGAAGAGGCCGAAGACATCCTCGCCACCGGATCGGCGCAGGAAAAGGCGGTGACACTGGCGCAGAAGGTGATCGAAAAAGTCGTCATCAAAGAGGTCGCGCGCGGCCGTGAAAAGATGCCGACACGGCGCAAGGGCTATACCCAAAAATCCATCGTTGGCGGGCACAAGGTCTATCTGCGCACCGGCGAATACGAGGATGGCCATCTGGGCGAGATCTTTATCGACATGCACAAGGAGGGGGCCGGCTTTCGCGCGATGATGAACAACTTCGCCATCGCCATCTCGGTTGGCCTGCAATACGGCGTGCCGCTGGAGGAATTCGTCGATGCCTTCACCTTCACCAAGTTCGAACCGGCGGGCATGGTGCAGGGCAATGACAGCATCAAGAATGCCACCTCGATCCTTGATTACATCTTCCGCGAACTTGCGGTCAGCTATCTCGACCGCACCGATCTGGCCCATATCAAACCGCAGGGCACCAGCTTTGACGATCTGGGGCATGGCGAGTCCGACGGGGTTTCGAACATTTCCGAGATGAGCGAATCCGCCGCCAGCCGCTCGCTGGAAGTGCTGAAACAGATCAGCTCCACCGGCTATCTGCGCAAGCGGCTGCCACAGGAACTGATCGTGCTGAGCGGCGGTCAAAGCCTGGGCGCAACCGCGCTGAAAGGCGCCAGCGATCCTGGCGCGGCCCTGCACACGCTGGTGCCTGAAACCGCATCGGCCAGCACCCTTGCCGCCAGCAGCACCGCCATGAGCAGCGGCACCGTGTCGATGGATGCCCGCGTCAAAGCCAAGATGCAGGGCTATGAGGGCGAGGCCTGCGGCGAATGCGGCAACTACACGCTGGTGCGCAACGGCACCTGCATGAAATGCAACACCTGCGGCGGAACGTCGGGGTGTAGCTGAGCGAACAGCGCCGGCAACGGCGTTCAGGGGCAGAGGTGGCCTTCGGGTCCGGCCCCGACGAATTTGGCTGAGGGCGGCAACGCCCGGCCAGAACAGACACGGTGCGGGCCTTTGCAGAAACCTTTGGTTTCCGCTCTGTCCCGCCCGGCGGAAAATCTCTGATTTTCCGCGCGCACAGGGTGGGGCTGGCTATCGTCCTTCCCACTCTCTCCAGGGGCGGGTGCGCTCGCCCCCGACGACGTCCAGGCCGCAGGCAAAAACACACATTGAGCAGTCAACGAGATGAGCCTGGATGGCGAAACTGAAGGGGGGCCGGTGGCCCCCCTATTTTTCTGTCAGCGCTTGCTGGGAATTCCTTATGAATTCAGGCCTTGATCCGCCATTCTTCCCATATGAACGGGTACGACCAAGCCGGATCATGGGTCAGCGACAGCCGCTTGAGGATGGCGCCGCGCGCGGATTGATATTCGGGTTTGAACAGGTGGAACTGCACCATCAGCCGCGCGATCTGGCCGATCAGCCCGGCCTCTATCAGCGCCGGCAACAGATCATACTCGCCGCCCTCGATATTTATCTTGGCCACTTGCACCTTGCCGATCTTCTGCTCGGCAAAGAAATCGCGCACGGCGACCACGGGGGCGGTAAAGCTGCGGGTGTGATCGTCGACCGCCGAGGAGGCATTGCCAGCATCCGACAACGACAGCGTTCCAGCGAACCGCCCCAGTGCGAAGTCATGCACACAGACGCCCGGCCGATCCTTGTACTTCTCGCGCAGCGCAGCGGCATAGCGGGGATGGGGCTCGAACACATGCACGCGGGCTTCGGGCTGTGCAGCCAGAACCGCATCGGTCCAATCGCCTTCGAAGCCGCCGAAATCAAGCGCGACAGAGCCGGGTTCAAGATCGAAGAAATCACGCAGCCGGGCGGCGGCCTTGTCCTTGCGGAAGCGACGGAAGGAGTCGAAAGCAATGCCTTTCCACGGATTGCGCCGGCGGTCCAGCCAGCGTTTCAGTGATGCCATTGCGGTTTCTCCCTTAGCGTGTATCGCGACATCATAGGGGGCAGATCAGGGGAAGGGCAAGGCGTGTCACCCTCGCCCGACGGTTAAACGTGCCCGCCTTTCAGACCTGCCGCTCGGCAAAGGTACAAAGCGTCCTCAGGGCCTCGGCGAAGGCCACGTCCACAAGGGTTATCGCCATGCGGCGGTAACCCGTCCTTGGGGCGGGCCTGCACCTCGAAGGGGGCAGGGCGGAGGCTATGGCGGCGTTCATTTCATCTTCCCACTGCCGCGCGCCCATGCTATCGGGGATGCCATGAACCGCATTTGCCGCACCATTATTTGCTGCATTATTCCGCGCTGATCGCACCAGCGGGCCGGTTTCTGTCGTTTTCATCTCCGAGACAAGTTGCTAAGCCCGCGCCACGCGCCACGCGCTGCGCCGTTGAGGAGTCACGTCATGACGACGATCAAACTGCAGAACACCCGCACCCGGACAAAAGAGGTGTTCACCCCGATCGACCCGGACAATGTGCGCATGTATGTCTGCGGCCCGACCGTCTATGACCGGGCGCATCTGGGCAATGCGCGCCCGGTGGTGGTGTTTGACGTGCTGTATCGACTGCTGCGCCATGTCTATGGCCCCGATCATGTCACTTATGTGCGCAACTTCACCGATGTGGACGACAAGATCATCAAGCGCGCCGAAGAAAGCGGGCGGGAGATCAGCCAGATCACCGAAGAGACCACGCAATGGTTTCTCGAGGACATGGGGGCGCTTGGCGCGCTGGAACCTGACGCCATGCCGCGCGCGACCGAGTTTATCCCGCAGATGGTCACCATGATCGAAGAGCTGATCGCGGGCGGCCACGCCTATGCCGCCGAGGGGCACGTGCTGTTCGCGGTGGAAAGCTACAAGACCTACGGTGCGCTCTCGGGCCGGGCGGTCGATGACATGATCGCTGGCGCCCGGGTCGAGGTGGCGCCTTACAAGCGTAACCCGATGGACTTCGTGCTGTGGAAACCCTCTGAGCCCGACCAGCCCGGTTGGGACAGTCCTTGGGGGCGCGGGCGGCCCGGCTGGCATATCGAATGCTCGGCGATGAGCTATGAACTGCTGGGGGAGTCCTTTGACATCCACGGCGGCGGCAACGACCTGATGTTCCCGCACCACGAGAACGAGATCGCGCAAAGCTGCTGCGCCCACCCCAAGGGAGAGTTCGCCCGCTATTGGCTGCACAACGAGATGTTGCAGGTCGAGGGCAAGAAGATGTCCAAATCGCTGGGCAATTTCTTTACCGTGCGCGATTTGCTGGACGGAAACTGGAGCGGTGGCTGGAAAGTACCCGGAGAAGTCATCCGCTTTGTTTTTCTCAGCACGCACTATCGAAAGCCGATGGACTGGACCGCGAAGAAGGCCGAGGAGGCGAAAAAACGCCTCGAGGATTGGATGCGTCTCACCGTTGATCTCGAGCCGAGCGAAAAGGGCTCCTTCGAACCGGCTGCGGCTGCCATCGAAGCTTTGAACGATGATTTGAACACGCATTTGGCCCTAGTGGCTCTGAATGCGATGCGGAGCGATCCGCAAAAGTTGCTCGATAACGCGAGGTGGCTGGGCTTCCTGAGTGATGATACTCGTGAGGGATACAAGCGCTCTCAGTCAGGTGTCGTTTTTGTTGCGAGGTCGGTCGACCTTTCGGCCCATGAGGCACGGCTTGCCGCAGCGCGGCAGGCGGCGATGGAGAGCAAGGATTTCGCGGAGGTCGACCGGCTGAAGGCGACCTATGTCGAGGCGGGCCTGGAAGTGCGGATGAGCAAGCAGGGGGTGGAACTGGTCCCCGGCCCAAACTTCGACCCCACCAAGCTGGAGGGCCTCGAATGACACGCCTTGCTCAACAGTCAGACCACCGCGCCCCGTGGGGGGGCGGGACGGGCGCTGCCCGCGTTGCGGGCAAGGGGGCCATGATCGGGCCAAAGACGCAATACCCGCAGGAGGAGATGCATCATGTCTAAGGGCACACTGTCGAAGGCCCCTCTGTCTAAAGATCGTCTCTACATCTATGACACCACCCTGCGCGACGGGCAGCAGACCCAAGGCGTGCAATTCTCCACGCCCGAGAAGATCCGCATCGCCCAAGCGCTGGATGCCCTTGGCGTCGATTACATCGAGGGCGGCTGGCCCGGGGCCAACCCCACCGACAGCGCCTTTTTCGACGAGGCCCCGGCGACAAAGGCCCGGTTGACCGCCTTTGGCATGACCAAACGCGCCGGACGCTCGGCCGAGAATGATGATGTGCTGGCCGCCGTGATGAACGCCGGCACCGGTTCGGTCTGTCTTGTCGGCAAGACCCATGATTACCACGTCGAGACCGCGCTCGGCATCACGCTGGCGGAAAACCTTGAAAACATCGGTGCTTCGATCGCCCATATCGGGACGCAGGGGCGCGAGGCGCTGTTCGATGCCGAGCATTTCTTCGACGGCTACAAGGCCAACCCCGCCTATGCGCTGGACTGCTTGCGCGCCGCGCAGGAGGCGGGCGCGCGCTGGATCGTGCTGTGCGACACCAATGGCGGCACGCTGCCCGGCGAACTGGCCGGCATCGTGTCCAAGGTGATTGCCGCCGGCATCCCCGGCGACTCCCTTGGTATCCATACCCACAACGACACCGAGAACGCGGTAGCCTGCACCCTTGCGGCGGTGGATGCCGGGGTGCGGCAGGTGCAGGGCACGCTGAACGGGCTGGGGGAACGCTGCGGCAATGCCAACCTGACCTCGCTGATCCCGACGCTGCTGTTGAAGGAACCCTATGCCAGCACGCTGGAGACGGGCATCACGATGGAGGCGCTCAAGCGGCTGACGCGGGTGTCGCGGATGCTTGATGACATCCTGAATCGGGTGCCGATGAAACAGGCGCCCTATGTCGGGGCCTCGGCCTTTGCCCACAAGGCCGGTCTGCATGCCAGCGCCATCCTCAAGGATCCGGCGACCTATGAACATATCCTGCCCGATCTGGTCGGCAACAGCCGCATCATCCCGATGTCGAACCAGGCCGGGCAATCCAACCTGCGCCGCCGTCTGTCCGAGGCCGGGCTGGAGGTCGCGCCGCGCGATCCTGCCCTTGGCCGCATTCTGGATCGGATCAAGGCGCGCGAGGATGAAGGCTATGCCTATGACACCGCACAGGCGAGCTTTGAGCTGCTGGCGCGCGAAGAGCTGGGGCAACTGCCCGAGTTTTTCGAGGTCAAGCGCTACAAGGTGACAGTGGAGCGGCGCAAGAACAAGTACAACCAAGTGGTCAGCCTGTCCGAGGCCGTCGTGGTGGTGAAGGTGGACGGGGAAAAGAAGCTTTCGGTCAGCGAGTCGGTTGATGAGCAGGGCAGCGATCGCGGCCCGGTCAACGCCCTGTCCAAGGCGCTGTCCAAGGATCTGGGCCGCTATCAGGCCATCATCGACGATATGCGACTGGTGGATTTCAAGGTGCGCGTCACCCAAGGCGGCACCGAGGCGGTGACCCGTGTCATCATCGACAGCGCCGACGGCGAGGGGCGGCGTTGGTCCACCGTGGGGGTCAGCCCGAACATCGTCGATGCCAGTTTCGAGGCGTTGCTGGACGCGATCCGCTGGAAGCTGATCCGCGATACCCCGGCGCTCGAGGCGACCGGGACGGTAGCGGAGGTATGACACAGACCCCGCCGGGCGACGCACAGCTTGCCCGGTACGAGGTTTCCGTTTCACTAAGGGGTGACTATATGCTTGATATCAATGTGTTACCTGATCTTCTTCTTGGTTTGGATAAGACGATTTATGCCGCCATACCCCCGGCCAACGGTCGCGCTGGTGGGGCATTCTCTTGACCGTCTCCACTGACGATCTGGCGGCCTGCGCCGGGCTGGTGCAGCGCGGCGACCCCGACCGCTTTCTCGCCGCCATGGCCGCCCCGCCACCGGCGCGGGCGGTGCTGTTCCCGCTGTTCGCGATGAATGTCGAGGTGTCGCGCGCGCCTTGGGTCACGCAAGAGGCGATGATCGCCGAGATGCGGTTGCAGTGGTGGCGCGATGCACTGGAAGAAATCGCCGCTGCCGCTGCGGTGCGCCGCCATGAGGTCGTCAGCCCGCTGGCCGGGATTTTGAGCCCGGATCAAGCTAAGACTTTGGATGAGTATATCGCCGTAAGGCGTTGGGATATCTATAAAGACCCGTTCGAGGACGAGGCGCATTTCGACCGCTATATCGATCACAGCTCTGGCAGCCTGATGTGGGCTGCGGCTCGCGCTCTGGGCGAGGCCGACGAGCAGGTGGTGCGCGATTTTGGCTTCGCGGCAGGGCTGGCCAACTGGTTCTGCGCCGTGCCCGGGCTTGAGGCGCGCGGCCGCATTCCGTTTCTGGATGGGCGGCCCGCAGCGTTGCGCGGTCTGGCGGAACAGGGGCTTGATCGCCTGTCGCGGGCCCGTCGTCAGCGCGGGGCGATCTCACCACAGGCGCGGCCGGCGCTGTTGTCGGGGTGGCAGGCCGGGGTGATCCTGCGGCAGGTGCGCGATGATCCCACCCGGGTTGCTACGGGGGCCTTGGGCCAGAGCGAGGCGCGCAAGCGGCTGTCGCTGATGGCGCGGGCGGCCTCGGGGCGCTGGTAGCGCGGCGCAGGGCGCGCCGCACCGTCTTTGCTTCATCAAGCAGTCAGGCCGTGTCTTCGCGCCCTTGTTCAGGCTGGAACATCAGCCACAGCAGCGCGCCGCCCGCCAGCATCAGGAAGGGGGCCATCGCCATGTTCACGGCGGTCCAGCCCTCTTGTGCGGTGCCGCCTGAGCAGTTCATCAACCCGCCCGACGCCAGCGAGGCCATGGTGACGCCGCCAAACACCAGCAGGTCGTTCAGCCCCTGCATCCGGCCACGTTCATGCGAATGATGCGCGCCCGCCAGCATGGTGGTGGCGCCGATGAACCCAAAGTTCCAGCCGACGCCCAGCAGCACCAGCGCGAAAAAGAAGTTCCCCAGATCGACCCCGTTCAGCGCGACGACCCCGGCACTGGCCAGAATGGCGAGCCCGGCGGCCATGATCTTTTCGACGCCGAAGCGGGCGATCAGATGGCCGGTGAAGAACGAGGGGATATACATCGCCAGCACATGGCTGGTCACCACATCCGCCGCGTTGCCCTGATTATAGCCACAGCCGACCACCGCCAGCGGGGTCGATGTCATTACCAGATTCATCAGCGCATAGGAGACCATGGCGCAGATCACCGCGACCAGAATACGCGGCGTGGTCAGCAGCTCCCACCGGGTCCGTCCCCTTGGCGCGTCGGCCGCCGGGGGGCGGGGTTTCGGGATCTTGAGGAAGAGGAACAGCAGCGAGCCGACCACATTGACCCCGATCACCGTCAGATAGGTGCCGAGAAAGGGGATCACCATTGCCTGCGACGTGACCTTGACCAGCTGCGGCCCGATCACCGCCGACAACAGCCCCCCGGCCATGACATAGGAAATCGCCTTGGGGCGAAAGGCGTCCGAGGCGGTATCGGCGGCGGCAAAGCGATAGAAGCCCTGCGCGCTCATGTACAATCCGGTCAGGAAACTGCCCAGAAGGAACACCGGGAACGAGCCGAGATACAGCCCATAGGCCCCGACCGCGCCGCCGACGGCTCCGCCCGTGGCGCCCAGCAGAAAGCCGGCGCGGCGGCCCCATTTCTGCATGATGGCCGAAACCGGTGTGGCCGACAGCATCGAGCCCAGCACGATCAGCGAGATCGGCAGCGTGGCCAGACAGGCATTGCTCGCCAGAGATTGGCCCGCCAGTCCGCCGACGGTGAAAATCATTGGCATCTGCGCACCCAGAATGGCTTGGGCGGCGACTAGAACGGCCACATTGCGCTTGGCCTTGGTATCGTCAATATCATGCATGACGCTTGCGTAACGTTGAATGTGAAGCGGCACAAGATGGCTTGCGCGGCCCGGTGCATTTCCTATGGTTCGGGCATGAACGTGGGACGGATCATCGAAACAGACGCCTGCGTGGCCGAGGGCGCGGCCTGGCTTGCTGCGCGCGATGCGCGCTTTGCTTCGGCGCTGGAGCAGACCGGCCCTTTACCGCTGCGCCGTCGCCCGGACGGGTTTGCGCAATTGCTCTCGGCGATCGTCAGCCAGCAGGTAAGCGTTGCCTCCGCCACTGCGATCTGGGGCCGGATGACGGACGCGCGCCTGACCGGCCCGCGCAAGATTCAGTGGGCCAGCGACGATGATCTGCGCGCCGTTGGCCTTAGTCGGCAAAAGATCCGCTATGCCCGCGCGCTGGCCGAGGCGCGGCTCGACTTTGCCGCGCTGCGAACCGCGCCGACCACGCAGGTGATCGAGACCATGACACAGGTGTCCGGCATCGGCATCTGGACCGCCGAGATCTATGCCATGTTCAGCCTTGGCCGCGCCGATGTCTTTGCCTCGGGCGATCTGGCGTTGCAGGAATCCGCGCGCCTGCTGTTCGATCTGCCCGAGCGTCCGCGCGACCGCGCGCTGCGCCAGATGGCCGAGGATTGGGCGCCTTGGCGCTCGGTTGCGGCGCGTCTGCTCTGGGCCTATTACCGGGTGGCAAAAGACAGGGAAGGGATCAGATGACTCGTGTTTTGAACGCTGGCCGCAAGGACCCGATTTCGGGCACGACACGCTCGGTCGTGGTATTTCTGCATGGCTATGGTGCCAATGGCGCCGATCTGCTGGGGTTGGCGGATCCGCTGGGGGAGCATTTGCCCGATACGCTGTTCGTGGCGCCTGATGCGCCTGAAAGCTGCGCCGGCGCGCCGTTCGGCTTTCAGTGGTTCCCGATCCCCTGGATCGACGGCTCGTCCGAGGAAGAGGCCGAGCGGGGGCTGCAAGCCGCCGTCGCCGATATCAACGCCTTTCTCGACGCGCTGATGGTGGATGAAGACGTGTTGCCGGAACAGGTGGCGCTGGTGGGGTTTTCGCAGGGTTCTATGATGAGCCTGCATGTCGCCCCCCGGCGTGAGGATCCGGTGGCCGGTATCGTCGCCTTTTCGGGTCGGTTGCTGGACGGCGAAGGCCTGAAAGACGAGGTGGTCAGCCGTATGCCGATCCTGCTGGTTCATGGCGATCAGGATGACGTGGTGCCGCCGCAATCGCTGCCCGAGGCCGCCGAGGCGTTGCAGGAGGCCGGTTTCAAAGAGGTCTTTGCCCATATCGAAAAGGGCACCGGCCACGGCATTGCCCCCGATGGTCTGAGCGTGGCGCTGGCGTTTCTGCGCGACAAGCTGAATTTCTGACGCCGCAACAGGCGGTTTCAGAGGGGGCGTGGGGCAGGAGCCGGTCGGTCAGTGTCGCGGCTTGCGGCGCCCGACCGGGCCAATCTGCGGTGTCAGATCGCCCCATGTTCCCAGCGCCAGACCGTCCAGCGACCACGGCCCGATGCGCCAGCGGATCAGCCGCAGGGTGGGGTGGCACACCGCCGCCGTCATTCTTCGCACCTGTCGGTTGCGTCCTTCGCGCAGCGTCAGTTCGATCCAGCAATCCGGCACGCTTTTGCGCACCCGGATCGGTGGGGTGCGCGGCCACAGATCCGGCGGCGTGTCGATCCGGCGCGCCCCGGCGGGGCGTGTGCGCCCGTCCTTGAGATCGACACCGTCGCGCAGGGCTTTGAGCGCGGCCTCGTCCGGGATGCCTTCGACCTGCACGAAATAGGTCTTTTCCATCTTGTGGCGCGGATCAGAAATGCGCGCCTGCAATCGCCCGTCATCGGTCAACAGCATCAGCCCCTCGCTGTCGCGGTCAAGCCGTCCGGCGGGATAGACGCCGGGCACGTCAATGAAATCCGACAGCGTGCGGCGCGGACCGTCCGCGCTGCCCCGGTCGGTGAACTGGGGCAGGACGTCAAAGGGTTTGTTGAAACGGATCAGCCTGGTCATGCCTTCGCCCTAGCGCAGGTCTCGCGAAAAGGAAACGGCGCGTCGTCGGCTTTGTGACTGGCTTTATAACCGGCTTTGCGACGAATCGCGGGCTTTGGGGAGTCCTGTCATCCGCCTGTCATTCGGGCAGCGTATCCAGCCTGCGACATGTGGTGGATACTCTGGGCTTGTCAGCGATCAACCGCGATATATAGTCGAATCACGACTGGGGCGGGGGCTCCCCGCTCTGGTCTCTCGAAATGAGTAGTCAGGGCGAGGGTGGTGTTACGCGATGGACGGCGATTTCAGATCGGATTTTGTGCGCGAACCGGGGGCGCTGAAACAGCACCCGGCCTTGGTTCTGAACGCGGATTACCGGCCGCTCTCGTATTACCCCTTGTCGCTGTGGTCTTGGCAGGAGGCGGTCAAGGCGGCCTGGCTGGACCGGGTGGATATCGTCGCCGAATACGACGAGTTCGTGCACAGTCCCAGTACCACGATCAGGATGCCCAGCGTCGTCGTCCTGAAAGATTATGTTAAACCTCAAAAGCGCGTGGCCTTCACGCGCTTTAATTTATTTCTGAGGGACCAGTTCCGCTGCCAATACTGTGGCGCCAAGGGCGATCTGACCTTTGATCACGTGGTGCCGCGCGCCGCGGGTGGGGTGACAAGTTGGGAGAATGTCGTCGCGGCCTGCTCTCCGTGCAACCTGAAAAAGGGCTCCAAATCACTGCACCGCGCGGGCATGTCCCTGCGCCGCCCACCACGCCGCCCCGGCGCCGAAGAAATGCGCAATACCGGGCGCAAGTTCCCGCCCAACCACCTGCACGAAAGCTGGATGGATTTTCTATATTGGGATGCCGAACTGGATGCTTGACGCCCGCCACCTGGGCGCTTTGTAAAAGCGATCACAATACCCCCAAAAACGGGGGGCTTGATGTCAAAAGCGATGCATCGGAATCACCGGGCATGGCTTTCAGGACTGTTCCAGATACAACGGGCGGCAACCACGGAAATTGCCGGGAAACCAAGGGCACCTCAGTTTGATGTGGTGGATGCACTCTTGACGCTGCGGAGGATTTCTTCCGTATGCTCGCCCAGTTCCGGGGCAGGCAAACGGGCTTTGCAGGGCGTTCGGCCCAGTTTGACAGGGAACCCGAGCATTCGAACGTTGCCATGTTTTCCGTGGGGAACACCGATCGCCATGTCCTGAGCGATGATCTGAGGATCGGAAAACACGTCTTGCAGAGTTTGGACTTTTCCAGCGGGCACGCCAGCTTTGTTCAGCCGTTGAATCCAATTGTCCAGGGTGTCTGATGCAAGGGCCGCATCAAGGATATCATGCAGTTCCTGCCGTTGCGCAAACCGCTTCGCGTTGTCGTCAAAACGCGCATCCAGCAGCAGGTTCGGCAAGCCGATCTCATTCAGAAGCTTCTGCAATATCTGTTCGTTCGAAGGGGCAATGGCAATTTGCCCATCGGCTGTTGCATAGAGACCGTAGGGGGCCACAAGCGGATGATCATTCCCGGTTCGGGCCGGGTTCTTGCCGGTCACAAAGTGCTCTGATGCCAGATAGGCCATAAAGCTGAGGGCACTGTTCACCATTGCCGTTTCGACATGTTGCCCCTGTCCGTCCCGGTCACGACCGCGCAGGGCTGAGACGATGCCAAATGCCGTGTAGAGCCCGGCAATCAGGTCTGAAACAGGCTGAGCGGCGCGAATGGGCTGGCTGTCGTCGGCTCCATTGACGCTCATGAAGCCACTCATGGCCTGGGCAATGAAGTCAAAGGCAGGGCGATCCGTATATGGCCCCTCGCTGCCATACCCATTGATGCTGGCCGTCACGAGGCGGGGGTTGATTTCCTCCAGATGGGCCTGTGAAAACCCCATCTTGTCCATCACGCCGGGGCGAAAGTTTTCAACCAGCACATCCGCGTCGCGCAGCAGGTCTTCCAACGCGGCCTTTCCGTCGCGGCTATACAGGTCGAGGACAACGGATTTCTTGTTTCTGTTGAAACTTGCAAAATACCAGGAGAGCCCGTTTTTGTGGTGGCCCTGTTGGCGCACGGGGTCGCCGGCCAGGCTTTCGATCTTGATGACATCCGCCCCCATGTCGCCCAGCAGCATGGAGCAGAAAGGTCCGGACAAGATGCGCGTCAGGTCGATCACGCGCACCCCGTCCAGCGGAGGAGACGGCTCCTGTCCCATCAGGCGCGCCCGCTTGCGCTGCGGACTTCCTGACGGTCGCGCAACCTGAGACGCGGCCCGGCTTTCATGACCTGCCCGGGAAGGGCGCGGCCAAGCTGGTTTTCTGTCCAGCGCGCGACCTCGATGAGGTTTTCAAGATCGATCCCGGTCGCAATACCACTTTCTTGCAACATGTAGACGAGGTCTTCAGTGCAGATGTTTCCGGTTGCCCCGGGGGCAAACGGGCAACCGCCAATCCCGGCAATGCTTGCCTCATAGCGTGTGATCCCTTCCAGAAGACCCGCGTAGGCACAGGCCAGCCCAACCCCGCGTGTGTTGTGGAAATGCAGCGCGACATCCGCGTCCGGCACCTGTTGAGCGAGGGCGCGGCAGCGTTCCTGAACCAGAGCGGGGGTCGCCATTCCGGTGGTATCGCCAAGGCTGATCTTGTTGATCCCCATGTCGCCATAGGCCTTGGCAATCTGCACGATGTCGGCAACAGGCACATTGCCTTCGAAAGGGCACCCAAAGGCCGTCGCGATGGCACCGTAAACCGGAATTCCCGCTTGTTCTCCAAGGCGGGCAATCTCGGCTGCGGCGACCAGGGATAGGTCGCGTGAGCTGTTCACATTGGCTTGATTGTGACTCTCAGAGGCCGAAAGGAAGAAAACCATCGCATCGATTCCGGCTGCGATGGCGCGTTCTGCTCCCCTTGCATTGGGCACCAAGGCGGTAAGCTCGGCACCTTTGCCTCGATCAATCGCGGCCATCACCTCTGCAGCATCCGCCATTTGCGGAACCGCGCGCGGCGCAACAAAGGAGGTCACCTCGAGCTGAGGGACACCGGCATTGATCAGCCTGTTTATGAGTTCGATCTTCGTTTCCGTGCTCACCGGGTCCGGCCATGCTTGCAGGCCGTCGCGCGGGCCTACTTCGACGATCCGGACCTTTTCGGGGAACCCTTGCACCTTTTGATGCGGCATTCGTTTCCTCCCCCCAAAACTGTTGATTTGGTCCACCAAAGTGGTATACCGATTCACCAGAGAGGGTCAATGGCAACGATGATTGACGAAAAAAGACCATGATTGACGAGAAACCAGCTCCGGATCAGAGCCTTGTCGCACCGCGCGGCGATCAGGCTTTGAGGGCGCTGCGGCAGGAAATCCTGTCGATGGCGCTTGCCCCGGGCGAGGTTGTCTCGGAACGGTTCTTGCAGGATCGCTATGGTGTTTCGCGCACGCCGATCCGTCAGGCATTGGCCGTTCTGGTGCAGGAAGGATTGATCAACCGCGGCCTGCGGGGCAGCTATGAGGTGGCGCCGATCGACCTTCAGGAAATCCGCGAACTCTTCGAATTCCGGGAGGAGGTCGAAGACGACGCGGTGCGGCTGGCGTGCCGCCGGGCCACGCAGGAGGAACTGGCCCGGCTGCGCGCCACGGTCGATCGCGGACGCGCGGATATCGACCCGGAGGAATGGCTGGCGCAGGGGCTTGATATCCATGTCGAACTCGCCTCGCTGTCGGGAAATACGTTCCTCCGGGACGCGGTTCAAAACGCCGTCGCCCGGGCCCTGCGGCTGCGCTGGTTGTTGGCAAGCGATCCAGCTTTGAGAGAAACCGCCTGGAAGGAACACTGCGAAATTCTGGATTGCATCGCGGCCCGCGACGAGGATGCCGCCGCAGAGGCGGTGCGTCTACATACGCGGGCTGTCAGGGACCAGATCCTGGATGCGGTGGCGCAGGCGCGGCGTTTTCTTGGCACGCGGGGGATCGTGGACAACCAGAACGACGATTGACGAATTCGCGCGGTGGAGGACTGCGGGGAGAATGGCGGGCGCAACGCGGCTGCCAGAAAAGACGAAAGACAAAACCTAGGGAGGAGACTTGTCTATGAAACGAAAACTTATTGCGGTGGCCATTCTTGCCACAGGGCTAAGCGCCACGGGTGCAAGTGCAGCCGAATGCATTGCGCCGGCGGATCCGGGGGGCGGCTGGGATTTCACCTGTCGTACAGTGGGCCGGTTGCTGACTGAACTGGGCATCGAGGAGAGCCCGGTGCAGGTCACCAACATGCCCGGCGGTGTCGGCGCGGTGGCCTTTGCCAATGTCGCAGGCAAGCGCGCGGACGAGGCAGATCTTTTGGTCGCCACATCCACCGTCGGCGTGACCCAGATCGCGCAGGGCAAGTATCCCGGCGATGTCGATGTCATGCGATGGGTCGGTATGCTCGGGTCCGATGTGGGCGTCATCGTTGTCCCCGCCGACTCCGAGTATCAGTCGCTGGACGATCTGATGGGCGCGCTGAAGCAAGGCCCAACGTCGGTGCCGGTCGCGGGGTCGTCCGGGGCAGGGGGCTGGGACCACATCCGCTTGCTGATGCTGGCCGATACCGCAGGCATGTCCGGCGATGACTACAAGTCGATCCGCTGGGTTCAATTCGACGGTGGCAGCCCTGCGGTGACGCAGATGATGGGCGGTCAGGTCGGGGCGGTTTCGACCGATCTTGGCGAAATCGCGGGATTTGTCGAATCCGGCGACATCAAGATCCTTGCCGCGCTTTCGGATGAGCCCATCCCGGCGTTCCCGGATGCCCCGACAGCCAAATCGCAAGGCTATGACGTGACCGGTTACAACTGGCGTGGGTTCTATACCGGCGGCGATGTGTCAGAGGCCGACTATGATAATTGGGTCAATGAGCTGAAAACACTCTATGATTCCGATGAGTGGAAGGCGGCGGCCGAGGCCAACGGCTTGATCCCCGTCTGGCGCGGTGGTGCTGAATTCGAGACCTACGTTCAGGACCAATCCAACCTGATGGCCGAGATCTCTCGTCAGATCGGCGTGATCAAATGACAGATCGTATCGTGGGGCTTCTGATCCTCGCCATCTCGATCACGGTTCTCGTGGTTGCGCGGGGGTATGAGGTTGGCTTTGGGGATCCATTGGGCCCTGCGGTTTTCCCACAGATGGTCGCCGTTCTGGCGGCCATCCTCAGTCTTGGCATGATCTTTCGTCCTGACCCGGATCCCGACTGGTACCGTGGCACGGTCCGGAGCAAGCAACTGGCCACACTGGCGGTTCTGATCGGCTATGTCGTTCTGCTCGAGCCGCTGGGGTTCTCTCTTTCCACCACGATCGCCACTGCCCTGCTGGCGGTGCTTTTCGGGGCCGAGATTCGCAAGTCCATCGTGGCAGGTGTCTGTGTCGGCGGGTGTCTCTACCTGATTTTCGATAGCGTTCTCGGGCTGCCGCTTCCGCTGGCGCCGGCATTCATGGGCTGAGGGACAAATGGACATCCTGACTTCACTTATGGACGGGTTTGCCGTCGCGCTGACGCCGACGAACATCGCCCTCGCGATCTTTGGTTGTTTTGTCGGCACCCTGATTGGCGCGCTGCCCGGGCTCGGGCCGGTGAATGGCGTGGCGATTCTGATTCCCGTGGCGTTTGCCATGAAACTGGAGCCAGGATCGGCGCTGATCATGCTGTCTTGCATCTACTACGGCTGCATGTACGGGGGGCGTATTTCCTCGATCATGCTGAATATTCCGGGGGATGAGCCCGCCATCATGACAACGCTTGATGGCTATCCGATGGCCAAGAAAGGAAAGGCGGCGCAGGCGCTGGGCATTTCTGCGATGGCGTCTTTCGTCGGTGCGACCGTCGCGACGATCGGCCTGACGTTCTTTGCGCCACTGCTTGCAAAAGCTGCGATCTATTTTGGCCCGGCCGACTATTTCGCGCTTTATGTCATGGCCTTCGCGACGATTGGCGGGGTGGCTGGCGTCAATCCGATCAAGACGCTGATCGCGGCAATGATCGGCTTGATGCTTGCTTCGGTTGGGCTGGATCCTGCGACGGGAACGGCGCGCTTCACATTCGGATCCTACCATCTTTATGATGGTTTCGATCCAATCGTGTCCATTGTCGGCCTTTTTGCGATCAGCGAAGTCATCATGTATTTCGAGCGGGAGGCGAATGGCGGCGCAGATCAGGCGGTCCCATTGAACAAGGGATTGCCGAAAATTCGGGAAATGTTTGCTGGCTTTTCGGCGTCCCTTCGTGGGTCGTTCATCGGCTTCATCTGTGGGGTTCTGCCGGGGGCGGGCGCGTCGCTTGGGGCGTTCGTCTCTTACAGTGTCGAGAAGCAGGTCAGTGACCAAGATGGGACTTTTGGCACGGGGGATCCTCGTGGTATTGCGGCACCAGAAGCTGGAAATAACGCGGCATCCGGCGGGGCGCTGATCCCGATGCTGACCTTGGGTGTACCGGGAAGTGGCACAACCGCTGTCATGCTGGCGCTTCTGATTTCGTTGAACATTCAACCCGGACCCTTGTTGTTCGAGCGTCAGCCCGAAATCGTCTGGGGCCTGATCGCGTCGCTCTATCTCGCCAACGTGGTCTTGCTGGTGATGAACGTCCCCATGGTGGGACTTTTCACGCGCCTGTTGTCCTTGCCTCAATGGCTGCTGATGCCAGTCGTCATCATGGTCAGCTTTATCGGAATTTACTCGATCAGCCATTCGCCCTTTGACCTGTTGGTCATGATCGGTTTCGGCGTGCTCGGCTATGTCCTGAGAAAACTGGACATATCGCTTGTGCCGGTGGTCCTTGGGCTTCTGCTTGGTGCCGATATGGAGAACAACCTGCGCAGGGCCCTGTCGATTTCCGGTGGAGATTTCGCCATTCTCTTTCAAAGCTGGATCGCGTTGGTGATCTATGCCTTTACGGCGCTGATGTTGGCGCTGACGCTGGCCATGGCGCGACGTCGACCCAAGCGCGAAACCATCTGAACCGGTTGCTGAGTTAGCCTGCGCTCGCAGCTCTTGGTCGGCCAGTGGAGATCCTGACCGGTTCGATTCCGGTCGGGATCGTGGCTCCGCCATGTCGCCGTGATGCTGATCATGCTCAGCCCGATTGTACTGTGCCCGGGGCTTGTTATTGGCTGAGAATTGCCACCACGCCCCAGAGATCGGCTCGCTAGGGGTTTCTGGCCCTTCTTGCCATGGAGTCAAGCCGTTCGCCCAATACATGTTCTGGACGCATCAAGGGGCGGCGCAAAAATGCATTAGACATCATAAGGCATCCCTGTTCCTATCGTGCGAATATCAATAAATAAAACAGCACGTTACGCTGACAGAGAGGATGCAATCTTGAAAAAATCACTTCGCAAATCACTGGGCGGTTTCAGCATCGTATTTGCCGCGTTGGCAGGTCCTGCGCTTGCAGAATTCCCCGAGAAAGAGATCACTGTCACAGTAGGCTTTGGCCCGGGCGGCGGCGTTGATACGATCACGCGCGCGGCGGCTGATGCGCTGTCCTCGTCGCTGGGGCAAGCCGTCGTGGTGACCAACCAACCCGGCGCAGGCGGTGGCTTGGCTCTGACGGCGCTCAAGGCCAAACCGGCTGATGGCTACAACCTGGCTGCTGCCATCTCGACCACGATTTCCTTTGATCCGCATTCCGCCAATGTCAGCTATGGCATCGACGACTTTGAATACATCGGCGCTTTCGGTGTTTTCCCCGAAGCGCTGGTCGCGCTTCCCTCGCGCGACTGGAACGACTTCAAGGATGTCATCGCCGCAGCCAAGGACGCCCCCGATGGGTTCACCTATGCGTCGACAACGTCGCTTGATCGCGTGGTGATGAAAAGCATCTCTGCCAAAGAAGGTGTTGTTCTAAAGCCGGTTCCCACCAAAGGGGGCGCTGAAGCTGTTGCCGCAGTGCTGGGTGGACACGTGGATTTTGCTTATAGCTCGGGCACTTACTATGCCCAAGCCGCGGCAGGCGCGTTGCACGTGCTGGCCGGATTGGGAACAAACCCGATTCCTGGCTTTGAAGGCGCGCCGACCCTCAAAAGCCTCGGCTATGATATTTCAAGCGTCAATATGGTGATCTACGCGGCACCCGCAGGCATCCCGGACGATGCCAAAGCCAAACTGGTTGCCGCTTTTGAGGCCGCCGCGCAGTCGAAGCCGGTTCTGGATGTTCTTGCCAAGCGCAACATGGGGAGCTTCACCCTGACCGGCGCTGCATTTGATGAACAGATCCGCGCCCAAAGCGCACAGTTCAAAGCGGCCATGGAGTAAATGGCTCTGTCCTCACCAACGGGGCACAATGGGGCGCATCCTTGGATGCGCCCGCTTGTCGAATTCGTCATCGTTGCCGGGCTTTGCCTGTTCACGCTTTTTGTCGTTATCCCCGCAGGCACCGCCGAAAGCGATAATTTTGGTCTCTCGCCACGGATGCTGCCGATTGCGACGACCTCGTTCATCTTGCTGGTCTCGGTCTTTTCGCTGATCTTCGGTCTGCTGCGGAAGCCCAAAACGGCGCCGGGTGATCTGGGCTCCAAAGGCATGCGTGGTGTCGTCTTTTTGGTGTTGGCGACGCTGCTGGGCATCGTCATCATCGAGCAAACCAATATCGTCATTGGTGGCACGGCACTTGTTCTGCTGGCGTCGCTGGTGATCGGAGAACGCAAACCTGCCGCCTTGGCCGGCATGGGCGCCGGCGCGCTAGTGCTGCTTTTGTTGGTCGAATGGTCCGGCCTCTAGGCCGCGGCACCACCCTGACCGCTGGCTGTTCAGTGCCGATACCCGCGCTTTGACGCGCCTCTCCCTTCGCTCGGCCCGTGCTGGCTTGAGCTGATCCTGTTCGAATATAAAGGCATTGCCCAATGGACGTCTTCCTTCAAGGTGCTGGTGACGCACTGGCCTTGTCCTCGATCCTATCCGTCATCGGTGGCATTCTTCTTGGCTATATGGTGGGGGTCTTGCCGGGGCTCAGCCGACCGGCCGCGCTGTCGGTCGCGGTGCCGCTTACCTATGCCATGAGCCCGATTGGCGCGATCGCCTTTCTGGTCGGCGTGACCAAGGCCAGCGCGGCAGGGGGGGCAACCGGGGCAATCCTGCTGAACACGCCGGGAGAGCCCAGTTCAGCCGCGACCACCTTTGATGGCTACCCGCTTGCTCGCAAGGGACAAGCCACGCGGGCGCTGAAAACCGCGCTCTATGCCTCGGTGTTCGGAGATCTCGTCGCGACGTTCACCCTGATCCTGCTGGCGGCGTCTTTGGCGCGTTTCGCCTTGAAAATGGGCCCGGTGGAAATGACCGCCGTGATGATCTTCGCGCTCAGCTTCATTGCCGCGCTCTCAGGGGCGTCGCTGTCTCGTGGCATCATCTCGGGCGTGCTTGGGCTACTTCTTGCCACCATCGGACTGGATCCCGAAAGCGCGACGCCGCGCATGACCTTCGGCTATATCGAGCTTTTTGACGGCATTCCCCTGATCGCTGCCACCGTGGGCATGTTGGCCTTCACCGAAATGCTCATTCAGGTGCAGACGCTGTTTGCCAATCGGGATGCCAACTCAGACCCCGAAGGCTTTGCCAAGGAAACCGACAAAGCCATCCACATGGCTGATATCCGGCGCGTTTTCCCGGTAACCCTGCGCGCGACCGGCATTGGCGTTGCCGCTGGGATCATCCCGGGGCTTGGCCCGACAATCGGCGCGTTCCTGTCCTATGCGATCAACAAACGTCTGGCGAAACCCGGCGATACCTATGGCGAGGGTGACTTGAAAGGCGTGGCTGCAACCGAGGCGGCCGACAATGCCGTTCTCCCTGCAAGCCTGATCCCGCTGTTTGCAATCGGTCTGCCCGGCAGCGTTTCCGCCGCCATTCTGGTCTCGGCCTTCATGCTGCACGGCGTGCAACCCGGCCCGCTGGTCTTTGAACAACACCCGCGCCTGATCTACGGCATCTACGTCTCGATGATCGTCGCAAGCCTGGTCATGCTGGTGGTTGGTCGGCTGGGCCTCACCCTGTTTGCGCGCGTTACTCAGGTTCCGGCCCGTTTCATCATCCCGTTCGTGGTGCTGTTCTGCGTCATCGGCACCTATCTGGAGCGGGATACGGTGTTTTCGGTCTTCGCCATGCTCGCCCTTGGCCTGCTTGGCTATGTGATGCAGCGGTTTGGATATTCGGTGGTTACCTTCCTGATCGGCTTCGTCATCGGCCCGTTGTTTGAACTGTCGCTGCGGCAGGCGCTGATCATCACCAACCATGCCCCGCTTGCGGTTCTGGGGCATCCGATTGCCATGGGCTTTCTCCTCGCTTCGCTTGCCTCGCTGCTGTTGTTCCTTAGATCAAGCCGATAGCCCGTGTTCGGCACAGATACCCACAAGGGTATCCAGTGCGCTTTGGAAATAGGCCGGGCGATAGCGTTTGGGGTTCCACAAGGCAGAAACTTCGGCGGTGGTCTGGCAGATGTCGGAGTGAATCGGGACCGCATTTTGCAGCGCTGAAAGGTTTTGCGCGGATGAGGAAACGATCCCGACGCCATGCCCGTCACGGGCAAGGGCGGCCAGCGCCTGCGTGCTGTCACTTTCCAACAGAATGCGCGGGCGCAGGCCGTGGGCGGCGACCACCTGTTCATAGAGATGGCGCGTCAAGAATCCCCGACGCATCACGATCATCGCATCCTCTGCAATTTTCTCGATTGGGATCGAGGACATGCCGAGGCAGGGGTGCATGGGCGGCAAAAGTGCAAAAAGCTGGGCTTGGAAAAGCGGTTGGCCAACAAGGATATTGCTGATCCCCAGATTGGCCACAACCAAGTGAGCCGCCCCATGTTCGACCATTTCAATCAGGGCGTCGTTGTTCCCCTCGCAAACCATCAGCGTCACCTTCGGATACAGCGACTGAAACCTTGCCATCGCAGGCGAGAGCAGCCACGCGATTGTTTGAGGTGTCGCCCCAACCCTTAACGTGCCGCTTTGTTCAGCGCCCTTGTGTGTCGCTTGAAGCTTCAACGCATCGGCGCGCTCCAAAAGCTCTATTGCCCTCGTCGCAAGATCCGCCCCGTCAGCCGTCAGAACAAGCCGCTTGCCGATGCGTTCAAACAGCGCGACGCCCAGCTTGCGCTCGAGCGCTTGAATTTGCCGGGAAAGCGCCGGTTGGCTGAGGTTCACCACGCTTGCAGCGATGGTGATGTTCAGGCGCTCGGCCACTTCCACGAAGTTTCTGAGTTCTCTTAGTTCCAGCACAGATCACCCGAATGATGTATTCGCACAGTGTCTTTGTGCAGAGAGAGTACAAGAAAAATGCATCGAATAGGTATATAGTAAACACATGAACGGACATTGTGTCATGAATTCGGGCATCGAAAGAGCATGCCGTCCGGTTCCACGGGCGGGCAACCGTCCAAACGTCAGCTTGGCGCGACGCTGATTTGCCTGTCTTGAGCCAACTTTAGAATTGGCGCAGGTCCCGCGCGGAGTGACTGTCAAAACCGCAAGCGGGGTGGGGGGCAGAGCAACTTGCCGCGATCCCGCAACGAGACGGCTTTGGTGCAGGTCTTGTTCTGACCCCAAGTCCTGAGGGGAATTCTACCGTGTGTCCGTGGCCCGAGGCAGGAACCAGGCCAGCAACCCCGCAAGCGGCAGAAAAGAGCAGATCGCGTACATCGTCTGGATCCCATAGCTGTCCGCCAGCACGCCCAGAAACGCAGCGGCGATACCGGCGAGCCCGAAGTTCAGCCCGTAGAACAAGCCTCCGATCAGGCCGATCCGGTCGGGCAACAGATCCATTGCATAGATCAGGATCGAGGCGAACGCGCTGGCCATGATCAGATTTATCAGGATCGTCAGAACGCCGGTCCAGAACAGATCCGCATATGGCAGGATCAGCGTCAGTGGCAACGGCCCCAGCACCGAAATCCAGATGATCTTGTATCGACCGATCTTGTCGCCAACGATGCCGCCGATAAGAACCCCTGCAGCCGCCGCCAGCAGGAACAGAAAGAGCATCATCTGCGCCGAGGGGATAGAAAGCCCGAACCGGTCCAGCAGATAGAATATGTAGAACGAGCGAAAACTCTCACTGTAAACATTCTTGGTGAACATCAGCAGGGTCAGGACGACAAGGCCGACAGCGATGGTCAGCGGCGCATACCTGGGCGCCTCGACGCCGTTCTTGCGGTGTGCCTGCAGTGCTACGAATTGGTCGCGGATCTGGCGCTGCTTGGTGCCGATCCATGTCAGGAGCATCATGGCCACAAGTGCGATGACGGCAAACCACGCAAGGCTCGGCTGCCCCCACGGCACGATGATCAGCGCGGCAAAAACCGGCCCCAGCGCCCCGCCAGCTTGCCCGCCGACTTGGAATATTCCCTGCGCAAGCCCCTGTCGGCCTCCGGCGGCATAGCGCGCGATCCGCGTTGCTTCCGGGTGAAAGATCGACGAGCCGATGCCGATCAAGGCCACCGAGACCAAAATCATCGCATAGCTCGAGGCGAAGGCAAGGCAGACCAGCCCTGACAGCGTGAACATCATCCCCACCACCGGAGAGTAGGGGGCGGGATGCCGGTCAGTTACCATACCGATTACGGGTTGCAGCATCGCCCCGGCGACCTGGAACGTCAGGGTAATCATACCGATCTGAACGAAGTCCAGCGCATAGGCTTGCTTGAGGATCGGATAGGCGGCCGGGATCAACGATTGCATCAGGTCGTTCAGAAGATGCGACAAACTCAGAACCGCAAGTATGGCCAAATGGGTTCCGGAACGGGCTTTGATCGTCATATCAATTTGTGCGCTTTAGTGGGGGACAGCTTGGCCAATTGCGCACACCATGCCGATAGTCGCAAGGGCGCAGCAGCACGTGACCGACAGATCCGCTTGTGCTTGCTTGGGTCCACGACCGTATTGGGTGCAAGACTGGCAATCGGGACCGAAAAAGTACAAGGAACCGAGCGACCTTCAGCAAGGTCATCGGACCCGCCACGCCGATGATCCGCCGTCTTGTGCAACCGGAAACCCGAGACGCAAACGCGTCTGAAGAAGATCATGCGCGATGCAGGGCGCGAGCCTGACCAAGCGCGTTTCCGACAAACTCGGGGGCAGGTCACCCCCAGTATGACCCAAGAAACATATGTTTGCGGCGGCTTAAGTCTCGATGGAAAACCCGGCTCATTTCTGTGTGGAACTCAACATGAGCACAGTCGGGTGCAGGTCTTGGGGGGGGCGGATGGTGCCAGAAAAACGAAGGCGGCAAATCATCTTGGGCACCGTTCCTGTCTTCGCGAGGCAAACCGAAAATACAGTCAGACGGCAGGAGCAACCACGTTCGGCGGGATAGGGTGGCGACTCGGGGTCAGGTTCTCAAACCGGTCACGCGGTTCGTGAGTTCTCCTCCGGCTTCTTCCAGAAGCCGCCGGACATCCTGAACCTCGATAAGGTAGGGTGTCTTGGTGTGGATGATCCCTTTCTTGGCAAGGGCGCTGAACGCCCGGCTGACGGATTCCACCCGCGTTCCCAAGAGACTGGCGAGATCGCACCGGCTGATAGGCACCTTGATCTCCAGACTGCCGTTGTCCCACCGGACAAGATGATCGACATTCGCATAGCGGATGCACAGAACCACGAGAAATCCGGCAAGCCGTTCGCTGACCTTGCGGTTCAGAAGGACAAGCATCCAGTCGCGGGTTCGGTCGAGGTCGGCCATGAGCTTTTGCAACATGAAGTGGTCCAGTTCGGCGGACCGGGCCATCAGGGCTTCGAACGGACCACGCTTGAAGGTCAGGATGGACACTTCGGTAACGGCTTCGATGGCAACCTTCGAGCCCCCCTCGAAGAGAGACCCGAACACGTCGCCTTCGGCCACCAAGCCGACGATTTGTCCTGTCCCGTCGAGGTGAATCCTTTGCATGCGCATGATACCGCGTCTCACGTACCCGAAATAGTCGGAGGTCTCGCCCATCTCGATCAGCGTTGTCTCCGCCGGATAGGTCATGGGGGCGCAAATCTTCTCAAGCTCGGCGATAAGCGGTTGGCTCAGCCCGCTGAAGGGCTCCACTTTCGAAAGACCGCAATCGCCTTTCTCATCGGGTGTTCCAGGAGATCGAGTCAATGTTGCCCCTATTCACTTTAGGATGTCCCGCTCCGGTGCAAAGTGCACGGCGTAGACCAAAGTACGCCAAAAGTGCCATTTTCGAGCATATGCCGGTTCATTGTCGGGCCCCGGCCCCGGATTTAAGCGCCCCGTCAGGGACAATGATGGTAAAAGGCGCCCTTAGGTGCGCTGCGGGAGGTAATTGATAACTGTCAATGCGTTTATTTGTCCGAATCGCTATAAGTTGATTATAGGTTAATTTTTTGGGGTCACTAGGGATGTTTGTGATCGGAATCCGGGCATCGGGTGACAGAATTGTGCAGGCGCACCCTCTTTGTATTTCCGAGGGGGGCTGTGCCACGCTGTGTGTCAGGCTGAACGGGGCGCCGAAAGTCATCGGCGAGGCCCGGTCGAATCACGTGCCTTATCGTGTCGCCCGGCATGGGCGGGGAAAGGCACGGTCCCCCCTACATCATGGGCGATACGTAGGTCCCCGACAGCGTCCGCGTCGGAGCGGGGGCGACCTGCGCGGCGTTGAGTTCCTTGCAACACCATTCATCAATCATCACAGAAACCGTAACAGAAACCATCAACAACAAGACAATCGAAGAATAAGACATTTCAAATGCTTCACCTTCTCGCCGTCCCAATTTGGGTCGGTATCTTGGGAGAAAACAATCTGCCGGCACTGCTGAAGGCAATCGCATGTTCATGCAAGCGATTGCTTCTGATTGCACGACAAAGACCCTTGCCTTGCGCAAAGCGCAAAGCACGGGTCGCATTCTTGTCTGCCACAGGCCGAAAGCAGAACATGGAGGGACAGAAGTCGTGGCTACATATTATGGCAAACCCACTCTCACGGGCAACGACGCTTCGCGCAGGGCAGCGGGGCTGGAACAGGAACAGTGTGCCGCCTGTGCGCTGCGCGGCGAGGTCTTCTGCCGAACCCTGGATAAAGCGGAGTCCCTGCTGGCCCTGAAAGAGAAAACTGTTACTTACCCGCGCGACACCAGTATTTTCGAAGAAGGGGAGAAGCCCGGTTTTCTGGGGGTTCTGAAACGCGGTTACCTGCGGGGAGAGCACGTCAACAGCGATGGGCGGCGCATGATCCTTTGGTTGATCCGTCCCGGCGATCTTGTCGGCTGCTTTCCGGGGCACAGCGCCTCTTATTCGCTTGAAGTGGCGAGCACGGCTGAAATCTGCCATTTCAACGAGGCTGGCCTGGCGAAGATGATGGCCAAGAGCCCTCGATTCCGGCGGCAGGTCCTGCGCGGCATCCTGGAGCTCCGGGACAAGCAGCTTGATTTTCTGTGGCTGCGTAGCGCCTTGTCCAGCAAGGAGCGGCTCATTGCATTCTTGGTGATCATGGCCAAGTTCATGCCGACCAGCCCGATGCCCGATGGAAGCCTGATCATAACCATTGACCTGTCCCGCCGGGACTGGGCGGACATGTCAAACACGTCGGTGGAAACGATCAGCCGCTCCATGACCAAGCTATCGCAGATCGGGTTGGTGGAATCACTGCCGCAAAACCGGTATCGCATCCATGATTTGGTCGCGCTGGCCGGGATGGTCGGCATGAAAGTGGAACCGAAAACGTCGCCGTCCTTGCCCCCCTCGATAGCACCTGGGGGCCACATGTCCCTTTTGCGTAACGGTGCCGGGGGGGGCAAAGATGCCGGGGTGGTCAAAACCGTCGCAGAGGTCGGACCTGAAAGTGCCAAACCGGCGAGTTTCGTCACGCCCCACCCTATGAGGTGAGCGAACCCAGGCTGTTTTCGAAGTGAAAGCCGCGGGATGGCACCATGACGTGTCCTGTCTTGTCAGACCGTGGCTTGCGCCCCCCGGTGGTCCTTGCTTCCCCACGGCTTGGACTGCCGGGGAAAGTCTTTGCTCCACATGGACACACCCAAGCTCGGCAGCCTGCCACCCGCACGCCGGTCGGCCCCCCGAGGCGGGGGGCCACTTTATTGGAGATGTACGCCCCCGGGGGCGTTTGGCCCAGCGGTCAGCGGCAGGATCGAGCTGAAGTACAGCGAGATGAGTTCGCCCTGCCTGTGCGTGCCGGTCTTGGAAAAGACCTGCTTCATGTAACTCCGCACGGTCGCCGGGGACAGGTTCCGCGTCTTGGCGGCTTCGGCAATGGAGCGACCGCCCAAGATCTCATGCGCGATCTGGCTCTCTGAACGGGTTAGCCCGTAGGCGTTGAAGAAATGCTCGCGCAGTTTGAAATGATCGGTCTGTTCGTTCTCGAAAAGCACCATCGCCATGGTCACATCCTGCGAAGCCAGCGGTGTAACCACCAGCAGACGCGCAACGCCCGGTGCCGTGAACACCGACACGATCGAGGTGCGTCGCTCGGGCGAGGTGGCGGCCCGAATCGCCTCGTGTAATTCCGCATTCGCGTGGTCGGAATTCAGCGCCAAGTGACCGTTGCACACCAGCCATCCGCATTTCCCGTCGCGCGGTTGGTTCTGCCGGCTGTCAAACTGGATCTCGCCATCCGCGGTCACGACAAGGAATTGGATCGAAAGCACCTGCATCGCGGCATCGACCACGCCCTCCATCCAGGCGCTGCGCTCGAACATCTCCTCGTTGACCTGCTGGGACACATAGGCCAAGCCAATCCGCATCAGCGCGTTTCGTGCGCGCAGATCCTGATCGGAGCCGCGCGGCAGGGCCAACACCGGATAGATGCCGTTCGCCGGGGCACCGATCCCGATGATATGCTCTTTCGTCTCGAGCAGGATCGGCGCGGAATCGCTGCCCTCTGGTGCGGGATCGCGCTCTGTGCCCGGCTGCCTTTTCGCCTTCATCGCCGCCCAGACGGCCAGTTGCGCTTGCGTCGTTTTCTTCATGCTCTGGACGCAGTCCTTGGACGCACCATTGCGTTGGCCGATCCAGTTTTCGATGAGTGCACCTGTTTGACCATCGAAAAAGGCCATTAAAACCATTGGAATATTGGCGCCGACGCAGAATTGTTTTGAAAACTCTGATCGGCGAAAGTGGATTTCTCCACGCTCACGAAAATTCTTCATAGCAAAGACCCCCTTAGCCCTTGGAATCGACGATTTCAAAGGCACTACCCGCAATCTCAAAAAACCGCGCGCTCCCTGTAGAAAACAGATTCGTGTAGTAAATTTCATTGACGGCTATCAATTCGAAGTGCCGATAACGGATGGGCCGCATGTTTTTAACGCTTCGCCTCTTGCTCGTCCTGGCATCTGGTCTTGATTCAGCCGCTCGGGCCGGGTGCGTGGGGCTCGCGAAGGCCGTGCCCGAAACAGGCATGGCGCAGAGAATCACGCCGCGAAAACGTCCCCAACCCTGTCTTCGGAGTGCGCGCCCTATGATCGTTCCAGCGCGCGCGCCGCGGCCGTTTATGGCACGTACTGGCCGTTCAGTCTGGCCCAGCCTGCCGCAAATGATACACCGCGAACTTGTCCGCTTGGGCGTGTGTGGGGGTGAACAAGGGAGGAGGTAAATTTAACGATATTATAAAGACTTACGTGTTTTCCATCCGTCTGGAGTGTCGCCGTTCTGGCTTGCCGTCTGTCAAGGGATCTGGCTCCGGAGTCTTTGGCGCGGCGTTACGCCCGAGCATGAGGTTCTCCGAGATCGAGCGCGGCGCGCGGAACGTCACGGATATCGTCACGGGCATCTTCATGGACATTATAAAACCTGCGCGCGGGCTGTCCGTATGCCGTTGGGGGCACTCGTCCGATGGCAGAACGATCCCGCCGCCGCGCACCGAATGATTTTCGTCAATGACCGGTAAACAAATCGTTAATAGTGTTTTGAGTCGGGCAATACCGACTTATCGCAATGACTGTTTGAGGTTCTTGCGCGGTGGCGTCCGAAGTCATGACGGGGGTCATTATGTCGAAAGTAGATTATTCACTAGGCTTGTCTGAATTAAGGGAAACAAAACGACAGTTTCGCGCCTTATTTTGGTCGGCGGCATTCTTCAGCGTGTTTCTTAACATTCTAATGCTGACCGGTCCTCTTTTTATGCTCCAGACATATGATCGTGTCCTTGGGTCGCGCTCGGAGGAGACCCTTGTGGCGCTGTTCGCCATTGTCGCTTTCCTCTTTCTCACTATGGGACTCGTCGATTGGGCCCGCGGGCGTGTGCTGACCCGGATGGGGGCAAATTTTCAGGCCAAACTGGATCGCCGTGTCTTCGAGGCGATGATCAAGAAGACATCGATGGATCAGGATCTGGACCAGCAGGCCCTGCGGGGCAATCAGCTGAAAGATCTTGAAGCGATCCAGCGATATTATTCGTCACCTGTCTTTTCTGCCCTGTTCGACGCGCCCTGGGCGCCAATCTACATGGTCGGTATTTCGCTGTTTCACCCTTGGCTGGGGCTCGCCGCCGTCGCTGGCGGCAGTGTGCTCATCCTGTCCGCGATCTTCAACCAGCTCACCACCAAGGTCTCCTCGGTAAAAGCTGCTGCGGCGGGCTACATGTCTGAACGGTATTCCGATCTGGTGCAGAACGAGGCCGAGACGATCCGGAGCCTTGGGATGCAGTCGAATGCCTTCCGGCAGTGGACGAAGATGCGGCAACGCAGCCTCCAGCAGAGCGTGCGCTCCAGCGATCTGGGCGGAAGCTTCCTGACCCTGTCGAAAACATTCAGGCTGTTTCTGCAATCTTCCATGCTCGCCCTTGGGGCGTTTCTTGTTCTGCGGGGCGAGGTGACGCCGGGCGTCATGATCGCATCCTCAATCCTGTTGGGCCGGGCGCTTGCGCCGGTTGAAACGGTTGTCAATCAATGGAGCGTGGTGCAGCGGGCGAGACGCGGCTGGGACAATCTGGTGACCCTGCTGTCCGAAGTGCGCGAGGATCGGGTGCAGGTTGAACTGCCACGCCCCCGCTCACGTCTGGAAATCAAGAATATCACCGTGGTGCCGCCCGAGGGCCATCAGGCGACGCTGCGACAGATCACCTTCAACGTGATGCCGGGAGAGGCCGTCGGCGTGATCGGGCCCAGCGGATCGGGAAAATCCACCCTCGCGCGCAGCATCACCGGCATCTGGCCGCTGGCGGGTGGCAAGATCTTTCTGGATGGGGCGCCGCTGGATCAGTACCATCCCGAACGCTTGGCCCAGTACATCGGGTACCTGCCGCAGCGCGTCACCCTGTTTGATGGCACGATCGCGGAAAACATTGCCCGGCTCGCCACCGATTTCGACGACGAGAAAGTGATTGGGGCGGCCAAGAAGGCCGCGGCACACGAACTGATCCTGACGATGCCGAAAGGGTACAATACTCCGATCCGCACCATCGGAACGCAGTTGTCCGGGGGGCAGGTCCAACGGATCGGTCTGGCGCGCGCGCTCTATGGGGATCCGGTCTTGTTGGTTCTCGACGAGCCGAACTCGAATCTCGACAACGAAGGGTCGATCGCGCTGAACAGGGCGGTGATCGCGATGAAACAGGCTGGCAACTCCATCCTGATCATGGCGCACCGGCCTTCCGCCATCAAGGAATGCGACAAGCTGCTCATGCTCGAAAACGGGGTCCGCGCCGCCTGGGGGCCGCGCGAAAAGGTCATGTCCGAGATGCTTGCCAATGTTCGAGTCATTCAGAAAACCAAGAAGACGGTAGGGGGTGTCGCATGAGCCGGAAATCGGATACGGGCATCTCCCCGACCTTCGTGCCCATGCTGGTGGGCTTTGGCACCATAATCCTGATGCTCGGCGGCTTCAGCGCCTGGGCCATGCGGGCGGAAATCGACGGGGCCGTTATGGCTCCGGGCCGTATCGTGGTGGATCGCAACCGGCAGGCGGTGCAGCACCTCGATGGCGGTGTCGTCGACAAGATTTTCGTCCAGGAAGGTGATATCGTCAGCGCGGGCGACCTGCTGGTCATGCTCGATCCGACAGTGAGCCTTTCGGAGCTGAAGATCGTCGAAGGCCAGTTGTACGAGCTGATGGCGCGGCGCGGCCGGCTTGAGGCAGAACGCGAAGAGCGTGACACCATCACCTTCGATCCGATCCTGACCGAGGTCGCCGATAGGAGACCCGACGTCCAGGCGCTCGTCGAAGGCCAGGAACGCCTGTTCAGGGCCCGCCGCGACAATCTGGATAAATCGGTGACCCAACTCGCGAACCAGAAGCTGCAACTGGAAAAGCAAATAGAGGGAATCGACGCCCAGACAGTTGCCCTTGATCGTCAGGACGCGTTGATCAAGGAAGAGACCACGACCCAAGAGACACTTTTGGAAAAGGGCCTTGCCCAGAACTCCAGGGTTCTTTCGCTTCGGAGAGAAGACGCGCGTCTGGCTGGCCTGAAGGGCGAGTTGACCTCGCGCCGGGCCGAGGCAATGGAGCGGATTTCCGAACTGAGCATCCAACTGCTCAGACTGCACACCCAGCGCCGCGAAGAGGCGATTTCGATGTTGCGCGATCTTCAGTACAACGAAATGGAGGCAACCGAAAGAAGAAGCGCGCTGTTGACACTGCTGGAACGCATGGACATCCGCGCGCCGGTCTCCGGAATTGCCTATGATGTCAGGCTGTTCGGCCCGAGGTCGGTGATCAAACCCGCTGATCCGATCCTGTTCATCATTCCCAAGGATCGCCCGCTTATCATCGCGGCGGAAGTCGATGCGTCTGACGTGAACAAGGTCTCCCCGAACCAGGAGGTCATTCTGCGCTTCAGTGCCTTCGACATGCGCTCGACTCCCGATCTTATTGGGCGCGTTACGCGTGTTTCGCCCGACGTCTTCAACGATCAGCAATCTGGCCGGTCCTATTACCGAACCGAGGTCGAGCTTCCTAAATCTGAAATTGAGAAACTTCCGGAGGGTCAGATCCTGATTCCCGGAATGCCGGCGCAGACGTTTATCCGCACTGGCGAGCACTCACCAATGGATTATTTGACAAAACCGATCACCCGCTATTTCCAAAAGTCAATGCGGGATGGGGCCTGACAGGAGGCGCGGTTTTTAATTGCGAGTTCGGTCCTTGTTTCCGATTTCTACAGGATTGCATTTTCGGATACATTGTGATGCGAGAGATGGAATGTTGTGCTCTGATTAAGCCGGGATGCGCATATGTCGCGAGATTGTTGTTAAAATTAATCATTTGAAATCAAGATTTTGGGTGGCTCATGCGAGCCACCCATTCTCGTTTCCGGAATCGGCCAGGGCTTCGATTGAATAAAGGCTGTATGCGGTTTCTGCATGTTTCATGTATTTGCATTCTTATGTGAAACGAATGATCCAAAAAAATAGAAAATTTGAGGAAACACCCCCAAATGAGGGTATTTGAAAGACTGTGTTTGTGGCTGAATGAGGGGGTGACGGGGGTCAATTACACCACCAGTTGCGCGCGTAACCGTGTTGAAGGTTTTCTTCGGACTCACGGCCGCGTTTTTTCAAAACCTAAATTTTGGGGGGTAAAACCATGGGTATCAACAAGAAAACATTCGCGGAGGCCTGGGCTTCGGTTTCCGGCAATGTCTGGCTCGGCGGTACGCCGAATAGCGACAACGGCGATTTCAAGGACATTCCGGGCGTCAACAAGGGCAAGGCCTTTGGCGGCGACGACCACGTCGCGGGTAACGGGGGTGACAACGTCATCGCCGGCAACTGGGGCGACGACTTCCTGCGCGGCGACGCCGGGCACGATTATCTCTTCGGCGGTTTTGGCAACGACGCGCTGCTGGGGGATGAGCTCGGCGGTTGGCAAGGCAATGACCAACTCAACGGTGATGCCGGCGACGATGTGATGGCCGGTGGCGGCGGCAACGACGTGATGGACGGCGGCTCCGATAACGACCTGATGATCGGTGGCACCGGCAACGACTGCATGACCGGTGGTACCGGCAACGACGTGATGCTCGGCGGCGCCGACAATGACACCATGTATGGCAACGACGGCGATGACTGCATGGCCGGTCAGTCGGGCGATGATATCATGCGCGGCGGCGCTGGCTATGACATGATGTCAGGCGGTATGGGGGCCGATGTCCTTTATGGCAACGCTGGCAATGATGTCCTCGCGGGCAATGCCGGTGATGATTATATCAACGGCGGCGCTGGCAACGACTGGGCCTATGGCGGCTCCGGTGATGACATCATCCGCGGCTGGAATGGCCACGACAAGATCGACGGCGGCGACGGCGATGACGCCCTGCTCGGGCAGCGCGGCAATGACACGATCTGGGGTGGCGCTGGTAAGGACAGCATCCAGGGTGGCGGCGGCGATGACCTGATCGACGGCGGCTGGGGCGATGACTTGATCGAGGGCAACGACAACGCCGACTGCATCAAGGGTGGGCAAGGCAACGACACCATCTATGGTGACAATGCCGACGGCGACCCGGCGGTTGGTGAAGCCAGCGACCTGATCCAGGGCAACGAAGGCAACGACACCATCTATGCGGGTGAGGACGATGACCAGGTCAATGGCGGTGCCGACAACGACACCATCTACGGTCAGGACGGCAACGACATCCTTGCCGGCGATGAGGGTCACGATTTCGTCAGTGGTGGCGAAGGTCACGACCAGATCCAGGGTAACGGCGGCAACGACTTTCTGGTGGGCGATGCCGGGAATGACGTGATCGCTGGCAATTGGGGGCAAGACGTCCTTTACGGTGACTCAGGCGACGATTGTCTGAATGGTGGCAATGGCAACGATTATCTCTACGGCGGCACCGGTGAGGACGACCTCGACGGCGGCGCAGGAGAAGATTACCTGGATGGCGGCGATGGCGACGACATGCTTTACGGCAACGTCGGCAACGATATCCTCTTCGGTGACCAAGGCCAGACCGGCGGCGGTATGGATGTCCTGCTTGGCGGCAAAGGCGATGACGAGTTGCACGGCGGCAAGGATGACGACTGCCTGATCGCCGACGTGGGCAACGACACGATGTGGGGCGAAGCGGATGGCGATGACTTCGTCTTCGGCCATGATGTCGATGTCAACGGCGATGGCGACTGCGACGATCCGGAGGATTACACCTCTACCGTGATCGGCAACAACACCATCATGGACTTCGATGCTGACCAAGAGGATCGCGTGATCTTCCACTCCGCCTTCGAAGGCACACTGTCGGCCACGCTCGCCAACGGCGATCAGGACGTCTTGATCACGTCGAGCCTGGGTGGCTCGGTCCTCGTCAAGGGGCTGGTGGCTGAACTGGAGGGCATCGATCCGAGCGATCCGTTCTTCGACGATGCGGCCCTGATGGACTTCCTGCTGAAGTCCGGCGAGGACGGCGACGGCAAGGGGATCATCGAGTTCGAAGACAAATGCGTGACCCTGCCGGACTGCGAGCCCGAGAATCCGCATACGAACTGGGAAGCGATCTGGACCCCGCCAGCGTACTGCTGCACGGAACTTTCGATCGACGGTATCGGCGACACGACGATCAACACGACCGAGTTGGAGATCGCCACGCTCTTCGTCGAGCAGGATGCGAACGTCTTCATCAGTGGCGGGGTGCTTTGCATCGATCTGGCCGCAGAGTACGTGGCGGTCGCTTAACCGGATTGGACCTGACTGGGGGTCCGAGTTGTTCCTGAATGGAGTGTCCCCGATTGGGGGCACTCCTGTGGGGGAGACATCGGGCTTCGGAAAAGACCCCATCCTCGGTCCGATCCCCAGGACAGCGCCCCGTTTGCGGGGCGCTGTCTTAATCTGTGTAAAGGCCTTTCCAAGACCCGCTGGCCTCGGAGACGATCGCTTTTCCCCAATACTGGCCCCAAACCCGACGGGGTGACAGCCGGGAAACCCCAGCGATCAACTTACCTTTTCTCTCTGCGCACTCGTGTTGGCGACCCCGACCGCACAAGCGGATTCGCCGCCAAGACAAACACGCCGAGAAGGCCGACCGCAGGAACGGCTGGGACCGGGCATTCAATGGTATCGAAAGATTTCTTTCCGATGTCCCTGAGGCAGCGCTTCAAATGCATGGCTGTTCCCTTGATCCGACCCTACAAGGATACAACAGGACCGCAGACCAGCCTCGCGGCACTGCGAAACAGGAGCAGCGCGCATGGTAGAGCCCGAGACATTTCTGTTTCTTGCAGATCTTGCAACGAACAACCGGAAAGCCTGGATGGACGCGCACCGCGAGGAACGCGACGACGCTTTGCGCAATTTTACGGGCATCGCGATGACACTCCACGACTATGCGGATCGTTTTGATCCTTACGTCGCTGAGGCAAAGTTCAAACCCAAGCAAAGTTTCTCCAAGTTCTTTCAGGACGCCCGCGATCGCGTCGGGCCCGGCCTGTACCGCACGGACGTGGATGTGTTTGCCAATGCAGGGAATCCCGCCGAAGACGTCGGATATTACCTCCATATCGAGCCGGGGAATTGCCACGCAGGGGCAGGGCTTTTCCACCCCTCTAAGGCGGCGCTTGCAAGGATGCGCAGGCATCTGCTCGACGATCCGCAGGGCCTTGAAGACGTCACGACCGATCCCGAGTTCAAAGTGGCGTTCCCAGACGGAATTGTCACACGAAAGCTGTTGGGGGCTGTGCCAGACGGTTTTGACAGCAAGGGTCCGGCAGCGCCCTATCTGAAAATGATCGGCTTAGGGTGCCGCAAAGACATACCAGACGCATTGTTGCTGGACGACAACGTGATTGATCTGTTGATTGAGACCTTCCGCTCGGCCAGCCCTCTGGTGCGGTACTTCGACTGATTGCGCGCGTGGTGATGGTGTCGCCCGGTGTGCACGGCCTGCTGCCTGAGTATTGGAAACAGGCCCCTCCGATCTCGGGCAGGTCGGTCAGGATCGCTCATGACGCCCCCGGTGTTTCGGGAACGTCATGAGCGCGGGTCCGCCAGCCCCAAACCAATCAACGGGCCTTGGCCGGCCACCCCTGACGGTCAGAGCAGGAAATCGTCCGCCGCTAGCGTGAAGGCGCCCTTCACAAGGATAAAGAAGTCCGCCGTTCCGTCCCCGTCGATATCGCCCTGGATCTCACGTTTCGTGTCGCTGGCCAGCGAACGGTACCGCAGCTCGCCGGCTGTGCCGCTGAAGGCGTCGGTCCCGATGAAAGTAAAGCCCTGATCGCCGGACCGCGTTGTATTCGCGTCGATGGCTGACAGGTCAATGATGTCCTGAGCGCGGTCAAAATCGACGATCACATCACGATCAGCGCGCTGCGCGCTGTGACTGGCGTCCGTGAACAGAAAAACATCTTCGTTCGCCCCTCCGGTCAACTTGTCCTTTTCGGTGCCCCCGTCCAACGTGTCCTGACCACTTCCGCCTTTCAGAACATCCTGACCGGCGTCCCCATAAAGTGTGTCGTCACCGTTTTTCCCCTTGACTAGGTCAGCCCCGCCGCCACCTAAGAGAGCATCATTTCCAGTGCCGCCGTAAATCGTATCAGCCCCATTTCCGCCTTCCAGCGTGTCCGCGCCGCCCAGTCCTCTTAGAACATCGTCGCCCGCAAAACCCTGGAGAATGTCTGCGCTGCTGGTGCCCATCAACAGGTTGCTACCACTGTCCCCGACAATCGTACCGGACACAGTCTGACTCTCGCCCGTGTCGAGCAAAACCGCACCATCGGTTGCGGCGAAGTTCTGCGTGACGACGATCACGTCAAAGCCCTTGTAATCACCCAGTTCGATTCCGATCCCCATGTATTCATAGTCGGGATTGAGGATGTTCCACCGATGACCTGTACTTGCCATCAGGGAATCGTGAATATCCTCCACGTCGTCATAGACCCCGGCAGCCCCCCTTTCGCTCTGAAAACCGATATTCTCACCCGAGCGCCAGCTCCCGGAGAAAACAAAGCCAGCATCGGCCATCCGCTCTGAAGACGATGACCCGTTTAGACCCGTATGAGAAAAGACGTCCTCGTCCAAAATCCACGTGCTGTGGTCTTCTGCGGAGTCGTTGAGATGCTGCTCCAGTTTAAGTGGAGACAGCCCCGCCGCCGCTCGCTCGGCGTTCACTAGGTCCAACATGAACCGTTCTATATCACTTGCAATCGACATGCACTTTTCCCCGTGTCTGTGTTCCGGGAGTTCGATTGCACGTCGCCATTCAAGAAAGCAACTGAACCGAAAAATTGCGGAAAATTGCGAAAAATTCCGCCTAAAAGCGCAGGTACTGCGCAAATACCTGCCGTTTTTCCGCTGAATCGCCCTCCGGCCTAATGCGGGAAACGCCGGTCAGCGGGGGCTCGCCTATCGGTCAAACCGGTCCTGCGGCTCTTTTGAACCACAGGACTGCTTCATGTCACATTTCCGCCGGGGCGGCGCGCTGGACCATGCCGAACAGATCGCGCGGATCGTCCGGGTCGGCCAGCAGATCCAGCATATGCGACAGACCGGTGCCTTTGACCTTGTCGCGCACATAGCGCAGGGCGCTGAAATCCTCGGTCGCGAAGCCAACACTGTCAAACAGCGTGATCTGCTCGGCGTTGCGCCGCCCCGGTTTGCGCCCTGTGATCACCTCCCAGATTTCGGTCACCGGGAAATCCTCGGGCATCTGCTGGATCTCGCCCTCGATCCGGGTCTGCGGCGGATATTCGACGAAGACGCCTGCCCGGGACAGGATGCCGGGGGCAAGTTCGGTCTTGCCCGGGCAATCGCCACCGATGGCGTTGATATGCACACCGGGGCCGACCATGTTGTCGCTCAGGATCGTGGCGCATTGCTTGTCGGCGGTGCAGGTGGTGAGGATCTGCGCGCCTTCGATCGCCTGTTCGGCGCTGGTGCAGGGCACCACGCGCAGCCCGTGGCCGGCCAGATTTGCAGCGCATTTCGCGGTGGCCTTGGAATCGATATCCCACAGCCGCACGGTGTCGATGCCGCAGATCGCCTTCATCGCCAGACTTTGAAATTCCGACTGCGCGCCATTGCCGATCATCGCCATGGTGCGGGCGCCTTTCGGTGCAAGATGCTTGGCCACCATCGCCGAGGTGGCCGCCGTGCGCAACGCGGTCAGGATCGTCATCTCGCTGAGCAGAACCGGATAGCCGTTGTCGACATTCGCCAAAAGTCCAAAAGCTGTAACGGTTTGCAGCCCTTCCTTCATGTTCTTGGGGTGACCGTTGACATATTTGAAGCCATAGACCTCGCCGTCAGAGGTTGGCATCAGTTCGATCACGCCCTCGGCGGAATGGCTGGCGACCCGCGGGGTTTTGTCGAACAGTTCCCAGCGGCGGAAATCATCCTCGATATACCCGGCCAGTTCGCGCAACATCTGCTCCAGCCCGATGCGGTGGATCAACTGCATCATGTGATCGACGGAAACGAACGGCACCAAGGCCTTGTCAGAGGGATGAGAGGTCTGTGTCATGCAAAAGCCCTTGTCGGTCGGTCGAAAACACGGCGCCCCAGCGCCGAGGCGGTGAGGTCCACCAGAAGCTGCGCGGTGCGCCCGCGGTTGTCGAGAAACGGGTTGAGTTCCACCAGATCCAGTGAGGTCATCAAGCCGCTGTCGCAGATCATTTCCATCACCAGATGCCCCTCGCGGATGGTGGCGCCACCGGGCACCGTGGTGCCCACTGCCGGCGCGATGGAGGGGTCGAGAAAATCCACGTCGAGCGAGACATGCAGCATGCCGTTTTCCGCCGCCACCCGATCAAGGAAGTCACCCAGCGGGCGGGCGATGCCGCGCTCGTCGATTTCGCGCATGTCGTGGCGACGGATCGCGCTGCCCTCCAGCGCGGCGCGTTCGGCGTCATCGACCGAGCGCAGCCCGAGCAGGCAGATGTTTTCCTGCTGTACCGGGGTCGTCAGCGGCGGGAACCCGGCAAAACCAGACCGCCCGGTGACATAGCCCAAGGGCGTGCCGTGCAAATTGCCGGAGTCCGTGGTCTCGGGCGTATGAAAGTCGCTATGCGCGTCGAGCCAGAGCACGAATTGCGGCCGGCCCGCGCGGGCGGCGTGGCTGGTCACCCCCGCGACCGAGCCCAGCGACAGCGCGTGATCGCCCCCCAGAAAGATCGGCAGCCCCCGCGTCATGGCGCCCTCGGCCGTCGCGATCAGCCGCGCGGTCCAGCCGGCGGTCTCATTGGGTTTGAACAGCGGGCCTTCCCCGGTGTCGGGACTGTACGGTTCGGGGGTCAGATTCCCCAGATCCTCGACCCGGTGCCCAAGATCGCGCAGGGCCTCTGCCAGTCCGGCGGTGCGCAGTGCGTCCGGCCCCATCAGGCAGCCAGCGCGGCGTTTGCCGCTGTCGACCGGCGCGCCGATCAGGATGCAGTCAGTGTGTTTCATCTCGCCCCGAACTATCTGTTTCCCTTTGAGCGTGCCGCCGAATTGCGTTGAACTCCACCCGCCATAATGGCCAAAATGGAACCTATATGTACGAATCGGAAGCCTAAATGGACAATACGGACGAGCGTTTGATTGCCGCGTTGCGTCATGACGCGCGCGCCTCGCTCTCGGATCTGGCGTTGCGGCTGGGCCTGTCGCGCACCACCGTTCGATCCCGGATCGAACGCTTGCAGCAGCGCGGCGACATCTTGGGGTTTAGCGTGGTGCTGAAACAGGACGTGCTGCGCGATCCGGTGCGCGGCCTGATGATGATCGGGATCGAGGGCAGGGGCGCGGCGCGCATCACCCGGCAGTTGCATGGCTTGGCCGAGGTGCGCGCGATCCATTCCACCAACGGGCGTTGGGATCTGATCGTGGAACTGGGGACCGAAACGCTGGAGGCGCTAGATCAGGCGTTGGCGCGCATCCGCATGTTCGATGGGGTCAGCACCAGCGAGACCAGCCTGTTGCTATCGACGCGCAAATCCGCCTGAGCGCGGCTCAGCGCGGCCTGCGCACTGCGATGGTGATCCAGACCCCGGCCAGCACCAGCGCCGCGATGGCGTTCCAACTGGCCATCGACAGGCCCAGCAGCTCCCATGCCACCTCGTCACAGCGCACCAGCGGCGCGGACATGATCTGTTCCATCAGCTGATCCGGGCTCAGCCCGGTGACGGGGCCGGAAGTGCAGGTGGTGGGCCCTTCCCACCAACCGCGTTCCACCCCGGTGTGATAGAGCCCGAAGGCGGCGGTGGTGAGCGCGGCCACGGCCCCCAGCAGCGGCAGCACCCGCCCGGGGACGGCCAGCGCCACGACGCCAATCCCGGCAGCGGCCAGATGCGGCCAGCGTTGCAAAATGCACAGATCGCAGGGCGGCAGGCCGCCGATATACTGGAACGCCAGCGCGCCCAGCAGCAGCGCGGCCGAGCCGCCAGCCGCGATCAAGATCAGAACGGCACGTGTCATAGGTATTTCACCAGGAAAAAGCTGCCGACCAGCAGGACGACAAAGACGGTAAAGACAAGGTTCAACCGTGATTCGATGAAATCCCGGATCGGCTCACCAAAGGTGCGCAACAGACCGGCCAGAACGAAAAAGCGCAGCGCGCGGGCCAGGATCGAGGTGGTGACGAAGGTGGCCAGCGGCATTCCGGTCCAGCCCGACATGATGGTGATCACCTTGTAGGGGAAGGGGGTAACGCCAGCGGCCAGCACCGCCCAGAACCCGAAATCGTTAAAGCGCGTGTTGAAGTTTTCCATCGCGTCACCCTTGCCCATCATTTCAAGAATGGGCTGGCCGATGCTTTCATAGGCGAAGGCGCCGATGGCATAGCCCAGCATCCCGCCCAGCACCGAGGCGATCAGGGCCACCCCGGCGATTGCCCAAGCGCGATGGGGCCGGGCCAGAATCATCGGGATCATCAGCACATCGGGCGGAATCGGAAACACCGAACTTTCGATGAAAGACACCAAGGCCAGCGCCCACATCGCCCGGGGGTGATCGGCCAGCGCGAGTGTGCGGTCATAAAGGCGTTTGAGCATGGGCGGATCCTGGCGCTGAAATCTATGCCTCAGGGGAAAACCACGCGGCGATGCCGTGGTCAACCACGGGAACATCACAACACATCGCGTCAATGCGTTTTTCACTCTGGACCTCGCCCCGCACCTTGGGGTATCGGAAGGGCGAGGCCCAAGTGGCGGAATGGTAGACGCAGGGGATTCAAAATCCCCCGCCTTAACGGGCGTGCCGGTTCGAGTCCGGCCTTGGGTACCAATGTTTTCAATGGGTTGCGCTCGATATCGAGCGCAACCCATTTCAGAAATGAAGCCGACTCCCACATGCGACTCCCACATCATTGTTTGGATCTCCGGATTTGCGCGGTGCGTGACAGCTGCTTTCGGTTTGCTTCCTTGCGGTACTTGGCCACCGTTGCAAGGCTTTGACCTGTTACTGCTTGGATTTCGGCGTCCGAACACCGCTTCAGGAATGCGGACCAAGCGGGCTTTCGACAATCAGGCGTGGGTCGCAAGTTCTTTGAGAACAGAAACCGCCTCATTCTCTCTGCCATCGGGCACGAAAAGATGATCATGGAAAAAGCCTGAAACAGGGTTCACCCCCATGCCATGTCTTGCAAGAGCCGTTGTAATACGCGCCAGAAATCCGACGGCTTCGAGTGACGAATGGATGTTCAAGGTGATCATGCGGCAGGGGAATTCATAGGCCAGTTTATGCGCTTCGGCCTCCTCCTTCAGAAGTATGAGTGTCAGCCCTTCGGCTTCTTGAAACGTCATTCTGGGACGAACTCCAACCGGCACAACACCATCTGAAACCGTCGCGAACACATACAAGCCGTCCACAAGCTCTGCCGACATGCCTCTTAGGAGTATGTCCAAATTTGTCTCACCCACCATGGTACCTCCCTGTTTTTAATGAGTTTCAAGGCTAACAAGAAACATGCCGACCATCAGGCAAGCCACACCGACCATAGCCGCAAGGTCCCCAACCCTCCAACGCTTGTAGCCACCGATTGGTTTGGCCGACGGTAAGGCGCCTTGGCCGACGAGGCGGCGAAATTCTGAAGCCGTCATGTCGAGCATTGCGGCTGAGGGATTTCGCGGAGGGCATGGGGCACCTCACGAAAGATAAGGTCAACACCACGTTCAGGGGCGCTGCGCGACAAACTGGACACGCGGATAGCCAGACGGCTCGGAGAAGGCCAGCATCCTCTCTACCGTCCCACGTGAAATGTTGAAATGCTGCGCCGCCGTCCGGGCGCTCATGCCCTCGGCTCACGCCAGGTGAACCTTCCGGTACATTTCCACGGTATAGATCTCCCGCTCTCCCTGCTGCCGCGGAGCGGCTGCGTCCAAGGGTCGGATTTTGACACAGCAAAGATCGGGCCGGCGGGTTTGGTTTAGGCTTACCCTAAGCAATGATGATCGAATTCGTAATTTTCCAGTTTGCGGGGACTGCATAAGAACATCGTATCGCTCCGGTGTTGGGGTGTGTTGGGCAATCAAATGCGGGGAGTGCTGACGTACTCATGGAGAAAACAGACACACTGATTGTCGGGGGCGGACAGGCCGGCATCGCGATGAGCGAACATCTCAGTCGCGCGGATGTCCCTCATATCGTTTTGGAAAAAAACCGCACAGCGGAAGCATGGCGCACCGGTCGATGGGACAGGTTGGTCGCCAATGGCCCGGCGTGGCATGATCGCTTTCCGGGGTTGGAATTCGAGAACTGCCATCCTGACGAATTCGTGTCCAAGGACCGGATGGCGCAGTATCTGGTCGACTATGCCGCGATGATCAACGCGCCGATCCGTGAGGGGGTCGAGGTGCTCTCGGCCGAGCCTCTTCCGGGAGAGGGCGGGTTTCTGGTCAAGACAAGCAAAGGTGAGATCACGGCACGCCGCATTGTCGCCGCGACTGGCGCATTTCAGCACCCCATCATCCCGCCGATTGTCCCTCAAACCGCGGACATCGAGCAGCTGCATTCCTTTCATTACAAGACCCCCGAACAGCTGCCGGAAGGGGCTGTAATGGTTGTCGGTGCGGGATCTTCCGGCGCGCAGATCGCGGATGAGTTGAACAGGGCTGGACGCAAGGTGTTCCTTTCCGTGGGGCCGCATGACCGTCCGCCGCGGCGGTACCGGGGCCGCGACAATGTGTGGTGGCTGGGTGTTCTGGGCCTGTGGGATATGGCGGCTCCGGCACCGGGGACCGAGCATGTCACCATTTCTGTCAGTGGCGCGCGAGGCGGACAGACGATGGATTTCCGCCGGTTGGCGGGGGAGGGGGTTACCCTGACGGGCCTGACAAGCGGGTTCAAGGATGGCGTCCTGCACTTCGCTGACGATCTCAAAGGGAACATTGCTGCGGGGGACGCCAATTACCTGGACGTGCTGGACAAGGCCGATGCCCATGTCGCGCGCACCGGTATCGACCTGCCGGAGGAGCCCGAAGCGCGCAAGACCTATCCGGATCCGGAGTGCCTGACCAACCCGCTCCGCTCGATCGACTTGGCTGCGGAAGGTGTGACCTCGATCATCTGGGCGACAGGGTTTCGGCAGGACTTTGGCTGGTTGAAAGTCGAGGCGTTCGACGAAAAAGGCGCCCCGATCCATCAGCGCGGATTGTCGGTGGTGCCGGATGTCTATTTTCTTGGCCTGCCTTGGCAGTCGCGGCGTGGATCATCCTTTCTCTGGGGCGTGTGGCACGATGCCAAACACATTGCCGATCAGATCGAAATTCAACGCGCCTATCAGCGCTATGACGGCGAGGCTGTGATCGTGCAGTCCGCCGCCGAGTAATCCAAGGAATATAGAATGGCCCATACCCGCATCCGCAAGTTCAATACTGGCGTGACCTATCCCGAACAGAATCTGGACAACGACCTGTGTCAGGCTGTTGTAACCGAAGGTGGCAAGACGGTCTGGCTGCGTGGCCAGTGTCCGCAAAATCTGGACGACGCCAAGAACATCGACAGCCGTGATCCCGTCGAACAGACCCACAAGGTCATGCAGAACATCAAGCAATTGATCGAAGAGGCCGGCGGCGAGATGGCGCATCTGGTCAAGGTCGTCGTCTACATCACGGATGTGCGCCATCGCGAGGCGGTGTATCGCACCATGGGCGAATACATCAAAGGCGTGCACCCGGTCTCGACCGGGCTTGTGGTGCAGGCGTTGGCGCGGCCCGAATGGCTGGTCGAAATCGATGGCACGGCGGTCATTCCCGAAGGATACGGCGCATGACCTTTTCGATTGTCGCACGGTGCCCGGATACCGGGATGTTCGGCGTGGCCATTTCATCGTCCTCTCCCGCCGTGGCAGCGCGGTGTTCCTACAGCCGGGCAGGGGTCGGCGCGGTGGCGTCGCAGAACGTGACGGATCCGGCGCTCGGGCCGCTGACGCTGGACCTGATGCAGAGCGGCATGAGCGCCGATGCGGCGATTGCCAAAATGGCGTCTGTGGCGAAATTCGTGGAATACCGTCAGGTTCTGGCCGTCGACATCAACGGCGGCACTGCAATCCATTCAGGGCCGAACTCGCTTGGTATCTGGACGCAAGCGCAGGCTGAAAATGTGGCCTCTGGCGGCAATCTGCTGGCCAACGACGGCGTGCCGCAGGCGATTGTCGAGGGCTACCTCTGTGCTACTGGCCATATCGGGGACCGATTGATTGCCGCCATGCGGGCGGGCCTCGCGGCGGGCGGTGAAGCTGGCCCGGTGCATTCCGCCGGGATGCAGATCGTCGACAAAGTCGCTTGGCCGGTGGCCGATCTGCGCTGCGACTGGACCGAGGGCTGCCCCATCGAGGCCATCGCAACCGCTTGGGACGTCTACAAGCCGCAGTTGGACGCCTATGTCCAGCGCGCCCTCGACCCCCGCGAGGCGCCGTCCTACGGCGTGCCCGGCGACGACTGAAAAAGGGAAACATATGCTCGATTATTCGCATCAGGACTGGAAATCGCGCGCGGCCAAGCTCGATTTGCGCGGCAAGGCCTTCATCGGGGGGAAATTCGTTGAGGCCGCGTCAGGCAAGACCTTCGATAGCATCAATCCGGCCACCGGCGAGGTGCTGACCGCCGTGGCGGAATGTGACGCAGAGGACGTTGGCCGCGCGGTCGCCGCCGGTCGCCGGGCCTTTGACGCGGGTCACTGGTCGCGCATGGCACCGGGGGATCGCAAGGCGGTGCTTCTGAAACTGGCGGATCTCTTGCGGGACAATCTTGAGGAAATGGCCCTGCTCGACAGTCTCGACATGGGCAAGACGATCACGGATGCGTCTACCGTTGATGCCCCGGGATCGGCGCATTTCTTCCAGTGGTATGCGGAAGCCATCGACAAGCTTTATGATGAGGTCGCACCCACCGGCCCGGGTGATCTGGCGCTGGTACGTCGCGTTCCGCTGGGGGTCGTCGGCGCGGTGACGCCCTGGAATTTTCCGCTGGATATGGCGACGTGGAAAGCTGCAGCAGCATTGGCGGCGGGCAATTCCGTCATTTTGAAACCTGCGGAGCAATCCCCGCTTTCGGCGCTGCGGTTGGCCGAATTGGCGGCCGAGGCCGGTGTGCCGGAGGGCGTGTTCAACGTGGTGCCGGGGTATGGCCATACGGCAGGTAAGGCGCTTGGTTTGCATATGGACGTCGATTGTCTCGCCTTCACCGGGTCCACCGCGATCGGCAAGATGTTCATGCAATACTCCGGACAGTCGAACCTGAAACAAATCTGGCCAGAGACCGGCGGCAAGAGCCCCAATATCGTCTTTGCGGATTGTGAAAATCTGGATACGGCGGCCGACATGGCGGTTTTTGGGATCTTCTTCAATCAGGGTGAGGTCTGTTCCGCCAATTCGCGCCTTTATGTGGAACGCGCGATCAAGGACGACTTCGTGGCCAGGCTGAAGGAGCGTGCCGAGGCGATGCAGCCCGGCGATCCGCTTGACCCGGCATCGAAAATGGGCGCGATTGTCGATGAAAAGCAGACGCAAGGCATCATGGGTTTTGTCGAGCAGGGCAAGCAGACGGCCAATTTGGTGACCGGCGGCGACCGTGTCACGGTGGACGGCAAAGGCTGTTTCGTACAGCCAACGATCTTTGATGATGTCACGCAGGACAACCCGCTTGCACGGGACGAGATCTTTGGCCCGGTTCTTTCTGTCATCGCGTTTGACAGCGAGGAGGATGTGGTGCGTATGGCCAACGATTCCATCTATGGGCTCGCGGCCTCTGTCTGGACCGACAACCTCAGCCGCGCCTGCCGTGTCGCGGATCATCTGCATGTTGGCACCGTGTCGGTGAACACGGTTGATGCCCTGTCGGCGCAAACGCCGTTCGGTGGCATGAAACAATCCGGCTTTGGCCGTGATCTGTCGCTGCATTCGCTGGACAAATATACCGCCCTGAAAACCACTTGGATCAAGTATCAAGCTTGATCCGGTTTGATAGCTGAAAGAAGCCCCGGGTGTGTCGGTCGCGGCCCAGTTCGCACCACGCCCGCGAAGGAGACCAAAATGCGCGACGCCCGCTACGACATTCTGTTTGATCCTATCAAGATCGGTCCGCACACCGCGAAGAACCGCTTTTATCAAGTGCCGCATTGTAACGGCGGCGGCTATCGCGACCCCTCTGCCGCGGCAGAAATGCGCGGCATCAAATCCCAAGGCGGCTGGGCCGTGATTTTTACCGAACAGTGCGAAATGCACCACAGCTCGGAAATCACACCCTTCATCGAATTGCGTCTGTGGGAGGACAAGGACATCCCGCAGCTGCGCAGAATGTCGGAAAAGATGAAGGAACACGGCGCGCTGGCAGGCATCCAGTTGGCCTATTCCGGAATCAACGGCCCCAACCTCTATTCCAAAGAGGTGCCGCTTGCGCCCTCCGCGCTGCCGATCCGCACCTTTACCAATGACCCGGTTCAGGCGCGTGCGCTGTCGAAAAGCGAGATCGGCGATCTGCGCCGATGGTTTGTGAACGCGGCAAAGCGATCAAGAGAGGCGGGTTTTGACCTGCTCAACCTTTATGGCGCGCACGGGTTCGGGATCTTCCAGCACTTCCTGAGCCGGGCCACCAACCACCGCACCGATGAATATGGCGGCAGTCTTGAAAACCGCTCGCGCTTCGCGCGCGAGGTGGTCGCTGATATTCGCGATGCAGTCGGTGATACGATGGCCATCGCGATGCGTGTCTCACTGGATGAGACGATCGGCGATCTTGGATTTTCCAATGCCGAGGTGCGCGACTTTATCGAGATGAACCGCGATTTGCCCGATATCTGGGATCTTGCCCATGGGGCTTGGGAGGATTGCTCTGGCCCGTCCCGCTTCAAGGAAGAGGCGGCACAGTTCAACCTTGTCCAAGCGATCCACGACTTCACCGACAAGCCCATCGTCGGCGTTGGGCGGTTCACTTCGCCGGATGTCATGGTCAAGATGATCAAGTCCGGCACGCTGGACATGATCGGCTGCGCGCGCCCCTCCATCGCGGATCCGTTCCTGCCCAAAAAGATCGAGGAAGGCCGCATCGAGGATATCCGCGAATGTATCGGCTGCAACATCTGCATTACCGGCGACATGACGATGTCGATAAGCCGTTGCACCCAGAACCCGACCTTCATGGAAGAATGGCGCAAGGGCTGGCACCCGGAGAACATGAACACCAAGGGGGACAGCGAAAACGCCCTGGTCATCGGCTCGGGCCCTGCGGGGCTTGAGGCGGCCTGGGCGTTGTGCCGACGTGGCTATGACGTGGCGGTGGCCGAGGCCCGCACTGTGATCGGCGGGCGGGTGACCCGCGAACGCGCGCTTCCCGGCCTGTCGGCCTGGGGCCGCGTGGTGGATTACCGCGATTATCAGCTTTCGCAGCGTCCGAATGTCGAGATCTACCGTGAAAGCGCGTTGGATGCCGAGAGTGTCCTTGAATTCGGCTTTCAGAACGTCGCCATCGCGACCGGGTCCACTTGGCGGCGCGATGGGGTTGCCCGACAACATGTGGTGCCGATGCCGATTGCGGAAGGGGCCAAGGTCTTTACCCCCGATGATCTGATGGACGGGACGGTGCCGGGGGGCAATGTGGTCATCTTTGATGATGACCATTACTACATGGGCGGCGTGCTGGCTGAATTGCTGGTCAAACAGGGGGCGAAGGTGACGTTGATCACACCGTCGGCCTATGTCTCGGACTGGACCAACAACACGCTCGAGCAAGCGACAATCCACGCCAAGCTGGATGAGATGGGCGTTGATATCGTGCTCAACCGCGGCGTTGCGGAAATCGGGACCGATCATGTGGTGAGCAACTGTGTCTATACGGGCAAGACCCGCGCCTATGAATGTGACGCCGTCGTCATGGTCGCCTCGCGCACCGGCAACGACCAGTTGTTCCATGACCTGAGCGCGCGTCAGGCGGATTGGGCGGATGCGGGCATCCGGTCGGTCAAGATCTTTGGCGACGCAGAAGCTTCGGGGCCGATTGCCTGGGCGACCTATGCCGGCCACCGCTATGCGCGTGAGCTGGACGGTGAGGATATCGGCGATGACCTGCCATTCCGCCGGGAGATCACGGAACTGGCCGCACAATGACACCGCATCAGACGACGCTTGAGATCCTGAAGCGTCTGATTTCCTTTCCCACGGTCAGCGCCGAAAGCAATCTGGCGCTGATCGACTATGCCGAGACCCTGTTGCTGGAGGCCGGGTTCGAGACCCAAAGGCTCCCAGATCCCGAGCTCGCCAAATCCGGTCTCGTTGCACGCATGGGGGCCCGCGGATCTGGAGGGGTGCTGCTTTCGGCGCATAGCGATGTGGTGCCGGTCGAGGGGCAGGCATGGACCCGGTTCCCATTCGAGATGACGCGGGACGGTGACAGGGTGTTTGGTCGTGGCGCGACCGATATGAAAGGATATCTTGCCGCGATGTTGTCGCTGGCGCAGCGGGTGAATGCAGATGCGCTGAACGTGCCTTTGATGCTGATCATCTCCTATGATGAAGAGATCGGGTGTCAGGGCGTGCGCAAGATGATGCCCGCCTTCGAGGGGTTGGGCTGGGCGCCTGAGCTTTGCATCGTGGGGGAGCCGACGTCGATGAGACCCGCGACCGGGCACAAGGGCAAGGCGGCGCTGCGTGCGACCTTTCACGGGGTTTCAGGGCATTCAGCGCTGGCACCAAACTATGTCAACGCGCTGCATTTGGCGGCCGATTTCATCACGGCGCTGCGGACCATTCAGGGCGAGTATGAGAGGTCGGGCGTGCAAGACACCGCCTATGATGTGGCCTATAGCACTGTTCACGTTGGGACCATCCAAGGCGGAACGGCGCTCAACATCGTGCCGGAAAAGGCGGTCGTTGAATTCGAACTGCGCCATCTTCCGAAAGACACGCTGCAAGATTTCGTGGACCGTTTGGCGGTTGAAGCGGATCGGCTCTGCGCCCCGTTTCGCGACCGGTTCACGGAAGTCGGCATCGACATCGAGGTGACCAACACTTACCCCGGTTTGGAAATCGCGCAAGGTCATCGTGCCGTTCAGCGCGTTGCGCGGCTGTGCGGCTCTGACGATCTGACCAAGGTCGCCTTTGGGACCGAAGCGGGTTTTTTCGCGGGAATGGATATTCCCACTGTCGTTTGCGGTCCTGGCTGCATGGAGGGGCAGGGGCACAAGGCGGACGAATTCGTAACGCTTGCACAACTCGGACAATGCGATGCGATGATGGACCGCTTGGCCGCCGAGATCTCAGGCCCGTCAGTCACGCGCTGACGGGGCGAGCAGCAACGTATCCGCGTAATCCTGGATCCAGCGTTGCGTGTGCGCGATGAACGCATTGAGCAACTGCGTGCGATTTGATCCGACACTGGTGAGGATGCCCAGTTTCATCGGGCGCTGCCTGCCTGACAGCGGGACGAAACGGATGGGTTTTCCGTCAGGCGCCTGATCGCTCTGTGGACGCACGTTTATGATCGAGTAGCCAAAACCATTCGCGACCAGACCGCGCATCACCGCCATGTCCCGGGTCCGCTCTGCAATGTTCGCGCGTAGGCCGTGATCGGTGAAGAACGACAGGAAGTATTCAGCGCTGTGGGGGAGATCGAGCAGGACCATCGGATGTGGGGCCAGTTGGGCGATCGAGATTTCCGGCAGATGTGCAAGAGGATGCGTTTCATATAGCGCGACCAACGGAGGCAATTCGAGGACGGGAATGAACGTCAGATCTCGGGGAAGATCCAGGTCATAGGTCAGGGCAAGGTCTATCTTGGCTTGCCGCTGAAGACTGAAAAGACCCGATTGATCGGTCTCGGTCTGGGTTATGCGGACGTCCGTGTGCTTTTGCACAAAGCTTTGCCTCAACCCGGGCAAGACGATTTGGGCAAAGGTACTAAGGCAGCCGATGGCCAGAGAACCGCGCACGCTGCCTGACAGGTCGCCGGCCAGATCGCTGATAACGCCCGCCTGTCGCAGCACGTACTGCGCCTGGTCAAGTATCTCGCGACCTGCCGCGGTCGGGGTCAGCCCTTGGGCGTGGTGACGCACGAAGAGCTGAACACCCAGTTCTTCCTCAAGCTGGGAGATCCCCGCCGAAACAGACGGTGAAGAAACGTTCACTTGTAGCGATGCGCTCGCAATGCTGCCGGTTTCGCCCACGGCAACGAAATACTCCAATTGTCTAAGGGTGAAGCGTAGTGGCATTTCTATCGTAGCCTTTGCGAAGGGGCGCGTTCGGTGAGCTTTTCGCGCCGTCGTTGCGATTGCCCCGTGATTTGCGAACCCGTGGTAGTTCCGGTCCAAGCCACCTGCAAGGGTGGCTGCGCGGCAATCTGCCCGTCAACGGCTTTGAACTTGCAACGGCGCAAGATCATCCCGCCTTGCTTGCGAATACAGCACTTCTTAACTGGTGTCTGTTTTTTAGGCGTCGTTAACCGGCGGCTCATGGCGCGTAGTTCCATGAGGGGCTGCGTCAAGCTACAAAATACCATTTTATATCTTTGTATTTCAATTGGTTAAGTCGGGTTCGTGCCATGTCCCTCAGGTCGCTTAGGCACGCCCTAACCAGCACTTTTGCAAGTGCTCATTTACCTGCGGGATTGGCATGACGTTTATTCGCCACCACCGCCGCTCGTACCAGAGGGCACTGCAAGACCGGGGCGCGCCCCCACCTATGGGAAAGACTGAATGAGCCAGCAAAACGCTGTTGAAGTGATCGACGTTTCAAAAAATTTCGGGTCATACCAAGCGTTGCGCTCGGTCAATTTCGAAATCAGGGAGAACGAGTTTTTCACGATGCTCGGGCCGTCTGGCTGTGGCAAGACCACTCTGCTGCGGATGATCGCCGGGTTCGAGACCCCCGACAGGGGCAAGTTCCTGCTGCACGGCCGGGACATCGTGGATATCCCCCCGCACAAGCGGCGCGTGAACACGGTTTTTCAGAGTTACGCGCTTTTCCCGCATATGACGCTTGCCCAGAACGTGGCTTTCGGCCTCGAAAATCTGGGGTGGGAGAGGGCGCGGATTACCGCCCGGGTGGGTGAAATGCTGGAGCGGGTGCATATGGGCGCTTTTGCGAACCGCAAACCCGAGCAGCTCTCGGGCGGACAGCGTCAACGCATCGCGTTGGCCCGTGCGCTCGCCCCCGAACCCGAAGTTCTGCTGCTGGACGAGCCGCTTTCGGCGCTGGACCTGAAGCTGCGGCAAGCCATGCGCGACGAGTTGCGCACGCTTCAGCGCGACACCGGTATCACCTTTGTTTTCGTGACCCACGATCAGGAAGAGGCCTTGGACATGTCCGACCGAATTGCGGTTCTGGGCAGTGGTGAGGTTCAGCAAATCGGCACCCCATCCGAGATCTATGAGGAGCCGTCCAATCAGTTCGTCGCGGACTTTGTTGGAGAAACGAACTTCTTCGAGGTTGAAGTGCTTGAATCGACGGAGAAAACCGCGACGGTGCGTACGCCATTTGGTCAGGTCATCAGCGTCCCCTCTTCGACGCATGTGTTGCCGGGAAAGGCGACGCTGTCGATCCGGCCGGAAAAGCTCAATCTCGGGGATCAGGCCCAGGGCGTCGCGTTTCAGGCCGAGGTGGTGAAGAAGCATTATCTGGGCGGCTATTCCCACTACCAGCTATCGGTCGGTGGTGTCGAAATTCGGGCCTCGCGGCGCAATGCCTCGCGCGAAGGCGACATGATTTCGGTCGGCAGCACCGTGCATGTTGGCTTCATCGAAGGCTCTGCGCGGGTTCTCGCAGCATGAGCGAGACATCGGAAAATCCCACGGGCGCGACGCGGGTTCAACGGCGCCGCCGCATCAACCTGCCGTATCTGGGGCTTGCGCCGTCCTGGGCCCTGATGGGATTTGCGCTGATCCTGCCGATCTTCATCATCGCCGCAGTCTCTGTCGCCGTCAGGGGCGCTTATGGCGGGTTTGACTGGGGGTTCGATCTGTCGGGGTATCGCCAGATCCTGTTCAACGAAGGTTGGACTGGCGAGATGGAGTTCACGCCGCAGTATCTGAGCATCATCTTGCGGACCATCCTGTTGGCGAGCGTGACGACCCTTCTCTGTCTGCTCCTTGCGGTTCCCGTTGCCTATTGGATCGCGAGACAGCCGGGAAACCGCAAGTCACTTCTGGTCTTCCTCGTGACCCTGCCGTTCTGGATGTCGATGATCCTGCGGGTCTATGCGTGGATGATCATTCTGGGCAAGGACGGCCCTTTGCCGCGCTTCCTTGAAGTCTTTGGCGCGCCTTCGGGCATGACGCTGATGTACAACGACGGCGCGACGCTGGCCGCGATGGTCTATACCTATATTCCGCTGATGGTCCTGCCGGTGTTCGCCTCCATCGAAAAGCTGGACGGCCCCCTGATCGAGGCGGCGCATGATCTTTATGGCAACCGCTGGACGACCCTGCGTCGGGTGATTCTGCCCCTGACAGCCCCGGGCATCGCATCGGGGGCGATCCTTGTCTTCGTGCCGGCACTTGGTGCGGTTCTTGAACCGATCCTGATGGGCGGGGGTAAGCAGATGATGATGGGCTCGCTGATCCAGTTGCAATTCGGCGGCGGCCGCAATTGGCCCTTTGGCGCGGCCATCGCCATGACCCTGATGATTGTCGTGATGCTGGTCCTGATCGCCGTCGCCCTGCGCAGCGCCCGCAAGGAGGCCGAGGCATGAGCAAGCATCATGACGTGAAGCGCTATCCCGGGCTGGGGCTGATCAGCATCGCTTTCTTTGTCTATCTCTACACGCCTCTGCTGGTCGTGATCCTCTATTCGTTCAACGCCAACCGCATCACCAGCGTGTGGACCGAATTCTCGTTCAAATGGTACGCCTCCGCGCTGCAAAACGACGCGCTGATGTCTGCGCTCAAGACCTCCCTGACCGTGGCCTTCATCGCCACCGTGGTGGCCACGACGATCGCCCTTCTGGCGGCGCTGTCGATCATCCGGGGCAGGAACGTGCGCTTTCGCAAATTATCGGAGACGGTGGTGAACCTGCCGCTGCTTCTGCCCGAGATCGTGCTGGCGGTGGCAACGTTGATCCTGTTTTCGCTGGTTGGGGTGCAGAACGGCATGCTCAAACTGGTGATCGCGCATTCGGCCTTTTGCACGCCCTTCGCCTTCCTGCCGATCCGTGCGCGGCTTCAGGGCATGTCGCTGGACTACGAGGAAGCGGCAACCGATCTTTACGCCTCGCGCTGGACCGTGTTCCGCCGGGTGACCCTGCCGCTGATCTTTCCGGGGCTGTTCTCTGGTGCGATGCTCGCCTTCCTGATCTCGATGGATGATTTCATCACCTCGAACATGCTCAGCTCAGGCGGGACAACCACGCTGCCGGTCTACATCTTCTCCCTGATCCGGGTGGGGACGTCGCCAGAGCTCAACGCCATTGCCACCCTGCTCATCATCGGCTCGCTGATATTGGCGACGGTCGCGCTGTCGGTCGCGGCACGCGGTCAGCGCGACGGCAAATAAGTCTCAACGAAAACATCAACAGGAGAGAAAGAACATGACCAAATTCAAAACAGCAACGGCGATCGCCCTGTGTATGGGCACCTCGGCGATGGCCGAAGGATCGCTGAACCTTTACGTCTGGTCGGATTCCATCGCGCCGGAATTGATCGAAAAATTCTCGGAGGAATATGACGTTCAGGTCAATGTGGACGGCTACACATCCAACGAAGACCTGTTGACCAAGCTTCAGGCCGGCTCATCCGGATATGACATCGCCGTGCCGTCGCAGCACTTTCTGCGCATCATGATCGACGAGGGGTTGATCGAAAACTTTGGCGCCAACGCTCTTGCTGCGTATGAGAACATTCAAGAGCAGTACCGCAACCAGTGGTGGGACGAGACCCAAGAATACTCCGTTCCGATGGCTTATGGCACGGCGGGTTTTGCCGTGAACACTGCCGAGTATGACGGCCCCACCGACAGCTTGAAGTATTTCTTCGAACCGGAAGGCGATCTTGCCGGCCGTATTGCCATGCTGTCCTATCCGGATGAAGTTGTCGGCGCCGCGCAGCTTTATCTCGGCGTACCGTTCTGTTCCGAAGACCCCGACGAGATGAAGCGTGTGCTGGATCTTCTGATGGCTCAGAAGGAACATGTCGCGGCCTATTCCTCGGACAATATCGCGGGTCGGCTTGGCTCGGGCGAGGTCGCGTCGCACTTCTGGTGGGATGGCGAGGTCGTGCGCGCGATCGTCGACGGCGCGCCGCTGGAATACGCGATGCCCAAGGAAGGGCTGGTTGGCTGGATCGACAGCATGGTGATCCCGAATGGGGCCCCGAACCGCGAGAATGCGATCAAGTTCATCGAGTTCATCTCGACCCCCGAAAACGCAACCATCGAGATGAACTTCTATTCGCATTCTTCTCCGATGACGATCATCGACTCCGAGAAAAAGTACACCGAGGAGAACGCTCCGGCGCTCTACCCGACGGTACCGGTTGAGATGTCGCGCACCTGTAGCCCCAAGGCGCAGGATCTGGTGACACGGGTCTGGACCCAGTTGCTGCAATAATCGACCTGCGGGGGCCACGCGGCCCCCGCCATTGCCTACGGAGAACCAGATGCAAGCGGATCTTGTAATTCTGAACGCCAGGGTGCGCCCGCTGTTTGCCGCGCCTGGCACGACGGCTGTTGCTGTCCGGAACGGAATCATAGAAGCGCTGGGAACGGATGACGACATCCGCGCTTTGACCGTACCGAGGACGCGAACGATTGATGCGGGCGGACGCGAGCTTCTTCCCGGCTTCATCGAAAGCCACCTTCACCTTTTCACGGGCGGTGCCACCCTGTCGATGCTGAACCTTGGCGAGGTCTTCGGCTTCGATGCCGTCTGCGCCGCGTTCAGGACCTTCATCAAGGACAATCCGGGGGCGGGCCTGCTCTCGGGCTTTGCGGCGAACTACACCATCTTCGGTGAAGACCAGCGCCCCGACCGGCACCTGCTCGACAAGATCAGCCCGGAGCGGCCGATCTTCATGTATTCCGTCGACATGCACTGCGCTTGGGCCAATACCCGCGCGCTTGAGCTTGCCGGGGTTCTGCAGGGCGCTGACCTTGAACCGGGCTCCGAAGTCGTGATGGGCGAAGACGGGCTTGCCACGGGAGAGCTGCGCGAATTCGCGGCGATGAACCTTGTTCAACACCTGTCCAAACTGAAAGGCCGTGACAGCCTGGACAACAAGGGGCTTGATCCTGAATCCGAAGAGGCGTGCGCCTATGACCGCGGCCTGATCCGCATGGCTGGGGAGTATTGCGCGCGCCATGGCATCACCAGCGCGGTGAACATGGACGGCAATCCCTATCAGGCGGGGGTGATGCGGGATCTGGCGCTTGCCGGCGACATGCCGGTGCGGGTGAGCCTGCCGCTCAAGCTGGTCGAAAGCGACGGGGTCGCTGGTGTCGAACGGATCGATCAATTCGGCGAGGAGGTGCCGGGCTGGTTGCATTTCGGGCGCATCAAGATGTTCCTCGACGGGGTCTATGACACCTGGACGGCGCTGACCGTCACCGACTACCCCGGGCGTGAGGGCTTTCGCTCCGAGCCGCTGATCGCACCGGAAATCTTCAACGCGATCTGCATCGAGGCCGATAGGCGTGGCTTGCAGGTGGCCACCCATGCTGTCGGCGACGGGGCAGTGCGCGCGGCCATCGACGGGTATGAGGCCGCCGCCCGCGCCAATGGCCCCCGCGATGCCCGCCATCGGGTCGAACATATCGACACGATCACGCCAGAGGACCTCGACCGCCTCAACCCCCTGGGGATCGCCGCGTCAATGCAGCCGGTGCATCCACCGGGGTCTGCCGGGCTTCCCTTGGAGCCGACGACGACGATCATGGGACGCAGGCGCTGGAGCACGGCGTTCCCGTGGCGGATGATCCGGGATCGCGACGTGCCACTGGCCTTTGGCACGGATTGGCCGGTGTCTCCGCTCTCACCGCTGTATGCAATTCATTGCGCGCTGACCCGCACACCTTGGGATGACGACATGCCCGACCAGCGGATCACGCTGGATGAATGTCTGGCAGCCTATACCACGGGCGGGGCCTATGCCGATTTCACCGAAACGCATCGCGGTGCGCTGATGCCGGGGCTGGCGGCGGATCTGGTACTGATCGACGGCGACCTCGATAGATTGGCGCAATCCGCCAGCGCCGCCACTGTCGCCATGACGATCTGTGACGGGCGGGTGACCTATAAGGACGAAAATGCAAACTTTTGACTATATCATCATTGGCGCCGGGTCCGCCGGATGCGTTCTGGCCAACCGATTGTCAGCGAACCCCAAGACCCGTGTGCTCATTGTCGAGGCCGGTAAGGGGCAAAACGATCCTCGGGTCAAGATTCCGGCCGGTATCCTGGCGATGTATGGCCGCCCGCGCTTTGACTATGGCTATGTCGGCACACCCCAACCGGAACTGAATGACCGGCGCATTCCCGTCAACCGCGGCAAGATGCTGGGCGGATCATCGTCGATGAATTCGATGCTCTATATTCGCGGTGCGGCACAGGATTACGACGACTGGCGGGATCTCGGGTGCGAGGGATGGGGCTGGACTGACGTCTTGCCGGTGTTCAAGGATCTCGAAAAGAACACGATCGGTCAGGACCCGGCATATCACGGGACAGACGGCCCGCTGTATGTCAGCCGGCCCAAGGACCCAAACGCCGTCTGCGATGCGTTCATTGCCGCCGGAGAGACGCTTCAACTTCCGCATACCACGGATTTCAACGGTGCCTCGCAGTTGGGATTGGGTGTTTATGATGTCACGCAAAAGAACGGCATCCGGTTTTCTTCCTATAACGCGTTCCTGGAACCCGTGCGGCAGCGCAAGAACCTGACGATCTGGACCGATGCCGAGCTGCGCCAGATGCTTGTGGATCAGGGGCGGGTTACGGGCATTGCCCTGTCGCGCAACGGCGAGCCGCTTCAGGTGCAGTGCCGTGGGGAGGTCATCCTGAGTGCGGGCGCGATTGGGACACCGATGGCATTGATGCAATCGGGCATCGGGCCCGCGCGGGTGTTGCAGCAGGCCGGGATTGACGTCGTTCATCCTCTGGAAGGTGTCGGGCAGAACTTGCGCGATCACGTCGATGGCATGATCACCGTGCGTAGCCCTTCGGCACGCACGCTGGGGCTGTCGTTCGCCAATTGGCGTCGCCTGCTTGCATCCCCCTTTGCCTTTGCCGCCGGGCGAAAAGGCGAGCTGTCGACAAATTATGTCGTGGCAGGTGGCTTCGCCCGGACACCGCTGGCCGATAACCTCCCGGACGTGCAGTTCCATTTCGTCCCCGGATATCGCAGCCATCGCGGACGGCTGGTCGAGTGGGGCCACGGCTTTGCCGTTCATACCTGCGTGCTGCGTCCGAAGTCGGTCGGCGAGATTACCATCAATCGTCAAGGTGGCGAACTGGTGCCCATGATTGACCACCGCTTCTTCTCTCAAGGGGATGACGCAGAGGTCCTTGTGGAGGGCATAAAGCTGGCGCGCCGGATATTCGCGGCAAAGCCCATGGCAGATCTGAAAGGGCGCGAGGTTCTTCCCGGACCAGACGTGCAAAGCGACGCGGAAATCCTGTCGTATCTGCGCGCCGAGGCGCTGACCGTCTATCACCCTGTCGGCACAGCCAAGATGGGCCGCGACAGCCTGTCGGTCGTCGACCCGGCCAGTTTGAAAGTTCATGGCTTGGAAAACCTGCGAATCGCCGACGCCTCCATCATGCCGACCTTGATCGGGGGCAACACCAATGCGCCCACGATCATGATCGGTGAGAAATGCGCCCGCATGGTGGAGCGCGAGCGCGCAGCGTAGAGCGCATGAGGGATCCTCAACGCCCCTTCGATGGCAAGTTCCGCGCGGAGTGCCTGAACGCTCATTGGTTTATGGGCCTTGAAGACACCGCCGAGAAGTAGGGGGCTTGGCCTTGCTCAGCGAACGCATGCATTCGTCTGCCGGGCAACGGTAGAGACGACAACGAAGAACGACCGCACAGCGCCATCGGGAACAACGTCCCGGCGGCGCTAAAGACATCCCGGACCTGGCCCCATTTGGCGCCGTGATTGACACCCGCTGCGATGAAATACCCAGAACGCGCTGGGCATTTCATCTGCTGTTTTGAACGACGGGCCAAGCGTGCTGACCCGCCGGAGTAATTAGGCCAGAGTCTGCAGGTCTTCGATATTGAAGCCATGCNTGGCCCGACGCGGCTGCGCTGTGTGATGGCTACACCGCATCGGGCCAGCTACCCCTGCGCAAAATAAAGGGGTCATTTTTGGGCGCCGATAGGGGGTCAGGATTGCATGCCGATTGACACCACAGAAAATGGCCACGGCGCGAGGTAAGAACTTCCGCAGCGGCCTTGACGGTACACAGCCCGGCACGATGGGCTGCGAAGCCAAGAATGGCGCCCATCAGAAGTGATGCTAAGATTGCGATTACCTCATCCCTCCGCGCGGTTGATGGATTTCCGGGCGTAGTGGTCTGTGGTAAAGACCAGGTCATCGCCGCCGACGTTGGCGTGACAAGAGATGCAGCCCTCGTCCATGCCCTTGGCGACCCGTCCTGCCAGGGGCATCTTCACCGCATTTATGTTGAGCGTGCCATCGGGAAGATACTTGGCCCAGAACCAGTTCTGGTTTTGGGCCAAGTATCCGTCTTCACGGCGGAACATGACGGTAATTGCCGCAAGATGGGCAGCGGGTTCGGCAAGCACCTCATCGGCGCTGACGCCTTCTGGGCCGTAGTTGTTCTTGACAACCAGATCACCGGAATACCCGTTGACTGCTCCCATAGTATAGAAGGTCTCAAGCATCATGCCGTGCGGGTCGGTGCCTTCGTAGGGTGCGGTATGGATCCGATCCGGTCCGGCCAGTCCATTCGCTTCAAGATAGGTCCAGATTTCCGTGGCATAGGCCACATCATCGGGGGTGCCGGAAAGCGGCGGCATGTCCTGTGCGGTGACGGCAGTTCCCAGTGACAGCGCAAGTATAATACCGCCGAGTTCGAATTTCATGATTGTCTCCTCCTCAAGGTTGAACAGGATCGGGACAATTGGGAGGCGGCATTGTTACGCGGCCCGATGTCACGAACGCGTGTGCATCTGCGCCTACAGCAGCCGCATGATGTCTCCGTCCAGGAACGGGGGCACGTCGAGGGGAGGGGCAAGCCGCCGATAGAGCGCCGGTGGCACCGAAATGTCGGCCAGATAGAGCGCGCCGGTGGCGTTGGCCGCGCCGCCATCCTGAAGGCCGCTTTTGGGCAGGGCAAGGGTGAGCGTCGCATCCGCGCGGATGAACGGGTTATGGGGCGTTCCGTTGATGGCATCAAAACCCGATGGGACATCCAGGGCCAGGACCGGGGCGTCCTGTCGATTGGCCCAATCAATCAACGCGTCGGCCCGGCCCTCCGGGGCACCACGCAGGGAATAGCCGATCAGCCCATCAAGAATCAAATCCGGCGGCATGCGCGGCACCTCTCCAGGGAGGATGCCCATGGCCTTGAGTATGGCACATTGATCCGCCGGCATGCCTTTCAGGGCATCCGCGCTTCCAGACGGGACCAGCGATACCTGCGCCCCCCAGCCGGCCAGCCGCCGCGCCGCGACCATCGCGCCGCCGCCGTTGCCGCCGAACCCCGCCAGCACCACGACATGCCGGTCCGCAAGATCGCCCGGCAGATACCGACGCCGCGCGACAAGCGCCAACGCGCACCCGGCGTTTTCCATCATCTGTGGCAAGCTGATCCCGTAGAATTGAACCATCAGCAGATCGACCTGCGCCATGCCAGGCGTGTCTATCGTCGGAAAACCCCGGGCGATGGGAAAGCCGAATTCGTCCGTGCCTGTCATCGGCCTACCCTTGGTGCTGGGGGCCGATGCCCATGAACATGGCGCGCAGATCGACCGTCGAACGTTCCCCGATGTCGTTGAAATTTGTGTCGAGCCACTGCGTCGCCGTCTTGCGCCCCAGGTCGCGCAGATGGGTCAGGAATGCCCATTCCGCGTTCATCTTCGACGACGCGCCCAGCGGGATAAGCGCGTCCTGGTTCTCGATGATGTGGATGCGCTCGCGCCGATACCTGGTTTCGTCCAACTTGCCCTCGTCGATCAGACGATCCACGAAATCGATCGCCCTGAGTTCCTTCAGAAGGCTGGAGTTGAACGCGATCTCGTTCAGCCGGTTCTGGATCTCTTGCGGTGTGCGGGGGGCGCCCTTGCGCTCCACCGGGTTGATCTGGATGACCACGATGTCGGCGCAGTCACTGCCGGTATGAAACGGGAACAACGCCGGGTTGCCCATGTATCCGCCATCCCAATAGGGTACGCCGTCAATCATCACCGCCTGGTAGACGTTCGGCAGACAGGCCGAGGCCATCACCATGTCAGACGTCAAGTGGTGGCTGTCGAAGACCTTGACCTTGCCGGTCTCGACATTGGTCGCGGAGATATAAAGCTTGATGCTGTTGCAGCTTTGAACGCAGGAAAAATCGACGCAAGCCTCCAGCACATCCTTCAATGGGTTCATGTTCATCGGGTTCAGCTGATAGGGCGAGAACATCCGCGTCATCGCATCCATCGCGTGATAGCCCCACGACCGGTCAAGGCTCCAGTTTCCCATCATCACGTCGATCGGTGCACGTTTGATCGGGCTGTTCTTCGCGCCTTCAGACATGGTGTGCCAGAAGTCCTCCAGCTTTTCGCGCGCGCCGTCGGCTCCACCGGCAGTAAAGCCGTCCGCCAGGGCAACAGCGTTCATTGCACCGGCCGAGGTGCCGGAAATCGCATCGATCTCCAGCCGCCCGTCTTCCAGGATGCGATCCAGCACGCCCCAGGTGAAGGCACCGTGGGCGCCGCCGCCCTGCAAGGCGAGGTTGATGCGTTTGCGGTTATCGCTGGGTTTACGCGGCTTCGTGGTGTTGCTGACAACTTTCATCGTTTTCTCCATCAGTGGGCCGTCCATCCGCCGTCGACCGGCAAGGCCGTCCCGGTGATCGACGCCGCACCATCACTGCACAGGAACACGGCCAGGGCGGCCAGTTCCTCCACCGTGGCGAATTTCTTGTTCGGTTGAGCTGCCAGCAGAACGTCGCGGATCACCTGCTCTTCGGTCATGCCGCGCGCCCTGGCGGTATCGGGGATCTGTTTTTCGACCAACGGGGTCCAGACATAGCCGGGGCAGATGGCGTTGACCGTCACGCCATGTTCCGCAACCTCGAGGGCGACCGTCTTGGTCAGCCCGACGATGCCATGCTTGGCCGCCACATAGGCCGATTTGAACGGCGAGGCGACCAGCCCGTGCGCCGAGGCGATGTTGATGATCCGCCCCCAATTGCGCGCTTTCATGCCCGCCACCACGGCCTTGGTGGCATAGAACGACGCCGACAGGTTCAGCGACAAAATCGCTTCCCATTTCTCATCCGGGAAATCCTCGATGGGCGAGACGAACTGGATACCGGCGTTGTTGACCAGCACATCGACCTGGCCAAAGGCAGCCTCGGCGGCGGTGATCAAGCTGCGCACGCCGTCGGGTTTCAACATGTTGGCGGGCGAGTAGATCGCCTTGATGCCGTGTGCATCCTCCAGCGCCTTGCGCGCGGGTTCGATCTGTTCGGCAGGCTCGATGCCGTTCAGCACGATGTTGTAACCGGCGGCAGCGAGGCCCTCGGCGATGCCGTGGCCGATGCCACTGGACGATCCGGTGATAACGGCGGTTCTGGTGGTTGGCATGGGAATTCCTTTCGGGAAATCAGGCAAGGTAGTCGTGAACGATGCGGCCATAGGGCAGCGTCAGGTCAGCCTTGAAATGCCGGCCCTCGACCACGCTCAGGACTGGAAGGTCGGCGACAGGCGCGTTGATGTGCGGGATTAGGTGCAGCCGTGCCGGGCCGGAAAAGTGAAAATGCATGGTGATATCGGTCAGGTTGTAGGCGACCAACTCGGCAACCCGCTGATGACCGGTCACGCAGGGAATGATCTTGAGGTTGACCGACGTCTTGCGCAGATGCGCGCCACGTTTGGCGGGGTCAGCTGCCATCCGGTCCTGATATTTGTAGGCCATGGTGCCCATCGCCACCCGCTCGCCCGCATAATGCAGCGTTCCGGTCAGCGTATCGGTGCGCACCTCCAGCTTCGGCTCGCCCCACCGTTTGGGGAACCCCCAAATCTCGCGCCCCGCCGAGATCGGCGGCTCGTCGTTGAGAAACATCATCGCGGTGTAATTGACCGGCTCGCCGTTCAGCAGGCAGGGGATGACCAGACCGGATTCCTGATAGGCTCCGAACCCGGTGCTATCGGGCATGTTGATCCATTCGTAATGCACCTGGTCGCTGCCGTCCGGGGTCAGCGGTTCCGGCACCATCGCACGGATCGCATCAGGGTCGCTCAGATAGGTGATCACCAGATATTCGCGGTCGATGAACCGGTATGGCCCCCTCGGGTAACTTGGATTGGCAGGGGGCATGGCGCTGAGTACATGTATATCGTCGGGTGTCATGGCGGGCTTTCCGTTGGGCGGCAGGGAGACCACGATTGTGCACACGGCTGGCGCGCGCAGAATCCGGGCCTGAACTTCTGGGGGCCCCGCGACCTTGACCGGTCACGGGAAGAAGGGTCACTGCGCGAGTGCGACCGGACCGCGGGCGCCAAAGACGCCGCCAAGCACCGCACCGAAGATGATATGCAGGACCAGCGTCATCATCGGTGCCATGATCCCGAAATTCATGCCAAACAAGCCAGCTCCGGCCATTGGCATGACCATGATCATCATGCCCAGCCAGGCAGCAACGCCGAAGACGATTCCCTTGACGATGGCATTGCCGCCGGGAATGACACCATAGAGCACCGCAAAGCCGCCGCCCCATGCCACTGTGCCGATCATGAAGTGAACCAGCCAGCCGATGATGACAGGCGCGCCCATCATCATGGCGATCATCGCCGCGACATCAAGCGCGGGCATCACACCCATCATGGTCTTGGCGACCATCATTATCGACAATACGGCCGTAGCAATGAAACCGGCCAGGAAGCCGTTCTTCAGATTTGTCATTTCCTTGGTCCTTCACAAATGTCACGAGGCTGTCTTAGCCGTCGGACGGATTTTTCGTGTGAAGCGCGGCAAGAATGCTGTCGATCCGGGCGTCTTCCCCGGTCTCCGCAACGACTGCCTCGGGCCTGACCAAGCTGCGCGTGGTGCGCATCTGGCCCATGAACCGGGCACAGCCATTGCACATCGACAGATGCAGACGGATGCGCAGCCTATCCCAAAGCCCCAACTCGCCATCGAGGAAAGCGTCAGCCTGATGAGAAAGGTCGCGGCAGGTCAGCATTATCTTCATCCATTGTCGTGCTTCACGAAGACAGGACAGCTCAGGCCGCACTTCGTTACAGGGTCACCCAAAAAAACATCTTCATCTGTTCAACAGTCATCCGCTGATCCGATCAAGCGATAGCCGCAGGCTCAACCGGGCCCGAAGCCCAGGTCTCCGTTCAGGTTCGAAGACAACGCGGGGGCGACCATACTCGGCAACGGTCCTTTATGACCAAGAGGGGTACGATCCATTCCCCGCCACCACGCCGATTTGCGCGATCTGCGTGGTGGCTCTCGGCCCAAGCGGCAGTGCTCATCCGCGCGGCAAGGGGGGTGGTCAGAACAAGTTTCATGGTCTCTCTGTTTGGCATGAAAGGGTCAGGCAGCGCGCCGCGCGGGCGCATCGCCGGTCAGGGCGTGCAGGGCGTCGGCGTCCAGCACATGGATGTGGGTCGGTTGTGGTACTGCGATCACCCCGGCTTTTTTCAGTGCGTGAATCTGGCGCGAGACGGTTTCCAGTGTCAGGCCGGACATCTGCCCCAACTCGGCGCGATTGACGGGCAAAAGCAGTTTGTCCTTCCCTCCGTGTCGGGCATGGAACCATGCCAGCATCGATGCCACGCGCTCCGATGCGCTCTTACGGCCCAGCAGGGTCTGCCAGCGATGTGTTGCCGCGATCTGGCCCTGCAACAGGTGCAGCAGGTTCAGGCGCAGGTGCGGGATGTCCGCCACCAATGCATCAAAGCCGGTGCGGTCGCAGGTCAGCAGCACCGTCTCTTCGAGTGCGGACAGCTGTCCGCCTATGCGCTGCGGACCCAAGGGCGAGAGCAACTCCCCGGCAAAAGTCAGTGCAAACAGGCGGCGCTCACCTTGGGCATCGCGCACGTCTTCGCGCAGAGCACCGCACAGCACCAAGCCGACAAAGGGCATCTCGATCGGGTCGCACAGGACAGGCTCGCCACGGGTGTACTGGTCTTCGCAAAAGCCGTGCCGGATGCGGTTCATTTCGCGGCGGGTCAGCCCTTGGAACAGCGCAGGTCGCGGCTGTTTCTGAGCACCCGGATAGAGGGCCTTGGTGGCCCATGGTTGGATCATCGCGTTCATGAGAAACGTCCTTGTCTTGGATCACGGGACAAGGGGCGCGCGGCCCCCGGTTTAGGGATCAGACCGGGACGGGGGGCGCGCGGGTGCGATGACGCGTCAGGAAGTCTTGGGCGGTGGGCCGTTGCGCCGTGATGGCAGGCGGTGCCATGGGCCAAAGCGGCAAGCGGATCAGGGAACCGATCCGTGGCGGGGATTCAGCGCCTGCGACGCTGACCTGCACGCAATTAGAACCGTGATGGTCGCCCCTGTCGGGCTGATGATCCTCGACAGGAAGGGCCTCTCCGGCACTGGTCAGCCAGACCTCCTGGGTGCCATCGGGCGTGCAGATCACAAGCCGCATGCCGTCGGGCCCCTGCGCGCGCATCAGCCCGGTCGGCACGGTGGCCGAGCCGAGCAGCGCCAGAAACAGCAGCGCGCGTGTTATGAGGACCGCAAGATGCAAGGATCAGTGGCCAGAGTGGTCCATCGTGGAATGATCGGCCCCGTCAACGGGATCGACCATAAATTCAATCGCCACGTCGCCCGCTTGGCGAAAGACCAGCGTTGCGGGGATCATGTCGCCCTCTTGCGCCGGGCCTGTCAGCCCCATGAACATCACGTGCATCCCACCGGGTTCCATGTTGACCACTTCGCCGGGCGCAATGGTCACGCCGCTCAGCGGGCGCATCCTGGCGATGCCATCCTCGAAGATCGTGGTGTGCAAGGTGCTCGACACTGCGAAGGGTGTGCGCAGGCCGATCAATTCTTCGGGCGTGTCGCCCTCGTTCGATATGGTCACATAGCCGGCGGCGGATTTGGCCGAAGCTATGGGCGCGGGGATCGACGGATGGATGATGTGCAGATCGTCCGTTATTTGGTCATGCGCGGCCAGCGGCGTGGCCAGCAACATCAGGGAGAAGAATGCGCGTTTCATGTCTGTCCTCTCAGGGGGCAGCCCGGTTGATCTTGATGGGGTGATCTTCGGGCCACAGGTCGGCGTGGTCCGGCTTGGTCAAAAAGGCCTGATCGGTCAGGCCTTAGAGAAAGGCGATGGATTTCATTGCGTCTCTCCAAAGTCTGGAAATTCCCGACGGGGCCGTCGGGCGAGCGATTCACGAGCGGTGAAAGGCGTCAGACTGTTGGAGGTGCGCGTGCCGGGCGCGTGGCCTTGGCTGTCAGGGTACGCCGGACAGGCGGATGTGGCACCCAGTCTGCGGGGGCGAGCGAAAGCTCTGCGATAATCCCCGAAATGGCTGGCTCCGGCAGGGACATGGACGCGTGCAGGAGACAGGCATCACAGGCCTGTTGCGCGCCCTTGCCACCAACGCCACCGCAGATGTCAGTTACATCCAGCCCGAAGGACTGCGCATAGTCCAACGCCGCCTGATTGTCGGGCGTCATGAACCGATGTGCAAAACCCGACGTCGACAACGCGACGACGAGCAGCACGACCAGAGTGCGCAAGGGCAATATCCGCGTCAGGGCTTTCATGACAGGAAATGGATAGCACGACCCGGGAAAACCACAAGTGCCCCTCGCATGGCGATTCACCTGCTCACTTGTGGAAAGAGCATCGCAAGACTTGGCGCGCCGGAGGCTCTGAATTTAGGGAGAAGGGCCGCCCGCAGGTTTCGGCCGTTCGTGCATGTGCAGAAAATGACTGCTCTCCGCCTTCCTGCTGGAATTGTGGAGGGAGAACGACAATGCGGATCGCGTCCGCATTAGGCTGACTCTGGCCCCTCGTCGAGCATGGCCCGAATGGCCGGTGAGGGCCGGTTTGGCCTGATCGAAAAAACGACTTGGTGAAGCGGCTGCGTATATATGCAAGAGGCCAAACAGAAGCTGATTTTCTCCTATCAGGCAGTCTGCGGGAGGCCCTTGGTACGATCTGCCTTTTCGGCATCCCGCTTCAACCGGCAGCGTCGCTTTCTCAGCACTCCAGATTATGGGCGGCGTCTTCCATGCGCTGGAGGACTTCTCCCAGATTACCGACATCACGTGCCAGCAAAAGGACGAGCTTTGCAAGAAACAGGTCACGGAGCGGTTCGTCGAGGGTAAATGGCCCCTTTTGTCGCCGTGATTGACACCCGCTGCGATGAAATACCCAGAACGCGCTGGGCATTTCATCTGCTGTTTTGAACGACGGGCCAAGCGTGCTGACCCGCCGGAGTAATCAAGCGAGAGTCTGCAGGTCTTCGATATTGAAGCCATGTAGCTCGTCCATGCGACCGTCATGTACTTTTTGCACCCACTGCGCATCTGACAGCAAGGTGCGGCCAACTGCGATCAGGTCGAACTCATCTTTCTCCATCCGGGTGATCAGTTGGTCGAGCGGCGAGGTCTGCGATCCTTTGCCTACGAAGGCACCGCCGAAGTCGGAATTGAGGCCAACCGATCCAACGCTGATCGTTGCAGCGCCGGTCAGCTTTTTCGCCCAGCCGGCAAAGTTAAGACCGTCCTCGCCATCAAGTTCGGGGAATTCAGGCTCCCAAAACCGGCGCTGAGA